>NZ_OZ187004.1:0-1280946 GCF_964273365.1 Wolbachia endosymbiont (group A) of Melitta haemorrhoidalis | reverse complement strand
CAGATCTTATACATTTTGGTCATCTTAATCATCTATCAATTACTTTACCAGAAGTTGCTTTTAAAGAAAATATACCTACAATTTTTACGCTACATGATTTTTGGTTAATGTGTCCAAGAGGAAGATTTATTCAACGTAATTCTGAAGATTTGTTACGGCTTTGTGATGGACAGAAGGATCAAAAATGTGCAACCCAATGTTACAAGGGGTATTTTACAGGAGATGAAGAATTCTTGAATTCAGACTTAAATTATTGGGAACAATGGGTTGCAACTAGAATGAAGCAAACAAAGAAAGTAGTGGACTATATAGATTACTTCATTGCTCCGTCAAAATTCTTAATGGATAAATTTACTCAAGACTTTAATGTTCCGATAAACAAAATTTCTTATCTTGATTATGGTTTTGATCTAAATCGTCTTAAGAATAGAAATAGGGTGCAAGAAAAAGGGTTTATTTTCGGTTATATAGGTACTCATACTCCCGAGAAAGGTGTTGACCTATTATTGAAGGCTTTTTCTCGCTTATCATCTAAAGCAAAACTTAGAATTTGGGGAGCGGCAAGGGAAGAAACTAAAACTTTAAAAGCGATTGCCGATCAGTTTCCACATGCTGTTAAAGAAAGGATAGAATGGATGGGAAGTTATAACAATAAAAATATAGTTACTGATGTATTTAATAAAGTTGATGCGATAGTTGTTCCTTCAATTTGGGGTGAAAATTCACCATTAGTAATACATGAAGCACAGCAACTGAGTGTACCAGTAATAACGGCTGATTATGGTGGCATGGCAGAATATGTAAGAGATGGAATAAACGGACTATTATTTAAGCATAGAGATACAAATAGTTTGTCAGAAAAAATGCAAGTCCTATCTACAGACCAGGAATTATACAGTGAACTGACCCAAAGAGGCTATCTTTATACTAAAAATGGTAATGTACCTTCTATAAGTGAGCATACTGAGAAACTTAACAAAATTTACCGTAATGTTATTGAAAATAAAGGCAAATCAGTGGCTACAAAACCTGGTCCTTGGAGAATTACTTTTGATACTAATCCAGATTACTGCAACTTTGCTTGTGTAATGTGTGAATGCTTTTCACCATATAGTAAAGTTAAAGAGGAGAAGAAAGCTAAAGGGATAAAACCCAAGATAATGTCAATAGAAACTATCAGGAAGGTAATTAAGGAAGCAGATGGAACACCTTTAAGGGAAATCATTCCTTCTACTATGGGTGAGCCTTTAATGTATAAAAGCTTTGATGAAATAATCAATTTGTGCCATGAGTTCGGCCTGAAGCTTAACCTCACGACCAATGGTTCTTTTCCTATTAAAGGAGCTAGAAAATGGGCTGAACTATTGGTACCAATTTTATCTGATGTTAAGATTTCCTGGAATGGGGCAACTAAAGAAACTCATGAAAGAATCATGAAAGGTTCAAAATGGGAAGTAGTGACAGAAAATTTAAAAACTTTCCTTGAAGTTAGAGATAAATACTTTAGCGATACAGGCGAAAGGTGTACCGTTACTTTACAATTAACATTTTTAGAAAGTAATTTACATGAACTTTACGACATAGTTGAGATGGCTATAAAAAATGGCATAGATAGAGTTAAAGGACATCATCTTTGGGCACATTTTAAGGAAATTAAGGATCTATCTATGAGGAGAGATGAATTAGCAATTAGTAGATGGAATACGGAGGTGGGAAGGTTATATGAACTTAGGGATAATATGCTATTGCCAAATGGTAAAAAGATAAAATTAGAAAATTTTACGATCCTTTCTCAAGAGGGTATCAAGGATTTGGCTCCAGGTGGTCAGTGCCCATTTTTAGGTAAAGAAGCATGGATAAACAATGAAGGCAAGTTTAGTCCCTGCTGTGCTCCAGATGAACTACGCAAAACATTAGGAGATTTTGGCAATGTTAATGAAGTTAAACTGGAGGAAATATGGCAAAGTAGCGAGTACCTAAACTTACAAAAGAATTATTTAAACTATGAATTATGCAAAACATGCAACATGAGAAAACCATTAGTCAATTAATGAAAGATAGTGAGTACCTTAAATCTATTAGGGTTTCCCCCTGTGAAAGGTTTCACCAATTGTCAGAAAATCCTTTGTACAAAAATAGATTTATTAGAGTTGATAAATTTCACGAGCCTGGCCTTGCACCAGTTTATGATGAGACAGGCGCTTATCACATCGATGCAATGGGAGAAGCAATTTATCGCGACAGATTTTTAAAAACTTTTGGATTTTACTGCAATAGAGCAGCCGTAGAAGATGACACAGGGTATTACCATATTGATCCATCTGGATGTAGAGTATACAAACATTCGTATCAATGGATTGGAAATTACCAAGAAGATATTTGTGTGATTAGAAAGCATGATAAGTTTTTTCATATTGATTTGAACGGCAATAGAGTTTATGAGCAAGAATACAATTATGTTGGGGATTTTAAGGATGGTATCGCTGTAGTCCATAAAGATGGTAAAGCTACACATATTAATAATCATGGAAAGTTAGTACATAATAAATGGTATAAAAAGCTTAATGTTTTTCATAAAGGATTTGCTATTGCAGAAGATAAGCATGGCTGGTTTCATATAGATATTAATGGCAATCCTGTTTACCGGCAAAGATTTAAAATGGTAGAAGCATTCTATAATGGCATGGCAAAAGTTGAAACTTTTGAAGGTGTATTAGGACAGATCGATATTACCGGAAACGTAAAGTTTAGTATTTTTGATTTAGATAAAGAATCTCAAGTGCATAAGATTTCTGCAGAACTTTCAGCCTTTTGGAAAACTTACCTCGCAAATGTTGCTATTGAACTTGATTTGTTAAATATCTTACCTGCAACTATGCCAGTTTTATCTCAAAAGTTAAATATTATCGTTCCAAATCTAGAAAGGCTGTTAAGGGCGTTGTGGGAAATAGGGTTTATTGATTACGATAAGAACAAGGACTTATGGCAACTATCATCAAAAGGTAAGTGTTTTAAGGAAATACCATTTTTGCCTAAAGCAGCAGCAATGTGGGCAAGGGTTGCCGCTGAAAAGAATTGGTTAAAAATTGCCGATATATTAAGGCAGGAGTCAATATCTTCATTTGAATCTTTTAAGGAGAAAGAAATATCAGAAGACAGGAAAATAGCGTTTTACCAAGCATTGCTAGGATATTCCAGGTTTGACACTAAAGAGTTTAATTCTAGGGTTAATATAGATGGTGCTAAAAATATATTGCTATTTGGCGTACACTCTTTATTTCTTGCTTATTCTGATATACACAATAAAGGTTCTATAGGCTTATATTATTACAACGAACATAAAGTGCCTAGGCAGGCAGTAGAAGATTTAAAAATTAAACTCATAACTCAAGAAGAATTATCAGCTACAAATTATGAATTAGGTGTCTTTTGCCGCTTTCTGCAGCATTATGATGATAATAAGGTATTGTCTTATTTAAAATTGGTAAAAAATAAAGGAATACCACGCGTTTTAGTGATAGAAACTATCCTAGATTACTACTCCCCAGTGGGAGGTTCTGTAGATATTAATGTAATGGTTGAAACAGGGGGTAAACTAAGGACATTGAGCGATTGGAAAAGAATACTAAAACAAGTAAAAGGGCTTAAAATTTTTAGTATTGTACCTTTAACAGATTATTTATCAGTTATTGACATTAGGTGTTAATATATGAAAGCATTGCAAAAAAATGGTTTTTTTATTATCAAAAATCTAGTTCCTTTAGAGTTAATAACTCAGTCTTTAAATGATATAATAAGCAAGATATCAAAGTTATCTCAAGAATTAGGTGTTTCAACTTCTGACTATTTAAACTGCACTGGAAGATGGGGTACATCATCTCAGGTAACTAGAATTGTATCTCAAGTATTAGATAAAATTATTAAAAATTATCTTGAAAAGTCACTTCAATGCCAGATACTGCAGAAAAAATCAAATGTTATATGTAAAACTGCTGATTTAATAGATGCAGTTCCCTTCCATCAGGACATCTCTTATAGCTTTAATGACCCTTATCATTTTTCTGTTTGGCTAGCTTTGAATAATGTCAATAAAACTTCAGGTGCACTACAAGTTATAGAAGATAGTCACAACTGGAAAATACAGCCTCTAGTTGATTTTTGGCATCCATACTTTTTGGATCAATACTCGGATAACCGGGAAAATTATAAAATTAAGTCACTACCTATTTCAGCAGGAGATGCGATAGTTTTTGATTCACGGTTATGGCATGGTAGTGATAAGAATATAGATGCTAAAGATAGGTTTGCTTATGTTACGAGATGGGTTGTAAAAGATAAAAGTCTTCCTTGTGTGCCAAAACCTCAGCCTTCAGTTTTTGGTATATTAAACTGTGGTGCATTAACAGAATTTATACTGAGAGAATACTTATCATTATTTCGTCGCCAGGAAAGTATAAAAACAAAAAATATGGAAGAACTTATTAAGAGCTGGTTAGCCTTTATTACAGACACAACTACAAATATTTCTGAGGTCAACACTGCTGAAGCTAAGCGAGATTTATATAAGCTACTTATTCTGAATCAAGCGTCAGCACTACATGATGCTGGAGACATTTCAGGAAAAATATACAAAAATTTATGGTTTTCACTGCTTGTATTTCTCAATAAAAAAGTCAATGTGGTGGAGCTAGCATTATAAATGAACAAAAGTAGAGTTGGTAGTTTCAAGTATATATTGGTGTTCATTTTGAATATCTTATCCAAGTTTAAGCTTAATGTGCTTGTAATGTTCCTGGTTGCCCTAGTAGTGGCTGTTGATTTATCTTTTAGAAAGTATTTAGTAAAAAATATCTTAGATACAGCTGTAAAATATCAAGAAGGTAATGTAATTGAAAATCTTTTATTACCTGTAAGCGCTTATGTTTGTATGGCATTACTTATTACTACTGCTTTTAGATTCTATGGCTATTTTGTTGACATTCGAATGTTTACCTCAATGCGTCAAAAAATAGCTGATATGTCTTTTTACAGGCTGCTTCAGCAAGACCATTCCTATTATCAAAACAACCTATCCGGAAGTTTAGTATATAAGGTCAGTAACTTAATGGATAGTGTGATAGAGCTAATAAGACTGCTTATAGACTGTTTCTTTAGTTATAGTATAGCATTAATCTTGGCTATTTATACTTTATCACTAGTAAATATAAAGTTTGCAATAGCTACATTCATTTGGGTGAACATTTTTATTTTGATTTCGGTTTTCAGTTTTCGGGTGCTTACCGGATTAGCCGATGATCATTCTAAACAAAGTTCACAAGTAATAGCGGGTATAGCCGACAGTATTTTAAATGTTATATCAGTAAGGTTATTTTCTCGGCAAGCGCATGAGAGGCATAAATTTTTTCAAGTATGCAAGAAAAAAACTATTGCAGAAAGAAAATTACAATGGGCATACTTTTGGCTTTGGTTTATATATGGCTATTCATTTGATATACTCCAAGCAGTAAACTTGTATTTTTTAATTCATGATTATCAATTGAACAAGATTGCAATAGGAGATATTGCTCTTGTACTTGGAATTAATATATCGATTATAGAGTTTCTTAACCATCTAACTAGGAATCTTACCCAATTTTCTACTCATTTCGGCAAAGTTTCAGATGCATTGCCAATCTTGACTACCGTACCAGAAATTCAAGATAAGGAAAATGCTAAAAAATTAAATTTATTAAGTGGAAGAATAACGTTTAATAATGTTTCTTTTTCTTA
The DNA here is from genome assembly GCF_964273365.1 of Wolbachia endosymbiont (group A) of Melitta haemorrhoidalis. Taxonomy (NCBI): domain Bacteria; kingdom Pseudomonadati; phylum Pseudomonadota; class Alphaproteobacteria; order Rickettsiales; family Anaplasmataceae; genus Wolbachia; species Wolbachia endosymbiont (group A) of Melitta haemorrhoidalis. The sequence continues at coordinate 1,275,177 of NZ_OZ187004.1, read as the reverse complement.
TGAGGGTCAGAAGTCATTATTTCAAGATTTTTCAGTTACCATTAATCCTTGCGAAAAGGTAGGTCTAGTTGGTTATTCTGGAGGTGGTAAATCTACTTTTATAAACTTAATCATAAGGCTATTTGATGTTAAAAAAGGTAATATACAGATTGATAATCAAGTAGTATCGGAAGTTACACAGAGTTCTTTGAGGCAACAAATATCTGTAATACCTCAAGAACCATTGTTGTTTCATGATACTATTTTAGCAAATATTATATATGGTAAACTTCAATCTACTATCGAAGAAATAATAAGAGCTGCAAAGCTGGCTGGTATTCACGATTTCATTATGACTCTACCCGATCAATATGAAACTGTAGTCGGAGAAAAAGGCATAAAGCTATCTGGAGGGGAAAGACAAAGAATAATCATAGCGAGAGCATTTCTAAAAAACGCTCCGATATTATTTTTCGATGAGCCAACTAGTCAGTTAGATTCTATAACAGAGAAAACAATTCAAATGAGTTTATTTAAGTTGATGGAAAATAAAACCACCATTACTATAGCACACCGTATTTCTACACTTTTACATATGGACCGAATTCTAGTATTTGACAAAGGAAAAATTGTCCAAGATGGTAAACATTCTGAACTAGTTTGCAAGAAAGGTCTTTATAAAGAACTTTGGGATGCTCAAATTGGCTGTCTAAATATCAAAAAAGAAAATGGAAAAAACTATCGACCTGAGAAGTGACACTACAACTTTACAAAGCTCCAACGTTATACACGCAATAAGTAGTGCAATCGTTGGAGATTTTGCTTACGGTGAAGACAAAAGCTGTAACAACTTATCGGAATATTGTAAACAATTATTCAAAGTAGAAGAAGCATTGTTCGTAACCAGCGGTATGCTTGCAAATAGGTTAGCTATTGCCAGTCAAACAAGTCCTGGTGATGAACTAATTACTCATTATAATTATCATGTTAATTTTTTCGATAGTGCAGGCAATGCAAAAGTAAATAGTATAGTGTTTAACTGTATTAGGAATAATACCGGAATCTTAGATATTGATGAAGTAGAATATGCTATTAACTCTAAACCGAGATATAAAATTTTTGCTCAGGTGAGTCTAGTTTCTATAGAAAATAGTATAAACGGGTTTAACGGTAAAATTTATCCTTTTAAGAAACAAGTAGAGTTATATAATTTCTTAAAAGCTCACAATATAAGTCTTCATTTAGATGGTGCGAGAATATTTAATGCTCATGCTGAAACAAATGTTGCTTTAGCTGACTATGCTAAATATGTAGATACAATGAGCTTTTCTTTTACTAAAGGACTTGGAGCTCCTTTTGGTTCAATGCTTATGGGTAAAAGAGAGATAATTGAAAAGGCTAAGAAGTTACAGGTTTGGTTGGGGAGTGGTTATCATCAAATTGGGTACTGCGCTAATGCAGCAAAATATGTACTACAGAATAATATCTCTAGGCTTAAAGAAGATAATAAGCTTGCTAAATTGTTTGCAGACAAGATTAAAGAAATTCCACATGTAAAGCTGATACTACCTTATCCAGAAACTAACATAGTAAGCTTTAGTATAAAAGAACTAAATGTGACTAATGAGTTTTTTTTGAGTAAATGCCAAGCTTATGGTTTATTGCTCTTTCCTTGGCTCGAATCTCATATAAGAGCAGTTGTTCATCTTGGCATAGAGGAAGCAGACATAATAAATGCTGCTGAAATTATAAAGGAGGTTGTATTAAATTTAGTATGAGGGTAAAAATAGATTTCTTTAGCGATTCAAACACTAATCCTTCATCTGAAATGAGGGAAGTAATGGCTAAAGCAAAAGTTGGAAATGAAGCTGCATGTGAAGATCCAACTGTAAACGAATTAATAGAAACCACATGTAAAATATTAGGTAAGCCAGCAGGAATATTTTTGATTTCGGGAACGATGTGTAATGTAATTGCTTATAAAGTGCACATTCAAAGACCTGGTGATTATTTGTTACTCGATGAAACTTCGCATCCATTAATAGTGCAATCTGGATTAATTGCAGCCCAGGCACATGCCACTCCTTTACCTATTAAAGGAACAAGAGGAATATTTACTGGAGAGCAAATCGTTGAGTTTATTACTCGTCCTAGCTTAAGGAATGTTCCAAAAGTTGGGCTTGTTTCTGTCGAACAAACAACGAATTTTGGTGGTGGAGCTGTGTGGCCTTTAGAGTATATTCAAGAGATCTCAAGTCTCTGCAAAAAGAACGACGTATCCTCTCATTTAGATGGAGCAAGGCTGTTCAATGCTTGTGCTTATGCTAAAATATCTCCAAAAGAATATGCAAATTATTTTGATTCGGTGTTTATTGATTTTAGTAAGGGATTAGGCGCTCCAATGGGTGCAGTATTGGCTGGAAGTGAAGAGTTTATTGAAAAAGCTTGGTACTATAAGTTTCAAATTGGCGGAGGTATGCACCAAGCTGGCATTATTTCAGCTGCATGTTTATATGCTCTCAACAACAACATGAATTCTTTAATAGAAGATCATAAAAAAATGCAGCACCTTATAAAAGGTCTTAGCTCTATAGATCAAGTTATAATCAATATTGACCTATACAAAACTAATATAGCGTATTTCTCATTACGTACTGATTGTATATCTGCTCAAGAATTAATAAATATACTAATGACAAATTATGGAATTAGGATGGCTAACATAAGAGGTAAAATCAGAGTTATAACACATAGAGATATAAGCTGTGAAGATATTAATACTACTATATCTACTATAAGAAAGATACTGAATAGGTAATTTCGATTGTTATCAATTTTCTACATTAATGGTTTGCAAACTTCTTGTAAAACAATATTATACCAACATAGTATTATGCTAGTATTTGCATGGGACTGTTTGGGGAATAGGTGTGAACTTTGTTTTCTTTCAATATTTACTATTCTTTTTTGGATATGTGCTACTTTACTTCTCAAGGCAGAGTATACCAATTGCTCTACCACTGTTAATAGATACTGACCATATAAAATTAAGCTATTTTTTTGCCTGCTTTTCTTTTTTTTATGGAGTATCAAAATTCGTTAATGGAATAGTCATGGACTCCAAAAATAATCCATTATTTATGTTTGGGCTATGCAATATTGCAACTGGATTATTAACCATTGGTATAGCTTTATCATATAATAATCTAACTTTATTACTGTTAACATTAATATTATTAGCTTGGACACAAGGGTTAGGTTGGCCAGCTATTACCAAGTTTATGGTTACAAACTCTAGTATCTCTTCAATTGCATCATCATGGGGAGTTATGAGCGCATCTCAGCAACTTGGTTCTTGTATTACTTTAATTGTATTACCAAGTATAATCAAAATATATGATGCAAAAAGTGCATTTTTGTACTCTGGTCTCTTATGCTTACTTTTTGGAATTTATATAATATTAAAAGCATATTACGAAGAAAGTGCCAACTTTACTACCTATTATAAGGTGCAGAAATCTCAGATAGGTATCAAAGTGAAAAGTTCCATATGGTTTCTATGTTGTGCTACTTTTTGTGCTTATATTATAAAAATGGGAATCTTCTTTTGGTTTCCTATAATTTTAAAGGATAAATTACAAATTTCTCTTGTACAATCCTCACTAATAACAGGTGTATATGATTTAGGTGGAATCCTTGGAACTTTAATCACAGGAAGAATTAGTGATATGTATTTCTTTCAAAATAGAAGCTTGCTGGCATTACTTTACATGTTGGGTATAGCACTCACTTTTATTGCAATGAACTTTTGTCAAAACATAATTCTTATGAACCTTGGCGCAATCTTATCAGGATTTTTTATATTTGGAGTGCAAGTACTGACAGGTGTTATAGCTGTAGAAATTGCTCCACAAAATAATGTATGTGCAATTGTAAGCTTGACAGGATTATTTGGGTATATTGCAAGTTCAATATTTTCATGTGTGGTTTTAGGAGTACTTGTTAAGCACTTTGGTAACAGTATTATGTTTTCATTTTTTTCCATTTGCTCTGTTGTTGCACTCGTTTGCTTTTCCATACTATCAAGCAAAGGCCTTAAAAAACTAAGTAAAGCGGTGTAGAAAACATTTCTCAACAGTTAAGCTTTGTAGATAGATTTTTACCCAGGGAGTAAACGTTATAACCATATCCTAGTAACAATTCATTATCTAACAAGTTACGAAAGTCAAAGATATTAGGTGTAGCCATCACATCCTTTAAGATTAAAAAATCTTGATTTTTAAATTCCTTCCACTCCGTTAACAATAACAAGGCTTCTGCGCCCCTTGCAGCTTCTATAGCGTTATCCGCGTACTCTATATCCTTTAGAACTTGCCTAGCATTATTCATTCCCACTGGGTCATATGCAGTAATTTTAGCGTTGTTATTCACTAACAATTTTGCGACATCTATAGCTGGACTATTTCTTACATCATCAGTACCAGGTTTAAAAGTTAGCCCCCATATCGCTATTTTTTTATTTTGAGCTCCATTTAGAGCATATTCTACCTTTTTAGCGATGTTTGTTATATGATTATAGTTAGATTCCTTAACTGAATTTAAAATTTGTAGCTTGACATTATGATCTTCAGCAATCCTTATCAAAGCTGACAAATCTTTAGGAAAACAGGATCCTCCAAATCCTGGGCCAGCTTTTAGAAATTCCTTACCTATTCTATGGTCCATCCCCATGCCATTAGCTAAAAGGTCGATGTCTGCTTCTAACATCTCACATAAACCTGCCATTTCATTGATAAAAGCAATTTTTGTTGCTAGAAAGGCATTAGAAGCATATTTAATCATTTCAGCTGTAACTGTATCAGTGACTATTAACGGAATATTCCTATCTGTAAATGATCTATATATAGCTTCTAGTTTTACTCTAGCTCGCTTAGTTTTTACTCCTATTATTATTCTATCTGGATATAAAAAATCTGATACTGCAGAGCCTTGCTTGAGAAACTCCGGATTAACTCCCAAATCAAAGTTGTAGCCCTTATTAGATAAATAATTATATATATTTTTTGTAGCACCAGGAGGAATAGTTGATTTTATAACTATTAAGCAATCTTGATTAACTCTCTCAGAAACTTTACTTATTGAATTATATACATTCTTTAAATCCGCATTTCCTAAGGAGTCTGATGGAGTATCTACAGTTACAAACACTACTTCTGTGTTGGGATTTATTTGAGAATACGAATCGAAGAATCTTATCCTTTGTAACTTTATATTATTCTCTAAATAGTCTGCTAATCCAGGCTCATATATAGGAATTTTTCCTAATTTCAATAACTCAATCTTCTTAGTATTTATGTCAATGCAATCAACGTTATGACCCTGCTCTGATAACATTGCACAAGATACTAAACCTACATACCCTATTCCTATAATGGTTATATACATCTTGTCATCACCTTAAAAATATCCTAATGTAGCTCAACTGCTTAAACATTTAAAAAGAACATCATTAACAATTAGAGTCATAAATTTTTACTCTAGCGTTGCATACATTATTTTTCTTAATTACTTTACTTTCTGAATAAACTATAAACAAAGTCGATGGTATTAATATTAAAATACCATACAAAGCACTTTTATCAGGCAACTCATTAAACATAACATATGTTACTATTGCAGAAATTATTAGCTCTATGTATCTATATGGTGCAAGTGCAGTAGCATCTGCAAGAGTAAAAGCTTTTAATGTGAAGAACAGAATTAGATTTGAATTAATTCCCAAAATCAGTAGTAATACTAATTCTAACAAGGAAGGCAAATGCCAATAAAACAGCAAAGGCACAGTGGAAAAAATAGTTGTTGTTAGAGCTGAATAAAATAACATACTTATTACGGACTCTTTTATTGCGAGTTTCTTATTAAGTATGTCTAATATAGCAAAGATTAATGTAGATACAATAAAAATAAGAATTTTAGGATTAAAGTCTTCACTATAAGCTTTGGTAGTAATAGCAATACCAACAAAGCCAATAACAGTTACTGACCATCTTTGCCAAATTATATTTTCATTTAGTAAAGGGATTGCAAGAAGTATAACAAATAATGGTATAGAAAAACTTATAATTGTTGCAGTTACTATGGGAAAAATAGCTAACCCATAGGTCCACAAGGTTATTCCAACAAATAACAATACTCCTCTAGTTATCTGAATAGATATTTGACTTGTTTTAAAAGCTTCTCTTCCATAGTAAAGCATAAAAGGTACAAGGGTAATAGTGCTAAATAAAAAGCGGAAAAAGATTACTTCAAAACTTTGGAGATGTAAACTTAGATATTTTGATATAGTATCATTAGCTACACTACTAAATAAACTAAGTATAAACCAGATAACTCCAAGTAAATAAGCTCTTAGTCTGTAATCCACAAAACTCCTAATTTAATATACAAACTTCCATGATGTGCTCATATAACTTCGCTGCAAAAAAGGTTGATAGCATACAGGCTCTCTTCTACTTACTGTTCTAACCATATTCACAAATTTTTGCTAAAAGTAGCATTAGAAGTATTATACAAGATATGTCTTTAATTGCATAATTTTAATAGATTTAGAATAGAGATTATCTGAGCAGGGAGTTACTGACTGATTTTTTTGTAATATAAGATAAGAATGATAGACATTCAATCACAACTAAAAGTAGCATTAGCTGAGATGGATAATATAACACCAAAAAACATCAAGTGCTTACAGCAAGAGGCAAATGCGATGATAGAGGACCACCAGGAAGTAATAGATAGATTCTGCAATATTGAACTATAAACGATGCCAAGCAAACTAAAGAAATAAAGCAAAGAAAGGTTTAAAAAACATAGTTTCGCCCAAAAAACATACTAAGGGGCAAGAAGCTAAAATTTCAAACGATAAGCCAAAACCGCTACATTCCATAGAGCAACCTCTAAAGTTGATGGCACTAGAGCAGAAGACCTCTAAAGTAGAAAATGTCAAAAAAGGAATAAAAGAAAAAATAAAAAGCTTAAAAACGAAGAAAGCAAAACCTGTAGAGAAAAAGGGTAGCATATTCAAAAAAGGCTTCAAAAAGCTAAAAGGAAAAGTAAAAAAATTAAACCCCATAAAGGTTAAGAAAAATAAGATAATCGGGAGCAAGAAGTTAGCATTTTTACTGACCGCTGGTACAATTGTGGCAATTTTACCAACATTCAGTTTAGCTCCTCTTCCAGCATTAGCCATAACTTCTGCATGTGTTTTCAGTATCAACTTCATCGCAGTCAAAACATTGAAGAAAGTTATCAAACAACGCAAATTAGCAGCAGAATCTAAAGAAGAGTCAACTCTAGCTGAACCAAACAAGCCGGAAGAAGAAATTCAAGATGTATCAGTCGAATCAATAAAAGAAGAATCCAAGCAAGTTTCCAAAGAATAGATTTCTATGTTAATATATTTGCTTAAATATCTTTCTATTTCTATTTAAATATTATATATTTAATAAAAAACACTAGCAAAGCGGGAATTTTATTCGTAAAATAACCCAAAAGTGAGTGCAAGAGTTAATAATTTAAAAACATTTATCGCTGCATACTCTAATACAAACACATTTTTTGTGGGGTTGTTATGACAATCGAAAAAATTTTACAAAAGGCTGCAAAGGAAATTTATCACCTCAGACATCCTAGTATTCTTTCTTTATTAGTTCGTGCAGCCTTCAAAGAGATTATCAATAGTAGATTTGGTACTAAAATTTTACATTTCTCTGCAAAACGCGATCTTTACAACTTATTTCTATTCCTTGTGGAATATGATGCTAACGTTGATGCCGTAAATAAAAAGGGCAATACAGTATTACACGTTGCCTCTCAATATGAATCCACAGCAATAGCAGAGGTTGCTGTAGTTATGAGCAAAAATGTTAATGCTCAGAATATCGATGGCGACACTCCTTTGCATTATTCAATAAAGTATAAGCACCTTGATGTTATGCAAAAGTTGTTACAATGCGGTGCAGATATCAATTGCCAGAATCGTCTCGGTGAATCTCCTCTTCACATGGCTGTAAAATATGCTGACACAGTAACGTTGGGATTGCTGATCAAAGGGGACGCTTTTCTTGAAATTAAAAATATAGAAGGAAGTACCCCTCTTCACCTTGCAGTTTCATTGAATAAAAAAGATCATGTGGAGCTTTTATTGCAAAATAGAGCAGATATTAACGCAATCGGAAGAGATAGTTGTACTCCTCTGCATCTTGCTGTTATGAAAGGCAATAAAGAAATTGTCGAGTTATTATTAGATAGGAAGGCAAACGCTCATCTGAAATGTTTTTATAACTCTGAAGAAGGTTATACAGCACTGGAAAACGCTGTAGCAAATCGAAACAAAAAAATTGTAGCATTGTTTCTGCTTCATGGAATCATTTTAGAGTAGAGAAGATGTCCTACGAGCAAATCGTTATATACGGTATAATATTAATTATTGCTATTAAAATATTTCTCTTTTTCAGAAGAATATACAAAAATCTCGTCAGAAAGGCTCCATTGAGAGAGAGTGAAAAGAAAACAGAATATAACTTTGACGACATCCAGGTTTATAAAGAGAATCCGGAAATAGTTGCTATTGCAAAACCAGTGGGTAAATGGACAAAGATGGCTATACTCAATAATGAATTGATGCAGCGTTTGGCACGATTGATACAGGAAGAAGGCGATCAGAAGGGATATTGGGAGCTATTTGTGAAAGCTCAGTCTTCAACCCAGGGTAAGTATAAGGGAAGAGGGCGGTAGCTCCGTTTGTAGGAAGCTGCGAAAAAACGGGAGTGTTAAATAAACCATACGCGTCAAGTTAAGAGATTGTGAGCAAATTTAGAGAGGTTAAAGTGGATACTCTAGCCCTTCTACGTTTGTCTTTTAATGAAAATCGCGACCAAGTTATAGTGAGTTTTTTAAGAAATGCTTTTAAACTATTAATTTTGGTTAATACTAAAAATAACTCTCTAACCCGCCTTTTTAGCTCAATAAATGCCTTTGTTAAGCTAAGTTCTGTATTCTTTTTCACTTCTGTGCAACCAACTATGCCGTGAAATATAAGAATTGCGCACAATTTAGCATATAGTTCACATAATACTCTGCATGGCTTTCCTTTTAGCTTATCAAGCCTGATATGGCTTTTATACAATTTAAATAATAACTCAATTTGCCACCTTACTCTGTAAATCGTTAATACTTGCTCAGCACTAATTTTATTTTCTGGAACATTAGTTATAAATATTGACCAGTTCAACAATTTTTGATTTCTTTTAGAGGATCTGCGATCTTGCTAATCTATTAGCTTTCCTTCTTCTGGCCATAGACTGTTCTTCAGTTAGTTTCTGACATATAATTCTTACTCTAATTTTTGCTTCTTTTCCTAACAATACCTCGTTTTCTAAAAATAACTTATCCTCTAAACATTCTAATAACTCCATTTTTTGATTTGTTTCTACATCATATACGTTGGTATCGGATTTATAACGACTTATGAAATAAGCTCCTATTTCATTGATTTGTTTAAAAGAACTTGGCACAAAATAACCGAGATCAGATATTAGCAAATCATTGCTTGATATATTACTTAAATGTTTCCTATATCCCTGGTCTGATCTTATTCCCTCCGTTAAATTAAGTTGGTCTATTATCTGATTCATGTAATCGAAAACTAATTGTAACTTTATTCCAGACTTAGTATTGCTTTCATAGCCACTGTAGCTAGTACCATAACCTTTATACATCTCTTCCATACTGTTAGGTAGAGTAATATAGCTACTGTCCAATAATTTAACACTATTAAATTGCTGTAAGATTTTGCAATCAACTTGCAAGATATTTTTAAAGAGAATCACAGATTCATTATACATCCTTTTCATAAATTCCACTGCTTCTTCAGTAAATCTAAAATCCAAACCTTGTTTTGTTATATCTATCGAGTCCTCGTTTAGTAATTGACACATTGTTTCTACGCTACAATTATCAACTCCTATATTACCCAAGACCATGGCTTTTACGAATGATGAACCTTTTAGCTTTCTCTTTCTTTTTATAAACCTTGTTGTAATTGAGATTTTCTCTGCTTTTTCATTAAAAAATTCTTTGAGCTTTTTTGATAAGCAAGTTATTTTATTCATTGGTTCTCTCACTAAAAGTATATCTGGGAGAACTTATACCTTATTATTCTATCTCTTTCATACCTTTATTTCCTTAACTTGACGCGTATGGTTAAATAAACTGTGTCAAACCGAAAAAAAGTAATAAATTGATATAAAAAAATGGAGGTTTGACATGAGTCAAAAAATAGTAAACAGAACTACCGGATTGGTAGATTATAAAGAATTAGAAACAAATATCTTGTCGTCTATACGAGAAGGTAGACCATTGACAGGGAGGGATGGTGCGCTAACACCATTGATAAAAAAGCTGCTAGAAGCAAGTCTAGAAGGTGAAATAGAAAACCACTTGTTGGCTAAAAGTGAAGAGAATAACCGAAGAAATGGGAGAAATGCAAAGACTTTACGTACAAGCGCAGGGTCATTTGAGCTTTTGACGCCAAGAGATAGAGAAGGAAGTTTCGAACCACAAATAGTCAAAAAAAGGCAAACAAGCCTGCATCCCGAACTTGAAGCAAAGGTATTAAGCACATATGCCAGTGGCATGGGATACAGAGACATAGCATCACATGTTGAGGAAATGTATGATCACAAAATATCGGTGGCAGAGATATCGAGTATTACTGACAAATTACTGCCTGTAATCAATGAATGGCGTAGTCGCCCGCTGCAGTCCGTGTATCCAATAGTGTTTATGGATGGAATGTTTTTTAAAGTCAAAGAGGATGGGCATTGTGTAAGTAAATGTATGTATAATATATTAGGTATAGATCAAAATGGTAGAAAAGAAGTATTGGGCTTTTATTTAGCTGAAAGCGAAGGAGCTAACTTCTGGTTGGGAGTACTAAATGATCTAAAAGAAAGAGGAGTAGAAGATATTTTGATTGCTTGTGTCGATGGCCTAAGAAGCTTTCCTATAGCTATAAATAGTGTGTTTCCTAATGCGGAAGTACAGCTATGTATAGTGCATCAAATAAGGAATTCACTGAAATATGTATCGAGCAAAGATGTGAAAGTTTTCATGAGTGATTTGAAAAAAATATATCGTGCTTCAAGCAGAGAAGTTGCCGAGAATTATTTGCTTGAATTGGAGGAAAAATGGGGAGAAAAGTATCCTTTAGTTGTAAAATCCTGGCAGAACAATTGGGAAAATTTATCTGGTTATTTCAAGTATTCTAGCCCAGTTAGGAAGCTAATTTATACTACCAATCCTATTGAGGGGCTACATAGGCAGATCAGAAAATTCACCAAAACCAAAGGCTCATTTACCAGCACAAATGCCTTGTACAAACAGGTATATTGTGCTATAAAAAAGGTAGAGCAAAAATGGGTTATGACCCTACCTAATTGGGCATTAACTATTTCTCAACTTGATATTTTCTTTCCCAACAGACTGAAAATTGAGTTGAACTAAAAATGCGGTTTGACACAGTTTATTTAACACTCCCTATGTCAGTTCCAACATGTCGTCTAATTTCTTTATCGGTTGCAAAGAGATCTTGAACCAAAGATTTATTTTGAGATAAGTCATATGCTGTTTTGCCTTTTTTATTCTTTATAAATAGCTGTGCACAATCACAACAGGTATATTTTCCAGCATTATAGCCTTGTGCAAAGGTGTGTCTGCTGCATTCATTAACCACTTTCTACCAATGACTTTATTTTTTCCAAATCTTTGCTTGAAACAGCTTGGAGGCTCACAAAATTGGCTATAGATACACCTTTTATAGCTCTTATTATTTTCTGTAGTTTTTCCACTCTTAGCTCCTAAATATTAAAGCTATGCGTAAAAAAAATATTATATATAAATATCTATAAAGGTATATCTTTTTATCTTAGGTTTTCCTCGCTGATTTTTACTATCTCAGACACAAATGTGCACAATGAATCCTTTAATCTTTGATCACCAATTTTTTGATATTCTTGCATTATACTCAATATCTTGTTTTCTCCTTGACCATCCTCATCTTCACAATAGATTTCCTCTTTTGATGTAGGTAGTAGAACTCCATAATGTAATGATAATCCTCCTGCTATTTTAGGTACTGTTTTGAACGATATGTCCCCTTCCTCATATCTTCGTATTTGTGAATTTGTTAATCCGGTCCTATCTGCTAACTCTGTCTGTGGATAACCTCTTGCAAACCGCCAATCTTTTGCCTTATGCGCCATTTGGTAACTTATAGGTCTTATCTCTGTTGTAACCTTTCTAATTTGAATCCCCTCTGACACACATCTGGTTAATGCGCACACCGCATCACGAACTTTTTGGTCCTTAATTCTTTTTAGGTTTTGCACTAAATCAAAAGCCTTCTTGTCTTCACTGTTAATACAATTTATTGGCTTCGGGAAGAAATATTCAACATCACGCGGTAATTTTTTTGCCATCTTCTCGAGCGTTTCAGGTAGAATGCTGTGTATCCCTCGCTCATACTTTCCTATTAGTGACTTTGCTACACCAGTTTTTTCTGCGAAATCCGCTTGAGAGCAATTTAGCTCTAGCCTAACATCTTTTATCTTTTGAATTATATGGTAACATAAAGAATCAGGATCTATCTTCTTTTCAGTACTCATGTTTTCACTCAATTGCAGTACAAACATATATATACCATTTTATAAAATTTTATTAAAGTTCCTTACAGAGAAAGCAACTCAGTCAGCATTTTTTTAGCATCCTACATAAAATTCTATTAATATTAAATACTTTTATATTTCTATTTAAATATTATCTTTTTAATAAAAAACACTAGTAAAGCGGGAATTTTATTCGCAAAATAACCTAAAAGTGAGTGCAAGAGTTAATAATTGATTTACAATTGTCGCTATATACTGAAACAGTGGTTGAGGTAAATTATTATGAGTGAAAATGCATTACAAGAAGAAATAAAACGCTACAATGAGTTGTACTATCGGGAAAATATATCAGAAATAACCGATGCAGAGTACGATGAACTGGTAAAAAAAGTAGATATTCAAACCATTGGTACTGCGCCTGACGATAGGTTTTCCAAGGTACAGCATATTGTGCCTATGCTCTCGTTAAACAAAGTTTACAGCCAAGAAGACATTGAAGAATTTATTGCTAAGTCCAGAGAACTCCTAAATACAGATGAGCTGAAGATAATGTGCGAGCTGAAAATTGATGGCTTAAGTTTCACTGCAATTTATGAAAATGGCTTACTCGTTAAAGCTGCAACGCGCGGTGATGGTAATTTAGGCGAAGATGTTACTGATAACATAAAAACCATAAAGGATTTTCCTCAAGCTTTACCTGGTATAAAGGGTAGATTAGAGGTGAGAGGGGAAGCATACATAAGTAATGACGACTTTTTAAAATTAAATAAGGATAATCAATTTTCAAATCCACGCAACACAGCGTCAGGTTCATTAAGGCAATTGGACCCAGAAGTTACCGCTAGGAGACCGCTGAAATATTTTGCTTATTCTTTGATTGGCGGTACAGAAAAGACTCAATTTGAAGTATTAAATAGACTGAAAGAACTTGGCTTTTGTGTTAATGAATATAAATTTTTAGCAAACAATGTAGGCGAAATGTTGGAGTTCTATGATCGAATCTATAGTAATCGTCATAATTTAGGCTATGATATCGATGGCGTAGTCTACAAGGTTAATGATTTGAAATTACATGATAGATTAGGAAATACTAACAAGGCACCACGTGGATCTACAGCACACAAACTTCCTGCAGCTCAAGGAAAAACCAAGATAAAGAAGATATCAGTACAAGTAGGCAGAACCGGTGTGCTGACACCAATTGCAGAATTAGTTCCGATAAATATAGGAGGGGTTCTCATTACTAGGGCAAATCTGTATAATAAAGATGAAATTAAGCGCAAAGACATAAGGGAAGGTGATATCGTAGTAGTAGAACGAGCTGGAGATGTTATTTCCCGCATTGTAGAAGTGGATAAAAAGTCTCGTTCTCGGAATACACCAAAGTTTATATTTCCTGATACTTGCCCGGAATGCGGAAGTGCAGTAGATATATTTGAAGATGAAGCTACAGCTAGATGTTCCGAAGAAAACGGTTGCCCAGCACAGCGAATAGGAAAGTTAAAACATTTTGTGGAAGTCCTTGACATTAAAGGTTTTGGCGGTAAACAAGTGGAGTTCTTTTATGACCTTGGTTTGATAAGGAAAATATCTGACATTTTTGCTCTCGAAGAAAAACTAAAAAATTTTAACTTAAGCGAGCTAAATGGATGGGGAAAAAAAGCAATATCTAATTTACTCAAATCCATTAACAGCAGAAGAGTTGTGAGTTTGGATAAATTTATATGTTCTCTAGGGATTCAATACGTCGGACCACACGTAGCAAAATTACTAGCAAAACATTATGGCTCATATGAAAATTGGTATTCTGCTGATGAAGAAGAATTAATGAGCATAATAGGCGTAGGAGAAAAGATTATAGATTCATTAATATCTTTCTTCTCTGAAAAGGATAATGTTGAAATGGTAAAGAATCTCGCCTCTCAACTAAAGATTGAGCCTGTAAGTGCTAATGTTAGTAATTCCCCTTTTAGCGGTAAAACGGTAGTTTTCACTGGAACCCTCTTGACAATGGAAAGAAAGGAAGCGCAAGTAGAGGCAGAATCTTTAGGAGGAATTGTGAATTCAAGTGTATCAAATAAAACGGACTTCTTGGTTGTCGGCGAAAAACCTGGGTCAAAGCTCGAAAAGGCTAAAAAGCTGGGTATTAAAATTTTAACCGAGGAGGAATTTGTAACCTTTCTCCAAAAGTCTATATGAAGTTTCTGCTATAGATGCCTATTTGGGGTTTCAAGTTCCTCTGCAGTCAAGCTAGTTATTTGAGAAATATCATCAATAGAAACACCTAGTATAAGTTGTATTAAATAAGACTTGACCTGACACTTTAAAAAAGTAAGTTAAAAATAATAAAAATAAAGGAGTGTTAGATATGAGTACAATACAGACAAAAATATTAAAACCAAAGCTAGGATTATTAGAACTAGCAAAACAACTAGGAAATGTGTCTCAAGCATGCAAAGTGATGGGATACTCAAGAGATACATTTTATCGCTTTAAGGAGTTATATGAAAATGGAGGAGAGGAAGCATTACATGAAATAAGTAAGAAAAAACCGCTATTAGCAAACAGAGTTTCCGACGATATAGAAAGAGCAGTGATTAGTATAGCAACAGAATTTCCAGCATATGGGCAAGAAAGAGCTGCAAATGAACTGAGAAAAAGAGGTATAATAATTTCTCAGGGAGGAGTAAGGTCTGTATGGCTAAGAAATGACCTTGAAACTCTCAAAAAGAGACTTAAAGCACTAGAGACAAAAGTAGCTCAAGACGGAATCATTTTAACTGAAGAACAACTTGCAGCTTTAGAAAAAGTGAAAGAACAAAGGGAAGCTCATGGTGAAATTGAGACGCAACATCCAGGTTATTTGGGTTCTCAAGATACCTATTATGTGGGCAATATCAAAGGTATAGGGCGCATTTATCAGCAAACTTTTGTTGATACTTATTCCAGAGTTGCAATGGTTAAACTTTACACGGACAGAACAGCTATTACAGCTGCAGATCTTCTCAACGATAGAGTTATTCCATTTTTTGATGAGCAGAAAATTCCATTATTACGCATTTTAACTGATAGGGGTACGGAGTATTGTGGCAAGCCCGAAAATCACGCTTATCAGCTTTATTTGGGCATAGAAAACATCGATCATTCTAGAACTAAAGCCAACTCTCCACAGACTAATGGCATATGTGAAAGGTTTCATAGAACCATGCAAGATGAGTGTTACAATATCATCTTTAGAAAGAAAATCTACAGTTCTTTGGAAGATCTACAGATTGATGTTGATCATTGGTTGCGTTCTTATAATGAGACAAGACCTCACTCGGGTAAATATTGCTATGGCAAAACGCCTATGCAAACTTTTCTTGATAGCAAATATATTGCTTTTCAGAAAAATATTAGTAGCATTACACAAGAGCCTGATATTAGTTTTGACTACCTCAATTCTTCTGTCAGTTAATTCTTGTCTGTCAGATCAAATCTTGTCTTTTACAATTATTCGCAACCTTGATTGACTCTACTTTATCAATCTTTTCTTTGTAAATTTGCCTTCTTTGGGATAAAAATTCTACCCATGTATCCAGTTCATCTCGTGATTCTTGATTGCTAATTTTTTTAGACTCTCTCACCCAACTTAATAGTTCTTTTTCTCCTTCACCATCTTCGTCTTCACAGCAGTCTTCTTCCGTTGATTTAAGCACCAGATCCTTAGCATCCACTGACAATTTTCTCGCTATTTCCCATAACCTTTCACCGAACATGGTGCTCCCTTGTTCATAGTAATGTACCTGTGGACCTCCTACACCAAGCTCTTTTGCTAATTCCTCTTGCGTACACCCTTGTATTATTCTCCACTTTTTCATCTCTTGTCTTTTGCTTCGACGCTTAGAACCTTTTTCCTCTTCATTATCATATTCATCAGTTGATAAGCCTGTTGCTCGGTAGATTATATCAGTAGCAAATCCTGCCTCCAGCATATTCTCCGCCATTCTTACTCTTGCTGCTTTTACATCACTTTCCTCTTCAGCTCGAATAGATTTGGTTAATGCATAAATCGCTTTACGTGATTCTCGCCCCCTTGTTTTTGTGTATTTTCCTATGAAATCGTACATCCATTGGATCTTACTTTTATCAAAACAACTGTTTTCTTTGAGTACTTTTTGTCTAGGAAGTAGATCACTCAAACTAACTGATAATGCATCTGCTATAACTTGTAATTCTTCATCTGGAATGCCACATATCCCTTGTTCATATCTTCGCAGCGTATGATAGTTTATACCTGTTTTGTCTGCTAGATCTTTTAGGGTATATCCTCGCTTTAGCCTCCAGCTTCTTATTTTTTGCGCTATTTTGTATCTTATGGAGATAGTAGTAGTATGCTTTGCCATGCCGCAGCGGTTTCATAGAAATAAACATATATATCCTGTTAATAGGCTTTTTGCTATAACCTACTTTACTAAAAGATTAAATTTAGCTTAAGCGCTTTTATTTGTTGGAAGAGCTTGCAATTTTGTGGCTGCAGATAAAGAAGGGAAGCAAAACCTCCCTCCCTTATTGTTTAACGTTGCTTAAAGGTTTCTTTACTACCTCCACATGTCCTATCCACCCACAAAGACAATGCTTCACTTGAGCAATTATTACTAACTGCCTTTATTTCTTCTGTAACCTTCTCTTTACTCCATCTGCCATCCCTAACAAAACTTCCTTTTTCTACCGCTTCTTTGACCGTCATTCCCCCAAAAAGGCAACCTTTTCCTATTACTTCACCTCCTTTTTGTAGTTCAGACCACATTTCTGTATCTGCTACTCTGACCTGTACTTGATGGTCATTTTCTGCATTATGGTATACTTCAATTCTTAAGCCACCAATGCTTGTGGGAAATGTTATCTCAAAAGCACTATTGTCAGATATATCGGTGTAATTTCTTTCACCTCCTTTTCCACTTCTGACTTCAACTTCACTATTACCCATTTTTATAATATCACCTCCTAATTTTACCTCCCCTGTGGTTAGACCTAAATTTTTTGTACCTTCTAATACTCTTGCAACATTTACTTTGCTATTCTCAGAAAATTTCATAAAAAATGTTTTGTTATCTATTCCGACATCTTCTACGATCCCTTCATTTTCAATAGCACTTTCACCGACTTCTCTCAGTTCTTTAAGCCATTTATCTATCTGTGGACGAACCTCTTGATACAGCTTGTTATGAACTTCACTTATTCGCTTATCCTGCAATAGATCGTAACTGAACATTGCTCCACTTAGCATCAATTCACATATTATATCTTCCTTCTCATTTTCTTTGCATGGGATCGAAAGCATTTTCAATATTACTGCATCAGCAAAACTCGTCTGTCCTTCACTATATGCGTTTATCCTGATTCCAGCATGTAGTGCTTGATCTACAACTTTGTTCAGTTCACTTACACTTTTTACCTTTACCACTGCATTTTTAAACCATATCAATTCTGCATTTTCAATTGCACTCGGCTCTATCTTGTTTAAAGCTGGAATAAATGGATTTGAACTTTGACGATTTGAAGATTTTGTGTTATAAAATTCACGTCCTTCTCCAAAGTTGATTACGAGATCTCTAGGGGAAGGCACACTTTCAGGCTTCTGAGTCTTCTTATCGCCTGCAAAGACAGGCCACCAGTTACTAGTACGATCCATGGCATCAAATATTTCCGGTAATCTGCTAAGATCGTTCTTATTACCTGTTTCGTTTGTAAAGTTAGACCTCTGGTTTTTCTTGCCAGTACGCCTTATACCTTCAATAGCACTAGATAGTCCATTTGGTAACTTTTTAGAATCAATGATTAATTCATAAGTATTTCCATCTATATCATCAAATGATACTGTTTTTTTAGTAGTCATATAAGCCTCCTATATTAAGCATATTATCTAAGTCTATAGCGCAATTTATTGCTTTACTATTAGAGGTTGTCCGGAAACAAGTAAAAGGCTATAATATCTGAAATTTTAGTACGGGGTAAAGATGAGAAAAAAGTATCCAACAGATCTAAGCGAAAGGGAATGGGCAAGAATAGAAAAACACTTCAGAGTATCATACAAGAAAGGAGGAAGGCCGCCAAAGTATAGCAAAAAAGAAATATTAGAAGCAATTTTCTATGTATTGCGTACAGGGTGTCAATGGCGGTATTTACCAAATGATTTTCCGCTATGGAAGACTGTGTATGAGCAGTTCAGGCAATGGAAGAAGCAGGGAATTTTTGAGAAAATGAATTATGAAATTACAAAATATAGTAGAAGAAAAATAGGAAGGAATGAGCAGCCGAGTGCCTGTATAGTAGATAGTCAATCTGTAAAGACTACAGAAAAGGGGGGATCAAAGGCTATGATGGAAGTAAAAAAGTAAAGGGTAGAAAAAGGCATATAATTACAGACACTCAGGGTTTTATACTAGGTTGTTACGTAGGCGCTGCTAACGAAAATGATAGAGATGGTATTAAAATAGCATTAAACAATATGAGAACAAAATATACTAAAGTTAAAAAAATGTGGGCTGACATGGGATACCAAGGAAGAAATTTAAAGAATCACATAAAGGAAGAATATGACATAGATATTGAAATTGTTAAAAGGCCTCCATGTAGATTTTGGGTGCACAAAGATACGCCACCTGAGCTACTACCAACAAGAGAACAAGGGTTTAAAGTACAGCCAAGAAGATGGGTTGTAGAAAGGACTTTTGCTTGGGTTAATAGGAATAGAAGGCTATCGAAGGAGTATGATTTACTCACAACATCCACTGAGAATTTCATATACCTAGCTATGAGTAGGGTTATGTTAAAGAGGGAATATGCTTGAATTTACTAGTTTCCGGACAACCTCTTATAGCATTTCTCATAATAGTCCGAATAGGTCATAGGAAGGCAGAATCAACAGCACGACGAAAGGATTCGAATAGAGGAATGTTTTTCCTGGCTCTGTTTTTTATAGCAAACCAATGATGCTCAATTTTGTTAAAATCTGGAGAATAAGGCGGCAGATACAAAATTTCTGCACCGACTCCTTTAGCGAGCTTGATAAGCTTATCAGACTTATGAAAAGTAGCATTATCAAGAATGACAGTTTGTCCAGGTTCTAAGATCGGTGCCAAAAATTGCTCAAACCATCCATTAAAAATATCCATATTACAGTGGCCTTCAAATGTTAATGGAGCAACTATCTTTCTTCTACTTAAGGCTGCAACCATGCTGATTCGTTGAGTTTTTTTTCCAGATTTTAGGGCATAAAATCGCTGTCCTTTCTGGCAATACCCATATGGATAGTCCTCCGTGTTATCAATCCCAGACTCATCTATATACACTAAGTTTTCTGGTTCTTTTGTTGCTATAATTTTTAAGAATTCAGCACGTTTTTCTTCGTTCCTTTCCTTGTATCCATATGTCTTTTTTTGCGCGTAAATCCAATTTTTCTGAGAGCTCGGTGGATCGTTTGGATACTAACGTTGCCCCAAAGTTTAGCCATTTCCGACAGAGTTTTTCTACCGTGTTTTTTAGCAAATTCGATAAACTTATTCCAGTCGATAATTTTCTGATTGTAACCTCCATTACCGAGTTTTTTTGACTGAAAGTCGCCTGTTTCTTTTTTTCTTTGCTGCCACTCCCACAAAGTAGTTCGTCCAATTTTAAATCTTGCTGCCACTGCTTCTCTGCTTTCCCCTTCGTCTAGTGCTTCCATTGCTTTTTTTCTTAAATCATAACTATATGCTGCCGGCATCCAACCTCCTTATCGCCATCTATCCTTATCTTATCATATCCGGACTTCTGTGGAAAGAGCTATAACTTAATATACAAATTATAGAAAGATCTTGTACAGTTTGCAACTATTTATAATAAAAGAACAGATCTATTCAGGCTTTTATTCCTTTATTATAACTTAATATACAAGTTATACAAAGATCTTGTATGCTTCGCAACTCTTGTGATGTCTTTTTCCAAATCTCAGCTATAGAAATATGCTTTCCTTAAATCACTTTGCCACTTGATTTTTATATTCATATTTCGTATTGTTTGCCACTAGTAGTGGTAGCCAAACTTCCCAAACCTGAAAAATTTGGCATCCATCTTTATAACAGCTCTCTTTCCTTAAAGCTGCAATATCCTTTGTCTGTCACAATAATGTGATCCTCTAGCTCAATTCCCACACCTTGACACGCTGACACTAATTCTCTAGTCATAACTTTATCATCTTCTGACGGCTCTAAACTCCCTCCTGGATGGTTGTGAGCTAATATTATCGATGCTGCCTCCATTGATAATGCCTTTTTTACCACTTTCCTTTCAGATAGGTGCACCTCATCTATTGTACCAAAATACACTTCGTCTCTTATCAAACGGTACTGTGTATCCAAATATATTATCTGGACAGCTTCTTTTGCTGAAAAGCCTATACTTACCCTTACATATTCTATGAGCTTTTCTTGGCTATCCATTACCGGTCCTCTTTTTAACCCTTCTCTTAGTGCCCTCTTGTAAGCTTCTTTAACACATTCAATTGCTGCGGCTGCATGTTCGGTCATTCCGTCTATCATTTTCAGGTCATCGATTTCTCGGCCTAAAATTTCTCCTATTCCTGGGCAATTGTCCATTAGATTTTTAGTAACATCTTGAGCTTGGGCCCTGTCATGAACTGCTCCTAGAAGTACTGCCACTATTTCACGATCAAATAGAGCACTTCCTCCTCCGCTTTGTAGTACTCTCTCAATTTCTTCTATAAGTTTTTCACTATTATTCTTGTTATTCATAAAATATACCCTTCGTTAATAATAAATTGTTTTTAAATGTTTACTGCTATTTTTTTAGCAGTATTGGCACAAAGCCATCTATTTTGGCGGGAGTCAAGTCAATTTTTTCGATTTTTTTTTGTTTATTTTTTTATGAAAATACAAAAGATATTAATAGATGTTTATTCCCTTAAGCGATAGATCCGTGTTTAAAAAAAATAAGTATCGTTTAAGGCTAGCTATGTTGCAATTTCCTCTGCAGGTAAGCCAGTTATTGAAGAAATAGCATCAACAGAAACACCTAGTATAAGTAGATTATTTGCTACTTTGATTCCCTCTACTTTATCAATCTTTTCTTTATAAATTTGCCTTCTTTGCGATAAAAATTCTACCCATATATCCAGTTCATCTCTTGATTCTTGATTGTTAATTTTTCTAGACTCTCTTGCCCAACTTAATAGCTCTTTTTCTCCCTCACCATCCTTGTCTTCACAGCAGTTTTCTTCCGTTGATTTAAGCGCCAGATCTTCAGCATTCACTGATAATTTTCTTGCTATTTCCCATAACCTTTCACCGAACATGGTGCTCCCTTGTTCATAGTAATGTATCTGTGGACCTCCTACACCGAGTTCTTTCGCTAATTCCTCTTGCGTATATCCTTGTATTATTCTCCACTTTTTCATCTCTTGTCTTTTGCTTCGACGCTTAGAACCTTTTTCCTCTTTATTATCATATTCATCTGTTGATAAGCCTGTTGCTCGGTAGATTATATCAGTAGCAAATCCTTCCTCCAGCATATTCTCCGCCATTCTTATTCTTGCTGATTTTATAGCACTTTCCTCCTCAGCTCGAATAGATTGGGTTAATGCACAAATTGCCTTGCGTAATTCTCGACCTCTTGTTTTTGTGTATTTTTCTACGAAATTGTACATCCATTGTTTATCAAAACAACGATTTTCTTTGAGTACTTTTTGTCTAGGAAGTAGATCACTCAAACTAACTGACAATGCATTTGCTATAACTTGTAATTCTTCATCTGGAATGCCACATATCCCTTGTTCATATCTTCGCAGCGTATGATAGTTTATACCTGTTTCGTCTGCTAGATCTTTTAGGGTATATTTTCTTTTTAACCTCCAGCTTCTTATTTTTTGCGCTATTTTGTATCTTACAGGGGCTACCATTAATGTTACTACTCTTTTTTACATAAACAAACTAACTCTCAGATGCCTGTTGAAAACTAGTATATTCAATGCTCACGCTATGACAAGTATTGTAGAATTGAATGGAGGGCTTATGATGGTTTTTAGAGTGTATCTTCGATGTCTCCTATAGCTCCAAATTCATAGCATCCATTTCCTGGGCTTTAAAGGCGCTTTACAGAAGGGTTGATAAAAGATGTATGAAAAGGACGTCTAAGGTGCATAGTAGCATTCTAGGGCCATCTATGAAGGTAGTTTTTTGCCAACTCTTGAAATTCAGCTAAATTTACCACTTTAATAGACTTTAGCATAAAAAACTTGAACATTTCTTCAGAATTGTGTATAATTATTAATGCTTTTTAGGTTAATTTTATGGCTCTTTCTAAGTTCCTCGACCCTAAATACGATTTGCCCTTCAAACGAGTGTTCGGCACTGAAAAAAATAAGAATATTCTTATCCACTTTTTGAATGACATCTTAGGGTTTACTGGTGTTAACACAATTCAAGATGTTAAGTTTCTTAGCACTATTATGGATCCTGAAATTGCTTCTGATAAACAGAGTATTGTTGATGTCCTCTGTAAGGATTCTTTCGGGAATAGATATATTGCGGAGATGCAGCTCGCTCGTGACAAGGGCTTTGAAAAACGTGCCCAACTTTATGCTTCTAAAGCTTACTCAAGACAATCAGGAAATTATATTGATTTTAAGAAAGTCTTCTTTATCGCTATTTCCAACAGTACGCTATTTCCTACAGAGGTTGAGTATATTTCCACTCACAATATACGTGATATAAAGACTAACGGACATTACTTAAAAGATTTTCAATTCGTCTTTATTGAGTTGCCTAAATTTACAAAGAACAAAGTAGAGCAACTAGAGAGCACAGTAGAAAGATGGTGTTTTTTTTTCCGGTATGCAGAAGATACTACAGATGAAGACCTAAAAGATATTGCAGAAAAATCTCCAATAATAAAGCTAGCATATGATGAATTAGACAAGTTTAGTTGGGAAGAAGAGGATCTTGCAGCATACGAAGAAAGAGTATTGAGTGTACAGAAAGAAGCTGCTATTTGGGAACAACGCCTTGATGATGCTAGAGATGAAGGTAAAGAAGAAGGCATACAAATCGGACATGAAAAAGGCAGAGAAGAGGGCGAAAAACAGGCTAAAATAGCAGTGGCTAAAAACCTACTTGAAGCTGGCGTATCTATCGACTTGATAGCTAAATCTACCGGTCTTCCTCAAGCTGAAATTGCACAACTCAAAGAAGAAATATCCTGACATCACAGAGATCTTTGTAGTTGGTTATCCACTGTTGGATCATTTAAGCAGGTTCTAGGTTTATCATCTGTTTTCCCTGGTAACTGACTTTCTGACCGACTAACGTTAGCGAGAGAAGCAATAGTAGGATTATCAGTTATAAAATTAGCACTACTACATAATTTCTGCTTACGTATTTGCTTCTTCAATTTTAAGTTTTGACCTATAGAAGAAAATTCTTTCTTATCTAAAAATTCTTCTATATGGCTTTCCATACGTTCCAGAAATCTCTTGGTTTGCTTAAACTCTGGGCACGCTTGTTTTGCAGACGAATACAAGGTTTTCGATATTTCAGAAAATTTCCCATTTATTAGTTGTCCAACTATATCTGATTGTAGTTTTATAGGATCAAAATTTAAATTTGTTACTGATATTCCTGACTTAACTGCTGTTTCCTTCAATACTTTTTCAAATCCATTTATAATATATGATGCATGGCACTCCGCTTCTGGTAAAGATATTGTAGGCTGATCTGCTGCAGAAATGTACTTTTGACCTGTGATCTTCCTTATGAACACATCCAACAAAAGAAGTGTACCATTTGCATCAACACCTTGAGTTGTCATGGCTTTAGAAGGTTGAGAGTGCTCTATACCTATAACTGGCTTAAAAGGAGAAGAGATAAACTGAGAAACACCTTTAACAGCGTCTACTATATGAGCAAAAGCATTTGTCCAAGAAGATGGCTTACTTGCCCCACTTATGGCTTGTTGATTGCCTTCTATTGCAGAATTAATATTTTCAATATTACGACTAGCACCTTTTGGTCCAATAGAACGTTCTTCCCTTTGTAAGTACTTTTGCTCTCCACTATGATGACGAGGGTGATCTCCATGGTGATGACGGCGTTTACGTTGTACAGGTTTCTCGTTTTGTTTTGCCCTTAAAAAGTTTGCTATTTCTGTTCTACCCAACCTATTTGCTACCTCTAGAGGTGTTTCATCTCTACCATTTTTAGCGTTAATGTTAGCACCTCTCTGAACAAGAAATTCAACCATATCAAGTTTATTATAGTAAACAGCATCATGTAAAACAGTAAAATTATTACTTGCTGTAGCCTCAATGTTAGCACCTCTATCAAGAAGAAGCCTAGTTATTTCAGATCCGCTATTGTACTGAGCAGTAACATGTAGAGGTGTTTTATAATCTTCTGCTTGAACATTAATGTCTGCCCCTTTATCTACAAGAAAACTGACAATATCAGGTTCATTGTAATAGACAGCGTAGTGTAGAGGCGCCCAACCGTACTGATCTCTAGCATTAATGCTACCACTCTTTTCCAAAAGTAGTTCGAACACACCTTCTAAGAAACTCCTAAGAACCTTCTTCATCTATCGGCTCCTCTTTCATTAGTATATAACCAAATTCCTTTGCTTTTTTAGTCAAATTTTTGACTACTCTCTCTTTGTAGAGTGTTTCATAATAGTTCATTCCTTTTTCTACATATTCTTGTCCATATTTTAGCATATTATAAAAAATACATGCTAATTTCCTTGCTGTAGCAGTGATCGCTTTTGGTATCCCTAGTCGCTTCTTTAACCTCCTGCAGTATGCACCAAGTGCAGTGTTGCTTCTTGATACACAATGAGCAGCAAGTCGCAAGGCAGTTGCAGCACGATTAACAACTTTACGAGTTCTTGTTCCAATAATTTTCCCTCCTGTAATTTTATTAGCAGGACTTAATCCGAGCCAGGAAGAAAAATGCTTTTCTGTCCTCCATTTATTGTGATTTATACCTGTTTCTGAAATGATAGCCTGTACACTTAATACATCAAGTCCTGGAACTCTAGTAAAATCCATCCCCGTTATTCGATATAAATCTTCATCTACGGCAAAATCTGGACTATTCTTCTGTTTTCTCTTTCGTGTCTTATTCAATGCCCTGTTCTCATTCGACTTTGTTTCAAATGTTTTATAGTAATTTTCTATACTTTTATCACATCCCGTTATTTGCTCTTGAAAAAAAGTATATGCTGCATATTCTTGTTTTAGCACAAACAAGTGTTCCTCTCTATAATCACCAGCTAACGCTTTTGCTATAGTAGACTGATCATTTTTTATTCGTGCATCCCTGAATTTAGCCAATTTCTCAGGATCTCTTTCGCCTTCAATTATAGCTTCAATGATTTTCATACCAGTTATCCCAGTAATATGACTAATAACCTTGTGTAATTGAATATTCATTTGAATTAGCGCTTTTTGCATACGTTGAGTATGTTTAGCTGCATTTTCAATTAGATTAGCACGTTGTCTAACGTAACTACGCAGTACACACATTTGATTATCCGGTCTAAATGATCCTTGAAGCAGTCCATAGCTGTGCAATTGTTGCAGCCATTGACAATCTTGAACATCAGACTTTCTACCAGGCACATTTTTGACATGTCGCGCATTTACTAATTTTACTTCAAATTTATGTGATTCTAATATTTGAAATAAGGGAATCCAATATACTCCAGTTGACTCCATGGCTACAGTTCTAACCTGACACTTTTTTAACCACTTTGCTAAGTTGTGTAGATCTACTGTAAAGCACCCAAATTTTTGGATACGTTGTTCATCTCTTCCTTCAGGTACACATACATAATGTACAGTCGAGCCAATATCAATCCCTGCTGCATCAAGGTTTATTGTTTTTAATTTACTTTTTGCTTCTGCCATATAAAATCCCTCCTATATTATTATGATAAGAAGCACTTCAGCTTGGGACGGTTAGGTTATACAATCTTCTAAACGAGGTAGCCCAAAAAGAACTCCATCAATGGTTTTACCATTTCCCCCAAAACCATGCTTTCAAACGGGCATTTATAGCACCATTGATTGTTTCGGTTATAGCTGCAGAAGCGCTTCTTCATAACACTATACCCAAAGAACATAAAGTAAAGAGGGAGTTTCTTTTTGGTTTTACAGATTTTATCTGTTCTGGGCTTTTAATAAGCACTTCTTTTGTTTTTCCTTGAGCTAAATCTGAAGGAATTTTATTATCCGCGTTTTGTATCAAAGGATTTGCACTATATGTAACAAGAAGGGTGGTTATTTCTTCAGTTTTATTACCTATAACTGCATGATGTAGTAATGTATTTCCCTCTTCATCTTTAAAGTTTATATGAGTACGAAATTCTTCATCTAGATTTCTTATTGGGTTGTTTTTTGCATATATCCCAGATTGTATTGCTCTATCTAAGCATTGTATCACTTGTTCTAGTGATTGCTCGCCAGGATTTTGTATAAAATGAAGCAGAATTTCGTGTACTATCGCTTCCTTTGTAGTTTTTGGGCATCGTAAAGCGTAATTAAATGTCTGTGTAGTAATAACTTCTTCTTTTCTTTTTTTAAGAACAACCCTTAAATCTTCAATCGCCTTTTCACCATCTTTTATTCCAAGAATTATTGAATCCAAATTATTTATCATGCTATCCTCTTTGGTTTGATTGCATTACTCATTAATAAATAATATAATAAATCCTGCTAAAAGTCAAGCAATTAATTAATAAGTTAATATAATCCTCCAAAAGGAGCTCCTTACTTTTTGTTCAGCATGTCCATTGGATCAGACTCTTTAAGCTTGCTGTTTGCTGAATTTATTCATCACAATAGCTACAATGTGCTATCGAAGTTCTCTGTAATCTTAGTTGGTTCTTCTAGAATATTCAAAATATCAGTTGCACAATAAACCCGATCTCTCTTTCCTTGAGAAGTTTGTGAAACGATGCCTAAATCTTCAAGCTTTACGATTGCTCTTTGGGCTGTTGTAAATACGACACCTAAGTTTTCAACCACTTTCCTTATAGTAAAGTAAGGGTTTAAAGACTATTAACTAAATCATTGTCCCATTCAAATTTTGGTGGCAAGGGGCTTGGTATAAATGCCTGATAACCAGCGAATACTTTGCCTGATGGTGATCCTTTAATATACATTCATTCAACCGAGCACACTATTTTTATAGTATATATTATTTTCAAATAAAGTCAAAAATGAAAATAAGGCTTTATCTTATTTGCGTGCATGAAAATAAGAAACTCTCTTATTATTGATTTTGCTCAAAAACGAAAATAGAAGAAGCTGCTGAACTTTATATATCCTGTTTTTCTGGAGAACTGCTATAAAACTTCTGAGTGAAGTCACTTAATTTTTACACATCTATTGTAGAGTAAGAAGAACCGAATTTGAAACAAAAAT
Organism: Wolbachia endosymbiont (group A) of Melitta haemorrhoidalis; assembly: GCF_964273365.1. Lineage (NCBI taxonomy): Bacteria > Pseudomonadati > Pseudomonadota > Alphaproteobacteria > Rickettsiales > Anaplasmataceae > Wolbachia > Wolbachia endosymbiont (group A) of Melitta haemorrhoidalis. Next base: position 1,247,019 of record NZ_OZ187004.1, on the reverse strand, counting down.
GCTAACTGATGCTTGGACTTTACTGACACTTACACTACTTGAAACTATACTTAGTGTAGACAATTTAATCTTTATTTCTCTAGCAATAGATAAGGTACCAAATGCGCTGAGAGAAAGAGTGCGCCTTATGGGCCTTGGATTAGCACTATTAATGCGTTTTGTAATACTATTTTTTACATCATCTATATTATCAATGCAAAAACCTATATTTCACACTGCATCAGCAAGGGATTTACTTATGATCGCAGGGGGATTATTCCTTATTGTTAAGAGCTCTATGGAGTTACGGGATGACATCTTTGTATGTAAGAAAAATAAAAAGAAAGCAAACGTTAAATCAAAATTTTTTTTAGTTGTGCTACAAATTATATTAATAGATTTAGTTTTTTCGGTTGATTCGATATTAACTGCTATAGCACTAACTTATAACATGGTAATAATTGCTACAGCATTTACATTTTCCATGCTAGCAATGCTGTTTTTATCAAGTTATACCGCCCAGTTAATCAAATCTAACCCAGGGTTAAAAATAATCGCCATTTTATTTGTTTTACTTGTCGGTGTGTACCTCATACTTCATGGATTTCATATAGAATTACCAAAAGGATATTTGTATTCTTCATTTATGTTTGCACTGCTTGTGGAAATTATAAGCAAAATAAAGAAAATTAACCGTCATACCGCGATTCATTCGCGGTATCTCTAGATCCAGCTAACAAGCAGCGGGATCTTTTTGATTTACTCCCACTCAATAGTTGCGGGTGGTTTAGAAGTGATATCATAAACAACTCTATTTACTCCGGGAACATTATTAACAATTATACTGCCGACATTGCGTAAAAAATCCCAAAATACTAGCAAGTGTTGATCCTTATCTTCAAATGGAAATGCATCGGCTGTCATACCATCAGATGATGTTACAGCCCTTAAAGCACAAACATATCCATACGTACGACCATCTCCCATAACGCCTACAGTTTTTATTGGTAATAATACAGCAAAAGCTTGCCATATCTTATCGTATAGATCGTAATTTTTCATCGTATTAATATATATTTCATCTACTTCTTGCAATATTCGCACCTTTTCTTCATCGACTTCACTTATAATCCTCACTGCAAGTCCAGGTCCAGGAAATGGATGTTGAAATATTATCTCATCTGAAAGCCCAATTTCTTTTCCAAGTAGCCTTACCTCATCTTTAAAGAGGTAGCGTAAAGGCTCCACTAGCTTCAGGTTCATCTTTTCTGGCAACCCACCAACATTATGGTGAGACTTAATTGTACTAGTGTTGTTTGAGGCATGCCCTGACTCAACTACATCAGAGTAGATGGTACCTTGCATCAAAAAATCCACATCACCTATTTTTTTTGCTTCTTCTTCAAACACTTCAATAAAAGTGTTACCGATAATTTTTCGCTTTTCTTCTGGATCAGTTATTCCCTTCAACCTACTCAAAAATAAATTTGATTTATCAACGTAATTTATCGGAATCTCTTTCAACATAGCGATGGTTTGGTTCTTGCGTAACAACCCAGTATCGATAAAAATACAGTTCAATTGTTTTCCTATAGCTTTATGTGTGAGAGCCGCTGCAACGCTTGAATCAACCCCACCACTTACTGCAGCGATTACTTTTTTCTCTCCTACTACATTTTTGATTTTTTCCTTTTGCTCCTCAATAAACGACTTCATTGTCCAGTCTCTTTTGCAATTTGCAATATCCAAGAAGTTAGAGAGCAATTTACTGCCATTTGTTGTGGGCTTAACCTCAGGATGGAACTGAGTACAGTAAATCTTCCGCTGTTCGTTGACAATCATTGCAATTGTTTGATTTATCACACCTGATGCGATAACAGTAAATCCCTGTGGTATAGTATCAACACTGTCCGCATGGTTCATTAATACATCCACTTCAGAATTAACATCCCAGGTATCCTTTACAATGGGGGATTCTTTTAGTATCTTGATTTTAGTTCTACCAAACTCCTGTTTGAAACTCTCTTTTACTTTTGCTCCAAAATAATGACAAATGAGTTGCTGTCCATAGCATATTCCAAGTATAGGAACGCTTGTTGCCTCATTAAGTTTTATAATTTCATGTACTATTCTACTTGTTTCAGAACAATCATCATTTACAGATTGTGGTCCTCCAGAGAGAATAAACCCATTGAATTTTGATATTGTTTCAAAACTGACGCTGCTTGGAAATATTTCACAATAAACGCCCATTCCTCTTACTTGTCTTGCGATAAGCTGTGTAAACTGTGAACCAAAATCAATAATGGCAATTGCTGACAATTTGCTCCTCCATATTATTTAAAATGATATCTGATAATAAAGAAAATAATGGAGTAAGTAAACCAAGACCTGTTTAAAAGCTTTAACGCGTGGTACAAGTTAGCTATATAGCTAATTTTCCTACACCATACCGCTACGACGCTAACACGTAGCGGGACGACGAGCTTATCGTCATACCGCGATTCATTCGCGGTATCCCTTAGCCGCTAACAAGTAGCGGGATTATCTTCATGCTGCCACGAACCGTCATACCACCGCGAACCGTCATACCGCGATTCATTCGCGGTATCTCAGCCGCTAACAAGAGATCCCGCTAACAAGCAGCGGGATGACGAGGTATAAACTTTATCGTCATGCCACCGCGAACCGTCATACCGCGATTCATTCGCGGTATCTCGGCCGCTAACAAGTAGCGGGATGACGATTGTCGTTTAGCCATAAATGTTTAAGAAATTTACCAAATGAAAAAAAAGGCAAAAGAAGCCCCATGGTGGTTGGCTATTTACTATGTACTAAAATATCGGCGTTTTTTTTATTCTAAAACGCTTGATTAAGAGCGATTTAGCTGCTTTTAACTTGCAACTAACCTACACCGCAAGTGTTTAAGAAATTTACTAAGCAGGAAAAAAGGCAAAGAAACCCCGTAGTAGCTAGCATTCAAATTCTCCCTTGTCAATTTGACGTTTTTTGCTGTCTTAAACGCTTTGTAAGCGCGTTTCGGCTTATATAGGTAAAAACCTAAAAATTTTTAAAGACATGCGATGCACGTAGTGCGAAAAATTAAACATGAGACGCCAAATACCCTAAGTTTTTTGTCATTAACCTGCACAGATTGCGAAGATAAATAAATAGCTTCAGTTTTATGATAAGGGAGCTGGCGGAGTTTGTCAAGAAAGTTTTTTCGTTTCTATTCCCAATAAAAGTGCGTTATATGGTTATGCAAGAAGTCTATTTACCCATTTGCTTAACTTTCTCTCTACTTTTTCTGAGTAAGGCCGCTATTGGCATGACAGACATTCATCGTAGTCAATATCTGTTTTTTGTTGCAATATTTCACTTTTTTTGAATATGTCATGCGAGACCTTATCGGCTCTCTGCATTGATTGTGATCTGCAGTAATATAAGCTCTTCAATCCTTTTTTCCAAGCAAGCATGTGTATTTTGTGCAAGTAACGTTTATGTACGTTGGCAGGTAAGAACAGATTTACTGATTGAGATTGACAAATATACGAAGTTCTATCACTTGCATGTTCTATAATCCATCTTTGGTCAAGCTCGTACGCTGTTTTAAATGTCAATTTTTCATGCTCACTAAGAAAATCTAAATGCTGAACGGAACCCTCGTTTGTTGAAATTGAAGACCATATTTTATCATTGTCTTGATTTTTTTCTGCTAATAGTTTTTGCAAGAATTTATTTCGCACTACAAATGAGCCTGTAAGTGTCTTTTGTATGAATACGTTTGCTGCGTATGGTTCTATTCCAGGGGAGGTATTACCTGCAATAATGGAGATCGAGGCAGTAGGAGCAATAGCGAGTTTGTGTGTAAACCTTTCCATTAGATCAACTTCTTTGGCATCAGGACATGCTCCCTTTTCTTCTGCTAATTTTTTAGAAACTATATCTGCTTGCTCGCGTAAATACTTAAATATTTTTTTATTCCATTGTTGTGCTGTTACTGATTCAAAAGGAACCATTTTGCTTTGTAAAAATGAGTGAAAGCCCATCACACCAAGACCAATACTGCGTTCTCTGGCTGCAGAATATTTTGCTCGCTGCATTTCATTCGGTGCTTTATTTATGAAATCTTCCAATACATTATCAAGAAAGCGCATTATATCTTCTATGAAGAGTTTATTGTCTTTCCATTCTTCGTAGTACTCAAGGTTTACGGATGATAGACAACACACAGCAGTGCGTGACTTATTCAGGTGATCATAACCTGTGGTTAAAGTTATTTCACTGCATAGATTTGACATCTTGATGTCTAAGTTGAGCTTTTTGTAAGATTCTGGCTTATTGTTATTTGTTGCATCAAGGAAAATAATGTAAGGTTCTCCAGTTTCAACTCTTGCTGTTAATATTTTGATCCATATATCCCGCGCTTTTACAGTTGAAATAACCTTATTGTTGTGAGGGCTTATTAAATTCCATTCTTGATCATTCTCAACAGCCTGCATAAATTTATCTGTTACTATTACAGCATGATGTATATTTAACGCTTTGCGATTTGGGTCACCGCCTGTTGGCTTGCGTAAATCTAGAAACTCTTCTATCTCCGGATGAGATACAGGAAGGTAGACTGCTGAACTTCCTCGCCTTAGGGATCCCTGACTAATTGCAAGCGTTAGAGCATTTTGCACTACAATAAATGGAACAATTCCTGATGTTTTGCCGCTACCCTTTACGCTTTCGCCTATTGAGCGTAAATTTCCCCAATAACTACCTATGCCTCCTCCACGTGCAGCAAGCCAAACATTTTCGTTCCATAGATCAACTATTCCCTGCAAGCTGTCTTCGGTTTCATTAAGAAAGCAAGAGATAGGTAACCCTCTCTTAGTGCCACCATTGCTGAGTATTGGTGTTGAAGGCATGAACCACAAGTTGCTCATGTAGTCATAAAGACGCTGCGCATGTTCTTTATTATCAGAATAGTAATTAGCAATACGTGCAAAGAGGTCTTGATAACTTTCATTTTCTATTAAATACCTGTCTGATAGAACTGCTTTTCCAAAGTCGGTTAATTTGCTGTCCTTTGCGTAATTAATGGTAATGTTATTCATAAAGTTCCTTTTATTCTTTTATTATATATAGGTACTTAAAAGTCATTTTGAGCGATTTTTAAGTTAGGTTTTTCGGATTTTTTTGTTGATGCTGTAATGCAAACAAGATACCGTCAACCTGACTGCCATATATTTTACAGTAACTCATATAACTTATTTGCATATTTATTTCTTTTGCAACATGTTGAACATAACTTTCTGAGTGACGAAAATAGTCTCCTTTGTTTACAAAGTCAATACCTTCACCTTCCTTTCTTCTTATTAAACATACAATAACTCCTTTTTTGCTCGTAGATCTTTTTGCTAATTCCAACTCTTCTTGAAAGTCATGTAGATAATGTAGCACTTCAGCAAAGATAATTACATCATACTGCTGGTTTTTCTCTTGTTTAAGAAACTCTTTCATTTCCATATGTATTAATTCATTGTAAACAGGCTTACCTTTTATAAAGCATCCTCTTGCGATATTTAGCATTCTACTTGAAATGTCAATTCCTGTTATATGGTTTCCAATACTATTTATTTTCAAGAAATGACCACATATTCCAGTTCCACAACCAAGGTCGAGTATATTGAGCTCAGAAGTGGAGTTGTTGAAGATTTTTGTAATTATCATGTGTACAAGTTCATGCCCTCTATATTGTTTGGCAATCAACCAATGCTCAACAAAATATTCACCTGTGTAATCAAAATATTGTCTTATGAGGTTTTTTGGCAATTCTGTAATAGGCGCTGAGTTTGTCATTTTTTTTATATAGTAAGACGCCTCCTCGTGGTCATTATCTAATTTTAGTGCCCTTGTTAAATAATTATAAGCTTTGTTAGTATTCCCTACCGCAAAATGACACCTTCCGATGTTATACCAGACTATAGGTAAATGGGGGTAAAATATGCTAATTAACCAAAATCGTAACTTTGCGTCTGATATGCTACCTTTATAAAAGTGATATAAACCGATTTCAATGTTGGTGTTTAACAGGTTCTTAGATTTTTTAAGAAGCACTGTCATTTCTTTATGAAGAGTATTATATTTATTCACAATGAAGTGTTTTACTTTCTTAATATTTAATACGCCAATGAGCTTAGACATACAATTTAAAGCAACGTTTTTTATAAAAGAGAGATTACTTTTCATACGTTAGAAATACTCCGAATGTTTATTATCATTTTTAGGCAATTGATTTTAACACATTTTATCTTACAAAATATCTTTTTTATTAATTTTTACTGTATATATAAGTTTACCACATATTTCTCAGATTATACTGTTTAGGATTGCTAGTATATTGTTGTTGATAATATAAGTAAATGTTTTGTGCAAAAAGGCGTTGACATATTATTTATTAGGTTATAACATATAAAAGATTAATTTAGTTTTTAGATGTTTGACAAGTTTTATGGTAGAGATTAATTTAATCTCAATTCAATTTTAATAATATTTAACTCTGCATATTCTGCATATAGTCGGATAAATAAATTATTAAGAGCACTTGATGGATGCCTTGGCGTTAAGAGGCGATGAAGGACGTGGCAGGCTGCGATAAGCTGTGGGGAATTGTCAACAAATTTTGATCCGCAGATTTCCGAATGGGGAAACCCAACTAGTTTAGCTAGTTATTACGTACTAAGTATGTAAAGCAAACTTGGTGAACTGAAATATCTAAGTAGCCAAAGGAAAAGAAATCAACCGAGATTCTGTTAGTAGTGACGAGCGAAAGCGGAAAAGGCTAGTGATTTAAGAATAAGAATTAGAATACTCTGGAAATAGTAACCATAGAAGGTGATAGTCCTGTATAAGTAGAAAGTTTTTAAATCCTTGAGTAGAGCGGGGCACGTGAAATCCTGTTTGAATATGGGGGGACCATCCTCCAAGCCTAAATACTCCTTAACGACCGATAGTGAACAAGTACCGTGAGGGAAAGGTGAAAAGAACCCCGGGAGGGGAGTGAAATAGAATCTGAAATCAAGTGCTTACAAACAGTTGGAGCTCTATATCAATTTATTGATATTTAGAGTGACAGCGTACCTTTTGCATAATGGGTCAGCGAGTTAATCTATGAAGCAAGCTTAAGCCGTTAGGTGTAGGCGTAGCGAAAGCAAGTCTGAATAGGGCGTTTTAGTTTTATGGATTAGACCCGAAACCAAGTGATCTAGTCATGACCAGATTGAAGGTGTGGTAAAACACACTGGAGGATCGAACCAGTTAATGTTGCAACATTATTGGATGAGTTGTGATTAGGGGTGAAAGGCCAATCAAACTTGGAAATAGCTGGTTCTCCGCGAAATCTATTTAGGTAGAGCGTTGTATGTATGTTGTTGGGGGTAGAGCACTGGATAGACTAGGGGGATTCACCGTCTTACCAAATCTAACTAAACTCCGAATACCAACAATTAATTATACAGCAGGCACACTACGGGTGCTAAGTCCGTGGTGAAGAGGGAAACAACCCAGATCACTATCTAAGGTCCCAAAATTACAGCTAAGTGGGGAAGGAAGTAGAAAAACCATTACAGCTAGGAGGTTGGCTTGGAAGCAGCCATCCTTTAAAGAAAGCGTAACAGCTCACTTGTCTAAATAAGTTTTTCTGCGCCGAAAATGTACCGGGGCTAAAGCTGTATACCGAAGATGTGAGTGCTTATTGATTTCGATCAATAGGCGCGGTAGCGGAGCGTTCCGTAAGTCTGTGAAGGTGGTTTGTGAAAACTGCTGGAGATATCGGAAGTGAGAATGCTGACATAAGTAGCGTAAAAGAGTGTGAAAAACACTCTCACCAAAAATCTAAGGGTTCCTACGTTAAGTTAATCTGCGTAGGGTTAGTCGGTTCCTAAGGCGAGTCCGTAAAGGAGTAGTCGATGGCAATTAGGTTAATATTCCTAAACCTCTTAAGTGTGACGGGTTTCGTATTTGTATAGATCTTATTGGATTGATCTATGCTTAAAAGAAGCTCCAGGAAATAGCACTTATATTTATGAGGCCGTACCGCAAACCGACACTGGTGGATGAGTAGAGTATACTAAGGTGTTGAAAGAATGATGTTGAAGGAACTCGGCAAATTATACCTGTAACTTCGGAAGAAGGGTAACCTGCTTTTAGGCAACTATGAGTAGGTGGCACAAAATAGGGAGTAGCGACTGTTTACTAAAAACACAGGACTCTGCAAACACGTAAGTGGAAGTATAGGGTCTGACGCCTGCCCGGTGCTGGAAGGTTAATAGGAAGGGTGCAAGCTCCGAATTGAAGCCCCAGTAAACGGCGGCCGTAACACTGACGGTCCTAAGGTAGCGAAATTCCTTGTCGGGTAAGTTCCGACCCGCACGAATGGCGTAACGATTTCTCCACTGTCTCCAACATCACTTCAGCGAAATTGAATTCCCCGTGCAGATGCGGGGTACCCGCGGTTAGACGAAGAGACCCCGTGCACCTTTACTATAGCTTTACATTGCTATTAAAAGTGTGATGTGCAGGATAGGTGGGAGACTTTGAAGTTATGGCGCTAGCTATAATGGAGTCAACCTTGAGATACCACCCTTTACACTTTTGATATCTAACTATGTTTCATTATCTGGAACTAGGACATTGTATGGTGGGTAGTTTGACTGGGGCGGTCGCCTCCTAAAAAGTAACGGAGGCGTGCGAAGGTAAGCTAGAGCTGGTCGGAAATCAGCTTGATAGTATAATGGCATAAGCTTGCCTGACTGCGAGGCTGACAAGCCAAGCAGAGACGAAAGTCGGTCATAGTGATCCGGTGATTCTGTATGGAAGGGTCATCGCTCAACGGATAAAAGGTACGCCGGGGATAACAGGCTGATGGTGTTCGAGCGTTCATAGCGACGACACCGTTTGGCACCTCGATGTCGACTCATCACATCCTGGGGCTGAAGAAGGTCCCAAGGGTTCGGCTGTTCGCCGATTAAAGTGATACGTGAGTTGGGTTTAGAACGTCGTGAGACAGTTCGGTTTCTATCTGCCGTGGGTGAAGGAAATTTGAGAAGGTCTGACTCTAGTACGAGAGGACCGAGATGGATATACCTCTGGTGTACCAGCTGTTATGCCAATAGCATCGCTGGGTGGCTATGTATAGATGGGATAATTGCTGAAAGCATATAAGCAAGAAACCCTCTTCAAAAAGATTTCCCAATTAAGGCCGTGGAAGACTACCACGTTGATAGGCTAGGTGTGGAAGCATGGTAACATGTGAAGCTAACTAGTACTAATAGCCTGATTGATTTATTTGCTTTCTATATGTGTGTATGCAGTGTTAAATATTAAGTTAAAATTGTTAAGTTAGAAATTTTTATTGACTTGGTGGCTATAGCAAAAATGAACCACCCGATCTCATCTCGAACTCGGAAGTGAAACTTTTTAGCGCTGATGGTACTTGAAAAGGGAGAGTAGGTCGCCGCCAAGTTTATAAAAATTTCTTTGTTAATTAGACAGTAGGTATACTTATATTTTAACTTTCTTGTTTTGTTACTATTCTTTAAGTTTTTACTTTAACTACGATATCTTTTTTTTCTTATATGTTCTTGGTCATTTTCTACATTATTTAGCATTGTTCCTACTTCCCCTAATTGATTCCCTTTTGAAGGAGAATTACTGATTTCTGGTAATATTACATTACCTCCCACTTTTTTAAATAATTCTTCTTGTTGGCGAAATGCTGACCTCCAATCTGTTCCTGTTCCTTTAGGAAGAAATAAGAATTGATACATCTGACCAAAGCCTGTGTTATTTACCTCTTTTATATGCTCTACCATTCACCACACCCATTAACTATTTTTAAAAATTTTACCTATATTATCATAAAAAATATAGTTGTAAATACCTTAATTGAGATTTTTTTTTATTTTATCTTTTTTAAGCAAATAGTTAGATCTTTTTGTAAATTTTTATAACTTGCTTGCATAATGTTTCTATGAGTTAGTATTATGTAGTAGTGCCCTATATTACTTATATTTAAAATGCTAATTTTAGCAAGCATTCGTAGTTGCCTTTTTATTTTATTTCTTTTTGCTGCTTTTCCGGTTTTTTTACTGATAGCCAGACCTACTCTAATAGTATGAATGTACTTTTCAGGTTCTCTTTCTTTTATAGCGTACAGTGATATATAAAGCCCACGATAAAAAAGACTGTTGAGTGCTAACTTATTTTTGAAAGCAGAAGAAAAATCTTTTTTTTTATACTTACTATGCGCATAATTTGTTACACCCTAATGAACGGCGCCTATTAAGGATTTTTCTTCCAGCTCTTGTTGCCATACGTGAACGAAATCCGTGTCTGCGCTTTCTTATCAAATTTTTTGGTTGAAATGTTCTCTTCATTGTTTTTATATTAATATAATTATTTATTTTAAATTGTTTTACTTTATTGTCAAATAATGGTGAACTTGTATGACATTTTCGTAGAATAAAATTTGATGCATGGAAGAATGAATTCGGTGATAGTCATACCTGTCTTACTAATCCTTTTATTTTGTTTTAGTAGGTTTCAAGAAGTAAATAAGGTTAAATCTTATCTATATCTTAGTTGTGTATGGATGCTAACTTGGTTGTTAGTATTCTATAATAATTGTTTTGTAACTTTTATTTCTATAGCGTTACTTTTTTTCATGCTTGCTTTTATCTTTAAAAATAAAAGAAATAAGATAATAAAACTTTCGTTATTTGTGGCTTTGGCCATATCATTTTTTATCACTTTATTTATAATGCTGTCTATTTTTATTCAATCCATTAGTTTTTTTAATAAAGTAGCTATTTCAGAATTCTTGTTTTGCTTGAAATGGGGCCACAATGTAGTTACTATCAATGAAGAGAAGATAGGATGTTTTGGTATAGCGCCGCTTTTAGTTGGTACATTACTTATAACTATTATAGCAATGTTAGTTGTCGTTCCGCTTGGTTTATTTTCTGCAATATATATTAGTGAATATGCGAGTGAGAAAGTGCGTTATATTGTTAATACAACTTTGCAAGTTTTGTCTGCTATTCCTACGGTTGTATATGGATATTTCGCGGTTGTGTTTTTGTCTTTCTTTATAAAGCAGGTAGCAAATTTTTTTGGTTTAAGTATACACTCAGAAAGTGCCTTAGTTGCCGGTTTATCGATTGGGATAATGATTCTTCCTTTTATTATTTCTTTACTCGAAGATGCCATAAGATCTGTTCCAAAAAGCTTGCGTTATGGCTTCATGGCACTTGGTGCAACTCCAGCGGAAACTATATGGCATATAACAATACCTTATGCAATGCCTACAATTTTAAGTGCAATTTTATTGTCAATTTCAAGAGTGATAGGTGAAACAATGATTGTGCTAATGGCTGTGGGAATCAACGCAAATTTGACTTTTAACCCTCTTAATTCAGTTACTACCATTACCGTGCAGATCGCTACATTACTTACCGGAGATCAGGATTTCAATAGTGTACAAACTCTTGCTGCTTATGCGCTTAGTTTAGTATTGTTTATTATTACTTGGCTATTAAATGCATTTGCATTGTTTGTAATGAAGCGTAACTAGTAAGCGTTTTAATGTTGCAAAATTTCTATTAATAATATAAAATTTATTTTCTTTAGAAGTTCTTTTATGGAATTATAGTGTTAGGTGATAAAAATAAAGAGATGAATATAGGTAGAGCGATTAAGGTAACTCAAGCAGTTGTTGATATAAAATTTGAAGGTGAATTGCCTAAAATATTTAATGCTTTAAAAAGCAAACTAAAATATAAGGATAAGGAGCTGGTTTTAGAAGTTTCGCAGCATATAGGTGACAATATAGTTCGTTGTATTGCTATGGATAGCACAGATGGCATGTCAAGGGGGGATGAATTTGTTGATACAGGTGCACCAATATCGGTGCCAATTGGGCGTTCAACTTTAGGAAGGATTTTTAATGTTGTTGGAGAGCTTATAGATGAGTGTGGTCCACTGAAGGGAAAGTATAACTTAGAGCCTATACACAGAGCACCTCCAAGTTTTACTGAACAGAGAATACAGGAAGAAGTTTTAGTTACGGGAATAAAAGTTATAGATCTTCTTGCACCTTATCTTAAAGGAGGAAAAATTGGCTTATTTGGTGGAGCCGGTGTTGGTAAAACAGTCCTAATAATGGAATTAATTAATAATATAGCAAAAGCTCATAAAGGATTTTCTGTGTTTGCCGGGGTAGGGGAGAGAACGCGTGAAGGTAACGATCTTTATCACGAGATGATCACTTCAAATGTAATAAATATAAATGAACATGAAAAATCTCAAGCTGTTTTGGTTTATGGTCAGATGAATGAGCCTCCTGGAGCAAGGGCTAGAGTTGCTTTAACAGCACTTACTATGGCAGAGTATTTTCGTGACCGTGAAAACCAAGATGTTCTATTTTTTGTGGATAATATCTTTAGATTTACACAAGCTGGTTCTGAAATTTCTGCTTTACTTGGAAGAATACCGTCAGCTGTTGGTTATCAGCCAACCCTTGCAACTGATATGGGTGCAATGCAAGAAAGAATAGCTTCAACAACTTCTGGCTCTATTACTTCTGTGCAAGCTATATATGTTCCTGCGGACGATTTGACTGATCCAGCCCCAGCAACTACATTCTCTCACCTTGATGCAACCACAGTGTTGTCAAGGCAAATAGCTGAAATGGGAATATACCCTGCTGTTGATCCACTTGATTCAACTTCTCAGTCTTTATCTGCTGAAATCATTGGTGAAGAACATTATAATGTAGCTTCTGAGGTGAAACGTATATTGCAAACTTATAAATCACTGCAAGATATTATCGCAATACTTGGTATGGATGAGCTATCTGATGAAGATAAAATTATTGTTGATAGGGCTCGTAAGATTCAGAAATTTCTTTCTCAACCTTTTCACGTTGCAGAAATATTTACTGGCATGCCTGGTAAATTTGTTTCACTTTCTGATACTGTTTCCAGTTTTAAAGGGATTGTTGAAGGCAAATATGATCACTTACCAGAGGCTGCTTTTTATATGGTGGGGAATATAGATGAAGCAATAAAAAAGGCTGAATTAATACAAGCTGAAGCTAAATAAAAGTTAAAGATTATGAATACTTTTAAAGTGCAATTTTTCTCTCCTGATGATCAAATTTCATTCAGTGGAGTGGTTTCTCTTTCAGTAACTGGGCTCGAAGGGGAGCTTATGATTTTAGCTCACCATGCTCCTTACTTAATTTATTTATTGCCTGGTATGATTACTGTTAAAATGAGTAACCAAACAGAAAAGAAGGTTGTAATTGATAGTGGCGTATTAGAAGTTGCAAATAATAATTGTAGCATTATAACAAGTCAAATTCAGGTTTTTGATCGTGCAATTCATGATGAGAAATCGTTTAAAAATAAGAGAATTAGTATATATTTAAGTTATCTTGATGAGAAGTTTCTTTCTTAGTTATTTTAGGCAAAAAGTCAATTATCATTCAAGTGGCTATAAGATTTTTGCTCAGGGGGCTCTTTTTTGTCATCCCAGAAACCCCGGGGTGTCATCCCAGTGTCGGAGTACTTTAGGTGTATGATCCCAGAGTGTGATGGTATGGGACCATACACCTAATCAAATAAAAATTAAAGAAGGAGAGTTGGTTGTAACGGTTGGAGATAACGACTTTGTTTTACCTGGAATTTACGTTGGATAAACTACAAAAAATAACAGGTAAAAATCAACGTAAATTTAAGATAAATCGATTTTATTAGTATTATCAAATCAAAATCTGTTTTTAATTAATCAATAATACTTTTTTACATATTTTCATCCCCTTTCATGGATTTTTTAATTTTATAGATGATATCTAATATTATTAGAAGCATTGTAAAATATCTTATGAGAAAAGTTATAAAATATATTAGCATTATTGGTATTGCATGTTTAGTATTGTTATTTTTTATATCTAATGTGGAAACACGCGTAAAAACACAGGAAGAACAATTATTCCTAGCTGTAGAAGATGGTAATGCACAAGAAGTAAAACTATTACTCAAAAATGGTGCAGACCCAAATTGACCTTACCCAGAAAAAGTAGAGAGAAAGTTAAGACGTTTTTATCATGAGAATAAATTGTGCAGGAATGCAATAGTTAATAGTAGAATGTCTACGTTATTTGTTATAAAAGATTTCTATGTATTCAAATATGGTAGTTCTGGTTTGTTGAGCGAGAAGTATCAATAAGCAGCTCCCTTTTAAGTGAACTTTTCTGCAACAGAGTTATCGTAACAACAGCCCTTATGGCTCATGCTGGAAATGATGTTTTTTGTATTCAATAGAAATTGGTAATTTTGAGAGGTATACTGTGACCCTTGATCGCTATGTAACAGCAGATTTTTATCGGGTTTGCGTTTATCAACGGCCATCAATAAAGAATCTATAACTAATTATCATGTTACTCATTAACCACCATGCGTGAATATAGGTCAATTATTGCCGCCAACAACCTTCTTTAGTTTTTATGTAGGTAATCCCAAACTTTATTTGGCTGATCAGTAGTAAAATTTTGATCCAATGTGTTCGGAGCCACAACTCGGTTGCTTATTTGCTGTTTTTTATTTTTGAACCTTCGTCTAAACTTGGCTTTAATGCCATTTTCTTGCATAACACTTTGTACTGTTTTAATTTTTGCCTAAAGCTTTTAATTCAGCGTGAATTTTAGGGGCTCCATATCTGCATTTAGAAGCTTGATGTATTTTTTGAATATCTGCTAGAAGCCCTTCTTTTGCTAATTCTTTACTGCTTTTTTCCTTAGCAACCCATACCACCAGTACAAAACCCTACATAGTTCCTGTGTTTTATAGCAATTTCTATATAAAAGAATACTTTACTCTTTTTCTTTGCCCAGGGCTTTTTTTAAGATGTCTCTTTCTCTTATTAGCTCTTTTTTTAGATCAAATCTTTCTTTGTCATAAGGAGCCTTTGCCTGGAAATGCGTATGCTCCAGACATTTTTCCATCATATTTTCTTACTTAACATACTGCCATCTATACCTAGATCTTTTGCTATTTTTGTACTTGCTTGACCTGTTTCTTTAACCAGCTTAACAGCTTCTAATTTGAATTCTGCTGTATATTCTCTTCTATTTGTCATATTT
Organism: Wolbachia endosymbiont (group A) of Melitta haemorrhoidalis; assembly: GCF_964273365.1. Taxonomy (NCBI): domain Bacteria; kingdom Pseudomonadati; phylum Pseudomonadota; class Alphaproteobacteria; order Rickettsiales; family Anaplasmataceae; genus Wolbachia; species Wolbachia endosymbiont (group A) of Melitta haemorrhoidalis. The sequence goes on along the minus strand of NZ_OZ187004.1, from coordinate 1,231,847 downwards.
TGAAAAAACGTTTTATTTTACTCCAAAAACGTCTTAACTTTCTCTCTACTTTTTCTGGGTAAGGTCACTACTTGGATGACAGATAGTAGTGCGAAAGTCTCTTACAACTTACTTTTAATTAGTCTAACCCATGCGTGCCAATCCCTCTCACCAAGATTGCTTTCAAAAGATAGGAGATCCTTTACAGCTTTTGAGCAAATTTCTTCACTTGGAATTGATAACTCCTTATTCATTGCTAACGTTAAACATTGAGTTTTGCACGCTTGTTCTAAATGATACGAGTAAAACATTGCTTCTTGTATAGTCCGACCACACGTTATAGATCCATGATTACGCATTAACATGACAAAATTTTCTTTCAGATCAGCTATTAACCTCTTTCCTTCTGTATCGCTAAGTGCTAGGGAATTATAATTATGGTAAGAGATTTTATTGTAAAAGTGCAGTGCCCATTGACTTATAGGAAGCAGCCCATCTTTGAGAGAAGAAACCGCTACAATAGAAGGTGTATGCAAGTGAAAAATTGCTTGAATATCTTTCCTTGCTTGATAAACAAAACCATGAATTATATAGCCAGTTCTATTATATTGATATTCTTTGCCTTCAATTACATCTCCATCAAATGATACTTTCATTAACGAACGTTCATCTACTTCATCAAAACGCATACCAAACGGATAAATATAAAACGACTTTTGATCTTCAGAACGCACTGAAAGGTGAGTATATGTATGATCATCGAACTTAAGGTAGGACAAAATCTGATAGGCATAGACTAGATCCCTTTTTACTCTGCTCTTTGTTAACAACACAATCCTCTGTTAGAATCTTCTGAAGGTTTATACGCGAAAAGAGACTTGTAGTAAACTAATAAGTCTATGCCACTCTGTCTTGCTTTCTGAATACCAAACACTTTTGTGTTGTAGCTTGCTTAAAAATAGTTATCGTTATTATAGAGTTTATATACAGAATTTATGTTTTTAAATTACATAATATCTTAACTACAAAAATAATTTTCTATATAATATTTCATATGTTTTAAAGCTTCATTTTTATGTTATTATAAATGTAAGTTTCAAGATTGAAAATAATATGGTAAATATTAACACAAAAAAACAGCCAGCAGGATTTTTCATATATCTCTCTGGTCTTTCGGGAAGTGGTAAACTTTCCACAGCAATAGAATTATCTAATATGATAAACGCATTAATTGTAAATAGTAAGTTCTATAACAATGTTCAAGCTTGCTCTATATACGATGGTGTCTTTGAACGTGATCAAATACCTAAAGAAGTTCAAGATAGAATATATGGCATTATGCAAATTATGCTTCAGGTAATAGAAAATTATCCGATTCACTCAAAAAATTACATATTTATTGATGAGTTGATGGAAAATAATGACCAGAACATGAGGATGTATGATTCAATAGTAAGGCTTAGTAAAAAAATGAACACAGAAATCCTTCCTGTGGTACTTAGGTGTGATCTACCGACATTACAAAAGCGTATTGCATTAAAAAGGCAAAGAAAAAATAGGAAGGTGATTAATCTAAATAGCATTGTAGAGAAATTTAGGACTGACGATTTATTTATACCACCAAGTGCCATAGAGATAGAAAATTCAGATATGAGTATAAAAGAAGTAGCTCAAGAGATAGTAAACCAGATGCACAAGCTTAGTAACATTGCATGTACGCGAAAGAATAGTCTATAATGATTTCATATACTGAGGCTCATTTAAATATAGAGCTTCAACTTCATTTAATTTTTGCTTGTTCTCTAATCTATAACGGACTAATAGCCCTGCATGGCTAGCATTTAAATTGCAATCCATATGTGTACTGCTTGTAGCGTGACACTGGGATCCAGGTGCAGATAGTGGCAATAAATTGAAATCAAATAACTGCGTATAAAACCCTTGAGCATTTTTGACTATAGCTCTGATATTTTTTTTGTTATTCGTACAAAGCAAAGATATTGCGTAGGCTTGAACTTCCAGCGCACTAACTCCGTATAATGGCTTATTTGTAGCAAGATTTATACCTTGTGCAGCTGATATACCAACTCTAATTCCAGTGAAACTTCCTGGTCCAACTACTACCACTAAATGATCTATTTTATCATAATTATAGTTGTGCTTATCAAACAAAGTATTCAGAATTTGAAAAAATGATTCTGCATGATTGTTGCTGGCGGAATTGTGCTCTACAAAACAGTTACCATCATAATCAACTATTGCTATTGAACTACCAATACCTACAGTATCAATCGCTAAAATAGACATTACTTAAGCTTATCATAGAGTTTTGTAAACATTATAGCAAAGGCACCATTACCCATAACGTTTGCTGAAGTGATTATTGGATCAAACACTATATACAGTGCTGTGATTAACGAAAGCATTTCTGGAGAAAATTTGAGGTATTTCTCAAGAATAGGTAGCATTACCATAATTCCTCCTGCCGGAACTGCCACGATAGCAAACTTAAATAACAAAAAATAGAGAAGGAAAGTTACATAGTCTGTTGTGCACAATGAATAACCGGAGGCAATTATCATTGATAATATTATAATAAAAAAGCAATCACCTACTAAATGAAAGCTAGCAGTTATTGGCACAACAGACGATGCTATGTCAGGTTGCTTTACATTTTTTTTGCTTCCTTCAAGAGTAAGCGGCATAGTTGCATTACTAGACATTGTGCTCATTGCAGTAATAAATGCCGGTATCATATTGCCTATACTAGCTATCCAGCTTGTGATCTTGAATGAATTTGCTGCTCCATATAAGAGGAAAACATAAAGGTAGGTTGCAGATGCTATAATAATGAAAATTATTGAGTAATCCTTAAATATTATAGATAAAACTTGATCATGCTGCATTTTTAAAGCAAGCCCAAGTACAAATATTGGAATAATCGGCGTCAAAAACGTCTTCAAAATAAAGAGAGTTAAATCTAACATTTTGTTCGAAAGCTCTCTGCTTTTTTTGGGTAGCAGTGTGGACACTACTATGCTGGACACAAATCCACAAGCAAGGGCATAAAAATTAGAAAGCAATGCAGGCAGTCTAAACGACCATAAGGGAACAATTGTTTCTTCATACGTTATATCTTGTATTGAATAAGTGTTTTGTATGATAAAATGCCCAACAGAATAAGCTATTAAACTTGAAGCCAGATTCGATAAGAAGATCATTATAATAAGTAACAATATGAACTTTATAGCTGACTGCTTAAGATTGTTAACACTGCTAAAGATTAACGCAAAAATAATAAAAGGCATTATAAATAGCAAAACCTCTTTTATACTAAGGCTCGTTGAGTACAAGAAGGTTTTTACTTCCATTGGAACTAAATGACCAAAGAATGCAGCTGAAGTGATGACCGTGAGTAAGATTAATAGTTGTAGCACGTTCTTATATACCAATGTCCTATGGACATATATATGGTAAGTTAGTTGTTAAGTAAAGCAAAACTGTCTAAACTGCACAGCAAATGGTGTAATGAAAGTGGAATGACAAAAAAGAGTGAAATTAGCATTCACTTATTATTCGTGTCATTTTCAGTAAAAGCTTCTTCCCACGTGCCTTGAGTTGCTGCGCGGCTATACTCTGTTACTCTATTTTCAAAGAAATTCGTATGTTCAACGCCATTTAGTATTTCATCAAGCCACGGAATAGGATTATCATTGACATCATATATGGACTCAAGACCTAATTGCATTAACCGTCTGTTTGCTACGTAGCGTATGTAATTGCGCACTTCTTCTGCGGATAGTCCTTCAACATCTCCTAAATCAAAGGCAAGCTTTATGAATTCGTCCTCAAGTTCAACGATGGTGCGACATGCAGAATATAATTCCTCTTTAAACTCGTTGTCCCAAATTTCATTATTCTCTTTAATAAATGTATTAAATAACATGATAATTGAATTGGTGTGCAAAGTTTCATCACGGGCTGACCAGGCGATTATCTGCCCCATTCCTTTCATTTTTCCAAAACGTTGGAAATTGAGCAAAATTGCAAATGATGCAAATAACTGCAACCCTTCAGTGAATGCACCAAACACTGCTAGAGTTTTAGCTACATGTTTTTTATCGTGTTTTTTGCTTTCCTCGAATTCCAACATATATTCATATTTCTTTCTCATAGCATCATACTTTAAAAATGCTTGATACTCACTTTCTGGCATGCCAATTGTGTCTAAAAGATAAGAATAAGCTGCAATGTGTATGGTTTCCATATTGGAAAAGCTTGCAAGCATCATGCATATTTCTGTTGGCTTAAATATATTTGAATAATGCCTCATGTAGCAGTTATTTACTTCAATGTCTGCCTGAGTAAAAAATCTAAAGATCTGGGTTAGTAGATTTTTTTCTACACTTGAAAGTTTAGTTTTCCAATCCTTCACGTCATCAGCGAGCGGAACTTCTTCAGGTATCCAATGGATTCTTTGTTGCTGCAGCCACGCATCATACGCCCAAGGGTAATTAAAAGGTTTGTATATTGGATCTGCTTCTAACAATGACATAAGACACCTATTATTTTCTAAAGTAAATATTATATTAAGTGATATTGAGAATCAGTCAATTTAACTTTTTTGAAATTTGACGGCAGATAATTTATTAGTGTATTATAGCTTCAAGTAATTTATCAACAGAAATGCGAGTATTAATATCTTTTATTTTATTATTTACAGTGAGCTGCACTCACACTATTCACAATCACGGAGCTCCTGGCATTAGTGTTGAATTGTGGAGCAAGATAAAAGTAGGTGACGATAAAGAAAAAGTGGTTCACACTTTAGGATCACCAACATTAGTATCAAAGTTCGATGACAATGTTTGGTACTATGTCTCATATAAAATTAAACAAGCCAATTTTTTAGGAAAAAGGAAGTATAGTAGTAAGTCTCTGCAAATTTCATTCGACCAGGACGGTAAAGTTGAAGATACAAAAGAAACTGACATCTTAGAGAGATCTTTGGCTGTTTCTGATTGAAAGTTTGCTCAGATCTTCCTACGTCATACCGCGGTTCATTCCATAACTGTACGAACATTGCGATTTGGGCCTACCAGAAGGGTGTCATGAAAGTAGCTGACACTAGTTCCTTTATGACGGCAGTGCCCAGACTACTTGGATCCAGGAAACTTAATTGCAAGTAATGCATTGGGTTTGGTAAGTATGGGTTTTGCGTTATAGAATGAAGCACTTTTGGTGAATTTGTAAAGAAAACTGGATCCCAGTGGGCTTTGTTGCATCGCTAGCTATGATGGATTAAAGATAAAAAAGATGGAGAATATCAGTAGCTTATTATTCTGGTATTTATAATAAGAACGGTCAGTGAATACCTAAATTTGAGTAAAAGAAATTTCACTACCACTCACTAATCTGGCTAAAATTCAAGAATTTCAATGCTTTAGCTATTTTCAATAGAATTAAATTTATTAATATAAATAATAAATTACTATTCTTAAATTTGATCAGATTGATTGCAAAAAAACAAGATTTTCAATAGGTTGCTTATAATTCTAACTATAGTTAGCCTTTCATAAGTAGCGATGCAACAAAGCCATCCCAGTGTCAAGCACTGGGATGACACCATTTGTTGTAAACTCACTTTTACTCTATGGTTATACTACCTTGCTGCTATCCTGAACGGATACAGTGGGCTTATTAAATTATAGAATTACTTTAGCTATAGAATAAAATCTAGTGTTACTTCACGCCAAATGTGGTGGTGCTGAGTAGGCAAGCCGGTCAATGGGCTACATTTATATACTGCACGCATTGCGTTATCTGCTATCGACCTGAAAAGTGGATTATTTCGATAGGAATCACTGTCTGCTACATCCGCCATAATTATCTCGCCTTGACTGGATAACAATAAGTTAATTTTTATATTAAAATTTTCTTTGTAAGCTATGCTTTCAGGAATGCTCCAGCATTTTGTGAGCTTGTCTCTTATAGAGTTAATAATTTCTGTTACAACTAATTCATCCTTTTTGCTCTCAACGCTTTTTTCGTTTCCTATTTCATTTTTTGCCCCTCTAACATCCCTTCTTAGTTTTTTCTCTACACTTTTTTTTCTTTTTGGAATTGGAATGAATTCTTTACCCTCGTTAATAATGACTTCTTCTTGCATTTCGATAATTTGCCTCGGTTGTGCTACAACAGTGTGCTCAACTATTTCTTTTTTCCTTTGTGGTATAGGAACAGCTAATGTATCATTCGTTTGGGCTTTTGTTGAAGATAACGAAAAAAGCAAAAAACAACATAAAGACAAAAAAAGAATATAATTAGAATAGAAAAAACGCATATGTTAAGCAGCTTGTTTTACTGGTTTAAAGCTAATATTGCACGTAAAGTCAATATATTTTAGTTGATGGACGAGTTTGAAGTCAATAAGGAATCCCTTCAAAGCTGAAGGCAAGCGGAAGATTGTCTTCTCGACAGACAAAGGAATTGTATAATGGATTAAAAGGAACCGTATGACAAAAATTATAGCAAAAGAATATACAGAATTTTTAGAGCAGTTGAAAGATCGTATTGCAACAAGCCGTTATAAGGCAGCAAGAACAGTAAATAAAGAACTGCTACTGCTTTATCATTATATTGGAACGCGGATTCTAGAAAAACAAAAGAGTCAGGGTTGGGGAGCTAAAGTAATTGATCAGTTAAGTAGAGACTTAAAGGCTGAATTCCCGGAAATGAAAGGATTTGGTATTGCTAACTTGCATAATATGAGGCGTTTTGCGGAGATTTATCCTAATCCTGAATTTCTCCAGCAAGTTGCTGGAATATTACCATGGTATCATCATGTCGTTTTAATGGAACGAGTAAAAGATCACGAAGCAAGGCTATTTTATGTAAGAAATGCTTCAGAGTATGGTTGGTCACGCGCTATAATGATACATCAAATAGAACTTGGCCTTCATAAACGGCAAGGTAAAGCAATTACAAATTTTAAAGAAAAACTGCCTTATCCAACATCAGATCTAGCAAATCAAACTCTTAAGGATCCATATATTTTTGATTTTTTAAGTATAGGCAAAGACGCTCATGAGAGAGAAATAGAAAAAGGGTTAGTGGCACATATTGAGAAATTCCTACTGGAACTCGGCGCTGGTTTTTCTTTTGTTGGGCGCCAATACCATTTAACAGTTAGACAAAAGGATTACTACTTAGATCTCCTATTTTATCACTTAAAGCTTAGGTGTTTTGTAGTAATAGAAATTAAAGCAGTTGAGTTTGAACCAGAACATTCTGGAAAGATGAATTTTTACTTATCAATGGTTGATGACTTGCTAAAACATTCAACAGATAACCCTTCAATAGGATTAATTTTATGCAAATCTAAAGATAATGTACTTGCTGAATATGCACTCCGAGACATGACCAAACCAATAGGTCTTGCAGAATATCAAATCACTGAGAATCTACCAGAAAACATAAAAACAGCTTTACCGACGATAGAAGAATTAGAAGCTGAATTATCCAAAATTTCAGACGAGGAAAAGTAATGTTACTAAAATCATTCAAACAATTATTTAGCAAACCAAAAGCTCAGCATGGAGGCTCAGGAAGAAGAGTGGCAGCCAATAACTTACTCTCTCATAGCCTTGAAACTTTGGAAGCAAACAGTAACAGAGCAAGTGATTTTTATGGATTACAAGCTCTAGGTGTACTATCCTATAATATCATACGGTCAATATACTCTAAATGAGATGGAAAGATGAAGGCATCATTATAGCTGCTAAAAAATACGGCGATAAAAACTTAATTCTCTCTCTGTTTACAAAAAATCATGGAAAGCGCAGGGGATTAACTAAGCTAACAAACAATAGCAATTATAAGTTTCAGATAAGTAATCTATTACATGCAGAATGGAGTGCTAAGTTACCTGAAAATCTAGGTTTTTTTAAGTGCGAATTAATCGAATCTCCATTCCATCATTTTTTTCAAGATAGGTTAAAAAGCATTACTATTGTTTCTTTCTCCTCTATTTTAGAAAAAGTGCTTCCAGAAAGTGAACCCTGTGCCATGCTGTATGACAATTTTCGATATTTCATCGATGTAATTAAACACAACAATCAGTCTTGGCAAAGCCATTACCTTAACTTAGAGCTTCTGCTTCTTACGCAATTGGGATTCAAGTTAGACTTATCAAAATGCGCTATAACAGGTGTTAAGGAAAATCTGCAATTTATTTCTCCAAAAACTGGTAGAGCAGTGTCAAAAAAAGTAGGAGACTATTATGCAGATAAACTCCTACCTTTTCCACAAATGTTGCATGATGTATACAATAATAACTTACAAAACAGCTACTCATTCCAAGAATTTCAGTTAGGACTGAAAGTCACAGGATATTTTTTAAATAAGTATCTATTTTTGCAGTTAAACGTGAAATTTCCAGAGCTGAGAAACCTCATGTTGTCGCTTTAATCTTAGCAGTCCTACGTCATACCGCGATTCATTCGCGGTATCTCTTAGCATAGATCCAGCTAACAAGTAGCGGGATGACGAACTTATCGTCATGCCACCGCGAACCGTCATACCGTGATTTATTCACGGTATCTCTTAGCATAGATCCAGCTAACAAGCAGCGGGACGACGGTTGTCAGGGTGTCATCCCAGCGCCCCTATGATGTCATCCCAGTGCCCAGACACTGGGATCCAGAAAAGTTTGCTTGTGAACAAGCAAACTAGCATGGAAAGTGGTTACAACGTTTTCGATGAGATTATATGGAAAACTGGATTCCAGTGTCAAGCACTGGAATGACAAGGTATAAACCTTATCGTCATGCTGCCGCGAACCGTCATACCGCGATTCATTCGCGGTATAGATTCCGCTAACGAGTAGCGGAATGACGGTTGTCGGCAAACTTAAGCCACTTTAGCTATAGCCAGTAACCACTCTATTCCTACCACTGTTTTTTGCTTTATATAGATATCTGTCAGCACGTACTATAAATTTTTTAATATCATCAAAGTCAGATCCTTGCATTTCTGCAATTCCAATACTCACAGTTACATTATGGGTTGTATTTTTATCCGCAAGTATAAAAGGTTCTTTAGCAATAATTTTTCGTATTCTCTCCGCAATAGTATACGCATCTGATACATTGGTATCTGGCATTACAACAACAAACTCCTCACCACCAAACCTAGCTAGTAAATCTGTCACTCTGATATTTTCAGAAATTCTTTTCTGTATTTGCTTTAAAAGTTCATCTCCAGCACTATGCCCAAAACTGTCATTCACTATCTTAAAATAGTCTATATCAAGTATCATAAGAGACAACCTTCTATCCTTTTCCACAGAGTCCTTAACAATGTTTCTTAAGTGTGCATCAAAATATCTTCTATTATAACAGTTAGTTAATGGGTCCTTTATAGACATTTCCGCATTATTAAATAAATTCATTCTCAAGGCATCTTGATATCTTTTGCGTTTTACTTGCGAATTAACCCTTGCTATTAGCTCACCCTCATCCAAAGGTACTGTTAAATAATCATTAGCACCTACATCAAGTGCTTTTACTAAATTGTTTTTATCATAATCCTCAGAAAGAATCAGAATTGGTGTATAACGTGTTTCCACCTTACTACGAAACTCAGAACACAAACGCAAGCCGTCAGTTTTTGAAAATTGCATATCAGAAATGATCAGGTCGTAACCATTCTCAATACCAACCTTCAATGCTTCCATTGGATCACTCAGTATTTTAATTGACCTAAAGCGTTGCTTTAATATATTATATATCTGCTCTGCTTGATGAACATCCTCATCTATAACAAGTATGTTAGCATCAAAAATCTGATTGGAATAATCCATAATACTGTTTCCTGCGACTCCACCAATCTCAGCGTTAGTTTCTCCTCTTAAACGCAATTCATCTATAATCATTTTTAAGCGCGTGAGAGACTTGATCCTTGCAGATAAAGCAGTTTCGTTTATTGGTTTAGTCAGAAAATCATCCGCGCCAGCATTAATACCTTGCACTCTATCATGAGTGTCATGCAGCGCAGTTACCATAATTATTGGAATATGGGTTGTCAAGGGATCACTCTTTAGCTCCTTACAAACTTCAAAGCCATTCATCTTTGGCATCATGATATCAAGTAATATAATATCGGGCTGCTGCTTTGCTACTAAATCTATAGCTTCTTCACCATCATGAGCTACGATAACCGTATAGTACTCTGCTTTTAGTCGAGCTTCTAAAAGCTTGACATTAGATAGTACATCATCTACTACCAGAATCTTTGCTGTCATTATCTTTAGATGTATTATCTATATCATAAGTAGGATAAAGCTTACCATTTTTACCAATTATGTAATTTACTTTCTCAGCATTACATTCTTTATATAAGTCTTCAACTCCTGCATCTTTCAATAACCTCCTAGCTTTTGATTTTATAATCATAAGATACTTATACACATTCCTAATAAGATCAATAAATACAGGCACCTTATTTTTATCAAGAACAATTATGCTCACTAAAGCTACAACTAAAATTTCTGAAAGACCTATATTGAACATTTTCCTATGAAGCAAGTACTTTAATCCTTCTGATTATAAATATTAATTTGCTTAAATCAAGTTTAGAAGCAACCATCTCATCTAAAAAACTATTATAACGTTCTATGTAGTCCTTATCATTACAAGCCCAAGTTTGAACCTTATCTTCGGGGTTATCAGTAGCTTTTATGACTTTAACAGCTAGCTTGTGATGGTAATTGCTTAAATCGTCCAATAAATCATTAACTAAGCTGCGATCCCAATAAGAAGAGCGGCTTTTCATCTTGATGGCAATTGTTCTAATCAGATCGAATCTTAACAGCGACTTTAACTCAAAGTATATTTTACCAGCATCAAGAATGGACAAAGATGTCTGTTCAGCAACAGATATAATATCCAGTGCATAAGTAAGAACGCACAGGTCAGCAATTTTTTTTGCTAGATCTTTATCTATATTAAGTTCCACTAAAGAAGTGTATCCATGATTATAGACCTTTAACAGGTGTTCATCTAAAACATCATGGCCTAAAGTTTCAATTGCATCTTTAAATTTTGTAACATCATCCAATTCTACAAAGCTAAGATTTTTTACTAACCAAAACGATACTCTGCCAATAAATTTCTGCACATTTCTCACTATTTGCAAGTATGAGTTAATATCAATTTTTCCATCCAATTCATCAATTTTCTGCCACAGGTTATTTAAATCATATAGGTGGTTAACAACGATATATATGTTAACTGCTTCGTGTACCTTAATTCCAGTATTCTCAACTAAATTATTAATAAATATACAGCCCATCCTATTTACAACATCATTTGCAATGCAAGTGGAGATAATTTCTCTACGAAGTTGGTGTTTTAATATGAAATCCTTAAACTTTGTTACCATCTTTTTAGGAAAATAACCTAGCAAGTAGTCATGAGATATAAGATCTTTTTCAGACAGATCGGAATGTATAATTTCATTTTTTATTGCTGTTCTAGCATAAGACATTAGAACAGAGAGCTGAGGAGAACTGAAACCTTCTGCACCAGTTAACATCCTTGCTATCTCTTCTTCAGTTGGAAGAAATTCTACGCTTCGGTTTAACAGCCCAGATTTTTCTAAACTGAGCAGTAACCTGTGGTGCTGCTCCAATCTCTCTTTAGCTTGCAAACACTCAAGAAGTAATGCTTTTGTTTCAATTTTGTTGTGGTTCTCAAGCACTTTGGATGCAACTTCATCCACCATACTTGCCAGTATTTCATTCCTTTTTTCTAAAGAAATACCCCCTGCTTTCATAGCTGAAACAAATGCAATCTTAATGTTAACTTCAAGGTCCGAACATATCACTCCGGCTGAATTATCAACAAAATCTGCATTGATATATCCACCTTTTTCAGCATATTCTATTCTTCCAAGCTGTGTACAACCAAGATTTCCACCCTCTATAAACATAGAAGCTCTAATATCCTTACCATTTACTCTCAGCTCATCGTTTGCTTTGTCACCGACCATGCTATGATTTTCACTCTTTGCCTTAACAAACGTGCCAATTCCTCCATTCCATATGAAGTCCACTTTTGCTTTCAACAGATATCTAATCAAATCACTTGGAGGTAGCATATCTTCTGTTATATCAAAGCATTCTTTTATTTCTTGAGAAATGTTTACTTGCTTGCTGCTACGCTCAAATACTCCTCCACCCTTAGAAATCAAATCTTTATTATAATCCATCCAAGTTGAAAATGGTAACTCAAAGAGACGTTTACGCTCTGTGAAACTCTTTTCTGCATCAGGGTTTGGGTCAACAAAAACATGCATATGGTTAAATGCGCCGATTAAATGTATATTTTTTGAAAGCAGCATACCGTTTCCAAATAGATCGCCAGCCATATCTCCAATTCCAATAACAGTTGTATCCTGGTAAATATCCTTATTCATTTTCCAAAAATGCCTCTGTGCTGCAATCCATGCACCTCTAGCTGTAATACCCATTTTTTTGTGATCATAACCTGCTGATCCACCAGATGCAAATGCATCGCCAAGCCAAAAATTGTATTCAGAGGCTATCTGGTTGGCATAATCAGAAAATGAAGCAGTTCCTTTATCAGCGGCAACCACGAGATATGGATCATCTTCATCATACCTAATCACATTCTCTGGTGGAATTATTTTACCATCAACCACGTTATCAGTAATATCAAGCATTCCTCTGATAAAACTCTTATAGCACTCAACACTTTTCTCTCTTAAAATATTCTTATCTTTATAAGCTTGCTTTATTACAAACCCACCCTTTGCACCAACAGGGACAATAACCGCATTTTTTGTCATCTGAGCTTTCATGAGCCCCAAAACTTCAGTGCGAAAATCTTCCGTCCTATCCGACCACCTTAAGCCACCACGGGCTAATTTCCCTCCTCTTAGATGTATTCCCTCAAAAAGGTTTGAATAAATATACAATTCACGATACGGACGAGGATCAGGTAAACCATTTATTTTACTTGAGTCAAATTTTGTAGATAAATATGGTTTATCGTCTTGATAATAACTGGTCCTTAAAATAGCCATTATCAAGTTAAATATCGAGCGCAAAACGTAATCATGTGAAACATTGCTGATCTCTTTTAGAAGTTCCTCAATTTTTTCTCTGACAATGTCCGTAGTTTCTGCTCTATCAATGTCTATGTTAGGATCAAATCTTGCATGAAATAGTTGTATCAAATACTTTACTATTTTTGGATGCTCTGAGACTACCTTTTGGATATATTCTGGATTGTAGTTAAATGACGTCTGCTTTAGGTAAGCACTTAACGCTCTAACCAGAAGCACTTCTTTCCACTTGAGCCCAGCAATAATGATCAAACTATTGAAATAGTCATTTTTAATTTCCTTGCTAAACACTTTCGCAAGTGTTATTTCAAATTGCTCTTTTAGAGTAATGTTGTCTATTAATTCATCGACTCTTGACAACACAAAATGGTGTATCCATATTCCACCGTTAATTTCTATGTAATAGCCATTATGAGATAGAATTTTAGCTCCCAAATTCTTAGTGATCCTTAATATCTTCGATAATTCAAGGCCTCCATTGTTTGGAGTATAAACCTTTAATTGATAATTAAGATTATCACGAGTAAGTCTTAAATCGACCTCGCTAACTCCTTTCTTCCTCACTATCTCCAATTTTTTCATATCGTAATATGCGTCATGAGGTTCGAAACTCTCTTGATAGCTTATTGGAAATGCCTTGCAATAACGGATGAATATATCCTCAACAGTGCTAAAAGTATTATATAAATTGTCTATAAAACGATCTTCCCATTTTTCCGTAATGTTCCTTAATTTGTTTTCGATACGCAAAACTTCATCATCAGGAACACTAGCGTTTTTAGCCTTTAGCACCACGTGCAATTTCATTAAGTCATATTCGTTTATAATGTGGTGGTTATAAATATCTGAACTTTCTGCATTTATCTCATCCTTCAATATATTGCTTATCTTGAGCATTAGCCTGGAGCTAGCATAACGCATCGGTATCAGCACTATACAACTAGTAAACGCTCCCTTACTTCTTAAGCATAACTTGACTCTTGGTCTTATTGCAAGGGACATAATAGAAGTACAAATTTGAAATAATTCTTCCTCATTAGACTGGAACAATTCATCACATGAGAATACTTGTAAAATATAAATTAGAGCTTTGTTATTGTGGCCCCCGGTTACAAACCCTGCATTTTTTTCTATAACTTTAACTTTATCTCTTATTATTGGAATAGTTCTAATATCTTGGACCTCCGCTACAGAAGTAAATAGCCCGAAAAAACGCCGTTCCTTTACCACATTACCCTGGTCATCAAATTCTTTTACTCCTATACAATTCATGTATGTACGCCGATGGACTATTGAGATTAGATCTGATCTCAATATGTATAGGGAATCAAGGTTTGCAGAAGGAATCAACGTACTTTGACCTACTCTCATCAGGCCAAGGTCCTTTTTGCTGTCACAGACGAGTTTTTCATCTTTACCAGCAATATATTCTTGATAACCTAGAAATACGAAGTTATTATTCTTTAACCAAACTAGAAAATCTTTTTGCTCTTGATTTCGGTCTGGTGTCATTCCAGTGCGTGACACTGGAATCCACGTGTCCTTTTCCTGGATCCCAGCTGGGATGACAGAAAGACTTGCCTCATCAAGTTTCTTGAGCATTAAGTGCCAATCTTTCACAACGCAATTAACCGCTTTCAGCGTTTTCTGTAGAGATTCTTTTAATGTATCAACAAAGCTGTCACTTATACCTTTGATAATTACATATATGACTGACTCTTTGACTCCATTGCTTTCTTCCAAAGAGTAAATCTCGTCTATTAGGCCATCTTTTCTTTTAATGTTAATTATGCTGTTGCTGTAATAGCATATGGTTAAATCGTGCGACTTAATAGTTGCAATAACGGAGTCAACCAAAAATGGCATATCATCGTTTGTTATCTTAATCGTGGTAAAATCGCCTTCTATTCCTGGTATATCATCTATATTGCTTACTACTAACTTACTTTCATCTTTCTCTTTTTGAGAAACAAAATTGTAAGCATCGTTTACAATATATAGCAAAAACTTATCATTGGCTTTTAGGTCGCTTTTATAAACAAAACTATAAAAATACTTAATAAATTTTTTAATTTTTTCTTTATCTTGCTGATTTTCTTGATCAGCTAACTTAAATAAAGACTCAGTGTCAACATTATGATCTATACACATTTTTTTTAACAAAAATACACAGTGAACTTAAACCTTTTTAACTAAGATTTCATTATCAAGAGCGTACACTATTAGCTCATCATTTTCTACTACTTCCCCTGATAAAACTAATTTAGCTAAATTATTTTGAATACACTCTTGTATAACCCTTTTTAAGGGCCTTGCTCCATATTCAGGGTCATAGCCAGTTTGTGCTATTAGTTCTTTAGCTTCCTGCAACAAACTTATACTCAGTTTACGCTTAGCAAGTGTTTTTTGTAAATAAGAAAATTGAACATCTATAATTTTATAGATGTCATCTCTGGTTAAACTGTGGAATATAATAATTTCATCCAGCCTGTTTAAAAATTCTGGACGAAATGCTGATTTAACTATTTGCATCACTTCATTTCTTACAGAATCAACATTCCCTTTTAGCATTATCTCAGCGCCAAGGTTAGAAGTTAAAATCAGTATGGTGTTGCGAAAATCAATTAATTTACCATGACTATCAGTGAGTCTACCCTCATCCAAGATTTGCAGCAATAGATTAAATATATCTGGATTTGCTTTCTCGATTTCATCAAACAGAATAACCTGATATGGCCTTCTTCTTACCGCTTCAGTTAATCTGCCACCTTGTTCATAGCCAACATACCCTGGAGGCGCGCCAATTAGCTTTGAAACAGAATGTTTTTCCATATATTCTGACATATCAAAACGCAGAAGCGCTGATTGATCGTCAAACAGAAATTCAGCTAAGGCTTTCGCAAGTTCGGTTTTACCAACCCCGGTTGGGCCTAAGAATAAGAATGAACCAAAAGGTCGATTAGTATCTTGCACCCCAGAGCGGGAGCGCCTAACTGCATTACTTATCGCTTCTATTGCATCTTTCTGCCCTATTACTCTTCTTCCTATTTCATTCTCCATGTTAAGAAGTTTTTCCTTTTCACTGTGCATCATGTTATCAACTGGAATTCCTGTCCACTTTGAAACAATGTTTGCAATATCATCTCCAGTCACTTCTTTCTTTAAGAAACTATCAGTAACCTTTTCCTGATTTTTTAATTCATTCTCAAGCTGAGGGATCACACCATACATCAGCTCTCCTGCTTTTCCTAAATTTCCACTCCGCTGAGCCAATTCCAGCTCTTTTCTAGCGTTATCTAATTTTTCGGCTGTTTCTTGTATTCTAGCTATTTTATTCTTTTCCATCTGCCATTTGCTGTTCAAGTCAGCAAATTTGCTATTTAGGTTTTCAACCTTCTCATTTATCTTTTTTAAACGCTGTTTAGAATTTTCATCACTTTCTTTTTTTAAAGCCTCTGCTTCAATCTTTAGCTGTATAACCTTTCTCTCAAGTTCATCAATAACTTCAGGCTTGCTATCCATTTCAATTCTCACCCTACTTGCTGCTTCATCAATCAAATCAATTGCTTTATCAGGTAAAAACCTATCTGTTATATATCTATTGGACAACGTTGCAGCAGCAATTATTGCACCGTCTGTAATTCTTATACCATGATGCACCTCATATCTTTCCTTCAAACCCCTGAGTATTGAAATGGTATCAGTTTCAGTTGGTTGAGAAATAAACACAGGCTGGAAACGCCTTGCAAGCGCAGGATCTTTTTCTATATGCTGACGATATTCATCTAAAGTTGTGGCTCCTATACAGCGAATTTCTCCACGCGCAAGAGCAGGCTTCAGCAGATTCGAGGCATCCATTGCACCACTTGTTGCTCCTGCTCCAACTAAAGTATGAAGCTCATCTATAAACAAGATAACTTTTCCCTCCGCTTTCGAAAGCTCATTAATAACTGCTTTTAACCTTTCTTCAAATTCTCCTCTAAACTTTGTTCCAGCGATTAATGCACCAAGATCCAAAGCTAAGACCTTTGCATCATGCAAACCAAGTGGTACATCGTTTGCAACAATTCTATTTGCAAGCCCCTCAACTATTGCAGTTTTTCCAACACCAGGTTCACCGATCAGCACTGGATTATTTTTTGTCCGCCTCAGTGATACCTGCATAGTTCTTCTGATCTCTTCATCACGACCAATTACAGGATCAAGCTTTCCTTGCATAGCAAGCTCTGTAACATCTTTTGTATATTTCTTTGCCGCGTTTAATTTTTCCTCACTGTTTGGCGAGTCCGCACTGCTGCCCTTTCTCATTTCTGCAACAACTGAGTTCAGTTTTTGTGGAGTCACACCATTCTCTGCCAGAATTTTGCCTACAGTATCATCTTTTTGTGCAGTGAGGCCCTGCAGTAAACGCTCGACAGCAACAAATGAATCTTTATTTCTCTTTGCAATACCAATTGAATCTTCAAAAACTTTTGCTATTTCTCTTGAAAGTTGAAGGCCACCACTTCCTGGACCTTCAATTACTGGCAACTTTTTTATTGCGCTATCCACAGCATCAGAAATACTTTGCACACTTCCACCACAAGCGTTTATCAAATCCTGAACTAAACCTGATTCATCTTCAAGCATCACTTTTAGTAAATGCTCAGGCATAAAAATCTGATGCCCAGCTCCCAACGCTTTCATTTGAGCACTTTGAATTAGACTTTTTGCTTTTTCGGTAAATTTATTTAAGTCCATAACACCAGTTAAATTCGTATTTGCTGATGTATATAACAACTGATTTCATAAATTTAAACCTAAAGTTGTTTATTGTTAGGTATGAAATTTAAAACTTTCTTAAAAAAGGAACTATCATAGTAACCATACAAATATCTTGTATCTCAAGACCTTTGGTTTTTGTTGCTGAAAATGGTTGTATTATTTAAGTTATTAACAATATACAATACTAAGTTAATGTAATTTATTTGGAGATGACAGGAAAATTTATTGTAACTTTATATTTTAAATAGAATAAAGTTCTTTTGTTAGTATTGTCCTTTTTGTAAAAAATATTCCTAATTTCTTCATCATTTCTGTGGGTAAGGTCATCTGCTTCTCTACCTCAAGTGGTTAACAAAGTTTCTTGTCACGAGGGACCAAATGGAAATCTGCTCGTTTTCACGCGAATTAATGTTACAAATTCTATACATTTCGTTACAAAATGGCATTCGCTTTCTCCATTATCCTTTACCTGCATTTTCATCAGCGTTCCTTGCGGTTTGCTTGCCATATAGGTGGAAATACAGGCTTACCCTGTTCCTTCTGTCATACAACAGTGGGTTAGGTGACTTCTCTATACCGGTGATTTGCGTACATCCAGAAATGAAAAATGTCACATTACCTTTTGGTCGGAGCTTATCAGCATCTTTAGCTCTTTAATCGTTACGATACTTATGAAGCTTCACTTACGTTCACCATACCACTAAGCCTAGCTCTCCAACCACATGATGCTTGTAGTTTATGCTCCTTTCACGATTGAGCATCTTCTTTTTCAAGAGGAGGTTCATTGTCCGCATCGCTTGGCACCAACCGGTTACCCGATTCGCACTGATGCATAGACTCAGATGGCAAAACATCTGGTTTAATAAGTTTTAGAACTCTTTTAGTTTCTTTCTGAAGGAATTCCTCTCCTTTTAAACAATATGACCGAAGACTTTCAGGTCGCACCATTTCAATAATTAGCTGGGTTCCAGCAGAATCAGTACAGAAAACATCAACAATACTTTGTTTTTTAGAGGCAATCTCAGCATCCATGATAGTGCTGAGAAATTCTATTTCTTCTATTTCATCTTTGCCAGCGAAGCCCAATATATCATTGAGAAAGTGAATGAGAATATCTTTATTTTTCTCAGTGCCAAATATTCTCTTGAACGCGAAATTGTTTTTTGGATCGAGAAATTTCGAAAAGGCCATAATTAAATACAATTAGGAGACGAATAATTATACACTATTTTTCGCAAATGTTCAACCTCTGATTACTCCTTATTCTTTGCCCTTCCTGCACGCTTACGTTCATTTGGATCAAGGAATTTCTTGCGTAAACGTATAGATTTTGGAGTTACTTCCACCAATTCATCATCATCTATATACGCTATCATATCCTCCAGTGTCATTATCTTTGGTGGAGTGAGCTTTATAGCTTCATCACTACCTGAAGCTCTTACGTTTGTTAATTGCTTACCCTTTAACACATTTATCTCCAAATCATTGTCACGGCTATGCTGGCCGACAACCATGCCACAATATACCTTATCCTGTGGCTTAATAAACATAATTCCCCTGTCTTGCAAATTGAAAATTGCATATGCCACAGCCTCACCCTTATCTGTAGAAATTAAAACTCCATTGCGCCTTCCAGAAATTGGACCTCTATGTGGAGCATAACTGTGAAATAAACGGTTAATTATGCCTGTGCCACGAGAATCAGTTAAAAACTCTCCTTGATAACCGATTAATCCTCTTGATGGCACTAAAAACGTTAATCTTGTCCTGCCATTACCAGAAGGTCTCATGTCAGTTACTTCACCTTTACGGAAGCTGAGTTTTTCCATGATGATTCCACTATATTCATCATCTACATCAATTACTACTTCCTCTATAGGTTCAAGTTTTTTACCGCCTTCTTCTTTAAATAACACGCGAGGGCGTGATACCGAAAGCTCAAAACCTTCTCTCCTCATATTTTCAATTAACACTCCAAGCTGTAACTCACCACGCCCACCTACTTCAAATGCTTCACCGCTTGGTGCCAAAGTCACAGTAATTGCAACATTTGTTTCTGCTTCCGCATATAAACGATCCTTTATAGCAGTTGAAGTAAGCTTTGTACCTTCTTGCCCAGCAAAAGGTGAATCATTAACGCTCAGAGTAATCGCCATTGTTGGCGGATCAACTGGAGTTGAGCTTACTGCAGTTGTAACTTCTGGTGCTGCTATAGTATCTGAAACCGAAGCTTCCTCAAGTCCTGCAATTGCAATTATGTCTCCCGCCACAGCTTGTTCTACTGGAATGCGTTTCAAGCCAGAAAATGAGAGCAACTTAGTTAATCTTCCTCGTTCAATTACTTTGCCATCGAGGTCAAGCACCTTAAGATCTGAATTGACTTTTGCAATGCCCTGATAAACCTTTCCTGTCAATATTCTGCCAAGAAACTTATCAGACTCAAGTAGAGTGACCAACATAGCAAAAGGTGCATTTTGATTATAAACAGAAGGTTTTATATAATCTATAACCGTTGAAAATAATGGGCTTAAATCTTTTCTTTCATCAGAAAGCTCCTTAGCACACCAGCCATTTCTACCTGAAGCATACAACACTGGAAAATCTAGCTGCTCGTTGGTTGCATCAAGGTTAAAAAATAACTCATATATTTCATTTAATACTTCATCAATTCTGCTATCTGGTCGGTCGACCTTATTGATTATCACAATTGGCTTCAAATTTGCTTTTAGTGCTTTTGAGAGCACAAATTTTGTTTGTGGCATGGGACCTTCTGCAGCGTCAACCAGCAGCAACACACCATCTGCCATGCACAATACCCTTTCCACTTCCCCACCAAAGTCCGCGTGCCCTGGCGTGTCAATAATATTGATCTTTTCATCGCCCCACATTATTGATGTACATTTTGCAAGTATTGTAATTCCGCGTTCACGCTCTTGATCACCACTATCCATCACTCGTTCTTGAACTTCTTGATTCTCGCGGAATGTGCCACTTTGTTTTAACATGTTATCAAGTAAAGTAGTTTTACCGTGGTCAACGTGTGCGATTATTGCTATATTTCGGATCGATTTAAATTCGTTCATTTTCTATCATTTCAAAATTAATTTAGTAATAAGTATACATAAAATACACTTGGAGTAAATAACTAAAGCTGTGTATAAATGCTGTGTTTCCAAGATATTATAGGATTACTTTGTTAAATATTCCCTACTCCCAGGTTTTGTTATGGGTAGTTGTTTTAATTCACTTGGAAGTTCTTCCTCGCTGTAGTTTTTGATGTTCAGTTCAATCAAAGATATGACAGGAAAAGGCAGTTTCGTTTCACTATTTCTCTTTATCAAAGAAGCTTCAGCAACAACTTTACCTCCTTCCCCTTCTGCACATTCCACTGCTTCAAGTGAAGATTTACCTGTGGTTATTACATCTTCAATGAGCAATATTTTCTCACCCTTTTTGATCTTAAATCCACGGCGTAATTCAAACTTACCATTAACGCGCTCGCAAAACATTGTCTTTATTCCAAGCTGCCTGCCAATCTCATAACCCACAATTATTCCACCAATTGCAGGAGATAATATTAAATCTATGGAGCTATTTAATTCTTTTTTTATTTTATCTGCTAATAATGCGCAAACTTTCATGGCTCTGCTTGGATTTTCAAAAATCTTCGCACACTGTATGTATGTGTCACTATGCAGCCCGGATGATAAAACAAAATGCCCATGCAAAATTGCTTCTGCTTCTTTAAATTCTTTTATTATTAGGTTATTTTCGTCTAATATCATTTTTTAAGTTTCACTATTACATTCTTTATTAATTATCTGAGTGATACAAACATCAGACCACACATTTATTGCAGTTTCAAACATATCGATGATTGTATAAATAGGCAAAATCAGTCCCATAATATGCAGAGGAACATTCATCGACATGAGATAACTGGTTGCCATAAAATAGCACCCCATCGGCACTCCAGCGTTACCAATTGCAGCCCCTGTAGCTAAAAAAATCCATATCAACATTTCGCTTAAGGAAAATACGTATCCGTTCATTTCTGCAACAAACATTACAGTGATTAGTATAAATGCAGCACATGCATTCATGTTAATTGTTGTGCATATTGGTAAAATAAAAGACGATAATTTCTTTGGCACCTTTAGCTTGTTCTGCACACATTCTATAGTTGTTGGCAATGTTGCACTGGATGATTTAGAAAAAAACGCAAGTGTGAGTGCTGGCATAACCCCTTTCAGCGTTTGAATTGGTGATATGCCTTTATACCACATAAATAGCGGTAAAATCAGAAATGCCTGCACAAAATTTGCAGACATTATGCAAACAAAATACCATAAAAGATTGTAGAACTCACTACCGCCTTTTAATTCATGCAAAAAACATGTAATAAAAGACCAAACAGCAAGCGGAATAAATTTTAATAACCCTTGAGCAATTTTAAGTAGCGTATCAAAAAGTGCAGAGAATACTTGATATAATATATCCTGCTTTTCTTTTGAAAGTGAAACAATAGCTCCACCCATCAAAAAAGCGATTAATATGCTACCAATCATATTATTTTCAAGAAAAACTTGCACAAAATTAGAAGGAATGAGTGATTTTAAATATGAAAAATAACTGTGGTTATTGCTGTTAATACTCCCTATTGTATTACTTATGAAATTTTTTCTTGCTGGATCTATTAACAAATAAAACGATAATGCAACAAACGCAGCTATAATAGTTGTAAGCAGAGTATAAAATAGTGTTTTCTTAACTAAGACTTTGATTTCAATTGAGTCTTTGAGCCCGGAAATTGTGGAAACTATGGATAAAAAAACCAGAGGTAAGCTTATTAATTTGAGCAAGCTGATAAAGATATCACTAAATAGCTTTGCTATTTCAAATATGATTTCATTGTTTAGGTAGTAAGCAACTATTGCAAGCAGTATAGAAAAAAGTATTGCAAACTTGTGCATTGAAAATAAAACTTCAAAGTAACATTATACAATAATTTTGCTGTTTTGGAATCAGATTGATAGACAAAATAACTTTACAGATTAGGGAAAGATAAGAGGATGTGTTTATTCGGAGACAGTGTAAGATTTCTTAATTTAAATTTAGGTGCACTTAGCCCATTCTGGTGATAACAAATTGGAATAGATAAGATATGATAACTAACTCTTCTGCGAGTATATAGTTTTGCCGGACACAACAGTACGTACTACGTGTCCTTTTACTTTGCGACCATCGAAAGGAGAATTCTTTGATTTACTAGCAAAGTTGTCAGTTTTAATTTCCCATTCATGATTGAGGTCAACTAAAATTAAGTCTGCAGCAAGGTTTTTTTGTATACGACCACGTGGTATGTGTATTATATCTGCAGGCTTATATGTCAATTTTGCAAGCACATCAAGTAGACCCATTTGCCCACTGTGATAGAGTTCAAGTGAAAGGGGCAGCATTGTTTCAAGACCAACAATACCAAATGCAGCATTTTCAAGTGGTAGATCTTTAGAACTACGATCATGCGGAGCGTGATCAGTTGCAATGCAATCAATCACACCTGTCTTTAAACCTTCAACCATAGCTAAACGATCTTCTTCAGTGCGAAGCGGCGGATTCATTTTTGCAATTGCTCCATGTTGTTTTACTATATCTTCAGTCAAAGTGAAGTGATGAGGGGTTACTTCGCACGTAACATTTAATCCCAAATCTTTTGCACGTTTAATAGCATCAAGTGAATCTTTTGAAGAGACATGTAGAATATGGTAGTGCACATTTTCCATATCCTTCATTAGCAGTATATCACGATTTACCATAACCGATTCTGACGCACTCAAGATCCCCTTTACTCCCAATTCTTCAGAAATTTTACCTTCGTTGATTGCGCCACCAGCAGATAAATTTAAATCTTCTGCATGTTGAGCAATAGGAACATTCAGCATACTTGAATAAAGCAGCGCCTGTCTCATAATCATTGGGTTCATAACTGGCATGCCATCATCGGTGAACCCAACCGCACCTGCTTCCTTTAAAAGTGCCATTTCAGTCAGGTGTTCTTCCGAAGTGGTGATTTTAGCGTAAAATTCAACGTTTACATGTGAAGTTTCAAGTGCTCTATATTTCAAATATTTAGCCAAAATAACGCTATCAATTGCTGGAACAGTGTTTGGCTGACAAACTACAGTTGTAACTCCCCCCGCAGCTGCAGATTTGCTGCCTGTATATATAGTTTCTTTATGTTCCTGGCCTGGTTCACGAAAATGTACGTGAATGTCAATAAGGCCTGGCATTAGAACAAGCCCTTTACAGTCTATTGTTTCATCAACTCCACTTGTTGAAAATAATGATTCACCAAAGTCAACAATTTTATCCCCTTCAGTCAATAATGAACCTTTTATATCAAGTTTAGTTTCCGGGTCGATAATACGAGCATTAGTATACGCAATTTTATAGCCTTCCTTTTGCCCTGTTTGCAACAAATCCCAAGTTTGAGTCATTATATTTGAGTATCGATTATAAAATAAATCTAAAGTTTTTTTAATAAAACACAACCAAATTAAAACACAGACTAAGAGCTGTCTTGAATTAAAGTGCTTTCATTATCCTAAAGATTTGGTTCTTATAACCTAGTTAGCTCAGTTTTAACGTTAATGTGTGAAGCTCTGAGTTCTGTTGAAGGATTTTCCAGCTGAATATCTAGCTCATTCTGTATGTTCGATAAACAAATTAAAGCTGAATCAAAAATTTCATCACACTGCTTTGCTTCATGTATATCATCAATTATTTCCTCGAATTCTTCCACATCATCCATTTCTTGCGGCGCACTTTTTAATATCGCTTTTATTTGGTTTAAGTTTTGACGAATTTTCTCCTGATATCCAACAATTCTCTCTTGATATATATCAATCATTTTTTGACATGCGTTGCCTCTAAATGGATGTTCTTTTTTCTCTTTTATGTAAGAATTTTGAAAGTCTTTACAGTTAAGGATTGCTTCTCTATGTTTTTTTATGTCATTAATTGCGCTGATTATCGACTTATCTATTTTCTTTAAATTTTCTTCCCGTTCTTCTCTTTTAATTATACTTTTGGATTCATTTTTTATCTGGTTCATTTTGTCATACAGGTTTCTGCATCCTTTGTAAGATGCCATTGGTTGTAACATTCCTTCTTTTACACCTTTATTGTAAAAATTCTTCAACTCATCACTTGATAGTATTGTTATAGCATCTTCCCTTTTACCTTGTGATTTAGGATACTTTTTATTCAATAAACTAACATGATTTAACAAGAAATCTCTAACTAGCCCTTCTTTTTTTACTTCGGATAATCTTTCTAGTGTTTCTATATATTTCAGAGTTTCCGCAAAGAGCTGTCCACCAGAGGGAGCAAATCCTTGAAGTGATTTACTCTGTGCTTTACAAAAATCGGTTTGTAAAAAATCTTCAGCTTGTTTTTTTATTACTGAAAGTTCATTAAAGGCTTTTTCTGGATTGATTTTTCTCAAAATACTAATAGCTTTTCTAATCGCTTTTTCTCTCTTTTTATTATCTTGCTTTTCATTTAATATGAGATGTTCAGTTTTGGTAAAAGCATTACCTTGATCACTCTTTGCAATGTTACAAACGATGTTTTTTACAACTTCTTCGGTTGCTGCATAATCTATTTCTTTTACAAAGCAGTCAACAAATGATTGCCAAACTTTTTTATTAACAAGTTTACTTGTCTTATTTTCAAAATCTTCTATATCTTTGAATCCTAAAATAGTATAGAGATTTTTTTCGATTATTGGTTCGGCATGTTGTTTTGCCACTTTACCTTTTATATTGAATGGAAATTTACTAATCTTAGTTGTACCCACAATGTTACCTCAATATTAACGCTATCTATAAAAGTATAAAGATTTAATATTTAATTTTTAATTAATACTAGCACAGCTAACTACGGGAGCATTATGCTAGCATCAATTAACACTTTAACTTCTAACTTGTCATCAGTAATATTGTTTATATAAAAACTATAATTTTTTATGCCTGAACTTGGGAATATATTGCTATTGCTAGCCTGCTTATTGTCTTTGACATATTTGTTTTTACCGCTTAGTTCTTGTCGGTTTATTACCACTGCCATATTTTTTTGTGTATCAGCGTCAATGGCTATTTTGATCTACTGCCACATTACAAATGATTTTTCACTTGAAAACGTATACTACCACTCACACACAACAAAACCTTTGATCTACAAGATTTGTGGTGTTTGGGGAAACAAAGAAGGGTCCATGTTGCTTTGGACCTTAGTGCTTGTCATGTATTTATTACTAATGGATATTTATATACCTTCTGTCATCCCAGTTTCCCCCTCTGTCATCCCAGTCTCTTCTTCTGTCATCCCAGTCTCTTCTTCTGTCATCCCAGTGCCCAGACACTGGGATCCAGACAATTTAATTGCAAATGAGTACATCAAATGGCAGTGTAATAAAAACTGGATTCCAGTGTCAAGCACTGGAATGACACCAGAACGAACTAATGGTAGTAAATTAAAAAAAATATCTCTTATCACTCATGGGCTGATTTGCTTTTGTTTTTTGCTGTTCACTTTAATTGAATCCAGCCCCTTCACTAAAATGCCAGGCATTGAAACAGATGGATTGGGTTTTAATCCGATATTGCAGGATATAGGCCTTGCTATTCATCCACCGATATTATATTTGGGGTACCTTGGATTTAGCGTTCCTTTTTCGCTCTCTATAGCTGGATTAATTTTAAATACTGAAGGAAATGTTTGGGCTAAAATTGTCAGGCCTTGGGTACTTATTTCTTGGTCGCTGCTCACTTTGGGCATCAGCTTGGGTAGCTGGTGGGCATATCGCGAACTTGGGTGGGGTGGATTTTGGTTTTGGGATCCAGTGGAAAACGTTTCTTTGATGCCGTGGCTAATTGCAGTAGCGCTGACACATTTGTTGCTCGTGGTACGGAATTTCAATGTTTTAAGGAACTTTGCTATTTTACTTACGCTTACAACTTTTATATTGAGTGTGACTGGAACATTTCTAGTCCGCTCAGGAATACTTACCTCAGTGCACACGTTTGCAGATGACCCAAGATATGGACTATATATATTAGCTCTACTTGGTGTAATTACAGTCAGTAGCTTAGTAATATTTGTAGTATTTACGAGAAAAAATCACACGCCTGCGATGTCATTCCAATGCTTGACACTGGAATCCAGAAAGAAACTTGCTACTCAAGTGACAGAGGGTAGAAGATTCTTTTCACGCTTTACGATGATACTGATGAACAATTTATTATTCATCACTGCCTTTTTCATCGTGTTCGTTGGCACTTTATACCCTACAGTGCTTGAGTATTTAACCGGTGAATTAATTTCAGTTGGAGCACCATATTACAATTCTTTATTTAACTCTATTGCACTAGCTATTCTAGTGCTCACCATGATCGGGCAATACTGCAGTTGGCAGGGAAATAGTCTATTGCCAATATTCCGTGAATATAGATTTTCATTCTGCAGTGCTGCAGCTATTTTGCCGTTTATCTTTCACATGGAGCTAATAATTGTGCTATCAATTACTATCTCCATAGCATTATTAATCTTTGTTTTAGAAGCATACAGTAAAAGAATTCGTTTATTTAAGGTAGCATTTGGTGAATCAATTTTATTAGCAAGAAGAGTTTCTAAGTCCTACTATGCAATGATGCTTGCTCATGCTGGAGTGGCAATTCTAGTGCTTGGTATAGCTTATTCAGTTGGTTGGCAGGAGAAAAAAGAAAATTACTTAAAAATAGGGGATAGCATAACAGTCAATAAATTTAAAGTTACTTTACGCAATATTGAGCTAATAAAAGAAAAAAATTTCCATGCAGTGAGGGGTACAATGGATATCAGGAATTTGCTGAATAATAAGATATTAGGTGAAGTAACTCCTGAATATAGATTTTACCTTGCGGAAGGTCAGAAAAATGTTGAAAGCAGTATCTACCACAATTTGCTTTCTGATATTTATGTTGTAATTGGAGAGATTGATAAGAGTAAGAGCAAAATCGCAGCCAAAGTGCACTATAAACCTGGAATGTCTATAATCTGGCTTGGATCCTTTCTTATCGCTTTTGGTTCGCTCCTTGCTGCTTTTCCTTTTAGTGGACGAGCAAGGATTGTCTAGCTGTCGTGGATTTTATTAACAACGCTCCTAGGTCCAGAGTGCAACGTATGAGAAATTACCGAGCTATAGATACTGATTTGCAAAGGTTAGAACCAAAGAAAGTTATATTTTTTTATTGACAGACCTATATATTACGATATTCACTAAGGGATTAGTGAGTAATGGTTATACAATATGAATGGTGGGGTATCAGGCAAGGAAAAAGTTATACGCACTCCTTTCGATTTTAAGGAGCCTTACAGCGATTGGCGTCAAATTTTTAAACGTCCTAATCAACAGTATAACCCTTCCAACTATGATTCGTCGAGCGAAATAAATGAACACGATATAGAAACTCAAAAGATTGAAGAAGGTGATGGCCATGATTCAGGTATTAGTTCCGATGATGAGGATGACCGGACAACTTATACAGCAGTACAATTAACTAATGATTCTCTTGATAGCCAAAGATATACAGGAATATGCATTCCAACACCAACTGATGGTTGGGTAGGTGAAAATAATCATCAGACTGGTTTATCAGGTGATTTGCCAGACGTGAGTAATAATCCACAAATTTTTGAAAGTACTGATTCAGTACAGCTAGATAATATTGTTTTTAGCAATCTAATTCAGCTTTCCTTGATTAGTCAAGAGCATAATTCTACCTTCAATGATCATGTAATTTGTGATTCAGGTCACAATTCTGACGATGAGGATCAGATTCCAGAGGACTTTCCTTCAAGGAAACGAGTACGATCGATTGAAATTGATCAGTTTGAACCGTTGTACAAGAAGAGGAAAATAGAAGCACAAAATAATCAAAAATATACAGAAAATGTATGTAATCCAACAAATGGTGGTTTGTTAGGTGAAAGTGATAATCCACAAACTTTTGAAAGCGATCCTTTACAGCATGGTAGTAATGGTTTAGGTTATAACTTCAATGGTTATAGTCAAGCAACTTATAGTAAATTAAGTGCTTCAGATCAAGAAGAGGGTCAAGGCTATTCTTTAGGTGGTTCTTGTGAAAATAAAGAAAATTTGACAAAGGGCGCTGGTGGTAGTAATCAGACTTTTGAAGGTGAGAGGTTGTCCGGAAACTAGTAAATTCAAGCATATTCCCTCTTTAACATAACCCTACTCATAGCTAGGTATATGAAATTCTCAGTGGATGTTGTGAGTAAATCATACTCCTTCGATAGCCTTCTATTCCTATTAACCCAAGCAAAAGTCCTTTCTACAACCCATCTTCTTGGCTGTACTTTAAACCCTTGTTCTCTTGTTGGTAGTAGCTCAGGTGGCGTATCTTTGTGCACCCAAAATCTACATGGAGGCCTTTTAACAATTTCAATATCTATGTCATATTCTTCCTTTATGTGATTCTTTAAATTTCTTCCTTGGTATCCCATGTCAGCCCACATTTTTTTAACTTTAGTATATTTTGTTCTCATATTGTTTAATGCTATTTTAATACCATCTCTATCATTTTCGTTAGCAGCGCCTACGTAACAACCTAGTATAAAACCCTGAGTGTCTGTAATTATATGCCTTTTTCTACCCTTTACTTTTTTACTTCCATCATAGCCTTTGATCCCCCCTTTTCTGTAGTCTTTACAGATTGACTATCTACTATACAGGCACTCGGCTGCTCATTCCTTCCTATTTTTCTTCTACTATATTTTGTAATTTCATAATTCATTTTCTCAAAAATTCCCTGCTTCTTCCATTGCCTGAACTGCTCATACACAGTCTTCCATAGCGGAAAATCATTTGGTAAATACCGCCATTGACACCCTGTACGCAATACATAGAAAATTGCTTCTAATATTTCTTTTTTGCTATACTTTGGCGGCCTTCCTCCTTTCTTGTATGATACTCTGAAGTGTTTTTCTATTCTTGCCCATTCCCTTTCGCTTAGAACCTGTCTTGAAAGGGAATAAAGAAAAGAGTATGATGAGGTAAGCAAAAAATAGGAGGGTAAATTGTATCCAAGTGATATAAGTGACAAGGAATGGGAAATTTTAGAGCCCTATGTTGCACAAGGAGCGATAGGACGACCAAGAAAACATAACATCAGAACAATTATTAATGCAATAAGGTATATAATGAGGGGTGGTTGCCAGTGGAGAATGCTACCAAAGGATTTTCCCCCATGGAAAACGGTGTATGACTATTTTATCAGGTGGCGTAATAATGGAAAATTGAAAAAAATACATGACATGCTAGTAAAAGAGGTAAGAAAAATGGTTGGTAAAAATGAAACACCTTCAGTAGGTATAATTGACAGTCAATCAGTGAAAACGACTCAAAAAGGGGATCAAGAGGATATGATGCCGGTAAAAAAATAAAGGGTAGAAAACGCCATATTATTGTAGATACACTAGGTCTTGTAATTACTGCAGAGGTACACAGCGCAAGCATTCAGGATCGTGATGGTGCTACCAATCTTTTTATTCAAGCTAAATGCAAAGCTCCAACATTACGTAAGTTTTTTGCTGATCAAGGATACAAAGGTAAATTACAAAATCGATGTTTGTTGGAAACTGGATGTTTGCTAACGATTACCAAGAAATTGGTTGATACAGGATTTCAGGTTATTCCTAAACGTTGGATTGTAGAACGAACCTTTGCTTGGCTTTCCAATTTTAGACGCATGAGCAAGGATTACGAGCATTCTCCTCTTACTTCAAAAAACAATATCTTATTTAATATGATTACTTCTATGCTTACTAAATTAGCTGCTTAACTCCTTTCAAGACAGGTTCTTAGATCTGTTGGATACTTTTTTCTCATCTTTACCCCGTACTAAAATTTCAGATATTATAGCCTTTTACTTGTTTCCGGACAACCTCTGAACAGAAAAGCTCAGAATTTCCGAAAGTTGACAATTGGTCAGATAGTGATGGGAACTCAGAAGATAGTTCGGACTCAAAAAAGGGTTCGTACTATAGTTCAGGTAATCTTGATTCAATGGAGTTAACAGATGATTTGGATTCAGAAAATGATCGGGACCTAGAAGATGATAATCCTTTTCTAAAAGACTCACTTTTTATGAAACTAAAAATGTCGTTAACTCAAAGTAAACAGGATCTGATTGATAAATGCTGTGGGGAGGTGAGAGGTATAACAGAACAAAATGAACAAAAAGATATAAAAAATACTCCAGAAAGTATTAAGTGCATAGTAGCTAAATACTTAGAAAAAGAAGTAATGTTAAATTTAAAATGTAGTTGTTGTAACAAAACTGTAACAAATACAGTATTTGAAGAAATAAAAGATCTTACTAGTGGTAGTCATATAAGTAACAGAAGTAACACTTTTGTATTTGATAACTTTCCCTATCAAAGTAAAGATAAAAACTGTAACAAAGAAAGTAAAGGTCAAAACTGTAACAAAAAAAATGAAGTGTCCGAAGAGGACATTATCAAAAGCATTGTTAGTAATTTATTGTTAGAAGGTGGGAAAGTAAAACGCCATAATTTTTTCGATGGGAATGAGTTTGAGCAGATAGTTACTTGTAATGGATTTGATGATGGTCTTTCTGAGAAATGTAAGGAAATTGAAAGCAAGCTAAAAGGTTTAGCATATGAAAGTATTGTAAACAAAAGCAAGCAGACTCAAAATGTATTAGGAGTAGACAAGGATAATAGATATTTTTGTATAGAGTACTCGCAAGATAGTATTGTTGAAGTTGCAGAAATCCTAAACAATGAAAAAGCCAAAGACTTAAATTTAAGAGTTGGCATACTCAAAATTGGAGAAAGTATAGTAAGAGTTGAAAATGTAGAAGAAATAGGGGGAAAAAGAAATTACATGGATGTCTCAAAAGGTGGTATTGAAATGTCTTTTACTACTGAGGTAGGAGAGATAAGTATTTATCTAAGTCCTAGTGAGAAAGGCAGCAATAAAATAAAAGTGGAGATTGATGGGGAAAACAGAGCAAGGCTTAATGAGTTAAAAAATAGGGGAAAAAGTTTAGGGGAAAACTGTCTTTTAGGAGGAAAAAGTGTTGAGGAAGCTATAGAGCATGAAAGTTTTGAAAGATATGGCAGTGTACCTAACACTGCTATGAAGGAACCTAGCTTAGGTTGCGTTGCTAACATAGCAAGGGGGGGATAAGCTTGCAGAGATAAAATGATGGGCCAAATTGGCAGTATTTCGCTTTTGTAATGTACTTCAAAATGGTAGTATGCAAGCTAGATAGAACTTAATTGACAGACAAGAATTAACTGATGGAAAAATTGACATAATCAAACAATCACAGAATAAACTAGTGAATTTTTTGAAAAGTATATAAAATTCAAGTTTAAGTAAATAGCATGGCACTTAGACTCATTCCAGACAACCTCGATATCAAGTTTAGTAAATATAGGGATTTGACTGCATTAATTAGCATTATTCTTATCATCTTTTCAATATTCACTGTTGTGCTGCGTGGAGTGAACTTAGGCATAGACTTTGCAGGCGGAATTTTGATAGAGATAAAATCTTCAGATGAGAATCACTCTATTCTCGATGCATTAAAAGAAAATGGTTTTACAGTGCAGAGTTCAAAAGCGGGTGATAATTTAGTCATGCGTTTTAAAGATGAAGGAGATGAAGATAAAATCAAAAAGATAAAAAGCATACTAGAAGAAAAGCTGGGGAGCTCAATAAGCTATCGTAAAATAGACTATGTTGGCCCACAAATAAGCTCAACACAAATATTTGAAGGAATGTTATCCATGTTGATCGCGATTGTTGGAATATTTTTTTACGTTTGGTTTAGATTTAATTGGCAATGTGGATTCAGTGGAATAACAGCACTGATTCATGACGTGATTTTAACTGTTGGTTTTATTAGCCTAACTGGCATTGAGTTTAATATTTCATCAGTTGCAGCTCTCCTTACTGTCATTGGTTATTCAATCAATAACTCAGTAATTATATATGATCGGATTCGAGAGTATCGCAGGAGTGGTAAAAGTGGGCGGATGAGTGAGGTAGTAGATGCAAGTATCAACGCTACATTATTTCGCACTATATTAACTTCTGGTACAACCCTTCTTGCTGCTCTTCCTTTGGTATTAATCTGCACAGATGCAGTGAGAGACTTCAGCTTGATCATTTTTTTTGGTATTTTGATTGGCACTTGTTCTGCAATATTTATTTCTGCTCCTATATTGACCTACAGAGCTTTGATAAGTAGATTGTAGAAGTGTTTAGTCGCGGTATAATATCAACTTATTATCTCTTATAGTGAAATGAAAATACCTTAAAAAGCTCATTCCAAGTAGTGAATGAGACATAGAATGAGTGTTAACGCTTGCCTGTACATCATTAATCAAAAAATTTCCTATTTTAACTTGAGGTATTTGAACCACTCCAGCTTTTATTTGACCTTTCGCAGTTTCATATATTTTAAAATCCTGAACATTTTGTAAGTTAATACCAACATGTAATGCGTCTTTTTGTGATAGAACAATATCGGTTGCTCCAGTATCAAGCAAAAACGTTATATTGCGATCATTGACTTGAGCCTGAATATAAAAGTGTCCATCATATGACTTCGTAAATTCAATACTTCCACTATTCTGACCGCTATTTTGAATTCTTCCTTTATATGGTAAAAAAGTACTGAGAAATCTGTCGCTTAGTTTGTCCCTTTGTGAATCAATAAGCATTGCAGTAGTGGCTATTATTAGCAACCAAATAACTAGATTTTTCACCGCGTTCATATTGTTAAAATTTGAAGCTATTAAAATAAATTTTAAAGATCAGCGTTAAAAGTTATTATTAAAAATAAGTAAATTTCATTGTTTTAGTACAATATTTAGTATACACTTTAAGAAGATATGTTTGATTTAATTTCATGTCAGAAGCAAAAAGTTTAATTTTGGCAGCTATCCTTTCCATGTTAATCATGGTGTCTTGGCGTATTATTTATGATAATTTTTTTAGTACAAACCAAAACCAGCCATTGATTGAAAATATTGAACATATCGAATCTTTTAACGACCTTGCTCCTATAATATACCAAAATCGTTCTGAAATTATTAATTCTACTCGAGAACAGAGGGTTAGTTTAACCAATAACATGATTAAAGGATCAATTTCTCTGAAAGGTGCAAGGTTTGATGACTTAATTTTAACTAATTACCACTTAGAACCGAGTTCTTCTTCTCCACAAGTGGTGTTACTGTCACCTGCAGAATCAAAAGATGTATATTTTGCAGAATTTGGGTGGCTCGATCCGAGTAACAAGATTAAAGTTCCAGATTCTAAAGCAGTCTGGCGAGCAGATAAACTTAATCAAAAAGAGGTCAATTTATCTTGGGACAATGAGAATGGCATTTTATTTAGAATGAAAATTAACCTCGACGATAATTACATGTTTAAAGTTGAGCAAGTTGTTGAAAATAATACAAAGGATAATGTAGTTTTGGTTCCTTATGGTAAAATTAACCGTAAACGTGACAATATCAACGAATCTTATTGGATATCCCATGAAGGAGTACTGGGTGCATTTGATAATAAACTAGAGGAGTGGACATATAAGGATATTTCCAAAAAACATTTAATAAAAGCAAGCACGAGTGAAAAAAATTGGTTTGGTTTTGCTGATAAATACTGGCTCACAGCCATCATACCTGAAAAATCTGATAAAATAAATGTAAGCATTAAACACACAAACGTTAATAATACTGATAAATTCCAAGTAGATTTTGTCAAACCTTACAAGAGCATACTTCCTGGTGCAAGCGTTTCTAATGTGAATTATTTTTTTGCTGGAGCAAAAAAGTTGAATTTACTGGATTCTTATAAGGACACTCTCAATATACCCCTGTTTGATAAAGCTGTAGATTTTGGTGTTCTTTACTTTATAACTAAACCAGTGTTTTTACTGCTTGAATATTTTAACTTCGTTTTAAAAAATTTTGGCTTAGCAATATTATTGCTGACTTTAGTAATCAAACTTTTGATGCTTTCCTTATTTAATAGATCATATATTTCGATGTTTAAGGTAAAAAGCCTGCAGCCTGAATTAACTCGTATAAAAGAGTTGTATAAAAATGACAGCTTAAAGCAGCATAAAGAGACAATTGCATTGTTTAAGAGAAACAACGTAAATCCAATGTCGAGCATTTTTCCCATGCTAATACAAATACCGGTATTTTTTGCTCTATATAAAGTATTATTTGTTACTATAGAGATGAGGCATGCTCCTTTTTTTTTATGGATTAAGGATCTTTCAGCTCCTGACCCAACGAACATCTTTACATTATTTGGGTTGTTTAATTATAACTTTCCTATTTCTATAGGCATTTTACCTATAATTTTCGGTGCCACCATGATAATTCAGCAGAAGCTAAGTGAGAAAGATCAAACCAGTAAAGATGATATTCAAGTAAATGTTATGAAGTTTTTACCTTACATTTCTGTCTTTATTTTTTCTTCTTTTCCTGCCGGCCTGGTAATATATTGGATATTTAGTAATATTATAACTCTAATTCAACAGTCATTAATAAAGTTGTTTTTAACAAAAAAAGTGGTAGTAAATGTCGAGAATACTAATAGTTAATTCGATTTATTATACTGAAATAGCGAACCTTTTGCTTGAAGGTGCAATTGATAAATTAAAAGGCAGTAATGCCAGTTACGATGTAGTTGAGGTTCCTGGTACATTTGAGATACCAGCTACAATTCTTTTTGCAGTCAAGAGTGGGCATACTAATTATGATGGTTATTTAGCTCTTGGGTGCGTAATTCGCGGTGAAACCGATCATTATCAATATGTTTGTAAAGGAGTAATTGAAGGCTTAAATGAGGTTGTTATGCATTATGCAATACCCCTTGGTATGGGTGTAATTACCGCTGACAGCAAAGATAAAGCACTAGTTAGAGCTGATAAAAACAAAAAGAACGTTGGTGGCCATGCAGCCTCAACTGTTTTGCGTATGATAGATTTACACAATAAATTAAAATAATGGAGGAAAAACCAGTAGATAAAAAGTGGCGCATAAAAAGAAGCACGGCAAGATTTCTTGCTGTACAAATTGCTTATTCAAATATTTTCGTAGGTTACAACAAAAGCACTTTTAAACTGGAAAATTGTGAGCTTAAGGACTACATAAATAAGTTGAAAGATATATTTGAATGTGAAGAATTTGAACATCAGTTCTTAGAAAACTTGTTATATAAGGTTATAAAAAGCAGTGAAGAATATGATAAAATAATAGAGTCTTATTTACACCCAAGTTGGTCCCTTTCACGGTTAAATCTTATAAGCTTATCTATTTTGCGTGTTGCAATATGTGAGTTAGCTAATTGTGATACGCCAGTTCCAGTTGTCATTAATGAATATACTAACATTGCATCTGATTTACTTGATAAACCAAGCGAAATTGGTTTTATTAATGGGTTATTGGATAAGGCAAAAGATGCAGTTAAATTAAATAAAAATCCTTAGCAATTATAGCCAGCAAGCACAAGGTGTCATCCGAGTAGCTGCTGTATGAACATTGTCTACCAGATCCCAGTGCTTGACACTGGAATGGCTTTGTTGCATAGCAACTGAAAAAATCTGGTGGCTACTGACAAAATTCATTATAAAATAGCCATTTAACCTTGAAAGAAAAAATATGCCACAAAAAATGAGGGTCAGTAACCATAGCGAATATAACAAATTTCTAGAAAAAAGAGGAAATATTTTTCATTATATCAACGAAGCCATAGAAAAGTGGTACGAGAATGGTCCAAAAATACCAGGTGGCAACAATATTTATAGCGATAAAGTTGTAATTTTGGTGCACATAATAACTTGTTTATTTAGAATAGGCCTGAGGCAAACAGTTGGGTTTATAGCAGGATACCTTGAGCAAATTGGGAAAAATTTGCAAGTTATCAGCTATTCACAATCATCAAGAAGGTTTAAGAAACTCAATATTAAGATCAATGATTGCAGAATTGATAAAAATAATATGGAAGATATCGAAATTGCTATAGACAGTACAGGAATTAGTATATACAACAACACTCCTGGTCATAGCAAAGAAAATAGCGAAGATAGAAAGTATCGCAGCTATGAACAGACAAGAAAATTGCATGTAATGTTGAATACAAACAGCAAAAAAGCCATAGCTGTAAAATACAGTAACGGTGTCTACTCTGATCACTATGGAGCTTGTGATTTGCTAAAAGAAGTCGATTTTCAGTATGTCATAAAAGTACTATATGCAGATAGGGCATGTGATAGGCACAAGTTTTATAAGTTGTGTAACGAATATGATATAAAGACAAAAATTCCACCAATAAACAATGCGGCAGAACATCCAGAAATAGATTATATGTCTGACAGGAATGCTGCTATTAGGTTAATAAAATTATACGGTGAAGATGGCATGAAAGAATGGAAAAAAGAAGTAAATTATGGGAAAAGATCTTATATTGAAGGGTTTTTCTCAAGATTAAAGCAAATATTCGGATTTAGTTTTAGGAATAAATCTGAGATAAATCGAGAAAAAGAACTGCTAATCAAATGCTATTTGCTTAATAAATTCACTGATATTGGTA
The DNA here is from genome assembly GCF_964273365.1 of Wolbachia endosymbiont (group A) of Melitta haemorrhoidalis. Classification (NCBI taxonomy): domain Bacteria; kingdom Pseudomonadati; phylum Pseudomonadota; class Alphaproteobacteria; order Rickettsiales; family Anaplasmataceae; genus Wolbachia; species Wolbachia endosymbiont (group A) of Melitta haemorrhoidalis. The sequence continues at coordinate 1,194,244 of NZ_OZ187004.1, read as the reverse complement.
TGGCTAAATTTGAGATAGTTACATGAATTTACCATAAATCACCATCTCATAAAGTGTGATGCAACAAAGCCATCCCAGTGTCAGCTACTTGGATGACAAGAAAGGGAGCACTGGAATGACATTATCTGTTGTGCAATTTACCTTCAAAAATGAATGTTTGTACAGTTATGTGTCAAGCACTGGGATGACAAGAAAGGGAACACTGGAATTTTTGTTTCAGCATTAGCCATGCATCTAAACAGATACGTTGCCTTGAGAATCGCAACATCCATGCAGTTATGCGCGTAACACTAAAAATCAAAAAAAACAAAGAGGCAGACTTAATCTACCTCTTTTATTTCACTTGGCTATACTGTCTGTTGTTGAGAAGCAACTTGTTCAACAATAAGTGAGCCTAAATAAGTGTTAACCCCTTTAGCACCATCTTTGTCTAAACCTAATGTTTTATTCCACTTTGTTTCATTTACTGCCTCGAACTTACCTTCATCGTTTTTCTCTTTTAGTGAACCTATCTCGAAGAGTAAAGTATTGCCTAGCGTATTGGTAAGCTGATTAATATCAACAATAATACGGTAGTTCTTGCCTTCTAAGCTGAAGGCTATATAATGTTTACCCTTTTCTACCTTACCTTCTTCATCTTTAACTTGGTTATTCCTTGCCATTTCCTTAAATGTGTCTTTTGTTACTAGCAATGCTGTTTCTTTACCGTTTTTTCTATCGTTATTAACAACAATCTTCGGAGCTCTCAACTCAGATATTTCATTGTTTTTGCTGATAGCGTACATTGCTGAACTAACCAGTGCAACAGCAACAATTGCTAATATACCGATTCCAAGTGGTGTAGCTGCAAAAGCTGCAAGTGGAGCAAGCGTGCAAGTTGAAGACACCCAATATGGTGCTGAAAGTGCTACTGCTGCGCCTATGACATACAAAGAAGTAAGTGCAACAAGTGCAGTATTTGTTTTGTGGAATTGACCACAGTGATTTTTGAAAGTTAGCATAAACGACCTCAAATATTAATATGCTTAAATAAAAAAACTGTCATAGTCAAGCTTTTTCGTAAGCTACCTGCCGCTTGAGCCAAAGCCCCCTGCATTGCGACCGGTTTCTTCTGCGCAGAATTCTTCTCTGTCATCCCAAATTACCTGAGATACAGGAGAAATAAGGATTTGTGCGATTCTATCTCCTCTTTTTATTTCGTATGGCTGATTACTTAGATTAATTAGACAAATTTTAACTTCACCTCGATAATCAGAGTCTATAGTGCCCGGAGAATTTAAGACAGTGATTCCATGTTTTGCAGCAAGACCAGAACGTGGGCGGATTTGCCCCTCAAAACCGTTTGGTATTGCAATCACAATTCCAGTTGGAACAAGTAATCTTTCAAGTGGATTTAAAACAGCAGAATCATTCAATGCAGCATAAAGATCCATGCCAGCACTCTGCGTAGTTGCATAACATGGAAGAGACAAGTCTTCTCCGTGTGATAATCTTTTTATTTCTACTTTAATTTTACTTCTTTGCACTCCAATTTACCATCTATGAAGACTCAATTATAGCATGTAAATTGTATCTGCAAAAGTGATAAATGTAAATGATGTCATTCCAGCGCGTGACGCTAGGCCATAAAATTCCTTGACAAGTTCAGTGCTCCTTTTTTTGTCATCCCAGTGCCTCTATGATGTCATTCCAGTCTGGAATCTAGTCCTTATTATGCAGCCACTTGGTTGAAATTAAGTCTTCTGGATCCCAGTGTCTGGGCACTGGGATGACATCATAAGGGCGCTGGGATGACACCCTGACAACCGTCATCCCGCTACTTGTTAGCGGGATCTAGAGATACCGCGAATGAATCGCGGTATGACGTAGATTGTTGTCATTCCAGTGTCAGCTACTTGAATGACACCCTCTTGGTATTCGTGTAGTTGCAAGCAGTATAGCTATAAATCACTCACAATCGATATGCTTGAATTACTCTCAGTAAATAAATCAAGCATAATGTTAGGTATTCTACCATCAACTATGTGAACAACTCCAGCACATTCCTCCGCCATTTTAACGTATGCCATAAGCCTTTCAATAAATTTTTCCCCTTTAATTTTCCCACAATCAATCGATGCATTTAAATTTTTAACAGATATCTTCCTGCCACCAATTTTATCTATTTCTTCATCTGTGTCACTCAAGATTATCATTTTAGATGCAGAAACTGCGATTGCGATTGCGCTTGCAGTGCTATCGGCATCAATATGATATGTTTCCCCATCTTTTCCATGACCAATTGGTGCAATAACTGGTATAAAATCTGATTCTTCAATAAAAAATAATATATCAGGATTGATTTCAGTGGGTCTACCGATGAACCCCATGTCTAATATCTTTTCGATATTATTTGATCTATCTTCTCTAAGCGTAGCGGTTATTTTTTCGGCTTTAATTAAGTTACCATCTTTTCCACATAATCCAATAGCTGAACCACCAGCAGAATTTATATACTGAACAATTTTTTTATTAACTGAACCACACAGTGCCATTTCAATGATTTTCATAGTGTCTTTGTCTGTAAGTCTGATACCATTCACAAACTTACTGTTCATATCCAGCATTTTTAACACTGAGTTAATTTCATATTCTCCGTCATGAATTATTACCGGATTTATACCAAGCTGCTTCAACAAGACAACATTATGCACAAAAGTATTAAATAGTGTTTCATCTAAGATTATTGTACCACCGCATTTAATGACAAAAGTCTCGCCTACAAAGCTAGGTATGTTAGATAGCACTTCAAGTAATATTTCTGCTTTTTGTTCAAATGATACCTCACCCTTTAAAAATTCACTACTCTTCATTTTTTTATCTTGTAAACTTGAAAAACTCATCTCTTACCTTGGTTATTTTATGCTTAACACGGATGCTCATTTGATGAATTGACACATTCTCATTATTAATCCATTTTTGAATATCTTCTATAACAGCACCTAAGCTTTTTTGACTTACTTTATCTATTTTTGTTAGCACAATGTTAAAGTTAATGTTATTATATATTAACCAATAAATGAAGTCTTTGTCTATTTCTTTTAATCCTACCTTGCTATCTATCAACACAAACACTCTTCTTAGATTTTCTCTTTGAATTAGATAATACTCAATTAAGTTTAAATATTGTATAATTTCCTCCTTGCCTGCATGAGAGTAGCCATACCCTGGCAGGTCAACAAGCCTGAACTTATCATCGTACATAGAGTAAAAATTTATTTGTCTAGTGCATCCAGGTTTAGAGGAAACTCTGGCAGCTTTTTTGCTGTTTATCAGTAAGTTGATCAGACTGGATTTTCCTACATTTGATCTACCAGCAAACGCAATCTCTGGAGCCGATTCATCTGGTAATGATTTTATGTCCGAAGCTCCAAATATGAAATTGCAGTTTGATGTTATCTGTTTTGCCATTATATTCAACTAGAAGGTAGTAGATATATTATAGTGTTATTGCTTGATATAAGAAATTTTTTATTTCAGTATATATTACTTAGCTAGATCTGTGCTATATGGATATGGAAAATAATTTACAAGACTTAAAGAAAAAATTTAATGATATAGAGAGGAATTTGGAAAATCCTACCAATTTAAGTCAAAAAGAATTCATTACCCTTTCAAAGGAATACTCTGAGCTCAGGCCAATAATCAAGATAATTGATGAATATAACACGCTGAAAGAGGAAATTTCAGACTTAGAAGAAATAATGAAAGATGAAAACAGCGAAGGTGATATAAAAGAGTTAGCAAAAGAAGAATTTTTCGAAAAGCACAAGGTATTATTACCAAAAATAAAAGCAAAATTAAAGTTAGCATTATTGCCCAAAGATGAAGATGACTCAAGAAATGCAATATTAGAAATTAGAGCAGGTACAGGCGGAGAAGAAGCAGCATTATTTGCAGCAATGTTATTTCGTATGTATCAAAAATATGCAGAAAGAAGAAATTGGAAGTTCGAGCCAATAAGCATTTCTAATACAGGTATAGGTGGATATAAGGAAGCTTCTGCACTCATTAATGGAACAGAAGTTTTTGCAAGGTTGAAATTTGAATCAGGAGTGCACAGAGTACAGAGAGTGCCAGAAACTGAATCTTCAGGAAGGTTGCATACCTCTGCCGCTACTGTTGCGATATTACCTGAAGTAGAAGAAGTTGACTTTAAAATAGAAGAAAAAGACTTACGAATAGATGTTTATAGATCCAGTGGTCCTGGAGGGCAATCAGTGAATACAACTGACAGCGCAGTAAGGGTCACCCACTTGCCAACAGGGATAGTTGTGATACAGCAAGATGAAAAATCGCAGCATAAAAATAAAGCTAAAGCGCTCAAAGTATTGAGGGCAAGGCTATACGAAATTGAAAGACAAAAAAAAGAAATGGAAAGGTCAACAATGAGGAAAAGTCAGATTGGCTCTGGGGATCGTTCCGAGCGCATAAGAACATATAATTTTCCACAATCAAGAATAACAGACCACAGAATTAATCTAACTTCACATCGGCTAGAGCAGATTATAAAAGAAGGTGAACTAGATGAATTTATTGAGGCACTAATCTCACGTAATGAAGCAGAAAGATTGGCCGGGGAAAGTTAGCAGCCTACAATGGAATATCTTTATTAATTACATAGGATCTTTTAAACGCAATAGATAGACAGTAAAAATAAGTTCTAGTACTACCGCGGATAGAACAAGAACAGCTACACTAATTGTTTGACCATTGTAAATGTAGCTTGTTAAGCCGATAAAAATAGCCATGATAAAAGCTCTAATGAACGAGACTGCAGAAGAAGCTGTGCCTTTAATTTCAGGGAAAACATTTATTGATGCATTAAAAATCACTGGCTGGAAAATTGCACAACCGATAGAAAAAATAATCATAGACAGTGTTACTAAGTAGAAAGAGTGGGGTACAATTATACTGAATATTACAAGCAATAGAGACCCAATAGCACCCACGCTCGTACCAGAAATTACACACTTTATTGCTCCAAGTTTCTGCAAGATTTTGCCAGCAAATAGACTGATGAGTGAGAAGCACCCAACTATTGCACCTTGATGTAGTGCATAAATAGTGCTAGATAAACCAAAAGTCTTCATATACAGAAAAGGTCCACAAGTAATGAATGACATATACGCAGCAGAAAAGAGGCTTGACATCAAAGACAACGTAACAAACCTCAGATTAGATAGTAGTTTTCTGTAATCTTTCATCGTTTTTTTCAAACTGAAAATATCGCGGTTCTTTTTTGTTTCTGGTAACGCTAAAAGCAGCAAAACCCAAGAGATCAAACAAAGTATTGCAACAGTTGCATAATTACCACGCCATCCTACAATTTCATTGATGAAACTGCCTAACACTGGCGCAATTGCCATGACAACTGTAAGAACAGAATTCATGATTCCAATAAATTTCACCGCTTCGTCGCCTTTGTAGCTGTCTGCAACGATTGCAAACACAACTACAGATGTGCTAACACCAATGCCCTGAACAAAGCGAGAGATTAAAAGCCAAAAAATCGACGGTGCAAAAACACAACCAACAGCACCGATTAATAACAAAGTGTTACCTATGATCATAATTCTCCTTCTGCCATAGCATTCAGACAATGGACCAAAAAACAACCCTCCTATGCAAAAGCCTAGGAAATTATAAGCAATAGTTAATTGAATTATGCCTTCCGGTACGTTAAAATAGTGCACCATATCAGGAAAACTAGGTACGGAAATGTCAATTTCAATGAACTTGGCAATGAGAGACAGGATTAACAGAAATGGTAGTAACATTTGAGATTTTTAATTAATGAATAAAAATATCACATTTAAAGCGTTGAAAGAAAACATTTTTTACTGTTATTAAAATGGTTAGAAACACCTCATGTGAAGGAATGGTGGATAAATTGGACACTAGGGTTAATTAAAGAAAAATATGACAACTATGTTAAAGCTCTTACTCTCTGTCCTAACTTTACTTATTTCCTCTTACTTTTTCAACAGTCCGTCTAAATTACTACAAGCAGTTTAATTTTTAGTAAATATGTCATTATTCAAAAATATGCAAGAAGCTTTACAGAAACTTAACATAATTTTATCATACAAATGTCATTCTTAAGTCCTATGTAAAAACAAATTTTGGCACTAATTTAATTAACTATGAGCTGGATAAATTGGAAAATAAATTTTGTTTACTTTTACAACACCTTAAGATCTAATGTCACTTTATCAATCAAAAATATTACAATAGGCTAGTATGTTCCTTACTCTTTTTCTCAAAATATTACCTATTTATATTACAATATTTATTGGTTACTTAGCAGGAAAATATCTTAAAATTGATAGAAACACTATATCTCAAATACTTTTTTATATAGCTAATCCAATAGTGATTTTATATGGAGTCTCTCATACAGAAGTTAACTTAAAAGTAATTTCTCTGCCGATTTTGATATGGTTTATAGGTAGCACTATGTCCTTATCAGTGTATTATCTTTCTTCTTTTTTATTTAAGGATAACACAAGAAACATATTAGCATTTAGCTCGGGCAGCACAAGTATGGGTTATTTTGGCCTGCCGATTGCCATGGCTTTATTTGATGAAGATTCAGTATCTGTATATGTTGTTTGTTATATAGGAATGGCGCTATTTGAAAACAGCTTAGGATTTTACATAGCTGCAAATGGTATTTATACCGCAAAAGAATGCATATTAAAGTTGTTCAAACTTCCTTCGCTTTATGCGATGGTTCTGGGCTTCTTTTTAAGTATATACGATATACAAATACCTACTTTTTTAACAGATGTTATGATGAATATTAGAAGTACATTTGTCACATTAGGAATGGTGCTACTTGGAGTGAGCATTGCGAATATTGCAAGCTTTAAAATAGATTGGAAGCTTGCTTTGATCACTATTACAGCAAAGTACGTATTCTGGCCACTGTTTGTTTTAGGAATTGTCCTTTTAGACAAGCATGTTATAGGTATATACGATGAGAGCATATATAAAGCACTGATGTTGCTGGCTATTATTCCAGTTTCTGGGTCCAGTATAATACTTGCTAATATTTTGAATTATCAACCAGATAAAGCTACTCTGTTGCTTCTAATCAGTACTGCAGTGGGACTGTTTTATGTTCCACTAATAATATCATTATTTTTTACTAAACTTGTTCCTTTTTGATCAAAAAATTAAGCGCTTGCACAACCATTATTTGGGTAACAACACAAGACATTGATAAAACTTGAATTTATAGCTAAAGCAACTTCTACAATTTGGTAACCCGTCATCCCGCTACTAGTTAGCGCCGCGGCGGTAAATTGACCTTACCCAGAAAAAGTAGAGAGAAAGTTAAGACGTTTTTGGAGTAAAATAAAACGTTTTTTCAAAATATGACAAATAGAAGAGAATATACAGCAGAATTCAAATTAGAAGCTGTTAAGCTGGTTAAAGAAACAGGTCAAGCAAGTACAAAAATAGCAAAAGATCTAGGTATAGATGGCAGTATGTTAAGTAAGAAAATATGATGGAAAAATGTCTGGAGCATACGCATTTCCAGGCAAAGGCTCCTTATAACAAAGAAAGATTTGATCTAAAAAAAGAACTAACAAGAGAAAGAGACATCTTAAAAAAAGCCCTGGGCAAAGAAAAAGAGTAAAGTATTCTTTTATATAGAAATTGCTATAAAACACAGGAACTATGTAGGGTTTTGTACTGGTGGTATTGGTTGCTAAGGAAAAAAGCAGTAAAGAATTAGCAAAAGAAGGGCTTCTAGCAGATATTCAAAAAATAATCAAGCTTCTAAATGCAGATATGGAGCCCCTAAAATTCACGCTGAATTAAAAGCTTTAGGCAAAAATTAAAACAGTACAAAGTGTTATGCAAGAAAATGGCATTAAAGCCAAGTTTAGACGAAGGTTCAAAAATAAAAAACAGCAAATAAGCAACCGAGTTGTGGCTCCGAACACATTGGATCAAAATTTTACTACTGATCAGCCAAATAAAGTTTGGGATTACCTACATAAAAACTAAAGAAGGTTGTTGGCGGCAATAATTGACCTATATTCACGCATGGTGGTTAATGAGTAACATGATAATTAGTTATAGATTCTTTATTGATGGCCGTTGATAAACGCAAACCCGATAAAAATCTGCTGTTACATAGCGATCAAGGGTCACAGTATACCTCTCAAAATTACCAATTTCTATTGAATACAAAAAACATCATTTCCAGCATGAGCCATAAGGGCTGTTGTTACGATAACTCTGTTGCAGAAAAGTTCACTTAAAAGGGAGCTGCTTATTGATACTTCTCGCTCAACAAACCAGAACTGCCATATTTGAATACATAGAAATCTTTTATAACAAATAACGTAGACATTCTACTATTAACTATTGCATTCCTGCACAATTTATTCTCATGATAAAAACGTCTTAACTTTCTCTCTACTTTTTCTGGGTAAGGTCACCTCTTTAGGTGCTCCTTTTTTCTTTCTTATACACACAAAAATCATATAGAATTGTAAATACAGCTTTTTTATTCTGATGCTTTTCAATTCTATAGCTCTGGTTGTCTCTCTATTACTATTTTTCTACATTATCGTAAAAAAACTGAGCGAAAAGAAAGCAAACCTTGAGGGTAATTTATGTAAATTAGAGCAAGAACTTCAAGAAACAAAGCAAACTTTGCTTACGAAGAATGAAGAAATAGTTGATTTAAGGGTCAAAAAAGCAGAACTTGAAGTAACTCTGCAAAAAGAACGTGAGGAAAAGAAAAAGGAAATAGAATTACTAACAAAAGCAGAGGAGAGATTAACAAACACTTTTAAAGCGCTCTCTCTTGATGCTTTGCAAACAAATAACAATAATTTTCTGAACTTAGCAAAGGAAGTAATCGATAGTAAATTAAAAGAAACGGAAAGCGATTTCAAAAAAAGACAAGCAACGATCAACGAAGTTGTAACTCCAATAAAAGAAAAATTAGAAAAATTCGATAATGAAATACGTGAGCTAGAAAAGGAGAGGGTAGGGGCCTATGAAGGTTTAAAGGAGCAAATTGGAGCGCTGATGAACCAAACTTCCAACCTTGCTAATGCCCTGAGGAAACCTCACATTAGGGGCAAATGGGGTGAAATGCAACTCAAAAGAGTGGTAGAAATGGCAGGAATGATTGAGTATTGCGATTTTTTTACTCAGCCGTCAGTGATTGATAAAAACGAGGATAATTTATTGCGTCCTGATTTAATAATCAAAATGCCATCTGGAAAGCAAATAATAATAGATGCTAAAGTGCCGCTTGATTCTTACATGGATGCTATATCACAAAATGATTTGCAAATACAAAAGGAGAAATTAAAGAACCATTCCCTGGCAATAAAAAAACACATAAATGATTTGGGTAAAAAAGAGTATTGGAATCAATTTGAAAATACGCCAGAACTTGTGGTGCTTTTCTTAACAGGGGAGGGGGTTTTTAGCGCAGCACTGGAATATGAGCCTGCTTTGATAGAGATTGGAGTGGAAAAAAAAGTGATCATTGCAACACCGATCACTCTAATTGCGTTGCTGAGAGCAATAGCGTATGGATGGAAGCAAGAGATGATAGCTGAAAACGCAAAGAAAATCAGTGAACTAGGTCATATTTTATATGAGCGCATTTGCACAATGGGTGAAAACTTTGATAATTTGCGCAGGAGCTTAAAAAGTGCTGTTGATCATTATAATAAAACTGCTGGCTCTCTTGAAGCAAGGGTGTTTCCTGCTGCTCGAGAATTCAATAAGCTTGGTATACATGCAAAAAATAAAAGTTTAAGTGCTGCAAAGGAATTAGAGTCTTTACCACGCAGTTTACATACTGAGGAGCTGAAAGTAGATTAGGCATCTTAACAGGGAATGTTCAAAAAAGTGTGTCAAACCAAAAAAAAAGTAATAAATTGATATAAAAAAAATGGAGGTTTGACAATGAGTCAGAAAGTAGTAAACAGAACTACCGGTTTGGTAGATTACAAAGAACTGGAAGCAAATATACTGTCATCAATAAGGGAAGGCAGACCATTAACAGGAAGGGATGGAGCATTTACACCATTTATAAAAAAGCTGCTGGAGGCAAGTTTGGAAGGTGAAATAGAAAATCACTTATTAGCTGAAAGTGAAGAGAGGGTTTGGTTGGAAGAAGTGGAGTAGCGAATGGATATACAAAACGCTGGGTCTATATTCAGACTATAGAATAAGGTATTACAAACCGAAAGCATCACCAGCACAATATGTTATAAACTTTGGTAAAGAATCTGCTAGGAAAGCGTAGTGCGGATGCTGCGTTTGACGAGGCGGGAGCTGGAAACGTTAACATGGGAATTTGGATTGAGGCCTATTGTGAAAACAATGGATCAGCCACCAAACCCTAAAGTAGGCGCGCCAGTTCTTGACCCTACATATTTTTTTGAAGGTTAAATCCAGCTTAGGGTCGAGAAACTTAGATAAAGCCATAGCCAAAGTGTTTAAAAATATTAATAATTATACACACAATTATTCAACCATATTTTTGAAGATAGCTATGCCGCCGCGGTATCTCTTAGCCGCTAACAAGTAGCGGGATGACGATTGTTGGTAAATCTAAGTCAGTTTAGCTATAGGCAGCAATTTTCTGTATTTATTTTAAATTGAAGGAAGCTCAAATGAAAGATCATGTTTTGCTAAAAATCACAGAATGCAGTCTAACAGTGAACGGTTACGCTTTTGATCAAAAATGTTGTATAGTACACAATCAATTTTTCTGGATCCAAGTAGTCAAGGCACTGCCTTTGTGTTTGAGGCAAAATCGGCTATAACACTTAACATACTGCCTTTGCAAACAAATGTTCGTACAGTTATGTGTCAGCTACTTGCATGACGCCATTGCCTGAACGGGTACCAATGATTACCTATCAATCTCACCAAAAACTATATCGAGTGAGCCAATAATTGCTGCAACGTCAGCAAGCATGTGTCCTTTTGCCATAAAGTCTAAGGCTTGTAAATGCGCAAAGCCAGGTGCTCTTATTCGGCACCTATAAGGTCTATTGGTACCATCTGAAACTATATACACTCCAAACTCACCTTTTGGTGCCTCAACAACTGCGTAAGCCTCACCTTCTGGTACGTGATATCCTTCTGAATAGAGCTTAAAATGGTGAATCAGAGCTTCCATAGATTTTTTCATCTCTGCTCTTGACGGTGGAGAAATTTTTCTATCTTCAGTTTTTATTTGCCCTTCAGGCATTTTCTCTATGCACTGCTTCACCAAACTGATAGATTGCCTAATCTCTGCCATTCTAACTAGATAACGGTCATAACAGTCGCCATTTTGGCCGATCGGTATATCAAAATCTAGTTGATCATATATCTCATATGGCTGGCTTTTTCGCAAATCCCAAGCAAGCCCAGCAGCGCGCAACATTGGGCCACTAAAGCCCCAATCAAGTGCCTGTTTAATTGATATTTCACTAATTCCTACAGTGCGTTGCTTCCATATCCTATTTTCTGTTAAAAGTTCATCAACATCGTCTATATATTTTGGAAATTGCTCTATAAACTTTGCAATATCCTCAATCAAATCTTCTGGAACATCTGCTGCAATTCCACCTGGCCTGATGTAAGCTGCGTGAAACCTTGCACCTGAAGCTCTTTCGTAAAATTCCAGTATTTTTTCTCTTTCTTCAAAGAGCCATAAAAGAGGGGTCATTGCTCCAACATCAAGTGCTTGAGAAGAAACGTTCAGTAAATGATTTAGTATTCTCGTCAGTTCACAAAACAAGACACGTAAATACTTTGCCCTAATTGGCACTTCACATTGCAACAATTTCTCCACACAAAGTGAATATGCATGCTCTTGTGACATTGGTGATACGTAATCAAGGCGATCAAAATAAGGCAAAGCTTGAAGATACGTTTTATGTTCTATTAATTTTTCAGTACCGCGGTGCAAAAGCCCAATATGGGGATCTGCCCTCTCGATCACTTCACCATCCATCTCTAAAACAAGACGCAACACTCCATGTGCAGCTGGGTGCTGAGGTCCAAAATTTAACATCATTGTCTTTAGATCGGGCATGTCCAGTAGTTTAAGATATTAAAATTGTATAGGCTAAAGTGCGCTCAAAGTCAATAAACTTCTTGCATAGGCTACAACTATCATTCAATAGAAACAAAAACTTTTACAATGGCTAATAAGTGTTGGTAAAACCAAGTCACTTTAGCTATAGAATGACAAAAAAGGTTTGCATTAGCCAAATTTTTAGTTGAAGTAGCATAAGAGGTTAAAGGAAAAGCTTTGTGTTAATGGATTCATTTCAGGTATAGTATAGATAATACCACAATACTTATAAAATGGATCATGTTGTTAATGCGTATAATAGACTTGACACTCCTATAGTCAGGGGAGAAGGGGCATATCTTTTTGATAAAGATGGTAAAAAATATTTAGATTTTGCTGCAGGTATTTCTACAACTTCTTTAGGGCATTGTCATCCATACATTACAGATAAGCTGAAAGAGCAATCGAGCTCATTATGGCACTGCTCTAACATTTTCACTATTCCCGAGCAAGAAAGGCTTGCCGAGCGTTTAACAACCCTTACTTTTGCAGATAAAGTTTTTTTCTGCTCAAGTGGGCTTGAAGCAACAGAAGCTGCAATTAAGTTTATTCGTCGTTACTTTTATTCAAAAGGGCAAGCAAAACGTAATCGTATTATTACAATTGAAGGAGGCTTTCATGGCCGCAGTATTGCTGCAATTTCTGCTGGAGGCAATGAAAAATCACGCGAAGGTTTTGCTCCGCTCCTTTCTGGTTTTGATAAAGTGCCAAGAAATGACATTAAAGCATTAGAAGAAAAAATCAACAATGAAATAGCTGCTGTATTTTTAGAGCCCATACAAAGCGAAGGTGGAGTATATCCACTAGACGTAGAATATCTTCAAAAAGTAAGGGAAATAACAAAAGCTCAAGGAATAATTTTGTGCTTTGATGAAGTGCAGTGCGGATATGGACGCATCGGTTCTTTATTTCATTATCAAAATGTCGGCATTGAACCTGATATGCTAACCTGTGCGAAGGCTATGGGTAACGGTTTTCCTGTAGCTGCATGTTTAGTGAAAGATTATATAGCAGAAGCAATTACTCCAGGAACTCATGGATCAACCTATGGTGGCAATCCACTTGCCATGACTGTTGGTAATGCAGTGCTCGATATAATGCTAAAAGAAGGCTTTTTTGATCATGTTAAAAGAATTAGTAAATATTTAAAAGAAAAGCTGTTGCTTTTAGCTAAAGAATTTCCTGAGATGATTTTAGAAGTTCGTGGAGAAGGGTTACTAATGGGAATAGAACTAGCAACTCTTGTAGCTGATAAAATTATTAGTCGATCTCTTGATAAAGGTTTAATAATAACTAGGGTTTTAAACAACAAAGTAGTAAGGGTAACCCCACCACTTATCATTGAGGATGAGCATGTGAACGCAGCGTGTAGTATGCTTTATGATTTGTTTTTTAAGATTAAAGGTATATAAAATTCGGCAATATAAATTCAGGCTTGCAAATGCCTCTCATAACATGTAAAATTAATTTTATTTTTTATCACAATAACATCGTACTTTAATGGATTGGTTATTGGTCTTAGTATCATCAGCAATTTTTGTTTTGTTAGTTTTATCGTTTTTGTTCTCAGGAGCAGAAATAGGCTTAACCTCAATTAGCCGTTCTCGAGTTAATAAGCTAAAGCTAGACGGTAACAAAAAAGCCAGGGTAATAGATCGCTTATTAAATAGGAAAGAATTGACAATAGGAACGGTATTGCTCGGCAATACAATTATTAATATTACTTGCTCTGCTTTATTTACAGCAATATTTATCAATCTTTTTGGAAATGAGGGCATTCTCCTATCAACAATTATAATGACATTTTGTATTTTATTGTTCTGCGAAGTTCTACCAAAAACTTATGCTATTCAAAATCCTGAAAAATTTGCATCATTTTCTGCTTATTTTGTATTGTTTTTTGTAAAGATTTTTTCTCCATTGACACTAGGTATTCAATTTATTGTTAACCTCATCCTAAAATTATGTGGGCTGCATAAAGATAAGGAAGTGATATCTGCAGCGGATGCAATGCGTAATATGATTACTCTTCACCGCAGTGAAGGAACTATGTTGCAACAGGATTTAGATATGCTAAGCAGCATACTTGATTTGGCTGAGACAGAGATATCACAAATTATGACCCATAGAAGAAACCTATTTTCTCTTGATATAGATCGGAATAAAGAAGAGTTAATAAGAGAGATTTTAACCAGCAGTCACAGTAGAGTACCTTTATGGCAGAAGGAACCAGATAACATTGTAGGTGTAATTCACGTGAAAGCTCTAATAAATGCTTTGCGTGAAAAGAATAATAAAGCGGAAGAAGTTGACATTACCCAAGTTATGTCAAGGCCTTGGTTCATACCAGAAAGTACACCGCTCAGCGTGCAACTTCACAACTTCCGTAAGAACAGGAAACACCTTGCATTTGTTATTGATGAGTATGGAGCACTGCAGGGAATTGTAACTCTTGAGGATATACTGGAAGAAATAGTTGGAGAAATTTCGGATGAACATGATTTGATTACGGAGAATTTTATAAAGAAAATATCTGATAATATGTATCACATAGAAGGAAAATCTACTATTAGGGACATTAACAGGCAGTTATACTGGAATCTCCCTGATGAAGAAGCTACAACTCTAGCAGGTATGATTGTGAATGAAATAGAGCGCATTCCTGACGAAGGCGAGGAGTTTTCCATGTATGGTTTTCGCTTTAAGATTTTAAAAAAAGATAAAAATATTATTACTGTTGTTGAAGTGCAAGTAAAAATTGGTAATATTAGTGGCAGCAATTAATTAGTGGAGTTTCATGGAAGATACAGTAAAAATAACGGCTGAAGAGTTGAAGGGTTACATAGAGAGAATCGAAAAACTTGAACAAGAAAAGAGGGATGTGCAAGATCACATTCGTGATGTATATGCAAAAGCCGCAGATGAAGGTTGGGATATAAAAGTGATGAAACAAATTATTAGGCTGAGGAAGATGGATGATGATGACAGAGAGGAACAAGAAATATTGCTTGATACCTATAAACGTGCATTGGGAATGAGCTACGAAGAAGAGTTAAGTGAATAGCAGAATTGTAATTGGAATAAGTGGAGCATCTGGTTCTATTTACGGTGTGCGTATTTTAGAAGCGTTGAAAGACGTCGATTATGAAACTCATTTAGTGATAAGTCGTGCTGGGAAAGTAACTTTAGCTCACGAGATTAAAGAAAAACTTGAAGATATTACATCACTTGCAGATTTTTACTATTCTGAAGAAAAGATTGGAGAAAAAATAGCAAGCGGCTCATTTAAAACCTCAGGGATGATTGTAGCACCATGCTCTATGAAGACAATGTCTGAAATCGCATCAGGTGTTACTTCCAATCTATTGACAAGGGCTGCAGATGTAACGCTAAAAGAAAG
The DNA here is from genome assembly GCF_964273365.1 of Wolbachia endosymbiont (group A) of Melitta haemorrhoidalis. Lineage (NCBI taxonomy): Bacteria > Pseudomonadati > Pseudomonadota > Alphaproteobacteria > Rickettsiales > Anaplasmataceae > Wolbachia > Wolbachia endosymbiont (group A) of Melitta haemorrhoidalis. Next base: position 1,178,684 of record NZ_OZ187004.1, on the reverse strand, counting down.
AAGAAAGTTAGTTCTTATGGTGCGAGAGTCACCACTGCATCTTGGGCATTTACAAAATATGTTAAAATTAACGGAGATGGGAGCAATTATTGCTCCACCAGTGCCTGCTTTTTATATTAAACCGAAATCGTTGGATGATATTATTAATCATTCTGTTGGCAAAGTATTGGATTTATTTGATATCAAATTACCCGACTTTAAGGAGTGGCAAGGAAGTGACAATTATTATTGATGGTAAAAAAATAGCAAACGACCTATGTGAGAGGCTATCACAAAAAATTGATATTTTAAAGAGAGAGTATAACATTTTTCCTTGCCTGAAAGTAATTCTCATGGGTAGCAATCCAGCAAGTCAGGTTTATGTTCGCAACAAACAGAAAAAAGCAGAATCAATAGGCATAAGTTCTGAGACCATTGTTTTGCCTAATAATATTTTAGAAGATGAATTAATTGAAAAAATCAATGAATTAAATGAAGATCCATCTGTGCATGGCATTTTAGTGCAATTGCCTTTACCAAATCATATTAGTGCAAGCAGAGTAATTAACACAGTAAGTGTTGAAAAAGATGTAGATGGCTTTCATGATGAAAACGTTGGCAAATTAGTTAAAGGTGAAAAAAACTGCCTTATACCTTGCACTCCTAAAGGTTCTTTGCATTTAATTAAGTCAATTGAAGAGAACCTTTCCGGTAAAAACGCAGTGGTAATTGGTAGGTCAAATATCGTGGGCAAGCCAATGTTTTACCTGCTATTGCAAGAAAACTGCACTGTCACCATCTTGCATTCACAAAGCAAGGATTTAGCTGAATATTGCTCTAAAGCGGATATAGTAGTTGCAGCAGTCGGAAAGCCAAATTTTGTTCAAGCAGACTGGATAAAGAAAGGTGCAATAGTGATCGATGTTGGCATAAATAGCGTTAACGTAGGAAAGCTTGTAGGTGATGTTGACTTTGAAGGAATAAAAGGGAAAGCCAAAGCTATGACCCCAGTACCCGGGGGCGTTGGCCCAATGACCATTGCATTTCTAATGATGAACACTGTTATTGCTGCTTGCTTGCAAAAGGGAGTTGATGCTTCTGATTTCATTAGTTGAGGTATGAAGAGGAAAGCTATATGAAGATAGAATGTACCATATCACAATTAATAAAAAATTGAGATTTTTGAAATTCCTCAGTAGTCAAATTTATTAAATATTTAGGATCATCATCTATTCTTTTTTCTCTACAAGTATAGCTAAAGTGGCTTAGGTTTACCTACAATTTGAAAAACAACAAATTCGTCATTCCGCTACTCGTTAGCGGAATCTATGCTGAGATACCGCGGCGGTATGACGTAGGGAAACCTTTCTTGGGTTAGCTATAGTTAGTGGAATTGCAAAGTTTCTAGGCATAAAAAGCTTTGAACCTAATATATGAGCCAAACTTGATTTTCCAACCGTAGATACACCTGTAATAAAAATAATAGTCTTCATTTTGTGAATTTACTTGCTATATGAACTATCGGAGAAATTTTTTTATAGTTTATAGTATCTGACCTTACCCAGAAAAAGTGGAGAGAAAGTTTGGAATGTTTTTCACAAAGAGAATGATGAATCAAAATGCTCAGGAATGCAATAGTTAATAGTGACGTTGTTTGTTATAAAAAATTTCTATATATTCAAATATAGCAGTTTTGATATGCTGTTTAGAGTGCCAAGAGGTGTCTATTGGTAACTCCCTTTTTAGAGAACTGAAGAAGCTTTCCACAACAGAATTGTCGTAACAACAACCTTTATAACTCATCTATGTTTTTTATGGATAAGAGATATTGATAACCTTGCGAAGTATATTGTGAACCTTGATCACTATGTAATAGTAGATTTTTGGCAGGTTTACGCTTGTTAACGGCCATTAATAAAGAGTCCATAACCAATTGTTTATTTATTGAACTGCTCATTGACCAGCCAACTACCATGCGTGAATATAGATCGATTATTGTTGCCAAATATAGCCATCCTTCTTTGGTTTTTATATAAGTAATCCCATACTTTATTTGGTTGATCGACAATAAAGTTTTGGTCTAATATATTGGGAGCTACGACTCTACTGTCCGTTTGTTGTTTCTTAATTTTAAATTTTCTTCTCAATATAGCCTGAATACCATTTTTCTGCATAATACTTTGCACTGTTTTTAAGTTGCAACTTTTACCCAAAGCCTTCAATTCAGCATGAATTTTAGGAGCTCCATATCTACATTTAGAAACTTGATATATTTTTTGAATAGCTGCGAGTAGCTCTTTATTTGCTGATTCTCTACTGCTTATTTTTCTTGTGGTCCACTTATAGTAGCCACTAGCAGAAAATCCTACATAATTCCTGTACTTTATAGCAGTTACTATGCTCTTTTATAAAAAAATATTTTACTCTTTTTGACTGGCCAGGGCTTTTTTTTAAATGTCTCTTTCCCTTGTTACTCTTGCTAACTCTCTTTGTAAATCAAACCTCTCTTTGTCGTAAGGAGCCATGTTACCTCTACCTGGAAATGCATTTGCCGCTGACTTTTTTTCGTTATATTTCTTCATCCATTTTCCTAATACACTATCCCTTATTCCTAGATCTCTTGCTACTTTTGCAACTGGTTGACCTACCTTTCTTTGTTCATTTGCCAGCTTAACAGCTTCCAATTTGAATTCTGCCGTATATTCTCTTACCATTTCTAATCCTCCAAAATTTTATTTTACCCGAAAAAACTCCTTTCTTTCTCTCCACTTTTTCTGGGTAAGGTCAATATACCAGTGCCGAAAATAGTTGACAAAGATTGTGTATACTTATTACAATTGTTTGGGTACCAGAAGTTTTTACGGCAACAAAGTATGCACTAACTATAAGTAAGGAAGACTTTAAGCAGGCAATAAAAAAAATGAAGTAACGTTTAAAAGAGATTGAAGGAGAGAAGAAAAAGGTAAAAGGGAATACGGCAGAAAATGAATCTTATTACAAATAGCATAAAGGGCTTTTATTCTAGTGTTAAATCGGACCTAGATTGGCAAGCCAAACGTAGTCTTATTAGAACATTAGTAAAAGAAGTCAACATTGATCTTGATAAAGTAGATGTAGTATTTAAGATCAAAGAACTTGAAAACCCCGCCCAGAATGGACAAAATCAAAAGATGGTACATTGTCTAAGGGGTCTGGGCACTGGGATGACATCTTTTTTCTTGGTACAAATTACTCTTATGTCTCAATATTTGTACAGTTGTGTTATCGGCTGTTTGATGTTTACAACGCAGAAAGTTCATACGGTTGTAAGTCAAGCGGTAGGATGACAAGATTTTGCAAGGGTATTTTTTTTATAGGAGATTAATATGGAAATTTTTCTTGATAGCGTTGATTTAAATGAAATTAAAGGACTAAAGGAGTTCATTGACGGCATAACAACTAATCCTTCTTTAATAGCAAAGTCCGGGCGTAAAGATAAATACGAGGATTTAGTGCGTGAAATATGCTCTATTATAAAAGGGCCTGTTAGTGTTGAAGTTGTTGCAGATAGCCATGAAGAGATGATCACAGAAGGTCTGAATTTAGCAAAAATTGCTGATAATGTTGTGATCAAATTACCTCTTACACATGAAGGATTAATTTCTTGTAAAAAGTTATGGACAGAGCATAAAATACCTGTTAACATCACATTATGTTTTTCTCCTGGACAAGCACTGCTTGCCGCTAAGGTCGGTGCTTGTTTTATTTCCCCCTTTGTTGGTCGCCTTGATGATATAAGCTATGATGGCTTATCGCTAATAGAAGATATATGTACTATATATTCTAATTACGGTTTTGATACTAAAGTTCTTGTTGCATCAGTGAGAAGCCCAGCGCATGTAATAGAAGCTGCAAGGCTTGGTGCTGATTCAATTACTGTGCCAGCAAAAGTACTTAGACAATTAATTAATCACCCACTTACTGACCAAGGGCTAGCAATATTTGAAAAAGACTGGGGTGTAAAATAATAGACGGTTACAAATGAACATAAAAATTGGCGTATCCGTTCAGGCAATGGCGTCAACTTAAGAGCCTTCATTAGCAAACTCTCCTAAAGACATGATGGCGTTTGCTACCTTATTGCGGCTGCCCTGGTCGAATTTTAACTTTATAGCTAACCCAAGAAAGGTTTCCCTACATCATACCGCCGCGGCGCTAACGAGTAGCGGAATGACGAATTTGTTGTTTTTCAAATTGTAGGTAAACCTAAAGCTATAGAAAAAAAGAAGAACCAGTTTCTTAGTTCTTCATTGACATAATCCACTCCATATGCCATAATAAAATTTTATATCTTGGAGAAGGAAATGACATTAAGGTTAATACTACAAGAAGTCAACAGTAGTCCAGACCTGAGTGCAGAAAATGTAGTTGAGAAAATCAAAGATGAACTACAGCAGAAGCTTCCAGATATCTACAGTGAGTGGGAAAGTAACCAGTTTGATATAAATCACACATTTGAAGTACTTAATTGTGGTTTATTACTTATAGCAGCTAAAAATGGTTGTGGAAAAGTAGTAAAACACCTAATAAAAAGCGGGGCTAATGTTAATGTACAAGATGTATGGAAAAAAACCTCTTTACATTATTCTGCTCAGTATGGGTATACGCAAGTAGTAGAAGTTTTGCTAGAAGAGGGAGCAGACGTTAATGCACAAGATGAAGATAAAGAGATTCCTTTACATGTAGCTGCTGGCAAAAGAGATATAGAAATAGTGCAAATGTTATTGGAGAAAGTGGCAAATGTTAATCTACAGGATAAATCTGGAGGAACTGCTTTGCACTATGCTACATGTAATGCTAACATATGTACTCCTATGAAGGATGATAGTGCAGCAAAGATAGCGGGACTTTTATTACAAAGAGGAGTAGATGTTAATATAAAAGACGAGGATGGAAAAACTCCTTTGCATTATGCTATTGGTTATGAACTTATACAAACAATAGAAATGCTATTAAAAAAAGGTGCAGATGCTAATATAAAAGACAAGGATGGAAGGGCACCTTTATACTATGCTACTCTTAATTATAGTTACCGTAATATAAGGTTAGGAGGAAAACTGCTACTAGATTGTGACACAACTTTACTAGGTAATTTTTATGAACCTTACAAACCTAGTCCAAGGATGGCAAAACTCCTGCTAAATTATGGTGCAAATCCATCATGCATCCATAGACCTAAAGCTATAACAGCAGGAATTACTGTGGGTGTTATATCTGCTGTTGTAGTTCCACTAGTACTTGCCTATGCCACTGCATTACCTGCACTAGCAATAATTGGAATGACTGTAGCATCTGTACTGATAGTTGGTGGTATTACCTATGGAGTTGCATATAAGTCATCAGAGCATTCATTAAACAGTAAGCTAAGTGAGGTTAGCTGCAGTAATGTTGATGGAAATAAACAAACTGTATAACCATAATTATTAGTTCACCACAGTAACCGCACCATGGCAGTGTTTGTATTTCTTTCCGGAGTTGCAAGGACATTTGTCATTTCTTGAGACTTTGGGAAGTCTGCTATTTCTAGCAGAATGTAACCTATTGCCTATCTCTTGGTTGTCTGCCAACTTAAAGTGTGCTAAGCGGTGAATGGTGAGTTCCTTCCATTTTTCAAGCATTGACTCAAACATCAAGAAAGCTTCGCGTTTAAATTCATTCAGTGGATCTTTCTGCCCCATAGCACGTAAGCTTATGCTTTGTCTTAGGCTCTCTAGAACTGAAAGGTGTTCCCTCCATAAATGATCAAGTGTCATTATCATCATTTGCTTCACGATCGTATTCCACAAATCTGTAGTGTGCTGACTGTTGAAATATTTTTCTTTCTCAGTAAAAAATTCTTGTATCTTATCATTTATATAATTCAAAGCTTCTTGTTTATTCAAAAACTTTGCCAAGTCTTCTTTATCAAGCGTTATTCCATACCTTGTATGGAATTCTTTGGCTATATCTTCAACATAATCTTCGTAATAGCCACTTTGGATTATACCTTCTACTACGCTCTCATTTACTTCGCTATACACTTCAAATATATCATTAATTTCGTTGCCTAAGATATTGTTTCTCTGCTTAAAAATAACTTTACGTTGGTTATTGATTACGTCATCAAACTTAAGTAGAGATTTCCGCACGTCATAGTTTCTAGCTTCAACTTTCTTTTGCGCTTTCTCGAGTGCCTTATTGATCCATGGATGATGAATAGCTTCGTTATTCTTTAACCCTACTTTTTGTAAAAAGCTTCTCATTCTATCAGAGCCAAATATTCTCATTAGGTCATCTTCGAGCGATAAAAAGAACTTAGAAAGTCCAGGATCCCCCTGACGACCAGAACGGCCGCGTAATTGATCATCTATTCTCCTGCTTTCATGTCTTTCGGTTCCAACCACACATAAACCACCAGCTTTTATAGCAATTTCCTTATCTTTTTTTACTCTTTCAACTATTTCTTGGTATTTTTTTTCTCTTTCATCAGCATTTTTTATCTTCTTTAGCTCCACCTTTGCAATCATTTCAGCATTTCCACCAAGCTGAATATCAGTTCCACGTCCTGCCATGTTAGTTGCTATAGTGATACTACCTGGCACTCCAGCTTGCGCTATTATGTACGCCTCTTGTTCATGATAACGAGCATTTAATACTGAATGCTTAAGAGAATGGCTTTGCAAAAGCGCAGAAAGCTTCTCAGAGTTTTCGATGCTCACCGTGCCAACAAGGACCGGTTGAAGGCGTTTGTAGCATTCTTCTATAAACTTCAACACAGCATTAAATTTTTCCTTTTCTGTACCGTAAATTTCATCATCAATATCAACTCTTTTTACAGGTACATTGGTTGGAATTTTTACTACATTTAATCTGTATATATCACGAAACTCTTCTGCCTCTGTTGCTGCTGTTCCCGTCATTCCGGAAAGTTTATTGTACATACGAAAGTAATTCTGAAATGTGACCGATGCTAAAGTTTGGTTTTCATGCTGAATTTCAAGATTCTCCTTCGCTTCAAGTGCCTGATGAAGACCATCGGAATATCTTCTGCCCTCCATCATACGCCCAGTAAATTCATCAATAATCACTACCTTGCCATCCTTTACTATATAATCTTTATCAGCAGTAAACAGCTTATATGCACGTAATGCTTGGTCTATATAATGAGTCATTATCATGCTGTCAGTATCATAGAGCGAGGAATTTTCAGGAATGAGATTGTATGACCTTAGTAGTTCCTCCACTCGTGAAATACCATCTTCAGTCAAGAATACCGTTCTACCTTTTTCATCTACTTCATAATCGGAGTCAACTAATTTGGTTACTATTTTATTGATATGCTTATATATCTGATTGTTTTCCTCAACCGGGCCAGAAATAATAAGCGGAGTGCGAGCTTCATCAATGAGTATTGAGTCCACTTCATCAACTATTCCGTAGTGAAAGCCTCTCTGAACCATGTCTTCTTGAGAAAATTTCATATTGTCTCGCAGGTAATCAAAGGCAAGCTCGTTATTTGTGGAATACACGATATCTGCACTGTAAGCCTCTTTCCTCTCTTCGTCTGTCAAGTTATTCGTAATAAACGCAACAGAAACCCCAAGAGAATTATATAATTTGCTCATCCACTCTGTGTCTCGTTTTGCAAGATAGTCGTTAACAGTTACGACATGTACGCCTTTCCCTTCTAAGGAATTTAGATATGCTGCTAAAGTTGCAACGAGTGTCTTTCCCTCTCCTGTTTTCATTTCTGATATCATGCCATTGTGGAGCACCATTCCACCAATCAGTTGAACATCAAAGTGCCTCATGTTAAGAAATCTTCGAGAGGCTTCACGCACAACTGCAAATGCAGGTACGAGAAGATCATTTAACGTTTTCCCATTTTTCAATTCTCGATTGAATTCTTCAGTTTTACCAGCAAGCTCCTCATCAGATAAGCTCTGCATTTCTGTTTCTAATGCATTTATTTGCTGAACAATTTTCCTAAAGGATTTTATTATCTTCTTGTTTGTTGATCCAAATATCTTTCTTATAAAAAAGAATGACAACGTAAAAATGAAAAATATAAGAATGGCTGTCAAAATTAGCGGAGAATCTAGCATAAACTTAAGTAAAGTCTTATTTAATATGAGATTATATTACTAAATGCAGCCTACAGCAATTACATATTAGATTTGGGGAGTCTTTGGAAAGTCTTTTTTAAATCAAGAATTAAGAGTTTGCCAGGCAATTCCTACCCTCGAAGGCCTTTCTATCAACACATAAAGACTCTATTGCATTATTTTAGGTGTTTGGTAATCTTTAATTCTAGATCAAACAAATTTATAGCAGCCTGTATGAGGTAACTAGTTATGCACGGTAATATCTACCAGCTAAAGGTATTGATGCTATTTTTGCATCGAGGAGTGCTCTATCAGCACTCTTTTCGCTTAGGTACAGAAATAGAAGAGGCCAGAAAATTCGATGATTTAGTATTTGAATGTACCCAAGGTAGTAAGAAAGTATACCGTTTTTTGCAGGCTAAACACACACAAGATGAAGATAACAAGAAAATTGGAGTAGGGAACTTACTTACAAAAGATAAAAGTGGTGAGTTTGGATTAGCAAAGTATTTTGTTTCTTACCTAAAGATCAAAAATAATCAAGATTTTGCAGATGGTAACCTGAAAGATTTTATTATCTGTACTAATATCGATTTTGATCTGGATCAAAGCACAGCACGAAACACAGTGAAGAAGTTGAGGGTAAAAACTTTAGGACCAAACGAGGAAATAGAAATTTTAGTTGAAGTAATCGACACTAGTGATGTCTTTTTTAAAGATGGTGGCACTAGATATAAGTTCTCTTATATTCACAATAACATGATTTCAGTAGTGCAACCAGCATTTGAAAGTGCTGTAGAAGAAGCGATGGAAGAATTAGAAGAGGAGATAAAAAAACTCCAAAACAAGCCAGATCAGAACTCAAAAAGGAAATTGGAAAGAAATCAGACGTGGCAACGTGAATTTGGACGAATGATGAATGAAGGTAGGTTGGAAGACAATATAAAAGAATTTTTTGATAAGTTAGTATTTGCAGTAAATCAGCCCAATGAAATAAAACTAGCGGATATTATCAAAAGTGAGCTAGGCGAGCAATTTAATGATATTGATAGACAGAATGTTTACGCTCGCTTCCAAGAAAAAATGCTAGATTGGTTGAAAGAAAAAGGGAGACGTTTTCTTACACATGAAGACGGAAGAGAATTCTTTCGCAAGATGAAAGAAGAAATCTTAGGAGGCTTTCGATTTGAGGTGAGAAATCCAGTAGGATCGTTCACTGGAAGGACAGAAGAATTACGAGAACTACACAAATTAATACAAAAAAGTCAAGGTGTAGCCACAGTAATATCGCAACTGGTTTCTATTAGTGGGTTGGGAGGAATAGGTAAGACTGAGCTGGCCAAAAAATATATTGAAGAACACAGTAAAGATTATGACAACAATATTATATGGATAAAAGCTGAAACCCATGAAACCATGGTGCAGTCTTTTCTCAGGTTAGCTAGAGATCCTTTAGGCATTCCTACAGAAGATAGGGATATTGAATCTATTGTAAGAGACATATACGCTTTTTTCGCCAAGAGAAAAAGTCTCTTTGTTTTCGATAATGCGGAAGAATATAGAAGTGAAGGTCAAGATGCTGGTATTAGTCAATTCTTACCGTCCCACTTTTTATCATCTGATGATAATAAACCTAGTGTTTTGATTACCTCTCGTAATCAGAAATGGGGAGATATAAAATCATTAACATTGGGTGCATTTACTGAACCAGAATCAATAGACTTTATTAGAAAAGCATTAGGTATAAAAGATGGGTCACAAGAAAATGAAATAAAGAATTTGGCAGAAACATTACAGCATTTTCCTTTAGCTTTGCAGCAGGCAGTTGCATACATAAAAGAAAGGGATATAGCATTAAAGAATGTAGGCTTGAAGTTTGAAATTAGTGATTATTTAAAGAGATACAAAGAGGAAGCAGAAAAATTACTTGATTTTAAGTTTCCTAAAGACAGCGACAATAGCTACACCAAGACAACTTTTATAACCTGGAGAATTACTATTGATAAAATCAAAGATAACCCAGAGTATGGTCAGCAAGCCAAAGAAATCTTGGATATCATTGCCTATATTGCTCCTGACAACATTCCTGCAAAAATGTTTTTAGGGGTAGAACGCAATGAAGAAAAGTTAGGTGATGCTATCCAACTACTTAAGCAATATTCAATGATCAACTCAGGAGAAGAGCAAAATTTAGTCAATATTCACAGGTTAGTACAGCAAGTAATAAGGATAGAGTTAGAAAAACAAGGCAAAAACAAAGTTGTGAAAAAGACTTTTGAATTACTAAAAGAAAGCTTCCCTGACGACAGTGATAAATTAGAAGATTATGCTAAGAAGCGACAATTATTGCCGCACTTAGAAGCGTTTTTATCACATATAGATAATTGGCTAGCAAAAAATCCTTCAGAAAAACAAACAATAGAAAAGGATTATCTTGTGTATTTGTTAATATGGATGAACGATGGATACCATGACTTGGGTAATCCCAGAAGACAAAAGGAGCTGCTTGAACAGGCTTTATCTATCTTTAAGAAATATTATGGGCCTTATAATTTTCAAGTTGCTATAGCGCTGGCAAATCTAGGTATCGCTTATGGGGATCTGGGTAATCATAGGAGACAAAAGGAGTTACTTAAACAGGCTTTACCTATTCTTGAGAAACATTATGGCTCTGACCATTTCCAGGTTGCTATTATACTGACAAACCTAAGCAACGCTTATGGGGGTCTGGGTAACCCTCAGAAAGCAAAAGAGTTACTTGAACGGGCTCTAGCAATTCAAGAGGAACATTATGGGCCTGATCATTCCCAAGTTGCTGTTATATTGACAAACCTCGGTATCATTTATGGGAATTTAGGTAACTATGAAGAAAAAAAGGAGTTGCTTGAACGGGCTTTAGCAATTCAAGAGAAACATTATGAGCCTGATCATTCCCAAGTTGCTAGCACATTAGTAGGTCTAGGTACCTCTTATAGAGCTTTAGGTGATTCTCAGAAAGCAAAAGAGTTACTTGGACGGGCTTTAGCAATTCAAGAAAAACATTATGGCTCTGATCATTTTCAAATTGCCATTGCATTGATAAACCTCGGTATTGTTTACGGTACCTCAGGTGATCCTCAGAAACAAAGGGAGTTGCTTGAACAGGCTTTACCTATTCTTGAGAAACACTATGGCTCTGATCATTTTCAAGTTGCCATTGCACTGACAAATCTAGGTAATGCTTATGGGGATTCAGGTAATCCTAGTAGGCAAAAGGAGTTGCTTGAACAGGCTTTACCTATTCTTGAAGAATACTATGGTTCTGATCATTTTCAGGTTGCCATTGCATTGGCCAATCTAGGTGATGCCTATGGGAATTTAGGTAATTCTCGGAAAGCAAAAGAGTTGCTTGAACGGGCTTTAGCAATTCAAGAAAAACATTATGGACCTGATCATTTCGAAGTTGCTAGAACATTAGTGAGCTTCGGTACCACTTATAGGACTTTAGGTGATCCTCAGAAAGCAAAAGAGTTACTTAAACAGGCTTTAGCAATTCAAGAGAAACATTATGGCTCCGATCATTTCCAAGTTGCTATCACATTGACAAATCTAAGTAACGCTCATGGAGATTTAGGCAATCTTCAGAAAGCAAAAGAGTTGCTTGAACGGGCTTTAGCAATTCAAGAGAAACATTATGAGCCTAACCATTTTACAGTTGCTATAATACTAAAAAACCTAGGCGGAACTTATGGAGACTTAGGTGATTCTCAAAAAGCTAAAGAGTTGTTTGAACGGGCTTTACCTATTTTTGAGAAACATTACGGTCCTGATCATCTTGAAGTTGCTAAACTATTGGCAAACCTAAGTATCACCTATGGGGATTTAGATGATCCTCAGAAAGCAAAAGAGTTGTTCGAACGGGCTTTACCTATTTTTGAGAAACATTACGGCCCTGATCACCCTGAAGTTGCCAAACTACTGGCAGACTTATGTGACGTTTATGGTGCTCTAGGTGACCACAAGAAACAAAAGGAATTGTTTGAACGGGCTTCATCCATCTTTAAGAAACATTATGGCCCTGATCATCCGGAAGTTGTGAAACTATTGGCAGAACTAGATGATATTTAGGTTTTTAGCAATACTAGACTAACAACAACTCATTTGAGCTACACTTCCAAAACTAACCTGTTTGGATCTTCTATATAATTTTTTATTTTAATGAGGAAAGTTACTGCTCCTTTGCCATCAACTATTCTGTGGTCGTAAGAGAGGGCAATGTACATCATAGGTCTAATCTCAATTGAGTTGCCCATGGCAACTGGCCTGTTTTGTATTGAATGCATTCCAAGTATTCCAGATTGCGGAGGGTTTATTATCGGAGTGGAAAGAAGTGAACCGTATACTCCACCGTTTGAGATGGTAAATGTTGCACCTTCCATTTCTGATACTTGTAATTTACCCTCACGAGCTTTTTTGCCAAGAGCAACTAAAGTCAACTCAATTTCTGCAAATGACATCTGATCGGCACCCCGAATAACTGGTACAACAAGACCTTTATCGGTGCCAACAGCAACACCTACGTCATAGTAATGTTTATATATGATTTCATCGCCTGAGATTTCAGCGTTAATTTCAGCAATTTCTTTCAATGCTTGCACCGCTGCCTTTATAAAAAACGACATAAAACCAAGTTTTATTCCATATTTTTTTTCAAAGGCGTCCTTATATTTTGCTCTTAGATCCATTACATTTTTCATGTCGATTTCATTGAATGTGGTCAGTATCGCAGCAGTATTTTGTGACGCCTTCAAACGAGCGGCAATTACTTGCCTTATTTTACTCATTTTTACTCGTTCCTCTCTTTGCTCTCCACTCACTACACTTTTTGGCAATTCGTATTGTTTTATTGCAGGCTGTTCTGTTTTGTTTATATGGCCTATTACATCTGCTTTTGTTATTCTGCCTCCCATGCCAGTTCCTTTGACACTTTCTGCATTAATTGCATTTTCCTCCATAATTTTACGAGCTGATGGAGCATCTTTTTTGGCAGAACTTTCGCTTTTATCTTCTTTTTTTGCTTCCTCTTTTACTTCTCCCACGGAAAGCTTCGCTAACAATTGATCAGGACTTATTACATCATCTTCTTTTATAAGAAATTCAGTTATTTGCCCCGAAGCTTCTGCAGTTAATTCGAGTGCTGTTTTGTCAGTTTCAATTTCAAAGATCAAGTCATCTACTTTTACTGCTTCTCCAATACCCTTCTTTATTTTTACTATACCTTCTGTAACTGATTCACCACCAAGAGTTTTTGGTGCTCTGATTTCTATAATTTTGCTCATAAAACAACTTCCGTATAAAACTTTCTATAGATTTATACATGAAAAGAGACATGTAATAAACTAATAAATTCATTGAGGCTCTTATCATTTAGAAGTGACAAACGGATAACATATTCCCAAATGTCATTCCAGCACGTGACGCTAGGCCATAAAAATTCCTTGACAAGCTTTGCCATCCCCCCTATCATGAAACTGAAGCTATTTATTTATCTTCGCAATCTGTGCAGGTTAATGACAAAAAACTTAGGGTATTTGGCGTCTCATGTTTAATTTTTCGCACTACGTGCATCGCATGTCTTTAAAAATTTCTGGGTTTTTACCTATATAAGCCGAAACGCGCTTACAAAGCGTTTAAGACAGCAAAAAACGTCAAATTGACAAGGGAGAATTTGAATGCTAGCTACTACGGGGTTTCTTTGCCTTTTTTCCTGCTTAGTAAATTTCTTAAACACTTGCGATGTAGGTTAGTTGCAAGTTAAAAGCAGCTAAATCGCTCTTAATCAAGCGTTTTAGAATAAAAAAAACGCCGATATTTTAGTACATAGTAAATAGCCAACCACCACGGGGCTTCTTTTGCCTTTTTTTTCGCTTGGTAAATTTTTTAATATTTATAGCTAAACGACAACCGTCATCCCGCTGCTTGTTAGCGGGATCTAGAGATACCGCGAATGAATCGCGGTATGACGGTTAAATAATTCGTCATCCCGCTACGTGTTAGCGGGATCTAGAGATACCGTGACGGTATGACGGTTCGCGGTGGTATGACGATAAGGTTTATACCTTGTCATGCAAGTACTAGAATCCAGTAAGCTTATTTATGCATATAAAAGGTTATTATTTTGTAAAGTCAAAGTTGCTTTTGGTTTTAAGTTAAAGTACAATAAATGCAAAGGTTTATATAAACTGGATCCAAGTAGTTAGCTACTTGAATGACATCAGACAAACAATCGTACACATGCTAGTCAAAATAGGTACCAGAGGAAGCAAGCTTGCGGTTGCCCAGGCTTTGGAAGCAAAACAAAAGTTGCTGGATTCTTTTCCTAACTTATCTATTGAAATTGTTAAAATAAAAACTTCTGGAGATAAGTATGCAAACGCAAATCTTGCTGAAATAGGAGGCAAAGGATTATTCATTAAAGAAATTGAGACTGAATTGCTCGAAAATAATATAGACATGGCAGTTCATTCGCTAAAAGATATGCCTGCGTTTTTCTCAGGGGGTTTAACAATTCCTTGTGTTTTAGAAAGGCTAAGTTCATGCGATGCGTTTATTTCTCATAAACACAATAGCCTTGAGTCTTTGCCACAGCAGGCTACTATTGCCACTTCTTCAATAAGAAGAAAAGTTCAGTTGTTAAATATTAGACCAGATCTAAATATAATATCGCTACGTGGAAATGTAACAACCAGATTGCAAAATCAAAGTTTTGATGGAATAATTCTAGCTGAAGCAGGACTCATAAGATTAGAAAAACATCACTTGATTACAGAGGTATTGCCACCAAAAGTTATGTTAAGTGCAGTGGGGCAGGGGGCGGTTTGTATTCAATGTAGAAGGAATGATGTAAAAATTATCGATCTTTTAGAGAAAATTAATAATAATATGTCTTTTATAGGAGTGAAATCAGAGCGCAGTTTTATGAAGACAGTGAATGGTTCATGTTTTACACCACTTGCAGCTTTGGCTGAATATGTGAGCGAAAATATGCTACACCTTCGTTGTATGTTAGCAAGTGGAAAAAATATATACTTCACTGAGCGCACTTCATTTATAGAAGATGCGGAGAAAATGGGTATGGATGCAGGATTAGAGTTGAAATCAAAATGCTTATAAGCTTACCTAAAGTACGTGGAATCTATCGTTATGATGTCTTAATGTCTAAAGCGACGTGGTTAAATGTTGGTGGACGAGCTGATGTATTATTTAAACCATGTGATATTGAAGATTTAACATACTTGATTAAAAATACTGAACTGCCAGTTAGCGTTATTGGTGCAACATCCAACATAATAGTGCGAGATAGTGGCATTCGAGGAATAACAGTAAAATTAGGTAAGGAGTTTGCATATATTAAAAGTAAGGGTAACAACTCTATTGTAGCTGGGGGAGCTGTGCTGCTCAGCAACCTTGCTCACTTTGCGGGAAATCAGCAGATTAGTGGGTTGGAGTTTCTAGTTGGAATTCCAGGAACAGTTGGTGGCGGAATAGAAATGAATGCAGGTGCATATGGTAGTGATATCGCAAGTGTTGTACAATCCATAAAAGCAGTGAATCTAGAGGATGGAAACCTATATGAGTTCTCCAGCGAAGAAATGGGGTATTTTTACCGTGGACATAGCCTAAAAGGAAATTGGATTTTTGTTGAAGCTGAGTTTAAAGGAGTAAACTCAGAGTATGAGCTTATACTGCAAAGGTTAAAGGAAGTTATTGAGAGGAAAAATAAAAGCCAGCCAATAAGAGGAAAAACTGCTGGGTGCATATTCAAAAATCCAAAAAACTACCGAGCATGGGAGTTAATTGATAAATCTGGCTGCCTAGGGTTAAATATTGGTGGAGCTAGAATCTCTAAGAAACATTGTAACTTCTTGCTCAATTACGATAATGCAACTGCATCTGACTTGGAAAACCTTGGCAACAAAGTAAAAGATGCAGTAAAGGATAAATTTAATGTTGAACTTGAGTGGGAAATAAGGGTTTTGGGTAGCTATTAGATAGTTTTTATAGCTTATGTATATTCGTTCAGGAGAACGGCAAATAAGGTAAACAAGTAATCTAAAAAAATAATCATAGAGAAACCGTGAGGTAATGTGGTTAATCTTGTAGAACTTTGCAAGAATCTAGAGAGAAAAATAGCAAAGTTATACCAATTCTCATTATTAGTGAATCAAATAAGCGATATTGTAGAGTTATTTAATTGTGGAGTGAGAAAGAAAGGCAATAGTATGGCTTTTTTTCCATTGTTATCTATCCGTTTATTGTGCAGTGGGAATTGGTATTAGCTGAACGGACACTATTGTTATACTATATCTTATATACAATTGTGCAATATGGACAATGGCAACAAATTTACTAGCGAAATTCAGTGATTTATGATTGATAATTAAAGTTCTTAATTAGTAACCGTTCACACTTAATTCTTCAATCTCACTAATAGAAAGGCCAGTAAATTTGACAATAGTGTTGACATCAACATTGTTAGCCAGCATTGCTTTTGCGACTTCGATTTTTCCTTCGATTTTTCCTTCCTCTTTACCGATTTTGATGCCTCTTTCTTCGCCAATTTGGATGCCTTTTTCAGTAGCAAGGTCAAGTCTGTATTCAAGAATGGCTTCTTCTTTCCGTAGATCCATTATTCTTTCTTCATAAGCTACTAAATCTTTTTCATTCCAGCTAAACCTGTCTAATTCATCGTAGGCTAACTTTATTATTGGTGCTTTTTCTGCTATTTTCCTTAAGTCTTCTTCCGTAGTTTCATCTGCATATTTGAAGAAAAATAACCAACGATCCACTATGCTTTCTAGCTGTTCTTCCTTATTCTTAGGAAATTTAGGTAGTTCAATAAATACAAATTGAAAATCTTTTAAGTCATGCTCATTGGTTTTCTCATCTCTTATAGTGTGGCTGGATATATAATCAAGCTTATCAGGAAATAAATTACAATTAGAGATAGCAATAAAGAAAACCTTCTTTAAATCAATGTACTTACCAGATTTATCAGCTTGCCTTGAGTAAGCCTTAGCAGCATATAGTTGAGCTCGTTTTTCGAAGCCTTTATCGCGAGTGAGCTGCATTTCAATCACATACCTGGCCCCACTAGAATCCCTGCAAAGAACATCAACTATACTTTGCTTATCAGAGGCAATTTCAGGATCCATTATAGTACTGAGGAATTCCACTTCTTGTATAGTATTTATCTCGGTAAACCCTAAAATATCATTCAAAAAATGTATGAGAATATTCTTATTTTTTTCAGTGCCAAATATTTTTTTGAAGGTTAAATCCAGCTTAGGGTCGAGAAACTTAGATAAAGCCATAGCCAAAGTGCTTAAAAATATTAATAATTATACACTATTATTAACAATTATTCAACCATATTTTTGAAGATAGCTATGCCGCCGCGAACCGTCATACCGCCGCGGTATCTCTAGATCCCGCTAACAAGCAGCGGGATGACGAATTACTTAACCGTCATACCACCGCGAACCTTCATACCGCCGCGGTATCTCGGCATAGATTCCGCTAACAAGTAGCGGAATGACGATTGTGTATCGTGTTTTGCTAAAAATCACAGAATGCAGTCTGGTTACCTTAATTAGAAGTTTAGCTTTAACTTTAAATGGACTACTCAACCGTGACAGACTTAGCTAAATTTCTTGGACAATCTGCATCTAACCCTTTTTTTGCTGCAGTAAAGTAAGCAAGGAATTGCATAGCAACACTGTAGATGATTGGAGAGATAAAATTATCAGTGTCTGGAAGTTGCACCACATCTGCGCAAACTCCCCTTAGGAATGGCGCTCCTTGTTTATCACTGAAGGCAATTACTTTGCCTTTTCTTGCAATAATCTCTTGTATATTAGATAGCGTTTTAAAGAATAAATCATCATAAGGGATAATTGCTATAACAAGCACAGTAGAGTCTATTAAAGCAATAGAACCATGCTTCATTTCTCCCGCTGCAATACCAGTTGTATTGATATATGAAAGCTCTTTTATTTTCAATGCGCCTTCCATTGCAACTCCGTATGAACTTCCTCTGCCGATTAAAATAACGTTATTGTGTTCTAATATACTGCCCGATATATGTTGTATTTTCATCACATTCAAAACGTGCTCAACATACTCGGGAATAGAGTTAATAGCGTTGCTTAGCTGTTTTATTCTCTCTCCACCCAGTACACCTTTTATTTTTCCAAGCTCCACGGCAAAGCATGCTAAAGTTGCAAGTTGCGCAGAAAAGGTTTTTGTTGAAGCAACACCAATTTCTGGCCCAGCAAGAGTATGTAACACAATATCTGAGATCTTTTCAATGCTGCTGCTAAATGTATTAGTTATACTAATGATTGTTTGCTTCTGTGATTTTGCATAACGCAGCGCTTCTATGGTATCTGCAGTTTCACCAGATTGAGAGATAAATAACCCAATGCTGCCTTCTTCCAGCTTGACGTTGCTATACCTAAATTCTGATGAGATTTCTAGATATACTCGAACTTGAGCGACATTTTCCAGCCAATACTTTGCTATTAGCCCAGCAAAATAAGATGACCCGCATCCAACTATAGTAATGTAACTCAGCTCAGAAAACAATTTTTTGTTAGCAAATATTACCTCTTTATATTGCTTGTAAAATTGATTTATTGTTTTGTTTAATGCACGCGGTTGCTCAAAAATCTCTTTTAACATGAAGCTAGGGTAACCATTTTTGCTAATTAGAAAATCACTTGGACTACTATTTTCTATACTGCGTTTAACTTGTGTACCATTGTTGTATATACTAACTCCACTAGATTTTATCACTGCAATGTCATCATCTTCCAAATGCGATATTCTTTCCACAAATGCACTTAAAGCATTAGAGTCAGATGCAGCAAACACTGTGTTACAGTTATAGCCTATTGCTAAAGGCAAATTTCTCTTCGCAACAAATAAGGCGTCTGGATATTCTGCAAATAATAAGACCAAGGCAAATGAGCCATGTAAGTTGTTTAAACACTTAAATAGAGAATCAATTGGCGACAATCCTTCATCAAGATATAAGGTTAGCATGTTTGGTATGATCTCTGTGTCAGTGTCAGTATGGAATGACATGCCCCTTTCTTCTAGGCCCTTTTTTAGCAGATTGTAATTCTCAATTATGCCGTTATGAGCAACAACAACATTATTTGTACGAATGGGGTGAGCATTTTTAAGGCCTGGGACTCCATGTGTAGCCCAGCGAGTATGTGCTATACCAACTGTACTGTGAGACATCTTGCTGTCATCAACAACTTCACATAACCTTTCGACTTTACCTTCTGATTTTTTGACTTCTATCTTACCTTCGTTATTTATGATTGCTATACCTGAGGAATCATATCCCCTATATTCCAATTTTTGTAACCCAGTTAGTAAGGTTGGTATTACTGAATCACCGCTACTTACTACACCAAATATTCCGCACACAAATGGATCACCAAACAAACTTTTTTCTAAACATGTTAAGCATTTTTGCCTTTATTACTGGTTGATTTATATTCTTTTTATCATTCTTTCGATTTTACCTTTTTAATTGGTTTAGCTGCTACTTTTTGAGTTTCTTTGCTTAAAACCTCAGATATAGCGGACTTTAGAACTTTTATCTCAACTTTTGGTGCTATTTCTATTATAAATTGTGCATTTGCCTCATCAACTTTATTAACTTCACCTATTATTCCACCAGAAGTAATGACTGTATCACCACGTTTTATTTGATCTATCATCTTTCTATGTTCTTTTAGTTTTTTTTGTTGCGGGCGAATAATGAGAAAATAAAATACCACAAATATTAAAATCAGTGGAATAAAACTAGCAAAAGATGCGCCGATACTTGATGTATTGCTAGTTGCATCTGCTGCAAAAACTTCAGAAATGAGCATATTTAATCCTAATTGTTAATGATAAAAACAAACCTATTTAAGTATTAATTACAATACCATGCCATGTCAAGTTTGGTGAAGGCGTTTCTCAATACCGGCAATAATACTGCGAATTCTAAGTTATGCTAAAACTAATATGGCGGGAGTGATGAGACTTGAACTCACGACCTCATGCGTGACAGGCATGCGCTCTAACCAACTGAGCTACACCCCCCTAATTTCTTTTTAGCATTTTCGGGCTTCAACTTTAAAGCTAATAAACATGTTGCCCTTTGTCAATATTTTTTGTTTGCGCTTTGCTGTCTTTTCTATTACTATGTAAATAATTTAATTTCACACATGGCTTGTACAAGTAGTCCCATTAGGGTTATGCCATGGAAGATAAACTATTTGGAGGAATGATATATGACAAATTTGCCTAAAGTCACTGTGCGTGATTTAGCTGAATCTGGTGTACATTTTGGTCACAAAATTAGTCGCTGGAACGCAAAAATGGCTCCATACATATATGGAGTGCATCAAGAAAATCGTATACATATAATTGATTTGCGAAAAACACTACCATTGCTACAGGTGGCCATGAAGGCTTTATATGACGTTGCATTTCAAGGTGGTCGCATTCTATTTGTTGGTACAAAGTTTCAAGCTTTTGATATTATTGCAAGTGAAGCGATTCGTTGTGGTCAATATTATGTGAATCATCGTTGGCTTGGTGGTATGCTTACTAATTGGGGCACTGTTTCTTCTTCGATAAAAACCTTGATGCAATATGAGAAAATATTAAATGACGAGGATAGCATTTTAACAAAGAAAGAATTGGGAAACATTGAAAAGAAAAAGCAAAAGCTTGATAAGGCGCTTGGCGGTATTAGAGAAATGGGAGCAATTCCTGATATCTTATTCATCATTGATACTAATAAAGAGCATATAGCGGTTAAGGAGGCTAAGAAGTTAGGAATTCCAATAGTTGCAATACTTGATACTAATTCTGATCCAGATGGTATTACTTATCTAATACCTGGAAATGATGACTCAAGAAAATCAATAGAGCTCTATTGTAAATTAGCTACCGACTCTATATTAGCTGGAATAGAGTCTAGTCTAGCAAAATCTGGAGTTAAGATTGATGATATAAGGGGTGATGAGTTTATTCAAGAAAAAGAAGATGGTATTGTGCAAACTAAAAGGAGACGTAGTAAAGTTTACAAAGAAGAAGAAAGGGAGGTAGTAACAAATGAAGATGAATCCAGATGATATAAGAGAATTACGTGATAGAACAGGGCTTGGCTTAAGTGACTGTAAAAAAGCATTAGAAGAATGTGATGGTGACATTAAGAAAGCCGTTGATAAGTTACGTACAATAGGTCTTGCTAAAGCTGACAAAAAATCTGATAGAGTAGCTTCAGATGGGCTCGTTGCTATGTGTTTGACTGAAAATTGTGGTGTATTGATTGAACTCAATTGCGAAACCGATTTTGTCGCAAGGAATGAGAAATTTATAGAGTTAGTTTTAAATTTAGCATCAATTGCTCATCAAGAACGCTGTACTAGCGTTGATGAGTTAAAAAATGCCAAGTATGAAAGCATTGGCACAGTGCAGGAAGCTATTATGAATGGTACGTCAGTTCTTGGTGAGAAGCTAGAGTTAAGCAAGCTTTGTTACTTAGAAGCTAAGGATGGAGTTATTGCTGGCTACGTACATGGTGATGTGTGTGGCTTAGGTAAGATTGGTGCTTTAATTGCATTGCAATCATCTGGTGATAAGGCGAAGCTACAAGAGATTGGGAAACAAATAGCTATGCATGTAGTTGCTATGAAGCCTGAAGCTTTGTCTATAGATGATTTAGATCAAATGAAGTTGAACAACGAACGTTCTATAATTGAAGAGCAAGTGAGGAGCTTAAATAAACCTGAAGAAGTAGCAAAAAAAATAGTAGATGGACGAATGGCTAAGTACTATGAAGAAGTTGTTTTACTGGAGCAAAAATTTATAAAGGATGATAAGATGAAGATTTCTGATTTTATAAAATCAAGCGAGTTGAGTGCTGTTAAACTCTCTAATTACAAGTTACTTGTTTTGGGTGATGCAGATTAAATAGCAAAAAATGTTTATTTCAACAAATGAAAAAAGCGAAATAAAATATTCCAGGGTGTTATTTAAAATCTCTGGTGAGGCTTTGATGGGATCAAAGCAATTTGGTCACGATATGGAGACTATAGGTGAGTTATCTAAAGGCATAGTTGAAGTTTGTAATCTTGGAGTTCAGGTATGTATTGTTGTTGGTGGTGGTAATATCTTTCGTGGCACATCTGCGTCTTTAAGTGGTTGTGAAAGAGCAAGCAGTGATTATATTGGAATGCTTGCAACTATAATCAATGCTTTAATTTTACAAAACTTTTTAGAAAAAAATTTAGTAGCTTCTAGGGTATTATCTGCAATACCCATGGCCACTGTATGCGAACCTTACATCAGAAGGAAAGCTATTCGTCATTTAGAAAAAGGTAGAGTGGTAATTTTTGCAGCAGGCACAGGCAACCCATTTTTTACTACAGATACAGCTGCAGCCTTACGTGCTGTTGAAATGAATTGTGATGTTATTCTAAAGGGTACGCAAGTAAATGGTGTATACTCCGCTGATCCGAAAAAAAATGAGGATGCTGTAATGTATGATAGGCTTTCTTACACGGATTTATTGACTCGTGATTTAAAAGTTATGGATGCATCAGCAATTTCACTTGCTCGTGAGAATTCTATTCCAATTATAGTTTTTTCTTTGAAGGGAGAAAAAATAGTCAATATTATTAAGGGTCAAGGTACTTATACTATAGTTTCAGATTGTAAACAGTAGGTAATTTATGTTAAATGAAATAAAAGCTCAAACAAAAGAAAGAATGCTAAAAACTATTCAGTCCTTTCATGATGATATTAAAGGCGTACGCACTGGTAGAGCTAGTGCATCTTTGCTTGATGGTATAGTTGTAAACATCTATGGTGGGCATCAAAAGTTAAATCAAGTTGCAGGCGTTTCGGTTATAGATAACAAAACCCTATCAATTAAAGTTTGGGACATTAGTGTTGTAGGTGAAGTGAAAAACGCTATATTAAATGCTAACCTGAATTTAAATCCTGTTGTCGAGGGTAGCACCATACGTATAGCTCTTCCGGACTTGACACAAGAAACCCGTGAAAAATTAGTGAAATTATTGCATCAGTTTGCTGAAAATGCACGGATTGCCATTAGAAATATACGTAGAGATATTATGGAAGAAACAGAAAAAATGAAGGAAAATAAAGAAATCTCAGAAGATGATTTTCATGGTGCTAAGAAGGAAATACAAAATATTACTGATGATAATATAAAAAAGATTGATGGTGAATTGTCCATCAAAGAAAAGGATATACTGAATCACTAAATGATATGGAGAAAGCTTACATAGCAAATGATGTCATTCCAGTGTTTGACACTGGAATCCAGTCTTTACTATACAACTATCTGATGCACTTGTTTGAAATCAAATTTCCTGGATCCCAGTGTCGGAGCACTGGGATGACACCAATTTTGCATTCAAGTATCAACTATTGGTGTCACTACAGTAACTCTCTTCCTGTCATGCAAGTAGCTGACACCTTCCAGGTGTCCATTGAAATCCAAAAAATTTCACTCAAGTCAAAATTAGGTTAAATTTAAATGTTGAATCAAGAATCTTTACCGAAACATTTAGCAATTATTATGGATGGTAATGGTAGATGGGCGAACAATCAAGGAAGGGTAAAAATTGATGGTTATAAAAAGGGCAGTGAAGTTGCATACGATATTGCCAAGTATTGTACGGACTTAACTATACCCTACTTAACTTTGTATGCATTCTCTATGGAGAATTGGCTTAGACCTAAAAACGAAACTGACTGTCTATTTGATTTATTTTACTCCGTTTTAACTAATGAAGATAAAGTCAATTTCATTTACAATTGTAACATTAAGTTGAATTTTATTGGCAATTTAAGTCTGTTACCCAGTAAAATATTGGATCAAATTAAAAAAGCAGAAGAAATGACACATAAGAACGATGGTTTATTACTCACTGTGGCAGTCAGTTACGGAGCAAAGCAAGAAATTACACAAGCTATAAGCAATATTATAAAAGAAAATATTGCTTATGTATCAGAAGAGGAATTTGAAAAATTTCTATATACTAAAGATTTGCCAAAATTGGATTTATTAATTCGCACTGGTGGCGAAAAAAGGTTAAGCAACTTTTTATTATGGCAAGCAGCTTATGCTGAATTGTATTTTTGTGATACTTTATGGCCTGATTTTTCTTGTCAAGATTTGAGTAAAGCATTAGAAGATTATACAAAAAGAGAGAAAAAATATGGTAGATAATAATTTTATAATTAGAATGTTGTCCTCAATAGTAATATTATTCATATTTTCCTTTGCTACATATTTCAGTGATTTATCGTTTTACCTATTGATTTTTTCAATAGCAGTTTTATCTTCTTTTGAATGGTATAATCTAACCCAAGGAAATAAAATTTTATACGTTTTTGCATTATTATTGATTGCACTACCAAGCGCCTCATTAATATATTTATATAATCTACCACAAGGAAAATACGCATTAGTATGGTTCGTCTTAACCATTTGGGGAATTGACGTTACTGCCTACCTATTTGGTAAGAATTTTGGTGGAGCTAAAATTTGCCCAATTCTTAGCCCTGGAAAAACTTGGGCAGGACTTCTTGGTGCGATTTTAGCTGGAGTAGTGTGTACAATTTTTGGATCAATATTTTTTGGTCTATTTTCAATTTTTTATTCTCCAATCATTGGCCTTGCAATTGCTATTCTAGCGCAACTTGGCGATTTCACTGAGTCGCTTGTTAAAAGAGCTTACGGTGTTAAAGATAGTGGAAATATGATACCTGGCCATGGGGGAGTGCTCGACCGTATGGACAGTTTCATTTTTACTGCCCCTCTTATTGCTATTTACATAAGCTAAGTCTGCAGAAGTGCCATTAGAGCTCATCCCTAGTCAGCTCCCCAACCGCTTCTACAGTGCAGTCATGGACAAACGTCTTTTCACAATAAGGGCAGGCTATTTCCTCTTCTTCTCCCATATCTAAATATATTAATGGATGGCCGGAACCCTCATCATTCTCATCACCATGACAACAAACTTTTCTATTATTAACCCTCACTTTTGACATGCTGCTCCTTTAGCTTATAACATTTTATATATTGAATATACCCATTCAGAAATAAAAAACAACAAGCACTATTCTCCATTTTTTATCCTATTCAGGTTAATCAATTCGTTTTGAACACCTTTTGATACAAATTTGCTAACATCTTCTCCTAATCTTGCTATTTCCTTTACAAAGCTTGATGAGATAAATTGAGTATCTTCAGAAGCAGGAAGAAATATGGTTTCGATTTCAGGAAGAAGTTTATAATTTACCCAGCTCATTTGAAACTCGTAATCAAAATCCGATACTGCTCTTAATCCCCTAATAATAACAGAAGCATTCTGCTCTTTGGCAAACTTCACTAGCAACCCATTAAAAGATATAACATCTGCATCAATTCCTAGCCCTTTGATTTCATTTTCAGCCATGCTTGTGCGTAGCTTTGTGTCAAAGGCAGTATGCTTATTAACGTTTTCTGCAACTCCTATTATTAATTTATCGACTAGTTTACACGCTCTTTTGATTATGTCAAGATGCCCAAAAGTTATAGGGTCAAATGTGCCAGGGTAGATTCCTATTTTGTCATTAATGTTCATCCTTTATTTTTATAAACTACTTTAAAAACTTTTGATAGACATAATAACATTTTTTATCTAAAAATAAAAGTATACAGTTGGCCTGATAGCTCAGTTGGTAGAGCAAAGGACTGAAAATCCTTGTGTCGCTGGTTCGATTCCTGCTCAGGCCACCTTCTCTTTCTTGGCAAACTTGCCTTTTTGTTATAAAATACTCTATATCGTAATATAAATATTAGGGAGGCAAGTCATAGTATATAAATATTATAATAAACTATTTAATATCTTATTAATTATAGTTCTATTATTAAGCAATATTACTTATGCTGGCGTTAGTGAAAAACCGGCATCTCAACATGTAACCAGAAAAGAAGAACCAGCGTCAACTGTCTTGACGGCAGAAAATACAGTAAATAATGACATAGTTGTTGGTTTGTTGAAAACGGAAGAAGCACATGAGCTTGGGCTATCTCAAAATATCTACGAGATGTTTAATAACTTTGGAGTTAAAACCGTACTCATTGACTACAATAAAATAATTAACTTAAAAGAAATCCAAGAAAAGTCGCTTATCTTTGCAAAACAAGATGAAACATTGGCAAAGAAGCTAACATTAGACCGAATAAAAGTTGAAGTTGCAAAGTTTGTTAAAGAGCACAAAATAAATAGAATATTTATTCCGGATAATTTACACTCAGCACCCACTCCTTGTCGCCAGCTTGTTACTGAAGCAATTGTAAAAATAGTGGATGATAACCCTGCAATTCATTTACTTGGCATATGTGAAGGCATAATGAATGCAAAGGGAATTGAAGTAGTGAGTGTTGTGAGTGATGAAGAGAAACGAAGATCTCATTTAAAATCAGCACCTAATCCACAGAAAGAGGATGTACCTCTCCAGCAGATAAAGATCGTTCCAAATAGTCGTTTAGCAGAAGTAGTAGCCAAATTCCTAATACCTAATGAAAATGGCTGGTTTTCAACATATTTTCCAGATGCTCATTCAGGAGCAGTAGGTAATACACCAGAAAATAGAAGAAAATTGGAGTCACTTGGATATAAAGTTGCAGCATTTTCCAGTGAGGGGGTAATAGAGGCTATTGAAGATAAGCATGGTAATGTTCACTTTCAAAGTCATCCAGAAGCCCTTGTTGTGAAGTCAGATAAAAACCTCTATTTATCAAATCACAAGGAACGTCAAGTGTCTACACTAGTTGCTATAGCGATTATGAATGATTTTCTTTATCGTGCTTAATGGCTATAGCTTTAGGCTTACCGACGATTTGATAAACGATAGATTTGTCATGTATCCGTTCAGGCAATGGCGTCAACTTAAGGAAAAATATCAGCGATAGTGTATAAAATTTCTCTCCAAATTTTTTATCATTAAATTATCCAAAGAGTGCAAGGGACAGCACTTTTGTTTCTATTTTATTGCAACAAAAAAGTTTAAAATGTGTCTTTTTTAGGTGAGGCATGCAAAAAGGAAAAGATCTTATCTTACAAATTAAAAATGCAATATACTCGAAAACTTTTCAGAAAATCCATTGTGTTGAGTTTTACACGAACAAGAAAACTTCCTTTTTCGACAGTATTTTCTATGATTTTAAAGTTAGTTAAAAAAAGTTTGGGAATAGAATGTGAACTTATGGAGCCATTGACATGTACCCTCAAAGCAAGCTTTTTCTAAAGCAAGGTATAAGATTTGCCATACAGGCTTTCAAGAATTTAAGCATCCAAACAGCCTATCAGGATGAACCTGAGTTGGAGAGGCTATAGACTTATTGCAGCAGATGGTTCTGGTATGAGATTACCCAGCTCTGGGGAAATTGTATCCGAGTTTGAACCAAATGGAAACTGACCTTACCCAGAAAAAGTGGAGAGAAAGTTTGGAATGTTTTTCACAAAGAGAATGATGAATCAAAATGCTCAGGAATGCAATAGTTAATAGTGACGTTGTTTGTTATAAAAAATTTCTATGTATTCAAATATTGCAGTTCTAGTTTGTTGAGCAGAGTGTTGTGAAGTATCAATAAGTATTTCTCTTTTCAATGAGCTAAAGAAGCTTTCCACAACAGAATTGTCGTAACAACAACCTTTATAACTCATCTATGTTTTTTATGGATAAGAGATATTGATAACCTTGCGAAGTATATTGTGAACCTTGATCACTATGTAATAGTAGATTTTTGGCAGGTTTACGCTTGTTAACGGCCATTAATAAAGAGTCCATAACCAATTGTTTATTTATTGAACTGCTCATTGACCAGCCAACTACCATGCGTGAATATAGATCGATTATTGTTGCCAAATATAGCCATCCTTCTTTGGTTTTTATATAAGTAATCCCATACTTTATTTGGTTGATCGACAATAAAGTTTTGGTCTAATATATTGGGAGCTACGACTCTACTGTCCGTTTGTTGTTTCTTAATTTTAAATTTTCTTCTCAATATAGCCTGAATACCATTTTTCTGCATAATACTTTGCACTGTTTTTAAGTTGCAACTTTTACCCAAAGCCTTCAATTCAGCATGAATTTTAGGAGCTCCATATCTACATTTAGAAACTTGATATATTTTTTGAATAGCTGCGAGTAGCTCTTTATTTGCTGATTCTCTACTGCTTATTTTTCTTGTGGTCCACTTATAGTAGCCACTAGCAGAAAATCCTACATAATTCCTGTACTTTATAGCAGTTACTATGCTCTTTTATAAAAAAATATTTTACTCTTTTTGACTGGCCAGGGCTTTTTTTTAAATGTCTCTTTCCCTTGTTACTCTTGCTAACTCTCTTTGTAAATCAAACCTCTCTTTGTCGTAAGGAGCCATGTTACCTCTACCTGGAAATGCATCTGCTGCCAACTTTTTTTCGTTGTGTTTCTTTATCCATTTTCCTAATAAACCACCCTTTATTCCTAAATCCTTTGCTATTTTTGTAATTGTTTGACCTGCCTTTCTTTGTTCATTTGCCAGTTTAACAGCTTCCAATTTGAATTCTGCCGTATATTCTCTTGCCATTTCTAATCCTCCAAAATTTTATTTTACCCGAAAAAACTCCTTTCTTTCTCTCCACTTTTTCTGGGTAAGGTCAGTATGGGAAAAGGTGAAAGATGTACTAAAAAACCCAGAGATGATAAAAAAGGAATACCAACGTAGAGTATTAGAAAATAAAAATGATGAATCATCAGAGAAAAAGTTTGCAAGAAGAGAAAATCAAATAAAAGAAGGTATCGAAAAATTAATGGAAGATTATTATAGTCAAGAAAATGCAGGAGAGAAAGGATATATAAGCGAGGAAGAATTTAAACAGACAATGAGAAAAATGAAAGAACGCTTACAAGGGATAGAAGAAGAGAAAAAAAAGGTAGTTGATCAGAAGGCAGTAGAAAAAGGAATAAGTCTTATTATAAATAGCATAAAGAATTTTTATTCTAGTGTAAAATCGAACCTGGAACAGCTAGATTGGCAAACTAAGCGCGGCATTATTAAAGCATTAATAGGACAAATTAACATTGGTTGTGATCAGGTAGAAGTAGGATTTCAGATCGAAGAACCAGCACAGGATGGGGGAATTCTTAATTTGTATCATTGTACTACACATCATAATAAGGGGGTTGGCAAAATGTGTCAAGCAAGTTTTTTCGTTTCTATAAATCTGGATTTCAGCGTTATGCGCTGGAATGACAACGTGAGGTAAATTTTTCAACATCCCAAAATTACAGAATTCAGTCTGTTTAATTAAGTGTGAACTGTTACACGAAAATTTTGTAAACAGATTAATATACCCTGTTTTTGCTATTCATCTAAAAATGGAACCATAGAGTACGTTGAGGAGCGTAAGCAAATTTTAATGCAAAAATTACTATCAAAAAATAGATTATGCAAGAGGTCTAATTATTCTGCCGCAATTTTGCTCTATCACACTTGCCACATTTAATATTCCAGCTTCATCATAATAATTTCCAATCACTTGCAAGGCAAGTGGTAAACCCTCATTGGAGAGCCCAACAGGAACAGAAATAGCAGGCAATCCTGCCAGACTTGCCGGCACAGTAAACACATCATTGATGCACATAATTAGCGGATCTGGCTTTTCATTTAAGCCAAAAGCTTCTGTTGGAGCAGATGGCACAAGTATGTAATCTATTTTTTCAAACGCTTTTATAAAATCATTTCTGATTAATGCCCTGATACACTGTGCTTTTTCGTAATATTCATTGTAATGACCTGAGGAAAGCGCATAAGCGCCAATTAAAATTCTTCTTTTCACCTCTTTACCGAAACCTTCTGCTCTTGTTAGTGAATACATTTCTTCAAGGGTATCAGCATCAACCCTGAACCCATAACGCACACCGTCATAACGAGCAAGATTGGATGAAGTTTCAGCAGAACAAATTAAATAATAGACTGGTATTGCATATTTAGTATGTGGCAGAGTAACGTCAACAACTTCAGCGCCATTTTCTTTTAAATAGGAAGCAACTTTCTCCCAATTATGGACTATTTCCTCTGAAATTCCATCCATCCTATATTCTTTTGGTATACCAATACGCTTACCCTTGACATCACCATTTATAAAGCTAGAAAATTTAGGCACTGGCTTTTCGCTTGATATTGAATCTTTTGTATCATAGCCACAGATTGCTTCCAGCATTAATGCTGAATCAGAGACAGAACGAGTAATGACTCCTGCTTGATCTAGAGAACTCGCAAATGCAATCATACCAAAACGCGAGCATCTTCCATAAGTTGGCTTTATTCCAACCACTCCACAATAAGCTGCTGGTTGGCGCACAGATCCACCGGTGTCACTCCCTAGTGCTCCAGCGCATAAAAATCCAGCCACCGATGCTGCAGATCCACCAGATGATCCACCAGGAACGACTTTTTCCCCATCGCTTTTTCTAATCCACACATTTTCAACAGGGCCAAAATAGCTATTTGTGTTCGCAGAACCCATAGCAAATTCATCCATATTAAGCTTACCGAGCATGGCTGCTCCACTTTTTAAAAGCAAGTCAGACACCGTAGATTCGTAAGTCGGAACGAAATTTTCCAGCATTTTTGAGCATGCTGTTGTTTTTATTCCTTTTGTACAGAATAGATCTTTGATGCCAACTGGTACACCCATGAGCGGCGAGATTAAATCATCCTTTTGCCTAGAGAAATGTTCATCTGCAGCTTTAGCAGCTTTCATTGCTATCTCTGGGGTTTTTGTTATAAATGCATTTAATTTCTCATTTTCAACCGCACTGATGTGCGCCTCTACGAGTTCAACGGCAGAAAAACTCTTTTTTTTGAGCCCGTCATGCATTTGTGTAATACTTAACTTTCTTAGTTCATTCATCAATATTTAATTTTTAGCAAGACGTTAATTATAACATGGCACGATAAAAAATCCATACATTTATAGTTACAGCTAGAAATGTAGCTAAGGTAACTTAGATTCACCGACAATCGTCATCCCGCTACTTGTTAGCGGCTAAGAGATACCACAGCGGTATGACGTAGAAGCTATACTTTTATACTCACCAACTCAGTATCCAATCCGGATTGTATCTTAAAAAGGTCAAAAGACTATAATAAGCAAAGGAGTGATACTGTGTCTGAGTGAAAATCGTTGAGATCCCAGTGTCTGCTGCTTGCATAGCATTTATTTACAAAAAAATAGTCATGCAAGAGACTTTGCTTGGATATTTGATATAATTTAGGTCTATTAAAGCAAAAAATACTAACATGAATGAAGTGATAACATTTGGTTGTCGTCTAAATTTTTACGAGAGCGAGTTAATCAAAGAAGCATTAAAAAAAGCAAAGAGAGAAAATGTTGTTGTGGTGCATAGCTGTGCAGTGACAAACGAAGCAGAACGTCAGGTAAAGCAAAAGATACGTAAGATTTACAAAAATGATCCAAATAAAGAAATTATCGTAGTTGGTTGTGCTGTTCAGTTGGATCCAGAAGTTTACAGTAGCATTCCTGGTGTAAGTAAAGTGCTCGGTAATCAAGATAAGCTAAAAGCTGAAAATTACTTACTAAATGACGATAAAATCTTGGTCAGTGATAACCAAGTAGAACCTGTTCTAATTAATGGATTTGAAGATAAGTCAAGGGCATTTATTGAAATTCAAAATGGTTGTAATCATAGCTGCACATTTTGTTCAATTACTGAGGCAAGAGGGAATAATCGATCTGTGCCAATAAACAGTATTATAGAGCAAATCAGGATCTTTGTAGAAAATGGATATCAAGAAGTAGTGTTTACAGGGGTTGATATTACTGACTTTGGTACAGATTTGTTGGGTAAGCCATCACTTGGTTCAATGATTAGGAGAGTTTTAAAGGATATACCAGAGTTGAAGAGGCTAAGACTTTCCTCTATCGATGTTGCTGAAGTTGACGACGAATTAATGGATTTAATAGCTAATGAGTCAAGACTTATGCCTCATTTACATTTGAGTCTACAATCTGGTAATAATTTAATACTAAAGAGAATGAAGCGTCGTCACAACAGAGAACAAGTGATAGAATTTTGTCATAAAATGAAGAGCTTGAGGCCTAATATAGCATTTGGCGCTGATATTATTGCTGGATTTCCAACAGAAACTGATGAAATGTTTCAGGATACAGTTGATTTACTGAAAAAAACAAATATAGTTTACCTACATGCTTTTCCATATTCAGAGCGGAAAAATACACCTGCTGCACGAATGCCACAAGTACCAGAGAATGTGCGTAAAGAACGAGTAAAAAATTTAAGAGAAGTAAATAAAGAAATTATGAGCAGTTTTTGTCAATCCTTGATCAACACTAAGCAAAGTGTTCTGGTTGAGCAAAATAATGTCGGTAGAGCAGAAAATTTTGCATTAATAAAGCTTGAATCAAAAGCTCAAGCCAAGAGTATTGTGAAAGTTAATGTTAAAGGAGTGGAAAATAATTATCTAATTGGAAATATTTTTTCTTAATTTTTGTACATTGAAGAAATATACGATATAGTAATTATACTGTAAATGATAATTGTGAATTCATTTATGATAACTAGAATATCTATTACTTTATTTTTGATTTTCATTTCATGTGTCTATTTTTTTATTACTTATATTAGTAATGATACACACATTGAGCAAGTACAACCCTTAAAATTAGAAACAGACAATAATAAAAGTGTGATACGTTCTGAGGAGGTTACTGCAAAAGAAATACCAATAAAATATCAAGAACTTGAAAGTAGTCCACCTTCTGTTTTCCAAGTAGCTGATCAGAAAAATATGTGGTCACGTATTGCAGATCAAGCTGAGCCTACAAAAGAAAAATCAAAAAAACTTGATTTTTATGTTAGCGCTAACGGTGGTAAGGTATACCATGATAATTCAGAAATATTTGTAAAGGGTATACAAGAAATAGGAAAAAGAGTCCTAACTTTAGTTGAAAGTCATTATGGTTTTATAATAAAAAATATAGTGGCAGATGAAATTAAAAGTATACAGCAATTTGATGGTAAAATTGATTTCCAGTGGTTTAGCAGCATGTCTTTAGGTTACTATGCTGGAGAAAATGGTAAAATTGATTTTGAAGCCGCGTATTCTATAGCCAATATTGAAGATAGTAATTCTCCTCCGGTATTTGATAAATCAGCAAGTATATTTGCGTTTTTGTTAAACTTCTATTATAATCCCAGCGTTCAGGATACACAATTTGCTCCGTACATCGGTCTTGGTATAGGACCAACAGTTTTTAGATTAAAAAGGATTAATGGGTCACCCCAAAATTCAATGCCACTGAATGTTCCTTGGTTTGCTTATCAAATAAAACTTGGTGTTGATTATTCAATAATCCCAGAAATCAAAACCTTTCTCGGCTATCGTTACTTTAGCGTTCCGATACCTGTTGCAGATGACATATCTACTCACAATATTGAAGTTGGTTTGATATTTAATTTTTAGTGATAATTTAATATATATATAAATTCTTATCTTTTCTATCTAACAAACCAAATGTTGGTACGATTGTTGCTTTTAAAAAAATGACAGTTTCTACTGTTCTAATATTATTCGCTAGCCTTTTTGATTTCTGATGCAATAAGCTTTGCTTATCTTCTCTATGTTCTATAAGCCCGCCGATTACCATAATTTCACCGCTCTTAATTTTTAACATAGAGTTCATTTCTCTGATTTCAACAATTGGAATGTCGCTATTTAATTTCATTTTACTCTGCTGTGCGACGTACTCTATATCTGGATCTTTAGTGTAGCCGTTAATTCTTGATAAAGTTGGATGTATATCCATGAATATTTCACTAGTATCAATGTTAATGCTTGGGTGGATTATTAGCACAACACCTATTGGGACGCTATTCATCTTGGTAATTAAGGTCTGATTAGAGTTTCTAGTATCTTTTTGTATATCGGAGGTAAAATAAATATGGTTTTTAGTAAATGAAATCATCGCTTGCTGATTATTTATAGCATGTACTCTGGGGCTTGAAATTACAGTTGAAGTGCCAAATTTGTCTAAATTTTTTACTAAATCTCCTAGATCATTTGCACCAAAGTTCATTGCTAGGTTAATAATGGAGTTATCTTGATTTATTATAGACTTAGTTCCATCTTGTAAGTCATTTAAGTTCATACCAGAAAGGTATTTGTCATCTAGCACAACTTCAACTATTTTTGCCTCTATCATTACTTGAGAAGACGCTAACTTCTTAACCTTATTAATATATTCTTCAACAGCTTTGTGGATATCTTTTCTAGCATTCAAAATAATAACACCAGCTTCTCTGTTGGATGAAAGGAATTCGCCATCATCCACCCCGTTAACATCCATTATTGCATTCAAGCCTTTTTCTAATGAATTCCATAAGTCACTACTGTATTGAGACTTCATAACATTGTTATAGTCCCTATCAACGTTACTTCCATCACTGTTAGTAATATTGTTATTAATGACGAAACTGCTTTGAGCAGAATGTTGAATATTGATGAAGTCTACGTAATAATTTTGTGCGTATGGCAAGTCCTGCTCAATTCTAATTACACCATTACTTGTTGAGTAACGCAGTTTGGCGCTATTTGCTATACTCTGAATTACTTCGTTTATATCCTTATCTTTTAGCTTTAAAATAATATTACCTGATATTTTTGGGTCCATATCCAAGTTAACGTCAGAAAGTTTTCCTATCTCAATCAGCAAATCCTTTACTGATACTTCTTCACTAACATTAATAGAAATAAGCTGATTACTGATTGTGAGATCGGGAAACTCTATTGGTAAAGGCATAATTTCTGGTATTGCCGGTTCATTAATCTCCAAAGAGGTGTTATATTGTTGCAACGGATAATCGTGCTTATAATTGTCTATGTTAATAGGATATTGCTTGGTAGGTAGATGTGTGCAAGAAATAATGAAGAGGAGTATTAAGCATTTAAAAATAGCCATTAGAACAGCATACAAAATCTATACTAATAGATTTCTATAAAAATATTAAAAATGTATTTAATCTCATTTTCATCGAGCAGATAATTGTCGTGTATTAGCTTTGGCTATGTATTTTTTGTATACTCTTCTTGTACTTAAATGTAGACCAGCATAGCCCTAATTTTTTTATATATTGTACTTCTTTCTCTGTATTTAATAATAGGCTTGAAAATAAATGGTAAGCCTATAATTGTTAAGCTTAGAGCTAGGGTTGAAAGTATACAACAGGCTTTGTGTTTACTATGTAGCTCTTTCAGATAAAGCATCAAAAATCTACAAAATTTTTTGTAATTTTCTTCGATGTTTTTTTTGCTATGAGCCTTGCTAATGAACATATCTATTGCGGTATGACCGTTATTGCACTTAATGTTAAGGTCTGCACCTTTTTCTGTTAACAACTGAGCTATATCAAAATAATCCTTTTGAACAGCAAGATGTAGAGGTGCAAAACCTTGTTGCTCACAAATGTTCATATTGGCTCTAACTTCCAATAACATTTTCACAATTTGTGTATGGCCTTTTTTAACTGCGAGTAGCAAGGGAGTTCTGTTACATTTAGTAACAGCATTAACGTTTACCTTAAGCTTCAATAAGAGCTTAACTGTTTTAGTGTTACCATTATGGCTAGCTTTATGCAGCCTGGCGTTGCCATTAAAATCTTGATCATTTGCATCTATTCCTTTTGATACAAGAAATGTTACCATTTTTCTATTATTATGCTCAATAGCGCAATCTAATGCATCAAAACCATGGTTATTTTTTGTGCAAAAAAACTCTTTAAGTTTAATTTTATCGTTACTTGCTTGCTGTTTTTTTGCAATAAGCTTTACTATTTGCATTTTGTTGTTATACGCTGCTAGGAAAAGCGTAGTGTTATTTTCTGCATCTTTGGCTTCTATATTTGCACCTTTCTTTATCAGATATTCTATAATTTCTGCTCTGCTATCATAATGTGCGGTGCATTGATAAATGGTTAAAAACAAAGGAGTACGAAAATTGTTATCTTCACATTCGAGATTTGCTCCGCTATCAATTAAAATTTGGACGCTTTTTTTAGAACCGTATAGTGAAGCTATATGAAGAGGAGTATAGCCCTCTTTGGCATCTTTTTCATTAATTTTTGCGCCTTTTGTTATCAAAAAATCTATTAATTCCGTGTCATCTTGTAGTGCAGCAAGGTGCAGTGGAGTGAATCCATTTTTATCCTTGGAATTAATTGTCAGTTGGTTAACAAAAAGTTTAGCAACTTTCTTGTGTCCATGCATAATGGCGTAATGCAGAGGGTTTCTATTTTCGTTGTCTACGACATTGAAATCAGCTTCGTGCTCTAGTAATGACTTTACTCCAACTAAATCGCCTTCTTTTGTGAACTTATGCAAGAGAGTGATTCCACTTGCATCTTTTGAGTTAATATCAAATCCATTTTCTACTAATTGGTTTATATCTTCCTCACGCGCCATATCACTTAAATCTCTAATTAAACTCTTTTCGCGTTAATAATACTCCTACTTGATTAAGTTTAAATGAATCTGTGAGAAATGGCTAGTGCATTCTTGCATAACAAACTTTTGGCAGCGCATTGGATGAAACGAAAAACTTACTTGACAAACTCCGCCAGCCCTCTTATCATGAAACTGAAGCTATTTATTTATCTTCGCAATCTCTGCAGTGGATTAATGACAAAAAACTTAATGTATTTGGCGTAAATCATGCTTAATTTTTTGCACTATGTGCACCTCATGTCTTTATAAAACTTTTAGGTTTCTACCTATACAAGCCGAAACGCGCTTATAAAGTGTTTAAGACAGTAAAAGACGTCAAATAGACAAGGGAGAATTTGAATACTAGCTACCCTAGGGTTTCTTTGCCTTTTTTTTTATTTGGTAAATTTCTTAACATTTATAGCTAAACGACAACTGTCATTCCTGTAAAGGTCAAGTATCCCGCTACTTGTTAGCGGGATCTAGAGATACCGTGACGGTATGACGTAGGATTGCTGTCATTCTGCTACTTGTTAGCGGCTGAGATACCGCGAATGAATCGCGGTATGACGGTTCGCGGTGGCATGACGATAAGCTCGTCATCCCGCTACTTGTTAGCGGCTGAGATACCGCGAATGAATCGCGGTATGACGGTTAGCGGCGGCATGACGTAGGATTGCTGTCATTTCGCTACTTGTTAGCGGCTGAGATACCGCGAATAAATCGCGGTATGACGGTTAGCGGTGGCGTGACGATAAGCTCGTCATTCCGCTACGTGTTAGCGGCTAAGAGATATCGCGGTGGTATAGCTATAAATTGTTGATATCTTTTTTATATCACATTTTTAACTTACAATAGTTAGCCAGCGTTCCTTACATTAACCAAATCTTTCAAATTCTGCACTCACCACTACCTATAACTCACTTTCACGCAATATTGATCGTTCTTAAAAAGCAATCTAACATTTTTTATTCCTTGATTGCGAAGCTTTGATGCAGCTGATTTAGCAGCCTGAGCACTTTTAAAAAATGCAACATATCCCTTACTTTCTGCACTGTCTTGTTTCGGATGACGTTTCTGCATTTCTTTTTCATATTGCTTTCTGTAATGAGGAGTATTTTGTATCAATTGTTCTGACATCTTTCTTAGGTATTGAACTTTTACTTTTGCAAGCCCAGATTTATGAAATCCTAAGACTTGAGCTGCTTTTTCTGATAAGTCTATTATTCTGCCTTCAATAAATGGTCCTCTATCGTTAACCCTTGTAACAAGCTTTCTTCCATTTTCTAAATTAGTGACAAGAACAAAGCAGGGTAAGGGCAAAGTCTTATGCGCTGCAGAGATCAAGTGACGGTTAAACGCTTCACCATTTGCTGTAAGTGTGCCATGATCTTCTATTCCATACCACGATGCTATCCCTATCTCTTCATAGTGCTTACAGTTTTTTGGATAATAAGTTATACCATTTATTGTGTAGCTGCTGCCAATTTTATAATGACCTGCAGTGCAGTTAAACCTGTTGCTAAAACTGCAGCTACTTATCAAAACAAATATTAGACATAGAAAGGTTAGGTTTTTTATCATTGTATTCGGTAAGAGGGTTCGATA
This sequence comes from Wolbachia endosymbiont (group A) of Melitta haemorrhoidalis, assembly GCF_964273365.1. Taxonomy (NCBI): domain Bacteria; kingdom Pseudomonadati; phylum Pseudomonadota; class Alphaproteobacteria; order Rickettsiales; family Anaplasmataceae; genus Wolbachia; species Wolbachia endosymbiont (group A) of Melitta haemorrhoidalis. The sequence continues at coordinate 1,140,320 of NZ_OZ187004.1, read as the reverse complement.
CTATGAGGATTTTAAATTATACTATAATAAATTTAGTAATGAGTAAACATCTACTGCTAAATATTAACAAAACTCAAAAAGGAATAATACATATTATTGGTATAGGTGGAATCGGAATGAGTGCCATTGCTGAAATTCTTCACAATTCCAATTGCAAAGTTCAAGGCAGTGATGCACAATCAAACGACAATATAAATAAGTTACAAAAGCTAGGTATAGAGGTTTTTATTGGTCACAATGCTAATAATATAAGCCAAGCTCAAATAGTTGTACATTCTTCTGCAATAGAATCTGATAATGTGGAGTTAATTGCGGCAAAAAATAACAATAAAACCGTTTTGCATAGATCAGACATACTTGCTGAAATTATGAAAGGTAAATATGTGATAGCGGTTTCAGGTTCAAGCGGAAAGACAACAACAACCGCTATGATTGCTTCCATTTTTGATCATTCTGGCATTGATGCGACTGTAACTGTAGGAGGGATATTAAATTCCTATAAGAGCAACTTCAAACTTGGAGGGAGTGACACTTTTCTGATCGAGGCTGATGAGTCTGATGGAACTATGCTAAAAATCCCTGCAAAGATTGCTGTCATAACAAGTATCAACAATGACCACATAGATTATTACGGCACATTTGATAATATCAAAAATGCATTTTCCCAATTCGTGAATAATGCAGGTTCTGCAGTTTTACCTGATTCTGTAGACATCGATTATGATGCGGGTAATTCTATAACGTTTGGGTTTGAGAATGGTAGCATAAGAGCCAGCAACATTAAACAGCATGCTAACAGCATAGAATTTGATGTGTTGAACAACTGGATTCCAGCATTACGTGCTGGAATGACAAAAGGAAAGTGTACAGAGATGTCATCCCAGTGCGTGACACTGGGATCCAGCCCTTTAAAAAACATAGTACTATCAAATGCAATTGGAATTCACAAAGTAAGCAACGCCCTAGCTGCAATATCAGTTGCGATAAAGCTCGGAATTAGCGATGCAGATATTAAAAAAGGCCTTTTGGAATTTCAAGGAGTAGCAAGAAGATTCTCTTTGATTGCCGATATTAAAGGTGTTAAGTTAATTGAGGATTATGCCCATCATCCAAATGAAATATATGCAACTTTAACGGCTGCACGTTCGATTACTAAAGGAAAAGTAATAGGAATTATCGAACCACTTCGTTTTGCCCGCATTCGTAATTTTTTTGATGAATTCATACGAATTTTCATGATGTTTGATTATGTCATCCTCACTCCTGTTCATCCCCCAGAAGACAAGCCTATTCCTGGTTGTGGGATTGATGATATACAAAAAGCTTTAATCAGTAATGGATTTAATAACACAAAAATTATGAATGATGCTTTGCTCATTTCACATTTTATTAGTGATTCGACAAGTCCAAGTGATATAGTATTATTTATTGGTGCTGGTAGTAATATAGCTAAATTGGCAAAGGAAACTGCAGCACTTATTGCGGAAGTTAAGGTTTAATGTAATGAATAAGATAATCAATAACGTATTTGCAAGAGAAATTTTAGATAGCAGGGGTTACCCCACTATTGAGGTAGAAATTGAGCTCTGTGATGGTGCAATAGGCAGGGCATCTGTACCTTCTGGAGCTTCAACCGGTAAATTAGAAGCCTTGGAACTCAGGGACCAAGATGAGAAAAGGTATTGTGGTAAGGGAGTGCTGAAAGCTGTTCAAGCTGTAAATGGGATAATAGCAGATGAAATCATTGGAATGAATGCAGCGGACCAAAATGCAATTGATAAAGCATTAATTGAACTGGATGGAACAAAAAACAAATCAAAACTTGGAGCAAATGCAACTTTGGGTGTGTCTCTTGCAGTTGCAAAAGCAGCAGCAAACAGTTTCAAAATGCCGCTATATAGATATTTGGGAGGAAAGCAGACGAGTGTTATGCCGGTTCCACTCATTAACATAATTAATGGTGGAGTACATGCAGACAATAAGCTCGATTTCCAAGAATTCATGATTCTTCCGGTCGGTGCTGAGACTTTCAGCGAAGCGATTAGAATATCTGCGGAGGTATTCCACAACTTACGTAGCATTCTTAAGAAAAAAGGTTATAGCACAAATGTAGGGGATGAAGGTGGTTTTGCACCAAATATTGAAAGTACTGAAGAAGCACTTGATTTGATCATATACGCTATAGAATCAGCAGGTTATTCAGCGCAAAGTGATTTTGCACTAGGCCTTGATGTTGCTTCATCTACTTTTTGTGAAGATGGAATTTACAAATTTGAACACAGAGATCTTACTTCAGAAGAGTTGACTGAATATTATTGTAATCTTGTGGAAAGATATCCAATAATTTCTATAGAAGATGCAATGAGTGAAGACGACTATGAAGGTTGGAAATTACTTACTGCAAAATTGGGGAGTAAAATTCAATTGGTTGGGGATGATTTGTTTGTTACAAATTGTGAACTGATATGCAAAGGAATAGAGGAAAAAATGGCAAATGCTGTACTGATCAAGCCAAATCAAATAGGGACGTTAACAGAAACTTTTGCTGCTATTGAAATGGCAAAATCAAATGGCTATAAAGCTGTTATTTCTCATCGCTCAGGTGAAACAGAAGACACAACAATATCCCACATAGCAGTTGCATCAAATTGCGGGCAAATAAAAACCGGGTCGCTATCGCGTTCTGATAGACTCGCGAAGTATAACGAGCTAATCAGAATAGAAAGCGCATTAGGAAAGGATGCTAAATATTATCGTGGGTTAGCATGGGTTTTATAGACGAAGTAAAATTGTGTTTAAAAGCTGGTGACGGTGGTGATGGCTGTGCAAGTTTTCGTCGAGAAAAGTTCGTTGAATTTGGTGGTCCAAATGGTGGTAATGGAGGAAAGGGTGGAAACATAGTTTTCATCAGCGACGCTAATCTCAACACTTTGCTTCATTTTCGTTATAGAAGACACATTAAAGCAGATAGTGGAAAAAATGGTGCAGGCAGGGATAGATCTGGCACAGCAGGGAAAGACGTTATACTTAAAGTTCCAGTCGGTGCACAAATAATTGATGAAGAAAGTGAAGAGATAATAGTAGACCTTGACAAGCCTGGTATGGAATTTCAAGTAGCACAGGGTGGAAAAGGTGGACTTGGAAATACTAATTTTAAATCTTCTACTAATAAGGCACCAAGACATTTTACTTACGGTCAGCCTGGCGAAGAAAAACATGTATTATTAAAACTAAAAGTTTTATCAGATGTTGGAATTATTGGCATGCCAAACGCAGGTAAATCAAAATTTTTGACTCGCTGCTCAAATTCCGATACAAAAGTAGGCGATTATCCATTTACCACCGTAAGACCTCATTTAGGCATGGTAAAAGTGGATGATAGCGAAGTTGTAATAGCAGATATTCCTGGAATAATTACTGATGCTCACCTTGGAGTTGGGCTCGGGCATAAATTTTTAAAGCACATAGAAAGGTGTCAAATTTTACTTCATTTAATCGATGTAACTCACGATGACGTTGTTTCGGCTTATAGTTGTATCCATAATGAATTGGAACTTTACAATAGTGATCTTGTTGAAAAAGAAGAGATTGTAGTATTAAACAAATGCGACTTATTGAGGGAAGCAGAAATTCTGGAAAAGAAGAATCACCTAGCTAATTATCTCAATAAAGAAGTGCTGTGCTTATCAATTAATGGTGATTTACAGCCTATTTTAAGATTATTAAGTGAAAAATTGAAAAAGAGTAATTCTAAGGAAATCGATGTATATGATCCTTTTAAAGCGTAAATTTTCTATTTATGGATGTACAAGAATGGTAGCGTGCAACCAGAACTAAGCGTACAGCTGTGCAAACATCGTGATTTGAGTCCACCAGAAGGGTGTCATCCCAGTGCCCAGACACTGGGATCCAGGAATTTTATTAAGTTGGTAAGCATAAAAGTAGCCGTTTTATGTTAAAATACAACGTTTTGATGATTATGAAAAGGCTGGATTCCAGACTGGAATGACACCATCATAAAGTGAATCAGTGTCAGCTACTTGCATCTACCATGCAAGTTAACTGAAAATTGCAATGTTCGTACACTTGACTACTTGGATCTAGTATGATTTAATTAACCAAGAAGTAGGCATGAAAAAATTATGTAGTGAACCAGTTTGCATAACACCAGGAGGAAAATATGGATAGAAAGACGAGAATAGAATCAGACAGCTTAGGGGAAGTAAAAGTACCAAGTGAACATTACTGGGGAGCACAGACTCAGCGTTCTTTAGAAAATTTTAAGATTGGCACAGAAAAAATGCCAGAGCCTCTGATTAAAGCATTAGCAATAGTAAAACTTGCAGCAGCGCGTGTTAATATGAAACATGGTGTTATAGATGATAGGGTAGGGGACGCAATTTGCACAGCCGCGAGGGAAGTAATAGATGGCAAATTTAATAATGAATTTCCGCTTGTTGTTTGGCAAACCGGATCCGGAACGCAGACTAATATGAATATGAATGAAGTGATCAGCAATCGTGCAATAGAGATTTTAGGTGGTAATTTGGGTAGTAAATCTCCAATACATCCAAATGATCATGTGAATTATGGTCAGTCGTCAAATGACACCTTTCCAACAGCAATGCATATAGCAGCAGCAGAGCAAATAAACTGCTTGCTTATTCCAAATCTTGAAAAATTGCATAAGGTGCTGGATAATAAGGTTCAGGAATTTAAAGATATAATAAAAGTAGGACGTACTCATCTGCAAGATGCAACGCCCCTAACACTAGGACAGGAGTTCTCTGGCTATGCAGTCCAGATTAAAAAGGGGATAGAGAGAGTAAAATCAACTTTAAGTGATATATGTGAGCTTGCACAAGGTGGCACTGCGGTTGGCACGGGACTCAATACTAAAAAGGGTTTTGCTGAAGATTTTGCAAAGCAAGTTGCAGGAATTACTAACCTTCCATTTACTTCAGCAGGCAATAAATTTGAAGCGCTAGCAGCAAATGATGCTTTAGTTGAGCTCAGTGGAACACTCAATACAGTAGCAGTCAGTTTAATGAAAATTGCAAATGATATAAGGTTGCTTGGTTCTGGTCCAAGATGCGGAATTGGGGAAATAATGTTACCGGAAAATGAGCCTGGTTCTTCAATTATGCCAGGTAAAGTGAATCCAACTCAGTGTGAAGCGGTGACTATGGTATGCACTCAAGTTATGGGAAATCATGTTGCTGTAACCATTAGTGGTTCAAACGGTCATTTTGAATTGAATGTGTTTAAGCCAGTGATAATTTACAATGTTTTGCAGTCTATAAGACTTTTAGCTGATGCAAGTTTAAATTTTACAGAAAAATGTGTAATTGGTATTAAAGCAAATGAAGAGAGGATAAAAGATTTACTGAATCAGTCGTTGATGTTGGTCACTATATTAAATACGCATATAGGGTACGACAATGCAGCAAAAATAGCGAAGCTTGCTTATAAAGAAAATATCACTCTAAAAGAAGCAGCAGCAAAACTTCAACTGCTCACTGAGGAAGAGTTTGAAAGGATAGTGAAACCAGAAGAAATGGTAAATTATTTGTAACCGCTCACACTTAATTCTTCAATCTCACTAATAGAAAGGCCAGTAAACTTGACAATAGTGTTAACATCAACATTATTATCTTGCTTTGTCTACCTTATTTTGCCGCTCCCCTGAACGGATACGGTTTAAGACATAAGATCCTTTTTCATAGCTATACTACGTTATCCAGCGTCTGGGCACTGGTTTCTTGGTACTTATTCCGCAATAATTTTTTTTTCCTTCAATAAACTTTGCAGTTCGCCTTTTTCGTACATCTCGCGAGTGATGTCGCAACCACCAATAAACTCTTCCTTTATATATAATTGTGGAATTGTTGGCCAATCAGAAAACTTTTTTATAGATTCACGTATTTCATCATTCTCCAACACGTTAATATACTTAAACTTCACGTTCAATTTTTTTAGGATTGACACGACGAGTCCAGAGAATCCGCATTGAGGAAAATCAGAAGTGCCTTTCATATACAATACCACATCATTTTCTGTTATATCTTTTTTTATTTGTTCAAAATTGCTCATAAATTCACCTTATTTTTAAGTATTAGTTTCCAGTTGCAAGGCGTGTATAGACTGACCTTCCAGAGCTTTATATACCATTTTATGCTGTTCTATTTTTGTCTTTCCAAGAAAACACTTGGAGTTTATTTTTAAATGATAATGGTCATCATCTCCAGCAAGATCATGAATCTTTATATCAGCGTCGGGGAACGATTGTTTGATGATCCTCTCTAATTCGTGAATTGCAATAGTCATTGATTTGCTTTAAATTACAATACTTTCATTATAAATCTAAAACGATTGAGCGCAATAAAAAGTTGCTATCATAAAAAATAGAAGCATACTATAATAATGGAATGACAAATTATGCAGGGAGGCTTTGTGGTGGGCGAAAGATTTAAATTCACATATCTATTGGTTTTGCTAACTTTTTCATTTAGGTGCTTATCTTACGATGATAAAATAAATAACTTAGAGAATGTTTACATCAAAGCTAACTATTTTGGAGCATTCTTCAATGCAATAGGTTCTCTAGAAGGAAAAGAAGATGCAGGTGACAATATAACAGAGGGGGTTTTTAGTTTTAATAAGAAGGAGCGAATTGAAGCTGGATACAGTCCTAAATATGTTCCAGGGTTTGCCGGTAGTGCTGCAATAGGGTATTTATTCAAAAATATGAGAGTTGAGTTTGAAGGCTTATATTCTCAGACTAACTTATATGATGAAGATTATTCAGATAAGAAAAAAGCAAGATATATTGAACTTCGTCGTCACAATGATGCGTCTACTGGAGCGGAATGCAATTCACCTTGGAGAAGTGGAAAGGTTGATATTCACATTCAAGAAAATTGTAGTGTTGAAGCAGAGTTCAGAGCTGCATTTAAGATGAAAAATGAAGGTTTTAATAACTTAGCTGGAATGGTCAATGTATATCGTGATTTTAATATAGCAAAAATGCCATTCACCCCATATGTTGGTATTGGTGCAGGTGTAACTAGGGTTAAATTTCTAGGAAAAACCAGATATGCCTTGGCTTACCAAGCAAAACTTGGTATCAATCACCAACTTACAGCACAAACTCAAGCATTTGCTGGTTTACGCTATTTTGGTATCCTTGATAACCAATTTAAAGATATTGTACCAGGAATAAAGATACTAGCTGGTGAAGGATATATTCCTGCCGGTGGAGGAAGTAAAGTTGATGAAACTGCACGTGTTGAATCAACAACTGCAACCATTACCAATAGGTTTGGCATATATGGCTTAGAGTTTGGGTTGGTTTATCACTTTTAACTTTATCCAATAAATTACATATGTGAAGATAGTAAATTCAGCGTGCTGAGAACATTAGAAAGACGAGATTTTAATTGATTTTCATATTTACTCCAATCTTGTATTGCCTTTCTTGCAACACCTGAATCAACTGCGGCTTTTGCAACAGCAGGAGCTACTATAGAAATTAATCTTGGGTCAAATGGAGTAGGTATTATATATTCACGTCCATAGCCCATTTTACGACCGCCATAGACTGCAGATATCTCACCTGGTACTGGCTCACGGGCAAGCTTTGCTATTGCATCTGCAGCTGCAATTTTCATTTCATCATTTATTGTTGTTGCATGTACATCAAGTGCCCCTCTAAATATATAAGGAAAACCCATTACGTTGTTGACTTGGTTGTTGTAATCTGACCTACCAGTTGCAATTATTGCATCTGGCCTCACAGATTTTGCAAACTCAGGCCTTACTTCTGGATCGGGATTGGCAAGAGCAAAAATAATCGGGTCTTTGCCCATACTCTTTAACATCTCTTCATTTAACACATCTTTTGCAGATAGTCCGATGAATACATCAGCGCCTTTTATTGTATCAAGTAGAGAACGTTCGGAAGTATCAATTGCATACTTTTCCTTCCACTCATTCATATCCTCGTTTCTACCTTTGTATATTACTCCTTGCTTATCACACAGCACTATATTTTTAGCGCCCATGGACTTTAGTATTTCTAAACATGCAATACCGGCTGCTCCAGCACCATTCATAATGATCTTAACGTCCTCTAATTTCTTTTCAACAATATCAAGAGCATTTTCTATGCCAGCTGCAACAACCACCGCAGTTCCATGCTGGTCATCATGGAACACTGGAATATCCATCAGTTCATTCAGGCGTTTCTCTATTATAAAACAATCGGGAGATCTTATATCTTCTAAATTTATCCCCCCCCAACTTGGCCCAAGATACCTTACTGCATTGATGAAATCTTCTATATTTTCTGTACCAACTTCTATATCAACTGCATCAATATCAGCAAAACGCTTAAATAAAACAGCTTTGCCTTCCATGACAGGTTTTGCAGCAAGAGGACCGATATTACCAAGTCCAAGCACTGCAGTGCCATTTGAAATGACAGCAACACAGTTGCTTTTTGCTGTATAATCATAAACAACCTCAGGATTTTTAGCTATTTCAAGGCACGGAGCTGCAACACCAGGGGAATAAGCAAGTGACAAATCATACTGGGTAGATAAAGGTTTTGTTGGCATGATTGAAATTTTACCAGGGTTACCACCTCTGCTGTGATACTTAAGCGCTTCTTGTTTTGTGGTACTATCTAAATCATCGTTCATCATTACATCCTTATATTTTAAGCTTGTATTTTTTAAGTATATGGAGTTTTTATAAATGTTCAATTGTAAATTATTAACTTGTGAACTCTGTTGTACTTCTGTATAAGTTTACCTATTACGTAAGATGATATTACATGCTTAAAAAAAACGTGCCTAATTTGCTTACAATTTCTCGTGCACTTGCAATACCAGCAATAATATTAAGTTTTTATATAGAAAATAAATATGCAGGCCTGATAACAATATCAATCTTTGTGTTTGCGTGCATTACGGATTTTTTTGATGGTTACCTGGCGCGTGCGTGGAAAGTCCAATCAAAGTTTGGCAAGCTATTTGATCCAATTGCTGACAAATTAATAGTGGTTTCAACGATAATTATGCTAGTTTATAAGCATAAGATAAATGATTTTACAATAGTACCATCGATTATCATCATCTGTCGGGAGATATTAGTCTCGGGTTTACGGGAGTTTCTGATAGCTACAAATGTTAGTCTACCTGTAAGCAAAGCTGGAAAAATTAAAACATTTTTGCAGATGGTTGCTGTAGTAGCGCTAATAATGAACGATTATTATATGATTCAATATACAGGTGCGATTTGTTTATGGGTTGCAGCTATTATAACTATGTGGTCAGGCTATAATTATATCCTAGCCGGCATCAAATAGATTGATTAAATCTCCTAGGAAATAGTTAATAGACAAGAGTAGTTAATATCTTAGTGATATTGACTCAGAAAGCAAAAAGGTGTATAATTATATTAACTTACAACTAATTAGGTTAATATTATGAAAATACCTAGTGGCAAATTTTCTTCTACTAAAAAGGTTCCAGGAAAGAATAAGAAAAAAAGAGATTTTGAACCATTAGAAGAGTTTTTTTGGGATTTTTGGCCAACAGTTGATAAAGAAGTCAAAAGAGAAAGGCTAGAACAAGAACTATTAGCACTAAAAAAAAGAGAGCTATATAGAAAATGTGCATCATTGGCAACAATGGTCCCATTTACATTGCTGATGGCGATTGAACTGGAAAAAACATATAGCGATCAGGTATTACTTGGCGTGATAAGTGGCGCGCTAAGCCACACTATATTACCTTTTACAGTCTTATCTCTTATTTGTACGCTATATTTAATTTACAATAATAGGAAGATAGCACAAAAAGAACGAGAGTTGGAGATTATTGAAAATGGAGAGGAAGTAAAGGAAAAAGAGCACAATATTTCTGATATAGGTCAGTGTTTGATCTATATTGAGGCTATAACAACTGCACTGGTTATTGTAGGTATGATAATGGGTGAAACATCTTCACTTGAAGCAGCAGAGGATGCAATTTTATTTCTTGCCAATGCAATTGCTTTTCTTGCAACTCTTGTTTCTTATATTGATAAGCATGAAAAAAATAAGAAAAAGGAAACAGAAAAGTCTGATCTTGATGAGAAATCTAGCAAGAAAACTAGCAATATATCTGTAGCCGGATTGGCGCTTGCTGGTTCTTCTGTATTTTTAATAAGAAGGATAATGTTAATAGCATTAGCATCGTCCTTAAATCCTGCTGTTGGACCTACTTTAGGCTTGGTAGGTATTGCAATTTTTATGGCTGTACAGGTCTTAACTATACATTCCTACAGTAAGACGCTGAAAGATCCAAAAGTGGAAGGACGAGGTGAATCAAGAAATGCAGGTAGTTCTGACCGTAGTTATAAAGAAGAAGGACCGGCTGTTGCCTAAGAAATTTATTTATTTAAGTAATATTTAGGTCTATACTTTATTTTGATCGAAAAAAATCTTATGTATAAGACTTTAATCACGTGCTTTATTTTCCTAATTTGCTCCTTTACACAATCGTATGCGGATGATCTTGAAAAAACTGAAACTGAACTATATGAAGAAGCAGTTGAACTTTTTGACCAGAAAAAATATAAACAAGCTATTAGGGCATTTCATAAGATAGAGGATTTGTATCCTTTTTCTTATTGGGCAATGAAAGCAAAATTATTATCTGGGGTCTCTCACTATAATATGGGTAACTATAGCAGTGCTGCAAGTGATATGGATGATTATATATATGTTTATTCAAATGGTGAAGATTTACCATATGTATACTACTTAAGAGTATTATCTTATTACATGCAAATTAATAAAGTGCAACTTGGACAGCAAACTGCATATAAAACTTTAGAGCTAGCCACTGAGTACATTAATCTCTTTCCAGGCAGCGAATATGTAGACGAGATAAAGGAAAGAGCAAAATTAATCACAGAACATATATCAACAAAAGAGTATTCTATCGGTAAATTTTACCTGAGGCGTGGTGAATATTTAGCAGCAATTAAGCGTTTCCAGAATATGGCAAGCTATAAGGATTCTAAATATTTTTCTAAGTCTATTAACCATTTAATAGCAGCCCATTCAGCTCTTGGCCTTGACTTAGAAGCTGAGCAGTATGAAAGTATGTTATTAGCAGAAAACCTGCAAGATGCCAAGCCAGAGGCTTGAAAATTTGCTTTAGCTTTTTCTATGCTTTGATATATAATTAGGTTTTTAACTATTTGAATATGGCTGGTCATTCACAATTTTCAAATATAAAACATCGGAAAGGCGCTCAGGATGCAAAGCGCTCTCAAAAATTTACGAAGATGATTAGAGAAATAACAGTTGCTGCAAAGCAAGGGCTGCCCGAACTCAACCCGCGCCTTCGCTCTGCTATATTTGCTGCACGCAAGGAAAATCTACCAAAAGATAAAATAGAAACAGCAATAAAAAATGCAACTGGTAACATTGCTGGAGAAAATTACGAGGAAATACAATATGAAGGTCATGGGCCTTCTGGTACTGCACTCATTGTCCATGCCTTGACTAATAACCGCAACCGTACTGCTTCTGAGGTACGTTATATATTTTCTCGCAAGGGTGGAAACTTGGGAGAAACAGGAAGTGTTAGTTACCTTTTTGATCATGTAGGTTTAATTGTCTATAAAGCAGAGGGTGTGAATTTTGATGATTTATTCAGTCATGGAATCGAATTAGAAGTATTGAATATTGAGGAAAATGACAAAGAAGGATTACACGTTATAACTTGTGAAATAAAAGATTTTGGTAAAGTACGCGATGCCTTTTATGCAAAATTCGGAGAACCAGAACTTGCTCGTCTTTCATGGCAGCCAAAAGATCTGATTGAAATTAGCGATAAAGAGTTGATTGATAAATTATCTGCATTGGTTGAAGAATTAGAAGATAATGATGATGTACAGTATGTGGAAGGTAATTTTACTTTTGTTGATGCTGTTTAAATGATGAAGCTGATTGTATTTATGCTGCTCTTTATCTTACCGTTATATACCGCTGAAACATCAACAGATCTTGCACAGCCATTCCAGCATGGAATCAGAAAAAAAAAAGCTACTTTGACGACAGAAAGTGATAGAAAGTTGTTATTCATATCCAGTACCATAAAATCTTCCTTTTTTGCCACGGAAGGGTTGGCGCCAAATACAGTGGTGAAATTGATCAACATATATAAAGATTTCGGTGTTGATTTTAAAAAAGACATTGTGCCGAAGAGTAAATTGGAGGTTCTTTTTGAGAGATTGCCTAATAATCAGAAGACTGAAGAAAAAATTTTATATGCTTCACTGACAATAAACAAGAAAGCTATTAGTTTATATCATTATAAATCGCAAGACGGCAAAGAAAGGTATTTTAATAAAGAAGGAATAAGCTTAAAAAATGGCGAAATTTTTGCAAATCCTTTAAATGGAGATTATCGCATATCCTCAAAATTTGGCAATAGAAAGCATCCTGTTCGCGGTAAAATTGCTTTTCACAAAGGAGTGGATTATGCAGCTAAACTTGGCACTCCCATATACGCTGCTGCAGAGGGTGTGATAGAATATATAGGAAAGAATGGTGGCTATGGAAATTACATCAAAATAAAACACAAAAATGAATATTCAACCTGTTACGCGCATATAAGTAGATTTAGTGGCGATATAAAGTTAGGCTCTAAAGTAAAGCAGGGGCAGGTCATCGCCTATGTTGGTAGCACTGGTGTTGCAACAGGCCCTCATTTACATTACGAAGTTATATATAACGGCAAACACATCGATCCGCTTACGATAGCGCATAAAACTGAAGTAAAATTGCCTGATCATGAATTAAGAGAGTTTAAACTATTTGTAAATAAGATAAATAAAACGATCAACAGAGAGAGTTCAAGTGAAAAAGAAGTTTAAAGACAATATGGATAAGAATACGATAAACGATAGAAATTTGAGTCAAATTCGGGCTTTTCCTGTACTAATAGCGCTAGGATTAATTTTATCGCTGCTTTTTTTGGCATATGACAGCACAATTGCACTTGGAGTTGCTGCCGTTTCAATTTTGACTTTTCTTCAAGGATTTTTTATTAATGACCCTAATGAAGCAAGAGTGATAGAATTTTTTGGTCATTATATTGGAACTTATTTTAAGTCTGGAATATGTGTAACGCTTCCCTTTTCAAGCAAATATATAGTTTCCCTAAAATTTCAGAATATTAACACAGAAAAAATAAAAGTTAATGATGCAAATGGAAGTCCAATAGAGATTTCTGCAGTAATTGTTTGGAGAGTGAGCAGTCCTGCAAAGGCGTATTATAATGTTAACAACTATCACGAATTTGTTTTTGTACAAAGTGACTCGGTAATTAGAGAATTGGCGAGCAATTATCCGTATGACAGCGAGAGCAATGAGGAATCTTTACGTAAAAATTCTGATAAAATTTCAGATGAATTGCGGTCAATGTTACAACAAAGATTAGATATTGCAGGAATTGAGATTACAGAAGCAAGAATATCGCATTTGGCGTATTCGTCCGAGATTGCACAAGCAATGTTAAGGCGTCAACAAGCACATGCTATCACTTCGGCAAGAAGGCATATAGTGCAAAATGCAATAGGAATTGTCGAGGAAGTAATAGCTCATTTTGAAAAAAACAAAAGCTTACAATTAGATGGCAAGCAAAAGGTTCAATTGATAAATAATTTGTTGGTTGCCCTAATCTCTGAGCAAGATGCACAACCGACGATTAGTTTAGATAATAATTAGCATAGAAGCCGATTGGGTTTCATAAATGCAAGTCACTATTAATTTCTTGATTAATAGACTAAATGATGTTATAAATTACACGCATTAGGGGTGCTCTAGAAAAGCTGAGAGTACATAAAGTACAACCCTTTGAACCTGATATTGTTAAAGCAAGCGTAGGAAAATGTATGTATATAAATATTGAAGAATGCTTCGGCTTCATTGCGTTAATTGCATCTCTAATTGGATTATCACCTCAAGTATATAAAGCATATATCACTAAAGTTACTCGTGATGTATCGATGTTAATGTTAGTAAACTATCTTATTTGTTCATTGTCTTGGATTGGCTATGGTCTTTACCAGAGCTCAATTTTTGTGGTGCTTAGCAATATTGCTGGATTAGTGATTAGCATAATATCAATTATTCAAAAATGTTACTACGATGCAAAACCTGCACCATGATCATGTGCTGCACTGCAGTACACAACAACAATATCGTTCTATTGTAGTGCTAAATGGAAAAATACCGAGCTCATCGTTTTTTAAACGAGATATACCTATTATTGCTGTAGATGGAGGAGCAAACAAGCTTCTATCAATTGGCGTAAAACCTGATCTTGTAGTAGGAGATTTGGATAGCGTAAATCTGGATTTACGTGCTAATTTGAATACGATATATCTACCTGATCAAGATTATTGCGACTTTTCTAAAGCAATGGCTCACTTAAAAACAGTAAAGTTATTGCCATCAATAGTAACGGGTATTACTGGAGGAGCAATTGATCACATACTACAGAATATTAACATTTTTCTAAGTACGGGCAGTATCTTTTACACACCTTCACCTCCCATGGTAGGTTACACTTTACAAAAAGGTATTACCCATTTTTTTTCTTTGCCAAAAAATACTAAAATATCTTTACTTGGTATACCGAGAGCTCAAATATCAACTAAAGGATTAAAATGGGAACTGCACCTTAGTAATCTTGCTTTTCCGGGAAAAAATTCTTGCTTTAATCGAAGTTTAGGCAATAAGGTATCCGTAGAAGTACACAGTGGTATATGTCTAGCAATGATTTATTTAGAGACAGTAGATGATGCTGCAAGACATCATGTGCGTCAAGTTAAGAAGTAAATAGACTTCTTGCATAACCCAAACTAAGTAGAAAAAAGGTATCATCCAAGTAGCTGACACTGGTTCCTTTATGACGTGTCATTCCAGTTTCAGCTACTTGAATGACAGCAGTCCTACGTCATACCGCCGCGGTATCTCTTAGCCGCTAACAAGCAGCGGGATGACGAATTGCTTAACCGTCATACCGCCACGAACCGTCATACCGCCGCAGACCGTCATACCGCGATTCATTCGCGGTATCTCTTAGCTGCTAACACGTAGTGGGATACTTGATCTTTACAGGGATGACGGTTGTCAGGCTAGCCTGTCATCCCAGTGCCCAGACACTGGGATCCAGGAATTTTATTAAGTTGGTAAGCATAAAAGTGTTATGTAAAATACAACGTTCTTGATGGGATTGCGTGAAAGGCTGGATCCCAGTGTCAAGCACTGGAATGACATCATAGGAGCACTGGGATGACACCCTACTTAACCGTCATACCGCGATTTATTCGCGGTATCTCAAAGCATAGATCCCGCTAACACGTAGCGGGATGACGATTGTCGTTTAGCTATAAACATTAAGAAATTTACTGAATGAAAAAAAAGGCAAAAGAAGCCCTGAGGTTATTATCCGCTTTAAAATATTGGCGTTTTTTATGTTTTAAACGCTTGACAAGCGAGATTCAGCCGCTTTTAATTGCAACTAACCTACGCTGCAAATGTTTAAGAAATTTACTAAGCAGAAAAAAAGACAAAGAATCCCCGAGTTAGCTAGTCTTTTACTATCTCTGTCGAGTATTGGCATTTTTTGATGTCTTGTAACGCTTTATAAGCGCGTTCAGCTTATTTAGATAAAAATCTAGATGTAGATGAAGTTTTGTAAAGACATACAGTATCTATATACTGCAAAAAATTGAACATAAGACGCCGATACATTAAGTAATCCTTACCTTTTAATCTGCAGATTGGCGAAAGCAAATACAATAGCTTCAGTTTCATGATAAGTGGGCTGGCGGAGTTTGTCAAGCAAGTTTTTTCGTTTCTACTGAATGACAGTTGTGGCTTGGGAGGTAGTGCAAGAAGTCTATTGTATTACTGAATTATTAATAATCTAGTAATAGTGCCTGCTATGTAGCTAAAATTTTCCTTTAACTTAAGCTATATGTAGCTAAAATAACTTGGGTTTACCGACGATTTGACAAACGACAAATTCGTCATCCCGCTACTTGTTAGCGGGATCTAGAGATATCGCGGCGGTATGACCCTGACTTGCATTAGCTATGTATAATAAAGGGAATCTATGACAAAAGAATCATTGGTAAAAACTGATATAGTGAAAGTTGAAGACAAAAAGGCGGTAAGAAGCTTTTTTAAAATACTAGGTGGAGTGGCAGATGCTGTAAGATCGTGGATTGGTAACATCAGTCCTGATTTAAGCAACAGTCGCGATATCGATAGTTTAGTCTTGAAGATGAACGAGTGCTTAAATCCAAAGGGAGGGGAGGTTTCAGCACGTAAAAACGCTGTATCTCTTGGTAACTTGTACTTAAGCTTATCAGAGAAAGGTAAAATAAAATTTCTACAAACCCTGGCAGAAAAATTTAATCCGAATAAAGCGGAAATAGATGAGAAAATTAGAGAGTATAAGAAAAACCAAGATCCCGAGTTAAACTATAAATTTGAACAGGATTTAATAAAAATTCTTGAATCACCGCGTTCTAAAATATTGAAGCAATTTATTTCTTTACCAGAAGGCCTTAAGTTTATTGTTGATATGCGTTCTGACGTGCTTAAGCTAAAGAACCAATATAGAAGCTTGAATCCACTAGAAAGCGAATTAAAAAATATACTCTATACTTGGGTTGATGTTGATCTACTTGATCTTCGTCAAATCACCTGGGATTCACCTGCATCATTGCTAGAAAAACTTATAAAATATGAAGCTGTGCATAAAATTTCCTCTTGGGATGACTTAAAAAACAGGCTGGGTCTCTGTTTTGCTTTTTTTCATTACAAGATACCAAACGAACCTCTAATTTTTGTAGAGGTTGCATTGGTGGATAAGATTGCAGATAGTATTCAACACCTTTTAGATGAGTCGGTACCTTCAAATGATCCAAGTAGTGCGAGCACTGCTATATTCTATTCAATATCAAACACTCAAGCAGGGTTATCTGGAATCAGCCTTGGTAATTTTTTGATCAAAAGGGTTGTAGAAAAGCTATCACAGGAGTTTAAAAGTATAAAAACATATGCAACTCTTTCTCCAATACCTGGCTTTACGAAATGGCTAAAAAACAATCTAAACCAAGATGTCACTTTATTGGGCAAACTAAATATAAAACAATCTAGTGCAGAAATTTTAGAAAGTGCAGAGCAATTAAAAATTAACGTTGAATGTATAAATGAAACTAAACAATGCATGCTTAAACTATGTGCATATTATTTACTAAAAGTGAATAATAGTAATGGGAATGCTTATGATCCGGTGGCGCATTTTCATTTAAGCAATGGTGCATCGATAAAACAATTAAACTGGATGGCGGATACTTCTGAAAAAGGTATTAGTCAGTCGGCTGGAATGATGGTAAATTATCTGTATGAGTTGCCTAAAATAGATAATAATCATGAAAACTATATGGTTAATAAAGTGATTTCCTGCTCGAAAAAAGTGTCGTCTATGTTGAAGGAGTAAATAGTCTCTTAATAAAGGATTGCCCTCACAACACTTAAAATGTAAAATGGTTCTACTTAAGTAAAATAGCCATAAATGAACAACATAAGAAATTTTGCAATAATAGCGCATATAGACCACGGTAAGTCAACGCTTGCTGACCGTTTAATAGAGGAATGTAACGGCCTTGAAGCAAGAGAAATGATCAATCAAATACTCGATTCAATGGATATAGAGCGTGAACGTGGCATTACAATTAAAGCACAGACGGTAAAACTTAATTATACGGCAAACGACGGTAATCAATATTGCCTAAATCTCATGGACACCCCAGGTCACGTTGACTTTTCTTACGAGGTAAGCCGAAGCTTAGCTGCATGTGAAGGTTCACTTTTAGTGGTAGATAGTAGCCAGGGCGTTGAAGCACAAACCCTTGCAAATGTATATAAAGCTATTGACAACAACCATGAAATAATAGTTGTGCTCAATAAAGTTGATCTTCCTGCTGCAGATCCAGAAAAGGTAAAACTCCAGGTTGAGGAAGTAATTGGCATTGACGCAAGTGAGTCAGTTTTAATATCAGCAAAAACTGGACTTGGAATAAAAGATGTACTGGAAGCAATAGTAGCAAAACTTCCAGCTCCTCAAGGTGATGTAAATGCTCCACTGCAAGCAATTTTGGTTGATAGTTGGTATGACACTTACTTAGGAGTAGTAATTTTAGTGCGAGTTAAAAATGGAGTGCTAAAAAAAGGCATGAGAATTGTTATGATGTCTAATAATGCTACATATCAGATAGACAATATCGGTATTTTCACCCCTAAAAAAGTGATGACGGGTGAGCTTTCAGC
Organism: Wolbachia endosymbiont (group A) of Melitta haemorrhoidalis; assembly: GCF_964273365.1. Taxonomy (NCBI): domain Bacteria; kingdom Pseudomonadati; phylum Pseudomonadota; class Alphaproteobacteria; order Rickettsiales; family Anaplasmataceae; genus Wolbachia; species Wolbachia endosymbiont (group A) of Melitta haemorrhoidalis. Next base: position 1,121,908 of record NZ_OZ187004.1, on the reverse strand, counting down.
GGGTGAAGTTGGTTTTATAACTGCTTCAATGAAGGAAGTAGCAGACTGCAAGGTAGGAGACACTATCACTGAGGAAAAGAGACCTTGTAGTGAAGCACTTCCTGGATTTAAAGAAGTGCATCCTGTGGTATTTTGTAGCATTTTCCCTCACAAAACGGATGATTTTAAATATCTAAGGGAAGCTCTAGAGAAGTTACATTTAAATGATGCAAGTTTTACCTTCGAAGCTGAAACTTCAAATGCACTAGGCTATGGATTTCGTTGTGGTTTTTTGGGAATGTTGCATCTTGAAGTTATTCAAGAAAGGCTCGAGAGAGAATTTGATTTAGACCTAACAGCAACTGCACCGAGTGTTATATATAGGGTTACAACACGAAGTGGTGAAATTTTGAATATTCATAACCCAAGTGATATGCCAGATCCAACGAAAATTGAAATTGTGGAAGAACCATGGATTACTGCAACCATAATGGTCCCTGACCAATACTTGGGAGAGATTCTATCTCTATGTGAAGAAAGGAGGGGAGAACAGGAGGATTTATCTTACATTGGTAACACAACAACAGCATTGTTAAGATATAAATTACCACTGTCTGAAGTTGTTTTTGACTTTTATGATCGATTAAAATCAATTTCCAAAGGATATGCAAGTTTGGATTGGGAAATTTCCAGCTATCTGGTAAGCCAAATAGATAAATTAAGCTTTTTAATTAATGGAGAGCCCGTAGATGCATTAGCCTGTATTGTTCACAAAAGTAGGGCAGAAAAAAGGGGGCGTGAAATATGTGCACGCTTGAAGGATCTAATACCACGTCAGCAATACAAAATCGCGATTCAAGCGGCAGTGGGCGGAAAAATCATTGCCAGAGAAACGATTAACCCATACAGAAAAGATGTAACAGCTAAACTCTATGGTGGGGATGTAACGCGAAGAATGAAACTACTTGAAAAGCAAAAGAAGGGTAAAAAAAGGTTACATTCTATAGGGAACGTAAATATTCCACAGAATGCTTTTATTCAAGCCTTGAAGATAAGTGATTGATCTTAAAAGACTTCTTGTATAGTTTTTGGCAACAACCGTTAGAAACGAAAAAACTTACTTGACAAACTCTGCCAGCCCCCTTATCATGAAAGTGAAGCTATTTATTTATCTTCTCTGTACAGATTAAATGACAAAAAAACTCACGTATCTGGCGTCTCATGTTTAATTTTTTGCACTATGTGCACCTTATGTCTTTATAAAACTTCTACCTACATAAGCTGAAACGCGCTTATAAAGCGTTTAAAACATAAAAAAACGCCAACTTAAAAAATGGATAGTGAATAACTAGCTACCCTAGGGTTTCTTTTGCCTTTTTTTCTGTTTAGTAAATTTCTTAATGTTTCTAATTTAGATTAGTTGCGGTTTAAAAGCAACTGAATCGCGGTTATTAAGCATTTAGAATAAAAAAACGCCATACTTGAAAGTATAATGTAAGTAATTAGCCAACCACGGGGCTTCTTTTGCCTTTTTTTTTATTTGGTAAATTTCTTAATGTTTATGGCTAAACGACAACCGTCATCCCGCTACTTGTTAGCTGATGAGATACCGCGGCGGTATGACGTAGGACTGCTGTCATCCCAGTGCTTGACACTGGGATGGCTTTGTTGCATCGCTACTTATGAAAGGCTAACTATAGTTAGGATTATAAGCAACCTATTGAAAATCTTGTTTTTTTGCAATCAATCTGATCAAATTTAAGAATAGTAATTTATTATTTATATTAATAAATTTAATTCTATTGAAAATAGCTAAAGCATTGAAATTCTTGAATTTTAGCCGGATTAGTGAGTGGTAGTGAAATTTCTTTTACTCAAATTTAGGTATTCACTGACCGTTCTTGTTATAAATACCAGAATAATAAGCTACTGATATTCTCTACCTTTTTTATCTTTATCCATCATAGCTAGCGATGCAACAAAGCCCACTGGGATCCAGTTGAGCTATTTCAACAAAAATACTGCATTTGAGATGAACGTTCCAGACTTATTTATAAATATAACAATTAAAGTCTGGATTCCAGCGTCAAGCACTGGAATAATATCGTTTACTATGTCTATATTACAATGTTTGTGCAGTTAACTACTTTCGTGGCACCGTTTGTTATTCAATCTTTATGCTAGTTTTACTAAAAATTATAGTATTTTGGGTATAATTGCAATATCTAAATTTAAGGTATAGGGATGAACCCTACAATCAAGAGAATTTTCAATATTTTTCTTATAGTATTATTTATTTCTTTCTCTCATGTTGGAAGTGCTGCTAACGCTAATGACGATACAACTGCTCAAGTAATATGCAACATCATTGGCTACGTTTGGGGAATAGGTGGACCGCTTATGACCGTAGTGATAATAGGTGCAGCTTTGCTTGCGATATTTGGTAGAATGCCATGGCCAGCTCTTTTTGCACTCGGTGTATTTTGTGCTGTATTTTTCGGTGCTAAAACTATTGTGACAAAAGTAATGGGTGGTATAGGTGGAAATACTTCTTTGATGGACCAATGTGGAGTGGACAAAAAGAAATAGACCCTTTTGTCAATAAGTTGCTTTCTTTATCGTATTGGAAATTAAAACTTATTTTTTTCTAAAACAGACCTGACGCACGGCTTCAACTATATCTTCCACTTGTGGTAATGCTTTTTTTTCTAGATTTGTAGCATAAGGTAAGGGGATATCCTTGCCAGTTACGCGCATAACTGGAGCATCAAGGTAGTCAAATCCTTGTTCCATGACAACGGCTGACAGCTCTGCTCCTATTCCTGCAAATGGCCATCCTTCTTCTACACTAACTAACCTATTAGTCTTCTGAATAGAGTTAATAACAGTTTGAGTGTCAAGTGGTCTTAAGGTTCTGAGGTCAATAACTTCAGCTTCTATACCTTCACCTGAAAGTAAATCTGCTGCATTTAAGGCATCCATTAATTTTAATGAGAAAGCAGTGATAGTTACATCCTTTCCCTCTCGTATAACAGCAGCTTTGCCTATCTCAAGTAGATAATCTTTATTTGACAGCTCAGAGTCAGAAACTTCATGTTCATGTCCGTAAGCTATTTCGTTTTCTAGAAATATTACCGGATTAGGGTCACGAATTGCAGCTTTAAGCAGACCTCTGCAATCGGAGGCAAAGTAAGGTGCTATTACTTTTAACCCCGGTATATGCGAATACCAAGATGCAAAGCATTGAGAGTGTTGTGCAGCAACTCTTGCTGCAGCGCCATTTGGTCCACGAAATACTATAGGGCATCCAAGTTGCCCACCTGACATATAATTCGTTTTTGCTGCGGAATTCACAATTTGGTCAATAGCCTGCATAGAAAAATTAAAAGTCATAAACTCAACGATTGGCTTTAATCCAGCAAATGCCGCTCCAACAGCAAGGCCAGCAAATCCATGTTCGGTAATAGGCGTATCAACTACTCTGTTTTCTCCAAACTCTTTCAGTAATCCTTTCGTTACCTTATAAGCACCATCATACTCTGCAACTTCTTCACCCATGATAAGCACATCAGAGTCGTTTTGCATTTCTTCTCTAATTGCTGTGCATAAAGCTTCTCTTACACTTAAGGTTGCCATTTATAAACTTTTATAGACTTTAACTAAAGTAACTATATCAGAATTACTGGGGATAAGTAAAGTGTACAAATTAAGTTTTACAAACATAATGATTGTATTGCTTGTGTTTTTAATAATATATACTGCTAAGTTAATAATAATTCACTTGGGAATAACAGAAAAATACATGATAATTTTATATTTCAAATAGAATAAAATCCTTTTTATTGATACTGTCTTTTTTTGTAAAAAACATTCCTAACTTTTCCACCACTTTTTCTGGCTAAGGTCAGTATAACTTTTGCTTGAAATAACTGTTTATATGGTGCAATTTACAGCTTTTAGTTGCTAAAATTATAACTCTTAATTTAATAATTTTAATCCAATAAGCTTTCAGGTTAATAAAATTAAATTATTTGAGTAAATGCAATACCATGTCTTTATTTGTGGGTAATAATAAGAATAACGAAGGTTGGCTCAGCTACACTTCTATAATTTCAATTTTTATGTTTACCGTATAAAAGAAGTTTCTTCTGTCTGTGTCTCCCTGTTTGAAACCAACCTTATTCTCTCTCTTTCTTGTTCTGAACTTAACCCGCGAAGCGCGTGATCGAAATCTTTCTCACTAATCTTAGACCGTCTTTCCTCAACAGCACACATTTTTGCCTCATTTACTAATTGCTCTAACTCAGCCCCAGAATAGCCTTTAGTCCTTTCCGCAATGTTTTTAAGGTTTAACTCATTATCGGCTTCTGTACCTCGCATATAAAGTTCTAATATTTTTTGTCTCGCTTCTACGCTTGGATTAGGGATATAAACCCTCTGACCTAAACGTCCAGGTCTAATAAGTGCTGGATCTATACCACCGATAAGGTTAGTTGCACCAATTACTATTATATCTTTTCTGCTCTTAAATCCATCTATTTCAGTTAACAACTGTGTTAAACTCTCTCGACAATGGTAAGCTGAGTTATTAGCGGTACTTCTTTTTTGTGCAACTGCATCTATTTCATCTATAAAGACTATACAAGGAGAATATTTTTTTGCTATTTTAAAAAGCTCGCGTACAGCATGTGCACCATGACCAATATATACTCCAATAAGTTCAGGACCTGAGATGCTTATGAAATTCATATTTGATTCACCTGCAATTGCACGAGCGATAAGTGTTTTACCATTTCCAGGAGGGCCATATAATATGTAACCTCTTAGTGAATTAATACTTTTATTTCCAAACAGCTTGCGCATTTCTTCTGTCATTTGGTCACAGCAAATCATCTGCAACCGTTGTTTTAAGGAGTCATCAATTATAGCATCAGCAAATGTTATTCTTTTATCATCTGAATTAGCTAATTCTATCGATATAGGCAGCTCTACTTCCTTTAGTTTGCTGAATACTTGATCATATACAAACCAAACAATAAAAAGGAGAACGACAAGTAACACACAAGGCATAGCTTCACTAACATAATGTGCAGCTAACTCATACCCTTTACTAAGCAACATTGTATGCATATAGGCAAACAAAAAAGCGATAGAGACAATAGTTGCCACGCATAGTAAACAGATTGAAATTCTTTTTAGTAATTCTGAAATTTCAATTTTTTTCATCTTAATACCTTATACCAATTTTAAACTAAGAATAATTTTATCTAGCTTACCTATTTTAGCTTGATTAGAGCGTTCAGAAAAATTATCAAGTACGTACTTTAATTTATTAAATACTAAAAACAATATATCACCATATTGTCACATACATCTTTAAAGTTTACCAAATTCATTTTCAAAAAACAAGATTTTATTATTAACCCGAATTCTGGATTAGATTTTAGGTAAATTATTGAAAGTCTTGAATTTTACTAAATTAGTAACTAGTCTTAAAATGCTTACTGCTTTATCGTAAATGCTAAAACAATAAGCTATTGATATTCTTGTTTTTTTTAATCTCCAATCCAGAATTCGGGTTAAAAACGCTAACTTGTATCTTCAAGAAGTAAGACATAATAGCTCTAAAATGTCTTGCAAGGAAAGGTAAAGCTGAACGCTAACTTATGCCAGAAAAATACCGTCTTGTTTGCCTTTTTGAGTAGTATCATCTTATTTTTCCTGTAAATTTTGTTTATAACGCCTAAGATTTACGATATTTTAATCCCGGTAGAATATCTTATAAAATCAGATTATATGTTATACCTATGGAAATAGATAACTTTCAGCAATATTACAACCAAGAAGAAATGAAGACAGTAACATTAGCTCAAATTTATAAAGACTTGGTAATAAAGATATTCGATATAGCCACAAGCAAAATGTAAGCTACTATTAATGGTATTATGGAAATAGCACCAACGATACCACCTACTATACCTACTACCAGAGGTGACGGAGTAGTAAGGCTTAATATAATAAGTGGGAGAGATATAATTGATAGTATTATAGAAATTACACCTACTGTTTTCAGAAGAGATAGAAATCCTTTTGAATCTAAGTGTTCTTTAATTCCCTTAAATAATATAAAGAAAATGCTTATACACGCTATAGCACAAAGTATTACTGCTGCTATAAGTGCTGCTAAATAAGCTATATTCATTGCAATTATCACACACCATAATAAAAAAGTCAACTCCATATGTTTAGGTTGTAAAATCCCAAAAAGCAGCCAGAATAGAATAAGCAAACATTTACGAATTGAATTTAGTGCAAACAAGGGTGTTGATATCAACCATACTCTGCAGAATCGCAATATGGTATGACTACATGCTTTTTATTGATTTGATTAACATAATCAGCAGAGAGTTTTGTTTTGCAAAAGATGTCTACAGTAACATACTGCAATTATTTGGAATTGTAGGGCTAGGTGCAATTGTAAGGCCACTTGGTGCATTCATATTTGGTCACGTTGGTGACAGGTATGGAAGGAGGATAGCATTAATAATTACTATCTTGCTAATATCGATACCATCAAGTCTCATTGCATTTATTCCAAGTCACAATCAAGTAGGTATAATTTCTACTATATTGCTTCTTGCAATCCATATAACACAAGGAATTGCACTTGGTGGTGAACAAGGAAGTTCTGTTTATCTTATAGAGCATTTATCCAGTAGGAAAGAGAACTTAGGGATGTATTTTGGAATGATGGGTTTTGGTCGCTCCATTGGCGTCTTGCTTTCTGCGGTGATAGTGATTATCTGCAAAAAAACTACTGATTTTTGTACCTGGGGTTGGAGATTGCCATTTATTTTCTCAGCTATTTTAGGATTAATTAGCGCGTATAGCATATACACATTGGGAGAAACTCCAGCATATGAAAAAAATCGAAAACAAAGAAATTTACCTGATTTGCCAATAATAGAGCTTATAAAACGCCACAAGAGAGCTCTTATACTTGCTATTTTAATATCTGTACCTGTTAATGTTGCTGTTGGATTTACCATATTTCTTCGAACTCTCGCAAAGGAAATAGCATCAGTGGATGTTTATGTAACAACATATATCAACGAAATTGTATTGATTATAACCAGTGTATTAATGCCGATATCTTCAATAGCGTTTGGAATGTTGGCTGATAAAGTTGGAAAAGAGCGCACTGCAATCTTATTTATAGCAATTACAATGGCACTGTGTTGTCCTGCGTTATCTATTGCATATTACTATAAAAATTATCTTGTGATTGCGTTGAGCGTAATGGTTCTCTCTATAATAGAAAGGGGTATAGTTCCCATAGGAATAGTTGCATCTGAACTCTTTCCTACCAATGTTAGATTTAGTGGTGTGAGCTTATCACGCAATATCTCTTATGCGTTACATGGAGGATTTACTCCTATGGTTTGTATTTGGTTGACTGTAACATTTCCTCAAACAAACCTTGCTGCTGGGCTTTATATAGTCTTCTGCTTGTTGATCAGTGTGGTAGCAATATTGCAAATAAAACCGCAAGATAAGAAATTTGATTGGTCTTAGTTTTCTCCTATGTGATTTGATAGACCGGGAAAGGGTTTCATCTAAGTAGCTGACACCCTGACAACCGTCATCCTGCTGCTTGTTAGCGGGATCTAGAGATACCGTGACGGTATGACGTAGGACTGCTGTCATTCCAGTCTGGAATCCAGAGAAAAGGATGATGTCATCCCAGTGTCCCTGTAATGTCATTCCAGTGCTTGACACTGGAATCCAGCCTTTATTATGCAGCCACTTGGTTAAAATTAAGTCTTCTGGATCCCAGTGTCTGGGCACTGGGATGACAAAGGAGGGCAGTGTCAGCTACTCGGATGACACCCTGCTGGTGGACAATGTTTGTATAGTTGTGCGTCACGCGCTGGAATGACGAATTACTTAACCGCCATACCGTCACGGTATCTCCTAGCATAGATCCCGCTAACACGTAGCGGGATGACGATTTTGTATCGGAAAACAAGTAGCATGACGATTTATCAAATGTTCCTTAGAACCTGTCTTGAAAGGAGTTAAGCAGCTAATTTAGTAAGCATAGAAGTAATCATATTAAATAAGATATTGTTTTTTGAAGTAAGAGGAGAATGCTCGTAATCCTTGCTCATGCGTCTAAAATTGGAAAGCCAAGCAAAGGTTCGTTCTACAATCCAACGTTTAGGAATAACCTGAAATCCTGTATCAACCAATTTCTTGGTAATCATTAGCAAACATCCAGTTTCCAACAAACATCGATTTTGTAATTTACCTTTGTATCCTTGATCAGCAAAAAACTTACGTAATGTTGGAGCTTTGCATTTAGCTTGAATAAAAAGATTGGTAGCACCATCACGATCCTGAATGCTTGCGCTGTGTACCTCTGCAGTAATTACAAGACCTAGTGTATCTACAATAATATGGCGTTTTCTACCCTTTATTTTTTTACCGGCATCATATCCTCTTGATCCCCTTTTTGAGTCGTTTTCACTGATTGACTGTCAATTATACCTACTGAAGGTGTTTCATTTTTACCAACCATTTTTCTTACCTCTTTTACTAGCATGTCATGTATTTTTTTCAATTTTCCATTATTACGCCACCTGATAAAATAGTCATACACCGTTTTCCATGGGGGAAAATCCTTTGGTAGCATTCTCCACTGGCAACCACCCCTCATTATATACCTTATTGCATTAATAATTGTTCTGATGTTATGTTTTCTTGGTCGTCCTATCGCTCCTTGTGCAACATAGGGCTCTAAAATTTCCCATTCCTTGTCACTTATATCACTTGGATACAATTTACCCTCCTATTTTTTGCTTACCTCATCATACTCTTTTCTTTATTCCCTTTCAAGACAGGTTCTTAGTTTCTCAAAAAAATCCTTTAACAAAAAAGAGCATTCTGTTTCTAATATCCCACCATAAACTTCAGGTATATGGCTGCAAAATTGAAATATCTTAGCACCATTTTCAATTCCTCCACCTTTTGGATTATAAGCTCCAAAGTACAATCGTTTAATTCTGGCAAAGGAAATGGCTTGAGCACACATCGGACATGGTTCTAATGTTACGTACATATCAGCATCACAAAGCGTGGGAGTTGAAAATGCTTGTCTGATCGCTAACATCTCTGCATGTGCAGTTGGATCGCTGGATATATTGTGTGCAGAAGAAATGATATTGTCTCCACTCACTATTACAGCACCTATGGGCACCTCATCATTTTTTTGAGCGAGTTTGGCTTGCTCTATGGCAAGCTCCATATATTGATACTTAAACACTAGGCACTTATTTCTTATCAATTGCTGCTTTAACGAACGACACGAAAAGAGGATGAGGAGAAAACGGCTTTGATTGAAATTCTGGATGAAACTGCACACCAATAAACCACGGATGACTCTCTAACTCCACTGCCTCTATGCACGTTCCATCTTCTGATATGCCACTGCATAGCAGCCCATTTTTTTCCAAATCATCTTTATAATCTGAATTGATTATGTATCTATGCCTGTGTCTTTCTGAAATAGTAGTGTTACTATATGCATCCATCATTTTAGAGTTTGCATTTATATTACATTTGTATGCCCCAAGTCTCATGGTTCCACCAAGATCGTCATCTTGATCGCCAGCTAACTTAACGATTGGATGTTTACAGTTACGAAATTCTTCAGAGTGTGCATCTTCAAGCTTAACAACATTACGAGCAAATTCAATAATTGCAAGCTGCATACCAAGGCAAATTCCGAAAAATGGGATATTATTTGTACGGGCATAATTTATTGCTAATATTTTACCCTCTACTCCGTCATCACCAAACCCCCCTGGAACAAGGATTGCATGAGAATTCTGTAATTTCTCTCCTATAAGTTTTTCATTTATAGGTTTTTCTTCCTTCTCTCTTGAGTTAACCCAATTTATCTTTACTTTGACTTTATTACTAATCGCACCATGATTTAATGCTTCAACCAGTGATTTGTATGCATCAGGGAATTCGGTGTATTTTCCCACTATAGATACAGTAACTTCCTGTGTTGGGTGCCTTATGGAATGCACTATTTGATCCCATTCAGTCAAGCTTGGTTTTGGCTTACTTAAATGAAAGTGCTCCAAAATTTGCGTATCAAGCCCACATTGGCTATACAACACCGGTAACTCATATATATGACTCACATCAGGGGCAGGTATCACATTGGATAAAGAAACATTGCAAAGCTTAGCTATTTTCTCTCTTTGATTATCGAAAATTTCTTTCTCACTGCGGCATAATATAATATCTGGTTGTAACCCCGCGGAATTTAACTCTCGAACTGAATGCTGCGTTGGTTTTGTCTTTAATTCTTGCGCTGCGGTAAGATATGGTATTAAAGTTAAGTGAATCAGGATAACTCTTTGTTTTCCTAATGTGTAGTTAACTTGACGTATAGCCTCCAAAAATGGTTGGCTTTCAATGTCACCTACAGTTCCGCCTATTTCACATATTACAAAATCTAAACCTTCCGTACCATTAAAAATGAACGATTTGATCAAATCTGTCACATGAGGAATGACTTGCACAGTTTTGCCCAGATAATCACCACGCCTCTCTTTCTTCAATAACTCATGATATATCTTACCAGTTGTTATATTGTCATCTTTTGTTGCTTTAATTCCAGTAAAACGCTCATAATGCCCAAGATCCAAATCAGTTTCAGCACCATCCTCGGTCACAAATACCTCTCCGTGCTGAGTTGGGTTCATTGTCCCAGGATCAATGTTGAGATACGGGTCAAGTTTTCTGATACGGATCTTAAAACCGTGAGCTTGAAGAAGCGCACCAACGCTTGAAGCAACTAAGCCTTTACCAAGCGACGATACAACTCCACCTGTAACAAAGATAAATTTAGCTTCCTTCATTAATTTTCAAATGGAACAGAAGTAGGTTCACTTTCTTGCTTTTTTTCTAATATAATTTTCTCTGCGATCGATTTTTTATGTACGTCTTTTGAACATAATCCTGACAATAGCAATGTATTTATAATAAACAATCCAGCAACAATAGCCGTTACTCTGCTGAGCGGGTTTTCAGAAGATTTCACTGGAATCATCGAGTTGACCCCCTGTTGTGTATTACTAAAACCACTTAACGAACTACTTCCAGGCGGCTGCAAGAGCACTAAAATTACTAACACAACAACCAATATTATTTGAAATATACTTAATACCGCTACTGACATTATAGATAGGGCTGAAAATAAAAATCTTAGCAGTACAAAGCACGTAAGTCAAGAACATCTGTCACCCAAGTAGTTTGAAATCTAAGTATGTATTTACTGCTTACCTTATTTTGATTAACATATGCATAAGACTTTGGGCTTAATATGTATCACATTTTAAAATACAAAGATTATGAACCAAAAATAGACGAAAGTGCTTTCATCGCAGGTGGTTCGCATATCATAGGCAAGGTTGAAATAGGAAGAGATGCAAGCATCTGGTTTAATTGTGTAATCAGAGGGGACGTTGGATCAATAAAAATAGGTAATGGAACAAATATTCAAGATGGAACGGTAATTCATGTGGATAGAAACCCAGGTGGTGACACAATTATTGGCAGCATGGTAACAGTGGGACATTTTTGTATGTTGCACGCATGCACGGTGCATGATAAAGCGTTTATTGGTATGGGCTCTACCGTGATGGACCATGCAGTTGTGGAGCCTGAAGCTATGGTAGCTGCTGGCTCACTGGTAACACACGGAAAAGTGATAAAAAGTGGGGAAATATGGGCTGGCAGGCCAGCAAAGTTCTTCAAAAAGATGTCGAATGAAGAAATTAAACATATTACACAATCAGCACAAAATTATATTATGCTAATGAAGGAATATAAAAACTGAAGTTCGCGTCAAGTGTTTTACTTGACACGTACATTTCGGCTTAACCCTTGTTACTTCTTTTTCCCATCTCATTTACTTCTTGTGCTTTTGCCCCATCTACTTGAGTACTAGGTAATACTGCATATGTAATACCACCGGCTACAAGTGCAGATGCTACTGCTATACCAACCATTACCCAAATATCTAATCTCACTGTACGTTCAAGTGCAGTAAATGCTATCAGTCCAGCAGCAAGACCCATACCAACAGTAGCAGTGTACCGTGCTCCATTGCCTTGTTTTGGTTGCTCAGTTGTTTTGTTTTTAGCTTCTAGTTCTTTATTTTCCTTCTCTAACTGATGAACTCGAGCATTTCGAGCTTGTAAGTCTTTCTTTAGGCTTTCAACTTCAGCATTTGGTTGGTTTATTTTAGCTTCTAATTCTTTTATCTTATCCTCTTTACCCTTTAACTGAGCAGCATCTGGTCGGTTGCTTAACTGTGCTTCTAAATCTTTTATTTTCTCGTCTTTATTTTTTAACTGAGCAGCATTTGGTTGGTTGTTTAACTGTGCTTCTAAATCTTTTATTTTATTTGTTAGTGTTGTTTTTTCACCCTCTAACTTCGTAACAGCAGCATCTGGTTGAGCTTTTAATGCTGTTATTTCATTCTCTTTCTCTGTTAACTTTTGCTGTAACGCCACAGCATCTAATGCTTCCAATTCTGTTATTTTAGCATTTTTCTCTTCTAACTGCTGCTGCAACGCTGTAGAATCTATTGCCTTTAGTTTTTCCACTTCAGCTTCTAAGTCTTGTTTTTCCTGCTGAGCTGTGTCCAATTGATCTTGTAATTCTTGTGTTTTAATTCTCAATTCCTCCTCAGCTTTCTTCTTTGCAGCTTCTAATTCTTCATTTTTCCCCTTTAACTGCTCTTCTGCAGCTTCCAATTCTGTTGTTTTAACATTTTTCTCTTCTAACAATTGTACTGTGGGATGGCAAGATAGGGCTTTTACCATAATCTCCTCTTTCCCATCGTTAAAGCCTAACAGATTTTTCATTTCTTCTAGGCGACTAAAATATTTGCCACCCTTTTTCCCAACGGATTTTACATTCATGATTGTATTATCTCCTAGTTCTTCTTGAGGATAAGAACCAGTAATATATAGTTGTTGATCATTTAGCGTACAGCCCACATAAAACTTGTCATCAATTATAGCACCACTCTTATCTACGTTTTTATACTTTTTAAATTCTTCATAATCATCTTTTTTTATAACAAGCACTATTTTATCATCGGCAACCTGTATTGTACCATTCTTTAAGCTTAGCATAACGAACCTCAATTATAATTTAACATTACATAATACCCTTAGAACCTAAGGTCAAGTAATATTTTTATCATAGCATAGAAAATTTATGTTCGTAAACAAAAAATTTTGGCGTAAAATTGCCGTATTTACTTAATTGTGCTATAGCTAAAGTAATTTAGGTTTACCGACCATCGTCATTCCGCTGCTTGTTAGCGGGATCTAGAGATACCGCGGCGGTATAACGTTGCTAGCTTAAGGTTTAAAATTGAGAAATATTTATGTTAAAAGAAAAATACGGCTTTAAAGAAGTTGAAGACAAATGCAACATATTATGGGAAGGTAGTAAAGTTTACAGGTGGAATGGTGAAAAGGATAACACTTTCACTATAGACACACCTCCACCGACAATATCGGGTAAATTGCATATTGGCCATATATTTAGCTATTGCCACACGGACTTTATTGCAAGGTTTCAGCGCATGCTGGGAAAAGATGTGTTTTACCCAATTGGGTTTGATGATAATGGGCTTCCCACTGAAAGATTGGTTGAGCAAACCTATAAAACCCGCGCAAAAGAAGTTGGCAGGGAAAAATTTATAGAGATGTGCCATGAGGTTATTGAAAAATCAAAGCAAGAATTCAAGGAACTATTTAAATCGGTCGGCATTAGTTATGACTGGGATTTGGAATATCACACGATCAGCAAGGAAACTGTGACGCTTTCACAGATGTCGTTTATTGATCTATATAATAAAGGGTATGCATATAGAAAAATGCAGCCCATCCTTTGGGACCCGGTTGATAAAACAGCAATTGCGCAAGCAGAAATAGAAGATAAAGTTTTTGAGTCATCCTTAAACACGATAGTTTTCTCTACTCAAGAAAATGAGCAGATCAATATTGCAACTACGCGACCTGAACTACTTCCAGCATGCGTTGCAGTTTTTTGTCATCCAGAGGATACGCGCTACACCCATCTGATCGGAAAAACAGCGGTAGTGCCAATAACAAAGGAAAAAGTACTAATCATTGCTGACGATAAGGTCAAAATAGATAAAGGCACTGGGCTTGTTATGTGCTGTACGTTTGGTGATGAGCTCGACATATATTGGCAGCAAAAGCATAATCTACCGATGAAAATTATCATCGATCAGGATGGGAGGATGAACCTTCATTCAGTACATGGTCAGAAGGAAGAAACATGGATTCCAGTGTCAGCTACTCGGATGACAGACGATATACTAAATGAAATAAATGGATTGAAAGTTACAGCAGCAAGAAAGCGGATAATCGAAATCCTAACTGAAAAAGGACTTTTGGTAGAAAGCACTAACATTTCTCATTCTGTTAAGTGTGCAGAAAGATCTGGTGCACCACTTGAGATATTGCCTACTTATCAATGGTTTATCAAGACCTTAGAGCAAAAAGCTCAAGTATTAGATAAAGTAAAAGAATGCAATTGGTATCCAAGCAATATGCGTAAACGCATGGAAGTGTGGATAGAAGGGCTAAATTGGGACTGGTGCATTTCAAGGCAGCGCTATTTTGGTGTGCCATTTCCAGCGTGGTATTCCAACCGTAAGGGAGAAGAAGGTAAAATTATTCTAGCTGAGATAAAGGACCTACCTATAGATCCACTCAAAGATTTGCCAAAAGGGTATAGCAAAGAAGAGGTTATCCCAGATCAAGATGTAATGGATACCTGGGCCACAAGTTCAATTACTCCTCAACTGAGTGCACTGGCAGTAAACAGTGAGTTTAGTTTACCAAATCATCGCTATGATACGATATTTCCTGCAGATCTGCGCAGCCAGAGCCATGAGATAATCAGAACTTGGGCTTTTTATACTATTTTAAAGGCACATTATCATGCAAATTCTTTACCTTGGAAAAACATTATGATCAGCGGTTGGTGTTTAGCAGATGATAAGAAAAAGATGAGTAAATCAAAGGGTAACATCATCACTCCTCATGTAATACTTGAAACTTATGGAGCTGATGTAGTGCGCTATTGGGCAGCGAACTCAAGGCTTGGAGTTGATACAGTCTACTCTGAAAATATATTCAAAATTGGCAAGCGCCTCGTTACAAAACTTTGGAACGCTAGCAAGTTTGTTTCCATGTTCATGGAAAAGCATCAAACAGTAAGCATAAATTCCATCAGTGAGACGATGGATAAATGGATACTGTCTAAGCTGTACAAAGTAATAGGTAGAGCAACAAATAACCTATTACAGTTTGAATACTGCGAAGCTTTGGGCGTAATAGAGGAATTTTTTTGGAAGGATTTTTGTGATAACTACTTGGAACTAGCAAAAAAGCGCGCATATGGAGATAAAGTAGACAGCGAAACAAACTTAAGTGCAAAGCAAAGTTTGGCATATGTACTGAATATTATTTTGCGGTTATTTGCACCTTTCTTGCCTTACATTACAGAAGAGATATACCACCAGTTGTATAGTTATAATTCTGTACACAATCAAAGTAATTGGCCGAGCAAAGAAGAACTTATCTACGATAAATATTCAGAGGAAATGGGAGATAATGTTATTCAGATATTAAATATTATCAGAAAGATAAAGGCAGATAATAATGTATCAGTTAAGCATCTGATAAAAAAGTTGATGATAAAAGCAGATCTACGAGAGGATAAGTTGGATCAATCCGCACAGGATGATTTGCAGGCAGTGTGCAATGCGGAAACGATAGAGTGGATGCAGTCTGAGCTTGAAACTGAAGACAGAAAATACATAGTGAATATAGACTTATACTGATTTTTATAGCTTTACTTCCTTTAATATCCATGCTATTATAATCATTATTAGTGTGAAGGAATAATGAGGGATTTGTATAGTAAAACCAATGCACCATATCTTATAGCTGGTGCTGTTGCTACTTTGGTATTGCTTGCATCTGGGACACTTGCTGTTGCTCCTTATGTTGCATTCTTATCTCCAATTGCAGCCTTTAATGTAGCTCTTCCTGTTGCTTTGAGTTTGTCTATACTTTCTATTTTGGTGCTTGCACTTTCATGTAAAATAATTAGTAATAATGTAGAATTGGAAGCAAAAGTAAAAGGTCAGTTAGAACATAAGGAGGAGATGCTTTCTTTTGAACACCAAGAGTTACGTGATGAAAATACAAGATTGAATGAAAGAGTGGATTCTTTAATAGAGGAATTGTGTCAATGCAAATTAGAAAGTGAAAAGAATAAGTTATGTTTAAAGTCAGAATATGAAGATGAGTTACGCTTAAGATTGGAATATGAAGATGAATTAAACTTGGAATTAGAACATAAAAGTAGGGAAGCTTCTTCTCTGCGTACTCAATTAACTATGTTAAGAAAAAAAGTAGAAGTAGAAGAAGTAAAACAATTAAAAACTTTAGAATCGGAAGAACAACATGAGAGCTCAGAAAGCGACATAGAAGAATTAGAGAAGAAGTTATGCCAGTCGGAAAAGGAAAAGAAAGAATTAGAAGGTAAAGTTAGTGATGAACGTCAAAAGCGCACTGATCTTGAAAGTAAAGTTGATAAATTGTGTACAAAGGAGAAAGAGTACTTATCTAAAATTAAGGAGCTGGAAAAGGAGTCATTATCTTTACAAAAAGAAGAGAAAGAATCTGATAACACATTAACAACAGTGAATGATGATCGCGATAATAAGGTGAAAGAATTAAACAGTTCACTTTTGAAGCAATCCTCTCAAATAGAACAACTTCAAAAAGCTTTATTGGAAAAGAAAAAAGAAGAAGTGCTTTTTTTGCAACGGATGATAGAATATGTAACAGATGAGGTAGAAAAATTAGTAAGGGAAAATGAAGTGATCAGAGATGATGATAAAAAAGTAATATTACAAGTGATTCAAGCAACAAAGTCTGTGTTAGTAGAAGAAGCTGCACAATATTTGCCAGGCGAAACGTCTGTTCCTTCATTTGTGGAAGATCCTGGATATACCAGTGGATGTTCTACCCCGACCAACAGCTGCCACACATTTTGAGTACAGTTGTACACTGGATACATAAAACCTTAGCTATTTTTAGCTAGCAGGCTGAAAAAGGAAAGTTTGTTGTAGGTGCAGCACTATAATTCCTCCACAGATAAGAGAATTTTAATAAATATATACAAGACTGCTGGAGTTTTGTCCGTGGTGGGAGGGGAGTAATGAGCAATTTGCTTAGTGAGGCTAATGCATTTTATTTTGTAGCTAGTTCCTTAGCTACTCTTACGTTACTTACATCTTTAGCGCTTATTGTAACTTCTAATGTGCCTCTTCCTCTAATTCTTGCTTTAGCTACATTATCTGTTTTGGTGCTTGCACTTTTATATAAAATAATTCGTAATAATAAGAAAATAGAGATTGAGAGAAATAAATTCGCTCAAAAAGAGCAAGAGTTGGAAAATAAAATAACTCTAGGAAAGGAAGCTGAAGAAGCTGCAAACAAAGAAGTGAAGAATCAATTACATGAATTAACTAGAGAGAAGCAAAATTTAGACAAGAGAGCAAAAAAATTGAATCAGAAAGTAAATGAGTCAGAAGCTGAGAGAAAATCTTTTCTTAAAGAAAAAGAATCTTTAGAGAAAAAATTAGAAACAGCAAAGAATCGTACGTTTGAAATAGACAATGAATTGGACAAAACAAAAGAGGAAATAGATAAGCTTGTTGCACGAGAAGAAGAATTACATCTTAAAATCTCGTGTTTACGTGAACAGTTACAAGAAAAAGAAGAACGTATAACAGAATTGAAAGGGAAAATAGACAATAATCAATGCAAAGAATTAGAAAATAAAAAATTGAATGAGGAAGTAGAAAAATTACGTAAAGAAATAAGGGAGTTATACGAGAAAGAAGACAAATTTTATAAAGAAAGAGATATATTACGTAAGAAAGAAGACACACTTTATAAAGAAAGAGATATATTATATGAGGAAGAAAAAAAGTTGCATACAAAATTAGATGACCTAAAATGTGAAATCAGAAAAATCAATAAAGAAAAGGAAAATTTATCTAAAAAATTGGAAAAGAAATTTGACGAGTTAGATGAAGCAAATGGTTTAATTGAAAATCAGTCTTTTGAGTTAGACGGAATAAGAAAAGATTGTAACAATGAGGTAAAAGGTTTAAAAAATTTACTTTTAGAGCGAGACAGTCAAATAGAACAACTTGAAGAAGATTTGTTGAGAAATGCAGAAGAGAAAAAGGGTTATTTACCGGAAATGTTAGAATCTGTGGTAGACAAGGTAGAAAAATTGGTAAACAATAATGAAGCGATCGGAGATCGTAGTAGAAAAATAATATTACAGGAGACTCAAAAAATAAAGTTTATATTGAAGGAAATTATGCAATTCACGCTAGGTGAAGATTCTAGATGTGAATCACCATCAGAGGAAACGTTTGATTGTTTACTGGAGGATCTTGGATATGCAAGTCGCTCATCCACTCCGATCAAATTGCCAAATTCACTATTGACAGAATCTTATGAACGTAATCAGAGTGAAAGTATTTGCAAAACACAACAATGAGTCTTATTATAAGATAAATCATGCAAGATAATGAACCCAATAATATGCGCACTGGATACACAAGACTTAAATAAGGCTATTTCTCTAGCTAATGCTCTGCGTGGTAAAGTTGGCATGGTAAAGCTGGGATTAGAATTTTTTGCTGCTCAAGGTCTTTCTGGAGTGCAAGAAGTTGCAAAATGCAATGTACCAATTTTTTTAGATCTGAAATTGCATGACATTCCAAACACTGTAGCCAAAACAGTTGAAGTAATAAAAGTTCTGAACGTTGAAATGTTAACTCTGCACATCAGCGGTGGGACAAAAATGCTTGAAGAAGCGCTAAGTGTAGTGCAAGGCACAAAAATAAAGCTGATTGGAGTGACAGTGCTAACTAGTATGAGCAATGAGGATTTAAACGAGCTTGGAGTAGCAAGAGAGGCAAAATCACAGGTAATTTTGCTTGCAAAGCTTGCAAAAAAGATTGGACTCCATGGAGTAGTCTGTTCTGCACTAGAAGCTCAAGAAGTGCGCCGAGAATGCGGTGAAGACTTTAAAATTATTACTCCAGGAATTCGTATAGATCCAGGTCATGACGACCAAAAAAGAACAGCAACACCAAAAGAAGCAATAAATTCAGGAGCTGATTATATCGTCATTGGCAGACCCATTACAAAAACTACAAGTAGTGCGGAGCTAATATTGAAATCCATGAAAGAATTTTAATATAATAACTTAATTTATAAAAATACTAACATATTAATTAGGAATAAGCATGAGTAATATCAATAGAATAATACGCGAAGTAATCAAGGAATTCCGCTCAAAATTACCAGATAAGGAAATAGAGGAATATTCTGGCAAATTGAATAAGCTACATATCTACCAGTGCAATAAGCATATAATAGAAAATAAGAAGCTATATCATTATACAATAAATGGGAAAACCCATGCTATGGGTCAGCATGGGCATAATTTTGTCAAGAGTTTAGAAGTTATCTTGAGGAATAAGCCACAAATTTCCTTAGAAGAGGTAATTGATTTTATGGAAAAAATAATTAATTTTGGTATTGATAGTTGTTATGGAGCATTTGAGATGATATTTGAATCTCGCTCTGGCGTTACAATAGATGATGCAGTTAATTTTGTAAAAGATAGCTTATCTAGTAAATTTTATGGATTCCATGGCAGTGGGATTTTCAAAGTAATATTAGAACTTAATCCAGAGAGCTCTCTTAAAGAGATAGAGAAACAATTTAGCAAAGTAGTAGATCCTTACTTTCTTAATGCTTGGAGTCGAGAAAGTGAAAGGGCTTTTGCTAAGATATGTAGGTTATGTAGAGAAGGACATGTGGAGAATATGCAGAAATTTGATTTTAGCAATTTTAATTTAGATCAAGATAGTGCTGGAGCATTAAGAGCACTGTTACAGTATTGTGTTGACGTTTCTAATCAAAAAGCTTTAGGTGATTCACATGAATTGCATAGAGAAGAGATGGAGGGGATATATAAATTTGATGATAATTACGATTTAAATTTAGATAGTGATCATAATGATAGTATCTGGCATTGAAATTATACTACAATAATAAAATAACTGGATAAAAATTATCACCAAAAAAATTCAAAAAAGTGCTTGACATAAAAGAACGAACATTATATAGTGTCATTATCTTTTATTTTACCTCGCTTAATTTAATTACTGGATTAAGCTTACAGTACTAAGCGTGGCACAAAGTGCCACGCTATTTTTCGGTTTACATTTTCAACAGATAAAAAATGATGCCATTTCAGTGCCAAGCACATAACTGTACGGATATTCATTTTTAAAGGTAAATTGCACAACAGATGATGTCATTCCAGTGCTTGACACTGGAATCCAGAAATTTTGCTTATAACTGAGCTGATGAGCTAAAGGTAGTTGTCTTACGCTAAAACAAACGTTTTTAATTAAGTTGCATAGAAGCTGGATCCCAGTGTCAAGCACTGGAATGACATCGTTTACTATGTACCATATTGCAATATTCGTACAACTGTGGGAAACATCTATGGATGCCATTCCTATTACCTTATTTCCATTTTTATTTCATTTTCAAAGGAGGCTATTATGTCACTTACCGATATCGCTCACCGTATCAATGAACTCGCTTCATCATGGGAGCAATTTAAATTAATAAATGATCGCAAACTAAAAGAAATTGAAAGCAAAGGGCGTGCTGATTCTGCAACAATTGAGCAGCTATGCAAGGTAAATAATGCCATTGATAGTTGCAAAGAGCGTTTAGACTTGATCGAAACTGCAGCTCAACGCCCAGAAGTAAATACAGATTTTAGCACAAGCGATAAATATTTTTCTGATTATATCCGCAAGGGAATGGAAAGCGGTTTATCACACAAAACCCTCAGTGGAGATGACAGTGATATCGGGGGGTATCTAGTTACTCCGCATATTGTAAAACGCATAAACAAGCGCGTAACTGATTCGTCCCCAATGCGACAAATATGCTCCAGTCAAAGAATCTCTACTGAAACATTGGATTACATTATAGAAGATTTTGACCGCGCCGGTGCAGGTTGGAGCAGTGAAACAGTAGATGATGAGGACGGTGGCAATAAGTCTAAGTATGATTTTGCAAAAGATACGGACACGCCCAAAATCCAAAAGATTTCCGTCACAACTTACGAGTTATATGCTCAACCACAAATATCACAAAAGTTACTCGATGATGCGTTTGTCGATGTTGAGAGTTGGCTGGTGGAAAAGATTGCCGAGACTTTTAGTAAGGAAGAAAGCGAAGCCTTCATTAAGGGTGAGGGCACTTTTCAACCAAAAGGAATTTTAGCTTATGAAAATGGAAACAGTTATAATAAAATAGAGCAAGTTAAAACTGAAAAATTAGATAGTGATTCAATAATGATGTTGTATTACTCTCTGGACGAATATTATTCCAAAAATGCGTCATTTTTGATGAACAGGAGTACGTTGAAGGATATCAGGCTGCTAAAATCTCAAACAGGTCAGTATCTCTGGCAGCCAAGTCTGTCGCTTGAAGCTCCAGATACTTTAATGGGAATACCAGTATATCAATCTGCCGATATGCCACCAGCGCCAAACAATCAGCTACCAGTAATTGCGATGGCAGATTTCAAACAAGCTTATAAGATTGTAGATAACAGAGGAATGAGAATATTAAGAGACCCTTATACGAATAAACCTTATGTGAGGTTTTTTGTCACTAAGCGTGTCGGCGGAGAGGTTGTAAACACCAGTGCTATTAAATTGTTGAAAGTTGCGAGCAAGTACTAAAAACTTCCGCAGCATCATCTTTATAGCTGATCAAAGCAACACGTCATACCGCGATTCATTCCATAACTGTACGAACATTGTGATTTTGGCCCATCAGGAGGGTGTCATCCCAGTGCTTGACACATATAGCTAAACTGACTTAGATTTACCGACAGTTTGAAAAACAAAAATTCGTCATTCCGCTACTTGTTAGCGGAATCTATGCTGAGATATCGCGGCGGTATGACGTAGGAAAACCTTTCTTGGGTTAGCTATAGTTTGCTATATTATGTGATTTTATTTTTAGCGTTGCTTCTTATATTATGTAATTTATTTTCCATAATGTATATTATGTAATTTTCGATGCTAAAATCTGTTATAGCTCTCAGTATGATATGAGTGATTCTCTTTTAATAATTATTTTTTAAATAGTTTGTTGGTTCATCAATTTCTTTAGGATTGATATCTACAATTATTTTTCCGTTTTTTAACAGAATAATCCGATCTGATATTTTTGTTAAAAAATCCAAATTGTGAGAAGCGATAATCATAGTAATACCCATATCTCTAACTGATTGTAATAGTTCCACAACGTCGACTATTGTTGCTACGTCTAAACCAGACGTTGGCTCATCGCATAATAGAATCCTTGGATTCATCATTAAGCTTCTGGCAAGCGCAACCCGCTGTTTTTGCCCACCGGATAGATTACTAGGGTAATCATTTTTTTTAGAGGCAATACCCAAAGACTCAAGTAGTGAATCACTTTGATCCTGAGTTTTGTTTTTAAGTTTGGGAGCATATGTAAGATTTTCCCAGACAGTCATATGTGAGAAAAGTTGAAAATCCTGAAATACAAAACCAGTACTATCATTGCATTCAATGCTACCAGAATCTAAAACTTCGAGTTTTTGTATACAACGTAACAATGTTGATTTACCACTACCAGAAGGACCAGCAAGACCAACTATAGATTGTTCTATAATCAGGTTAATATTATTAAGTACTGGAACATTATTAAATAATTTACAAACATTATGCATTTTTATCATATATACCTTTCTGTTCAATCTTTTTGCCTATATATTCAATTAGTAATACAAGAGCGTAATAATAAGCCCCAGCAAGACAAAGTGGTATAAAATAAGTAAATTGTTCTGCTGCAAGCATTTGCGCAGAGCGCATAATATCAACACCACCAATAGTAGAGATTAATGCCGTTTCTTTAAGGAGTGCAATGATCTCATTTATCATTGCAGGAAGAATATTTTTAATAACTTGTGGTAATATAATATCTCTCCACATATAGAAACTAGGTATTTGTAAAGTTTTAGCTGCTTCAAACTGGTTTTTTGATATAGTTTCAATACCAGCTCGTAAAATCTCAGCAATATAAGCACAGCTATTTAGACCAAATGCTATAATGCCAGCACTAAATATGTTTAATTTAATTCCTGCAATGGTTGGAGTCATAAAATAAACAACACTTAACTGTAATATAAGGGGGGTGCCACGTATTACAGATATAATTCCATTAATTAATGGAATACAGATCTTATTATATCTGAGTACTGAAAATAACCCTCCTAGACTCATACCTAAAAGCAGTCCTCCAATCAATAATTTTAAAGTAAAGGCAAGGCCTGTTCCAACAAACAAGAAATTAGAAATTAATTCCTGCATCAGTTATCTCCTAGCCATTTTTCTGCTATTTTTTGTATTACACCTTTACTTTCTAAACTTTTTAATGCCTCGTTTATTTTATCCTTTAAAGCAGATCCTTTATTCACAGCAATAACATAACCACCATCTAACTTGGCAGTGGCTGACCATGATAGACCAGGATTTTTTTTGCTAAATACTTTACCTTGGAATTCATCAATTAGGACGCCATCAACATGACCAGACTTTAATGTTTCTACAGCTTGATTATTATTGTCTATAGCAATAATTTGAGCTGTTGTAGGAACATGCTCTTTTAGCCAAATTTCCATGACAGTTCCTAGTTGAACGGCTATCTTCTTGTGAGTTAAGTTGTTTATACCGGCTATGGGTTTATTTTTGTGATATAGAATACCAAATTCCCCTGTATAATAACTATTTGAAAAATCAAAATTTTTTTCACGCTCTTCTGTGCTACCAATAGTAGATATAGCAGCATCTACAGAATTACTTTGCAATGCTGCAAATATAGTACTAAACTGCATATCTTTAAATATCGCTTCTTTACCTAACTCTTTTGCTACTAATTGAGCAAGCTCAATGTCAAAGCCAGTAAATTTACCATTTTCATAATATTCAAAAGGTGGATAATCTGCAGAAATTGCAAATCTAATGATATTATCGTGTTTATTTTCCTTGCATCCTGTTAATAGAATACTTATCACTATAATAGCATTTAAAATATATTTTTTCATATTACTAATTTATATTCATATTTTATTCATCTTATGAATATAGACATTAAAAATTGAATAGTCAAGAAATAATGAATATAATTTCAAATATACTTATTACATATTCAATATGAGGAAAATGCATAATGCATGACAACACACTAGGTGAACATATTTTAAATATTATTCAAAATCACGAAATTTTAGAGCAGAGCGATTTACAGACCTTGCTTAAAGAAAGAGGGCACAACATTCCTCAGGCTACTTTATCAAGAAAATTAAAAAAACTTAAAATTGCCAAAGTTGCTGGTATGTATAAAGTAATTGACATCAACCAATATCGATTACCATTAATACTTAATATGCAAATTTCGGATTTTGGTTTAATAGTACTACACACTCAACCAGGACAAGCTAGCAGCCTAGCTTACTTTCTAGATCAGAAGTATGTTATTTATTCATTAAATAATAGCAAAAACATAGGAATTATAGGAACTATAGCAGGTGATGATACAGTATTATTGATCATCAAAAGTAAGGCTGAACTTAACAAAGTATTACAATCAATTTATGAAACATTTCCATATTTAAGTCCTGAATAAGAATGTTGTAAGTTAAAAATGTGATATAAAGGAGATAAGAGGGATTTCTTTGTTTAAATCTTTGTCTTCTTTTTTTCAATATACCTACATATCAGAATGGACAATTCATATAGAATCAGCATAGGTATTGCAAGCCCTACTTGGCTTAATACATCAGGTGGAGTTAAGATTGCAGCGATAATAAAAATTACCACTATCGCGATTCTGCGTTTATTTGACAAACTTTGTGTAGTGAGTAACCCTACTCTCACCATTAATGTGAGTATTACTGGAATTTGAAATGCAGTGCCAAAAGCAAACATAAATTGGAGAACGAGGTCTAAATATTCGCTAACTGATGGCATAAACTCTATTGGTATACCGAAAGATTTCCCACTATGTTCAAAAGTGATGAAAAACTTCCAGGCTAAAGGAAATATATAGTAATAGACTACAGTAGCTCCCGTTA
Organism: Wolbachia endosymbiont (group A) of Melitta haemorrhoidalis; assembly: GCF_964273365.1. Taxonomy (NCBI): domain Bacteria; kingdom Pseudomonadati; phylum Pseudomonadota; class Alphaproteobacteria; order Rickettsiales; family Anaplasmataceae; genus Wolbachia; species Wolbachia endosymbiont (group A) of Melitta haemorrhoidalis. The sequence continues at coordinate 1,096,495 of NZ_OZ187004.1, read as the reverse complement.
CAAATAAAACCGGTGTTGCAATCAAGTATGGCAACAACACTGCCCTTTCACTTTTATATAACCCAGGTGCTAAGAACATATAAAATTGCCATGCAAACACAGGAAAAGAAAACAAAAGTGCGCTCATTATTGCAACTTGGAGATACACAAAAAATGCCTCTGTTAAGCCTGTGTAAATTAAAGAAAAACCTTCGCTACCTTTTGTTGCTTCTATTAAAGGTGCGAGTAAAAAACGGTATATATTTTCCTTAAAGTAATAACAAAAACCAAAAGCAACGCAAAAAAATAGAAAGCAAAAGATAACTCTTTTTCTGAGTTCCGCAAAGTGCTCATAAAATGAGGCGTATTTGCTTGAGTTCCAGTTCATACTTTACTATAGCTCAATAATGCTATGTCTAACATTCTCAGCGAAAAAGCCCACTCATTGTCATACCACGCTGCAACCCTGCATATATCACCTGTAACATATGTACCAGTTAAATCCACAATTGCACTATAAGGGTTATGCACAAAATCTATTGAGACTAAAGGTTCCTCGCATATAGAAAGTACATTTGACATTGGATAACCCTCTGTCATCCTAGTACCCTCTGATGTCATCCGAGTAGCTGACACTGGGATCCAGAAATTAGATTCCAGCGTCACGCGCTGGAATGACGTAGAGGAGAGAGCTGCATCCTTAAACATTTCATTGATTTCTTTAACGGTCGCTTTCTTATCAGTCGTAAATGTAAAATCAACCATAGAAACATTGCTAACCGGAACTCTGACGGCAGTGCCATCTAGCTTGCCCTTTAATTCAGGAATTATAGAACCAATTGTTTTTGCTGCCCCGGTTGTAGTTGGCACCATAGATAATCCGCAAGCCCTTGCTCTACGCAAATCTTTATGATTACCATCAAGAACATTTTGATCATTCGTGTAGGCATGTATAGTAGTCATAAAACCGCTTTTTATACCTAAACTGGAGTGTAGGACTTTCACAATCGGAGCAAGGCAATTTGTAGTGCAAGAACCTGCTGATATCACTTTATGCTCTTTTTCGAGCATATCGTCATTCACACCATAAACTATAGTGACATCAGCATCCGGAACTGGAGCAGAGACAATTACTTTCTCTGCATTGTGCCTTATTGCTTCTTCACGTTTATTGAATGCACCAGTACATTCAAGTATTACATCAACATTCCAAGGAATATTTTCAGGATTCCGTTCTCTATATAAAGAAAACTTTTTGCCATTTATAGAAATCCAATTTTGAGACTCATTAAAATCAATATCACCACTGAATTTGCCATGAACAGAATCATATTTAATCAAATGTGCATGCTGCTTTGCACTGAGCGATCCATTGACAGCTACAACTTCTATTTGTTTGCTATATTCTTCTATTTCGAAAATAGCACGCAATACGCCTCTGCCTATTCTACCCAAACCATTAATTCCTACGCGAACCGTCATCTCTTCATTCAAAAAATTTAATTATAGAGGATATCACTTGATATTTCATTTTATTCTTTTGACTGCTAATTGGCAGTTTTAACCTTAATATATTAATATTCACCTTGACTAAAGAACTATAATACTGTATCATTTTATCAATAGTATTGAAACTTTAATAGGAGGCTAATTATGTTATTACAGAGGATCATTATAGATCAATTAGAAAAAATTTCAGGCCAATCATTTCTACACAAACTTGCTACCGATAAAGAATATTTTAAGGAAGTGTCAAGGTATTTGGAAGAAAATCATAAGATGAGCTTAGAAGAGTTTATAATTAGCGTTTATAGATCAAGTGGAGGAGATGTCAATTTTCGTGATTATAAGGATGAGGCAGCATTATATTCTGCATCAGAAAACGACAATCAAGATATGGTTCGTATTTTAACATCATGTGGTATAAGGTTTCACATATCTACGAAATAATACGCAGAATTACTAATATAAGAGATGCTTTCCAACATTTGGACCTTAGACACAGTGATAAGAGACCTTTTATTGTTGGGTGTATTACTAGCTTTGTGAGTTTGATGGCTATTAATGCTATTAAAGGTAATTACTATAATGGTCCTGGTAGTCTTACTTGCATTCCTGTTTTCCATGCCAACATGTCAAACTTTTCTGATTTTACTACTGATAGAATTAATACCTTTGCTAGCTTTATTATTGGAACAATAGCATATAAGGCCGCACAAAACATTTCTACGTTAGTAAGAGATGTTTCTAGTTTACTCCATAATAGATTGGAAGTGCAAAAAAATGAATCAGAAATCGCTAGATATAAAAAAATACAAGAGAACGTTATCTCTATTCTGTCAGAAGTAAAAGTAGGATCAAATTTGTCTAGAGATATCAATTGTTGATGTTACCTGAGTACAGATTTTTCTCATATCTCAATACTTTCTAGACTGTTATTGAGTGCTTTCACATCTGAGTTTTCCTACTGTCATCCCAGCGCGTGACGCTGGGATCTTTATTGCTTTCATAGTCTCATTTATTATTTTGTAACTAAAAAAAATACTTTCCCTTTTTAGAGAACTGCATATAATAGATTTGACATTGCAGTGCGTTGTGCAAACAGAATTCCCAATACTATAACCTACAGGAGGCCTTATGAATAAGAAATTTCTCTATTCACAATTGTCAATAAAAAGTATAGGAGAAAACGGTGTATTTTCTGGTTATGCGAGCGTTTTTAACATAGTTGATAAACAAAATGATCTGATATTGCCCGGAGCATTTAAGGAAAATTTAAACAGAAATAAAATAAAACTCCTTTGGCAGCATAATCCTGACGAACCTATAGGTAGTATCATAGATATTTATGAAAATGATGTTGGCCTGTATATAACCGCACATTTACTTTTGGGTATTCAGAAAGCAGAAGAAGTGTATTTGATGCTCAAAACTGGGGCAATTAACGGACTTTCCATCGGCTATATACCTATAGAGTATGATGTTGATCATAAAAGTGGAGCTAGAGTGTTAAAACAAGTGGAATTATGGGAGGTCAGTTTGGTCACTTTTCCTGCAAACTTGGCTGCTCAGGTAATCAATGTGAAAAATCAGAACAATGAACAGGAAGTGTTAGCAAGAGCGATAGAAAAAGCAAATGCTGTACTTGCAGACATGTACATTTCTGCTTAAAGTGTATTAGGCGGGCAAAGACTTTACCATAATTTGACACCTGTGTTAGTATTTGTTTAACATTTATACTAATATATATAACTTTATTACTATTAAAATTTTCTGTAAATTAAAGTTAAAAAATAAGGTAATTTTATGCTAAATATTAATAATAAGGTTAATTATGAAATTAATATTAAGCGAAAGGAAAAAAAATACAGCTGGTCTACTGTATTTGCTTGGTTATATCTAAAAACGATTGGACGAATATTGCCCAAGAGATGGAATAGATGGGCAGAAAATATTTTGTACTACGATAAAACTACTGCAAACAATGAAGTTCAAACTGATGCTTTTAAGACAATAGATGGAAGTGTTCAAGTTGACTTAAAACCTGAAGTTGTAGAGAAAGAGAGCCAAAGTGTAGTGATAAACAAAGATGGAGGGGTTCAGACTGATGGAGTAGCATTGATAACAGAGGAAGATGATGAAGCATTAGAAGAACAGCTGGAGGGCATAAATCAGGAATTAGAACTTGAACGTTTACAAAATGCTTCCTTAAAAGAAGAAAATAGAGAATTACGATCTGCAATTGAAGGACTTGAAAAGAGTTATAAGGGACTTACAGAAGATGCAGGCGAACGAGAAGAGGAACTAACCAAATACAAACAAGATAAAAAAGCAATGCAGGATAAAGTTGATGAACAACAGAAAACTATATTTGATCAATACATGATAATAAGAGAGCAAGGAGAAGAAATTGAAGCTACTAGGAAAGATAATGAAAGTCTGCAAGCACAAATAATAGAACTTAAGAGTAGGTTAAAGGACAAGGAGGATAAATTAATTGAATTGAATCAACAATGGCAAGCTAGCAAATTAGTGGCTTTACTTAAATCACAGACTGATAAATTGTGTCAGGCTAAAGACAAAAATACTGAATTAGAAAATAAAGTCAGTGACTTAGGTCATGAAAACAAAGCTCTACGATTAAGTGTGAATACATTGACTGCTCAATTGGGTGAAATGGAGAACTTGGGGAAGCAATTACAAAGTGTTCAAGAATCTAAACAACAATTGGAGATTGATTTAGAAGGTCAATTGAAAGCTGACACTAAGAAACTACAGGAAGCAAAAGAAGGTCAATTGGCTAAAAAGGCAGGTGCAGTGAGTACAGTATCTACTGCAAAATCAACTCTTTCAAAATTACGAAACTTGCCCAATAAGCTTTCTAGGGATAAGGGTCTCAATAACTTTTTATCTTGGAAAAACGAGGAGTTAAAAAAAGGTTTTCCTGAATTTAAAGAGAAACATTTTTGCCATAACGTGCTTAATGAAACTATAAAGTCTCTATCAAATCAAGATGATGGCAAATTTGAAAGCAGTAAGCTGCTTGAATTATTAGAAAGTAATTTGAAACAATCCGCAAGGGAGATCATAGAAGCTAAGGTTAAAGAAGTTGTCAACGAACATTGTAACATTGGAAAAAATATGGGTAAAGAACTACGAGATGACACGTTAAAAGCCAAGTTGTCACCTTCTGTTAGAAAATGCGTAAAAAAATTAGAATTTAACAAACAAGAAGGGGTAAATAAGATTGTAGACTCTATCTTGCACAGCTTTAATAGCAAGAATAATAATAATAACGACTCAGGAGAATTGCTTAAAGAAATTGTTACAGGAAAATTAACAGAGGCTAAAATGAAATGTTTTTCAAATAAGATTCAAGAGTTACAACTGGCATTAAGCATAAGAGATAAATTTTTATCTCCAGATCAGGGAATGTGTAATCAAACTCAAGGAGGAGTAAACGAATATCAATTAACAGAAAAAGCTAAAAAAGAACATATACCTAATTCCTCTATGAGTTCCCCTAATATTGCAAGCATACATTCATTGAACAGTCAGAAAGCAGTTAGAATAGGCTCTTAGCATAAAGCACCAGCTCCTCTTTTGTTAAAGTGTAGGAGCTATCTTCCCAATGTTGTTTTAGCAATTCCAAGTTTCTACCTAAACTTTTTCCTGGCTGGTGACCTATACTTATTAAATCATCGCCAGATAAAGGAAATTTTGGAATATTGAATGTGTTAGCAAATGAAATGTATTCATCAACATTTTCTCCAGACTCAACACCACAAATTTTCACTAAATCACAATATAATTCTCTACCAAATAAAGATATGTATTTTTTTTGCTCTTTTTCTGAGAGTTCTGTTTTGATATCGTTGGATAGTAAAAATAGCAGCTTTTTCTTTTGCTTGTTTGAAAGACGTAAAAATTTGCTTACATATTCTCCAAGACTTAGCCTGTCATTTTTTTTAGTAGTCCTAAGGAGTAACGCTAATTTTACTAGTGCATCAGTGCCCAAAAGAAGTGGCGAAGACAGAATTTCGCATTTTACTTCTTTTGGGATAATCTTTTGCAAAACATCAGATTCTTGCATGCTCTTAAGTGTTGGAAAAGGATCATTGCACTCCAGCAATTTAAGTATTTCATCTCTTATTCTCTCTCCAGAGAGGTTTTGGATCATATGCGAATGCTTTTTGCATACGCTGAGTATTTCATCACTCAAATCTCCGACACATATTTTTGCATGAAAACGAAATGCTCTTAAAATACGTAGATAGTCTTCTTTAATTCTATCTTCAGCGTTGCCTATAAAGTTTAACCTTTGCGCTTTTAAGTCCTCTATACCACCAAAGTAATCATATATATGGCCATGCTTGTCTGCATACAGAGCATTAAATGTAAAGTCGCGCCTTGAAGCATCCGCTTGCCAATTATTGGTAAATTCTACTTTTGCATGCCTACCATCACATTTCACATCATGCCTTAGTGTTGTGATCTCAAAAGATCTTTGATTTAGAACCGCAGTGATAGTTCCATGTTTTAAGCCAGTTGGAATAGTTTTAATATTACGGAGTTTTAGCGCTTTAATCGTTTGATTGGGAAGCAAATTAGTAGCTAAATCGATGTCGTGAACATCACGCTGCAAAATTGAGTCTCTCACACATCCGCCGACAAGCCTAGCCTCACCACCAAATTCCTCTATGGCATCAATAATTAAACTAGTCTCATGGTCAACTTGCATTTAGGTTAGTACGTACTGCAAGTTCATATTATATGAAATGCTTGCAAAAGCCCTATATAAAAATATACAGAGCTATGAAGATTTATTTTACACTTCCAATTGTGATATTTGTTGTTGATGAAATGTTTTTTCTGTTCTTGATTCCTCCATACTACATCTTGGTAGGCTTGAAGGGTTTTGCTGCTCTATGCGCTGCTTTATATCACTAACGCACTGCCCTACAACATCACCAATTTTTCCATCAGCATTTTCTGCCAATAACTTATCAAATCCCTTTTCAACCTCTGCTCTCTCAGAGATATCCTTTGAAAGGTTACAATATTCTAAGATCTCGTCTAGCTGCAGTTTTTTTGCTAATAGGAAATCTTCTTGTTCTTGCTCTTGTTTAAGTTTGGTTTCCTCTTGCAGTTGTTTTGCTAAACTTTTATTTCTATCAAGCAATGGTTCGAAATGCAATCCGCCTTTGTTTATTATATGCACAATACTACTATCATCATAATCAACTTTATTGTATTCACCTGCACTTTTTGAACCTGAATTGTCTATTAATTCATGCAAAGACAGATCTTGGTTATCAACAGTCTGGTTCTCTATAACATGTAGCTTTACCTTATACTTTTCACAAAGTATTCTGCCTTCAACGTCAGGATCACCCCATCTATCGTTACGCATAATGTTTGCTGTATAATCATCTACAGTTTCACTACGGTGCTGGCCATTGTTATCATGACTATTGACAATTGCATTTGTAAACCACTTTGGTGGATCCTTTTGTGCAAATTCCCTACAATCATTTCTTAATTTTTCGACAGTAACTTGCTCTCCTTTCTGTTGTTCTAGACTTTGCCTGAACGAGTCAAAAAAACAGCTTCCATTACCAATTGCTTGTCCTACATAGAAATTGTCAGGGTAAGGGTTACTATTTAAAAGAGTTATTTCTTGCCCTGAGATCCTGGGCCTTTTTATTCCAACCTCAACATCATGAAAGTCACTTGGTAGTTTCCGTTTCTTAGCTGTAGTCATAGTTTTACCTTAATTTAAGCTATATATTACTATACCAACAAAATTGTCAATAAGCGACTAATTAAGTATAGCAGAAATTTTTAAATTATGCAATAGTTATAATTTTACATAGCAAATATGAGTTTTAACTGCGGTATAGTTGGGTTACCAAACATAGGAAAATCAACCTTATTTAATGCGCTTACAGAGTCAAGTGCAGCCGAAGCTGCAAATTATCCTTTTTGCACAATCGAGCCAAATATAGGCAAGATTTCGATAAAAGATCAACGTTTGAAACAAATCGCAGCAATTGCAGGCTCAGAGAAGGTAATCTACAACCAATTAGAAGTTGTAGATATTGCAGGTCTGGTAAAGGGTGCGAGCAAAGGCGAAGGGCTTGGCAATAAATTTTTAAGCCATATCAGAGAAGTTGATGCCATCGTTCATCTGCTCAGGTGCTTTACGGATGACGATATCAGCCATATACACAGTAAAATAGATCCAATATCAGATGCTGAAGTGGTAGAAATGGAATTAATCCTAGCTGATATTGATAGCATAGAAAAAAGGCTTCCTCAATTGGAAAAGAAAGCAAAGCAAGGTGATAAAGAGCTAAAGAGACAACTTGAATTAATGCAAGAGGTTTTAGCTACTTTAAAATCAGGTAAACCTGCAAGAAGTTTGGAGAATATCAATGAAGATGAGATGAAGTTGCTTCAATTGCTGACAACAAAGCCCGTTATGTACGTTTGCAATGTTGAAGATACAAATGTTATAACTGGCAATGAATTATCTAAAAAGGTAGAGAGGATGGCGGAGGAAAATAAAAGCAAATTTTATTGCATTTCAGCAAAACTCGAAGCAGATATTGCAAATCTTGATAGTGAAGAGGAAAAACAGAGTTTTTTATCAGAATTTGGCTTACAAGAATCAGGCCTTGATGGAGTAGCGCGTATTATGTATGAAGTGCTGAGTATGATAACTTTCTTTACTGTGGGCCCCAAAGAAGCACGGGCATGGCCAGTAAAAATAGGGTCAACAGCCGATAAAGCAGCAGGTGTAATCCACACTGATTTTGAGAAAGGCTTTATAAAAGCAGAGACAATAAGCTTTGCAGACTACATAAAGTATGGAAGTGAATCAGCTTGCAAAGACGCAGGAAAAATTCGCTTTGAAGGCAGAGATTATATCGTGCAAGATGGCGATATAATGCACTTTAGGTTTAATGTGTAGTTTATTATGCAGCCACTTATTTAAAGTTAAGTTTTCTGGATCCCAGTGTCTGGGCACTGGGATGACATCCTCCCTAGCGGAGATTGCTCTCAAATCACAATGTTCGTACAGTAAGCACTGACCACTTTGCTTCAATATTTGCGATGCCCCTGAACAGATACAAAAAATCTATTGTTTTTTTATAAATTAAATCCTAAGGCATTTTTTACTGTAGATTAATCATTTGATTATAGTATCATTTTAATTAAGCTTATGCTTGGGATATTTATGAAGAATATTTTATATTTTATATTATTAGCTGTCGTATTCGGATCACCCATCCTGTTTGCCGTAGAGCAGCTTGAAGAAAAGAAAATTGAATCAGTTCATAAAAACGAAAATGTAGGTGTAAGGAAGCAAGATAGCACAAATCAAAAAGATGAGTTAAAAAGCAACGTCGATGCTAAACAAACACAAGAGGCTGAGAGCAAAAGATTAGACGGCACTACCGATAAAGAGAAACTGCAACACAACGAGAACAAAGCTTTCGTGGTTGAAAAAACTATAAGTGAAGGTGAAAGGATTGATAAAGATTTGCCAAATGACCAGCTAGAAGGAAGCACAGACAAATTTGCTCAAAATTTACCAAATGTGGCCAATAAAGAAGTGAATAAAGATTTGAAACCAGAGCCTTTGCCTTTAAGTGCTGATTTAAATGAGAATACAGCTAACCCGCAAAAAAATCTACAAGCTGATCAGAAGATTGATATAAAAGATAATGAACTTTCAAAAAGTGATGCGAGTCAATTATTAGAGGGAAAAAAAGAAAAAGTAGAGAATCAGTCTGAAGAAAAAAAAGTGAAAGAAACAAACAGTAATTCCAAGGACCGCAATAGAGTAAAACCTATAACTAAAAAAGATGAAGAAGAGCAAAGTGAAAAGAAAAGTTTACAAAAATGGACAAAGCTAAACAGAGAACCAATAAAAGAATGGGGTCATAAAGACATACAAAGCAAGTCAATATATAAACGACAATATGATAGCCTTAATGAGCATCTTCCTACAACTGTGTTTATTGATGATTACAGTAAGCAATTTTTTTACTGCATTAAGAAGAACAACTTAACTTGCTTAAGAGGAGTAATAAGTAAGCTAGAAAAAATTGGATTAACAATTCAAGAGATACTAAGGTTTAGAAATAAATTGGGTGATACTCCTCTCATTTATTCAGTTAAACAAGGTGAGGTAGACATAGTGCGCTTTCTCTTATTACAAGGTGCTGATCTTAGAGTAGTTAACAATAATTTTCAATCCCCAATTGATATAGCAATCGAAAAAAAGCAGATCAATATAATAAATGCGATTGCCGAAATGATGCCACATCTTTTGGAGGATAGAAAAATAGACAATAAAGAAAGCTCAGCAATGTACGATTGGGCTGTGAAAACGAAAGAAATACAGTGCGATAAGCAAGATGATTAGATTTTTGATATTAATTTTAGTTGGTCATTTATGTTATGGAAACGAAACAAATGATGAAAAAAATCAGATTAGTGATTTTTTAAACGCTTTGCGTGATGCAAAATACGTATCTTACAGTAAAAAAGACTTTGCTGAATTTTTGGTGCAGTGCCACAAAGAGGGCGTGCCAGAAGATTTTAAGAAAGGTTTTGGTTCTAACTTAAATGGAGCTAATTTTAACCAACTGTACCTAAGTAAATCTGTTTTTGATGGAGTAAGTCTGATTGGTGCCGATTTTTCTAACACCGATTTATCCGATGTGTCTTTCATTGATGTTGATTTACGTGGTGCTAATTTTTCCAATGCTAATTTACATGGCATTAAAATAAAAGGTACAAATTTGAGTTTTACAAAATTTGTTTCTGCAAACTTAACAGATATCGTATTTGATCAGTCTAATGTTAGTTATGCTGATTTTATCAGTTCCGATCTCAAAAAAGTAAGTATGCACAACGTAATTGGTTTGCATACTAATTTCTCGAATGTGAAAATGAATTTCTCCAACTTATCAAACTCGAATGTTAGCCACGTAAATTTTAGTGATAGTGAAATAAACGATACTGTTATGCAGAAAAACAACCTTGATAATGCAAGTTTCTTTGGAGTGGATGCATATAAATTAAAGATACAATTTTCTTCATTAAAAAATGCTAACATATATGGTGCAGAGTTAAAAGAATCAGACTTTACAGGTAGCAATCTTTCCGATGCTTGCCTTAATTCTTCTATCATAATTAACAGTAACTTCGACGAAACTGATTTAAGCAACACACAAATTTCCTATGTGAATGACGATAATTCAAGTTTTGTTCAATCTATACTAAATGGTTCCAAGATAAAACATGCATATGTTTCTGAAGCAAATCTTCATGATGCTGATTTATCCAATATTGATTTTAGTTTTAGTGAACTGCATCAAGTTAATGTCTCTAATGCTGACATTCGTCACGGAAAGTTTCATAATACTAAAGTTGCAAATTCTAACATGAATGGCTCATTTTTTGACCATTCACTATTCACCTATGTGAAGATAGAAGATTCAGACCTTTCTACAACTTCAATGTATAAGATAAAAATCCAAGACTCTCAAGTTTATAACAGTACACTTTCTCGCCATAATATTGATTCCAGTGAAATAGAAAATTCAACATTCTTTAATTTATTAGCTGATAATTCGAGTTGGTCCAATTTAAAAGTAACTAATTCAAATTTTATTGAAAGCGATTTCAGATCTTCTTTGCTTCACGCTAATGCCTTTAGGAAAACTAGTTTTTTTCTTAGCAATTTGAGTAATTCAACAATTAGTGATATGTCTTTTCACTCTTCAAGCATATATAAAAGTTCAGTTGCTGATGTTCATTTAACAGATTGCAAGTTTGATAATTCGATTTTGATTGACAATCAAGGACAGAAAAAACTTGCAGGGTTAGAAAATGCTATAACTTCAATTGGAGATTTGCAAGAGAAAATATCACAGGGTGAAAAATTTAATGTAAATTATTCTTACTTTGAATTTAAGAATATGAATTTAGAAAATGCCGATTTTTCTAATTCAACATTGAGTAGAGCAAAGTTTGTAAACGTTAATTTGAATAAGGCAAATTTTGAAAAGACCGATTTGCGCTATACTGTCTTTGATAACTCTTCTCTCATTGGCACCAACTTATCAAATTCTAATTTAGAAGGTTCTAGCTTTTTAAACTCTGATCCAAAAAGCACCATGTTAAAAAATGCAAAGAAAAATGACCGTAAAAAGTGAGGGCGTATTATTGGTTCTATCCTCCCCTTCTGGAGCTGGAAAAACTACTATATCAGCAAAATTACTTGAGCAATCAACTAATTTAGTTAGGTCTGTTTCTATGACTACACGCAAGCCTCGCCCCGGCGAAATAAATGGAAAAGACTATTTTTTCGTTACCGAAGAAAAATTTCACGAGTTATGCAAAGCTGGCCAAATGCTTGAATATGCCAAAGTTTTTGAGAATTTTTATGGTATACCAAGAAATTTTATAGAGCAAAACTTAAGCAATGGAATAAGCGTTTTACTCAGCATAGACTGGCAAGGAGCATTTCACTTATTCAAGCTCATGAGAAAAAAAGTTGTGAGTGTTTTTATACTTCCCCCTTCAATGGAAGAGCTTAGGTTGCGTTTGCAAAAGCGTAATAGTGATGATGCAAGCGAAATAGAGCGCAGATTAGCCGAAGCTCAAAAAGAGATAAGCAAACGTGATAAATATGATTATGTAATAATCAATGATGATATTGATAAAAGTGTAGAAGAGATAAGCTCCATACTAAATAAAGAAAGACTTAAAAAACTAAAAGAAAAACCAAGTCTGGAAGACTGATAAAAACATCAATTTGGATATTTGCAGCTATAGTTTCTTATCCTATTTTAGCCAATAGCACATTTCACAGTTTAGCTATATTTATTATTTTTTAAGATTAAATGGTTAAAATAGTAGCAACTGTTCAAGTGAGGTTTAACTATGACGGCAAATTTTCTCACAGAAATTAATTTTCTGCCTTTCCACCTATATTTTGATCACATATACAACGTTTAGCTCAATTTAAAAGTCAAACTTCTTGGTTGTTAGTTTAGTGCTGACAACTTAAATAGCTTTTAATATTGAGGTTTTAGTATGGGTATAGATATAACTGCACTAACTACTAATGCAGATAAATTAGGTGAATGCATAGATAAAAATAAAAAGCAAGAGCAGGATAGAAAAGACGAACAATTATATGGCATTATAGAGAGAAAGGTAAAAAAAGAAGAACACAAGCGTGAAAAACCAAGAGGTCAAGATGGAACCCTCAAGAAGTGTAAAAGGTTATTTGAGGAAGGTGCTAGCTCTGAAGTACTAACTAAATTAGAAGAATCACTTAGAGAACAAGAAAAATATTATAAGTATTATGTCCAATGCTTTCTTCCGGTATTGAATAGAAAAATATCGAAAGAACTAGACCCTATAAAAAAAGAGGAAATAGGACAAGCAATTTCAGAAATTACTTATAATAGCAGATATTGTTTTACCCACAACCGTAGGGACAGCGAAACAGAGAGTGGCTACGGCAGTGATGTTGAAGATGATCATGAAGTAGAAATAAGCAACGAAATAACAAATAACAATGCTCTACTACTAAAAGCGATCAAAAATGGAAATAACAGGAAATTTAGAAAATATCTAAAAGATTGTACGGATATTAGCAGCATAAAAGATGAGAAAGGAAATAATATTTTACACCTTATCGTGTCATTGGAAAAGAAACAGAAATGCAAGTTTCTAGGTACCCTAATAAAAACGGTCACCAAGGAAGATCTAGCACAACTCATTAATAGTGAAAATCAGGACGGAAAAACCCCTTTTCAGGTAGCACTAATTAACAAGGTAACAAAAGAAAAACATGAGTCTAATACAATTCGAAGTAACGATAACACACTTAAGTTTCTTACAAAATTGTTAGAGCATGGAGCCAGCTCTGATAATTTAGAATTATCTACAGAAGAATTACAAAACTTAAAAGAGGAGCAAAAGACATACTACCGTAATTTCTTAGAAAAATTAGCAGAGCAAGGAAAGAAATCTAAATTAAAGCCAGAAATAAAAATCAATACAGAAGCAAAAATTAAAGAAATTATACCACATACCATAAATACTCCAGATAGTAATGATAATTATCTATTACATCCAGTAATTAAAAATAGTGATAAAAAACTTTTTAAAGAACTATTGGAAAAAGGGGCGGATATTAGCCTTAAAGACACAGATGGTAACAATGCTTTACACTTGATTGTTAAACCTGAAACAAAACAAAAACTTGAACTTCTCAATATATTGCTAAAAGCAGGTCAAAAAGAGCAATTTATAAAAGCTGTAAATGATAAAAACAAAGAAGGGCAAACACCGCTCTATCAACTACTCCAGCGCATACAAGAAAAGAGTAAAGAGCCTTCATTGAAAGATAAAATAAAAAATGTAGTAAAAAAAGAATTTAAGGATACTGGCAGGTATAAAACCTTAGAGTTATTTCTACAAAATGGTGCAGATATTACTGTGCAAGATAAAGATGGAAAAAATGCTCTGCACTATATTGCTTCATTCAAAGGAGAACAAAAAGTTACATGTTTAGAGTTGATTTTAAATTCGGTGGAAAAAGAGAAATTTAGTAAAGCTGCAAACGCCGCTAACGAAAAAGAACGCACACCACTACAAGTAGCGCTAATTACTAAGACGACAAAAGATAAACATAATTTGGTCAATCCTAAGAGCCGTGATAACACGATCAAGTTCTGTGTAAAATTATTGCAAAATGGTGTTGACCCAAAGCAGTTAATACTACCCGAAAGATTATGGAGCAAAGAGTATTATAAAACTATAAAAGGAATAGAGAAATCAATGGGTAGAGCGCTTATTCCAGATGATATGAGAACTGAACTGAAGTGCAACTTTGGCAGGAAGTTAAAAGCACGCGATATTGTGAAGTACGTCAATAATGTTGCTTGTAAAGCAGTGACAACGCTTGTATTTGCTGCTTTAGCCTGTGCAGCAATATTCAGTGCTTCTCAAGGAATTATTACAATTGCAACTGCCTCATCTATTATAGCAGTTATTGGAGTTTGTTATCTTATTTACTTGAATTTAGAAAATATTTATGAAGGATTTGGAAAAATTAAAGGAAAGTTTACTGAAGAAAAGCAACTTACACTTCAAGATAACGCACCAAAAAATGATACACAATGCAATAACTCTGTTAAAGATATAGAAAATAAGTCCAACGATTTAGAAGAGCAAGAGGTGCAAAAATCATCAAATCAATCAGAGCATACTGAGAGTCCTCCAGACACTAAAATGAGTGCCATATCAATAAACTCGTTGAAAAATTGTGTAGGGATAGTGTAACTAATAAACCCTCTTCTCTGGCGCTATGAAATCAATCTCACCGCTCAGAGTTTTTTCAGCCACTTTTTTATAATCAATTTTTACGTTAATTTGCCCTTTCTTTTCTTCAAGCCACGCTATAGTGTGCTTCATCCAGTTTTTGTCATCACGTTCAGGAAAGTCTTCACGAGCATGGGCACCTCTGCTTTCCTCGCGATTAGCTGCGCATTCCATGGTAATAACCGCTTGTGGGATCATGTTAGCAAGCTCCAGTGCTTCAACTAAATCACTATTCCACATCATACTGCGATCCTCAAGTGAAATATCAGGCATCATTTTTGCTACCTTTTTTATAGCTTTTTTGCCTTCTTCTAAAACTTCAGCAACACGGAACACTGATGCGTACTTTTGCATAGTGTTCTGCATTTCGCTGCGTATTTTTGCTACTTTTAGCCCACCGGAGGCAAATCGCATTTTATTAAATCTATCTACTATCCAGTCTGTGCAGTCTGAATGCAATTTTTTATGTGGTGTACCGGATTTTAGTTTCTCTCTTGCTCTGAGCGCTGCAGCTCTACCAAAAACCACAAGATCAAGAAGCGAGTTAGAACCAAGTCGATTTGCACCGTGCACAGAAACACATGCAGCTTCTCCAATTGCAAATAGTCCATCTACCACTTCTTCCTTACCTTGCTTCAGCGTGATCACTTCTCCATAATAATTGGTTGGAATGCCACCCATGTTATAGTGAACAGTCGGAATGACCGGTATTGGATCTTTAGTGACATCAACTCCAGCAAAAGTTCTTGCGGTTTCGCTGATGCCCGGCAATCTGAGTTTTATTACTTCCGGATCAAGATGCGCTATAGTTAAATACATATGATCTTTTTTTGGTCCGACCCCCCTTCCCTCTCTAATTTCAATTGTTATTGCGCGACTTACCACATCACGGGAAGCTAAATCTCTTGCTTTTGGTGCGTAACGTTCCATAAACTTCTCGCCCTGAGAATTAACGAGGTACCCCCCTTCACCACGGCATCCTTCTGTCATCAGGCACCCTGAGCCATATATTCCTGTTGGATGAAATTGTACAAATTCCATATCTTCAAGTGGTAATCCAGCCCTTACTACCATGCCATTACCATCACCTGTGCAGGTATGCGCACTTGTTGCAGAGAAATAAACACGTCCATATCCACCTGTTGCTAACACCACTCTATGCGCACGAAATCTATGTAATGTGCCGTCGCATAGCGACCAAGCAAGAACTCCGCAGCATGCTCCGGTTTCGCTATCCATAATTAAATCAATCACAAAGTATTCAACAAAAAATTCAGCGTTGAATTTAAGACACTGCTGATATAGAGTGTGAAGGATTGCGTGCCCAGTCTTATCTGCTGCCGCACAAGTGCGCTGCGCTGATTTTCCTTTACCAAAGTGAGTTGTCATTCCACCAAAGGAACGCTGGTATATTTTGCCATCTTCTGTACGAGAAAAAGGTACGCCAAAATTTTCAAGTTCAATAACAGCTTTAGCAGCGTTTTTACACATATATTCTATTGCATCTTGATCACCAAGCCAGTCTGAACCTTTTATTGTGTCATATGCATGCCAGCGCCAATCGTCTTCACCGATATTACCTAAAGCTGCACTAATTCCGCCTTGTGCTGCAACTGTATGACTTCGTGTAGGGAAAATTTTAGAAATGCAGGCAACTGAAAAATTAGTTGCAGCCATCCCAAGCGTTGCTCTGAGCCCTGCTCCACCTGCACCTACTACTACCACGTCATACTCATGTTCTATGATCTCATACGCTGACTTATCCATATTTACTTATTTTATCATTACAGGCTTATGATATCACAGAAGTAGAAAAAATCTATACAAGTTTTCTATAGTTAAGACGTCATGCCGCCGCGGCGCTAACAAGTAGCGGGATGACAGCAATCCTACGTCATACCGCCGCAGTATCTCAGCCACTAACACGTAGCGGGATGACGAGCTTATTGTCATGCCGCCGCGAACCGTCATACCGCCACGAACCGTCATACCGCGATTCATTCGCGGTATCTCTAGATCCCGCTAACAAGCAGCGGGATGACGATTGTCGTTTAGCTATAAACATTAAGAAATTTACCAAACGAAAAAAAAGGCAAAAGAAGCCCCGTGGTTATTATCCGCTTTAAAATATTGGCGTTTTTTATGTTTTAAACGCTTGACAAGCGAAATTCAGCTGCTTTTAATTGCAACTAACTTACGCTGCAAATGTTTAAGAAATTTACCAAGCAGAAAAAAAGACAAAGAATCCCCGAGTTAGCTAGTCTTTTACTATCTTTGTCGAGTATTGGCATTTTTTGATGTCTTGTAACGCTTTGTAAGCGCGTTCAGCTTATTTAGATAAAAATCTAGATGTAGATGAAGTTTTGTAAAGACATACAGTATCTATATACTGCAAAAAATTAAACATAAGACGCCGATACATTAAGTAATCCTTACCTTTTAATCTGCAGATTGGCGAAAGCAAATACAATAGCTTCACTGTCATGATAAAGGGGCTGGCAAAGCTTGTCAAGAAATTTTCTTATTTCATTTAAATTGCTTGTAACCTTCTTATACACTCATCTTTACCAAGAATCACCATGATATCAATGATTCCAGGTGCATCCATTACTCCAGTTATAGGGGCGCGTAATGAGTGGTATACATCGCTTATTTTCATATCGTGCAATTTTGCACATTCCTTGATCTGAGAAGATAAAAAACCCTTATTCCAATTTTCATCACCGATCTTTGACAGAAATGATGCGAGTAACTTAATTATATTGAGGTTAGATTTGACAATTTGCTCAGCCTCTTCACTTAAATCAAGTGGCGGATCTTGAATATAAAATTTTGCTAAATCCGATAATTCGGTCAGGTAGTTTGCTCTTTTTTTTAGCTCTGTCAGTCCCTGCAGTAAATAGCCCTTTTTTTTGTCAGTTAGAGTATTTTCTCTAAGCATTAGAGTCAGAATATCTTCATTGCTCATATTACTAATATAGTGGTTATTCAAATGCTCCAGTTTTTTGAAATCGAGCCGTGCAGGTGAACGACCAATACTTTCTAAATTAAACCACTCTATTGCTTGCTCATCGCTAATAATCTCATCGTTGCCGTGACTCCAGCCAAGTCTCAGCAAGTAATTACGCATCGCTTTTGGCAATATTCCCATCTTTTCATAATCGCAAACGCTTGTGGCACCATGCCTTTTGGATAGCTTATTCCCATCTTCCCCATGGATAAGCGGCACATGTGCAAAGCGTGGAATGTCAAAATCAAGAGCCTGGTATATTAGCAGATGTTTAAAGGTATTAGTGAGATGGTCAGAACCGCGTATTATATCAGTTATTCCAGCATCATGATCGTCAATTACGACAGCAAAAATATATGTTGGAGTGTTGTCAGAGCGTAAGATCACTATATCATCAAGCTGGTTGCTATTTACTTTGATTTGGCCGTATATTTTATCATCAATGACGATCTCTTGTGAGTCTGGCACTTTGAAACGGATAACTGACCTCACACCGGATGTCATTCCAGCGCGTGACCACATATTTTCTTCTGGATCCCAGTGTCGGCTACTTGGATGACAAGAAGGAGGTTTTGTAGTACATTTATGCTTGTATATCTTGCCCTCTTCTCTTGCTTTTATTTTCTTTTCTGCAACTTCATCCTCAGGGCAATAACAGTGATACGCCCTACCCTTCTCAACTAAAAGGTTTGCTACTTCTTTATGCCGCTCTATTCTTTTTGACTGATATACTATTTCCCCATCATAGCTCACACCGAGCCATCTTAGCCCTTCTATAATTGCATCAATTGCTTCTTTCGTTGAACGTTTTCTGTCGGTGTCCTCAATTCTTAGCAAAAACCTGCCACCATGATGCTTTGCATAGAGCCAATTGAATAAAGCAGTACGAGCTCCTCCAATGTGCAAAAATCCTGTTGGTGATGGAGCAAATCTCGTGACTATACCTGGCATATTTGTCTGTTACAGTAATGTAAATGATGATAGCTAAAATTTATGTTTGTAACAATTTAGAATTTATTTGTTCTGAGAGATAAAATTTTATTTATTTTTCATAAATTGTGTTGTATAATTTAGTATTGGTTGAATATAGCGAGGTGAGTTATGGATGGACTTGTAGATATAGCAAAATTGCTTTCAGATAATGAAGCTAATATCAATTGGCGTTACACCGGCCCTTTTGATAAAACAAAACAAAGAATTAGGGGAGATAATCTCCTGCATTTAGCTGCAAAAACAGGAAAGGTTGATAAGTTTTTATCTATTTTCAAGAAAAGTGTTGAAAGTAATGTTCATTTGTTAGAGTACAATAAAGATCATGAAAATCCATTTCATATAGCAGCAGAAGTGGGGATATTACCAAGTGTAGTAAAAGGAATATTCAAGCATTTGGAGTCTGAAAAAACTAACCCAAATTGTGATCCGAAAAAATTAGAAAATGTCAAGAATTATGTTAAAGAGGCATTGTGCAATAGATGTGCGCTAGATCAATCTAAAAAGACTCCTCTTGACTGGGTTAGTAAGACAGTCAAAAAAGAAATAAAAGAAATCGCAGGCATAAAAGACAGCTTCATATGTAACCAGAAGTTTCACCTGTGCTTATACATAATAGGAGCTATAGCGTGTATTGCTGCTTTATGTTTGTCTTTATACTTTTTATTTTTAGTTTCTCAATCTATGGCACTGACTACGATGGCTGGGATAATTTCTGGCGGGGCTGCGTATCTGTCAGGCAAAGTGTGTAGTGAGATACATGACTTGCATGACATGAGCACTCCAGTGGAAACTTTTAGTAGTACAGATCTTGCAAGGGTGGCTGTCTGATATATAACAAAAAGTTGCAGGCAATGATATAGAAATTTACTTTCTCAACTTAAGAAAGTATACTCATACGATGACGGAAAAGAAGTACAGTAAGATTTTAATAGCAAACAGAGGAGAGATTGCCTGCAGGATTATCAGAACTGCTCGTAGGATGGGTATATCTTGTGTATGCATATATTCGGATGCAGATGTAAATTCTGTGCATGTAAGACAAGCAGATGAGTCAAGATATATCGGCCCTTCGCCATCTTGCCTCAGTTACTTAAACATTGAAAAAATATGTGAAGTAGCAGTTGAAACAGGTGCTGAGGCGGTTCATCCTGGCTATGGTTTTTTAGCAGAAAATCCAGATTTTCCACGTGCTCTTCAAAAACATAATATAGACTTCATCGGCCCCAGTGCAGAAACAATAGAAGTTACAGCCAACAAAATAACAGCAAAAGAAGCGGCAAAAAAAGCTGGAGTGAATGTAGTGCCAGGATATATGGGTAAGATTAGCGACGCTGCCCACGCAGCTCAAGTTGCTGAAGAAATTGGCTTTCCGGTTATGCTTAAAGCTGCATCAGGCGGTGGTGGCAAAGGAATGCGAATTGTAAATTCCAAAAAAGAAATTGAACTAGCGTTCA
Source organism: Wolbachia endosymbiont (group A) of Melitta haemorrhoidalis (assembly GCF_964273365.1). Taxonomy (NCBI): domain Bacteria; kingdom Pseudomonadati; phylum Pseudomonadota; class Alphaproteobacteria; order Rickettsiales; family Anaplasmataceae; genus Wolbachia; species Wolbachia endosymbiont (group A) of Melitta haemorrhoidalis. The sequence goes on along the minus strand of NZ_OZ187004.1, from coordinate 1,076,140 downwards.
CATCAGCAACAAATGAAGCAGAGAAAAGTTTTAAGGATGGCAGTATCTTTATAGAGAAATATATAGAACTACCAAGACATATTGAAATACAAATCATAGCAGATAAATATGGCAATATAGTGTGTCTTGGAGAAAGAGAATGCTCGATACAAAGGAATAACCAGAAAATAATAGAAGAAACGCCAAGTCCATTCATTAGTGAAGAAGTAAGACAAAAAATGTATGTCCAATGTGTTTCTCTAGCAAAGCAGGTTGGTTACTTTTCAGCAGGCACTGTTGAGTTTGTTGTAGATAAAGACCAAAACTTCTATTTTCTTGAGGTAAATACGAGATTGCAAGTTGAGCATCCAGTAACAGAATTTATAACTGGAATAGACATAGTAGAAGAAATGATTAGAACTTCCTGTGGAGAGAAATTGAGATTCAATCAGGATGATATTAAACTTACTGGTTCTGCAATAGAAAGTAGAATTTGCGCTGAAGACCCATCGAAGAAATTTTTCCCTTCCAGCGGAAGAATAAAATATTACGATAAACCGGGTGAAAATGATTATGTAAGAATAGATGATGGAGTTGCTGCAGGTTCAGAAATTAGCATGTTCTATGATTCGATGATTGCCAAAGTGATAACATATGGAAAAGATAGAGTAGAAGCGATCAGCAGAATGCAAAAAGCATTGTCTGAATGCTATATAGAAGGAGTAACAAATAATATAGAATTTCTAGAATCCATCTTCCATCACCCAAATTTTATCGCAGCAAAGCTCCATACGAGATTCATTCCAGATCATTACCCTAGTGGGTTTCACGGCGATTTTGTTACAGAGGAGTATATTAAAATATTTATTTTCACTGCGTTATATGTTCATTTGGAAAATGAAGAAAGGTACCATCATAAAGCAGTGAATGAAACATCTCAGGTGTCATTCCAGTGCGTGACACTGGAATCTAGTAAAAAAGAAGGGGCACCAGTATCAGCTACTCGGATGGCAGGTGACCGTGCAAGAGATTTATTCATAGTGAATATAAATGACAATGAGTACTCCGTAAATGCAAAATACCAAGATAATATATTAATAACGGTATATAATCACAATAAATACTCCGTTATAGGCAAGTGGAAATCAAGTTATAGATTGCTATATATCACAATTAATGACGATACCAATATAGCACTTAAAATAGAAAGACAAGGCAGCAAGTACTTCATAAGGCATGCAGGCATGAAAGCTGAGTGTTGTATATTTAAGCCTCATGTAGCTGAATTAAGTAGGTTAATGCTAAATAATGAAACAGAAGGGATTTCAGCAGATGCTGTAAAATCCCCAATATCTGGTTTATTAGTTAAATTGCACGTAAATGTAGGAGATCAGGTGGAAATAGGACAACCTTTATTTGTGGTGGAGGCAATGAAAATGGAAAATATCATATGTGCTGAAGCAGCAATGGTGATAAAAAATATTCCCGTTCAAGAAGGAAAAAATGTGCAGATTGGTGATGTAGTCTGCTTTCTTAAATAACATAAGAAGTACAAACTTGACCCAAACAAGATAAATGAAAACACTTGATGAGCTATGGCAATGGCTATTGGTATGTGCAATAATAGAGTAATTACACCTAAAATGATCTGAATGACGACGGAGAGCAGCATAATATATACCGGTTTTATGCTAGCATTTTTTACTGTGAGTATTACTACCAAAGTTAGTATTAGCAATGCCAGTGCTCGATGTATAAATTGCACTGTCGCTCTGTTCTCAAAGATATTCAGCCATATAGGCTGTAAGAAAAATAAATCTTCTGGAACGATTTGTCCGTCCATTAGTGGAAAGGTATTGTAAATCAAACCAGCATTTAATCCCGCAACAAATGCGCCGAAAATTATTTGTATTACAATTAGAATCAGAATAAGTATTGTGTAATATATACTACTGTTAGTAGATTGAAATCCTGTCATCCGAGTAGCTGACACACAACTGTACGAACGCTTACTTTTGAAAATAAATTGCACAGCAAATGGTGTCATGAAAGTAGCTGACACTGGAATCCAGCTTTTACTATGCAGCCACTTATTTAAAGTTAAGTTTTCTGGATCCCAGTGTCTGGGCACTGGGATGACATCTTTCTTGGTGAAAATTACTCTTATACTGCAATGTTCGTATAGTTGTGTACGTAACACTGGGATCCATATTTGGTAATCAAAAAATTGATATGACAATAATGCAAAGATAATTAATGCTAATAATAAGTGAAGTGCAAGCCTATAGTGGCTAACATGAGGTTCAGTTACTAAACCACTTTTAACCATATACCAACCAGCAAAAGCTTGTAAAGCTCCAAATAATAATGCCAAACATAGCTTTATTACTACCTTTTTAGATATTTTTCTTCTTAATATGAAATATATAAATGGCAGGACAAAAACTAAACCTGTTAGTCTTGCAACCAATCTGTGTACATATTCTATTAAGTATATAGCGCGAAACTCCTCCATACTAATACCATAGTTAAGTGCTTTATATTCAGGTGTAGCTTCGTATTTTAATTTTTCTTGTAGCCAGTCTTGTTCACTCAGTGGTGGTAATGTTCCAGTAATTGGTTTCCACTCCGTGATTGACAATCCTGCTTTTGAAAGTCTGGTAAATCCACCAATCCCTACCATGAGAATTACCATGACCGAGCAGAGAAAAAGCCAAATAGCTACAGGTTTTGCTTCCATAAACCATGCTGAGTTTTGTTCCATCGCTCAGGGTAAAGAATAAATTCCCATAAGGCAAGAAAAGCTGCAACACTATGTAGCAGACTATAGACCGGAAAAAATATCGATACTATATAAAAATAAAAAGGCATCTTTTGCTGTTTGACAGCTATTACCAAAAGAATCAGGTTAGTAACGTATACCACTACAAAGTAGTACAAAAATAATTCATTTAAAACTTTAGTTAATATCAATGAAAGCAGTAAAAATGGAGTAGTAAAAAATATAAAAGCTGCAGAGCCAACAAAAAGATTCAATAGCAAAATTCCCTTAAATCCAGTGTGTTTATAAAGTGACTTTATATTTTTTAAATGAACAATATAAGTTTGCATATAGCCTTTGATCCAGCGCGCTCTTTGCTTAATCCAAGCAAATACAGCAATTGGTGACTCTTCCAATGTTTCTGAGTCAATCATCCTGGTTTTATATCCCATTTGTGCAAGTCTCAAACCAAGGTCAGCATCTTCGGTAACACTATAAGCATCCCAGAAAAACACTTTTTTTAGAATTTTTACTGAAAAATGATTACTGCTACCACCCAAAGGCATCGGCATGTTCATTTTTTGGAATCCAGGCAATAAGTATTGAAACCAGTTCATATACTCCAGAGAAAAGAATTTTGTGAGAAAATTATAATCACAATTGTAGTAATTTAATTTCGCCTGTACACAGGCAAGCTTATCGTCGTCCTTATTAAATTCAATCAGTGCTTTTTTTAACTGCAATGGGTCTGGTTTATCGTCCGCATCATATATTACTGCATACTTTCCTCTAGCAAAGCTCATAGCATAATTGCATGACTTGGCTTTTGTTCTAGGCAAAGAATGAGGCACTTTTATTACTTCAAAATACTGCGGTAAAGTGTACTTTTCTATAGCTGCTAGCGTTTCTTGGTCATCACTTTCTACCTGAAGCTTCACATCTAATTTTGATTTTGGATAATCCAAACTTTCAATGCTTTCAACCAATTGCTCTATCACTGCACTTTCTTTAAAAGCAGGCAATAAAATAGTATATATAGGAAAATCTTCTTCACTCAGCTTACTATAATCCACTTTTTGGTTGGAGGTTTCACATAAGTTAAAAATTGTAGCTATAAACTTGAATAAATAGCTAGAACATCCGATTATAAATATCAACATCAAAGCAAAATATGTATATTTCTCTGTTAGTGTTAAAATTGAAGTTACAATAAAGAAAGAAGCAAAAAATATTGAGCTTAGTTTAATGCTTTTGGCTGAAAAATTAGGATTCTTGTAATATAAGTAGTTGCTTGCAAATTCTGAAATACCAAAGTGCGAGTTAAGAAGATTTAAAATCTGTTCGCTATCCACTTTTATTAATACATAGTCAATACCGTAATGAGCTTCGACCCAACGGTTGATATCTCGGCTTGTGTCTTCAACCATAAAAAAAGTAGTATTATTTAATTTTTGCCAAGGAATTATATTAAATTTATAGTAAAAAAGTTTCTCTGGCTCTTTGCACAAACTAGAATCAAACTTAATTTTTTCTACATTATCAGCTTGAAGTATAGGCAATTGTTGCATTGAACCTAATGCAATTTTTTATTTAAGTCACGTGAAAATGAAGATATGACCTCGCTACTACGCTTATCATCTTTACGTTCATGCATTATTTTTTTTACAGCATCAGCAGCTATATTCGCTGTGTTAGCCTGTAAATCTCCAAGAGCTTTTTCAACTTGGTCAGTGACTTTCTTCAAGTTAGAATGGGCATTGTCATCTAATGTCTGATCTAGCTGCTGTCTATTGTGCTTAATGATACTATTAGCTTTATCAAGTGCTTCATTCATCATTTTATTAACTTCTGCATCTAATTCTTTGTATTTTTTAGAAGATTTTTTGTAATACTCCAACATATCTTTCCTGAATTTTTCAGTTTCTTCACTTGAAAATTTGCTTTTGTTACGCTTATTGTTAAGCGCATTTTTTATCACTTTCTTTAGCAATTTATACGAAAGGACAAAACTTACCAAGAAGGCAAGACCGATAATCAGTGATGTAGACATAAAAACCCCTAAAATTCTTTGGACACCAAGTCAGCAATAAATTCCTCTTCAATTTCAGAATTAGTCAATTTAGTATAATAAATTAAAGCAATACTAGTAGCCATTTGTTTTAACTGATCAGTATATTCAGATTTAAATTCTGCCACTTTTTTTTCAATAAGCTTGCTCTTTTTTTTATCTTCCTCTTCTAATATATTCTTAACATTAGCTCTCATTTCTTCTACCTGAGCAAGTGCATCATCTATGATTTTTTTTGCCTGTATTCTAGCTTGGGTTAAAGCTGCGTTATACTTGGTAATCTGATCTTCCGTAAGTCTTAAAAGATGAACAGAACTATTAAAAGAACCCAATACTTCTTTACTTCTAGTGCTTATTATTTCATCTAACTTTGGCAAAAATAAACAACTTACTACGAAAAAAAGTGAAGAGAAAAAAATTAAAAACCAAAAAACTTGAGAAAAGAAGGTTGAAACATCAAGCTGTGGCATCTGTTAAGCAGCAAATATTAATAACATTGCAAGTACAAACGCAAGCAATCCCATGATTTCAACCATGGCAGCACCAATATAAACATAACTTTTCATTTTACCTTCTGATTCAGGGTTTCTCGCAATCCCATTTAACATAGCAGAGAAGATATTAGCTATACCTAAACCAGCGCCGAGCATTCCAAACACAGCTAAACCAATTGCTATAAATTTTAAAGCTACTAAATCCATATATTACCTTTAATTATTTCTTTATAATATAATTGTAAAATATTCTACAAGGAAGTCAATTACTTTACTGCATCTGACAAATATACACATGTTAATATAGTAAATATATAAGCTTGTAAAATTGCAACAAATACTTCAAATCCTATCAATGCAATTATGAACAAAAACGGCGCAGGAGTGAAAAATATGTTCATATTTACAATAAACCCTGCTATCACTTTGATGATTGTATGACCAGCAATCATATTTGCTGCAAGCCTTATTGATAGGCTAACCGGCCTTACTAAATAAGCAAACAACTTAATAATAATTATTATAGGTGCAAGCCACGAAGGAGTTCCTTTTGGTAGCAATATGCGTAAAAATTCTACTCCCCTTTCTTTAAATCCAACAATCGTTATATAAATAAAAACCACCATCGATAAAGCGAAGGTGACTATCACATGACTTGTGACCGTGAAACTATAAGGAAGAACACCAACTAAATTACACGATAAAATGAAAATAAACACTGTAAATATCAATGGAATGTGCTGCAAGCCTTTGCTTCCAGTGTTATTTTCTATTATTGAAATAACAAAATCATATACATACTCAACTGCAGCTTGCAAATATCCTGGTATTACTGCCCCCTTCTTTATTCCAAAAAGCAAAAAGAGTATCACCAATATCACCGAAATCATCGTGAAAAGAGATGAATTGGTAAAGCTTACGTCATACCCAAATAACCTAGGTAACTCTATTACCGTATATACTTTAAACTGTTCCAGCGGATTTAATGCCATTTTAATCTGAATTATAAACAGTAAATAAAGTATGAATTTTATAGGACAAAGTCAAGAATTAAGATAAGGCTCTGTATTATTATAACATTAACATATTAACAAAATATGTAATTAGAATGTTAATTACAGTCAGCTCTGTATTTTAAAATTTACTAATCTTGTTAAATTATTCAATATCTTGACTTAATATCTTATTTTGATTATAATTTAATTTTTAGTGAGGTATATAATGAACGAAATAGATTTTATTAACACTAATCATCCTTTAAATTTGGAGCAGGAATTTGGTAACGGATACATCGAATCAGTAGATTGTTTCCTTGACGAAGATACTCGCGATTATTACATAGGACTCAACAATGCAATAATACACTTCTTTTTTGATGGTAACATTGATGAGGATGCCTGGGATTATGAAAGTCTTAAATTCTTTCTGGAGATAGATTTAAAAGGTGATATAGAAAAAATTCTTTCTCTTCGCAAGAAGATATAAAGTTACAAAAGCTTCTACATCATAAACAATGATGTAGAAGTATTCCACTACAACAAGCTTTAAAAGCACTACATTTTATATTACAATAACTTTTTTGTTTCTTGTTAGATCGATGAAATTCACGTTATCTTGGTTACTGGAGTATTTAGAAACCAATGCTAGTTTAGAAGAAATTACCGATAAATTAACTCACATAGGGTTAGAAGTAGAAGATGTGATCGACAATACCAAATTAGCTGGTTTTATTGTTGCAGAAGTATTAGAGGTGATACAGCATCCAAATGCTGATAAATTAAAATTATGTAAAGTAGATGACGGAAGTAAAATTCTACAAATAGTTTGCGGAGCAAACAATGTTAGAGAAGGTATGAAAACTGTGCTTGCATCTCTTGGTAGCACATTGCCAGAAAGTGATTTCACAATCAAGCCTACAAAAATACGAGGAGTGCTAAGTGAAGGGATGCTCTGCTCTGCTTCTGAACTTGCGTTGGTTCAAGAGGAAAGTGAAGGAATAATCGAGCTTTCCGATGATTATAAAGTAGGGGATAAATTTTTCAATTGTGACCCTGTAATTGATATAAATGTTACTCCAAACCGTGGAGATTGCTTAGGCATTTATGGAATAGCTCGCGACCTTGCTGCAACTGGAATTGGAACATTAAAGACTTTAAGCATTCCACAACTTACCAGCTCCATAAATTCACCAATCGATGTTGAAGTTACTGACGGAGAAAGTTTTATTAGTGGAATATACATTGCCAATGTAAAAAATCAAGAAAGCCCAAAGTGGCTAAAAGATAAATTGGAATCGATAGGAATGCGCTCCATTTCTACAATAGTTGATATCACGAACTATATTATGATATCTTTCAGCCGCCCAATGCACGCGTATGATGCAAAAAAAATAGAAGGAGAGCTCACAGTACGCAAAGCAAACGACGGAGAAAAATTTGCTGGTTTAAACGGTAAAGAATACTTATTAAACAAAGACATGAGCGTTATTGCAGGTGATAAAAATATTCATGGAGTTGCTGGAATTATAGGTGGAAAGTGCAGTGGATGTACACTTGAAACTACTGATATCTTTTTAGAGTCTGCTTGGTTTGACCCTATATCTATCGCTAAATCTGCAAGGCAAATAAACATCTCCACAGACGCTAGTTACAGATTTGCACGTTCTGTTGATCCCGAATTTACTTTTGATGGACTCAACCTTGCAGCTAAAATGATTCTGGATTTATGTGGTGGAGAAGCCTCAAGCGTAGTGTCTGCTGGCAGCTTAGATAGGGCTGACACCAAGGTGAGCTTTGATTACCAAGATGTAAACAAGTTTGGAAGTGTATCTGTATTGCCTGATGAAGTGTTCGATATCTTGACGAAACTAGGGTTTAATATTGATAAAAAAACCGAAGGCAATTGGAATGTACAAGTACCAAGCTGGAGACCGGACGTGACAATACCGGTTGACCTAATTGAAGAAGTAACAAGGATATACGGCTATGACAAAATAAAAGAAGAACCACTACCAAATAATGTTGAAGAAGTAGATAGTACATACGACAATTTGCGTATTTTGATGACAAACAGAGGGTTTCATGAAGTGCTAACCTGGTCGTTTATGAGTGAATCAACAGCTGAAAAATTTGGTTACTCGAATAAGTTATTTATCATCGATAATCCGTTTAACAATAACTTTAATATAATGAGACCAAGTATTATGCCAAATTTATTGCAAGTTACTGCTGATAATATTGCCCATGGAATATCTGATCTTGCAATCTTCGAAATCGGGCCGATTTACGATGGTGAAGCTCAGTCTAAACATGTTTTAAGTGGAATAAGAACAGGAAATAATTTACCGCGAAACCATTATAATACTAATAGGAAAGTAGATGTTTTTGACGCAAAGGCTGATTGCATAGCAGCTTTGGAGTTTTTTAACGTCAATTGCGATAATTTAACGATAGAGAGAGCAGAAAAAGAACATTACCACCCAGGAAAGTCAGGCACTCTCTCTTTTAAGAATAAAGTAGCAGGTTATTTTGGAGAGTTGCATCCTAATATATTAGATCTTTTTGACATCAAGCAAAAAGTTGTAGGTTTTGAGGTGATATTAGAAAATATTGAAAATTTACCTGTAAGTAGAAAGAAATTTATCGATTATAAATACCAAAGTGTAAAACGTGATTTTGCATTTATTGTAAATAAGGATGTGAAAGTAGGTAACATAATCAATGTGGTAAAAAAAAGCTCAGAGCTCATCACAGAAGTTTTAGTATTTGACGTATACCATGGAAATAATATAGAATCGAATAAGATGTCTATAGCATTGTCAGTTACTTTCTGCTCTCCAACTCACACTTTAACTGAAAAAGAGATCCAAAAAGAATCAAGTGCTATAGTTAATTTAGTATGTGAAAATACCGGAGGAACTTTGAGAACTTATCGTTGAGTCACAATCATAGTTTCCTGCCGTTGCTGTGTCACACTTACTTCATCCAATTTATTTCCAATATTGAATTCAATATCCTTGAAAAATCTATCCCACATTCCATGCAAATGCTCTTCTATTTTAGGCCACACATCATTTTTAAATGTTACCCCATCATCAGAAAATAAATTACCTAAAAAGGCTCCAACACCTTCATAATTTGACTGAAAACATTGAAGAAATGTCTCTCCTTCTTTATAAGTATTATGTGCCACATTTAACGCTTTTCTCTCTGTAGTCTCTTTATAAGCATTTGATGCTCCAATCTTTATTGCACCAAACATAACTTTACTCCAGTTCTTAACTTTCTGTATACAACCTTCACTATTTCCTGGTATATTATTTATTATATCTTTTGTCAAATTATCTATCAAAGGAGACAATAAACCTTGATAAAAGTGCTTGATATTATTTTTTGTTTTTATCACAGGACTTTTTATGCATTTTTCTGCCAAATAGTATTCAAGTTCCGCTTCCTCTAACAACTTCTTAACTGCTTCTTCGTTAAAAGTTTCACGCTCGAACTCCTTCAGTAAATCATCCTCTATTATTGCAAACTTTATTTTTTCGCGAGATTCTAGTTCTTCTATATAATCATTTTTTGTTTCTTCATTTATCAACAATCCTTTTTCTTCTAATTCTAACTGTTTTAATGCTTTGAGAATTTCTTGGTTATTTTTCAAATGCTTCTCTATTAATTTTGTACTTGGATGCTGTTCTCCTTTCCTATTTCGCTCACCTTCTAAATATTTGTTTAAATCCTCATTTTCTTCTATTACTTTCCTTAACGATATAGGTTGCTCTAAGCATTCTGCAATTTCCGCTCGGTGCGCATTAATCCTCTGTACTAAATCCGGCTCCTTTTCCTCTAACAGTTTACATGAATCCTCTATACCCTTTGCTTGGCCTTTGAGTACATTTTGTATTTTGCATTTCGTTATTTCTAAATATATCTTTGCTACAAAAGCATTTACTTTATCTGAAGCTTCTTTTAAATTCTCACTCAAAGAACCTTTTATCTCCTTTTCTAAATCCCGAAACTGGTCTATTAAGCTGAGCATGCCTAATAGGCCTAACTCACCCTTGGCTTTTTTCATTACTGATTTTACTAGCCTTTGCTCAACTTCTTGATCATCATACTCGAACTTAAAAAGACCTTCTAACCTTCTTCTTAAAACATCACCTGCTAAATTATTCTTTTTTACATCTCCATATATTTCTTTCAATTTTTCATGTATCCTAATATATCTTTTTTGTCCTTCTTTTTTTAAAAGATTAATCTCTTCTTTAGCATTACCTAGAGCTGTCTCTGTTTCTCTACTATGTATATATTTATAAACATCAATAATTGTTCTCTTAGCTATCTTCCCTTCTTCTTTAAGCCGCTTCCATTCTGCTTTAAATATAGGAAGCTCACTATCATCTAAAACATCCGGTACTTTTGCTCCTGCTTTTTTCAGATCTCTTATTATCACTTCTTTCTCACCTGGTAATTCCTTACCTTGACTCTCTAATTCCTGTCTCACTAAAGAATTTTTTATCTCATCTTCCAGTGAAAAACCTTCTTTCCGTCTATCCAGCTGAAACCTAACTGCTTGTATAAAGGCAACTTGATAGGCGTTGTATATTAAGTGAGTTGTCAACTTAAAATCTATGCTACTTACCACTTTTAACCTGAATTCGTCCAACAATTCCTTCAATTTATCATATGTAATCTCTTTCTTTTCTAGCTTTATCAGTTCTTCCATAGTCTTCGCAAATTCTTGAATAGAAGTTGCAAGCACATTCTTGATCTCATTACGTAAAGGCTTAGGACCATTTTTTAAGTGGATATTAGCTGATAATTTCAGTATGGTATTATGTTCTGAATCACGTGCAACATTAAACCAACTACCATCTTTATCTTCGTATAAATCTCTAAGTAGTTGTTTAAATTGCGGTGGAAACTTAACTTCCATATTCCACTTAATGTCTGCTTCAATAGCCTCTATCTCATGAAAAGACACCTCAATATTTTGGTGTTCATTTTGACATAACCCATTACTTATTTTAATAGCAGCAATCAAAAAATGAGATAATTTTTTATTTAAAAGATAAAAAGTAGCCAAAGCGAGTGTTGCAGGAATAAGTAATGCTGCAAGCACAGCGATATTAACAAGAATCACTATTGCAGCAAGAACACCATATGCCAATCTTTTTGCTGTACTTTCACTTACTTCACTTTTTTTTGTTTTATTCTCCTCTGAACTGATTTGTGTCTTATCATTTGTTTTTAATTTATTATATACGGCTAATCCTAACGCAGTGAAAACTATATAAGGAAACATTAAAACTGATAGAGCTAAATTTAATACTTTCTTCTCCGGGCAAGCTCGATTTACCTCTTTAAATATTCTACTTGATATATTATACCAAGAAGTAAAAAAATCAGAGTTATAATCTTTATAATGAAATATACTGAGTGGAACGTTAAAATTAGCTAACGGCTCTTGTTCTTCCACAGCATCAAAAAATTCTTCTTCCTCTTCTGAAGTAGCAAGACCTAAATCATTCCCTTCTTCTACATTAGAAACAGCTTCCATAGCATCAAAAGACTCTTCCTCTTCCAAAGTAACATTGGAAATAGATTCTACTTTACCTAAATCATCACTATTGTTATTTAAGTCAACAACTTTCTTACAATCTACAACAGCATGCATACCATAACCTTACCTCAAGTAACCTAAGTATAGCATAAACAATGACAACTTTCAACTACTAATAATTTAACCTAATACCAACTATCAAATTTTGGTACTCCTTAAAATAAAAGTTAGTTCCAATTTCTGTATTAATGTCCAAAGATAAGGTAAGGGTCTGCTCTTTTATATATTCAATCCACGTATTTATTGCTTCCTTAATTTTCTCATCTTCTGTTTTGATTATTACTCTGATTCTATCGGACATATGAAAATCAGCTTGTTTCCTGGTTTCCTGAATGAGCCTCACGACATCTCTTGCAAGCCCTTCTAGAATTAATTCATCATTTAGTTCAGTATTTAGAATGACAATCCCTTTATTGTTATCAAATACAGAGGAATATTCACTGTTTGCTTTTAACAATAGTTCATATTCGCCTTTTTCTATGATGCAATTTTCTGACTCATTACCTAAAAAAACTTGCTCATTTTCAACTTGCTTCCATTTTCCCTCTTTGACATATTGAACTAGTTTCTTAATTTTATCTGGTATTCTCTTTCCAAGCAGGGGAAAACTTAGCTTTAACTCTAGTGATGCAATATCTTCAAGTCTGTTTACTAACTCCAGTTTTTTTACATTTACCTCATCTTTTATCATCTCTTGATATTCATTCATGCTTGGTGTCATTCCAGCACTTTTTTCTTTCTGGATCCCAGTGTCAGCTACTCGGATGACAGGAGAGAACTCTGGGATGACGGGAGAGAGCTCTGGGATGACAGAAAACGGCTCACCTTCAAGAAAACTACAGGAAGACTGATGATAAATGATCATACTGCCAAGTGGCTGTCTGATACGTATGTTAAAAGTGTTTCTAATAGAGAGTGCAGAGTTGCATATCTCTCTCACCAAATCCATCTTGGCAATGAGCTGACTATCAAACTTCTCTAATTGTGGAAAATTAGCCAAATGAACAGATGTTTCTTCATACTTAAGCCCTTGCCATATATTCTCTGTTATAAGTGGCAACAAAGGAGCTGCAGCTCTTAGTATGTAATAAAAAACCGTATATAGAACATTATAAGCATCAGTTTTATCCTGATCCAAATCACTTTTCCAAAAACGCTCGCGACTGCGACGAATATACCAATTATTTAGCACTTCAAAAAAGTTCATTAAAATTTTGCAAGCCTCTTGGGAGTTATAGTTGTTCATAGAAGCTTGGATACCTTCTACAGCTTCAAAACACTTGGAAATCATGTAACGATCAATAGTGCTTTGATAATCCTTACAAACTTCAGCTTTAATTCCATCTGCATTTGCATACATAGTAAAAAAGTGATAACTGTTCCAAATAGGTTTTATTACGTTTTTCAGAACATCTCGTATTGAGTTTCCTTCTTTATCGAGTAGCAAATTACCACCACAAACAATAGATCCAGAAAGCATAAGAAAACGCAGTGCATCAGAACCGTATCTATCAAAAACCTCCATTGGATCTGCATAGTTATTCAAACGTTTGGACAATTTTTGCCCTTTTACATCCAAAACAACACCGTGGCATATGCAGTTCTTAAATGGTTCCCTATTAAACAAAGCAGTGGACAATACAAAGAGCGTATAAAACCACCCCCTGGTTTGCGCTATGTATTCAGTGATAAAATCCGCAGATTCAAACCACTCCTTATTTTCAAACGGATAGTGGATTTGCGCAAATGGCATCGAGCCAGATTCAAACCAGCAGTCAAACACGTCAGGTACACGGCGCATAACTGATTTTCCTGTTGGATCATCAGGATTTAGTCTTGTTAAAGTATCGATAAATGGTCTGTGCAAGTCGTCTATTTTAACATTAAAATCTCTCTCCAGTTCTTCTATTGAACCATATACATCTACTCTTGGATATCTCGCATCATCTGATTTCCATACAGGGATTGGCGTACCCCAGAATCGATTGCGTGAAATTGACCAGTCGTGTGCCCCTTCAAGCCATTTTCCAAATTGACCATCTCTAATGTGGTTTGGTATCCAATTAACTCTCTTATTTAGCTCTACCATTCTGCTTTTGAATTTTGTAACAGCAACATACCAAGAAGGCATAGTTCGATAGATCAAAGGAGTGTCAGTTCTCCAGCAGTGTGGATAATTGTGAATATATTGCTCAGTCTTAAACCAACTTCCCTGCCCTTTCAATTTTTTTATTACTGTATCATTGGCATCAAAAACATGAACCCCTGCCAAATCTGAAACTTCAGCAGTAAATTTTCCACTGTTATCAATTGGACAAATAACTGGAATATCATGGCTTTGGCAAAGGTAAAAATCTTCCTCACCAAATCCAGGAGCAGTATGCACAACGCCAGTACCGTCTTCTTCCGTCACATAATCAGCAATAAAAACGCGAAATGCATTTTTTGTGTCTTTAAAATAGTCAAACAGTGGTTTGTAAGAAAGACCTGCAAGATCATTCGCTTTAAGTTTTATATTGCAGTTTTCATATGGAATATTGTTTTGTTCAGAGTGGCTGATAAATTTCTCTAAGTAGCTTTCAGCAAAAATGTATATTTCACCATTCATTGAACTTCCTTCACTACTCCCTGTCATCCCAGTGCCCAGACACTGGGATCCAGAAATAGATTCCAGCGTCACGCGCTGGAATGACATCAAAGGGTGGACTGACACTGCACAATACTTAATATCTTTTCCTATTGCTAAAGCCAAGTTGCTCGGCAACGTCCAAGGAGTTGTAGTCCAAGCAAGTAATTTACACTTTCGTTTAACACTTTTAAATTGCTGTGGGTTTTCTAAAAGCTCAAATGCAACAGTTACAGCTTTGCTAACTTTTTCTCTATACGCGTTATCAAGCCTTGTTTCGAAATTAGATAATGGAGTTTCGCATGCCCAGCTATATGGTACAACGCGCACTGATTCATACACCAGACCCTTATCATAAAGCTGCTTGAATGCCCACATGACCGACTCCATGAATGATTTATCCATAGTCTTATAGTCATTGTGAAAGTCTACCCACCTTGCTTGCCTATTTACATACTTCTCCCACTCTGATGAAAATTTCATCACAGAAGTACGGCAATGATCGTTAAATTTATCTATACCAAACTTCTCTATCTCAGTTCTACCAGATATTCCAAGTTCTTTTTCTGCACCCATCTCAGCCGGCAATCCATGGCAATCCCAGCCAAATCTACGTTCAACCCTTTTTTGAAGCATAGTTTGATATCTTGCAAATGCGTCTTTGATGAAACCAGTGAGTAAATGTCCATAATGCGGAAGTCCATTTGCAAACGGAGGCCCATCGTAAAAGACAAAACAATTATCCTTGGAACGTTCTTCAACTGACCGCTCAAAAACTTTGTTTTCCTGCCAAAATTTTATGATTTCCTTTTCTAACGATAAAAAATCAGGACTACTTACTGTATCAGGATAATGCTTTGACTTCATGTTCGCTATGTAAAACTAAAGAATATAGGGCTTTCTGAAAAATTACAAATTCAAAAATATTTCCGTAGCTCACACCCCAACAAACTATTCTGCCGAGCTTCCAATACCTTTTTTTAAGTTTTACTTGCAGTTTTTATTGTTTTACTTAACATTAACCCAAGCTTTAGGGGTATTTTATGGATCAGAAGACAGATAAGTTTCCACAATTTTTAAAAATGTTGTGCTTTGTTGAAATGTGGGAACGTTTCTCTTACTATGGAATGAGGGCACTTTTGGTCCTATTTTTGACTTCTCACTTAGGTTTCACTGATGAGAGGGCCTTTACTATTTACTCATTATTTGCTGCAACAGGTTATGCTATACCAATACTTGGAGGTTTTTTAGCTGATAAGTTGATGGGATTCCGCAACATGGTGTTGCTTGGAGGGATAGTGATGATAGCAGGTCATGCTTGCATGTCATTGGTTAAGTTTGAACCAGGTTTATTATATTTAGGTTTATCTCTAATAGCCATAGGTACTGGTATGTTTAAAGGGAACGTAACTAACTTACTTAGTTCATGCTATGGCAAAGACGATCCTGAACGTAGCAGAGGCTTTACTTTATTTTACGTAGGTGTGAATATTGGAGCAATATTGGCTTCTATTTCATGTGGTTATGTAGCCCACTTGTTTGGCTGGCACTACGGCTTTGGTTTAGCTGGTATTGGGATGTCTATAGGGCTAATCTTTTTTCTCAAATTTCAGAATCTTTTAGGAGATAGCGGCCTTTCTCCTTATCCAGAGCTTATGAATAAGCGCATATTAGGGATTAAAATTTTTGGTATAGTATTGATAGGAAGCTTTCTGTCATCATCAATAATTGCTAAAATGCTTATACATAGTGAATTTTTTACTAATATGCTCATATTTATTGGAATAACAGCTCTGGGCATATTTATTTATATAATATCTAAATTATCAGCAGAACAAAGACGAAAATTAGTGGCATTATCTATTCTTGTGGTATTTTTCTTGTGTTTTTTTGCTTTAGAAATGCAGCTTGGCTCTTTGGTTAACTTATTCACCGAAAGAAACGTTATTAACAATGTATTAGGTATAACAATCCCAGCTTCAGTTTCTCAAGCCATAAATCCTTTGTCAATTATAATATTTGGCTTTCTTTTTGGAACATACATGAAGTTTAAGCAAAAATATGCAACTTCCATGTTTACCCTTGGCCTTCTGACAATGGCTATGTGTTTTTTCACACTGTACATAGGATGTTTAAACTCTAACATTGAAGGTAAAGTAGAATACTTATATTTAATAATTGCTATCTCCTTTATGGGACTGGGAGAATTATGTATTGCTCCATTAGTCCAAGAACAAGCAACTACACTAGCCCCCAAAAACCTTAGAGGAGTAGTGATGGGTATAGTAATGCTGTCATTAGCGTTTTCTAACCTAGCCGGAGTTGCAATATCAAAATTTATGTCAGTTCCTTCAGTAAATGGTAAAATAAATTATTTAGAATCTTTAGAAATATATAAAGAGGGTTTTTTAAAGGTGGGAATATTTAATTTAATGCTCGTTATTGTATTTTTATTCTTCTTCAATTTTATACATAAAGTTGTTACTAACTCATCTTGTACAAAAAATTGATATAGGTAAGCTCAAATTTGTAGGTTTAAGGTACCCGTTCAGCAGAGGTAGCAATTAAACTTTGTAACTTTTGAAAAAGATTATGATTGCATTTTTTCAATACTCTTTGCTTAAGATTTATATTTAACGCTGCTTAAAATCAGTGAAATGCACACCCCAGCAAACTACTCTGCCGAGCTTCCAACACTTTCACATTTACTATTTTGTCCCTGTATTTATCTTCAGAATCATCAATGCACACTGATTGCATATATGGGCTTTTACCAATAATTTGGTTTTGGTGTTTACCTTTTTTATCGCTAAATAGAACAGGTATAGTTTTACCTACCATACTCTGGTTAAACTCAAGTTGTTGCTTACTAATTAATTTCTGTAAACGAAGAAGGCGCTCTGTTTTAACCTCTTCTGGTACTTGATCTTTTCTTTCCGCTCCCGGTGTGCCTGGTCTTGGGCTGTATTTAAAACTATAAGCCTGAGCATATCTAACTTTTTCTACTAATTTCATAGTTTCTTCAAAATCTTTTTCGGTTTCTCCAGGAAAACCAACAATAAAATCAGAAGAAAATTCGATTTCAGGTTTCAATTTGCGAAATCTGTCTATTATTTCCAAATACTCCTCTGCAGTGTGTTTCCTGTTCATCGCGTGCAATATTTTATTCGAACCAGACTGCACAGGCAGGTGAACAAACGGCATGAGCTTTGGCTCTTCCGCATGTGCCAAGTAGAGAGATTCATGCATATCTCTTGGATGAGAAGTTGTATAACGAATCCTCTCTAGCTTTTCAATTTTAGCAATATGACTAATTAATTTTCCTAAATCCCACACTTCCCCTTCGCACTCCCCATGGTAAGCATTGACGTTCTGACCAAGCAAATTGATCTCATTTGCCCCATTTGCAACTAATTTCAATGCTTCACGAAATATTTCATTCACTGGCCGTGAATACTCAGCTCCACGAGTATAGGGCACTACACAAAACGTACAAAATTTATCACAACCCTCTTGTATGGCAAGAAACGCAGAAGACCCCTGGCTATTGCCATAGCATTCATCTGGCAATTTATCAAACTTTGCAACTTCAGGAAAATCAGTGTTTATTACATGACCTTTACTTCTGCTTGCTTTGACTATCAGCTCCGGTAAGGTAGCGATACTCTGCGGACCAACAACAATATCAACAAAAGGAGCCCTTCTGAACACTTCTTCTCCCTCTGCTTGCGCTACACACCCAGCCACCACTATAGTCATTTCTTTTCGTAACGAATGAATCTTCCCAAGCTCTGAGTAAAGTTTTTCTGCTGCCTTCTCTCTAATGTGACAAGTATTCAGTATCACTAAATCGGCTTTCCCTGCATCACTAACAACGTTGAACCCCAAAGGTTTAATTACATTTTCCATTAAAACGGAGTCATAAACGTTCATCTGACAGCCGTAAGTTTTAATATATAGGCCTTTCATATTTGGTATGTCTTTTTCAAAATTTCTTCACCCTACACGTAAATGTCTAACAGACCAGCGCGTGACGCTAGTGAACTTGCTAGCACAATAGATTTTGACAAAATTATACGAAAAACTGGATCCCAGTGTCAAGCACTGGGATGACAAGTTCTCGGCAACCCCTACGTCATACCATCACGGTATCTCTAGATCCCGCTAACAAGTAGCGGGATGACGGTTGTCAGGGTGTCATGAAAGTAGCTAACACTGGCTTCCATCCAAGAGGGCAGTGCCCTCTTCTTGTCATCCCAGTGCTTGACACTGGGATGGCTTTGTTGCATCGCTACTTATGAAAGGCTAACTATAGTTAGGATTATAAGCAACCTATTGAAAATCTTGTTTTTTTGCAATCAATCTGATCAAATTTAAGAATAGTAATTTATTATTTATATTAATAAATTTAATTCTATTGAAAATAGCTAAAGCATTGAAATTCTTGAATTTTAGCCGGATTAGTGAGTGGTAGTGAAATTTCTTTTACTCAAATTTAGGTATTCACTGACCGTTCTTGTTATAAATACCAGAATAATAAGCTACTGATATTCTCTACCTTTTTTATCTTTATCCATCATAGCTAGCGATGCAACAAAGCCCACTGGGATCCAGGAAAAAGAATGGTGTCATGCAAGTAGCTAACACTGGGATCCAGGAAAAAGAATGGTGTCATCCGAGTAGCTTGACACTGGCATCCAGGAGACTTAATTGCAAGTAATGCATTGAGTTTGGTGAGTATGGGTTTTGCGTTATAGAATGAAGCACTTTTGGTGAATTTGTAAAGAAAGCTGGATCCCAGTGTCAAGCACTGGGATGACAAGAAAGGGAGCACTGGAATTTTTATTTCAGTATTGTACATTAGCCATGCATCTGAACAGATACGAGCTTTCTGCTTTTTTTGGGTAAGGTCAGTCAAAAAGGTTTTACAACAACCATAATAACTATAACTATTATCAATACTGTAACTGCTTCATTTAAAACGCGAAAATAAATATGTGACTTCTTATTCGAACCCATTGCAAAATTTTTCCTATATTTTGCAAGTAGCATATGAATAATTAACATCAAAAGTATTGCAAATGCTTTTACATGAAACCATCCTTCACGATATGCTTCCCTAATAACCATTAGTGTAATTCCAAGACCAAGTGAGAAAAGCATTGCAGGGTTTATGATATATCTAAGTAGCCTCTTTTCCATTGTTTGAAGCAAGCTATCATTTTCCGATCCCGGTTTTACAGTTGCATGGTAGACATAAAGCCTGGGTAAATAAAGCATACCTGCCATCCACATGATAACAGAGATAACGTGAAAAGCCTCAAGCCAGTGGTAATAGTTCATTAGCAAAAATTTAAAATTCCTGGTATTGTGTTAGTTTAATGAAAAAGAAATCGATATGAAAGCAGAAAATTTCACTAAAGAACAGATAATTGGATTCTACAGGAAAATGCTACTCATACGCAGATTTGAGGAAAAAGCAGGACAATTATATGGGATGGGATTAATAGGCGGGTTCTGTCACCTATCAATAGGACAAGAAGCAGTTGCAGTTGGAACTCAAGCTGCATCAAAATTAGGTGACGCTTTTATCACAAGTTATAGAGACCATGGCTTAATGCTCGCATGTGATTCTGATCCAAATGTTGTAATGGCAGAGCTTACCGGCAAAGAAACAGGATGCTCGAAAGGTAAAGGTGGTTCGATGCACGTATTTGACGTTGAAAAAAAATTCTTCGGCGGGCATGGAATAGTGGGAGCACAAGTTCCAATTGGCACAGGAATAGCATTTGCTAATAAATATAAGAAAAAAGATAATGTGGTATTTACATATTTTGGCGACGGTGCTGCAAATCAAGGACAAGTATATGAATCGTTTAATATGGCATCTTTGTGGGAGTTGCCTGTGGTTTACATCATAGAAAATAATGAATACGCAATGGGAACCTCCGTGCAAAGGTCAACTTTAGTAACAGAGTTATATAAAAGAGGAGAAAGTTTTGGTATTCCTGGAAAACAAGTTGATGGAATGGATTTTTTCTCTGTTTATGAGGCTACAAGCGAAGCAGCGGAACACACACGCAGCGGAAAAGGGCCTATCCTGCTTGAAATGAAGACATATCGATATCGCGGTCACTCAATGTCAGATCCTGCTACTTATCGCTTAAAAGAAGAAGTTGAAGATATGAAGCAAAATCATGACCCTATAAGCACTTTAAAGAAATACATGACAGATAATAAAATGGCTTCAGAAGAAGAGTGCAAAGTAATTGATAAGGAAATACGTGATTTAGTAAAAAAGTCGGAAGATTTTGCCAAAAATAGTAAAGAACCAAGCGTTGATGAGCTGTATACTGATGTTTATAAATTTGTTAGCTAATTTTTTTATCCAGAACTGTACAAACATTGTATAGTAAACGATGTCATCCAAATAGCTCCTTCTCCCGTCATCCAAGTGCCCTCCTTTTTTTGTCATCCCAGTGCTCTGACTACTTGGATCCAGCTGAGTTGGTGAGTATAAAAGTATAGCTAACGCAAGCTCTACGTCATGCCGCCGCGAACCGTCATACCGCGATTCATTCGCGGTATCTCTAGATCCCGCTAACAAGCAGCGGGATGACGGTTGTCAGGCTAGCTGTCATCTCAGTAGTCTCCTTCTCCTGTCATCCGAGTAGCTGACACTGGTTCCTTTATGACGGCAGTAGCCCCTTCGGTGTCATTCCAGTGCTTGACACTGGAATGACACCAATAATTGACATTTCACTAGATATTCATTATAAATAATGGAATGCTACAAAGTATAAAAACCATATTAATAGAAGACGATAACGTTAGGCTGGATAGGTACATCAGAAGAATCTTTCCTGATCTAAAGCAATCTGTAATTGAAAAATCTTTAAGGAAAGGATTAATCAAAGTTGATGATTGCAAAGCAAAGTCCAGTGATAGAGTAAATTCTGGGCAAACTATAACGCTGAAGCACTTGAATTATATTGAAAACGCTAATTCTGATCGCAAATATAATGAAAAGTTAGTGAATCTACTAAGAGAGAACATATTATATGAAGACGAATATATACTAGCTATAAACAAACCCGCAGGGGTCATCGTTCAAGGTGGCGTAAAAGTAAAGATTAGCATGAGTGATTTGCTTGACCAAATAAGAGAGGGAGAAACATTTAAAATTGTCCATAGGCTAGATAGAGATACGAGTGGAGTGATAATATTCGCACGCAACGCTAATGTTGCCAGATACCTTATGGAAGAATTTAAAGGACGAAGAGTAAAAAAAACTTATTTAGCATTAACTTCTGGCATACCGAGCAAGGATAGTGGAACAATAGACTATCCATTGGTGAAAAAATATGTTTCAGGTCAAGAAAAAGTGGTCGTTGATGAAAATTCACCTCAGAATGCCACTACGCATTTTTCAATTATAGCAAAATCCAAACACAATGTTGCTTATTTAAAATTACAACCAATTACCGGCAGAACCCATCAGTTACGTGCACATTTAGCTCATATAAATTGCCCTATTCTTGGTGACGGTAAATATGGTGGTAAAAAAGCTTTTATTGATGGGATAGCAAATAAAATTCACCTTCATTCGCATTCTTTATCTTTAAAACTGCCAAACAATAAAGAAATCACTATCACCGCTCCTATCACTAAACACATCGAAAAATCCATTGAAGCGCTATTTTTCGACTGAAACGATTTCACCAATCAACTTTTCTGTCTTTGGCTTTAATTTGAAGCACAGATATTAGGCTAATTAATGCGCAGGCAGTAAGATAAATGCCTGCTGCAAGTTTTGTTTCGGTTTTTTCTATAAGCCACATGCATATGTATGGAGAAAGGCCACCAAAAATTCCTGCAGATATATTATTTGCTAAGCTTACGCCAGTGCATCTTACTTTTGTTGGAAACAGTTCACAAATAACAGAACCATATATTCCAAAAGATGCACCTACTGGTATAGTAATCAATAAGTAAGTTATTATTACGACATAGTGGTTAACGGAAGATAATAATGGTAATACACATGTACCAATCAGAGATAGCATAATCAGTACAGGAATCATTACGCGTTTTCTTCCAACTTTATCAGATAAAATTGCAAAAAGTACCGCAGATGCTGCAAATACAACCTGTATTACTATCCTCATTAAATCTTTAACACTAATAGATAAAATAACTAGCTCTTTTATTGATATATTATAAAACATTATTGCTGCGTAGACAATTGCATTCTGAGCAATTCCCAGATTGATTGAAATAATAAGCGGTCTTTTATAGTTTCTTACTAGTTCTAACAATGGTGAATGTGCTAAATTATTAGCGTACTTATTAGTTTTATATGCTAAGCTTTCTTTTAATATGTACCTAGTTAAAAAACCTATTGTCCCCAAAAAAAAGCAAAAATAAAAAAGCAACTTCCATCCCCATATTTCATAGTTCTCACCTGTAACTCTTTTGCAGATAAATATCATTGTTATGCATAAGAGCGTTCCAAGGGCTCCGCTAAAGGGCTTCATACTTCCTAAGAAACCTAGATTTTTTTTATCTTTTGAATGCTCTATCGTAAATGCTGTATTAATGCTTGTTTCACCTCCTGCAGTTATTCCTTGCACTATTCTACAAAACACAAGCAATACAGGTGAAAGCAACCCTATTTCTTTATACCCAGGTATAATTCCCATAATTGTGGATGATATTGAAATTAATATTACTGAAGTAAGTAAAGTCTTTCTTCTGCCATACTTATCTCCCATATAACCAAAAATTACTGCACCAATTGGTCTAAACGCAAAACCAATTGCAAAAACACCAAGGAATTTGAGTGTACTCAAATAATGATCTTCTGATGGGAAAAAAACGTTGATGATTGTATCTGTTAATACTCCAAAAAGAGTGAGTTCATACCACACAATCATGTTACAGATCATGCCCGATAGTATTGCTTTTTGGATATTATTCATGGTCTTTCAATTTAACATAACCTAATATATCATTAACCGGTGCTCCTTGCTATAAAATTTTTCATTCAATAACCTTCAAGGATAATTCACGTAAATGCTTATCCTCCACCTTGGAAGGAGCACCCATTAGAACATCTTCACCTTGCTGGTTCATAGGAAAACAGATTACTTCACGAATATTTGGCTCATCAGCAAGCAGCATAACTATTCTATCAACTCCTGGTGCTATTCCACCATGAGGAGGAACACCAAATCTGAATGCACGTACAAGTGCACCGAATCTTGTATCAACTTCTCCCCGGCTATAACCTGCAATGGCAAAAGCTTTATACATGATATCCAGTTTGTTATTACGAATCGCCCCACTTGACAGTTCTATTCCATTGCAAACAAGATCATATTGGTAAGCAAGGATATCCAGTGGATTTTTGTCCTCTAAATCTTTCAGACCACCGTGTGGCATGGAGAATGGGTTATGAAAGAAATCGATTTTTTTACTTTTATCATCATATACAAAATATGGAAAATCAATGATCCAACAAAACTTGAAGATATTATCATCTATAAGACTGAGTTCTGACCCTAAAAGAGTGCGTACTTTTCCTGCAATGTTTGCCGCCTCATTCTCTTTGTCAGAAGCAAAAAATACACTATCTCCTGGCTCTATGTTTGTTGCTTCTCTTATGTGGTTTAGCCTATTTTCATCAAGAAATTTAGCAATTGGGCCTTTCGCAGTTCCATCTTTATCAAACGTTATATATCCGAGACCCTTAGCACCGAATTCTTTTTGCGCATGTTCTATCTTTTTATCAAAGAAGCTGCGTGGTTCCTCTGCTGTTTTAGGTGCAGGGATGGCTCTCACTACCATACCACGCTCAATATTGCTTTTGAAAATATTGAACCCTGAATCACGAAAAATTTCTGTAACATCGCTGATTAATAGTGGATTGCGCAGATCTGGCTTATCAGAACCATATTTAAGCATTGCTTCTTTATATGTAATACGTGGAAAATCTTTATCAACAGACTTACGAGAAAATTTAGCAAACACTCTATATAAGGTAGACTCAATAATCTGAAAGATGTCTTCTTGAGTTACAAAAGACATTTCAAGATCTAGCTGATAAAACTCTCCCGGAGAACGGTCAGCCCTTGCGTCTTCATCACGAAAACACGGTGCAATTTGGAAATATTTATCAAACCCTGAAACCATGAGCAACTGTTTGAAAATCTGCGGAGCTTGTGGCAATGCATAGAACTTGCCAGGATTTAGCCTGCTTGGCACTAGGTAGTCGCGTGCTCCTTCAGGAGAGGAAGCAGTGAGTATTGGAGTTTGAATCTCTAAAAATCCTCGCTCTATCATGAGCTTGCGGAGCTCTGCAATAATTTGTGAGCGCAAAATAATATTGTTGCGGACTTTTTCACGTCTTAAGTCAAGAAATCGATATTTAAATCTCATGTTTTCTGGGTATTCTTGCTCGCCGGTAATGCTTGCCAATATACTTCTTTCTTCTTTTGCTATTTCTTCATCAAAGTGGAACTCAACTTCCGACTCAACGCGCAAATTGTTGACTATCACCTCGATTTCTCCGGTAGAAATAGAGCTGTTTACCGTATCTTCAGTTCTAGCTTCAACTATTCCTGTAACAGTAATTACACTCTCCAATTTTAAATTTGATATCTCATCAAAAAAGTCTTTGTCATTATTAAATACTAGCTGAGTGATTCCGTAGAAGTCTCTTAAATCAACAAAAATTAGGTTACCATGGTCGCGCTTACGATATAACCATCCAGAAAGGGTAACTTCCTTTTCTACGTCGTTCTTCCTCAGTTCATTGCACGTATGAGTTTTATAGCAGTTCATATTTGTTTTACTTCTAAATTCTTTAAGAAGTATAGAAATAAACCTTATTACATACAAGCCCGTTCGTCAGATATTTGCGCAATTTTCGAAATAGAGCAGTACTGCTTTTATATTGTCTTTACCCGCAAAAAAATTGCACAATTTCTATAATTATGGTATAATAGTAAGGGTATTTTTAATGAATTAGATACAGGAAATGCCACTTACACAGATCATATTATATAGCGTAACATTACTTGCTGTAGCTGCAGTATTTCTCTTTTTGAGAAAAATATACAAAAATCGCATTAGAAAAATCATATTTCCTAGAAAAGTTTTTAAAGAAGAGTGGGAAGAAGACAGAAAATTCAATGAATTATATCAAAAAAATAAGCAAAAAGAGTTGATGAAACAACAAGAAACGCTACGCGAGAAACAAAAAGATGTGCAAGTTTATAAAGAAGATCCAGAAATAGTTGACATAGCAAAACCGGTAGGTAAATGGACAAAGATGGTTATGATGGGTAATGGTTTAATGCAGCGTTTTGCACAATTGATACATAGAGAAGGCGGACAGAAAGGATTTTGGGAGCTGTTTGTAAAAGCTCAGGCTTCAACTCAAGGTAAACATAAGGGAAAGGGCAGATAATCCATGCTTGAATGTGAAAATTTATCCTGCACTCGTAATAATAAGGTACTATTTAAGAATCTCAGTTTTAAAGCTGAGCTAAAATCAAAGATTCTAATCACTGGTCCAAATGGTAGTGGTAAAACCAGCTTAATTAGAAGTTTATCTGGACTTTTACCGCCGGTATCAGGCAATATAAGGCACTGCGGAAAAGATATATATGATGATCCAAAATCCTATATATCTTCTATGGTCTATATAGGCCATAAGAATGCCTGTAAAGATAGCTTAACTGTTGCTCAAAACGTAGAATTCTGGGCAGGAATACGAAATACTAGAGAATTGATTGTGGCAGCTATTTGTTGCTTGCAGTTGCAACCTGTACTTAATATTAGATATGGCGAACTTTCTGCAGGCTGGAAAAGGAGAGTTGCGCTTGCTCGCCTCTTGATTTCTAATGCAAACGTTTGGCTGATAGATGAACCATTTTGTAATCTTGATAGTGCAACGTGTGAATTAGTGCTGAACCTAATCTCAATACGCTCTGAGCAAAATGGTATAGTAATTATTACAGGGCATAGCTCTACAGAGCAATTGTGTGATTTTACAACGATTGATATACGTAATTTCAATAGACTTCTTGTATAGTTTTTGGCAACAACCGTTAGAAACGAAAAACTTCCTTGACAAGTTTCGCCAGCTCCCTTATCATAAAACTGAAGCTATTTATTTATCTTCGCAATCTGTGCAGGTTAATGACAAAAAACTTAGGGTATTTGGCGTCTCATGTTTAATTTTTCGCACTACGTGCATCGCATGTCTTTAAAAATTTTTAGGTTTTTACCTATATAAGCCGAAACGCGCTTACAAAGCGTTTAAGACAGCAAAAAACGTCAAATTGACAAGGGAGAATTTGAATGCTAGCTACTACGGGGTTTCTTTGCCTTTTTTCCTGCTTAGTAAATTTCTTAAACACTTGCGGTGTAGGTTAGTTGCAAGTTAAAAGCAGCTAAATCGCTCTTAATCAAGCGTTTTAGAATAAAAAAAACGCCGATATTTTAGTACATAGTAAATAGCCAACCACCACGGGGCTTCTTTTGCCTTTTTTTTCATTTGGTAAATTCCTTAATGTTTATGGCTAAACGACAACCGTCATCCCGCTGCTTGTTAGCGGGATCTAGAGATACCGCGAATGAATCGCGGTATGACGGTTCGCGGTGGCATGACGATAAGCTCGTCATCCCGCTGCTTGTTAGCGGCTAAGGGATACCGCGAAGGGATACTGCGAATGAATCGCGGTATGACGGTTAATTATTCTGCGGCGGTATGACGTAGAGCTCGCGTTAGCTATACTTTTATACTCACCAACTCAGTATCCAATCTGGATCCAAGTAGTCAGCTACTTGGATGACAACCTGTTGAGGCTGCGCTTACACATTCCACTTTCTATGCTCACCAAACAAATTTGCTTACTCGCAGCAAAATTTTCTGGATCCAAGTAGTCAGCTACTCGGATGACATCTTTGTGTTTGAGGCAAAACCAGCTATAACATTTCTTCGCAAACAAATGTTCGTACAGTTGTGCGCGTGATGCTGGAATCTAGACAACAATTAGATCCTATTGTCAAGCAATAAGCTACATGTGCTATTTATTTAGTAGATTAAATATGAAGTTTAAAACTCTGCTATTGACTTCCTGTAGAACTAGTGAAAACCAAACTTGCTTAAAACCACTTAATTAGTTATAGTTATAAGTTTAGGTACAGTAAAATGACAGCTTTTGTCCCCTTGATTATTTTTTTAATCTTGTATCTTGGAAGTGGTGCTTATTTTTCTTTTATCGGAACTGATAATCCACTTCATCAGGTTTCACCAGTAATCTGCTTATTACCAGCACTATTTTTTGCTGTCTCACGTGGTACAAATAAAATTCAGCATAACATCGATACTGTTATCAAGGGCATGGGTGACAAAAACACCCTTACTATGTGTTTAATTTTTTTATTTTCTGGAGCATTTTCTGCGGTGACTCAATCAATCGGTAGCGCAGACACTGTTGCTAATTTAATTCTTAATTTCCTTCCAGCAAGATTACTGCTGCCTGGAGTATTTTTGGCTTCTGCTTTTATTTCAACTGCAATTGGCACATCTATGGGAGTTGTTGCGCTGATGGTACCTATAGCTGTTAATCTGGCAAAAAGTGGAGCTTTTGGTCTCGAAATAGGAACTGCAACTGTAGTAGGTGGTGCCGTGTTTGGCGATAACCTTTCGATGATATCTGATACCACCATTGCATCTGTTTCTTCACAGGAAGCTTCAGCAAAAGATAAACTTAAAATGAACTCTAAAGTTGCACTTATTGCCAGCATTATAACACTCATCTACCTAGCAGTTGCCTCAAATAGTACAAAAATTATTTCTATATCAAATTTAGATTATTATTCTATAATAAAAATTATTCCTTACATTTCTTTAATAATCATGGGGCTGCTTGAAGTCGCCACTTTAGTAACAATAACTATAAACATAATTATTGCTGGTGTGCTAGGAATAACTTTTTTTGACTATGCTATCATTCAATTTCCTCATGACGTGTATGACGGTTTCAAAAAAGTAAACGAAATAGTGATATTTGCTCTATTTATCGGTGGATTGAGCCATATAATGTACAAGCAAGGTCAAAAAGCGTTGCATAAACTCATCGATGAAAGCAATATCACAAAAACTAAAGCTGAATTTGTGATAGCAGGAATTGCGTCTATGTTTACTACCTTAGTTGCCAATAATACCATTGCTATTTTACTAAGTGGTGGCATTGCAAAAAGGCTTGCACAAAAACACAGTATTGCGCCACATCGCAGCGCATACTTATTAGATGTTTTTGCTTGTGCTACAAAAGGTATCTTACCTTATGGTTCCCAACTATTGCTAGCAGGTAGCATCGCCTCTGTATCACCTATTTCTTTATTAACACAGGTATATTATTGCTTTATTCTAGCGGCAGTTACAATAGGCGAAATAATCATCAACAGCAGAAAAGAGAAACATTGTGCGGCTGCAACTTAGAGTTTCTCTTTTTTTACCCATAAGGAACGGAATTACTTGACACCCTTCGCCAACCCCCTTATCATGAAACTGAAGCTATTTATTTATCTTCGCAATCTGTGCAGGTTAATGACAAAAAACTTAGGGTATTTGGCGTCTCATGTTTAATTTTTCGCACTACGTGCATCGCATGTCTTTAAAAATTTCTGGGTTTTTACCTATATAAGCCGAAACGCGCTTACAAAGCGTTTAAGACAGCAAAAAACGTCAAATTGACAAGGGAGAATTTGAATGCTAGCTACTACGGGGTTTCTTTGCCTTTTTTCCTGCTTAGTAAATTTCTTAAACACTTGCGGTGTAGGTTAGTTGCAAGTTAAAAGCAGCTAAATCGCTCTTAATCAAGCGTTTTAGAATAAAAAAAACGCCGATATTTTAGTACATAGTAAATAGCCAACCACCATGGGGCTTCTTTTGCCTTTTTTTTCATTTGGTAAATTTCTTAAACATTTATAGTTGCAATTTAAGAGCCCGTAAAGGGTGTCATTCCAGTGCCCCTGTGATGTATTCCAGTGCTTGACACTGGAATACAGTTTTCCATATAATCTCATCGAAAATGTTGTAACCACTTTCCATGCTAGTTTGCTTGTTCACAAGCAAACTTTTCTGGATCCCAGTGTCTGGGCACTGGGATGACAAGAGAAGGTACTAGCCTGACACCCTGACAACCGTCATCCCGCTGCTTGTTAGCGGGATCTATGCTAATGCCCTTTTATTCTTTCAATTATGTTATTTCCATTTAAATCTGTCTGTTCCGCAACTTCAGTGAATACAGTTGAATACTCCCTAAAACTGATCGTCATAACTTTACCCTACTTTGAATAATATTTTGATCATTACATATTGTAACAAAAAAAAATCAACTCATTTCTTCTAACGGCTCTATATTAAAGATAGAAAGTCCAGAAGCAATGACGTGTGCTAAGAACCTGTCTTGAAAGGGAATAAAGAAAAGAGTATGATGAGGTAAGCAAAAAATAGGAGGGTAAATTGTATCCAAGTGATATAAGTGACAAGGAATGGGAAATTTTAGAGCCCTATGTTGCACAAGGAGCGATAGGACGACCAAGAAAACATAACATCAGAACAATTATTAATGCAATAAGGTATATAATGAGGGGTGGTTGCCAGTGGAGAATGCTACCAAAGGATTTTCCCCCATGGAAAACGGTGTATGACTATTTTATCAGGTGGCGTAATAATGGAAAATTGAAAAAAATACATGACATGCTAGTAAAAGAGGTAAGAAAAATGGTTGGTAAAAATGAAACACCTTCAGTAGGTATAATTGACAGTCAATCAGTGAAAACGACTCAAAAAGGGGATCAAGAGGATATGATGCCGGTAAAAAAATAAAGGGTAGAAAACGCCATATTATTGTAGATACACTAGGTCTTGTAATTACTGCAGAGGTACACAGCGCAAGCATTCAGGATCGTGATGGTGCTACCAATCTTTTTATTCAAGCTAAATGCAAAGCTCCAACATTACGTAAGTTTTTTGCTGATCAAGGATACAAAGGTAAATTACAAAATCGATGTTTGTTGGAAACTGGATGTTTGCTAACGATTACCAAGAAATTGGTTGATACAGGATTTCAGGTTATTCCTAAACGTTGGATTGTAGAACGAACCTTTGCTTGGCTTTCCAATTTTAGACGCATGAGCAAGGATTACGAGCATTCTCCTCTTACTTCAAAAAACAATATCTTATTTAATATGATTACTTCTATGCTTACTAAATTAGCTGCTTAACTCCTTTCAAGACAGGTTCTAAGGCTTGGACAAGTTGCAGCGGTGAGATCTTTCTTATATTTTTAATTGTGTAATCTTCTGTGTTTGTAAATGTTTTTTCTATACCCCACTGCAGTAATAAGTACTTTACGTTCTGAATGATTTATGATGTAAATTATACGGTAGTTGCTAACCCTTATCCTATATTGCCCTCTAAAGCTATGACATAAAGGCTTTCCTAGATTAAAAGGATCAACTGTAAGGCGTTTCTTTATGGCCTCCTGAACCATTAATTTAATCTTTGCCGGAAGAGCTGGAATTTCTTTTTCAATAACATTTTTTAAGAATTTTATAGTGTAAGTTTTATTTCCAGATGTTTTCATCATCCTCTACTTCTTCTTCACCTTCAGAGAGGCGATCGTCAGCTATTTTGGATAGCTCTACATCTTCTTCGAACTCTTCTTCCACTAAATCTACTAAAACTTCAGGAATAGTTTTATTTTGAGTCTCTGCCATTTCTGTAAGATACTGAGCCAATTTACTGTCAAAACTTACATTAACATTGAGCTTTTTTTGACTGTGAGCCATATATTAACCAGAAAATACTACTATAAACTATAACATTTTTACTTAATTTTGTCAACTTCTCTATTCGTTGAAAAAACAATCTTGCATAAAAAAATCAACTCATCTCTTCCAAAGGCTCTATATTGAAGATAGAAAGTCCAGAAGCGATGACGTGTGCTAAGGCCTGCACGAGAAACATTCTTGCAGCGGTGAGGTTTAAGTTGTCTTCCAGTATGAAACGCATGTTTAAATCACTCTTGCCATACCCCCATAAAACGTGAAACGCTTCTGCAACTTCAAGTAAGTAGAAAGTAATTCTGTGTGGCTCACAAAGCCTTGCTGCAATTTCTACCACATCTGGCCACTTTGCTAAGGTTTTTATGAGGAAGAGCTCTCCACCTGTCCTTAAAAGTGAAGGATCTGCTGTTGGGAGCTCTTTTGGAGCATTACGCATTAACGAATGAGCACGAGCATGCGCATATTGCACGTAAAAAATAGGGTTGTCTTTTGACTGTTCTTTAACTTTAGCAAAATCAAAGTCCAAGACCATATCATTCTTGCGTGTTAGCATTATAAAACGAGTTATGTCCCTGCCAACTTCTTCCACTACATCTCTTGCTGTTAGGAAGTTTCCTGATCTTTTGGACATCTTAACAGGTTTGCCGTTCTCGAAAAAATTCACAATATTATGCAGTTTTACCTCTATTTTTGCTTGATCATCACTGAGCGCAGAGACGACTGCTTTGAGTCTTTTGACATAACCGCCGTGGTCACTACCAAGCTCTACGATCATATTGTTAAAACCACGCGATATCTTATCAAAATGGTAAGCGATATCCGAGGCAAAATAAGTCCAACTGCCGTCCTCTTTCTTCAATGCACGGTCAACGTCATCACCAAATTTTGTAGAGCGAAATAGCATCTCTTTTCTGGAAGTCCAATTTTCGCTTTCTTTGCCTTTTGGTTTCTCCAGGTACCCTTCATACACTAGACCCTTGTCAGACAATATCTTTATACTCTCTTCAATTTTGCCACTTTTTTGTAGCTCATACTCTGAAGTAAAAACATCATGATTTACTCCAAGTAAGTTCATGTCTTCCTTTATGATTTCTAAGATAGAACTTAAAGTATAGTCTCTAATCACTTGATTATCTTGCTTTTCTAGAAGCTCTGCGCCATATTTTTTGGCCAGCCCAGTCCCTATTGGTTTTAAATATTCACCTGGGTATAAACCTTTTTCGATGCTGATTTTTTCTCCCAGAGCTTCCTTATACCGCAAATATACTGACCGAATTAGCGTATCTATCTGCGCTCCAGCATCATTAATATAGTATTCCTTAGTAACTTTATAACCAACTTTTTTCAATAAATTTGCCAGAACGTCACCAAATACTGCCCCTCTTGCATGACCAATATGCAGTGGACCAGTTGGATTTGCAGATACAAATTCAACATTAATGGCCTGATTGTTCCCTATATCTAGGGTGCCAAACTCTGTTTTTAGCTCATTTATTTGTTTTAAAATTCCATGCCACACTTCTATTTTTAAGTGCATGTTGATGAAACCAGAGCCTGCTATTTCCACTTTTGCAACTTCATCAAAAAGTTCAAATTCTTTGGCTAAAACCTCTGCAATTTCAATGGGATTCTTCTTTTCATGCTTTGCAAGCACCATAGCAACATTTGTGTAAATGTCTCCATGGACTCTATTGCTTGGAGGCTCTATGATAAAGTTTGCTGCACTTGTGCTTATAACACCCCTTTGTTTCAACTCATTCAATTTACTAAAGATTAGAGAAGAAATCTGCTTAAAAATGTTCATTCACTATATTGCTATAAAATCTATAGCAGTATAGTGAATAAGTGGGACTAGTTGAAGGTTTATCTTAACTATTTTATCTTCCTGGATCAGAGTTTATATTAAGTCGTTGCCGTAACCATGGTAAGAGAAAGCCATACCTTCGCTGTAACCATCATTACCAGCATCAGGCTCTTCAACATCATCAGTTACTACCTGATCTTCAGTTGTGATTTTATCCTTGATCGTCTCGTCTACACCCTCATCACTATAAGAAAATTTGTTAGTATATGAATAGCGATTATTGATTTTATCACTATAGTTATGTTTTAACATAGAGACCTCCTATACAGTCAAAATTGGAATTACATTAAGATAGAACAAGCTATGAATATAACGTGAATGAAAGAAACTACAGATCACGAAATTTCCGGATAACTATGGAACCATTATAAAATAATAAAATTAAAAATTTAATAATTTTAATTATAAATCTAGCATATCAACTAACGGTATGATTTAAATTTTCTTTCAATTCCACTGTATCTTCGCCAGTTTTGCATATAGCCCGTCTTTACTTATTAGAGAGTCATGAGTGCCTACTTCTTCTACTTTTCCATGATTAATTACTATAATCTTGTCAGTCTTGAGTGCGGTTGATAGCCTGTGTGTAATTACGATTGTTGTTCTGTTTTGCATTAACTTGCTCAATGCTTTTTGCACGAGGTTCTCACTTTTGTAATCAAGGGCAGAGGTTGCTTCATCCAGTATTAAAACCTGAGGATTGTTGAGTATGGCCCTTGCTATTACAATACGTTGTTTTTGTCCTTCAGAAAGTTTTAATCCTCTTTTTCCTACAAATGTATCAAAATTATCAGGCAGCTTATCAATAAATTCCATCGCATAAGCGCTGATGGCTGCTTGCTTCACTTCCTCATATTCGGCACCTGGTTTGCCATATAGTATATTTTCCATTATTGAGCAAGAAAATATCATGTGATCTTGTGGCACTAAGCCAAACAACGATCTGAGGTCATTTAGCGCAATTGACTTAATATTGTGCCCATCGATAGTAATGCTACCTTTGTTTGGATCATGAAAACGGAGCAGAAGCTTTAAAATGGTGCTTTTACCACTGCCAGATGGTCCAACAATTGATACTGCTTGACCTGCCTCTATAGAAAATGATACGTTATCTAATGCTGGCTTATCAGCATAAAAAAATGTTACACCATTAAACGAAATTCCCTTTTGAACACTACAAATTTTTATAGGATCATCGGGATCTGCTATAGAGCTTTTCATATTTTTAAATTCAAATAAACGCTCTACTATTCCAAGACCTCGTTGTAAATCACTGATATTATCGCTCAAATTATTTATAGCTCCTGCTGCGAGCGCTGAATAAAACACAAATGAGGAGAGTTTTCCAATAGTTATATTATTGCTTAAGACTTCTTTAATACCAAAAAAGAGCAAAACAACTAGTGAACCTATCACACACGTGATAACTAGAGTTACTAAAATAGCACGCAAGAGTACTAATTTTACGTATGATTTTGATACTGAGTTTAAATGTTCCTTAAAACGGATTTTTTCGTTTTCCTCGAGTACAAACGATTTGATAGTCACTATAGATCTAAAATTTTCCTCACTAAATGACGCAAGCTCACTTAATTTATCCTGAGCAAAGCGTGCATAGCTACGCACTTTTTTTCCAAGTGAGGTCATGATAATGAGTAGTATAGGTATTATTGCGGCTGCATACGCAGTTAGTTGTATATTTGTATATAATAACATAGCAACACTGCCAATCAGAATCACAAAATTTCGTAATATGGTTAGTAAGCTGCTGTTTATTATTGATTGCAGCACAGAGGTATCAGTAATTAACGCTGAGATAACATCTTGTACGCCTGTGTTCTCAAAGAAACTTGGTTGCAAGTTAGTGATACTGCTATATAAGTCATATCTGATCCTTGCGATAACTTTCTCGCTGCCAATGCCAATGAAATATAACCGAGTAAATGCAGTGAGAGAAATGGCTAAAACTATAAGTATTGCAACTAATAGTTTGGTAGTAAAATCGTGCTCTGTGCCAGAATCAATTATATTGCTTAAGCCTCTGCCAAAGAGGAGGATCGTTAAGGCTGAAAATAAAACTGCAATAAAAGCTATGACAAAATAGGATAGATTAGGCTTTATATAGTAAAATAACTGCCTAATATTAGATCGCATCTTATTTTAAAGTTTCTAAAGTTAAGTATATAGATTTTAGTTTCAGGGGAAAGGGGAAAGGTGTAGTATGAAGCAATTTAGGTTCTGCAGCTGTTGTGATTTTAGTCCACCAAGAAAGGGTAGTAGCCCGCAGAAACGAAAAACTTGCTTGACAAACTCCGCCAGCCCCCTTATCATGAAACTGAAGCTATTGTATTTGCTTTCGCCAATCTGCAGATTAAAAGGTAAGGATTACTTAATGTATCGGCGTCTTATGTTCAATTTTTTGCAGTATATAGATACTGTATGTCTTTACAAAACTTCATCTACATCTAGATTTTTATCTAAATAAGCTGAACGCGCTTATAAAGCGTTACAAGACATCAAAAAATGCCAATACTCGACAGAGATAGTAAAAGACTAGCTAACTCGGGGATTCTTTGTCTTTTTTTCTGCTTAGTAAATTTCTTAAACATTTGCAGCGTAGGTTAGTTGCAATTAAAAGCAGCTAAATCTTGCTTGTCAAGCGTTTAAAACATAAAAAACGCCAATATTTTAAAGCAGATAATAACCCCAGGGCTTCTTTTGCCTTTTTTTTCGTTTGGTAAATTTCTTAATATTTATGGCTAAACGACAACCGTCATCCCGCTACGTGTTAGCGGGATCTATGTTAAGGTATGACGGTTAAGTAAGGGATCTATGTTAAGAGATACCGCGGCGGTATGACGGTTCGTGGCGGCGTGACGATAAGCTCGTCATCCCACTACGTGTTAGCGGGATCTAAAGATACCACGGCGGTGTGACGGTTCGTGGCGGCGTGACGATAAGCTCGTCATCCCGCTACGTGTTAGCGGGATCTCTTGTTAGCGCCGCGGCGGTATGACGGTTCGTGGTGGAATGACGATAACCTCGTCATCCCGCTACGTGTTAGCGCCGCGGCGGTATAGCTATACTTAAAAATATGGTTGAATAGTTGTTAATAATAGTGTATAATTATTAATCTTTTCTCAGTATTTTTACTATGGCTCTTTCTAAATTTCTCGATCCAAAGTTAGATTTAACATTTAAGAAAATCTTTGGCACTGAAAAAAATAAGAATATTCTTATCCATTTTTTAAACGATATTTTAGGATGTACTGAAGTCAACACTATACAAGAAGTAGAATTCTTAAGCACCATTATGGACCCTGAAATTGCTTCTGATAAACAAAGCATTGTTGATGTTCTTTGCAGAGATTCTAGTGGGAACAGGTATATAATTGAGATGCAGCTCGCTCGTGATAAAGGCTTTGAAAAACGCGCACAACTTTATGCTGCTAAGGCTTACTCAAGACAAGCTGATAAATCTGGTAAATACGTTGATTTAAAGAAGATTTTCTTTATCGCGATTTCAAATTGTACCTTATTCCCTGATAAGCTTGACTATATATCTAGCCATACCATAAGAGATGAAAAAACCAATGAGCATGACTTAAAAGATTTTCAATTTATCTTCATAGAGCTGCCAAAATTTCCTAAGAGTAGAGAAGAACAACTAGAAAGTGTAGTAGACCGTTGGCTATTTTTTTTCAAATATGCAGATGAAACAACGGACGAAGATCTCAGAAAAATTGCGGAAAAATCACCAATAATAAAGCTAGCATATGATGAATTAGATAAGTTTCACTGGAATGAAAAAGATCTAATAGCTTATGAAGAAAGAATAATGGATCTGCGCAAAGAAGAAGCCATTCTTGAATACAGACTTGATCTTGCTAAAGAGGAAGGTAGAAAAGAAAGGGAAATTGAAGTTGCAAAAGAAATGCTGGCTAATAATGTTGATGTCAACACTATTGTCAAGTGTACTGGCCTTTCCATGAGTGAGATCAAAGAATTGCAGAATTAAGTGTGAATGGTTACGAAAAATATAAGTTTTTGCGATAAACGACATAGTGATGTATTTGTTGTTCAGCATGTCAGTGGAATATTTTCTGGTATCTGTTCAGATGCATGGCTAATGCTGAAACAAAAATTCCAGTGCTCCTTTTTTTGTCATCCCAGTCTGGGATCCAGATTGGGCACTAAGTTGGTAAACACGAAAGCGCTTTACAACGTTTTTGATGGAACTGTGCAAAAGGACTGGATACCAGTGTCAGCTACTTGCATGACACCCATTTGTTCCTATAGTTGCTTTTCTCGTCTACCTTATTTTGCCACTCATCTGAACAGATACCCATTTTGGAGGGATACCAATAATAGTTGTGAGCGGTACAAGTTTAGTCCATATACCTTCCAAGCATAACACGCTCACGAAACTTTAATGCGATAGCTTGGTTTCTACTGAAAGACAGCATTATGCCAAGTGCGATGCTCGAAGATAAAAGAGAAGAACCACCATAGCTAAGTAACGGCAAGGTTATGCCGGTGGTTGGAAAAACACTCAATGTTACCCCTATGTTTATTATGAATTGTGTGATGAATTGCATTGAGATACCGAGAATCACTAACAGATTAAATAATTCATTTTCCCTATATGCAACGTAAAGCAAGCGGGCGGAAATGATACCAAATAACATCAATGTGGCTAAGCACGTAATCAAACCAAATTCTTCTGCTAAAACAGAAAACACAAAATCTGTATGACAATCAGGAAGAGAGGCTTTTACGCTACCTTCACCAGGTCCAACTCCAGTTAATTGACCTCTTTTGAATGCTTCTAATGATTTTGTGACTTGAAAGTTATCGCGTTGCGTAAAAAAGACAAAATTGTAAATCCTTTGCTTTATATGTGGGAGGCATAAGTAAGCTATTGTAGTTCCAGTTGTGGCCATTCCTATTATGCATAGAAAGTATAAAAGTGGTATACATGCAATAAACATTTGACCAATAAAAGAATATGTTAAAAGCATAGACATACTGAAATCAGGTTGCAAAAGTAACAACACAAAAACTAACAGAAATATTATGATTGATATGTGTATTTTAAACTTCATTTCGCTGGCCAAGATACTAGCTATAACAACAGAAAAAAATGGCCTTACGAACTCAGATGGTTGAACTGAAATTTTGACAATATGTAACCATCGTTTCGCACCTTTTACCTCTATACCAAGTATTATCGCAGTTGCTACTAGAATAGTAAATAAAGCGAAACCTGCGAATGAGAGGTTAAGTATAGTTCTTGTGTTGAGAAAAGAAAATGTCACCAAGGTAATTAGTGACAGGACTATATAAATTGTGTGACGCCGTATAAAATAATCTTGTGGTAAAGAAAGACGCTGCGCAATTACAGGGCTTGCTGAATAAACAAGAATGAAGCTTATAGTGAGCAAAAAAAACACTGGAAGGATGAGATAATAATCCAGCGTTCTATACCAGAGTTTAATATTCATTTTGTTCCAATGTGTAATGCCACTATTCCATAGCTCATATTATGAAACTCAACATTCTTAAAGCCTACCTCTTCAATTTCCATTTTAAAATCAGCCTGAGTTGGAAATTCTCTGATGCTCTTCACTAAATATTCATAAGAACTCTTGTCTTTAGCAACTATGCTGCCAATTTTAGGAATTACTTTAAATGAATATAAGTCATAAAGTTTGGTAAATATCTCATTTTGATAGTGCATAGGGGCAAATTCTAAGCAGATAAATTTTCCATGTGGTTTTAATACCCTGTGCGCCTCATTTAAAGCCTTCTTGCGGTCAGAAACATTTCGAATGCCAAAAGCTATTGTGCAATAATCAAATTCGGAGTCTTCAAATGGTAAACTTTCTGCACTTGCACATACCCAATCAAAATTAATTTGGTTTGAATTTATAGCTTTATCACGTCCTCTGCTTAGCATATTTTGATTTATATCGCATACTGTAACCTTAGCACTTGGCTCTTTTCTTACTATTCTTATTGCTATATCTCCAGTTCCTCCAGCAACATCTAAAACCTTAGAGTTTTTTGTAAAATGCACACTATTTACCATCTTATCTTTCCATAATCTGTGCATTCCGAGGCTCATTATATCATTCATGGTGTCGTAGCGACTTGCCACGGAATCGAATACCTCTTTAACTAATTGTGATTTCTTCTCGATTTTTATAGTAGACATTACGTAAAAACTCCTTTATAATTAGTAAAAATTAATTTGAATTAACACAAATGTCAACGACAGGCCTTGAGCCTGTTAAAATCTTCTTCAGCGTGGTATGATGACCGAGTTAGTGGGCTTGATGCAACCACTAAGAAACCTTTGGAGTAAGCAATGTATTTATAATGCTCAAACTCTTCTGGGGTAACATACCTATCAAGTTTTGCATGTTTTGGAGTTGGTTGTAGATATTGACCAATTGTAATAAAATCAACCTCAGCACTGCGCAAATCGTCCATAACCTGCAGTATTTCCTCTTTTGTTTCTCCAAGACCAACCATAAGCCCTGACTTTGTGAAAACTTTAGGATTAATCTGCTTTACCATCTTCAGTAAATATAGTGAATGAAAATAGCGAGCTCGTGGTCTTATTTTTGCATACAATCTCGGCACTGTTTCAATATTGTGGTTATAGACATCAGGTGATGCAACAGCGATTGCTTCAAATGCTCCTTTCTTATTTAAAAAATCAGGAGTTAAAATCTCTATTGTTGTTTCTGAAGTTATCTTTCTAATTTCTTCTATGCACTGTATAAACTGATTTGCGCCACCATCTGGTAAATCATCACGATCAACAGAAGTAATGACAACATGTTTTAAGTTTAAC
The DNA here is from genome assembly GCF_964273365.1 of Wolbachia endosymbiont (group A) of Melitta haemorrhoidalis. NCBI lineage: Bacteria > Pseudomonadati > Pseudomonadota > Alphaproteobacteria > Rickettsiales > Anaplasmataceae > Wolbachia > Wolbachia endosymbiont (group A) of Melitta haemorrhoidalis. Next base: position 1,035,993 of record NZ_OZ187004.1, on the reverse strand, counting down.
TTTTTTATTGCTTTTGCTAAATTTTCTGGTTCATGAGGGTCTAGTTTATCAGGAATGCCAGTTGCAACGTTGCAAAATGCACAAGCACGAGTGCAAACAGAACCGAGAATCATCACAGTAGCATGACGTTTATTCCAACATTCACCAATGTTTGGACATGCAGCCTCTTCGCACACTGTATGCAAGTTATGCAGTTTAACGATGTTTAAGGTTTCATTGAATACTTCACCGGTCGGAGCTTTTGCTCTGAGCCATTGAGGTTTGCTATGCATCTGAAACTGCTAACTCTACCTCTTGCTTTACTAAAACTTTTTTCAACCTTCTTTTTATCTTCTGCGCTTTCTCACTTAGTTTAATTGTTCTTGTGTTAAGCAAAAAAGCATCTAAATCACCTTTGTAATCTATAGTTCTCAAAGTTCTTGTTGCCACACGAAATCTAAACTTTTTATTCAATATATCACTTGTCAACGTAACCTTATGTAAATTTAAAAGAAAGGTACGCTTTGTTTTACGATTCGAATGTGATACCTTATTACCAAAAGATTTTTTTCTATTTGTTAATTCACAAACTCTACTCACTTCAATATACCAAATTATTCTATGTACTTAGATTACCTTATATAGTCAAATAGTCAATACTCTCTTGCTTAATTTTTATACCATATACTGCTTTATAACCAAAAAATATCGTAATTTTTTCTATTATAAGAGAAATCATATGCTGAATTTCCAATGCTTTGCTGCCATTTGTTACTACCAGATGCAACACACCCGAATTTATATTCTGTGCATATGAGATCTTTTTCGGTTTTGTACACTCTGCTATTTCTTTCCCTACTATATTTCGCCAGTTTAAAATAAGACGTATTTCATTTTTACTAATCTTATTTTTCATGCATTTTAATGCATAGTTTTCAATTATAGACTTTAATTTTTTTGGACCGCTACGTTTGAGCATTTTTCTGTTTTTTTAGTAGGTAGATAATATAAAAGTATACATATAACTTGAGATTTTGTCATTACTGCTACATGTTTGTGAGATACCGTGACGGTATGACCATAATCGTCACTCCGCAACGCATATTGCATAGTCGTCATTCCGCGGCGTGTTCGCGGAATCTAGCTCTGGTCACGCTACTTAGATGACAACCTTCTAACTGCTTTACAAAGGCTCTACCCTCTGGCCTCACACCGTAAAAGCAGTATTTTTATGCAAAACTTATCTCAACGTAGCACTTGTCAAGATCGTTCCATTCAAAAATTTTTGTTTTGCCTCATAATTAACCTTATAGCTGTTTTAATTGCAATTGGTTAAATTATTATTAACTTGCCAGGCTAGATCCAAAAAATAGCATAATCAATATGCAAATTGTAATAGAAATCACGTTTGCGTATGGTTTATTGCTATGCGGTTAATCTTTCCTCAATCCAAGCTGCTTGAATAGCTTCGAGTATTTTTTCGTTACAGCGTTTTTCATCATCATCAAATTCCTCTAAACTCAAGACCTTTTTTTTAAGCTCAGTGAATCTGATACTAATTATATTCTCATTTGGAAATTTTTCCTCCAGAGCTTCCACAATATCTTCTATATCAAGCCATTTCATACTTTTTTGTATTTATCTGCTAAGTTAAATTGGTGCCCATGGGGAGACTTGAACTCCCAAGGTCGCAAAACCCACGGATTTTAAGTCCGCTGCGTCTACCGATTCCGCCACACGGGCTTTTTTTATCTATCTAGAGTAAAACTCTACTACTAAATTGACTTCCATGTCTGCTGAATAAGGAACCTCAGAATATTGAGGTGACCTCAAATACTTCACTGAATGCTCTTTACTATCTGCTTCTAAATAATCCGGAGCCTTGCGCTCTTGTTTTTGTTCAGCCTCTACTACTACAGGGATTTTTGCTGCCCTTTCTCTTATTTTTATTATATCACCTGGCTTCACTCGATAACTCGATATGTTAACCACCTTATCATTAACTGTAACGTGCTTGTGAGATATGAGCTGCTTTGCTGAGTAAATTGTTGGAACAAGACCAGAGTGGTATAAAACAGAACTTAATCTCGATTCTAAGATACCGATAAAATTATCAGCCGTATAACCCTTTCTGTTATAAGCATCTAAAAATGTACGTCTGAGCTGCTTACTTGAAATCGCGTAGTAAAACTTAAATTTCTTATGCGCAGCAAACTGCTTACCAAAGTCGGATAACTTCTTGAATCCAAGAATACCATGTTGACCTGGAGGGTATTTCCTTTTGTTTACTGGGTCTTTAGCTCTACCCCATAAATTTACACCAAGTCTACGGCTAATCCTATACTTTCTAGTGATAACAGTTGTCATATAAAAACTCTCACGATTTAACTTTAGATTATTAAGGATTTTAGCACTCAGTGTCAACTTGTTTTTGCTGATATAATCTTTTATACTTCATTTTTAAGTTTTTCTATTAACACATGAATCATTCACATTTAAAATCTATGGCAAACGCCATCCGTTTTTTATCAATTGATGCAGTACAAAAAGCAAACTCTGGACACCCAGGTATGCCACTTGGCATGGCAGATGTTGCAACTGTTTTGTTTGCTAAATATCTGAATCATAATCCTGATGATTCTAAATGGTTCAATAGAGATCGCTTTGTTTTATCAAACGGTCATGGGTCAATGTTACTATACTCAATATTATATTTGACAGGTTATATTAGCGTAGATGAGCTAAAAAACTTCAGACAAATGGGATCCAAGACCCCAGGTCATCCAGAGTTCGGCTTGACTTCCGGGGTAGAGGCAACAACAGGCCCGCTCGGTCAGGGGTTTGCCGCTGCTGTTGGCATGGCACTTGCTGAATCGATACTTGAAAAGCAGTTTAGAATCAATCACTACACTTATGTGATGCTAGGGGATGGCTGTCTTATGGAAGGAATAAGCCATGAAGCAGCATCACTTGCTGGGCATCTTAAATTGAATAAGCTTATAGCTCTTTTTGATGATAATGATATTTCTATAGATGGCGCTACTTGCCTTTCCTGTTCTGACGATGTAGAGAAACGCTTCTTAGCGTATGGATGGAATGTTGACAAAATTGATGGCCATGATTTTGATGCCATATCCCTTGCAATAGAGCAAGCAAAAAAGTCTGATAAACCTACAATGATCTGCTGCAAAACTATTATCGGAAAATTTTCAAGCCGTGCTGGCACATCCTCTGCTCACAGTGGTGCTTTTTCGGAGGAAGACATAAAACAGATGAGAGAGAAATTAAACTGGAATTATGAACCATTCCATGTACCAGAAGATGTGAAAAATGCCTGGAAGAAAACTGTTGAGAGAGCAAAACAAAACTACACGATGTCATTCCAGCGCGTGACGCTGGAATCCAGGAAAGAAGAAAAAGAATGGATCCCAGTGTCAAGCACTGGGATGACAAGAGAGAGTACTGGGATGACAGAAGAGAATGCTGGGATGACAGGGTATCATGCAGAACTTCAAAGACGGTTAGATAAACATCTACCAGATAATATCGCTGGTGTTTTAGCTGACCTGAAGAAACAAATATGTGAGCTAATGCCAAACGAAGCTACTCGATCTTCTTTCGGCAGAGTAATGGAACTTTTAACTGAGTCTATGCCGGAATTAATCGGCGGTTCTGCTGATCTTACCGGGTCAAATTGCACTAAATATGAGCACATGCAGGTAATAAATAGCAATAATTATAGTGGCTCTTATGTCCACTATGGAGTGAGAGAGCACGCTATGGCAGCATGTATGAATGGTATGGCACTTCACGGCGCGATTCTTCCTTATGGCGGCACTTTTTTGGTATTTTCCGACTATTGTCGTCCTGCTATACGTCTTTCAGCTCTGATGAAGCAGCAGGTTATGTATGTCATGACTCACGACTCAATTGGAGTGGGAGAAGATGGCCCGACTCATCAGCCAATAGAGCATTTAGCCTCTTTGCGTGCTATACCAAATCTATATGTTTTTAGGCCAGCCGATGCAGTTGAAACTCTGGAGTGTGTTAGCATTGCACTCGAAAAGAAAGAATCTCCAGCACTGTTTGCGCTCTCAAGGCAAAACGTAAGTTACATGCGCAAGTTCTACTCTGATATCGATCAATCTGCTAATTTATCGAAGTTTGGTGCATATATTTTGTGTGAATGTTCAAAAGAATTAAAAGTGACGATATTTGCTACGGGGTCCGAGGTTGAAATTGCAGTTGAAGCAAGGGAGAAATTGCAGGAAAAGGGTATAGGTACAAGGATTGTTTCTATGCCATGCTGGAGGCTTTTTGACGAGCAAAGCGATGAATATAAAGCGGCAATATTAAATAATGACAGCATTAAAGTTGCAATTGAAGCCGGAAGTGAAATGGGTTGGCATAAATACATAGGTTCAAACGGTATATTTATTGGCATGAAAAGCTTCGGAGAATCAGCACCTTATAAAACACTTTATGAGCATTTTAATATCAACGCTGATCATGTGGTAAAATGTGTGTGTGAGAAGTTAGGTTGCATTCAGTAAACCTCTTGCATAACCATATGAAAGCCCACTCTTCTTTGTCATTCCAGCGCGTGACGTTATTTCCATCCAAGATGGTGTCATTCCAGTGCTCCTTTTTTTGTCATCCCAGTGCGTGACACTGGGATCTAGCCTTTATTATTTGGTTGAAATTAAGTCTTCTGGATCCCAATGTCAGCTACTTTCATGACATCATCATAAAGTAAAATGAGATCCCAGTGTCACGCACTGGGATAACAGGAGAAGGAGGCTACTTAGAGAGGATGTCATTCCAGCACTTGACACTGGAATCCAGTTTTCCATCCAAGACGGTGTCATCCCAGTGCTTGACACTGGGATCCAGTTTTCTTTACAAATTCACCAAAAGTGTTTCATTCTATAACGCAAAACCCATACTCACCAAACCCAATGCATTACTTGCAATTAAGTTTCCTGGATCCCAGTGGGCTTTGTTGCATCGCTACTTATGAAAGGCTAACTATAGTTAGGATTATAAGCAACCTATTGAAAATCTTGTTTTTTTGCAATCAATCTGATCAAATTTAAGAATAGTAATTTGTTATTTATATTAATAAATTTAATTCTATTGAAAATAGCTAAAGCATTGAAATTCTTGAACTTTAGCCGGATTGGTAAATGGTAGTGAAATTTCTTTTACTCAAATTTAGGTATTCATTGACCGTTCTTGTTATAAATACCAGAATAATAAGCTACTGATATTCCCTATCTTTTTTATCTTTAATCTATCATAGCTAGCGATGCAACAAAGCCATCCCAGTGTCAAGCACTGGGATGACACCTTTTCCGGTAGAAGATCACTATCAAATCACATTGCTCTGGTCATTATGATCACCATTATTTTGTTCAACTGATTGATCGACCCCAGGTGAAGAAGAATCATCATAAGGTTGTGTGTCAGACTTTTCTTCGTCAGACCCAAACAACCATGAAAAAAAACCACCAAAAAATGATGCAATTAATGAAAAAGGCTTCATAAGTATACTAAACAAACTACCAAAAAAAGAGCTCGGCTGTTCTTCTGTTTGTGCAGGTTCTGTGGAAGCAACAGGACCTACATCGTTGTCTTGTACATCAGTTCCTTGTTCTGCACTGGTGGTGCTGGTTTTTTCCCCTTCTTTGCTATTATCTGATTGTAGTTCAGTATCATCACCTACTCGTTTTTCTTCCTCTTGACCCCCTTCACTATCTGTCGATGATCCACCAGCTGAACTATCATCAGATTTTTCTGCTGGTTGCAATAGAGTTTTTATTCCTTCATCAGTGGCTAATTTGAAAGGAGTATTTCCATCTTCATTTTCTATATTAACATCTGCTCCTTTTTTTATTAAGAATTTTACTGTTTCCGCAGAGGCGTTTGCTGGACGATCTGCATAACCCATAAACACTTTATTTTTTGTAGCAAAATGTAAAGGAGTCCATAGATCGTTATCTTGTATATTAACATTCGCTCCTTTTTCTAATAAAAGTTCTGCTATATCCGTATAACCTTCTCTAGCAGCCCAATGCAAAAGAGTATGTCCATATGAATCTACTGCATCAGCATTTGCTCCCTTGTTTAATAAAGCTTTAACTATATCTTTATGGCTACTATTGTAATTATATTCCATCATACTCTGAAGAAGTGATTCCATTACTGTATCAACCTTTGCTCCATTATTTAATAAAACTTCAGTTGCATCTTTATGACCATAGAAAGCAGCTTCAAATAAAGGAACCCTTCCATCTTTATCTGCTATATTAACATCTGCCCCTGTTTGTATTAGAGCTCTTACTATTTCTACATTGCCCTTTATAGCAGCAAAATGTAAAAGAGTTTTTCCATCGTTGTCTATTGAATTAACGTTTACTTTTTTACTTAATAGACTTTGAACTTCCTCATAATTATCACTTTTAACGGCTGAATACAAAGCTTCGATGTCCTTTTGCGTTTCTTCTAGAATTTTTACTATATGTTGCCTGCCTTGTTGAGAGGCAAGATTTAAAGGAGTGCTGCGAGTATTATCTAGTGGAGTAACATAAATTCCTTTTGCTTCTAATAGAACTGTTACTATTTGCTGATTGTAACTTTTAGCAGCTTCATGTAAAGGAGTCTTTCCATCTTTATCTACTGCATTAACGTTGATTCCTTCTACTTTTAATAGAGCTTCTATTATGCTTGTATCGAGTGGTTGCGTTTTGTTGGCTTCGTCAACAGCAACATGTAAAAGAGCGCGTCCAGTTTCAGACTGTGCATTAACATCTGCTTTGCTATCAATTAAAAGCGAGACCATATCTTTGTTTCCTTTGGCAATAGCATGCCGTAAAGGAGTAAATCTGTTTCCATCTAAAGCATTAACATCTGCTCCTTCACTTATTAGACGCTTTAATCCATCAATATCACCTCTTTCAACAGCCTCAAATAAAGCAGCATTTTGTGGAACTTGGCTTTCTTCTTCATCATCTTGCAATACTGGACTAGCATCATCAGATTCTTCTGCGGATTGCAATAGAGTTTTTATTTCTTCATCAGCGGCTAAACCTAAAGGAGTATTTCCATTATCATCCTCTGCATTAACATTTGCCCCTTTGTCCAATAGATCTTTTACTATCTCTGCATGGCCATTTTCAGCAGCCCAATGTAGAGGAGTCTTTCCATCATCATCTACTGCATTAACATCTGCCCCTTTATCCAATAGAGCTTGCACCACCTGCTGATAACCACTTTCAGCAGCAAAGTGTAAAGGAGTCTTTCCATCTTTATCTTGTGCATCAACATCGATCCCTTTTACTTGCAGTAGGGCTTCTGCTACTTCTTTATGGCCATTTTCAGCAACCCAATGTAAAGGAGTCTTTCCATCTTTATCTTGTGCATTAACATCGATCCCTTTTACTTTCAGTAGGGCATCTACTGCATCTTTACGGCCATGTGCAGCAGCCCAATGTAAAGGAGTCTTTTCATCTTGACCTACTGCATTAACATCTGCCCCATTATCCAATAGATCTTTTACTATCTCTGCATCGCCATTCGTAGCAGCATAATGTAAAGGAGTCATGTTATATTCATCTACTGCATTAACCTCAGCTCCTTCACTTATTAGACGCTTTACTTTATTAGTATTACCTTTTATAACAGCAGAAAACCAATCATTATTTATACTTTGTAAATTACTCATCCCATACCTCCTGTAAAACTATATTGTTATGATAAAGTCGTTAATAATCTATGAGCTCTCACCCCCTGTAAAATTATATTATCATGATAAAGTCATTAATAACCCATGAGCTCTGGATCACGCAAATAATGGTTATTCCCTGTGTTTTTCAGTACATTTGAGCTGGCTGTACATAAGAATTGCAATTGTAGAGCATGCTATTGTTAATAGTAAATTTGGTAAAATACCATAGCGAAAAAATTTTCCTACTATATATATTCCAATAGCCCCAAACATCATATTGCAGAATGAGAGAACTGCACTACCAAGCCCTATACCTTTGATCGTTTCTAAAGCAGAAGTTACGTTATTGCTTATTATTAATGCAAGTCCGATATTGGCTGGAATCCAAGCAGTTTGAAGAATGAATATATTCAACTTGTCCGCGAAATAAAAATATACCAATAAACTATCGGATATTATCGGTAACACCAAACCTATTATTAGCATTTTGCTAACCCCTACTTTTGGTACATACCTTCTATTAATTAAAGTTCCAATTATGTAAAATATGACTATGATCGATATGAGGTAGCCAAAATACTGTACTTCAATGCCCATCGATTCAAATATGAACGGGTAGTTAGCAATGTATGCCCAAAGCCACATGAAAGTTAATCCATGAATGGCTGAAAACCCAAGGAAACGATAATTTCTAAATATTGATATATATTGCTTGAAGATATTAGTAGTTATGTTAGTTATACTGGTTTCATTTTTATTTACAGTGAGTGTTTCTTGTAACTTAAAGTAGATAAAAATAAGTATAGCAATTGCCGCGAGTGACATAATAAAAAACAAAAATTTCCAATGATACCCATGTGAAATTATATAACTGCCCACCACTGGAGCTATTCCAGGTGAGAGTGCCACAACCATATTTAATTTTGAAATTACTCTCGAGTATTCACTACCCGAGTACATATCCCTTATTGCTGCATACCCAACAACACCTGCAACACCAGCTCCTGCCCCTTGTATGAAGCGAATTAGTATCAAGAGCATAATACTGTCGGCTATATAACACATGACACTTGCCAAAGTAAAAATTGTCATACCAATCAGCATCATTGGACGCCTACCATAATGGTCCGATAATGGACCATAAATTAAGCCAGATACCGCAAATCCAACTAGATTTAAGCTAATTGTAAGCTGCACTACACTGCCTTCTACTTTAAAATAATTGGCAATGCTTGGTAGTGCAACTGAGTATAGGTCAGTTGCCATATCGACAATTGCTACAGACAATATCATAATAAGAGAGATGATATTTTGCGAAAGAGCTGTTTTCACTTAATGATTTACTGGATTAAATATACTTAATTATAATGTATTTTTTTCATTAGTATATTAAATTAACTACTGAAATTAAGAGTAGCTATTCAAGAAAAAGCCTGTGAAGGCTCTATCCAGTAGGGCAGTGCCATGACTACTTGGATCTAGTTTCCATTATACAATTTCATCAAAGCAGTTTACTTACTTGCAATTAAGTTTCTGGATCCAAGTAGTCATGGCACTGGGATGACAGGAGAAGGAGGCTACTTAGATGACACCCTCCTAGTGGATTCAAATCACAATGTTCGTACAGTTATGTGCTTTGACACTGAAATCTTAAGCTAAAATCATGAAAAGCACGAATTTCAATATCTTACCTTTGATTATTCACTTTAAGCTTTAAGTCTTCAACAGAAGATGCATTTGCCTCACTTACTACCTTTAGTGGTTCACCAAGGCTATGTTCCACTTTTGTCTCAAATTTAAAGCCCAATTTTTCGCAAAGCTTCTGAAAATATTCAACAATAACATCAAACAAATTCTTACCACTTACTTTGTAGTTTTTTAGCTCTTTAGGAATGGTAAGAAGTACTTTACCATCTTCATATGTTACATTTTTATCTTCACATTTCAGTTTAAACTCCGCTGAACTGCAAAAACCTGGTGTTTCGATATATGTATAATCATCATAGTTAAGCATTTTTGTATATTTCATGCTAAAACTAAGCTTTATACAATTGGGTTCACGACAATCCATAATATACTCTCTTGTCATACAGTTGCTTTGCGTTGACAAATGAAAAGATCCAAGAGCTTGACTCATATCATTAGGAAGAAAATGAGTATATCCGCCCTGATAATAGTTATTTATTAACTCCTCAATAATAGAGTTATTGGGAATTGTTGCACCAACGTGTTTAAACATTTCTGTAAAAATTTGTCTGAGAAATGGACGATAATTCCCTTTTCCGTTTTCATCCCGTAGAATTAGATTTTTATGTTTTGAATACAGATTGTTAATAAATTCGTTAGTTATTTTTTGTCCGTTAATAGCAAGGCCGTGTGTTCTATTAAGATCCTTATATGTTCCCTCACCAGAAATTACTTCGTCCCAAGTGTTAGCTTTGAAATCAGCATATTTGAGCTTCTTCACTTCAGCTTTCAACGCATTGACCATTTCCTTTGACATGTTATATCTCTACCATTAATACCTGTATATTAATTCCAGCACTTACTTTATTAAATTTCAATTACTAAATGAATTTATCACTTTCACTTCCGTATTTTCCAGCGAGTCACCGTAAGTCACTGCTTTTAGGTAAAACTTTTTTCCCCTTTGCACTTCGAAAGATATTATTGAATCGTCAAGTAGAACAAATTTTTCACCTGCAGTGTGCTGATACTCTTTAGTACCTTCTTGTCCTCTGATTAGGTTACTAAGCTTATATTTATTTTTATCTATAAGTTCAGCACTCTGGAATTTTATTACCTCTTTTCCGATTAATGCTGAATTTGAATCGATAATTCCTAGCAGCTTACCAAAACGTAGCACTACTATAAGCCCCTCGTCGGTAGATTCCATTACATATCCGTAAGTAGACTGCTTGTTTGTGCTTGCAATAGGCTTATAATCCTTATCGTTGTACGAAATAAAGAGTGTTGCTCCCTTCCAATTCTTTTCCTCACTAATTAAAGTAAAGCTTGCACTATTACCTTTAATATCCGGTAAATCTATCATTTCTACAATGGTTTTGCTAATGTGAGAGGGAGGGTATTCCTTCAGCATAAGTGACCTTGTTGAAGGAAAAGAAAGCTTATATATGGAGCTGTCATAACCAACACCACTTACTTGAATGGACATGCTTTCAAATTTTGTTTTTATAATTCTCACCGTATGCTTTTTCTCACCGTCTAAAATCGTCATTACATCACTTGGCGCAAGCCATGCATATTTTATCGGTAGCTTAAAATTGTATATATTTCTCTCTTGCCACGAAGAATAAAGTAAAACCTCAGCGATATTTTGCGCCTCTCCCTCCTCCATAATGAGTGGTATTTCAACTGTTATAGCAGTGCCTTGCTTTGGCAACTCAGCATATTTAACATCAATTGGATAGCCAAAATTGCGGTTAAAGTAAACGATGTTAACTTTATTGTTTAAATCCAGTTGACTAATATTAACAAGTTGCATCGACTTTGAACTGTTATTGAAAACCATTTCACCAATTGGCATTACAGTTGTAACTCCCCTGCCCTTTTGGACAAATTTCAGTTTAGAGTCCTGTTCAACCACATCAAAAAAATAGCAACTTTGCAGCATTTTAATAATTGAACGTACCGATTGCTGGTCATTTATTACATATCCAGACAATAATCCTTTAACATCACTCGTATCGAACTGATCGCTTTTTAAACCTGCTTTTTGTAATAGATCCGATAAAACATCGGAAATATTAAGCTGTGAAAGCTTTCCCTGAATCCAATGTCCTGTCTGCCAATTATGGCAGTCAGTCCACATATCACACAAATTGGGGAAATAAGGAAATGGCCTTGCATCCCATGCCCAGAGAAACATTTTTTCTACCATTTCCGAGCTTTGCCACTTCTTTAGCGTTCCTTCAATTGCAATTTTTTGCGAAAGAAAGCTCACCTCTCCGTTTGAATATCGTGGATATTTGCTCTCTATGCTGCCTTTATCAACAAACACATTTGGCTCATTAGTGCAGCCGTTCATACTGGGAAATCCATACTCAGTAAACCATATTTTTTTCATTTTTGGTTGCCATTTCGTTTTACTACCACCTGGATTTATGTGAGTTTCACTCCACCATTTCTCTATATTTTTCCACGCATACCTGCTGTCGTTATACTTTACTTTTTCAGGTTCACTCTTTGAGTAATCATAGAAATAATCATACCCCACTCCACTGCTCCAACCACCCATTACATCTTCCGCGGAATAACCAAAAGGAGGCTCTGGACCATCAGTCAGTGGAAAATAAGCATCTATGCCAACAACGTCGATATACTCTGAAGACCACAGTTCATCCATATTATACCAACCATCATATGAATGGTATTCGCTCCAATCTGCAGCGTAGGTAACTGTTACTTCTTTTCCAAGATTAAGTTTTATCTGTTTTGCAAGTTTGACCAGCTCTATCACCACAGGATAATTACCTTGAGCATCTTTTACTCTGGTAAGCTGGACAAACTCAGACCCGATGATAAACCCTTCCACTTTAGTCTGTTTGGCAATGCTTGCATAATGCTCTATAAATTTGTTATATTGATTCTCAAAAAAATCACTTATATTCCCAGGGGTCCTGCTCAATTTTCCTCGCCACTCTTTGTTCTTTGTGTCAAGCAAGGGCATCGGATAGAGCATCACCTTATAACCTCTGCTGTGTAGCTCTTCTATATATCTAGTTAACGCTGCATCACTAACTGTGCCACCATACCTTGGGTTTCCACTCGCATCTTTTGAAATTAGCTGAGCATTATCTCTGGTTACACCCCCTACTTGCCAATCATCAGGTAATATTGCGGAATCATCTTGAAATTCAACTGCAGGATATATTTTACAATCTTTAATGTTCAGATCATTCACAAACCAATTGACTACCACCGACACCAACTCAACATTTGGCAAATCTTCTTTTAATTGATCCAAAGAAAGCACTGCATCGCTCTTTTTAGTGTGGTTGTTGTGATTTACCCTTTGCGCCAGCCCATATGGGATATATTGGTTGCTGCTTATTTTCTCTTGCGCGATTTTCTTCTGTATTTTTGTATCATATACAAACTCACCTGAACCTGGTATGATATTGATATTCCGAATATTTTCCGCTATTGAAAACCCAACGGGCTTTAATGCAGTTCGCACTTCAAATGTAAATATCGGGACGCGATTGTTATAGTCTGCTAAAGGAAAATTCTTGATGACTATGTAAGATATTCCCCTATAAGCCGGCACATTCCCCTCTCCTTCAATTGATGACATAAATGGATCAGGATTTTGGTCTTCTCTGCCGCTGTAAAAAGTATAATCTATTTCATCAAAGCTAAGTGATGTTGTATCTGCCCAGATTCTGTTTAATTTTTCTACTTTCCCCTTGCAGATCGCAATTGCAAGCGTTGCGTAGTAATTATATGTAACGTTCATACCTCTTCCAATTTTGCTTTTGGTGGTTATCGCCTCTTCTTTTATTGGCTGTGACCAAATAATGTTCCCTGCAACACGAGCAGTGCCATAGATAATTGGAATCGTTCTGCCGTAGGTTGAGGTTTGAACTTGCAGATTTTTTAGTCTCGCACCATGCGTTACTTTTTGCTCGGCATCAAGGCCGAACATTGCCCCATCTAGCTGTGCACCAAGAAGAGCACCGAGTTCTGAGCCGATAATCCGGCCAATTGGACCAAAAATGCTGCCTGCTTGACCAAAAATTGATGATAAAATTATTGTAGACATGGTAATCCTCCTTTTGATAGATTTTTTTGAAATTGTTGAGAAAAGATCCAAGTGTCACGCTACTTGGATGACAAGAAAGTGGTACTGGGATGACAGATACTATGATAAGAAATTCAGTAACTTACAATTAATAATTGAAGTTTTTAATTAAGAAAAGCACATGGTGTAGCTATAATTATTGTAAGCAACAATGAAAAAGTACGGAAGTGAAAAATTACCACTCTCATGGCAATCACTTCACCAGCGGCAAAGTGATACCATGCTGATTCATATATTTTCCTTTCATATCATCATATGATTTCTCGCATTCACTTTCGCCGCTTAAAAATACGAATTGGCATGCGCCTTCATTAGCGTAAATTTTCGCAGGAAGCGGAGTGGTGTTTGAGAATTCGAGTGTGACATGACCTTCCCATCCAGGTTCTAAGGGAGTAACGTTTACTATAATTCCACACCTTGCGTAAGTTGATTTACCAACACAAATGACCAGTACATTCCTTGGTATACGAAAATATTCCACTGTACTTGCAAGTACGAAACTATTTGGTGGAATTATGCATACATCTGTTTCCTTATCTATAAAACTATTCTCAGAAAAATTTTTAGGGTCCACGATAGCTGAATTAACGTTAGTAAAAATTTTAAATTTATTATCCACTCTTGCATCGTAACCATAAGATGATAGTCCGAAAGATATAACACCTTTGCTGCTTTTGTGATTCACAAAAGGCTCTATCATTCCAAAATTTTCAGCTTTTTCTCTTATCCATTTATCTGGCATAACTGCCATAATTGCCCCTTAAAGTTGTGTAATACTTACAATAATATAAAATAAAATTTAAATGTAAACTGTAGCTTTTGTCATGCAATTAAAGCTTTTCAGTTTGATTTTTTATTACAATAATTAGATTTATGTTCTTAACTAAAAATAATGCTTAGAAACTTTCTCCTGATTTTTGTATTCGTATTATTCACGCCGCTATCAAATGCTGATGCCAGGAAATACATCAGAATTGTTGGATCTTCAACTGTTTTTCCTTTTATCTCGTTTATAGCCGAAGAGTTCAACCGTGTATTCTCCTTTAAGACTCCAGTTGTGGAATCGATAGGAAGTGGATCAGGATTCAAAATGTTTTGCTCAGGAATAGGGGAAGACACGCCAGACATCACCACTTCATCTCGCCCTATGAAGGAAGTAGAAAGAGAACTATGTAAAAGGAATAAAATTAATGAAGTGATAGAAATCATCATTGGCTATGATGGAGTTGTCATTGCAAATTCAAATCAAAGCCATAGATTTGATTTCACAAAGAAGGACTTATTTGAAACTTTATCTGCATATTCTCAAGAAAATGATAAATTAGTAAAAAATAATAAGAAGTTTTGGTCTAATGTCAATCAAGCCTTACCAAAAACAGAAATTGAAATTTATGGTCCACATCAAAATACAGGTACATACGAAACTTTGGTTAATTCTATTATGCTTGATCAATATTCATGCATGAACTCGAGAATTTTCAAAGAGAATTATAAAGATCAGGAAGAAAGAAAGAAAGCATGTGGTAATATAAGGGATGACGGAAGGTATATAGAAGTTGGAATTAATGAAAATATAATAATACAAAAATTGAAAAGTAACAAGAACGCCTTAGGGATATTTAGTTTCAGCTTTTTAATGAGGAATCAAGATAAAATACAAGGGAGCACAATTGCAGGAATTGAGCCAACTTACGAAAATATATCATCGGGAAAATATATATTAGCAAGACCTCTATACCTTTACATAAAGAGGGAACACTTGGATACTGTTGATGGATTAAGAGAATTCGTAAAAGAAATTATAGATTCGATCGGCATTGAAGATGGGTACCTATCTAGGCTTGGTCTAATTCCACTTTCAAGTGAAGATATAAAGAAAGCTTCAGCAAAGGTTTATGATATAACGTGACGGCAACGTTTCTTTTATATTCTTTGTTCTAGCGTAGTCAGACCCAGCGCGGCGCGCTGGGATGACAATGGATTACTGATTAGGCAGTTCTGCGTTGTTGCAACACCCAGAAACAACCGGGTTCAAACTTTTCGTATTTGGACTTTCTGATTTCTCACAAACTCCTCCAATATAAGCTAGTACAGCCAATGCTGAAACTGCTGAAACTTCTAAAACTAATGCAACTACAGGATATGCCAGCACATAGGCTGCAATAGCACCAACTACGCATAGTCCAACAACGCCTAGAGCGATCTTCCCTTTGTATTCATTAAGCTTTATTTCTCTGTCCTTTTTATAACCCTTAACTTCTTGAATAAAGTCTTCAAGCCATCCCTCACCAGCTATATTAGCATACTCTTTTTGTTGCTTTTCAAGAGAACCTATTATATAGTTATCTTCTGTATTTTGACCTTCTCTATTAACCATGTGGTCTTCAAGCCAGAAGTTACGAACATCAGGGGAAGCTTTATCCCAAAGAAGTTTAGTGATCTCTTTTATCTTTTCAAATTCTTCTTTGCCAAGATTTCTTTCATAGTCAACCATCAGAGGATAAATTAACAAGCAATCAATATCAGTAGCATCACTCCAATATACATTTCGCGTCAAAACACTTTCTACATCTTCACCGCAATTCTCTAGTGCTGTTTTAACTTGATCAACATTAAGACTTCTTATTGCACGCCTTAGTGCCATATCAAGATCCATTACCCACTTGTGATCTTCTATTTTTTGAACAACTCGTGCAAGAGCAAAATATTCTGTGCTATGAGGGTCAAATTTTCCTTGAAAGCGTTTAAGATCATCTATTGTATCCGTAAAATATGGTTGATCTTCAAAAGATTTTGTTACCTTGTAATCACACAAAAAATCATGAGTTTTTTGATCAGCTTTCTGCCAAATTAGTTCAATGATCTCGACTTTAGTGTTAACGCTAGCATTAGAACAGTCAATAACATCATTTAAAATGGTACCTTTGTCACTAGTCAGAGTCCCCTCGTGGCTCAAAACTGCTTGTATATCATTATGTTCCTTATTGTCGAGTACGTTCTGGACTTCTTGAAAATTGTCATTCCTGACTGCCTGTCTTAATGAACCTAGAATTTCTTCTTGTGCATCAGTTAATTCAACCATATCTTACCTCTAATAAAAATTTAATTATCACACATATTTACAAGTAAATCAAGTATATTGTTAATAACTGTTAATAAAGGCCAACAAAATGCTTGACGTTAGAGTAGCTTTTATGGCTTTGTATAGCGAGGAAGTAATTCTATGAAAAATCATCAACGTTTACAAAATTTGCGTTCAATTGTATTTATTGTGGGAATATTCCTATTGCTGTTTAGCTTAGCAATGCTTATTCCTGCTATTACCAATAAGTATCTCAGCTACGAATGGAAAAATTTTCTCGCTGGATTCATAATTACCTGCACATCTGGCGCAATTTTTATTTTACTCGGTAAATTAAGTAGATTGTATGGCATGCCGGCAATTTTTGCGATTACTAGTTGCACCTGGATTGCCTTGTCTCTGTTTGCAGCTATTCCTTTCTATTTTGATAATCTGAGCTATGTTGATGCATTGTTTGAAACGATATCTGGCATCACAACCACAGGAGCAACTATATTTAATGATATTGAAAAGCAATCTCCGGGAATACTGCTGTGGAGAGCAATGCTACATGGCATGGGGGGTTTTGGTGTAATCACTTTAGGAATTGCAGTTTTTCCTATGTTTAAGGTTCTCAGCCTAAATAATTTACTTTATTCTGAATATTCAGATGCTACCAAAAGGAAGTTGCCGAATACGCGAAGCGTAGTGATTCATGTTACGGCAATATATTATGGCTTAATTTTGTTATGTATATTTTCCTATTATCTAGCTGGTATGCCACTATTTGATGCAATATGTCACGGAATGTCTGCTGTATCAACTGGTGGATTTGCTAACTATAATGATTCTATAGGGCACTATAATAATCCCATACTAGAAGCCATAACGATCGTTTTTATGATTTTGGGTTCTCTGCCTTTTCTTAGCTATTTAAAAATCATAAGACGGTTAGACATTTGCTATGATGAGCAGGTCTCTTACTTTTTTAAGATAGCTATTGTTTCATCTTTATTTGCTTGTTTTTGGTTGTATAAAAATGTTGATTTAGGAGTGTCATTATCATTTAGATGCAGCACATTTACCATCACTTCCTTGATTACGTCAACTGGTTATGCAATCTGTAATCATATAGATTGGAGTTTCATTTCAGTCTTAGCTTTTTTTCTCACCTTTGTTGGTGGATGTAGTGGTTCTTCAAGTGGTGGTGTCAAAATCTTCCGCTTGATTGTTCTTTTAAGGTCTATAAGAAATTACTTTTACCTTTTATTAAACCCTGATGCAGACAATGGAGTAAAATTCAATGGAAAAATTCTGGAGAATGATGAAGTTCACTCTGTCTTTATATTTTTTGCAATTTTCATGTTAACGTTTACCATTTCATCAATAGTGATGTCTTACTTAAGCAATGCAGACTTTATAACTAGCATCAGTTCAGTCTCTGCAACGCTTACAAACTCTGGCCCGGGATTTAGTAATTTAATAGGTCCTTCGGGTAATTATTCCTCTTTCAGTAATGAAGTAAAATTATTTCTATCGTTTTTAATGCTGCTTGGCAGACTTGAAATATTGCCAATCTATTTTTGTATAGGCAATTTATTCTTATTTAATAGAAAGAAATAGTTGGTGAAGTTGTGAAATTTGATATTATAGCTAAACTGACTTACGACAATTTGAAAAACCGTCATTCCGCTACTCGTTAGCGGAATCTATACCGCGAATAAATCCACAGATGTACGAACATTGTGATTTGGGCACACCAGGAAGAATGTCATCCAAGTAGCCCCTTTCTCGTCATCCCGCTACTTGTTAGCGGGATCTATGCTAAGAGATACCGCGAATGAATCGCGGCATGACGGTTCGCGGCGGTATAGCTATAGATAGTATTAGCTATTTAATAAAAAGATCGTAGCTAAACCAAGAAATATAAAAGCTGAGAGAATATCAGTTGTTGCCGATGTTAGGATTGAAGAAGAAACGGCAGGGTCAGACTTTAAGCGATGAAGCATTATAGGAATGAAAGTTCCGATGAACGTTGCAATAATTGACATCATAATCATGGAGACCACAAAAATCATCTCCACTTTGAAGTTGTGAAACCTTATTGCTAACACTACTAATGAAATAGTAGATAAGATCACCCCGTTTATAAGACCTATTAAAAATTCTTTCATCAGTATTCTTTTTACATTTTGCTCAGTTAGATATTTTGTTGCGATTGCCCGGATGGTTAGCGTTACTGTTTGGGATCCTGCATTTCCGCTCATTGATGCAATTATCGGCATGATTATTGGCAGCACTATAAAACTTTTTATTACATCATCGAAAAAGCCAACTACTATGGAACACATTGTTGCAGCTAAGAGGTTAAACAGTAACCAAGGTAGCCTTTTAATTATAGTTTTATGTATAGGGGCATTTATATCGGCTTTAGAAGATACACCGCTTATTTTGAGTACATCCTCTTCTGTTTCTTGTTGAACAACTTTTATCACATCTTCAATTAAGATCACACCAATAATTTTACCATTCTTATTTACTACCGGAGCCGATAATAGAGAGTAATCTTTAAATATTCTTGCTACTTCCTCTTGGTCTATTCCAGTTTTAATGATTTTTATGTCATGATCCATTATCTCTTTTATTATTGTGTCTCCTGAGTGAGATATTACCTTATTTAAATTAACACTGCCTATAGGCTCTAATTTTGAGTTGATAATGAATATCTGGTGAAATTTTTCTGGTATTTTTTTATAGTTGCACACAAATTCTGTCAGTTGATTTATTGTCCAATAATATGGAGCTATAACCATATCTTTATGTATTAACCTTCCTGCACTTTCTTCTGGATATGATAGCAACTCCTCTACCGATTTCTGAGTTTTGCTGGGCAAATAGTAAAGTATATTTTCTACAGACTTTCTATCTAAATCTTTCACTATGGTTACTATATCTTCTACATCAAGGAGCATTAGTAACTTTGCTGTATTTTCTATTCCCAATGTTTCTATGATCTCTATTTGTAAATCTGGCACTACATGCACTAGGGCATCACTTAACAAATGTTGATCGAGGATATTAACTAATTTCTCCCTGTGATCACTGATCGAAGTAGATAAAAAATAAGCTAACTGAACACTGTCTATCGTTTTTACAATATTACGAACATTCTCTAGCTCCTCGTTATCAAGTGACTCTATTAAGTCATCAATAGCCTTTTTGTCTAAACCATAATGGGAACTTATTTCAATATTCATTACTTTACCTTGTTTTTTAATAAATATACGCGCTTGATTTCCTTAAACATTAAAGCATAATGAAATTATTTAAATTAACTATCATATGGTTAAATTTCTATTTTGTTTACTGTTATTGTTATTGATAGTAAATATATTAAAATCTAAAGTATAATGAAAACTTATCCAGAAATTCTTGAACACTTTCAAAGCTTAAATAAAAGTATTTCTCTTATCAGGAGGTGTCTTTGACATAGAAAAATTAAAGTTGCGTCTTGAAGAGCTTGACTCCCAAGCGTCGAATGATGACCTATGGCAAGATAACCAAAAAGCACAAGAAGTTTTAAAAGAACGTTCTAAAATTAAAAATGACGTAGAGTCGTTTTTAAAGCTGGAAAGCGATTACAACGATGCCATCAGCTTAATGAAGTCTGCTATTGATGAAAATGATGAAGAATTTTTCTCTGAAGTTGAAAATGAATTAGCTAAGCTAGAGAAATTAATCAAGTATAAAGAAACAGAGTCCTTATTTACTGGTGAAGCAGATAATAATAACTGCTTTTTAGAAATCCACTCAGGAGCTGGTGGAACAGAGAGCAATGATTGGGCTGAAATGCTGATGCGCATGTATGTAAGGTGGGCAGAAATTTATCATAACTTTAAAGTTGAAGTTGTAGAAAAATTAGAAGGAGAGTCGGTTGGTATAAAGTCCGCAATGATAAAAATCGTTGGAGAAAAAGCTTATGGGTGGGCAAAAAGTGAAAGTGGAATTCACAGGCTGGTTAGAATATCGCCATTTGATGCAAATGGTAAACGTCATACCAGTTTTGCAAGTGTAGGAGTAACTCCAGTGATAGAAGATTCAATTGATATTGCTGTGGATGAAAAGGATCTAAAGATCGACACCTATCGTGCTTCCGGAGCAGGCGGTCAGCATGTGAACAAGACTGAAAGTGCGGTACGCATTACGCATATTCCAACTGGTGTTGTAGTTCAATGCCAAAATGGTCGTTCTCAACACAGAAATAAAGATGAGGCGTTAAAATTACTTAAAGGACGTTTATACCAAATTGAACTGGAAAAAAAAGAACAGAAAATGGCTGAAGAATATGGTAAAAAATGCGATATAGGCTGGGGCAATCAGATCAGATCGTACGTTATGCATCCATATCAAATGGTGAAGGATTTAAGAACCGGACATGAAGTGGGCAATATAAATTCTGTTTTTGATGGTAATATAGATTGTTTCATAGTTAGTGTGCTTACTAAGCAAAATTAGGTAGGGTTGACTTTCTTGCCATAATATATGATAATTAAAATATTGTTAAAGTAGGAGTAAAGTTATGGCGATTAAATATGATCAGTGGAAAAGTGACCTTACCCAGAAAAAGTGGAGAGAAAGTGTGGAATGTTTTTTACAAAAAGAATGATGCATCAAATTGTTCTGGAATGCAATAGTTAATAGTGACGTTGTTTGTTATAAAAAATTTCTATGTATTCAAATATTGCAGTTCTAGTTTGTTGAGCAGAGTGTTGTGAAGTATCAATAAGTATTTCTCTTTTCAATGAGCTAAAGAAGCTTTCTGCAACAGAATTGTCGTAACAACAGCCTTTATTACTCATCTATATTCTTTACAGCTAAGAGATATTGATACCCTTGCGCAGTATATTGTGAACCTTGGTCACTGTGCAGCAGTAGATTTTTAACAGGTTTACGCCTATTAATGGCCATTAATAAAGAGTTCATAACCAATTGTTTATTTATTGCACTACTCATTAACTACCATACGTGAGAATTATTGCTGCCAAATATAGCCATCCCTCCTTGGTTTTGATGTAAGTAATCCCATACTTTATTTGGTTGATCAACAATAAAGTTTTGATCTAGTATATTGGGAGCTACAGCTCTATTATCTGTTTGTTGTTTTTTAATTTTAAACTTTCTTTTCAGTATAGCCCTGATGTCATTTTTCTGCATAATACTTTGCACCGTTTTCAAATTGCAACTTTTACCCAAAGCCTTCAATTCAGCATGAATTTTAGGAGCTCCATATCTACATTTAGAAACTTGATATATTTTTTGAATAGCTTCGAGTAGCTCTTTATTTGCTGATTCTCTACTGCTTATTTTTCTTGTGGTCCACTTATAGTAGCCACTAGCAGAAAATCCTACATAATTCCTGTACTTTATAGCAGTTACTATATAAAAAAATATTTTACTCTTTTTGACTGGCCAGGGCTTTTTTTTAAATGTCTCTTTCCCTTGTTACTCTTGCTTTGTAAATCAAACCTCTCTTTGTCATAAGGTGCTACATCTGGAAATGCATTTGCCGCCGACTTTTTTTCGTTGTGTTTCTTTATCCATTTTCCTAATAAACCACCCTTTATTCCTAAATCTCTTGCTATTTTTGTAATTGTTTGACCTGCCTTTCTTTGTTCATTTGCCAGTTTAACAGCTTCCAATTTGAATTCTGCCGTATATTCTCTTACCATTTCTAATCCTCCAAAATTTTATTTTACCCAAAAAAACTCTTTTCTTTCTCTCCACTTTTTCTGGGTAAGGTCAGAAATTTAATGATCCAGGATATACTCCTTTGTTAAGGGAGATTGAGCATTTTCGAATATTTCTTGAGTGCTTCCAGACTCAACAATTCTGCCATTATGAAAGAAAATTACACTATCAGATAACTTTTTAGCTTGCTTCATTGAATGAGTCACCATAATTATAGTAAATCTTAATTTCAGCTCTTGTATAAGATTTTCGATTGCATTGGTTGCCATTGGATCAAGAGCAGAGCACGGTTCATCCATTAATAAAATAGTTGGCTTCACTGCAATTGCGCGAGCGATGCATAGCCTCTGTTGTTGGCCACCGGATAAATTGAGTGCGCTATCTTGCAATCTGTCCTTCAATTCTTCCCATAAACCAACCTTGGTTAAACTATTTTCCACCATCTCATTCAATTTTTGCTTATCCTTCGCCATACCATGCAATTTTGGCCCACAAGCAACATTATCATATATTGATTTTGGAAAAGGATTTGGCTTTTGAAATACCATACCAACTTTTGCTCTAAGTAGTACAACATCCATATCGCGTGAATATATATCACCCAGCCCATCGATATCTAATTCACCAACAGTTTTGCAACCTGGTACATAGTCATTCATACGATTAAAACAACGCAAAAATGTTGATTTACCGCACCCGGATGGTCCGATAAAAGTAGTAACTTTTCTTTTATAAATATTCAAATTTATATCGAATAAAACTTGCTTAGAGCCGTACCAGAGATTTAAATCTTTAACAGAGGCACGTGTATTGCTCATATCACATCCTGCATTGAATAGAGCCCCGGAATTTCTCTTTTATTTTCGTATAGCCATACTGCTGCTTGAACAGCTCCTCTAGCAAATGTTGTGCGATCAATTGCTTTGTGGTTTAGTTCTATCCGTTCATCAGAATTAACAAACATCACGCTGTGATCTCCTATTACTCCACCTCCACGAGATACTGCAAAACCTATTCCCCCCTTTTTCCTTATGTTTGAACCACTATGTAAATATTGATTGGACTGAAAATCCACTTTTGAAGCGTTAGCAATTGTTTTGCCAAGTTCTATAGCTGTTCCAGATGGTGAATCCTTTTTTAAGTTATGATGCATTTCCCAAATCTCAACGTCATATTCATTACCTAAAAGCTCAGCAGCTTTTTTTACCAATTTCAGCAACACATTAACCCCAACACTCATATTTGCTGACCATAATATTGGAACTTCAGCAGCATATTCTTTCAAATCGACACCTTCTATTCCAGTTGTGCCACTAACCAGCGGTGTTTTAAATTTTACAGCTGCTTTAAGGCAGTCTAACATACATTCTTTAGTTGTAAAATCTATTACAACGTCAGATGACTCAAATATGCCACTAATAGAACTTGTAACTTTAATTCCTAGATTGGCTATAATTGGTCCAATATCTGAATCTATGTACTTACTGCCTGAACGGGCAACAGCACCTGCTATTTCCACTTTGGTATTTGTAATTAATTCATTGAGTATTTTTTTGCCCATTCTGCCTAAGCAGCCTATTACTCCAACTCTGATTTTCATAAAGCTTTTTACGTTTATTAAGAATGTTAGGCCTTTTTTTAAGCTCTGTCACTTCTGATCTATATTCTATAGCTGTACGAACACTGCAATTTCAGATCCCAGTGCCTTGACCACAACTATTGCAATATGGTACATAGTGAACGATGTCATTCCAGTCTGGAATCTAGCCTTTCTGCAATCTCATCGAAAACGTTGTAACCACTTTCTATGCTAGTTTGCTTGCTTACAAGCAAACTTTTCTGGATCCCAGTGTCTGGGCACTGGGATGACAGGAGAAGGCACTGGGATGACACCCTGACAACCGTCATCCCGCTACTTGTTAGCGGGATCTATGCTAAGAGATACCGCGAATGAATCGCGGTATGACGTAGGACTACTGTCATTCCAGTGCTCCTTTTTTTGTCATCCCAGTGCGTGACACTGGGATCTAGCCTTTATTATTTGGTTGAAATTAAGTTTTCTGGATCCCAGTGTCAGCTACTTTCATGACATCATTATAAAGTAAAATGAGATCCCAGTGTCTGGGCACTGGGATGACAAGAATAGGGCACTGGGATCTAGTGGGCTCAAACTACAATGTTTGTACAGCTGTGATCTATATTCTATAGCTGAATAATTTAACAATTCAAAATGAATACATATCCTATTGAGCTCTATATTACATACCAGGTTGCTTTGCCTTTTCCATGCTGAGTGATGTGATTACTCTTTACGAGATTAGATACGTGCTTCTTTAAGGTATTGCAGTTTGCTTTAGTAATATTTTCCAAATCCTTAATTGTAAGACGTCCATGTTTGCTGAGTAGTGCTAATACTTTAGCAGAAAGTGGTGGTAAATAGAGATTTAACACTTTTTCATGTGACACCTTTTGTTCGAGATGAAATTTTTGCTTTTGTAGTGACCTTAAAAAGAATATAAGCCATGGATTAAAATCATAGCTGCTCGTCTTCAAGGATTGTTGAGTACGACGCAAAGCTAAGTAGTAACTCTCCTTATTACTTTCAAGGGAACTGTAAGGTACATAGATATACCCTAACTTTAGTAACAAGAAAGTTGTGAGAATGCGTGATAATCTGCCATTTCCATCCTGGAAGGGATGAATAGCTAAAAAAGTAACTATAAAAATGCCAATAATTAATAGAGGATGTAACGATTTCACCTCTAATTGCTGGCTAGTCCAATAAATAAGTTCTTGCATTTGTGTTGCTGTCTCAAATGGAGAGGCTGTTTCAAAAACTATGCCCAAGCTTTTTCCAGATTCATCAAACGCTTCAACATGATTGGGGAATTTTTTATATTCTCCCATGTGCCTTTGATCTTTATATGAAAATTGTAAAAGCCAGATGTGAAACTGTTTTATAGTGTTTTCTGTAAATGGCATCTTGTTAAAGTTTTGAAATACTTCTTCACACACATACGCATATCCGGCTATTTCTCGTTCATCTAGAGAACGAAATGAGCGTGTATCAAGTTTGGATAGTAATTGCTCAACTTCACGGTCTGATAATCTTGCCCCTTCAATACGAGTAAAAGAACCAATACTTTCAATTGTTGCAATTTTCTTGAGCATTTGTAAACGTTCTGGAGCTAAATTACCAAACAATTGCCATGCTCCTTTAAATTCATCAATTTCAGCAACTAATTTTAACATTTCAGGTGTTATTACAATTTTTGAAATGTCAAACATATCTGTATTTTTATCTAATTATATTCAATTATATTCGAAAATATCCTATTAGCAAAGAATACTTGTGAGACACACACTAAAGAATGAATTTTGGTAGGCATAAAAGCAGCTATTTTATGTTAAAATACAACATTTTGATGAAATTATAAGAAAGGCTGGATCCGAGTAGTCAGCTACCCGTCAGTGCATGTTGAAAAATCATTTTATGATCTAAATCAGTTTTTTTACAGGTAACTTCTAAGCTTATCAATTTTTCCAAGATCTTCTTAAGTTCTGAAAGTTGCAAACTTTTCAAATGAGATTTAAAACTCTGCAATTGTTTAAAAAACAATGGAGGGCTTAGCTGATCAATCGCAGCCTGCTCACTCATTCCACCTTGCACTGACAGCAAAACGTTTTCAAGGCGTAGGAAATAATTTGATATAATGCGAATTAGCGCTATCGGTGAAAAATTTTCTTGCGATATCAATACATCAGAAATTCTAATGAAGCGCGACATATCTTTACTTGCTATGGCAGAGCATAGATCATCAAGTGTAGCATAGTCGTTGCCGGAAGTTGAAAAGCATAATTCTATATCAGTAAGTTTTAGGTCTTTTCTCTCCCCTAAGTATAAAACTAACTTCTCAAGTTCTGAACATATAGGCAGCTTGCTATGATTAAAGTAAGATTGCAAATGGTAGATTATCTCATTTGTGCATTTTATATCATTTTGTTTTAAGTAACTTGATATAATGTCATAAAGATTGCTGTTGCTGTCCTTATAGCAAGCAATCACACCAAAAATTTTTGAACTCTCCATATAACTTTTAGTCGCAGAATTATATGGAAGATCATTTGCTACCATCATTACATAATGACCACTTGCGTTATAATCCAATACATTTTTTAACTCCTTGGATATACCTCCACTCACATTTATCAGCTTAATTAATTTTTTGCTGGTAAACATCGAAACGTTTGCCAATTCAGAAAACAGTAAACTGGGTGACTTATGCACTATTGCAAAATCCATCACCTGAACTGAATACTCACCCAAATTAGCAATTATTTCTTGTACATAAAAATCAACCCTACTGTTATCACTTCCATGAATTAACACACCACGTAAAGCATCAGGTTTCTCTAGGAATTTTTTAACTTTGGATGGTGTGACCCTCATGCTATCTATATGATATCATTCTCATTTGACTGTACATGAGTATCCAAAGACTCTGAGTCTCCTTGTGCAATATTATGCACATCACCTGCTACATCATCTGACTCTTCTGTTTTTCCTGTAATATAATTATAAAATTTTTTCACAGGTTGAGATATATATTTGGAAAAAAATCCTTCTTCGCTCATATTGCTTACTCCATAAAATTAACAACTTATCATTAGCATATAAATAATAGTATAGCAAAAACTATTTTGTGCTAAGATAGTGATGTTTTATAATGAGTATATTACAAAATTATTAACATTCGAGATCAAAATTAAGCCAACCTGCTTAATACTAGCCTTATAAAATAAGCGATAATTAAATATACCGCTGCAACAAGTATAATTGCAGGTCCAGTTAACAAATCAAAACTTGCAGATAACATGAGACCTGATATCCCAGAGATCACAGAAAAAACTGTTGCAACAATAATCATCTGCATTGGAGTTTTCGAAATGAGCCTTGCAGATGCTGCTGGTATTAGCAAAAATGCAGCAATGAGTAATATTCCTATTAGTTGGGCAGCAATTGCTATAAATATAGCAAGAGTGATTAAAAATTCTAGTCTAACAAAGGTAACATTAATTTTTTCAACTACTGCTAAATCTTGATTAATTGAAATCATTAACCAATAACGCCATCTAAATATTAATATCAAAGTAACTACTGCAGAGGTTAAAAAAATCAATACTATATCACTTTGATCGAGCGTTAATATATCACCAAACAGTGAGCTAATAATACTATTATTGCCAGATGGAAGAAAAGACATAAGTATTAAACTCGATGATAAAACTACATTGGTAACAATGTTCAATATCGTATCAGCAGAATATAATCTGTTAAAATTAAGAGAAAGTAGTATAGCAAATGTAATTGCAATGAGCATTATGCTAAGCGATGGGCTAATCTTAAAGATTAAAGCAAGTGCAACACCAAGCAACGAAGAATGGGACAAACTATCACCAAGATAAGATAACCTTTGCCATATCATAAACGATCCTAAAGCGCCTGTTACTAGGCTAATTACAACTACTGCAACTAGACTGTTGATGAAAAAGTCCTGGGTAAGCATGCTATATGGCTATTAGATAACTGACAACAAATCTATCTTCGGATATCAGAATATTATGGGTTCTGCATGCAGAACCTGTTGTCATAAATTCAAAATTTAAACCTTTTTGTTCCATAAGATAGGACTTCACTGAAGAACTTAGTATATTGCGTGTTTTACCAGTACCTATTAACAAAATTTCTATTTCCTCTGTTAAAAAAGATTCAAAATACTCCTTGCTGTTTATATCACTTTCTTTCAATTTTATCACCTTTTCAGGAAAAATTATAATTGAGCCGCAATATTCTTGATTGTTTACCAAAAATTTTCCTTCCCTGTAACCATTTATAAGATTTTTATTCTCGGAAATTAAGGGAGTTATATCCATAAGTCAAACTATTAATTGAGTGTTGCATACCCACCATTCTGGTTGCTTTTTTCCGATATTAACTGCAGCAGCTTTTGCATTTTCCTCACTATCGAATATTCCAAAGCATGATACACCACTGCCTGACATGCGAGAAAGTATAGAGCCTTCTTGTGACTTAAGTGTTGATATCACATCCTTAATTTCAGGAACAAGGCTTATTGCTATTTCTTGAAGATCGTTTCTCGTCTCTTTAAGAAGCTTCAACAAATCCTTTTCAGCGTCATCGCTCCATTTAATTGGCTCAGAAAATTTTCCTTCATGTTTGGAAAATACCTCTGGTGTACTCAAAAACCTTTTTTTCGGTTTCACAAGCACCACATTTGTAGGTAAAGAGAATTTTTTAATGTGGCATAATTCTTCGCCAATACCTCTAACAAAAACTGGCTTGCTATCTACGCTTGCGGGAACATCAGCACCAACGTTTAAGGCTATTTCATTTAAAATCGTCCTATCAATCTCCCACAGCTTCCCTAGCGTACGTACCACAGCTCCAGCATCTGAGGATCCGCTACCAAGTCCTGCAGCAATTGGTATGTTTTTTACAACCTTTACAGTGACTTTAGTGCGTACAGGAGCATGCCTAAGCAGCAGATTAACCGCTTTCATTACAGTGTTATATTGGTTATTTATTTTAGACTCGGAGTTTATAAATTCAACTGTAGAGTTATCGTATCTAGAATCCTTCTCACCTACTTTTATTTCCAAAAAATTAGAGAGATTAGCAAAGACAAATAAACCTTCAATCAAGTGATACCCTGTTTCTTTTTTGTCTACAACATGCAAAAAAAGATTGATTTTTGCAGGCGCCTTTACACAAAAACTTTTCATTATATATCTTCACTAACACTATTTTTACATTATATGTATAATGCTATTCTAGTCAACTTTTATAAGGTTCTCGCACTTCTGATGAGATCAAATGCCATAAATCCTAATTTCTCTGTGTGGGTAAATGCGTCCGCTGGTACAGGCAAAACAAAAATCTTAATAGACAGAGTATTGAGACTTTTATTAGAAAACAAAAGAAATATTCTTTGCTTAACATTCACCAATGCTGCAGCAAACGAAATGGAGAATCGCATTCACAGCATACTCAGTAAGTGGGCAATATGTTCAGATAGTGTGTTGGCAGCAGATCTAGAACAACTAGATTTCTTTCCAATGTCATCCCAGTGCGTGACACTGGGATCCAGAAAAAATAAAGATTATTTAACAAGAGCAAGAAGGCTTTTCTCTGAACTGGAAAATCTTGGTCTAACTATACAAACCATACACGCTTTCTGTTACAAATTAATCTCCAGCTTTCCTATAGAAGCTGGCATTGCTCCAAATTGCACGCTGAGCGAATGCAAAGAATTACATTCCATCATATTCAATAAAGTGCTTCATAACGAAACTGTGCAGGATGATATCAACCTTATTGCAACTGAAATTGATGAAAATAAACTACGCGATTTGCTTTATACTTTATGTGTAAAAAGATCAGCGTCAGCAAATGATTCGAAATATATCAAAGATAAATTGAGCGCCCCAGATGAAATTCATGACTTACAGAGTGAAACAATTGAGCACGTGGAAAGACTAGCCGAGATATTAAGTGAAGGCAGTAAAAGAGATCAGAGTTATAGTGAAATACTTTATTCTACTGTCATCCCAGCTGGGATCCAGAAGAAAAGAACCAGCGTCACGCGCTGGAATGACACTAAAGTAGAAAACCTAGCCAAGGTCTTTTTAAAATCAGAATCGCACGAAAAAAAGAGCATATCATCCATTGCAACAAAAAGTATTTTGGAGAAATTCAAAGATGCAGAGCAAATAATAGAGAGCGTTCAGAATGTAGTATTTACCCATATAAGAGACATGAACTCTTATCAAATATTCAAGAGAACCAGTAGCTTACTTGGTGTATTTAAAGTATATGTTGATTTATATAATAGTGAAAAATCAAAAAATGCACTGCTTGACTACAATGATATAATTGACTTAGCAACAAATCTTCTCAGCGACCCAGATCATAAAGATTGGGTATTGTTTAACTTAGATCAAAAAATAGATCACATCCTTGTTGACGAGGCACAAGACAATAGCATCAGTCAGTGGAAAATTATAACAAATCTCTGCGATGAATTTTTTGCCGGTAATGATGAAAAGCGAACCTTATTTGTTGTTGGTGACGTAAAACAATCCATATACAGATTTCAAGGAGCAAATCCCCATCTATTCAACTATATGCAACAATACTTTCATACGAAAACTGGTGGTAGAGATTGGATATCATGCCAACTTGAAAAGTCATTTCGTTCAACTCCAGAAGTTTTGATGCTTGTAGATAGAATATTTAATAACTTCCGCGCAGAAATATCTTTTAATGATAATGAAATAAAACATGTTCCACATAGAGAAAATGACCAAGGATATATTGAAATTTGGCCAGCGTTACCAAGGCGCAAAGAGAAAGAACAGCAAGCTTTACAAATTCCTCTGACATGCAGGGAAAATTATATAATAGCAGACCGATTACTTGCTCAAACAATAGCCAACAGAATTCACAATTGGTTAAATGAAGGGCGAATTTTAGTCGCTAAAGATCGCCATATAGAGCCAAGAGACATTATGATTTTGGTGCGACAACGAAACGTGTTAGTTGATTACATAATAAGCGAACTTAAAAAAGCAAATGTGCCAGTTGTAGGCCGAGATTATTTTAGAATTATGGACTATATAGCCGTGCAGGACTTAATAGCTTTGGCCGAATTTTTACTCCTCCAGGCAAATGATCTAGCTCTTGCAAATGCTTTAAAATCACCGCTATTTAATTTCACCGAGGATGATTTATTTAACATTGCATACGACCGTAAAGAGCATTCACTATGGGAAAGAATTCAGGATTATTCTGTGGTTATCTATAGTGAATTAAACTATCTCATTAACTTATCTCGCACAGAATCCCCTCTCGCATTATTCACGCATATACTGCGCACAGGTAAGAAGAAATTTGCTGCAAGGCTAGGTCTTGAGTGCTTCGAGGTTCTAGACGAATTTATGAACCTTGTGTTGCAATTTGAGAACCCATCTCTTCAAGCGTTTGTTCAATGGATCAAGGAGAATAATCCGGAGATTAAGAATGATATGCAATCAGAACGCAATGCTGTGCGAATAATGACAATTCACAAATCAAAAGGTCTGCAAGCTCCCATAGTATTTTTGGTTGATACAAACACAGTGCCAAGAAACAGTGAAAGCATTATCTTTGATGGAACAGAAGTGCCATTTTGGTGTGGAAAAAACAACAACGCTTATTGCGATCAAGTAAAAAGAGAGAAAAAACTAGAGGATTATAATGAATATTTGCGTTTATTATACGTAGCACTCACGCGTGCTGAAGATGAGTTATACATCTTAAGTAAAGAGCCAGTGCAAAAGGGCTCTTGGTATGATCTAATCACTAAGTACGGAGAGCCATATGAAAAGAAACAAAGGGATTTACAGCCAATATTTAAAGAAAAAGTTGAAGTATTATGCGTGAATGCAAACTACCCTTACATTTATAAAAAACGTGATTATTTTGACGTTCCGGTCATTTCCCTTCCACCAGCTTTAGCCCACTCTTCGGTGTCATCCCAGCGCGTGACGCTGGAATCCAGTGAAAAAGAAGGAGCAGAATGGATCCCAGTGTCAGCTACTTGGATGACAGATGGTTATGCAAGAGGCCTGATTATTCACAGCATATTGCAGTATATGCCCAAGATAGAAAAAGAAAGGAGAAAAAATTGGGTCAGAAAATACCTTGATAACATCAACATCAGTGAAGATAAGGATGAAATTTACAGTAAAATATTGGCCTTTAATGAAAAATATGGCTATTTGTTTGACTTGGAAGGCAAATCAGAGATTACACTGAGTGGAACAATTGATGGCAAGTCAGTATTAGTACGACTAGATAGGCTATGCATAACGCAAGATAAAGCAATCATAATTGACTACAAATCACACCGTAACGTTTCTGTTTCCTTATTAAATGAAATAAAAAAACAGATGTTAATCTATAAAACCTTAGTACAAGAAATATATCCAAACAAGCAAGTAGAGTGCGTGGTTATTTGGGTGGAAGATTTAACCATTCAATCTGACTTTTAACGAAACTTGATTGCAAGAAATAGCTACTACGTCATACCACCGCGAACCGTCATACCGCCGCAGACCGCCATACCGCGATTCATTCGCGGTATCTCAGCCGCTAACACGTAGCGGAATGACAGCAGTCCTACGTCATACCGCTGCGGATAGATCCCGCTAACAAGTAGCGGGATGACGAATTACTTAACTGTCATACCACCGCAAACCGTCATACCGCCGCGGTATCTCAGCCACTAACAAGTAGCGGGATGACGAATTACTCAACCGTTATCCTGCTGCTCCTTTCTCGTCATCCCGCTACGTGTTAGCGGGATCTCAGCATAGCTATCTTAAAGCTAAGTAATATAAGTCAATCCAGCTAGGATTCTTTTGATTGATCAAATTAATTTTCCACTGCCTTGGCCATTCTTTCAGGCGCCTTTCTCTTGCAATAGCTAAACTTATATCTTCAAACTCTTCAAAATATACAAGTTTATTTACATTATATCTTGATGTAACACCTGAAACAATTTTGTTTTTGTGTTCCCAAATCCTCTTGATCAAATTTGCAGTTACACCAATATATAATGTGCTATTAGCTTTATTTGTAAGTATATAGATATATGATAACTTCATCTTAATCGTTTATAGCTAAAGTAACTGAGGTTTACCAACATTATACTACACCATCATACCACAATAAAACTTACCGTCATGCCGCCGCAGATAGATCCCGCTAACACGTAGCGGGATGACGAGTTACTATACCGCGGCGGTATCTCAGCCGCTAACAAGCAGCGGGATGACAGCAATCTACGTCATACCGCGATTCATTCGCGGTATCTCTTAGCCGCTAACACGTAGCGGAATGACGATTGTCGGTAAATCTAAGTTACTGTAGCTATAAAGGCTTTCACAACAACCTATTTTCCTTGAAACTAAAATAGCTACTGAATGTAATAATAATGTGATCTATTAATTCTATTCCTATACTTTGGCAAGCTTCTGCTAGTTGTCTAGTGAGAGATATATCGCTATTTGAAGGTTGTGTATCTCCGCTTGGATGATTGTGAGATATTACAATGGATGTTGAACCAATCAAAAGTGCGCGCTTGATGATCTCTCTGACATAAAGAGGAGTTTGATCTACTGTACCAATATTTTGCAGGTCTTCCGCTATTAGACGATACTTTTTATTCATATAGATGACGCGAAAATTTTCC
Organism: Wolbachia endosymbiont (group A) of Melitta haemorrhoidalis; assembly: GCF_964273365.1. Classification (NCBI taxonomy): domain Bacteria; kingdom Pseudomonadati; phylum Pseudomonadota; class Alphaproteobacteria; order Rickettsiales; family Anaplasmataceae; genus Wolbachia; species Wolbachia endosymbiont (group A) of Melitta haemorrhoidalis. The sequence goes on along the minus strand of NZ_OZ187004.1, from coordinate 1,002,340 downwards.
TTATTGAGGCTTCCTATACTTATTCTTAAATAATCAAGCAATTTTTCCCAGTTATCGATTACAGGCAGGTTTTTTATTTCTTCTCTTGCAGAACGAACAAAGGCTTGTTTTACACAAAAGATGGCAGATATCGCTGCATTGCTGACATCATCAACGTTTTGCAGCGCTTCCAGGTCAGCATTAAAAACTTTATTTAAGCTGCCAAAACTTTCTATCAAACTCTTTGCCACCGGTTTTACATCAATTCTACTATATGCTGAATATAAAATGTGCTCTAAAACTTCATAATCAAGTAATGATTGTCCATTATCTAAAATAATTTTCTCTCTTAGGCGCTTTCTATGCCCCTTTTTGTAATTTTTCATCATCAATGAATTGCTTATCTCTTGTATAATAAGAAATTAGATTTTTAAGTAAAATATTTAATAAAGCGCATGACGCACAATTGTAAGAACATTCATTTTTGAAGACAGCAAATGGTGTCATGAAAGTAGCTGACGCGAGCTCTACGTCATACCGCCGCAGACCATCATACCGCCGCAGACCGTCATACCGCGATTCATTCGCGGTATCTCATCCGCTAACAAGAGATCCCGCTAACAAGTAGCGGGATGACGAATTACTTAACCGTCATGCCACCGTGAACCGTCATACCGCGATTCATTCGCGGTATCTCTAGGTCCCGCTAACAAGTAGCGGGATACTTGATCTTTACAGGGATGACGGTTGTCGTTTAGCTACAAACATTAAGAAATTTACCAAATGAAAAAAAAGGCAAAAGAAGCCCTAGTCATTGTCTATTTTCAGTATTTGGCGTTTTTTAAATCTTAAACACTGCAATTTAGCTGCTTTTAAACGCAACTCACCTTAGTTTAAATGTTTAAGAAATTTACTAAGCAGAAAAAAAGGCAAAAGAAACCCCGCGTTAGCTAGTTGTCACTCTCTAATCCTGCAAATTGGCGTACTATACTGTCTTAAACGACTTATAAGCGCGTTTCAGCTTATATAGGTAAAAACCCAGAAATGTTGTGAAGACATAAGGTGCACATAGTGCAAAAAATTAAAAATAAGACGCCAACTACGTTGTTTTCTTGCTGTTTAATCTGCACAGATGAAGATAACTGAATACCTTCACTATCATGATAAAGGGGCTGGCGAAGGGTGTCAAGTAGTTTTTAGCTCTGCCTTCTAAGGCTTTTACTCGTGACAACCACTGTGCCTGCGATCTTATCGTGCCAAGTTTGACAGCGTTTGTTGAAATTTGACCATAAAAAGCCCAAGAATAATGGTGCAACTGACAATATAAAGGAAAAAAATCTCTTTGTTGCTTGTTTTAGGGTCATCTTTTCGAAAGTTTGTGCATCCACAACTCTAAGCCCAAATAATAGTTTTCCAGGTGTAGTAGCAAACTTTACCCACATATATATTACATAGCAAAAGAGCATAATAAACTGGACTATTTGATTTAGAATCATTAATTTTACAAGTCTACTCTGCATTGCCTTTTCTTCTATAGAAAGTGGCACTTGCATTGGGGATTTTGCAGCAACTTGGCTGAATATTTTGCTATCCTCTGAGTTTGTAAAGAGCTGATTAAAGGCTTGGCTGCAAAACTGCAAGAACAAAACGATAATAATTAAATCAAGCAATACTGATATATAGCGCCTGAGGCCCGTTACATAACATATTCCATTTTCGTCTTTCTTTACCTTTTGAATAACATTTATAGAAGAAAAAATAGAGAATAAACGATCAAAAAATTTATGTAACATATATACACTTTCCAATATTTAACGTGCCCCTGGCCGGACTTGAACCAGCATGCTTTTGCAAGCAACAGATTTTGAGTCTGCCGTGTCTACCATTCCACCACAGGGGCATTAAGTTTTAATGCTATAGGCAACACGGAATTAGTCAAATTTTTTTGCCTTTACATCTTTCAAATGAGGACTAAATATTCTACAATAATCAACAGTTACTCTCAAAACTTAAAATGAATGAATTAGCCAATCTCCTCAGTTCAAGAAGTGTAGATAAGGAAATATGTAAATTACCGCATAATTTAGAAGCTGAACAGATGCTTATTGGTGCAATGATTCGTGATAATAGAATCTGTGATGCAGTTGAAGACACAATTACAGCAGAAAATTTCTATGATCCACTGCATCAAAGTATTTTTACGCAAATATCTAAAACCAGGAAACACGGTATAGTTGCCAATGAACTGAGCCTCAAAATGTTTTTTGAGAACGACCAAGCGTTTACCGAGTGTGGCGGGGTAGAGTACTTAGCAAAGCTTGCAGCGAAGGCAAGTATTGCACTTGATATTTATAGTTTGACTAGAATAATCCGTGATACTTACTTAAGGAGATGTTTAATTAAGCTCGGGCAAGAAATAGTTGGTGATAGCTACAACTACGATATTGAAAATCCTGCACAGGCGCAAATTGAACAAGCAATGACAAAATTGTTCAATTTGGCAGTAAAAAAACAAGGTGAGAAAACATATATAAAACTTGCAAGTTCAATTAAAGATGTAGTTGAGAAGATCAGCACACTGAAAAATAATCCAGAAGCGCTAGGCGTTACAACCGGACTTCAAGATCTAAATCAGCTTCTTGGTGGTCTACAAAAATCTGATTTATTAATTTTAGCTGCAAGGCCTTCTATGGGTAAAACAGCATTGGCGCTAAACATCGCACTTAATGCTTGTAAGATGTTGCAAAAAAGAGCAGATAAGCAACACTATGTAGCGTTTTTCTCGCTTGAAATGTCAGCAGAGCAATTAACTGCAAGGCTGATCACTATAGATTCAGGAATTAGTTATTATAAGGCATTAACCGGGAGAATTAGTGATTTTGAATTGCATGAATTTATCAATACTAGTACAGAATTATCTGAACTGCCTTTCATCATAGATGACACCCCTACGCTATCAATTAGTGCCCTTCGCACCAGAATACGCTTGCTGTATCAATTATATAATGTAGAAGTGGTATTCATTGATTATTTGCAGCTAATCAGAGGAACAACAAAAAGGAGTAATGAAAATAGAGTGCAAGAAATCTCGGAAGTGACGCAGGGTTTGAAAGCAATTGCAAAGGAGCTAAATATTCCCATTGTTGCACTATCTCAGCTCTCTCGTTCTGTTGAGCAGAGGGATGATAAAAAACCACAACTTTCTGATTTACGTGATTCAGGGAGCATAGAGCAAGACGCAGATATAGTAATGTTTCTCTATAGAGAAGAGTATTATGAACTAAGAAAACAGCCAAATGAAGGAAACAATAAACATCGGGAATGGCAAGAGAAAATGGAAAAAATTAGAAACATTGCAGAGCTCATTATTGCAAAGCAGAGAAATGGACCAATTGGCAGTGTGAAGCTATATTTTGACTCTAACAGAGGTGCATTTAAAGATTACACGGAAAGGCATAGTTCATAGCTTGGCAGCAATCTTCTTGTTCCCAAGTTTATCAATTATTTTTTTTATGTAAAGATAGCTTGACAACTTCTTAAAAATCCTTTTATAATGGTATTATATTTTATAATACGTGAGATGATGAATAAAAACAATGTACCCTATTATATAGCTGGAACTCTGGCTACTTTCACTTTATTAGCATCTGGAGTGTTTGCTGCAGCTCCTTATATTGGTTTCTTAGCTCCAGTTGCAGCATTAAGTGTTGGCCTTCCATTTATTATTGGTGGTGCTGTATTTTCTGCTGTAGCTATTGCACTTTCGTATGCAGCAGTTAGTAAGAACAAAACTATTTCTGAGAAGGAAGCTCAGCTTTCTGATGAAAAAAGTAAAGTAGAAGCTAAAGGTAAAATAATTTCTGAGAAAGTAAAAGAAATATCCGAAAAAAATACTCAACTGGCTAATCAAGCAAAAGAGATAGAAGATAAAGATAAAACTATTTCTGAGAAAGATCGGGAGATTTTTAGAATGAAAAATGAGTTGGCTGCAACCAGAAGGATTAATGCTTCTCAGCCAGGTAATGCGGTAGAATTTGATAGCATAAACCAGCAGCTTACTAAGAGAGATTTCGAAGTACAAACTCAAGAGCAAGCCATTATTTCACAAGCAAAAGGGAAATTTAATAGTGTTGGAAATAAATTAAAAAATATTTATGATACTATGCCATCAGCTGAGTTTGCAAAGGATATCAAAACAGCATCTGAAAAAGCATTTACATCTACAAAAGAAGCATTTATTAGTGGTCGTGTAACTCGTATTGTTAAAGATGGCTTGAAAAATACTTATGATGCGTCAATTGCATCTGTAAGAGGAGCACTTAACAGCGTTGGAAGCAGCTTGTACAGTAGGATTTATGGTACTAAGGTTTCTAGTCCGGAAGAGCAGTTTAAGCGTGAAGATGGATCTAAACCTAGCATGCAAGAACTAACTCGTTTGGATTATTTAAATCTTGAGGTTCTTTCCAGTGAGCAAAAGCAACGAGCTAATAGTTTGGATTATTTAAATATTGATAACGTTCCTAAGCAACCTGATCATTTAAATGTTGATGCTGCTAAAAGTTATTTAATGAGTCTTTCTGAGGATCAGGATGTATTTTATGATGCAGAATCTGGTGATGAAAAAGGTACTGAGATTTCTAGCCCAGAAAGTCAGCCAACTAAAGAAGAAAATGGTCAAGGCTGGTTTGCATGGAGCCTAGGAAAGGTTAAGTCGGCAATGACTGAAGTAGTAGTGATAGATGCTGATGTTACTAAACCATATTTTGCTAAAGTAACTAAGGCACTTGCCACCTAACTTGAATATGTAGACAGCGGTGTGCACCGTTGTTAACTAAAGATAATCCCATCCAGGAGAAATAGTTTTTACACTATTTCTCCTCTTTAGCATCAACCCTCAAAAAAACCGGCGTAGGTTTAGGCAGCGTAATGCCTAAGCTTACGCATGCGTTGCACAGAGATTTTAAATCTTGTTGCTCTTTCGGGATTTGCAGTTGATCAAGTATCATTTCCGCTGACCTCGGGACAATTGGCTGCAATAAAATGCCTATTATCCTGATATATTCCAGTAACTTGTAAATTACTAAATTCATGCGCTCTCTGTCAGTTTTGCTTAGTGTCCAGGGTGCACTTTTGTCTATGTAGGCATTTGCTTCAGAAGAGATGTTGATGATTAGAAGTATGATATGGTTAAATTCATACTTTGATAGGTGATTCATCACTTGATCGAGTATAGCTTTGCAACCTGGAAGACTTTCTTCACCTTTAAGTAGGCTTTGATCGATTGTTGGTACAATTCCAGAACATTGCTTGTGTAAAAATGAAATTGTTCTTTGTACTAAATTGCCTATGTTGTTTGCCAGTTCTGAATTTATCCGGCTGATCATATTTTTCTTACTAAAGTTGCCATCTTGGCCGAAGCTTGCTTCCCGAAGGAGAAAATAGCGTAGCTGATCAACACCAAACTCTTGAGCGAGGCCAATTGGATCTATGACATTACCAAGGGACTTGGATATTTTCTCTCCCTCGTTCAACCACCAACCATGAACTGCAATTTGTTTTGGCAGTGGCAGGTCTGCTGCAAGGAGAATCGCTGGCCAATATACAGCATGAAAGCGCAATATGTCTTTACCGATTACATGAACGTTGAAAGAGTTGTCAGCTAGGTTTGCAGCGCTTGACACTGGAATCTGCGTTTTCCCTTGGTTTGGTGTCATTCCAGTGCTTGACACTGGAATCTGTGTTTCTGGTTCTGCCCAAAACCTCTTATATTCCTCACCTTCAGTACTAGGGAAACCTATTGATGTAAGATAATTGGTTAATGCATCTATCCAGACATAGATTACGTGTTTGTCATTACCTGGTACTTTTATTCCCCAGTTAAAACTAGTGCGAGAGATTGAGAGGTCAATGAGCCCTGATCTTACAAACGATATCACTTCATTTCTTCTGCTCTCAGGAAAGATAAAACTTGGCTGATTTTTATAGAGTTCCAGTAATTTTTCTTGCCAGTTTGATAAGCGAAAAAAGTAACTCTCTTCTTTTATCCACTGGACCTCAGCACCTGTTGGTGCTTTGCCATCTATCAGCTCTGACTCCTGATAAAATGCTTCATCACGAACTGAATACCAACCCGAATAGGAATCCAAATATATTTGCCCTCTCTCTTCAAGTCTATTCCATAAAGCTATAACTGCTTTTTTGTGACGTTCCTCCGTAGTGCGAATAAAATCGTCATACTCAAAATTCATGAACTTAGCCAATTCTTTAAATGAAACGCTCACTTCATCTGTAAATTCTTTTGGCTGCATTTCCTTTGCTTTAGCTGCTTTTTCTATTTTTTGTCCATGTTCATCTGTACCAGTGGTAAATTTGACATTTTTCCCAGCTAGTTTCATGAACCTTGCCACCACGTCACACAAGAGAGAAGTGTATGCATGACCAATATGCGGCTTATCGTTTACGTAATATACTGGCGTGGTGATGTAAAAGTTCTCGAATTGTTCCATGGTTTAGCATTTTGATAAAAATCAACTGAGTTAATTATAGTATTAAAAAGGCAGTAATAAATAAATATTGATTGGGTTAAGCATAATTTTTGAAAAAAGCTATTTACTGAAATTTTATTAAAATAAGAAACAATCAGGCATGATTATTGAAAGAACAATGAGAAATTTTCTTGTAATTCTATTTATAGTTTTCTATGCATTTGATGCACACGCTGATGGAGCAACAGATGTAATGTGTAATGTAATAGGTTACGTTCATGGAATAGGTGGACCAATGATTACAGTGGTAATAATTGGTTCAAGCTTACTTGCAATATTTGGCAGAATGCCTTGGCCTGCACTTTTCGCACTGGGTATGTTTGTTGCTGTGTTTTTTGGTGCTCCTCAAATTGTAACAAAGGTAACAGAAAAAGAAGTTTGTTGTCTTTTTAAAGGTCAAACCTTGGAGAATGGAAAGTGTGTTGCTGCTCCTGGATATGAACGTGTAGGTACAGGTTATGCTTGTCGTTCCGGTTGGGCGCTAACTAATAAAGGCTACTGTATAAAAGCTGGCCAAGATCCTTCAAAGTATTGGAAGTGAAAATGGTGCTTTTATAGAGTTAAATCTAACAAACCGCAGAGTATATAATTAACATCCACGCCTTTAGTTAGATTCCACTCACGCTTTATTACGTTGTACTCCATGCCAGCCATGTTTTGCAGCGTTACATTATTTTCTCTTAAGTGATTTGCAATTTCTGACGGCTTGAGAAATTTATTCCAGTTATGTGTACCTTTTGGCAGCCAATTTAATATGTACTCTGCACCAATTATTGCAAGACAAAAGGATTTAATAGTTCTATTTATTGTGGATATAAAGATTAACCCCTCCGGTTTTAGCAGTTCTATCGCTTTTTTCATGAAAAGCTCTAAATTATCCACATGTTCAACTACTTCCATCAGCAGAACCACGTCGTACTTCTTGTCATTGCTTAGCTCTTCAATGCTGGTGTGTATATATTCTATATTTAACCCTACTTTTTTTGCATGTGAATGCGCTACTTTTATGTTTTCTTCACATACATCTATTCCCACAACGTTAATGCCAACGCGTGCCATTGACTCTGACAAAATGCCACCACCGCATCCAACATCAAGCAATGATAATTCTTTCAAATTGCATTTTTTTAACTCTTTTATTTTCTCAATAATGTAAGATACTCTAACAGGATTCATCATGTGCAATGGTTTGAATTTGCCGTTCTCATCCCACCACTGGCCTGCCATTTTAGCGAATTTTGATATTTCATCTTCGTTATAAGTTTTTGTTTTTTTTTTCTTAGAGGTTATATTGCTGAGTTTATCAAGGCGTTTTTTATGTCTGCTTTCTTTTGAAAATTCTGTTTCGAGGAATTGTTTGACTATGTCTTTTGCTAATCCACTCGCAGTAAACCCTGCACCAAGACACAGTACATTTGCGTTGCCATGCTCGCGAGCTAATTTTGCGATCTCAACACTGTTACATAAAGCAGCGTAGATTCCTTCAAAACGATTTGCCACAGTACTCATGCCCAAACCTGTACCACAAATTAATATCCCATAATTTGCTTTTTTGCTTGTTATATCTTCTACAACTTTAACAGCATAGTTTGGGTAATCTACACACTTTTGCTTAGCAGTGCAGCCTTGATCTACTACTCTGTAACCTAGGGCTTCCAGGTAAGGTTTTATTTCTGATTTTAATTCATAACCAGCATGATCTGAGGCAATTGATACTATACCTAACATATAAGAAATAAGGACATTTTATATGGGTTTGAACTTTCTGTCAAGTCATTCAATGCTTCTGACCTTTTGGGAGTTCTAAAGCTATAGCTAAGGTTTTCCTACGTCATACCGCAATTCATTCCACAACTGTACGAACATTGTGATTTGAGAATAATCTCCGCCAGGAAGGGTGTCATCCCAGTGCTTTGGCACTGAGATCCAGAAAACTTAATTTTAAATAAGTACACCAGATAGCTGTATAATAAGAACTGGATTCCAGTGTCAAGCACTGGAATGACACCTTCTGTATAAATATTAAGAAATTTACCAAACGAAAAAAAAGGCAAAAGAAGCCCCGTGGTTGGCTAATTACTTACATTATACTTTCAAGTATGGCGTTTTTTTATTCTAAACACTTAATAACCGCGATTTAGCTGCTTTTAAGCTGCAACTAATCTAAATTATAGACGTTAAGAAATTTACTAAACAGAAAAAAAGGCAAAAGAAACCCTAGGGTAGCTAGTTATTCACTATCCATTTTTTAAGTTGGCGTTTTTTAATGTTTTAAATGCTTTATAAGCGTATTTCAGCTTGTGTAGGTCAAAACCCGGAAATTTGATAAAGACATAAGGTGCACATAGTGCAAAAAATTAAACATGAGACGCCAGATACGTTGAGTTTTTTTGTCATTTAATCTGTACAGAGAAGATAAATAAATAGCTTCAGTTTCATGATAAGGGCGCTGGCGAGGTTTGTCAAGGAAGTTTTTTGTTTCTGTGGGCTACCTGGATGACAGGATTGCTCTTGAATTTGTATAGCTACATTGTCGGTAAATCTAAATTGCTTTAGTTATAGAAATAAATTTCGAGTCAGATGTGTATAAATTCTATATAATTTTTATCCTACTACTAATTTAACAAGATGGATCATATAGATATTATAAAATCAAAATTATTATTATCCGACCTAGTAGGTAAAAAAGTCAGATTAATAAAAAGAGGAGATAGTTTTGTTGGGCTCTGTCCATTTCATAACGAAAAAACCCCATCTTTTTCGGTGAGCAATACTAAGGGGTTATATTACTGTTTTGGTTGCTTGGCTAGTGGTGATGCATTTGAATTTATTTCACAAACTGAAGGATTAAGCTTTAAAGAAGCATTGGAAAAATTAGCATCGGTTACAGGTGTTGAACTGCCCAAAAATCTTAGTATTACAAAAGAGGACAATAAACTATTTTTAGCGCTTGATTTAGCTGCAAATTGGTTTGCACAAAAAAATCAAAGTGTTGTAGATTATTTAAAGCAGCGTAAGATTTCACCTAAAATCATAGATAAATTTAAGATAGGTTATGCACCAAGCTCTGGTTTGAAAGAGTATTTAAACTCTTCAGGTATTGAAGACAAAATTTTAATTGATATTGGATTAGTAAACAAAAATTTTCATGATTATTTTTATGACCGGCTGATATTTCCTATACAGAGCATTGCAGGGAGAGTTATTGGTTTTGGCGGACGTGCGCTAAGTTCTGAGCAACAGCCGAAATATTTAAACAGTCCAGAGAGTCAGCTCTTCAAGAAGAGGGAGAATTTATACGGATTAAACTTTGCTTTAAGCGAAATACGTAAAAAACAGCACATACTCGTTGTTGAAGGATATATGGACGCTATAGCGCTACATCAAGCAGGAATTAGTAATGCAGTTGCTCCGCTTGGTACCGCAATTTCTGCAGAGCAGATAAAAAATCTATGGAGATTTGCTAAAGAAATCTCCATCTGTATGGATGGCGATAGTGCTGGACGTCATGCTGCTACTCGAGTTGCAGAACTTGCTCTGCCAATATTAGAGCCTGGATACACGTTAAAGTTTGTGACTTTGCCAAGTAATAAAGATCCATACGATATATGTAACGAACTGGCATACAAGAAAGAAGACGTGTTGACTGCTCTTGACCATTCAACAAAACTGCATTCTGAATATTTATGGCATCACATAATCGATAGCAATTTGCAAAATTATGAAAAACTTGCTCCGGAAAAATATTCAATTCTTGAGCACAAGTTCATGGAATATGTAAATACTATTAGCAACAGCAGTATTAGAAGGTATTACAGAGATTATTTTTACAATAAGGCTAGTGAACTAAGAAGTAGCTTCAAAAAACAGATTTTTAATAGTAAAACTAGAGCAACAAAAGGTGAGTATCTTCATAACAAGTCTCCAGAGCTAATTGAAGCAGAGCAAAATCAGGCCGTAATTTTGCGTATAGCCGTAGAATTTCCTGAAATCTTGAACCGTCCTATATTTTTTGAGCAATTTTCTCATTTTGAATTTACTAATGAGATGAAAAGATTACAACAGCGTATAATTGATGTAATAAGTAACAAAAGCAAACTCGATAAAGAGGCTTTGTTACAAGAATTGAAACAGTTTAACGTTATAAAGTATGTATTTGAAAAAACTAGTGTACTAAATAGCCAACTGAACGAGAGAAAATCTGCAGAAATTGTGTGGAATAATATAGTGTTACTAAAAGAGTTAAATGCATTACGAAAAGAAAGAACCGAAGCGAGGCTGAGCGGTAATCTCGACTTAGAGGAAAGGTTGATAGAACAAATAAAGCAAATAGAAAGCAGTATACAAGAAATGCAAATGGAGTTTATTGAAAAGTAGATATCGTCTCGTTAGTCAACAAGAAAATTACAAAATAAGACAATATTTTACATAAGATTGAAATTTTTAACTAATTAAGCCTTCCTCTAACAGCTTTGCCCTGTAGTTTTTGATATGGTTAGGATCACTTGAAAATGTATAATTTTTGTAGTTAGCTCTGCTGTGCATATAAAGTTTACTATTGACTTTTATCACATTATCTCACATTATCTCACATAATATGCATGTGAGAAGAATATGAACTGGAAGAATTTTCGTCTTAGTACGCGTCTCAACCTAGAAGGGCCTGTAATTGAGCAAGTGTACGAGTTAATTACTGCAGTTGATAGTGTTAAAAATAGCTGGCAGATAACGAAAAAACTACTACCACAAACAATTGAAAGATTAACTCATTCAGTTATTGTTACATCTTCTGGCGCTTCTAACCGTATTGAAGGAAATCGTCTAACCGATAAAGAAGTTGAGGATCTATATAAAAACCTACGTGTCAAAAAATTTAAAAATAGAGATGAGCAAGAAATTGCTGGCTACTTAGAAATGCTTAAACTAATATTTCATGATTATACGGATATTCCAATTAGTGAGTCATCAATATTGCACATTAACAACCAGATGCTACTTTATAGTGAAAAAGATTTGTATCATAGAGGAAAATACAAAGCAAGTTCTAATAGAGTTGAGGCAAAAGATCAGAATGGAAAAGTTGTTGGTATAATTTTTGATCCCACACCACCTTACCTTGTTAGAAAGGAAGTACAAGAGCTTATTGATTGGTATCACTGGTCCTTAAATAATAAATTTAAGCATCCTCTTATTATTGTTGCTAACTTTGTTTTTGAGTATTTGGCAATACACCCTTTTCAAGATGGAAATGGCAGAACTAGTAGATTGATAACTAATTTAATGCTGTTGCAGCAGGGTTATGATTTTGTATCTATTGTATCACATGAAAAGATAATTGAAACTAACAAACTTGATTACTACTTAGCGCTTAATAAAACACAAAGTAGCTGGAAAAGTGGCAAAGAAGATATTTCCCCGTGGTTAATATTTTTTCTTAATGTACTCAAAACGCAAGCAAATGAGGCGCATTATATTCTTGAGAGGGAGAATACTGAATATTTATTATCAAGAAAACAATTGTTCTTCTGGGAATGGGCACTTAGCCTTGCAGATAAAGAATTTAGTAGAAAAGATGCTATAGAAGCTCTAGGATTTCCTCCAAGAACAGTAGAGGCAATTACAAAGAAACTGCTAGGGATGAAATACTTACAGCGTCTTGGAGAAGGCAAAGCCACTAGATATAAAGTTATTATTTAAAAGTTTTAGTATGTTTTTCGAGATTTTTTTAAATCCAGTCTTATGCACAACTTTGTTTGCAATTTTATTCGATTAAAAATTGCATTTTAGCAATAAAAAACTTACTTATTATAGGAAAATCTTGTGTTTGTTCTCATATAAAACTATTTATGGAGTGACAATGGTACATGTATTATACTTACATTTCTGATTCGAAAATTTATGCAGTTGTTTCTAACAAGATTGGTCAACAAATTCTATTGTTTAAAGATGAGAAATAAAGTAATCATCATTTCCAGTATTGCTTTTATTCTACTGTTTTTTATCAGCAGTGCATTTTTAAAAAAAGATCAGGCGGTTCATAGCGATAATGCAACTAGTAGCTTTTCAGTAAAAACTCAAGAATGTGCGCCGCAAAACCGCACTATATATTTAAATTTTTCTGGTACAGTAAATCCCTTACATAGAGCTAGCCTTGTCTCAAAAATAAGTGGTAAGATTATTGCTATTTATTTACCTGATGGTGAAAAGGTAAAAAGAGATGATGTAGTGTTAAAGATAGAAGATTATGACAGGATTGAGCAAGCTCAGAAAGCCAAAGCTTTATTAAAGCAGCGTGAAATTGAGTATGATTCCTCTCACAAACTGAATAAAAAAGGCTATGGGGCACAAATACAAGTAGAAGCAGCTTTTACTGCGTTACAAAGTGCAAAAGCTGACCTAAAAAGGCTAGAATTGGATTTAGAAAATACTGCAGTCACATCTCCTATAGATGGTTATATTGATAAAATCAATGCAAACGAAGGGGATTTTGTTAATGCTGGGCAAAAAATAGCTGACGTGGTTAATTTCGATCAAATTCTTGTAGTGTTATACGTTTCGGAAAATGAAGTAAATAAAATAGAGCTAGGCAGCACAGCTCAAATTAATTTGCTGGACGGAAAAGAATTGGCAGGTGAAGTAAGTTTTATTAGTAAAATTGCTGAGCCTAAAACTGGGTCTTATAGGGTAGAAGTAAAGGTAACTAATAATAAAATGATATCCTTGCAGGGACTAACTGCCAACGTAAGGCTACCTTCAGGCGAAAGATTTGCATATAAAGTTCCTTCTTCAGCCCTGAGCTTAAGTGACGAAGGTGCTCTTGGAATAAAGATTGTTGATGACAATAATTATGTAGTATTTGCACCAATAGAAATTGTTGATCATGAGAGCGATGGGGTTTGGATAGTAGCAAATAACGAAGATAAACCCATAAAGTTAATAGTATTGGGCCACCTATTTGTTAAGCCTGGTGATAAGGTTTAAGACATAAGATCCTTTGACCTTACCCAGAAAAAGTGGAGAGAAAGTGTGGAATGTTTTTTACAAAAAGAATGATGCATCAAATTGTTCTGGAATGCAATAGTTAATAGTGACGTTGTTTGTTATAAAAAATTTCTATGTATTCAAATATTGCAGTTCTAGTGTGTTGAGCAGAGTGTTGTGAAGTATCAATAAGTATTTCTCTTTTCAATGAGCTAAAGAAGCTTTCTGCAACAGAATTGTCGTAACAACAGCCTTTATTACTCATCTATATTCTTTACAGCTAAGAGATATTGATACCCTTGCGCAGTATATTGTGAACCTTGGTCACTGTGCAGCAGTAGATTTTTAACAGGTTTACGCCTATTAATGGCCATTAATAAAGAGTTCATAACCAATTGTTTATTTATTGCACTACTCATTAACTACCATACGTGAGAATTATTGCTGCCAAATATAGCCATCCCTCCTTGGTTTTGATGTAAGTAATCCCATACTTTATTTGGTTGATCAACAATAAAGTTTTGATCTAGTATATTGGGAGCTACAGCTCTATTATCTGTTTGTTGTTTTTTAATTTTAAACTTTCTTTTCAGTATAGCCCTGATGTCATTTTTCTGCATAATACTTTGCACCGTTTTCAAATTGCAACTTTTACCCAAAGCCTTCAATTCAGCATGAATTTTAGGAGCTCCATATCTACATTTAGAAACTTGATATATTTTTTGAATAGCTTCGAGTAGCTCTTTATTTGCTGATTCTCTACTGCTTATTTTTCTTGTGGTCCACTTATAGTAGCCACTAGCAGAAAATCCTACATAATTCCTGTACTTTATAGCAGTTACTATATAAAAAAATATTTTACTCTTTTTGACTGGCCAGGGCTTTTTTTTAAATGTCTCTTTCCCTTGTTACTCTTGCTTTGTAAATCAAACCTCTCTTTGTCGTAAGGAGCCATGTTACCTCTACCTGGAAATGCATTTGCCGCTGACTTTTTTTCGTTGTGTTTCTTTATCCATTTTCCTAATAAACCACCCTTTATTCCTAAATCTCTTGCTATTTTTGTAATTGTTTGACCTGCCTTTCTTTGTTCATTTGCCAGTTTAACAGCTTCCAATTTGAATTCTGCCGTATATTCTCTTACCATTTCTAATCCTCCAAAATTTTATTTTACCCAAAAAAACTCTTTTCTTTCTCTCCACTTTTTCTGGGTAAGGTCACTACTGCTATTCCACGTCAAGAACAACCATAAGTTCATTAGGGTTCACATAACCTAAAGCATTTTTTGCTTGCTCATCAAGCAGATCTAAATCTAAGCTTTTTTCATATAAGCCAAATACTTTGTTGTCCAACTTTTCCTTTTCAGAAGAGACATCCTTTAGCAAAAGTTTATTGTACTCGATTTCTTTTTTTAAATCGATTAACGTCAATAAGCCACGTTTACCTGTAATTGTGCTAATGCTGAAATATAATGTAAGGGAAGAAATGAGTAAGGCTGCGCTTAAACACAGTAACTTTTGCTTCTTTTTAGATATAAGCACCGTACTTTCACATATAAAAAATATATAACATGAAAAGGTGAACAAAAAGCTAAGAACCTTGACGCGCTTTACACCTTGGCTTTACCTTATTTATAATGTAAATCTTACCACCCCTTTTCACAACTTTACAATTTTTATCTCTGTTACGATGAGATTTTAGCGACCCTTTGACTTTCATATCTATAGTAAGAATTAAATTACTTTACATTATAATCACTTATCAAGAGTTAGTCAATTGATAACATTTTATTAAAATATTGTATAATTGTTGCTGATACTTCTTCGATCGACTTTTGCGTGACATCGATAATTGGCCAGTTATTCTGTTTAAAGAGCTCCTCTGCTTCTTTAATTTCCTTTTCTACTTTCTCAGGGTTAGCATATATATTATTATCTTCGTTGTTAATTGAAGTAAGTCTATTTTTGCGTATTTCTATTAGCCTACTTACGTCTATTGTTACCCCTATTGTCAGTTTATTTTTTAATTTTGCCAAGTCGACATAAAAGGGTACCCCACTAACAAAAGGAATATTTGCAACCTTATAGCCTCGGTAAGCTAAATACGTACTGGTGGGAGATTTTGATGTACGTGAAACTCCAACCAAAATTATATCTGCTTTATCAATATCTTGAATATTTTGTCCATCATCATGATTAATAGTGTAGTTTATTGCCTCAATGCGCTGAAAATATTCGTTATTTATCTCAGTATGCAAGTCAAGCTTTTCGTCTTTTTCAATTTCAAGATAAGACGAAATTTCTCTAATAATATGTGATAATATTGCTCTATAGGGAATTTTCAACTTTATACAGTTATCTTTTAGATATTTTCTTAGCTCATCATCAGTAATAGTGCATATAACAAAATTATGCTCATCACTTTTCCTATTAATTTCCTCCAGAATTTTGTCAATCTGCTCTTCTCCTTTTACAAAAGACCAAACATATTCGATCGTTTCTACAGAACGAAAGTGTTTCAGAGCTGATTTTGCAACTGATATAACAGTTTCACCACTTGAATCTGATACTAAGTGTAGATTAAGCTTTTTAAGGGTCATATACTAAAAATAATAGCTAGCAATCTGCTACTGAAATTATGCTAATTTATTGACCTACGTAAATATAGAAAAACTATCCTGTTGATAAAACTCAAACTAATTGGTAAATTCTTAACACAATTATTCTCAAAACGAATGTTTTTATTAAAGCCTACAAATTTCTCTTATTTTTCTAAGAAAGCTCTACCTTGGCTTGGGGTTATTTGTTTCGCATGTTTTTTAATTGGAATGTCTTTGGCGTTATTCTTCTCTCCAGAAGATTATAAACAAGGAGAAATTGTACGAATCATGTACATTCATGTGCCTTCTGCATGGCTTGCTCTTGGAATATATGGATTAATTGCATCACTTGGTTTCATTTCATTGGTATGGAACAATAGCATTGCTAGTGTCTTGGCACATGCTGCTGCTCCTGCAGGGACAGTCTTTTCGGCAATATGCTTAATCACAGGCAGCATCTGGGGAAAAGGAACCTGGGGCACTTGGTGGGTATGGGATGCAAGGCTTACTTCAATGCTGATTTTATTTTTCCTATATGTTGGCTACCTTTCATTGTGGAGCGCTTTTGATAATGAAGCGAGGGCAGAAAAATCAGCAGCAGTATTTGCCATCTTTAGTGCTATAAATATTCCTATAGTAAAATTTTCCGTGAATTTATGGTCCACTCTCCATCAGCCAGCAAGCATTTTGAGAAAAGGTGGAATAGCAATAGAAAGTTCCCTGCTGTTGCCACTGGTTGCAATGTTTATGTTTTGTGCCACATTTTTTTTAGTAGTGTGGATACTGTATTCACTTTACTTAATTAATTTATATAAGATAAAGAGAGAAATCAGTATGCGGTATTAGGCCGAGAGATGAAAATAGAACACACCACATCACCAAGTAGCAAAGACATTGAATTCCTACTCAAAAAGATTAATGAAGAAACCGTTGATAAAGGTACGTGTAACCCATTTGCTTTTTTTATTCGCGATGATACTGAACAAATTATTGTAGGTTGTAGCGGTTTTGTTATCTATGGTTCAATTTACACTGACTTGCTTTGGGTGCACTCTGATTATAGAAGAAAAGGTATGGGAAAGCAGCTAATGGAAGAAGTTCATGATTATGGTCGTGAGATGCACTGTAAAATAGCAACCGTTGCAACCATGAATTTTCAAAAAGCGAAAGTATTTTATGAAAAGCTTGGGTATAAGTGTGATCTTGTACGTCCAGGGTATGTTAACATGTATATTTTTGAAGAAAGTGTTGTGAGATGCACTGTAAAATAGCAACCGTTGTAACCATGAACTCTAAAATATTTAAAGAGCCTACTAATATCTTTAAGGTAAATGTTCATGTGATTCCGCAGAATAATTCTGTTTTTTGATTCTATCTGTCCATTTATCATTTTCTATATCTTGTTTGTTGGTTGCTTTTTTTTCTTGCTCAACAATTGCCTTATCTATCTCCTTATGAATTGCATCAATTGCATTAATCGCACCTCCTTTTTTGTATACTTCGCTTTTCCCTTCAATAATTAACTTAATAAAAGTATTTACAACAGACTGCACTTGATTATGATTAACCTGACCTTTTGTCAAAGAAGGTAAAGAGCCTAATTCCATCAATACTTCTGGTGCTGTTTTATCTTGAGTGGAAAGTCCTAAATTATCTGCTACTTTACTTATTAATAACTCTCTGTGTTCTTTATTATCTTCCAATTTAGCATAATCACTCAATAAATCTATAACGGTAGATACTCTGACTTCAACAACATCATCAACATCTTCATCTTCTAGAGCAACTCCTGACCCCAATAACCTCTCTCTGAGATTTTCGCTTAAAAGATTGATAAATTCTTCATTTGCATCTGATCCTGTGGTTGATATTGTACCATCTAAATAGTTACTTTGAGCACCGAAGCCATGCTCTATTTGTATTTTTGTCTCAGGTTTAAATCCTAATTTTGCACAGAATTTCTGAAAATATTCTTTAATAATGTCAAACAAGCTCTTGCCATTATCTTTATAATTTTTTAACTCTTTAGGAATAGTAAGTGACAATTTACCATCTCTGTATGTTACAAAGTCTTCACCATTGTGAGATTCAATTGTAAATTCCAATGAACTAGACAGATTACATATCTTATCGCCATGCATAACTTGATTTTTAACAGAGAGTATTGGTAGCCTCATATCAGATCTAATTCTCACATTATTTTGGTTAGCACAATCAATATTTATTACTTTTTTAGGATTTTCTACTATGAACGACTGTCCAAGTGCAAGTTGGGTTTGTATAAATGGAGCAGCCTCATACCCTGCTTGATTACAATTGGTAACTAGCTCTTCTAAAATAGCATCACTTGGAACTTCTGCCCCAGCGTATCTGAACATTTTTTTGAAAACTTCTTTTGCAAAGGAACGGTAATCCTTGTTTTCATCTTTCTCTGTTGGTAATAGATGGATATACCTTTGGCCAGCATTGTAAAATTCTTCAAATTCTTTCTTATATGAATCGGTTTTTTGATGATTGGCAGTTTTGGAATTTTCACAGTGATTTTTCCATAGCTCACCCAATGCATTACTTACAAGCTCTTTCTCAATATCTTCGAGTACTGAAGCAACAAAAGCTTTGCCATGATCCGTATCTATTTCTCTTGTTCCTTTTTTGTTAAATATTTCGTCATTATATATATCATCACTATTAAAAAGTTCGCTTTTGCGGTGCTTAGCTCCTTCCTTAAATGCAATAATAAGATTTTTATCTATTTCTTTTCCGTTAATAATAAAATTCATCCTTTGAAAATCTAAGAACATTGTTTCACCGGAATTCGCTAATTTATTATCTTGATCTGCTCTTAATTTACTAAAATTGAACTCTTTAGCTGTGGCCTTTAATCTAACTACTGGACTCTTATTATTTTTTCCTTTTGTCTCTTTCATAAATAACACCTTACTGTAAATATGCTGTAAGTTATATCATATAATGATGAATAATTTGGTAATATATTAAGAAAATCGACAGTATATTTCTTTATTTAAGGGGTGTAGGAAAGGCGTAGATTTCTCTTTCCATTTGTAGCGTACTGCATTAATATTTATGTATTAATCTAGAAAATAATGATGAATAACATTGTAATTGTTGGTCTGCAATGGGGTGACGAAGGCAAGGGTAAAATAGTAGATTATCTTTCTGAGAATGCAGATGTAGTTGTGAGATTTCAGGGAGGAAATAATGCAGGGCACACTATAGTAGTAGATGATGAGGTTTATAAATTAAATTTACTGCCCTCTGCTGTTTTGAGGCCAGGCAAAATATCTATCATAGGAAATGGCGTTGCTCTTGATCCACACGCTCTAATCTCAGAAATAGAGTCATTGAAAGTTAAAGGAGTAGACGTAAACTATAACAACTTGATGGTATCCGAGAGCTGTCCATTAATACTTAGCATACATAAGGACAAGGAAAAGCTATTTGAAGATTTAAATGGAAATCACAAAATTGGTACAACAAACAAAGGGATAGGGCCATGTTATGAAGATAAAGTTGGAAGGAGAGCTATACGCCTTTGTGACTTAGAAAACGCAGATGAGCTCAATAAAAGAGTGGATACTCTTTTGAATTACCACAATGCTATCAGGAAAGGCCTTAACTACCAGGTGGTTAAAAAAGAAGAAATATTAAAGGAAATTCAAGAGATTTCAGAAAAAATTCTTTCATATAAAAAACCTGTGTGGAAGATATTAAATGACTTGATGAAAGAAGGTAAGAAAATAATATTTGAAGGTGCCCAAGGCGCATTTTTAGATATCGACCACGGAACTTACCCTTTTGTTACTTCAAGTAATACTGTAGCATCGCAAGCAATAACAGGCTCAGGGTTATCCTCCAATGCTTACATTATTGGTGTGGTAAAAGCTTATACAACAAGAGTGGGCAATGGCCCATTTCCTACTGAGCAGAAAAATGAAGTAGGAGATAGCTTGTTTACTATAGGTAAGGAACTTGGAACAGTGAGCAATAGAAGAAGGCGTTGCGGATGGTTCGATGCAGTTTTAGTGCGCCAGGCCGTACAACTCTCTGGAGTTTCAAGCATTGTATTAACCAAATTAGATGTGCTTAATTCTTTTGATACAATTAAAATATGCACTGGTTACAAGTATAGCGGAAAAATGTATGATTATTTACCCGCATCGCATTCAATACAAGGGGAATTAGAGCCAATATATGAAGAGTTTCCTGGCTGGAAAGAAAACACTCAAGGTAAAAGGTCGATTGAAACATTGCCTATCAATTTAATAAAATATATAGAAGGGTTAGAAAAATTAATAGGTGTACCAATTCATCTAATCTCAACTAGTCCAAAGAGAGAGGATGTTATTAAGCTTAAAGATTTCTGAAAACGTCTTTGTATCTTAGAGCCTGTACGTAATCTCAAAAAAGAGATAAAGTGAGAGGATAAAGTATATAAAGTAGGATATGCGAAGTTTATAACCAAGTGACATAAGTCGAGAAAAGTTTGAGATTATTGTAGCAGATCTGGAATCTTGCAGAAAGAAGACAAAACCAAGAACACTTGATTTACATGATATATTTTGTGGAGTGTTATACGTGTTAAAAAGTGGTTGCCAGTGGAGAATGGTATCAAAAGAGTTCCCAAAATGGCGCAATTGTTACGACTATTTTAAGAAGTGGAGTGAAAAACCAGATGTAAATAAAGAAAGTGTTCTGGAGCTGGTATTAAAAAAAAATAATTGCGACAAAACAATGGTCGGAAAAGCTTCTGCATAATTGATGCACAGAGTATAAAAAATGCAGATACTGCTGAAGCTATGATGCAGGCAAGAAGATTTCAGGGCCGTATTGCAGTAGATACGCAAGCATGCAATTTATACAACAACAGCAGAGATAACTGACCGTAGCAGTGCTGTGAGAATGGTCGAAAATGCAAAAGAAAACCTCTCGGGAGTTAAAAATGTACTGGTTGATGCAGGCTATACTGGAGAAAATTTTGTAACTCAAATAAAAACGATTATTGGTGCAACCGTTGAAGTGATCAAAAGAAATGAATTACGTTCCTTTGTTGTATTGCCCAAAAGATGGGTTGTGGAGCGATCTTTTGCTTGGTTAGAAAAATGTAGAAGATTGTGGAAAAATTGTGAGCGAAAACTCAATACTAGCCTACAAATGGTCGTTCTGGCTTTCACTGCCTTACTTCTGAAAAAATTATGAACAGGCTCTTACTAACTCTTATCTAATAAAAAAAATACTTGTGTAACTTCGAATAGTCTATTATGCAAGACAGCAGTATAAACATGTAGTAAGAAATGTATAATGAAAAATAAAAGCTCAAGTTTAACACTTGCAGTTATTTTTACACAATTAAGTAATCATAAAAGTTAGTGTAGGACGAGGTTATACAGTTTGATTTCTTTTAATATATGTTAATTGGTATAATATAAATATAGTTAAGGAGGCGTATTATGACTGGAAGTTTGGCTAAGGAAGAAAAAACAGCAGAGGCAGGAAAAACAAGTAATCAGTCAGAGAATTATGATGTTGAATCAGTTATAAGGGTAGCATCATGTGCTTGGAATGCAATACATTGCTTGTTGGCATTTTATGAATACGATCTATATTCGTCATGGCTTGAATCGCATTTTACATCCCTCAAGGACTGTATCAATAAAATGGAAAAAGACAATTCTTTCACTAAGGACTCTGCTATAATAAAGTTCTGCCGCTCAATTGCAGAAAATAATAAATTATACAAAGAGTTAAAAAATTTAAATAATCCTGCTGAAAAATTTTCTCAATTAGAGAAGATAATAACAGGCTTTAAACTAAAAGACCTAGGAGACAAGGTAAGCTTCTTAATGCTTTTGAAAGAAGAAAGTGACTTCACTGCTATACAGAAGGCTTATAGAGATGAGTGGAGTTTTTATGATCTAATAAATGATAGAGATTTTAAAAAAACGTACATAGATAAAGCAGTAACAGAGTCTGCTAATAAGAGCTTTAAGAAAGATATAGATAAATGCATAAAGTTGGCAGAGCAGGGAAAAAAAGCTGCAAGTAAATATCTTGGAAGGAAAGGCGTAGAGCTTCAAGCTTATTACACAGAAACTGATAACGCTTATAGAGTTTTGAATATCAACTCTATTAATTACAATAGAAGTGAGCCAACCAGGATTAGTAACATTTTACAGCAAGAGAAAGATATTAAAGAGCTGAATATCTATTGCAATAAAAAACATGAAATACACGCTCATCGGAAAGGTAAGGAAAGATATTATAAATTTAAAGAGGGCGCATATTATGAAATGAAAAGCACTTGGCCTGTAAAGGATGGATCCGAAATGTGTACCATGATTATGAATGTGAGTAGCGATGGCATAACTGAAGTACTAAAATTTAATGATGAAGATTTTGTGCTATCGGATGAGATCTTAGAATTAATAAAGCAAAACGATGAATTATATATTCAAGGTCTCTCCTTATATGATGCTGTACTAGAAAAAGGTAAGGCTGCTGATGTTGTACCTACTGCTAATAATAATTTTCAAAATGAGTCTATAGCGGCCTATCGCGAGGAACCAGAGGGGGAATTAGACCCTAAAGTTGATGCTGACAATAGCCTTCCTCCTTCTATTAATAGCAATGCATCAACTCAAACGGAAGTCAATTTACAACACACTGAAACTCAAACAGAAGTTGCTTCACAACAAATTGAAACTAAAACGGAAGTCAATTTACAGCACACTGGAACTCAGACAGAATTTGCTTCACAACAAATGGATGAATTGATTTTAAATAATCAGATGCTGTCCGAAAAAAACGTTGAATTGAAGCAAGAAATGTCAAATTTGAAAAAAGAAGCTGTTGAATTGAAGCAAAAAATAGAAGCAGGGTTGCAAGTGATAAATAAAAAGCACCATGAATTAATACAAGAAAATCAGCGACTACAGGAGAAACTAGAAACAACCCAAGCAGAAGCTAATCAAACAATTGTAAAGTTAGAGAAGCAGAATAGCAATTTACAAGACAGGTTTGAAAAAGAGGAGCAAAAAAACACGGAATTGCAAACTGAACTGGCACAAAAAAATGAAGAATTAGCAGGTGTGTTAAAAGAGCTACAAGGGAAAGCACAAGAACTTAAAGGTGTATATGAAGAAAAAAGAAAGCTAAAGGAAGAGCTGAAAATTGTTAATGCAGGAAAGAAGAATTTGGAAAAAGAGCTAAATCAAGCACGAGAAGATGCGGAACAGATAATGGTTGAACGACGCCAGCAGAAAGAGCGCTTGAAAGATCAGCTAAGAGAATTAGATCAGGAATATAAGGTACAAGTAGAAATTGGGCAAAAGATTAAAGAATCAGATAGGCAGGATAGCAATTTACAAGATACACTTGGAGAAGAGAGACTAAAACTCAACATTGAAGAACTAGAAAACGAGTACGAGGAATTTCCAGGAGATAAGGTGCTTACACTTGAACTCACTAAAGATGAAGATAAAGTCGAAGAGTTAAGAAACGAGCTAGAGCGTGAGAAAGAAAAGTGTAAACAATTATTAGAAGAAGAAAATGAATGGGGTGATGAATTGGTAGGAATGCTTGATGGACTGGAAGAAAAAATTCGTGCTGATGAACAAAGGAGCTTCAACAATCAATTAACGGGAGAAATTTCTAATGAGTCTGGTAATGCTCCACGACAGAAGAAAAGGTTATCCAAATCTTCAAGCGTTGATAATGAGTCTTATGTTCCACTGAGAGAGAAGACAACATTACTCAGATCTTTAAGCGTTGATAGTGGACTTGATAGCGATGAAGAAAATTGTGATAATGATTTATCTTTCAACATAAGTCCTATAAGTTCTATTGAGAAGGTGGCAGAGAGTAGAAACGTAGGTAGGGTATCATTGTGAAGATGGTTGGGGTTAAGTTGCAACTTAAGTGGGGCGCAAAAGGTCTTTTGTGTTGATAATAATTTAAAATCTATAGTAGACTAAAAAAGATTATTAAATTATAATATAACATATGATAAAAGACGAGAAATCGAAAACAATTTTTGAAGTGGAAGGGGCAGTAACTGCTTTACTACCTGCAGCAGAATTTAGAGTGAAACTGGACAATGAACATGAGATTATCTGTCATGTATCAGGGAAAGTGAGAAGAAGTAAAATACGCATCATTATAGGGGATAGGGTGTTAGTTGAGATGAGCATTTACGATAGGAATGCGAGAAAGGGTAGGATCATTAGAAGGCTTAAAGGTACAAGTGACAGAACGATCTCTAAATAATCTTATTCTTGCTTCATCATCGAAAAGGCGTATAGCTTTACTAAAACAAATAAACATTGAGCCAGGTTTAATTTTGCCAGCAGATATAGATGAAGCCCCTTTAAAAAAGGAACTTCCGAAGGATTACTCAATCCGTATGGCAAAAAGTAAAGCTGAGAAAATACAAAGTTTAAATCCAAATTATTTTGTGCTTGGTGTTGATACAGTTGTTGCTTGTGGTAGAAGGATATTGCTCAAAGCTGAAAACGTTGAGCAAGCAGAAAAATGTATCCGCTTGTTATCAGGAAGAAGGCATAGAGTATACACCAGTGTATGTCTATTAACTCCCGATCAATCTAAACAACATATCAGGACTGTGGTTACAATAGTGAAATTTAAACGTCTCAGTGAACAAGAAATTAAGTATTATTTAGCATCAGAAGAGTGGAAAAATAGGGCGGGGGGATGCAATATACAAGGCCTAGCTGGAGTGTTCGTATTGTTCTTACGCGGCTCCTACTCTTCCGTTATAGGGTTACCATTACATGAAACCTATTGTTTGCTAAGCAATTATTTTAACTTCAATTTATATTGAAATACCTGTATTAAATAAGACTTGACCTGACACTTTAAAAAAGTAAGTTAAAAATAATAAAAATAAAGGAGTGTTAGATATGAGTACAATACAGACAAAAATATTAAAACCAAAGCTAGGATTATTAGAACTAGCAAAACAACTAGGAAATGTGTCTCAAGCATGCAAAGTGATGGGATACTCAAGAGATACATTTTATCGCTTTAAGGAGTTATATGAAAATGGAGGAGAGGAAGCATTACATGAAATAAGTAAGAAAAAACCGCTATTAGCAAACAGTGTAAAAGACAAGATTTGATCTGACAGACAAGAATTAACTGACAGAAGAATTGAGGTAGTCAAAACTAATATCAGGCTCTTGTGTAATGCTACTAATATTTTTCTGAAAAGCAATATATTTGCTATCAAGAAAAGTTTGCATAGGCGTTTTGCCATAGCAATATTTACCCGAGTGAGGTCTTGTCTCATTATAAGAACGCAACCAATGATCAACATCAATCTGTAGATCTTCCAAAGAACTGTAGATTTTCTTTCTAAAGATGATATTGTAACACTCATCTTGCATGGTTCTATGAAACCTTTCACATATGCCATTAGTCTGTGGAGAGTTGGCTTTAGTTCTAGAATGATCGATGTTTTCTATGCCCAAATAAAGCTGATAAGCGTGATTTTCGGGCTTGCCACAATACTCCGTACCCCTATCAGTTAAAATGCGTAATAATGGAATTTTCTGCTCATCAAAAAATGGAATAACTCTATCGTTGAGAAGATCTGCAGCTGTAATAGCTGTTCTGTCCGTGTAAAGTTTAACCATTGCAACTCTGGAATAAGTATCAACAAAAGTTTGCTGATAAATGCGCCCTATACCTTTGATATTGCCCACATAATAGGTATCTTGAGAACCCAAATAACCTGGATGTTGCGTCTCAATTTCACCATGAGCTTCCCTTTGTTCTTTCACTTTTTCTAAAGCTGCAAGTTGTTCTTCAGTTAAAATGATTCCGTCTTGAGCTACTTTTGTCTCTAGTGCTTTAAGTCTCTTTTTGAGAGTTTCAAGGTCATTTCTTAGCCATACAGACCTTACTCCTCCCTGAGAAATTATTATACCTCTTTTTCTCAGTTCATTTGCAGCTCTTTCTTGCCCATATGCTGGAAATTCTGTTGCTATACTAATCACTGCTCTTTCTATATCGTCGGAAACTCTGTTTGCTAATAGCGGTTTTTTCTTACTTATTTCATGTAATGCTTCCTCTCCTCCATTTTCATATAACTCCTTAAAGCGATAAAATGTATCTCTTGAGTATCCCATCACTTTGCATGCTTGAGACACATTTCCTAGTTGTTTTGCTAGTTCTAATAATCCTAGCTTTGGTTTTAATATTTTTGTCTGTATTGTACTCATATCTAACACTCCTTTATTTTTATTATTTTTAACTTACTTTTTTAAAGTGTCAGGTCAAGTCTTATTTAATACATATTATGTGGGCAATATCAAAGGTATAGGGCGCATTTATCAGCAAACTTTTGTTGATACTTATTCCAGAGTTGCAATGGTTAAACTTTACACGGACAGAACAGCTATTACAGCTGCAGATCTTCTCAACGATAGAGTTATTCCATTTTTTGATGAGCAGAAAATTCCATTATTACGCATTTTAACTGATAGGGGTACGGAGTATTGTGGCAAGCCCGAAAATCACGCTTATCAGCTTTATTTGGGCATAGAAAACATCGATCATTCTAGAACTAAAGCCAACTCTCCACAGACTAATGGCATATGTGAAAGGTTTCATAGAACCATGCAAGATGAGTGTTACAATATCATCTTTAGAAAGAAAATCTACAGTTCTTTGGAAGATCTACAGATTGATGTTGATCATTGGTTGCGTTCTTATAATGAGACAAGACCTCACTCGGGTAAATATTGCTATGGCAAAACGCCTATGCAAACTTTTCTTGATAGCAAATATATTGCTTTTCAGAAAAATATTAGTAGCATTACACAAGAGCCTGATATTAGTTTTGACTACCTCAATTCTTCTGTCAGTTAATTCTTGTCTGTCAGATCAAATCTTGTCTTTTACAAAATACCTTTATTAGTATCTTTTTTTTGTTGTGACTCAGCAACCTGTTTAGCCCAATCTAGTGGTCTTTTATTTCTGTTAGCTAATGCAATTCTATTGCGATCATAACCATCAGTGTGTTCTGTTAAAGTATCTCCTCTTTCTTCTTCTATTACTCCAGCTTTCAGTTGTGCTTCATCTTTCTCTAGTAATTTATATAGTTCGCTATTTTTATCTACAGTTGGATTAGTGTCATTATTTTCTCGTTCTGCCACTGTTTTTTCTAACCACTTACGTATAGGGTCATATTGTTTACCTTCTCCTATCTTTTCTAAAATGTTTTCTGAGAATGAATCTTTAGGAATATTTTCTTTAGTAGCCTGTTGTGCCGGTTCTCTTAACCCTTTATCCGGGTTTCCCAATGCTCCTTTTAACTCACTCGTATCTCCGATTTCTTTTGGTTCAATGTTTTCTAAGCTCTTCTTTAACTGTTCAGGATTTACTTGAGATTGTTCATTATTGTCATGAGTTGGAGATGAATAGCCCGAATCGTTTGCTTTTATGTCTGTTGAGCTGTCTTTTAGCAACCCAACTTCTCTCAAGCGTTTTTTAGTTTCTTCGCTAATCTGACTCTGATCAGCTGGTTTTAACCCGAGATTTTCTTGACCTAATGTATTTTTAAGTTCTTCAAATAGAGTTAGATTACTTTGTCTAATATGTTCTTCTAATTTCCTTCCTACCTGTTTTAAATCTGTTTGAGATTTACTATCACTATTAGTTGGAGATATATAGCCTGAATCACTTATACTATTTGGTGTTGAAGCAGAGACACTAATAGTTGGACCTTCCACTATTTTTACATCTGCTAAATCGTCTTTTTGCAATCCATCTTCTTTATCTTGTGACAGTTTATCAGTAGGATCAACTTGCCTTAATCCTCTATTATCCTGCTGTGATCTATCTCTGATTTCTTTAAGAAGATTTTCAGGTGGAGTTTGATCACTTTGTTCAATGTTCTCTAAGCTCTTCTTTAACTGTTCAGGATTTACTTGAGATTGTTCATTATTGTCACGAGTTGGAGATGAATAGCCCGAGTCACTTTTATTATTGAGTGCTGTAGCAGAGAGCGGCTGTTCACTTTCTTTCCACTTAGCATCACTAGCATCTTGGTTATCACTGTTATCTGGAGAAGATGAATAAGGAATTATGTCCTTTAATGTCTCTAACGGTGATGGGTTATTTTTTCTACTTCCTGCAATTGATGCTTTTCTATCATCAACATCAATGTGCCGTAAGTTGTTTTTCTTGAAATTTCTGATGTCTTGTAACAGATCGCCTTTGCTATTTCCTTCTTGTTGCTGGGTTTTAGGTTGTTGCTGATCATTAGGTGTTTGCTCACTTCTATCTGGTTTTTGGCTTCCAGGTACAGCATGTCCAAATGTAGGATTGTCATACCGTTCATCTTCTTGCCTATTATCTTGATTGTGGCTTACAGACTTGGTGAAAGTAGAACTATCTGAAGAATCAGAAGTTGCACCTTTTTGCTGATTATTAGGTGTTTGCTCATTTTCGCGCAAGTCATCTGGTTTTTGGCTTCCAGATTTGGCTCCCCCTTGCTCATCGAAAACACCTTTTTTAGGTGGTAGTGAACTAGTTCTAGGTGGAAGTGGCGGAGGAGTTTTTTTGTTCTGAGGATTCTCCTCAAAAAGCGATTGTAGGTTATAAACTTGACCTCCCGAATTTGCTTCTCGTGCTGCTTGTCTAAGCTCACGCTTTTCTTTAGCCTCCTGAGAATTAATTTTATCGTCAAAATCTTTTCCAATTCCGCTATCGTAAGACTGCCTTCTGCTGTTAGATTGTAGTCCAAAATGTGAATGGTGGTCTTCTTTTTTTTGAGTTATATCAGTAGCTTGAACGCTAACACCTCTATTAACATCAATTCTTGTTGTAGTTTCAGATGATAGCTCGTTACTGTCTTTATTATGTTGCATCTCATTCGCTTTTCCTTGTCCTTTCTCCCTGAATTGTATTTCATGCAAGAATAAACCACCTATTTTTACATCTCTGTTTACTTCTAACCGTTCTAGAGAAAAATCATCACCTTTAACAAGGTCTACACCGTTAGCATCAATCTTAATTTTGATCTTACATTCCTTCCCCTCCGCATACCACTTTAAAGTCATTTCATATGAACCATCAGTTACGACATAATGTCTTATTTTTTTCCCTTCTTCCTCGGCAACAAAACCATGCATTCCGCTCTTTCCATCACTATGCAATGTTGAAAATCCCGAGATTTCATTCTTCTCACAAAAATCACTGTTTAAAAATTCGCTGATTTTAAACTCTTTTTTGTTATTTCCCAGCGTAATACTTGCGTGATTACCGTATATTGAAACTCCTGCAACATCATCAACATACTCTTTCAACCTTTCTTTAACTTCACTTTCAAGGTCTTGTCCAGCTTTCTTTGTCTTGTCGCATTTCTGAAGAATAACTCCATATGCTTTATCTTTGTTTTCTTCTTCGTCCCAATTCCAGTTGGCGTGTTTTGTTAAAAACTTTACTGTGTTAAAATCAACTCTAGCATTATAAATTGGGTCGTCTTCCTTTTTTATTTTATCAAATAAAGGAAAAATTTCTTGAATGCGCTCATTATAAATGTGTTCTTGTTGTGTATCGTTAGTGCCCATATATCCCTCACTAATAACCCTCTGCCTTTAGTTCTAGCTAATACTAGCTAATATAATTATCACAAGCATTGGTTGAATTTTTATTAAGGAAGGTTGTGTTACTAATGTGATGACACAAGCTATTTTATGGTAACATCAAACGATTTAAGTTGTCATTCCAGTCTGGAATCCAGCCTTTCACGAACCCCATCAAAAATGTTGTGTTTTAACATAAGATTAGCTACTTTTATGCTCACTAACTTAGTGCCAATCAAGATTCCTGGATCCCAGTGTCTGGGCACTGGGATGACATCCTTCTTGGCGGAAATCACTCTTATATCACAACAGCTGCATAGCCTAAATTGCTTTAGCTATAGCTCTGTTTTTGCAACTTCAAATATCTGCTACTCATAGTAAACACTTCTGGATCTTGAGAGGTTAGCTTGAGTATAGCGAGTATGTTGATAAACAACAAAGCAGCAATCGAGATATCAGCAACATCCCATAGCAACCGGACTTTACCTATCGCACCAAGCGGAATGATCATGGTAAAAATTACAATCCAGATTTTAGTGTATTTATTATCCATAGACACATAGCGTATTGTCTGTTTTGAGCAAAAAAACCAAGTAAAAATAGTAGTAAAGGCAAAACAAAACATTATGGCCATAATTAAATAGTCAATATAGGGCCAATTCATAGCTTTTCTAAAAGCAAATATGCACATGTTAGTACTCTCTAAATCAGTGACCCAAGAATCTGTGACAAGCAGTACCATTGTTGTAATAAACACTATGAATGCAACTATAAAAGGCGATATTATTGTGATTAGGCTCTGTTCAATAATAAATTTATTATTATTTTTCTTAGGAACAATTGAAGAATGTACGATTCCTTCGAGGCCAAGCCCTATATCTGTTGCAAAAATACCTCGCAAAGTTCCAACTTGAATAATAGTCAACATTTCTAAAATCAAACCTAGAGATAAACCAGAGTTAAAGCTACTAGTTGTAAAAAAACTGCTTGTTATTAGTTTTAGAGAAGGAAGAATATTTTCACTAAATTTAAATAATATGATACCGCAAAGTGTGAGGTAACTTACCGTCATTATCGGTATCATAGCCGATATAAAAATTTTAATTTTTTTTAAGCTGAGAGCTGCAACAACAAAAAATATTATGGCCATTACAATGCCACCAATGACTACAGGCACATCTATCATGTTAAGTGGTATTGATAGAGAATTTACCTGAACAAGGTTACCAACTGTTATTGAAACCATTATCATAACAACTAGAAACACAATTGTAGCTTTTCTAGAGTTAAATGCATCAGCCATGTAGGCTACAGGGCCACCTATAAACCGTCCGTTCTTTTCCTTTCTGGTTTTTATACTTAGATAACAAGTGACATATTTTATCACAGAAGTGATAACAATAATTATCGCCATCCACAAAATAGAGCCCGGTCCTCCGGTTTTTAGAGCAACAGCAGTTCCTGAAATATTTCCTACTCCTAAATTTCCCCCTAAAATTGTAAACAGAGCGGCTATAGAAGAAAATTTATTTTCTCCTTTTTTAGCTCCAAGGAGTGAAAGGGCGTATGGTAATCTAAATACCTGTAGCCATTTTAGTTTAATCGATAGGTAAACACCAGCAACTAGCATGAGTAATATTGTTGGCAGTAATAAAACAAACTTTACTGTATCCATCTGTAAAAGTGAGATTTTTATTTGAGTATACAACAAAAATTGAAAATACCTAACCTATTTTCTATGTATGACTTCGTTTCCGTCATTCTAGAAACCTTTTCTTGTCATCCAAGTAGCGTGACACATAACTGTACGAACATTGTAATATGGTACAATGTGTAAAAGACAAGATTTGATCTGACAGACAAGAATTAACTGACAGAAGAATTGAGGTAGTCAAAACTAATATCAGGCTCTTGTGTAATGCTACTAATATTTTTCTGAAAAGCAATATATTTGCTATCAAGAAAAGTTTGCATAGGCGTTTTGCCATAGCAATATTTACCCGAGTGAGGTCTTGTCTCATTATAAGAACGCAACCAATGATCAACATCAATCTGTAGATCTTCCAAAGAACTGTAGATTTTCTTTCTAAAGATGATATTGTAACACTCATCTTGCATGGTTCTATGAAACCTTTCACATATGCCATTAGTCTGTGGAGAGTTGGCTTTAGTTCTAGAATGATCGATGTTTTCTATGCCCAAATAAAGCTGATAAGCGTGATTTTCGGGCTTGCCACAATACTCCGTACCCCTATCAGTTAAAATGCGTAATAATGGAATTTTCTGCTCATCAAAAAATGGAATAACTCTATCGTTGAGAAGATCTGCAGCTGTAATAGCTGTTCTGTCCGTGTAAAGTTTAACCATTGCAACTCTGGAATAAGTATCAACAAAAGTTTGCTGATAAATGCGCCCTATACCTTTGATATTGCCCACATAATAGGTATCTTGAGAACCCAAATAACCTGGATGTTGCGTCTCAATTTCACCATGAGCTTCCCTTTGTTCTTTCACTTTTTCTAAAGCTGCAAGTTGTTCTTCAGTTAAAATGATTCCGTCTTGAGCTACTTTTGTCTCTAGTGCTTTAAGTCTCTTTTTGAGAGTTTCAAGGTCATTTCTTAGCCATACAGACCTTACTCCTCCCTGAGAAATTATTATACCTCTTTTTCTCAGTTCATTTGCAGCTCTTTCTTGCCCATATGCTGGAAATTCTGTTGCTATACTAATCACTGCTCTTTCTATATCGTCGGAAACTCTGTTTGCTAATAGCGGTTTTTTCTTACTTATTTCATGTAATGCTTCCTCTCCTCCATTTTCATATAACTCCTTAAAGCGATAAAATGTATCTCTTGAGTATCCCATCACTTTGCATGCTTGAGACACATTTCCTAGTTGTTTTGCTAGTTCTAATAATCCTAGCTTTGGTTTTAATATTTTTGTCTGTATTGTACTCATATCTAACACTCCTTTATTTTTATTATTTTTAACTTACTTTTTTAAAGTGTCAGGTCAAGTCTTATTTAATACAGATAAGAAATTACTGGGTTGCTGAGTATCCTCTTCGGCTGATTCTGGTTCAGGCTCTTTTCCTGCTGTGTCATCCACATCTTCTTCAGGTTTACTTCTGCTTATAAGTGTCTTATCTAACCATTTGAATATATTCTTGTCTAGATTATGAAAATACATTTGACTTATCTCCTTATTTTCATCAACGTAAATCACTAAAGTTGTATTCTCATTCCCCAATCCATCACATTCACTAACGAGCGATTCATGAGAGTTCTTAATGTCTTTGATAAATTGAAGTTTTTCTTCTTCTGCTGAAAGATAATCTCTGTGTTCTGCTCTATAAGTGGTGCCTTTGTATTTAAAACTAAACATTGATTCACGATCTTCATATTCATCTAGTCCAGAATTCTTGACACGTTGTATAATTTGAAATTTCTCTGCTTCTGAAAGGTCCTTGAGGTATATACTACCAGTTGTATCTTTATATTTAAATTTAAACATCCATCCATGGTCTTCATATTCATCTAGTCCAGAACTCTTGACACGTTGTATAATTTGAAATTTCTCTTCTTCTGAAAGGTTTAGGCGGTATACACTACCAGTTGTACCTATGTATTTAAAAATAAAACTCCATCCATCGTATTTATATTCATCTACACCCATCTGCTTGCAAATAGCTTTATAATTTTTTTCTTCTACTTCTCGTCCAACAACATTTGCTATGAGTTCAGTATCCAGAATACTCAAAGTTTGGACTGTTGCCGATGGTGAAAAACACAATTGAAATATGTGGCCTAGCTCATGACCTAGAACAAAATCCATGGCACTTTGCTTATATGTCAGAATATTCTGACAATCTGTTACTCCTCGTGTAATATATCCTGGACCACCATCTTCATCTAAGCCGAGAAGATTGTTATACTTTGTATAATCGCTTCTATTATTAAAAATGTGAACCGTTATATTGTAACTTGCATTACTATTTTTCAAGCAAAACTTTTCTTTAAATGCTTCATAGGCAGTTTTAATGTCTGTTTCTATTTGGTTTTGTTCCTGCTCAGATAAGTTGTCGTATTTTATAGTACAATTTATATACCCGTATTTAACGGTAAAGCTGTTAGACAAAACATCATGTATATTTGTGGAAAAATAATTGAACTGCTTTGACTCAGCTTCCTTATACAATTGATGCCCATATTTATCCCTAGAATACTTTGGTAGTTTAGGTACTTTGGCAATTAAGTTTTTGTTACTATCAAAAAAAGAAATATCAGAATTACCAATCCTAAAATCCTTTATAGATTGCCCGCAAGTGCCATCATTTGCACAATCATGATTATCTTTCTTATTAAACCATGCGTTGGTGTATTTTTCCATTTTGATACCTCACTACCAAACCTTACTATATTATTATCTTGGTAAAAATCATAATAATTCGTTAACTTGTATTTTAAATCTGTATCAAATGTGCTTTTCTCGTAAGGTATCAATTGTGAAGTAATTAACTTTATTTGTTTAAAATTTTGCTAAAATAGCTCTTTTTATACTATGTTTTATATAGCTAAACTGACTTAGATTTACTGACAATTTGAAAAACAAAAATTCGTCATTCCGCTACTAGAGGTTGTCCGGAAACAAGTAAAAGGCTATAATATCTGAAATTTTAGTACGGGGTAAAGATGAGAAAAAAGTATCCAACAGATCTAAGCGAAAGGGAATGGGCAAGAATAGAAAAACACTTCAGAGTATCATACAAGAAAGGAGGAAGGCCGCCAAAGTATAGCAAAAGAGAAATATTAGAAGCAATTTTCTATGTATTGCGTACAGGGTGTCAATGGCGGTATTTACCAAATGATTTTCCGCTATGGAAGACTGTGTATGAGCAGTTCAGGCAATGGAAGAAGCAGGGAATTTTTGAGAAAATGAATTATGAAATTACAAAATATAGTAGAAGAAAAATAGGAAGGAATGAGCAGCCGAGTGCCTGTATAGTAGATAGTCAATCTGTAAAGACTACAGAAAAGGGGGGATCAAAGGCTATGATGGAAGTAAAAAAGTAAAGGGTAGAAAAAGGCATATAATTACAGACACTCAGGGTTTTATACTAGGTTGTTACGTAGGCGCTGCTAACGAAAATGATAGAGATGGTATTAAAATAGCATTAAACAATATGAGAACAAAATATACTAAAGTTAAAAAAATGTGGGCTGACATGGGATACCAAGGAAGAAATTTAAAGAATCACATAAAGGAAGAATATGACATAGATATTGAAATTGTTAAAAGGCCTCCATGTAGATTTGGGTGCACAAAGATACGCCACCTGAGCTACTACCAACAAGAGAACAAGGGTTTAAAGTACAGCCAAGAAGATGGGTTGTAGAAAGGACTTTTGCTTGGGTTAATAGGAATAGAAGGCTATCGAAGGAGTATGATTTACTCACAACATCCACTGAGAATTTCATATACCTAGCTATGAGTAGGGTTATGTTAAAGAGGGAATATGCTTGAATTTACTAGTTTCCGGACAACCTCCTATAGTATTTTCTAAAACGAATGATAAACGTCTAAAATGGTATTACCAACTAAAAGGTGTAAGTTTGTACATTGATGCATTAGAGGTCTGAGGCGACTTTTGATGGTGTGCCAACAATGCTCTATCGGATTTAGATCTTACTATTACCCACAAATATAAATGTTTGTTGCATAGCTCTTAATGGCATAACTTTTGCTTGAAATAACTGTTTATATGGTGCAATTTACAGCTTTTAGTTGCTAAAATTATAACTCTTAGTTTAATAATTTTAATCTAATAAGCTTTCAGGTTAATAAAATTAAATTATTTGAGTAAATACAATACTATGTTTTTATTTGTGGGTAATAGTAAGGCTTAAAGCAAAATGTAGTACGAACGGTAGGTGGATCTAAAAGATCGAATTACAATCCTGTATACAGCATTTTGCATTATTGTTTGATTATATTTATAGGTACAAAAATGGCTAGAATAATTTTCATGGGAGTAGATGTTTCCAAGGAAGCATTGGACATCTCAATTAATGGCAAGCATAAGCGCATAGCAAACGTGAGTGATGCTATATCTAAGTTTATAGAAACAAATATAGTCGATTTACCCATCAAGTTATGTGTAAGCTGGTGGCTATGAAAAGCTCATTATAAAATTGTTGCAAGATAACTGTCCATAAAGCTCACCCGAATCGGGTATATGCATTTGCCAAAGCTTGCAATCATTTTGCAAAAACTGACAAGTTAGATGCTAAATTACTGGAAAAATACGCTGAATTTGTCAGTAAAGACGGTGAAGTAAAAGGATGTATAATTTCACAAAAGCAAGAGGAATTAAAGGAGCTGGGGGCAGTTGAGCGTAATTTAAATGATGCAATTCATGCAAACAAGTGTCGCCTGCAAAGTGCGACGGGAAAAGCTAGAGAATACATAGAAAGACAGATAGGGTTTGCTGAAAAACAATTGAAAGAAATTAGGCAAGACATAGAAGACGCAATAGCTGAATTGAAAGGAAAAAATGAGCTTTTAATCAGCTATAAAGGTATTGGATCAAAGACGGCGAGCGTTCTACTGACAGAGGTGCCTGAGCTTGGTAGATTAGAGAATAGAGAAATTGCATGCTTAGTTGGAGTTGCACCTAAAACTAGTGAAAGTGGAAGAAAAGTTGGCAAAGCTCAAATCAAAGGAGGCAGGTTTTATGCAAGGAAAGCACTATACATGTCAGCTCTTGTTGCTATGCGCCACAACAGAAAAATGAAAGCGTTTTATCAGCGTTTGGTTGATTCTGGCAAAGCTGCTAAGGTTGCATTAGTTGCTGTCATGAGAAAAATTATCGTTTGTTTAAATGCCATGATAAAAAATAACAACTTTTATCTTGACTCTTAAGACGGTAGATGACAGACCATTGATTGTATGGGTTCCATCTGTTATATATAATCTTTTTGAATACGAAGAAAACTGATGAATGAGTATGATATTACGGTTATAGGTAGCGGTCCTGGTGGTTATATAGCGGCAATTAGGGCGGCACAGCTTGGGTTTAAAACTGCAATTGTGGAAAAAGAAAAAAATTTAGGCGGTATATGCTTAAATTGGGGATGTATACCAACAAAATCACTGCTTAGAGCATCTGAGGTTTATAGGCTAATAAAAAGATCAAAAGAGTTTGGTATAGAAGTAAAGGGAGCGAATTTTGATATACAATCAATAGTGAAATACTCAAGAAACGTTGTTGATAAATTGTCAAGCGGTGTTGCATATTTGATGAAAAAAAATAATATCAAAGTTCATCAAGGTTTTGGTAAACTTGCAGGCAATGGTACTATAAAAGTCGTTAGCGATAAGGAAGAACAAGAAATTGTTTCCAAGCATATCATTTTAGCAACAGGCGTGAGGGCACGGAATCTGCCTGGAATAGAGGCAGATGGAGATTTAATATGGAATGCGCAGCACGCTATGACTCCAGAGAGATTACCAAAATCGCTACTAATTATAGGGTCTGGTGCAATTGGAATAGAATTTGCAAGTTTTTATAGTACTTTGGGTGTTGATGTAACAATCATAGAGATAAAGAGCACTATTTTGCCGCTGGAGGATAAGGACATTTCAGATTTAGCACAAGAAATATTCACAAAACAGGGGATAGAAATATATACAAGCAGTAGCGTAAAAGCTCTTACTAAAAGTAAAGACTCTGCTCAAGTGCTACTAAGTAGTGGTGAAAGCAAAGAATTTGATAAGGTGATTGTTGCGGTTGGAATTCAAGCAAATATTGAAAATATAGGTTTAGAAAATACAAAAATTAAATTAAGCCCTTCTGGTTTTATTGAAACGAATGAATGGTATGAAACTAGTGAATCAAATGTGTATGCAATAGGTGATGTAGCTGGCCCACCATGTTTAGCACATAAAGCGAGCCATGAAGCCGTGATCTGCATTGAAAAGATTGCTGGTAAAAATGCTCATGCGTTAAAAAAAGAATGCATACCAAATTGCACTTATTCTCATCCACAAATAGCGAGCATCGGCTTTACTGAGGAACAGGCAATAAAAGGTGGGTATGATATAAAAATAGGAAAATTTCACTCTAACTTTAATGGTAAGTCTGTTGCACTCAGTGAAACTGAAGGGTTAGTGAAAACGATTATAGATAAAAAAACCGGAGAAATTCTGGGTAGCCACATGATAGGTGCAGAAGTAACGGAGTTAATTAGCAATTTTGCTCTTGCAAAGCAACTAGAAGGAACAGACTTCGACATAAAATCTACGATTTTTCCTCATCCAACCATTTCAGAGATGATACATGAATCAGTGCTTGCTGCAGATGTTAAATAGTTGAACTAACGTTCCATCGTTTTAGAGTTGTCAATGTCTTGAGTAGTAGTTTGATTAGGCACTTTAGTTTCAATAGATTGATTACCACCAGCATCAGAATTCTGTAACTCTTCTTTCAATCCCTTAGCTGCTTCTTTAACTTCAAGCTTTGCCTTTGGATGAAGATCTTCTGGGCCTTTTCCTTTAGTATCCAAACCTTGTTGTAGATTAGTGTTTTTCATTTTATTATACTGCTCGTGCTCAGGTAGGTCAACGACCGAATTGAAAAGAATTTTTATTATATTTTTTAGCAGTTCTAAAAAACCTCCGCTTCTGCCTTCTCTTTGTTCTTGAGGTTTATTTTTCTCATTAGGTTCTTTTTTACTATTACTTTTAGGCATTTTTAACTCAACTATCATAACGCTTAATAAAATTCTACGTGCAAATTGTTAAATAACAGTTAACAATCTAGGATTTATTATTTACAGATGGATATTATTTTAGCAACAGGTGGCACAGGTGGGCATATCTTTCCGGCCATAGCTTTAGCAAAAGCACTAAAGATACAAGGATACAATTGCATATTATTCACTGATAAAAAAACAAATAAAAATACCGACATAGAAAGCTACACCTTACCATTACGTAGACCAAGCAGCAACAAATTTAAGTTTTTCCTTTTCTTGATATACAGCTCTATGTTAGCACTGTATCAAGTAAGAAAATTAAAACCAAAATCGGTCATTGGTTTTGGTAGCTATGCTTCTTTTCCAACTCTTCTTGCAGCAAGAGTTCTTTCTATACCTATAATTTTACATGAACAAAACACAGTTTTAGGGAGAGTAAATAGATTCTTTTTCAAGAGTGCAAAATTAATTGCAACCAGCTTTCCGGAGACTAAATATGCAGAGGGCAATAAATGTATTTTTACAGGAAATTTTGTTGATATAAAAGCACAGAGCCATTCTAGCACTGAGAAAATCCTAAATATATTGGTCATAGCAGGCAGCCAAGGTGCAAATTTTTTTGATGATGTAGTAAGCAGCGTAATTTGTGATTTACCTATTAAAATGAAAAAGAAAATTAGAGTGACGCAGCAATGTACGAAGAAAAATGTAAACAAGGTCAAAAGTCTATACAAAAGTGAAAAGATCGATTGTGAATTGAGTGAATTTTTTGATGATATGGAGAATAGACTGGCCAATGCTCACTTGGTAATTAGCAGAGCAGGAGCAACTTCAATAGCAGAGATCACTCTTGCTAGGCGTTCTGCTATATATATTCCTTACCCTTACTCAAAAGATAATCACCAATTTTATAACGCAAAATATATTGAAGACTCGAGAGCAGCTATAATAGTTGAGCAGAATAGTGAAGCAAAAAAAAATCTAACAGAGGTACTATTTGATCTATTAAATAATTCTCAAAAATTGCGTGATATGACCAATAGTACAGAAAAAACAGGGATAAAGAATGGGACTACTGAGTTTGTTAAGGTGATTGTTCACAGGTTTAGTTGATGGCTGCTTGCTTTTTCTTCAAACACGTCCCAAAGATCCTTTTCTAGCGATATATTATACAATTTATTGATATGAACTACTCCCGTGGGTGAAGTTGTGTTAATTTCGAGCAGGAAGTCATCTATAATATCAATACCAACAAATATTAGCCCTCTTTTCTTTAATTCAGGACCAATTTTGTTACATATTTCATTGTTTCTATCGTTCATTTGAGCGGGCTCAAAACTTGCTCCAAGTCGCATGTTTGTTCTGATCTCTCCACTGATTTTTGGAATTCGTTTCATTACACCAATTGGTTGGCCATAAAGTAGCAATATTCTTTTATCTTTATCTATGTTTTTACAAAATGATTGTGCAATCACAGGGCATTCGTATTTTGCTATCATGAGATCCACTACTACATGAATACTATTCTCATCTTGTATTCTTATCACATCGTTTCCTCCATAACTATACAATGGCTTCAGAATAATATCTTGATAGTTGTAGTAGAAATCTCTAATCATTGATATATTTTCAGTAATCAAAGTTGGCGGAATTAGCTCTGGAAATAATGAAGTTATCAATTTTTCAGGACAATTTCTTATTTCTGTTGGATTGTTAATTACCAATGCGCTGGTTTTTTCTAAGATATATGTTGTTGTAATATAACGCATATCAAAGGGTGGATCCTGTCTGATAAATATGATGTCCATTTCATTCAAGTTGATTGCTACATCCTCTTTAGAGATAAAACTAAAATCATCAACGCTGACTTTCTGAGCCAGAGCAATTGGATGGTTTAGCTTTAGTGCTAAATTGTTAGGAGCATAGACAAAAACTTCGTGCTTCCTCCTTTGTGCTTCCTTTATTAGCACGAATGTAGTGTCAGTTTCAAAATTTATATTTTCATCCATCTGAAAGGCAATTTTCATTTATGTTCTCTACCTATTGTCACAACTGTACAAATGTTATAATTTGAAAGCGATTTTTGCCTAATGGCGTAACTTACTGTACCTGTATCGTACATAACTTACAACTTGTTTTACTCCCTTTACTTTTCTTGCAATTGCTATTACAGCTTTTAATTCCGCTTTATTTTGGGCTATACCCATCAAATAAACAACTCTATCAACCGTATTAACGCTATAATTAATTGACTTAATATTTCTTTTTCCCAGGAGTCTTGTTCTTATTTCCGCTGTTATCATGCCATCTACAGTGGTGTCTAGCATGGAAGCCATTTGAATTGGTATTACTCTTATTTCATTTATCACTTCTTTAATTTCTTTTTGCTGCCAAGCTATTTTTTCTGCTGTAAGTTGTTTTTCAGGAGTGTCAACACTTCCAATGAGCAATACTCTTCCTTCACTTACTTTAACCTTTATGGATGAAAATAGCCCATGTTTTAAGAGCCCCTTATTAATTCTGATGACCATAGTCGTATCATCAATGATATTTCCCAAGGATTTGTCCTGCATTGTTATTGCTGTTGCTGTCGCTGTAGCCACCACACCACCTATTATAAGGGTTGTGCAACCACTTTGTGTAATCAAAAAAATTGCGAGCAAGAAGCTTGTTATTAATCTCATTATTGATTTTCAGGGTTTAGAGCTTTCATTAAGAAATGTTAATAAGCTTTTTTGATTGTGTAAATACCATAAATTAAGTAAGACTTTAAACCTTGAATATTTTTAATGGAATACCTATAATAGGGTACTAAAAATTTCTTGCGGATATGGCGGAATTGGTAGACGTGCCAGGTTTAGGTCCTGGTGAGCTTGCTCGTGGGGGTTCAAGTCCCTCTATCCGCACTTTAAAGTCATGTAACTTAGGTTTTAAGGGAAAATTTATAATCACTAAATACACTTTTGTTTGTGTAAAAACCTGTTCTTAAGGATTGTGTTTAACTTAAATTCTGGTAAAATGACTCTATTAAGATATGAATTAAAATGTTAATAAATGAATTATGATGTCTAATAATATACCTCAAAATACAGTCGAAGTAAGTAGCGTATATACCTACAAAGAGCTTAGTATAGATAAACTAAAGTATGAGTATGAAATCACAGTTGGTAGTGATTATATAAAACAAAAGGTAAATTCCAGGTTGCAAGAGATAGCAGAAAATGCAAAATCACCTGGATTTAGGGCTGGAAAGATGCCCTATGACCTTGTTGTTGCAAATTATAAAAACGAGGCTTTGGAATATGTGATAAATAATACAATTGATTATTGCTCAAGTGATTTGATGAAAAAAATTGAAGTCAAGTCTCACATTTATCCTAAGGTTGATGTTATATCATTACCAGATCTGGGCAAAGAAAATGAGGAGGGCAATTTTGTATACAAGCTATCTTTTGAGTCGATGCCTGAAGTACCGATGATAGATCTTGACAAAATAAACTTAAAGAAAATTGAAGCAAAGATTGAAGAGGAAGATATAAAAGAATTTATTGATTCTATCAAAACAAAGTTCCCCAATTTTGCCTCTGTTGATGATGCTTCTTATCAAGCGAAAGATGGGGATAAATTGATAATTGATTTTGAAGGGCGGATTAGGAATAAGCTCTTTCAAGGTGGAAGTAGCAAAGATTTTGCCGTTAATTTAGGGTCTGGCACATTTATTAATGGTTTTGAAGATCAATTAACTGGTATGAAAAAGGGAGAAACAAAGAACTTTAAGTTGAAATTTCCTGAAAATTACCAAGCCATTTCCCTTGCAGGACAGGAAGCTGATTTTTCTGTGCGAGTTAATGAGATTCAAATTGCCAAAGATTTTGAAAATGATGATGAAATAGCTAAGAGTATTGGGTTTAAAGATTATTCTTTGCTAATAAATCATGCAAAAAAAATGATTGGTGATCAGTGCACCGAAATGAGAAATCTCTTAATTAAAAAGGAGCTGTTTGATTATTTGGATGCTAATTATAGTTTTGATTTACCCACAGACATAGTAAAACAGGAGCAACAAAGAATGGAAGGAGAATTGGGTGCTCAAAATGATTCTCGTAAAGAAGCTGAAAAACGTGTAAAGCTTGCTATGTTATTTATGAAATTTAGTGCAGAACATAAAATATCATTAACTCAAAATGATGTTTTGAGTGTTATTGTAAATCAATATGTCAGTAAAGATGTGCAATTTGACAGAGTACTTAAGCATTTTGAATCAAATAAACAATTTCAAGAATTAGTTAGAGGGCAAGCGCTTGAGTATAAAGTGACAGATTATATAATAGAAAAAGTTAGTAAAGAAGAGCAGATTGTTTCTGTGAAAGAATTAAAGGAATTATTTGATAATATTTAATAGGAAAAGGTATGACTCTTATACCAATTGTAGTTGAACAAACTAGTCGCGGTGAGCGCGCTTATGACATATATTCAAGACTAGTGAAAGAAAGAATAATTTTTGTAACAGGTCCTATTGAAGACAATATGGCCAGTGTAATAGTAGCACAGCTTTTATTTTTAGAATCGGAAAATCCCGATAAAGACATTTGTATGTACATCAACTCACCAGGTGGTGTTGTAACTGCTGGTTTGTCGATCTACGATACAATGCAGTATATAAACCCAGACGTTTCAACTTTATGTATAGGTCAAGCTGCGTCTATGGGTTCTTTATTGCTTGCAGCTGGTACAAAAGGTAAGCGCTACTCTCTACCTCATTCAAGAATTATGATACATCAGCCATCTGGTGGTTATCATGGTCAAGCAACTGATATAGAAATACATGCTAATGAAATTTTGCGGGTTAAGAAAAAACTAAATCAAATTTATGAAAAACATACTGGAAATTCACTGAAGAAAATTGAAGGAATGATGGAAAGAGATAAATTCATGGATCCTGAAGAAGCAAGGAAAATTGGCTTAATTGACAGGGTGATAGCTGAGCGTACAGATATTGAAATTGAAAATATTAAAGTTAAACAAAAGGTGGGTTAATGGATAACAATAATGATTTACACTACTGTTCTTTTTGCAACAAGGCGCAAGATGAAGTAGATAAATTGATTACTAACTCTTCGGATGGTTTAAAGGTGTTTATTTGTAATGAGTGCATAGAATTATCCCATAAAGCAATAAGTCAAAAGAAAGATAGATCTTTTAATTCAGATCGTATATCTGATATGAAGCTATTACTAAAGAAACCTGAGGATATAAAAAACTTTCTCAGCAAGCATGTTGTAGGTCAAGAACACGCGCAACACGTTTTATCTGTAGCTATGTATAACCATTGTCAATCCATGGTACAATTTCATGCTATAAGTGATATTGAAATCGAGAAGTCAAATATAATGCTTATTGGTCCCACTGGTTCTGGTAAGACTTTGCTAGCCAAAACACTTGCTAAAGTTTCAGATGTGCCATTTGCTATGGCTGATGCGACAACTTTAACTGAGGCAGGTTATGTGGGTGATGATGTAGAAAGCGTGTTGTCGCGTTTATTACAAGCTGCAAATTATGACGTTGTAAAAGCACAGCGTGGTATAGTGTTTATAGATGAAATAGACAAGATTACAAGAAAATCTGAAAGCACTTCAATAACCCGTGACGTTTCAGGTGAAGGGGTCCAGCAAGCTCTGCTTAAGATTATGGAGGGTACAGTTGCTTATGTTCCGCCACAAGGAGGGCGAAAACACCCACAA
Source organism: Wolbachia endosymbiont (group A) of Melitta haemorrhoidalis (assembly GCF_964273365.1). Classification (NCBI taxonomy): domain Bacteria; kingdom Pseudomonadati; phylum Pseudomonadota; class Alphaproteobacteria; order Rickettsiales; family Anaplasmataceae; genus Wolbachia; species Wolbachia endosymbiont (group A) of Melitta haemorrhoidalis. Next base: position 958,117 of record NZ_OZ187004.1, on the reverse strand, counting down.
CAAGAGTTTATACAAGTGGATACTAGTAACATACTGTTTATTTGTGGAGGAGCTTTTGAAGGCCTCGATAAAATTATTGAAGCGAGAAAAAAGGGAACGTCAGTTGGCTTTGGAGCAGATATAAGTCAGTCTAAAGAGCAAAAGAAAAAGAATGCTTTACATGATGTTCAACCTGAAGATTTAATCAAATTCGGTTTAATACCCGAATTTGTAGGGCGGGTTCCAATAACTGCTGTTTTAGATGAGCTGGATCATGAAGATTTAATACATGTGTTGACAGAGCCAAGGAATGCACTAATAAAACAGTACAAAGCATTGCTTGCGTTTAGCAAAGTAAACCTTGAGTTTTCAGATGAAGCAATATCAGCTATTGCTAAAAAGGCTATAAGCTACAAAACAGGTGCAAGAATGTTACGTGCTATCTTGGAGTCACTTTTGCTTGACATTATGTATACATCTGGAAACGGAGGCTTTGAAGGTAGCACTATAGTAATCACTAAGAAAATGGTAGAATTAGGAAAAGCAACGGTTAATCATAATAACAATGGCAATGTTATAACGGTTAATGATTAATTTGAGGCATATATTATGAACATTGAACGTGCTGTAAGCTCTAGTTTTACTGCATTGCCAGTATTACCTTTAAGAGATGTAGTAATTTTTCCAAATATAATGGTGCCTTTATTCATAGGCAGAGAAAAATCTGTTAATGCACTAGAGTATGCAATAAGTAGTAGTAATCACCAAAATGAGATTTTTCTTGTAGCACAGAAAGATGGCTCTGTTGATAATCCAGAGCCTGAAGATCTTTATGGAGTAGGTGTGTTAGCAAGCATTGTACAACCGTTAATAAAATTACCTGACAATGCAGTAAAAGTTATAATCCGGGGGATAAGAAGGGGAAGAGTTGTAGAATATATTAGCTCTCATACTTTATTACAAGCCAGGGTAGAGTTAGACAATTATTATAAAGAAGATGAAGACAATATTGATTTAGAAGCTTTAAGGCGGTCTGTTGTAGACGCGTTCGATAGCTGGTGTAAGCTAAACAAGAAAAATCAACCCGAGGTTGCCATTAACTCCATTGATCAAATCAAAGAAGTTGATCAACTTGTAGACACGGTAGCTTCACATTTAAATATAAAAGTATCAGATAAACAAAGTATACTTGAGGCTTATGACCCAGAAGAGCGTTTAAAAAAAGCTTTTGCTTTTATTGAGAGAGAAATGAGTATTTTGAACGCACAAAACCGTTTATATAAGACAATTAAATCGCAAGTTGAAAGCACTCAGAAAGTTTACTACCTTAACGAGCAATTGAAAGCTATACAGAAAGAATTAGGCGAATTTGAGAATGGTGATGAAGGGAATATACTCAATGAATTTGAAAAAAAGATAAATGAAACAAAGCTTTCTCAGGAAGCAAGAGAGAAAGCTATAACTGATTTGAAGAGATACAAGAAAATGAATCCCATTTCTCCTGAAGCTACAGTTATATCTAGTTACTTGCATTGGTTGCTTGAGTTGCCATGGGGAAAGTACAAAGATGCAAAAATTAACTTAAATGCAGCTAAGAAAATCTTAGATGAAAATCATTATGGCATAGAGAAAGTAAAAGATAGAATAATAGAATTTTTAGCGGTATTAAAAAGAGTAAAAGAGATAAAAGGTCCTATACTTTGCTTAGTTGGACCGCCAGGTGTTGGTAAAACTTCTTTAGCTAAGTCTATGGCAAGAGCAGTAGGAAGAGATTTTGTTCGCATAGCTCTTGGTGGTGTGCGTGATGAGTCTGAGATACGAGGGCATAGGAAAACTTATATTGGCTCAATGCCTGGTAAAATCATTCAACACATGAAAAAAGCTAATTCATGCAACCCGCTTTTTCTGCTTGATGAAATAGATAAGATGGGTTCTGATTCGCGTGGCGATCCTGCATCTGCATTACTTGAGGTTTTAGATACTGAGCACAATAAACACTTTACGGATCATTACTTGGAAGTTGAGTTTGATCTTTCAAGTGTAATGTTTGTAGCTACGGCAAACAGCTTAAATTTACCACATCCTTTGCGTGATAGGATGGAAATTATACAATTGTCCGGGTATACTGAAGATGAAAAAATCAGTATTGCTACACACCACCTTATTCCGAAGTTAAAGAAGGAGCATGGTTTGTATCAGAAGGAATGGGACATAACTAATGAGGCGTTATACGAGTTGATACGTTTATATACACGTGAAAGTGGTGTGCGGAGTATGGAAAGGGAGCTTGCAAAGCTCATGAGAAAGGCAGTTAAAGAAATATTGACTGATAAAAATAAGAAAATATCCGTAGGGGTTGACAATTTACAAGATTATTTAGGGGTACGTAAATATACCTTTGGCATTGCGGAAAATGAGAGTTTAGTAGGAATAGTAACTGGGCTCGCCTATACTGAAACAGGTGGTGATATTTTGATGATAGAATCAGTCCTAATTCCGGGCAAGGGAGAAATAAAATACACAGGAAAGCTTGGAGAGGTTATGCAAGAATCTATAAAAGCTGCGTATAGTTATATTCGATCAAATTGTTTGTTTTTTGGTATAAAGCCCGAAAAATTCCAAAATAATGATATACATTTACATGTACCTGAGGGTGCAGTACCAAAAGATGGCCCTTCTGCTGGCGGCGCGGTATGTACGTCTATTGTTTCTCTTATGACGAATATACCAGTTAACAAAAATGTTGCTATGACAGGCGAAGTGACATTGCGTGGTAGAGTTTTAGCTATTGGGGGCTTAAGAGAAAAATTGCTTGCAGCGCTCAGAGGATCAATCAAAACTGTGATTATACCAAGTGAAAATGAGAAAGATATGCAAGAGATTCCGGCAAGCATCAAAGAGGGGATCAACGTAGTTTTTGCTAAGAATATTGATGAAGTTATGAAAGTTGCTTTAATGCACCCTACTACTCCAATTGATGGTGATGATAATCAAAATAGTGTGCCTTCCTCTATAGAAAGTAAAGATGATACTTTTCCTATGTCGGAAACATTGAAGCATTAGATTAAAAAAATATTATCAATCTCCATTTCTCTTTTATCCGGCAAAAATCCACCAACTTGCGCATTCCATAGGGTCTTATACATTCCGTTTTTATCAAGAAGTTCCTGATGCGTGCCATCTTCTAAAATCTTACCTTGATCAAACACTAAAATGCGATCCATATGCAAAAGCGTAGATAGGCGGTGGGCTATTACTATTGTAGTTTTATCTTGCATCAACTCCCATAGAGATTCTTGAATATTACTTTCAGTCACAGAATCAAGCTGTGAAGTTGCTTCATCCAGAATTAATATAGGAGCATTTTTTAAGATAGCTCTGGCAATTGCGATACGTTGCCTTTGTCCACCAGAAAGTTTCACACCTCTTTCACCAACGAGTGAATCATAACCTTGGGGTAATTTTGAAATAAACTCATGAGCATGTGCTTTTTTTGCCGCTTCAATTACTTCATCATCGCTAGCATTTGTTTTTCCATAGCGAATATTCTCCATCAAAGTCCTATGAAAAAGCGATGGATCTTGTGGGATCATTGCGATTTTTGCACGCAAAGAATCCTGCGTAACATTACAAATATCTTGATCATCTATGAGAATTGCACCATCAGTTACATCGTAAAGCCTTAATATCAGGTTCACAAAAGTAGATTTACCACCACCTGAATAGCCAACAAGTCCTACCTTCTGTCCAGCTTTGATAGCGATTGATTTATTCTGGAAAAGAGGTTCGGTACCATCGTAATGGAATTTGACATTATTAAAAGTGATTTGCCCACTATTACATTTGAGAGAAACTGCATCAAGTTTATCCTGAATTTCGCAATGTATCATTAATGAAATTAAACTTTGCTTACATCTACCGACTGCTTTATTGAATTCATCGACCTCTGACATGGTGAACCACATCATATGTCCTGTTTCCATCGATAAACCTAATATTAAAGCAAAATCACCTATAGCCACTAAGTTTTTGCTGTAAAGATAAATTAGAAAACAAGCAGAAGAAGCCATCATAATGGCTATTAATCCTCCTTGTATGGAGTGCATGATAAATGAGTAAAAATGGGTTGCTGTATACGCTTTTTGCTGATTACACAAAAATGGAATCATTCTTGAATTTTCATAAGACTTTCTAGAAAAATTTCTGACATTACTTTGATTAGATAGAGAATCAACCAGCTCACCTATCACTATCGATTCTTCTTTAGCTTGAACATCAGACAGCGAAATAAGCTTTCGTGACATCATAATGCTTGCACTTGCAAAGAATATGAACCAGACAACCAATATGAAATAAAATATAGAATTTACAGAGTAAGCAGCTATAAAAGCAGCCAACAACAATGAAGCTCCTCTTAAGAAATTCGGTGCAACTCTGCTTATCAGAATTTCAATTCCATCTGCTAGATTAGTAATTTGTCTTGAAATTTTTCCTGATAAATTATCCTGATAAAATTTATTAGATTTTCCGAGTACATGATCCATCACTTTTCCAATGACACTATTAATAACAACAGGAATAAATCTACAGCGTATATAACCAATTCCTCTCCAAGTGAAATTATCAAATACGATAAAATTCACGACAATCAGGCTTGATGGTAATATTAAAATTGAAATATCTCCATTCTGCACATGTGGTAGAAGGTTGATGATGTTCTTAATCAGTATGCTGTTCAATGGTCCCCAAAATCCCGCAAAGATTGCAAGGGAAACAAAAATCGAGACCGATAATTTGTATGGCTTCAAAAAATGCCAGATGAAAGAATATAAAGTTTTAGGTAGCTGATGATTCATTTGAACATTCAATTTCTTCACTTTCCTTTTTATCTGGCAAAAACCCACCAACTTGCGCATCCCATAAGGATATGACTTGCTTTGTTGTTATGTCATTCATATTTTTTACTTATTCTATCTCCCAGTTTTATTCAAGTAGATGATAACAATCATATTATAATAGTCCTTTTCATGGAAACCTTTTCTGGTAGATTGCTTTCTAGAAAAACCTTGGTCAAGGTGCTAACTGTGGTTTATAATAATATAAATCATATCATAGTTGATTTGCGTTTATCAGAGCTGGAGTAGAGGTATGTTTTATCTTACAAATTTTTTGCCTATTTTACTGTTCCTATTTCTTTTTGTAGGAAGTGGTATATATTTTACTATTCTTGGCGTGTCAAATGCTTTTTATCAGTTATCTCCACTGGTAGCCATTGTTCCTGCCATAGCTCTGGGTTGGGTTTTATACAAGGGCAATACTGAAGAAAAAATGTATGCCTTTCTAGATGGGGTAAGAGATCGTAATATTATCACTATGTGCATCATTTTTTTACTTGCAGGTGCATTCAGTGAAGTAACTAAAGCAATCGGTAGTGCTGATGCCACAGTTAATTTGGCTCTTTCATTTATACCAACACAATTTTTACTCATAGGATTATTTTTTGTAGCAGCTTTCATCTCCACTGCTATTGGTACATCAATGGGCACCATTGCAACAATTGCTCCTATTGCAGTTGAACTGACACAAGCTGGGATTTCTCCTTCCTTAGGAGTGGCAACCGTTGTAGGAGGAGCAATGTTTGGCGACAATTTATCTATTATCTCTGATACTACAATTGCATCTGTGATGTCTCAAAAGGCTGATATAAAGAAAAAATTAAAACTGAATGCAAAAGTGGCACTAATTGCTTCTATATTCACAATAATTATATTATTTTATAGCTCAAGCAATAGTGCTGCTATTTCAGTTAAGGAGTATTCTTTATTGCTTGTGGCTCCTTACATCATACTTATATTGCTTGCAAACTTTGGAATCAATGTATTTACGGCATTGGTTTTAAGCATAACTTTTGCTGGAATTATTGGATTTATAAATAACAACAATCATGGTTTATTGTTTTTAAGCCAAAACATCACCAAAGGGTTTATGAGTATGCATGAAATTATGCTACTGTCATTGATGGTTGGCGGACTTTCAGGACTAGTAGGTAAAAATTCTAAGGAGCTTGCAGATAAACTTTCATCTTGGGTTATGATACAACGTGGTGGACAAAAAACTGCGCAATTATTTATTGCAAAAATAGTCAGCATATTTGATATTTTACTTGCAAATAACACCATCGCTATAATTTTTAGTGGTGAAATTGCTAGAGATATTGCTAAGAAATATGAAATACCGCCTCACTATAGTGCAGCATGGCTAGGCATATTTTCTTGTGTATTTCAAGGATTAATACCGTATGGCGCTCAATTGCTTTTGGCTAGCACTATTGCTGGAGTTTCACCTTTGGCAGTCGTGCCACACGTATACTATTGCTATGTTTTAGGTATTATTGCAGTGTTATATATTGTATTGAACAAAATTGAGAAAAAAGATTGTGCTTAATATACAAGACAACGCTCCGCTCTGTAGAAAATGGATGTTCTTGGCAGTATGTGCTCTTGCTTGCTCTGGGTTACTGTCAATAATTGTTATTTTTCTACGATTGCCTTTTATCTCCTCTCTTGTTCCTTCTGCACAATATATTTTTGATAATGCGCTGGTAATACACGTGAACTTGTCAATTTTGGTGTGGATGTGCTCTATAATATCTCTGCTCTTTATCATAAACCTACAAAATACCAATAGTTGGTTTAACTTTTCATGGGTTCTATCAACCCTTTCGATGCTGCTCATGTTTATATCCGCATTCGTTCCAAACACTGAAGTTATCAAAAGTAACTATATTCCCGTATTACAAAACAAATTATTTTTACTTGGACTCAGTTTATTTATTGCCAGTATATTAGTAAATACAATGCTAGCATACACATCAAAAAAAGAGGTTTCATTTCTCTCTGTTGGGCAAATTGGGCTAGTTATTATACTTGTATCGTCATTTCTTTGCTTTGTTTTAGCATATAATAATATGCCTCCAGGTCTATATCACTCAGATAATAATTTATTTTACGAATATCTCTTTTGGGGAGGCGGACATTTATTGCAGTTTGCTTTTACTCAAGGAATGTTTTTAGTCTATTTAATAATGCTAAGTTCCAATGATATTAGTTTAGCTTCAAACAATAAAATTACTATTTTACCACTATTTATAAACACGATTTTAGCTGTAGGCGCACCGTTTGTATATTTTGTTTATCCAGTTGATAGTGCCAAGTTAATACAGTTTTTTACTTGGCATATGAGGATTGCTGGAGCAGTTTTGCCGTGCTTTTTGATAATATTAGTGTGCTACAACATCAGAACTTTTATTAATGATAAAAGCAACTATTTATTACATTCATTTTTGTTGTTCACTTATGGAGATGTGCTCGGAGTGTTGACTATTGAAGGTAATGTCACGATTCCCGCTCATTACCATGGTTCTGTAGTTGGTATCACTATAGCTTTTATGAATTTTGTCTACTGGATGTTACCTAAATTAAACTTTAAAGAGATAAAAAGTTCCATGGTAAGATTACAGATTTATGCCTACAGTATAGGGCATTTTCTCCATATCACTGGCCTTGTGTGGCTTGGTGGATATGGTGCTTTAAGGAAGGTTGCAGATCTGCCAAGTATTTCGTCAATGTTAGCACGCACGTGCTTCATTATAGGTGGCGCTATATCAGTTGTTGGTGGAATGTTGTTCGTAATAATTGTGCTTTTACATCTGTTAAAAGGCAAAGCGCGTACCAACTGACCCATAGAAACAAAAAAAACTTACTTGACAAACTCCGCCAGCCCCCTTATCATGAAACTGAAGCTATTTATTTATCTTCGCAATCTGTGCAGGTTAATGACAAAAAACTTAGGGTATTTGGCGTCTCATGTTTAATTTTTCGCACTACGTGCATCGCATGTCTTTAAAAATTTCTAGGTTTTTACCTATATAAGCCGAAACGCGCTTACAAAGCGTTTAAGACAGCAAAAAACGTCAAATTGACAAGGGAGAATTTGAATGCTAGCTACTACGGGGTTTCTTTGCCTTTTTTCCTGCTTAGTAAATTTCTTAAACACTTGCGGTGTAGGTTAGTTGCAAGTTAAAAGCAGCTAAATCGCTCTTAATCAAGCGTTTTAGAATAAAAAAAACGCCGATATTTTAGTACATAGTAAATAGCCAACCATCACGGGGCTTCTTTTGCCTTTTTTTTCATTTGGTAAATTTCTTAATATTTATGGCTAAACGACAATCGTCATCCCGCTACTTGTTAGCGGGATCTAGAGATACCGCGGCGGTATGACGTAGGACTGCTGTCATCCCAGTGCTCCTTTTTTTGTCATCCAAGTAGCTGACACTGTCCTCCTTTGTCATCCCAGTGCCCAGACACTGGGATCCAGCATTTCACGCAATCCCATCAAGAACGTTGTATTTTACATAACACTTTTATGCTTACCAACTTAATAAAATTCCTGGATCCCAGTGTCAGCTACTCGGATGACAAAAAAAGGAGCACTGGGATGACAGGAGAGGGAGGCTACTTGGATGACATCATAGGGGCACTGGGATGACACCATTCTTTTTCCTGGATCCAAATAGTCAAGGCACTGGAATGACAAAAAAAGGAGGCACTGGAACGACAAAGTGGAGTGTCTGCTTCTGTCATCCTATGATAGCTAAAAAGACCTGGTCACGCGCTGGAATGACACCGAAGGGGCTACTGCCCTCTTGGATGGAGACCAGTGTCAGCTACTTAGATGATACCTTTTTTCTACTTAGTTTAGGTTATGCAGAAGTCTAATACAATTATAGAACAAGCTTAAAAATTCTGGTAAAGTAGTTTTATTTACAAAGAAAGAATATGCTACTTGAAATTGAAAAGCGCAGCATAACAAATGCATTGTGGAAGTTGCAAGAAGCAGATCAAAGGCAAATCTTAACTCTTACACAGAGATTTGAGTTACCAGAAATATTAGCAAGAATATTGGTTACTCGTGGTGTTAACATAGAAAATGCAAGCGACTTCTTATATCCACTAATCAGATCGCTATTACCAGATCCCTTTCACCTTCTTGATATGGATAAAGCTGTTTCTCGTATAATACGGGCAATAAAAAATGATGAAAACCTTGCAATATTTGGTGACTATGATGTTGATGGTGCAACGTCGTCAGCATTGATTAACAGGTACCTGAGAGCAATCGATATACACTCTATAATCTACATTCCAGATCGTGTTGATGAGGGTTATGGATTAAACACAGATGCTTTATTACAACTTAAAAAGAATGGAATTGATTTATGTATTTCCGTTGATTGTGGTACGCTTGCATATCAACCAATAGAAGATGCAAAGGCTTTTGGTCTTGATATTATAGTTGTTGACCATCACCTTGGTACGGAAAAATTACCAAGCGCCGTAGCAATTGTGAATCCAAACCGCCTTGATGAGAGCTCTCCTTATAATAACCTAGCAGCAGTTGGAGTGTCATTTCTGCTAATTGTTGCTCTTAATAAAAGCCTACGTGAGCAAGGATTTTTTACCAACAAAAAAGAACCAGATTTATTTGATCTGTTGGATTTGGTTGCCCTGGGAACTGTCTGTGATGTTATGCAGATCACAGGCCTCAATAGAGCACTTGTCTCACAAGGATTAAAAGTTATGTCAACAAGAAAAAACGTTGGCTTGCGTGTTTTATTTGATGCTTTGGGAATCCTTGAAAAACCAAGTGTTTCTCGATTAGGGTTTAGTATTGGGCCATGCATAAATGCTGGAGGAAGAATTGGAGAAGCATCGCTTGGTGCAAGGTTGCTTTCCACCGATGATGATGAAGAGGCACATTCAATCGCGCTAAAATTAATAGATTTGAATAATGCAAGAAAAGTGTTAGAAAATGAGGCTCTCTTGGAAGCTACAGCACAAGCGGAAAAGTCTGCCCAATCAGGTGCGAATTTTATAATGATAAGTGGCAATTGGCACCAGGGAATAATTGGTATAATTGCATCAAGGCTAAAGGAGCAGTTTCACTTGCCAACAGTAGTGATATCTTTAAATAATGGAATAGGAAAAGCAAGCTGTAGATCAATTTTGGGAGTTGATATCGGTGCTGCAGTCCTTTCCGCAAAGTTTATAAATTTGATTATTGAAGGTGGTGGCCATAGTATGGCGGCAGGATTTTCAATTAAAGAAGACAAAATAAATGATTTGCATGATTTTTTTACTGAAAGATTTTCAAATTCTATAAATGAGAAAACTTTAAAAGCTGATAGTATAGTAACTGCTAAAGCAATAAATTTGTCTTTATGGAATCAATTGCAACGCTTGGGACCATTTGGAGTTGGAAATCCTGAACCAAGGTTTATTATCCAAGGAGCAAAGATAAGAAAGCCTGAAGTTATAGGAGTTGACCATATAAAATGTTTTATTGCTGATGATAATGTTATGGTAAGAGCTATTGCATTTCGTTCTGCAAATACTCATCTTGGCTCTGCTATCATGCAGGGTAATGTTAAAGCTATTTTGGGTAAAATCTCTATGAATTACTGGAATGGCAATGAATTTGTACAATTTTTAATAGAAGATGTATTGACCATTAGTTGAGTGTATCTGTTCAGCAGAGTGGCAAAATAGGTAGACAAGATAAACCAAAAAATCGAGAAAAAGTGAGTTTACAACAACTGGTGTCATGAAATTATCTGACACTGATTTCCATCCAAGAGGGTGTCATCCCAGTGCTCCTATAATGTCATCCCAGTGCGTGACACTGGGATGACACCCTACTTAACCGTCATACCGCGATTCATTCGCGGTATCTCTTAGCCGCTAACAAGTAGCGGGATGACGAGCTTATCGTCATGCCACTGCGAACCGTCATACCGCCGCGAACCGTCATACCGCGATTCATTCGCGGTATCTCTAGATCCCGCTAACAAGCAGTGGGATGACGAGCTTATCGTCACGCCGCCACGAACCGTCATACCGCCGCGGCGCTAACAAGAGATCCCGCTAACAAGCAGCGGGATGACGGTTGTCGTTTAGCCATAAACATTAAAAAATTTACCAAATGAAAAAAAAGGCAAAAGAAACCCTAGTCATTGTCTATTTTCAGTATTGGCGTTTTTAAGTCTTAAACACTGCAATTTAGCTGCTTTTGAATGCAACTAACCTACGCTGCAAATGTTTAAGAAATTTACTAAGCAGAAAAAAAGGCAAAAGAAACCCCGTGTTAGCTAGTTGTCACTCTCTAATCCTGCAAATTGGCGTACTATACTGTCTTAAACGACTTATAAGCGCGTTTCAGCTTATATAGGTAAAAACCCAGAAATGTTGTGAAGACATAAGGTGCACATAGTGCAAAAAATTAAAAATAAGACGCCAACTACGTTGTTTTCTTGCTGTTTAATCTGCACAGATGAAGATAACTGAATACCTTCAATACCATGATAAGGGGGCTGGCGGAGTTTGTCAAGCAAGTTTTTCGTTTCTATATGGGCTACCTTAAGACTTCAACGTCTTAACGCACTTGACCCCACCAGCATATAAATTTGCATGGCTCTTTCCAGTATTAAGCAATGCAAATCCAATGTTGTCTACACTAGAGCGCAGTTCCCCTATTTCCTCATTGTTTTCATTTGTCACTTTAGTGCCAATATCTGGAAGTGCGTTATCCCCCTCAACAAGGTAAAGTTTTCTTCTGAATATTTCTTGTCTGCTCATTCGATTTACAACTTCCTGACCTATATAACACCCCTTATTAAAGCTTATACCGTTTACTTTATCGATTAAAAATTGCAGCGGAAACGATGAATTCTGCACCATATCTTTCGCTCCATCTGGAACGAGATTTTGAATTCTGACTTTTTCATACTGAGTAAAATCCCCAACCGGCTCTTTTATTTCATCTTTATGTATGATCCTCATTCCTAGCAGCTTGTGCCTTGGATCTTGAAAAATAACTTGTGACTTACCACTACACTCCGCCAACTTAGTATTAAACAAAACCCCAACCTTATATAGTGCACTAACGTCTTTAATCTTTACCCTCAAATAAGTTTTAAGTAAATCTAGTTTCTCGATTATTTGCTGCAAGTGCATGTTTTCGCACTCTAAGAGGGTGTATTTACCATATTCAATAAGAAAAAAATCATATAGATATTTTCCCTGAGGGCTAAGCAATAAAGAGTAAATGGCTTTTTGGCTATCCAACTTATTAATATCATTGGTTATAATACCCTGCAGAAAATCTCTAGTGTCAGGCCCATATAGCACTATCACACCACGACTTAAAAATGGTATATAACTCATGAAATCTCTATAAATAAATCTAAATTTTATTATATAACATTAGGCTCTTTTAGAAACTGCTTTTGGCGTGCATATTTTATAATGGCGTGCATATTTTACAAGCTCCAGCCCTTGAAATCTAACTTACGAGTATATATATATAAACTTATAAGTTAATTTGTTGATGAGGAAAAACAAATGTCAAGTATAAGTTTAAATGTATTAGATGATAGCGTGCTGATCAAGCCTATTAGCGAAGAAAAGCAAGGTGGAATTGTGCTTCCATCAAGTGCTGAAAAGAAACCTACTAAAGGTGAAGTTATAGCAATTGGTGAAGGTTCACGCAATTCAAGTGGCGAACGCGTAACTTTAACTGTGAAAGCTGGTGATAAAGTGTTCTATCGCCAATGGGCTGGTACAGAAATAGAACATAATAATGAGAAGCTTATCGTGATGAAAGAGTCCGATATACTTGCTGTCATTAAGTAGCAGTCTTTATTTTACTAAACTGAAACAAAGCGCAACATAGCGCATTGTAAATGATTTTATTATAGTTTTCTAAATTTTTTATTAACAAGAGGTGATAAAAATGACTAATGTAGTAGTATCAGGTGAGCAGTTGCAAGAAGCCTTTCGTGAAGTCGCAGCAATAGTGGATTCAACGGTAGCAATAACTGCAGGACCTAGAGGAAAAACAGTAGGGATTAATAAGCCCTATGGAGCACCAGAAATTACAAAAGATGGTTATAAGGTGATGAAGGGTATCAAGCCTGAAAAACCATTAAACGCTGCGATAGCAAGCATCTTTGCACAAAGTTGTTCTCAATGTAACGATAAAGTTGGTGATGGTACAACAACGTGCTCAATACTAACTAGCAACATGATAATGGAAGCTTCAAAATCAATTGCTGCTGGAAACGATCGTGTTGGTATTAAAAACGGAATACAGAAGGCAAAAGATGTAATATTAAAGGAAATTGCGTCAATGTCTCGTACAATTTCTCTAGAGAAAATAGACGAAGTGGCACAAGTTGCAATAATCTCTGCAAATGGTGATAAGGATATAGGTAACAGTATCGCTGATTCCGTGAAAAAAGTTGGAAAAGAGGGTGTAATAACTGTTGAAGAGAGTAAAGGTTCAAAAGAGTTAGAAGTTGAGCTGACTACTGGCATGCAATTTGATCGCGGTTATCTCTCTCCGTATTTTATTACAAATAATGAAAAAATGATCGTGGAGCTTGATAATCCTTATCTATTAATTACAGAGAAAAAATTAAATATTATTCAACCTTTACTTCCTATTCTTGAAGCTATTGTTAAATCTGGTAAACCTTTGGTTATTATTGCAGAGGATATCGAAGGTGAAGCATTAAGCACTTTAGTTATCAATAAATTGCGTGGTGGTTTAAAAGTTGCTGCAGTAAAAGCTCCAGGTTTTGGTGACAGAAGAAAGGAGATGCTCGAAGACATAGCAACTTTAACTGGTGCTAAGTACGTCATAAAAGATGAACTTGGAATCAAGATGGAAGATCTCACGCTTGATGATCTTGGTACGGCTAAAAATGTTAAAATTACTAAAGATAATACCACAGTTGTCAGCGAAAATAGCGATTCTGACAGTGTGAAAGCTAGAATCGAGCAGATTAAATCTCAAATTGAAACTTCAACTTCTGATTATGATAAAGAAAAGCTAAGAGAACGTTTAGCGAAATTATCAGGTGGCGTTGCTGTGCTCAAAGTTGGTGGAGCAACTGAAGTGGAAGTTAAAGAACGTAGAGATAGAGTCGAAGATGCGCTGCATGCAACAAGAGCTGCAATTGAAGAAGGTATAGTTCCAGGTGGTGGGGTTGCGCTTCTTTATGCTTCATCTGTTCTCGACAAATTAAAAGGTGCAAGTGACGAGGAACAAATAGGCATAAACATTATCAAGAAAGTTCTCAGTGCTCCAATTAGAAGGTTAGTCAAAAATGCTGGTCTTGAATCTGCTGTTATAATTGACTATTTGATTAAGCAGAATGATAAAGAGCTTATATACAACGTTGAGGCTATGAATTATGCTAATGCGTTTACAGCTGGTGTGATTGATCCAGCAAAAGTGGTGCGTATTGCTTTTGAAACAGCGGTATCTGTTGCGAGTGTGCTGATAACTACTGAATCTATGATAGTTGATGTACCAAGCAAAGAAAATGCTTCATCTCCTATGGGTGCAGGAGAAATGAGTGGCATGGGTGGATTCTAAGTAGAATGAAACCGTGGAGCAATTGCTCCACGGTAGTTCCAAAAAATCTCACATTTTACTATTCGTTAAAGGTAATACGTTTGGTGCAGAAATGCACTACTGTTTGCATCCGTTTCACTCCTTTATATTGTGGTTGTCTAATAACAAAAAGGCAGCATAAGAAAACTATAACCCCTAGTATATTTATACTATAGCTGACCCAAGCAACACGTCATACCGCGATTCATTCCACAACTGTACGAACATTACAATATGGCACATAGTAAACGATGTCATGAAAGTAGCTGACACTGGAATGACACCCTTTTGGATGGAAACCAGTGTCACGCACTGGCATGACACCCATTTGTTCCTATAGTTGTCTTTTCTCGTCTACCTTATTTTGCCACTCTGCTGAACAGATACAATTTACAACCACCCCCCTACCCTTTTTAGTTGTTCAGCAAATATAGAGAGGTTAAAGGGAGTGGTATTACTTAAACAACTAAATAAAAAACCAGGTAGATCATTCTGAAATTCTTGCATTTTTGTCCATAATTTTGTTAAATAACTTCCCTTTTGGTCATATCAAACCAAATTTCTTTTTCACACCACCTTTTAAGCCACTTTCGTTAGTTTTTGTCATAATGCGATCAAACACTCCCAATAACCTCTTTAATAGGTTTGGAGTTAGCGAAGAGATAAGATCAACAGATACGTTATTGTTTTTGTCATCACCACTTGCTTTATAGTCTATTGAAACGATTCCCCTACTTTTCCCACCAGTAAGAAGTTTTCCAATTATAGGAATTTTTAACAAAGATTTATTAATTGAATATGCTGGTATTACTTGTCCTGCAACCTGGAATTTATAATTTCTAATATCGAGCTTACCACCAGTGCTAATACCTAACTCCGCCCCTTCAAGCCAAGATTCTTCAATTTCAATAGTGCCATCTTTGTATGAAAAAGGTGCATTACATTTGTAAAAGTATACACCTTCATTTTTTATGGCATTTACAATGCCAGGCAATGAAGACATCGACAATAAAGTAGTAAGTAGTGGAGCATCTTTGATGTAGAAATTGCTAATGGATAACGTACCATAATGTTCTCCACTTTCTCTCTGAGGAGAGAGATAAAAAGACAATTTGCCGTTTTTAATTGATTTACTAATGCCTAAGGAACGCAAAAGCATACCTGAATTATCCGCATATATTTCGAGCCCTATTCCACTGTATTCTGCTAGTATGTTGCTGCTATCTTCCAGAAACTGCCCTGTAAATTGACTTCCATTGCAATTACCTTTAGTACAGGTTACATTCAGCTTAGCATTTTTGATAACGATGCCTTCTTTCATAATTACATTGTCAACATTCATACTAATCTCTATATCTTTATTTAATCCATTACTGTTTTTGCCAAGCAAGCCTAAAATATCACTTAAGTTAATTTCCTCACCATAAATAGTTATGGCATTTTTCTCCTTACCTGATTCAATTTCTATACTAAAATCATTATCAGGCAATTTAAAGCTACTAGAATTTAAATATAAATTTCCATTTTCTACTCTTCCGCTGAATTTTATATCTAGGTCATTTCCTACAATGTCTAATTTATCTACTAACAATTCACCTGCTCCTTTTAACCTTGTAGAAAACAAAATTTTATTGTGATCTTCAAAGCGATTTTTCCACCCTAAGTAGCTTGAATGTGATTCAAATTCTGATAAATCTATATCACCATTAACATACCCCGTCTTATCTTGATTTATCACTGACTCTAAATTTGCACTGACATAGCCACTATCAAAATTAAATATTTGAGCGGGTAAATCTCCGGTCAAATTCCAGGCGAAACTTTCATTCCTATTGCTACTTTTCAGGTCAAATAATAGCTGTGTGTTATTCACCATACCACTACCATTTAAATCTATAAAGTCACTGCCAAAACTAAGCTTAATATCATATTTACCAAGACTTGCATTATAGACGGCCAAATTGTCAATTTCAGAATGAAAATTTGCTGAGAAGTCTACTTTTTTGTCATCAGCATTTAGATTAAAAATGCGAAAATTAAATACGGATTTTGCCATTCCACTTACTTTATCCCTTTCAACCTTCACCACATCATCCAGCTTAAATCTTATAGGCTCATATAAACCATACGCATCACTTACAGCTTTGCCATTAATGGTTAGAACTGAATCTTCCTTATTTAGAGATTTCATTTCAATATCACCACCATTAACAGTGAAATTCTGAAACTTAGCGCTATTTACAGTAATTTCAAGATCGTTATTCTTGATGATCAAATCACCCTTTAATTCCTTTACTTGCTCAAAATCTTCATCAAATTTTACGCTACCGTTTTCTATATCAGCAACAATTACAATGTCTGACAGATCGTCATCAACCAAATTGTTAATTTTGCCATTGAAACTTACAATGGTATTTAAAACATCCCCATCAATATTATCACAATACCAGCTTTTAAATTTACTATTTACTACACTATCTGGTATATAAGTACATAAATCCTTTGCAGCAAACTTACTAATATTAATTCTAAGCAAAGCATGACTTGTACTAAAGTTCATTTTGCCTATCAAAGAGAGATACGTGTCATTTAACTTAAAATGGAAGTTTTTTACACTAATAATTCCATCACTATATGTTAAATTTATATTTACATTAGTTAAGGCCAAATTTTTGTTCAAATAATTTTCTGTATTCAATACGTATATATTTCCATCTACAATTTCATCCTTTTTATTAATTTTCACTGAGAAGCTTCCTTTGAATCCTATATTTTTGTCCAAATTGTAGCTTTTAACTAATGTAGAAAACTTGCTCAATAGTCCCAATTTTAGATCATAAAATGTCCCGTACACATTTAGCAAATTGTTGCGATTTTTTATCGTAATTGATAAATCATCCAAAAATCCCTTTCCATCTTTTGTATTCACATGAATATCTAAAACATTAAAATCTTCCCCCTTCCCTATATATAATTTATCAATAAAAAATTCATCTTCTGTGCTTTTATCAATAGCGATGTTAGTAAATTCAATTTTTGAATCCGCATTTAAGTCAAAAAAAAATTCCCTTATTGTTTTTAATAGATTTTTTGCACTACTTTCTGTCATCTTGAAATTCTTCCCTATCATCCCAGTATCTTTTTTTCCTGTCATCCCAGCACTCGTCCTTGTCATCCAAGTAGCTTGACTACTTGTTTCTTTTTTTCTAGATTCCAGCGTCACGCGCTGGAATGACACCGAAGGAAGGCGGTTACTACTTAAATAATGATTATCCAAAAGGTCTAATGAGTTTTGCGGATTAACATTAGTTTCTTCTCTCTTGATACATACATGCACATTATCAGCTGAAACCTGAGAGAGATTTGTGCTAGCTTTAAATAAGGAACTTAACTTAAAATGTACAAAAAGCTCAGGAACTTTTATAGTAAAATTAGGGTTTGCTATTGCCAAATCCGTAATGACTAAATACGGATCTTTGCCATCTTTCTGCCAAACAACTGAGGTATTCTCCATATTAACGCTTGAGCCAACAAATATTTTTGATATTTTATGTTTAACATAAAAATCAATATAATTAATATTGATTTCTAAAGGCTTAAAAAAAATAAAGAAGCACAATATGAATAATAAAGCTACGGAAAATAATATAGTAATTTTTTTAAGCATCGATTATTGCTTTTCTTGCTAAACTATCAGCCTCCTCATTATACTTATCGCCACTGTGTGCTTTAACCCACTTCCAATCAATTTCGTGTTGTGAAGCAACGTTGTCTAGCTCTTTCCACAATTCCATATTTTTTACTGATTTTTTATTACTTGTTTTCCAGCCATTCATTTTCCACTTATTTATCCATTCTGTTATGCCATGCTTAACATAAAGACTATCCGTATATAAATTAATATTACAAGAAAATTTCAATACTTTCAGCCCATTGATCACCGCTGTTAACTCCATTTTATTGTTTGTGGTATTTTCTTCTCTACCATAAATGTCTTTTCTGTAATCTTGAAATAATATGATAGCTGCCCATCCTCCCGCTCCAGGATTACCAGAACACGCCCCATCCGTATATATTGTCACTTCTTTTTTACTCATCTTTGTTTATATCGGTTAACAAAGTATATAGTTGCTTTTATGAAAGCACAATTTCTAAAGGTAGTTTAAGCTGCACCTTTAAATTTTATTATAGAAACAAAAAAAAGTGTGACAACGAGCATTACCAAAAGGAAAAGTAAAAAATAGTTTTTATGCTTCTGCCGTTCTTTCATAACTAAAATAAATCAATAGAACAAAAAATAATACTGGCGAATAGGGAAAATAGATAAGAAATTGAATAAGAAAACATTTTTTTCTGTGAGCTGTGATTCTTGAACTTCATAACAGATACAGCGTACCAAATAAAAACGCAACCTTCAAAGGTTGCCATGCTTAGATAAAGTAAAGCCTTTTTCAAAAATAGAGCTGGAAGCAAGCTAGTTAGCACCAGCAAAACACTATAAATTAATATATATTTTCTTGTTTTTTCCGGACCATAAACAATATTGAACATTGGAATCGATGCCTTTGCATAGTCTTCAGACTTATTTAAAGATAGGGCCCAAAAGTGTGGTGGAGTCCACATAAAAATTACTAAAAATAAAATGAAACTTTCCCAACTGACAGAATTAGTCACAGCTGCCCAGCCAATCATTGGAGGGAAAGCACCTGCTGCACCACCGATAACGATATTCTGCGGAGTGCGTCTTTTGAGCCAGATCGTATATACAAAAACGTAAAACAATATGCTGATTGCAAGTAAAGCAGCAGAAATATAGTTTACTGCTATTGCCATGATAAATACTGACAATATTCCAAGAGTTATACCAAATTCAAGCGCGCTTTCTGCAGAAACTCTACCTGAAGGTATAGGGCGGTTTTTTGTCCTTTCCATGAGCAGATCTATGTCTTTGTCATACCACATATTTATAGCACCTGCAGATCCTGAGCCAAGAGCAACACATATAAGAGATATTAGTGCTAGAAAAGGGTGCATACTACCTGGTGCAGTAACCATACCAGCAACTGCAGTAAATACCACAAGATACATTATCCTTGGCTTCAGCAAACGCCAAAAATCCAGTATTGTTGATTCAACATTTAGCAAAACACTTGTGTACATTCTATTTTACCACTGGTGGCTTTTCGAAAGTATGAAAAGGCGGTGGTGAAGATACCGTCCATTCCAAGGTGTCACCTTCCCAAGGATTATCTCCAGCTTTCTTGCCCCATTTAAAGAGATGTATAACTATAAACACAAAAAACATAACTGAAACAAAGGACATATACGAACCAATTGAGGATATATAATTCCAAGGGATAAACGCATCAGGATAATCAGGTATACGCCTTGGCATACCAGCTAATCCTAAGAAATGTTGAGGTAAAAAAGTGATATTGGTGCTAATAAAAGTAAGCCAAAAGTGGATTTGACCTAAGCGCTCATTATATTGTTTACCCGACATTTTACCAATCCAATAATAAAAGCCAGCAAAAGCTCCAAATAATGCAGCAAGTGACATGACATAATGGAAGTGAGCAACAACATAATAGGTGTCGTGCAGGAGCTTATCTATTCCACCATGAGAAAGAATTATTCCCGTTATGCCACCGCCAACAAACATAAAAATAAAACCTAGTGCAAATAGCATAGGGGTCTTAAACTCAATTGCTCCACCCCACATAGTTGCAATCCAGCTAAAGACTTTTACACCAGTTATAACACCGATAAAAATTGTGGTAGTGCTAAAAAATGCAGCAGCGTCAGCACTAAGCCCAACAGTGAACATATGATGAGCCCAAACCATAAAGCCAAATACTGCTATACCTATCATTGCATAAACCATCCCTATGTAACCAAATACAGGTCTGTGAGAAAAAGTTGATACAACCTGACTTATGATGCCAAATGCAGGAAAAATAATTACGTAAACTTCTGGATGACCAAAAAACCAAAATAAATGTTGAAATAACACAGGGTCACCACCACCTGCAGGATCAAAAAAGGAAGTACCAACATTGCGATCAGTAAGAAGCATAGTTATAGCACCGGCAAGCACTGGTAAGGCAACAATCAACATAAATGCTGTTAGCAAGACAGACCAAACAAACAGTGGCATCTTAGTTAATGACATTCCTTTTGTGCGCATGTTAAATATAGTAACTATAAAGTTGATCGCCCCAACAATTGACGACATACCAGCAACATGAAGTGCAAGTATAGCAATGTCAACTCCTGCACTTGGATGGGACATTACCTGTGATAAAGGTGGATATAAAGTCCAACCTGTACCTGGACCTTCACCAATAAACACTGAGAGAATGAGCAAAATAAAAGATGACACTAATAACCAAAAACTTAAATTATTCATACGAGGAAATGCCATATCTGGTGCGCCAATCATGAGAGGTACAAACCAGTTACCAAACCCTCCCATGAGGGCTGGCATTATCATAAAAAACACCATTATCAACGCATGCCCTGTAACCATTACGTTATATAATTGATAGTTATTGTTAAGTATATTAATGTGCATTAGCTGAGTGCGAATAATCACCGATAATAATCCACCAATAATTCCAGCTAATATGGAAAAAATAATGTACAGTGTCCCTATGTCTTTATGGTTGGTGGAAAACAACCAACGCTTTATGCCCTTTGGTGCGTCACTCATATCTATACTCCAAATTTAACTCACTAATTTTCTATTTTCAATCCACTTATTAAAATCTTCTTTGCTTACTGCTTCAACAACAATTGGCATAAATCCATGGCCTTGACCACACAATTCGTAGCACTGCCCGTAATAAACACCAGGCTTTTTGATATTAAACCACGCCTCATTCAGCCTACCTGGTATCGCATCAATTTTTACACCGAAAGCCGGTACTCCCCAACTGTGTATCACATCTCCTGCTGTAACTTGTAAACGAACGTTAGTATTAACGGGTAAAATGATGTTGTTATCAACAGAGAATAGCTTTAAATCTCCTTCGATAAAGTCTTCTTTTCCCTTAATATAACTATCAAATGACACACCTTGATATTCTGGATATTGGTAACTCCAATACCATTGATGGCCAATAACTTTCAGTGTTATATCAGCTTTCGGTATTTCTTCCTGTAGCTTCAGTAATTTAGCGTTTTCAAAGGCTAATATTCCAACAATGATAGTTGGTATAACAAACCAAATAATTTCTAAAGGAACACTATGGGTAGTTTTACTTATGTTTGTTACTTTGCTTTTACGAAAGCGAAACGCTATATAAGCAAGCAGCGCCCACACAAAAAGCATTATTGTAACCATCACAAGCATCACAAACGAATGTGACCTAACTACAGCCTCCATTACTTCAGTTGCAGGAGCAGGAAATCCAAATTGCCAGGAAGTAGGAGCAGAGGCAACAGATATATTTGAGTAAAATATTATCAATAGTGCAAATAACTTCACCATATCTTTTGTTTGTTTGCTATAAAACTAAGTGATATACTGTATAATAGTATATATAAACTTACTATGCAAATAGAGATTAGTGATGGTTAATAATTTTTTAGCATTCAACAAGTATAATAGTACAATACTAATTGAGGAAAAAAGCATTTACATAAATCTATTGTAAGTAAAAATATTATAATATTTTAAATTAAGTATTTACTTTAAGTAAATTCTATAATAAGTTTAATAGTGTCTGTTACTGCCAATAACCCTCTAGCCTCACACCTAAAAGCAGTAACAGACACTATTAAACTTTATGACAAGTTTATAATCTGTAAGATCAAAGTCTTACAAGTTTCTTTATTTCATTATACATTGCAGTTTGTTAATTAACTTTTAATGCCTATGGTGGCATTTACAGCTTGGACCAAAGGTTTATGTATTATAGAAAATAATTATAAAAAAAACACACTATTTGTATACCATACAAACTTTTTTTATTCTGCATAGCTGAGTTACTAGATTCTGTAAACGAAATCTTTAGAGAAGCCAAATGGGCAAAGTTTCATGAAGGTCTTTGGCATCTCTTAGCATAGATCCCTTACTTAACCATCATACCGCGATTCATTCGCAGTATCTCAAAGCATAGATCCCGCTAACAAGTAGCGGGATGACGATTGTCAGGCTAGCTGTCATCCCAGTGTCAAGCACTGGGATGACAAGGTATAAACCTTATCGTCATGCCGCCACAAACCGTCATACCGCGATTCATTCGCGGTATCTCTAGATCCCGCTAACACGTAGCGGGATGACGATTGTCGTTTAGCCATAAACATTAAGAAATTTACCAAATAAAAAAAAGGCAAAAGAAGCCCCGTGGTGGTTGGCTATTTACTATGTACTAAAATATCGGCGTTTTTTTTGACCTTACCCAGAAAAAGTGGAGAGAAAGTTTGGAATGTTTTTCACAAAGAGAATGATGAATCAAAATGCTCAGGAATGCAATAGTTAATAGTGACGTTGTTTGTTATAAAAAATTTCTATGTATTCAAATATTGCAGTTCTAGTTTGTTGAGCAGAGTGTTGTGAAGTATCAATAAGTATTTCTCTTTTCAATGAGCTAAAGAAGCTTTCCACAACAGAATTGTCGTAACAACAACCTTTATGACTCATCTATGTTTTTTATGGATAAGAGATATTGATAACCTTGCAAAGTATATTGTGAACCTTGATCACTATGTAATAGTAGATTTTTGGCAGGTTTACGCTTGTTAACGGCCATTAATAAAGAGTCCATAACCAATTGTTTATTTATTGAACTGCTCATTAACTACCATGCGTGAATATAGATCGATTATTGTTGCCAAATATAGCCATCCTTCTTTGGTTTTTATATAAGTAATCCCATACTTTATTTGGTTGATCGACAATAAAGTTTTGGTCTAATATATTGGGAGCTACTGTCCGTTTGTTGTTTCTTAATTTTAAATTTTCTTCTCAATATAGCCTGAATACCATTTTTCTGCATAATACTTTGCACTGTTTTTAAGTTGCAACTTTTACCCAAAGCCTTTAATTCAGCATGAATTTTAGGAGCTCCATATCTACATTTAGAAGCTTGATATATTTTTTGAATATCTGCTAATAACTCTTTATTTGCTGATTCTCTACTGCTTATTTTCCTTGTAGTCCACTTATAGTAGCCACTAGCAGAAAACCCTACATAATTCCTGCACTTTATAGTGTTTACTATGCTCTTTTATGAAAAAATATTTTACTCTTTTTGACTGGCCAGGGCTTTTTTTAAAATGTCTCTTTCTCTTGTTACTTTTGCTAACTCTTTCTGTAAATCAAATCTCTCTTTGTCATAAGGTGCTACATCTGGAAATGCATTTGCCGCTGACTTTTTTTCGTTATATTTCTTCATCCATTTTCCTAATACACTATCCCTTATTCCTAGATCTCTTGCTACTTTTGCAACTGGTTGACCTACCTTTCTTTGTTCATTTGCCAGCTTAACAGCTTCCAATTTGAATTCTGCCGTGTATTCTCTTGCCATTTCTAATCCTCCAAAATTTTATTTTACCCGAAAAAACTCCTTTCTTTCTCTCCACTTTTTCTGGGTAAGGTCAATTCGGAACTCTATTTCTTTTTTACGATCTTTACTTTTATTCTTATTGTTCATATAATATACCCTTCACTAATAATAAATTATTTTTAAATGTTTACTGTTATTTTCTTAGCAGTATTGGCATAAAGCCATAGCTTTTGGGTGAAGTCAAATCAAATTTTCAATTTTTTTTTTGTTTATTTTTTTATGAAAAGGTAGAAGATATTAATAGCTGCTAATTTCTTTAAACGATGTTGTCGTAGATTCGTATTTTTATACACCAAAAAGGGTATCTTTGATGTCTCCTACAGCTCCAAACTCATAGCATCCATTTGCCGGCCTTTTAAGGCGCTTTATAGAAGGGTTAATAAAAGATGTAAAAGGACGTCTAAGGTGCGTAGTAGCATTCTAAAGCCATCTATGGGAGACATTTTTTTCATCAACGCATTCAAAACTTAAAAAAATAAAAAACTTGAACATTTCTTCAGAATTATGTATAATTATTAATGCTTTTTAAGGTTCTTTCTTATGACTTTTTCTAAGTTTCTTGATCCCAAAAATGATGTATCGTTTAAGCGTATCTTCGGTACTGAAAAAAATAGAGATATCCTTATTCACTTCCTCAATGATATTCTTGGCTTTACTGGTAAAAATGAAATAAAGGATATAGAGTTTTTAAGTACTATTCAAGACCCCGATATCGCCGCTAAAAAGCAAAGTATTGTTGATGTTCTCTGTAGAGATTCTACAGGTGCTCAATACATTTGCGAAATGCAGGTCGCTAAAACTAAAGGCTTTGAAAAACGTGCCCAATACTATGCTGCTAAAGCTTACTCAAGGCAAGCTGATAAAGGTGACCAGTATCATAACCTTAAGGAAATTATCTTCATTGCTATAGCAGATTGTGTACTGTTTCCTAATAAATCTGAGTACAAATCAAAGCATACTATTCGAGATGAAGACACTAATGAGCATGATCTAAAAGATTTCTATTTTATATTTATTGAGTTGCCAAAATTTCCAAAGAATAAGGAAGATCAGTTGGAAAATATAGTTGAAAAATGGGTTTATTTTTTTCGATATGCAGATGAGACTAGTGAAGAAGAGCTGGAAAAAATAATAGGTAGTGATGTAATAATTAAAAAGGCCTATGAAGAGCTAAATAGATTCAACTGGTCAGAAAAAGAATTTATTGCCTATGAACAGGAAATAAAACGTATTCTTGATGAACAGGCTGTCCTCGCTCAAAAACTTGATGATGCTACTGAAAAAGGTAGAGAAGAAGGTAAAGAAGAAGGCATCCAAATCGGACATGAAAAAGGCAGAAAAGCAGAGAAAATCGAAGTGGCAAAGAACTCACTTAAGGCCGGTGTCTCTATTGATGTTATCGCTCAAATTACCGGCCTTTCGATAGATGAAATTCAAAAATTAAGGAATTAATACTTTACCTTGACCTCTAGCTTGAGTTAAATGACATTGAACAGAAGTATTATTTAGATAACTTTTAGGCTCCAAGCTTATTTGTTGTTCTTTTACGTCACTCACTTCTAATCTGCTTAACATTTGTTGCATTAATTGATTTATTACTGGGTCTATTCTTCTATTAAATTCAGCCATAAACTTATCAAACTTTTTCGGACTTAATCTACCGGGATCTCCGGGTTCTCTACCAGGCAATGCTTCCTCTGCGTATGATTTTAAAATCCCTGAAATTTCATTAAATTCACCACTCCTAATTTTTTCATTAATCTTCTCAAATAATTTCTCAAAATTAATATCTAAGCGGTGCATTTTTATACCACCTTTCGATTCAGCTTGCTTCTCTAATACTTCCTTGAACGACTTTATAATATCCGATGTGTAAAAAAGAGCCTTTACAGGATTAACATCAGAAAACTTAGGAAGAGGACACTTTTTATCTAGAAAAGCTTGTAACAAGAAAAACATCAAGCTAGCATTATTACTCGCACAAACTTCACGACTAAATTGGCTAGTATATTGGATATTTGGGTTTCTTACTGTATCAGAATGATTGGAGCTACTTCCTGCTGTAAAAGACAAGATTTGATCTGACAGACAAGAATTAACTGACAGAAGAATTGAGGTAGTCAAAACTAATATCAGGCTCTTGTGTAATGCTACTAATATTTTTCTGAAAAGCAATATATTTGCTATCAAGAAAAGTTTGCATAGGCGTTTTGCCATAGCAATATTTACCCGAGTGAGGTCTTGTCTCATTATAAGAACGCAACCAATGATCAACATCAATCTGTAGATCTTCCAAAGAACTGTAGATTTTCTTTCTAAAGATGATATTGTAACACTCATCTTGCATGGTTCTATGAAACCTTTCACATATGCCATTAGTCTGTGGAGAGTTGGCTTTAGTTCTAGAATGATCGATGTTTTCTATGCCCAAATAAAGCTGATAAGCGTGATTTTCGGGCTTGCCACAATACTCCGTACCCCTATCAGTTAAAATGCGTAATAATGGAATTTTCTGCTCATCAAAAAATGGAATAACTCTATCGTTGAGAAGATCTGCAGCTGTAATAGCTGTTCTGTCCGTGTAAAGTTTAACCATTGCAACTCTGGAATAAGTATCAACAAAAGTTTGCTGATAAATGCGCCCTATACCTTTGATATTGCCCACATAATAGGTATCTTGAGAACCCAAATAACCTGGATGTTGCGTCTCAATTTCACCATGAGCTTCCCTTTGTTCTTTCACTTTTTCTAAAGCTGCAAGTTGTTCTTCAGTTAAAATGATTCCGTCTTGAGCTACTTTTGTCTCTAGTGCTTTAAGTCTCTTTTTGAGAGTTTCAAGGTCATTTCTTAGCCATACAGACCTTACTCCTCCCTGAGAAATTATTATACCTCTTTTTCTCAGTTCATTTGCAGCTCTTTCTTGCCCATATGCTGGAAATTCTGTTGCTATACTAATCACTGCTCTTTCTATATCGTCGGAAACTCTGTTTGCTAATAGCGGTTTTTTCTTACTTATTTCATGTAATGCTTCCTCTCCTCCATTTTCATATAACTCCTTAAAGCGATAAAATGTATCTCTTGAGTATCCCATCACTTTGCATGCTTGAGACACATTTCCTAGTTGTTTTGCTAGTTCTAATAATCCTAGCTTTGGTTTTAATATTTTTGTCTGTATTGTACTCATATCTAACACTCCTTTATTTTTATTATTTTTAACTTACTTTTTTAAAGTGTCAGGTCAAGTCTTATTTAATACACATGCGTCTAAAATTGGAAAGCCAAGCAAAGGTTCGTTCTACAATCCAACGTTTAGGAATAACCTGAAATCCTGTATCAACCAATTTCTTGGTAATCGTTAGCAAACATCCAGTTTCCAACAAACATCGATTTTGTAATTTACCTTTGTATCCTTGATCAGCAAAAAACTTACGTAATGTTGGAGCTTTGCATTTAGCTTGAATAAAAAGATTGGTAGCACCATCACGATCCTGAATGCTTGCGCTGTGTACCTCTGCAGTAATTACAAGACCTAGTGTATCTACAATAATATGGCGTTTTCTACCCTTTATTTTTTTACCGGCATCATATCCTCTTGATCCCCTTTTTGAGTCGTTTTCACTGATTGACTGTCAATTATACCTACTGAAGGTGTTTCATTTTTACCAACCATTTTTCTTACCTCTTTTACTAGCATGTCATGTATTTTTTTCAATTTTCCATTATTACGCCACCTGATAAAATAGTCATACACCGTTTTCCATGGGGGAAAATCCTTTGGTAGCATTCTCCACTGGCAACCACCCCTCATTATATACCTTATTGCATTAATAATTGTTCTGATGTTATGTTTTCTTGGTCGTCCTATCGCTCCTTGTGCAACATAGGGCTCTAAAATTTCCCATTCCTTGTCACTTATATCACTTGGATACAATTTACCCTCCTATTTTTTGCTTACCTCATCATACTCTTTTCTTTATTCCCTTTCAAGACAGGTTCTTAACACACGAAATTATCGCTGTTGTATCATCAGTCACCCCTTCTACCATTTTCAGATCATCCATCTCTTGGCTGAAGATCTTACTTATTCCAGAATACTTGTCTATTAACCTTCTAGCAATAGCTTGGGCTTGGGTCTTACCATGCACTACACTTAGAAATATTGCTACTATTTCATGATTAAGTAAAGCCTTTCCTCCCCCGCTTTGTCGTATTCTCTCTATTTCTTCTCTAAATTCATTTTTATCTTTACTTTTATTATTATTATTATTCATAAGATATACCTCCTATTAGCTACTAATTTTTTTTAATTATTTACTACTGTTTTCTTGGTAGTATTGGCATAAAGCCATAGGTTTCGGGCGAAGTCAAATCAATTTTTCAATTTTTTTTGTTTATTTTTTATGTAAAATGCAGAAGATATTTCTTAAGTTGTGTTTTTAAAAAAGTAGCTCAGTTGCCCCAGTTGTTCGTAAAACAATATCGATAGAAATTCCTAATCTACGTAGATTCTTTGCAATTTCGGCTTTTTCCGCCTTCTTGACCTTTCCTTCGATAATCTCCATACCTTCAGATAAAGATTTGATTAGTACATAAAATCCGTTGCGTAACTCTTGATCCTCAATTTTCCTGTATTTCTCTATTAAACCACTGCTTGCTTCACTATGTTGCCTTGTAAGCAGATCTTTAATGCTGACTGATAACGCCTTTGCTATTTCATATAACTTTTCAAGTGGAACAGCAATGTTCATAGTCGCTTATTTTTTGACGCGTTGTACTAATTTTTTTTGCCAAGTCTTCCTAAGTGCATTTTCGCATTATCCTTAGCTTTTTTATCCTTTGTCCCATCCTGTAGTCTACAGAAGTAGTTTTTTCTTCTGCATTACTATATTCTTCAGTTCGTTGCTTGGAAAATTATTTCAACAGAAACTCCTACTTTAACTAGATTCTTTGCCACCTCTATTCTTGCCACTTTTCTACTATTTTCCTTGCTAACTTGTGCAGATGTAATTAATGAATAAACTACATTACGTAATTCTTGATTCTCAATTTTCTCATACTTTTCTATTAGATCTAATCCCTCACTCTCGAGATAACTGTTTTCATTTGATACAGGAATAAGATCTATAATGCTAACTGATAGTGCTTCTGCGATGCTATATAACCTTCTGATTGAAATTTTACGCTTTCCTTTTTCATACTGTAGTATGACCTGATATTTTGTACCGATTTTACTTGCTAAATCCTTTTGAGTATATCTCTTCGCTAGCCTACAACTTCTTACTTTCTGTCCTACTTTGTAGTCTAAAAAATTAGAGCAGTCACTCTTTATCTATAAAAACAAATACTTACATTCTATACTGACTCCTTAATAACCAGAAGAACTATCTCAATAAAGATCATTTCAACAAGCTTAATCTATCTTCTTTCAAGCAATTTCTCTATATCACTCAGTTTCATTTCTATATAAGTTGGTCTTCCGTGATCAGAATATGGCGTTTCCTCCATTTGCCTTAGCAACTCATTCACTTCTTCTAACCTCATTTTCTACCCGCTCTAATTGATCCATGACAAGCGATAGTTGCCAACACTTTATCTTCTACTGGCAATGTATCTTCTTTTTGTCCATGCTAATAGGATATAGATTTAACATAAAATTTGCTACTGAAATGTTGACATTAAGTTTCAAGATCTTTATCATGTAAAGGTGTGGGCTCACGATGTTAGGTAATTGAGCTTGTGGGCTCGTGTTTTTATTAGGCTCTCACACCAGAAATAAGCGTTTTTAAAGCTCTTTATAGCTACTAAATCTATGAATTCATTTGCTGGCGTTTTTAGGCGCTTTATGAGGGAGTTATAAAAAGATGTACAAAAGGACGTCTAAAGTAGAGGGTGCTATTCTAAGATGATCTCTGAAAGCCGTTTTTTTCATCAATACATTTAAAACTTTGAAAAATAAGCTAAAAATAAAAGAGTTGAACATTTCTTTAGAATTGTGTATAATTGTTAATGCTTTTTAGGTTAATTTTATGGCTCTTTCGAAGTTTCTTGATCCAAAATTAGATTTAACATTTAAGAAGATCTTCGGTACTGAGAAAAATAAGAATATCCTTATTCACTTTTTAAATGACATCTTAGGCTTTACTGGTGTTAACACTATACAAGATGTTGAGTTCCTTAGCACTATCATGAATCCTGAGATTGCTTCTGATAAACAAAGCATCGTTGATGTTCTTTGTAAGGATTCATACGGAAATAGGTATATTGCGGAAATGCAACTCGCTCGTGATAAAGGCTTTGAAAAACGCGCCCAACTCTATGCTGCTAAAGCTTACTCAAGACAATCTGGCAATTACATTGATTTTAAGAAAGTATTCTTTATTGCTATTTCTAATAGTACGCTATTTCCTACAGAGGTTGAGTATATTTCTACTCATAATATACGAGAGATAAAAACCAACGGACATTATCTAAAAGATTTTCAATTCGTTTTCATTGAGTTGCCTAAATTTACAAAAAACAGAGTAGAACAACTAGAGAACACAGTAGAAAGGTGGTGTTTTTTTTTCCGGTATGCAGAAGATACTACAGATGAAGATTTAAGAAAAATAGCAGAAAAATCACCAATAATAAAGCTAGCATATGATGAGTTAGACAAATTTCATTGGAATGAAAAAGATCTAATGGCGTACGAGGAAAGAATAATGAATCTACAGAAAGAAGAAGCCATCCTTGAATATAGGCTTGATCTTGCTAAAGACGAAGGCATCCAAATCGGTCATGAAAAAGGCAGAGAAGAGGGTGAGAAGGAAGCTAAAATAGCAGTTGCAAAGAATCTACTTAAAGCAGGTGTTTCTATTGATATTATAGCTCAAACTACTGGTCTTACAGTTGATGAAGTTAAAGACTTAAGCTGATTCTATCTTTTGACACCTAGATGAACATCTTTGTACTAGATGAAAACCCAGTAATTGCAGCACAAATGTTGTGTGATAAGCATATAGTAAAAATGCCATTAGAAACTGCTCAGTTATTAAGTAATGTTTTTTCAATAGCATTAAAAGCGCCAAATCCTTTTGTCAGTACCACAGATCAGAATATAGCAGTTCCATATAAACTCACTCACAGCAATCATCCTTGTTCTTTGTGGGCTAGGCAATCGAAAGGGAACTTTTGTTGGTTGATAGAGTACGGAAAAGAATTATGTAAAGAGTACACTTGGCGATACAAAAGAAAGCATAAATCAGAAGAAGTAATAGATTGGTGTGATAGTAATAAGGATTTACTCATTTTTCGATCAACTGATATGCAAGCTTTTATACAAGCACTGCCCGATCGGTATAAATGTACTAATCCTGTAAAAGCTTATAGGGAGTATTACCTACAGGAAAAGATGAGATTCGCTAAGTGGGAAAATGGAAGAGAAGCACCAGGTTGGATAGTAGGAAATCCTGCTACACATTTTTTCCACATCTTTTCTTGATAAGGACACAAGGTTTACGATATCCAAGGGCTAGCAGCAGTAATACGCACACGTGCAAGATTATTGGGTATATAATGATAGGGAATAATTTCTTCATATACAATGCGAATTGAACTAGGATTCACTTTATATAGCAGTGATATTTCACCCTTAGCTTCGTTTCTTATATTTTTCAACACATTTTCTCTATCAGTTAAAGAAACTACAGTATCCTTTGTTACCGAAACCTCTGCAAAAGCAGCTCCATAAGCATTTGCAACTTCAGCATATTCAGGAATGAACGCATATTTTGGTAAAAACGGTGATGCAAGCAACATAGCGCCACCACCTACAATGATAAAAGGAAGGTCAGCATGCGGTCCAGAAATTTTCTGATAAAGTTTTTCAAGCTTCAATACTATTTCGCTCATAATACGCTTTGCACACATAGCTTCCTGTTTAGTAAACTTAACAGAAGAAAAATTAACATGCCCTAAAGCTTGTGCCATATCAGTGAGAGTTATCTTGCTGCCTCCCCATAGTTTTGCATGTTGCTTTATTAGATATCCTGCACTTTCAGGTCCTATATTAACTTTATCATCTTTTGCTTCTATATAACTGCCACCTCCTAAGAACCTGTCTTGAAAGGGAATAAAGAAAAGAGTATGATGAGGTAAGCAAAAAATAGGAGGGTAAATTGTATCCAAGTGATATAAGTGACAAGGAATGGGAAATTTTAGAGCCCTATGTTGCACAAGGAGCGATAGGACGACCAAGAAAACATAACATCAGAACAATTATTAATGCAATAAGGTATATAATGAGGGGTGGTTGCCAGTGGAGAATGCTACCAAAGGATTTTCCCCCATGGAAAACGGTGTATGACTATTTTATCAGGTGGCGTAATAATGGAAAATTGAAAAAAATACATGACATGCTAGTAAAAGAGGTAAGAAAAATGGTTGGTAAAAATGAAACACCTTCAGTAGGTATAATTGACAGTCAATCAGTGAAAACGACTCAAAAAGGGGATCAAGAGGATATGATGCCGGTAAAAAAATAAAGGGTAGAAAACGCCATATTATTGTAGATACACTAGGTCTTGTAATTACTGCAGAGGTACACAGCGCAAGCATTCAGGATCGTGATGGTGCTACCAATCTTTTTATTCAAGCTAAATGCAAAGCTCCAACATTACGTAAGTTTTTTGCTGATCAAGGATACAAAGGTAAATTACAAAATCGATGTTTGTTGGAAACTGGATGTTTGCTAACGATTACCAAGAAATTGGTTGATACAGGATTTCAGGTTATTCCTAAACGTTGGATTGTAGAACGAACCTTTGCTTGGCTTTCCAATTTTAGACGCATGAGCAAGGATTACGAGCATTCTCCTCTTACTTCAAAAAACAATATCTTATTTAATATGATTACTTCTATGCTTACTAAATTAGCTGCTTAACTCCTTTCAAGACAGGTTCTAATGCAATAGACAAAATATCAGGCATAGCACAATTGAGTGTAATACCACCAATAGAAGAATTATAAAGCGAACGCCGCGGAAAATTGTTTAGCACTATACCTACGTCTGTTGATGTTCCTCCAATATCTGCAACTACACATTCATTTTTACAAGCAAGACGTGCTGCCCCCACAAAAGAATTAGTAGGGCCTGATGAAATAGTCAATATAGGGTACTGCAGTGCTTCTTCTAAAGTAATAATAGTACCGTTATTCTGAGTAATAAACAAAGGACATGTTAACCCGAAAATGCTTAATATATTTTGCAAATCTTTAAACCCTGCATTCATCGCTTTTATAAGAGCAGTATTAAGTATAGCTGAATTCTCTCTTTCGATATAACCAACTCCACCAATCTTATGTGATAACGTAAATGGAAAAGCTTTCCCTAAAATTTCTTTGATCTCATTTCCTACTATGTTCTCTTGTTCACAATATAGAGGAGAAAACACTCCCACTACTGCAAATCCTTCTGCTCCTTTATTGTGCAACTCGTATATGGCAGAGCGTACTTCAGAAATAGAAAGCTTAGTTATACAACTACCATCACAATCATACCCTCCATTAATAACTTTTTCTCCAATATACAATGTACTACGTGTCTGTGCGTTCCACGAGTATGCAGGTGGAAGTGAAGGTTTATGACCTGCAATGCGAATCACACCTACCTTGTATAGTTCAGATCCTTGCAAAACCGCATTAGTTGCGTGCGTGGTTCCTATAGATACAGCTAAAATTCTCTGTTTATCAAAAGGATGAAGCTCATACAATGTGGATAATACACGTAAAACCCCTTCAGAAATATTTTTCGTAGCAATCACTTTACAAGAAGTAACTATTGTACCATTATCCTTTACAAGTACAGCGTCAATATTTGTGCCACCAACGTCGATTCCTATTCTATAATCCATATCACCTCCTTTTTTCAGAAAGACCAAACACTTCAGGACCTACTATTGCCAGTCCTTCTGGTGTTGTCCATAACGTGAGAGAAGGAAATTTTAGCACTGATACACGTATTCCATATGTTAAAGCTTCAGAAGCTATTGGATATCCAGTATCTTTATCAAGAACAGCAATGATATCTGGTGTTGCAGCAACACAATCGGAACCATCATACACTGCAAGATATTCATTTTGATAAATGATGGTCAACATATTATTACAACCTTCTATAGATACATTTCCTGAAAGAAACCCTCCCTTAATTGACTGATCTATATCTCTTATAATTCCCTCTCCCAACAGCAATGCATGCTTATCGCATAACGCTTTTATAGGACATATTTTTCGTTCTCGTGCTTCCAGTATAATATTACCTAGAAAACATGCATAGGAGATACTGTTTCTACAAATAACTTGCTTTGCTTGTTGACCTGTTATAGGGTAACAGCTAACACCTATGCTTGAACCACATGCCACTGTCACCGCGCGCGCAACCCTTTCGAGGTGGTCACTGCTTTCAATATGCATAATTATAGTGTTACCTAAGCTATCTGCAAAAAATGCAGGACAACAAGAAATGCCATATAAATTAGGTGATACCATATTCAATGATGGAAATGCTCTGCCCATTAAGTCTCCGTCTATAACAGGAATCCCGACTTTACCTGCTGCAAGGAATGGTGTAAAAGCGTTACTTCCTCCTATTTCCGCTGGTATAAGTGCCGTAGGTTCTTTCTTATAATATAACGTAAATACATCGATTAATGAGTGACACTCTTTACTGGGTAATTTTTCTGCAGCTACAAGAGGTGCACCCATAAAACCAATGGGCATAATTAGAGCATCATCTTCCAACTCATCTATATCTGTAATAGCTACCTCGCCATGGAGTTCGATTTTATATTGTGTACTAAGCTTATTATAATAGGTATTACCTCCACCTCCTGAGCCTAATAATCCAGCCCCTAAAGAAAGAGCTTCTATATTATTGAGAGTTAGTTGGTTTATTTTTTTCACAATAGTTCTTATAAATAAACAGAAAAGTGCGTGTGCATAGAACAGCAAAAGATGATACAATTGCTGCATCGGTGTAAATAAAACCAGTTGTTATATCATGCACCTTAAGTAACGAAAGCAAACCATATATAATACCAAATATTGCACAAATGAGATTGGTTTTTTGTGCTGAAGACGTATATTGTATAGGTTGTAATTTATCCAGCACAAAACAGGTTACAATAACAGATCCTTGGCTTCCTATGACAATGGTAATTACATTAAGTAACTCCTCAAATTTTAGTATTATATTAGTACATGAAAGTACTGTACCAACAATCCCTATAATTGTTATGCAGAACGGTAATGAAACTTTGGGTAACAAAAAATTAACGTTTACACCAGCAGAATACAAGTTTAAGTTATTAGTAGTCCAGCATAAAAGAATTATAGACGGAATACACAATAACTTCCACAAATCATTTCCGCTGCTCAATAATACCTCTATAAAACTTGAATCTGGCACACAAAGAGCAAAATAGACTCCTGTGCCTATAACGAAAAAATAACATATGAAAAAGGTAAGTATAACGCTTACATATGCATCGAGATTTGTTCGTGCAAAACGATAGTATGTTGGGATATCGAAAATAGCACCTAAAGATGCTGCAATTATAAGCGGTACGCCTTTTAATGTCATATTAGATGTAAGTATAATATCAGGTAAGGTGTGCTTGTAAAAAAGTTGCAATATTGCGATTATCGTAACTATGATAAGAAAAGGCGTTGCAATATTTGCAAAGCTCTTTAATGCAGTGATACCTCTGCTTACAAGAAGTGTAATAGCGAAACCAATGATACAATTAGTAGCAACGAATACATATGGTAAGTCTTTCATTTTTAATAGAGGAAATTCTATAATAGTGTTCACCATAATGTTTTGTTGAATAGAAAACCAGAACACTAAACACATTATAATACCTAATCCATATAGCCATGTACCGTGAACACCAAAATAGTGTAATACTTGTTCTATGGTATTGCATGGTCTTCTTACTGACAATACAGCAAAACACAACCCCAACATTGTCAGTATAAGATTTGCTATAATTATAGAAATTAAGCTAGAAGTAACACCATATTTGGTAGTAAGCATATACCCCAACATGAAAGCAGGTACACAAAAGACTGCACCTGCTTGAATCGCGGTAAGATCTATGTATGTTTGACTAGTATACTTCAACTTATCACCTACAAAACAATCAAAGGAGATTCATTCTTAAGTTAGTTAGTCCTCTTTGAGCTTTTGAAGTCTCAGTTTCGTCAACTTTAGTACTAGGACCTGCTCCAGTATCAGCATGCAACTGGCGAAGGACTTCCTTGGCTTTTTCAGTGGCCTTATCAACCTTTATATCCTCCTCCATGTTAACTTTGGCATCAGGAGCTAAGCTCTTTTGATACTCACGTTCCCTTGAATAGTTTGATAAACATATATGATGTATAGCAAAAAGAGCATTTTCACTTCTCCGCGTTACTTTGGCTAAATTTCCAACCTTAACATGATGTGAATAGCGTGTATCTTTTATACCAAATCTCCTCGCAAAATTAACATGCATATTATTATAACCAAGGAAATCTTTATCTATTGAATGAAAGTCATCTACTAATGGATCTTGTAATTCTACTGAGCCATCTGGGCACTTCTCATATAAGCTTTCTACGTACTTTCTAAGTTTTTCCTCATCTTTAGATGGTTTATCTTCTTCAGGAAGTTTAGTGCATAGTGGTAATTGAATATGACCTGCAGGATGGAGCATAAGAATATTTCTGATATCACAATCTTCTGTTAGAAATTTCTTTGACGGTACTTGTGTACCATCGGCATACTCCTTATATTCTTTAGAACATTCTCCATTAATCAAGCTAAAACAAAAAAAAGCAAGAGTTGGTTGTACTTTTTCATTTTGTAAAAGACAAGATTTGATCTGACAGACAAGAATTAACTGACAGAAGAATTGAGGTAGTCAAAACTAATATCAGGCTCTTGTGTAATGCTACTAATATTTTTCTGAAAAGCAATATATTTGCTATCAAGAAAAGTTTGCATAGGCGTTTTGCCATAGCAATATTTACCCGAGTGAGGTCTTGTCTCATTATAAGAACGCAACCAATGATCAACATCAATCTGTAGATCTTCCAAAGAACTGTAGATTTTCTTTCTAAAGATGATATTGTAACACTCATCTTGCATGGTTCTATGAAACCTTTCACATATGCCATTAGTCTGTGGAGAGTTGGCTTTAGTTCTAGAATGATCGATGTTTTCTATGCCCAAATAAAGCTGATAAGCGTGATTTTCGGGCTTGCCACAATACTCCGTACCCCTATCAGTTAAAATGCGTAATAATGGAATTTTCTGCTCATCAAAAAATGGAATAACTCTATCGTTGAGAAGATCTGCAGCTGTAATAGCTGTTCTGTCCGTGTAAAGTTTAACCATTGCAACTCTGGAATAAGTATCAACAAAAGTTTGCTGATAAATGCGCCCTATACCTTTGATATTGCCCACATAATAGGTATCTTGAGAACCCAAATAACCTGGATGTTGCGTCTCAATTTCACCATGAGCTTCCCTTTGTTCTTTCACTTTTTCTAAAGCTGCAAGTTGTTCTTCAGTTAAAATGATTCCGTCTTGAGCTACTTTTGTCTCTAGTGCTTTAAGTCTCTTTTTGAGAGTTTCAAGGTCATTTCTTAGCCATACAGACCTTACTCCTCCCTGAGAAATTATTATACCTCTTTTTCTCAGTTCATTTGCAGCTCTTTCTTGCCCATATGCTGGAAATTCTGTTGCTATACTAATCACTGCTCTTTCTATATCGTCGGAAACTCTGTTTGCTAATAGCGGTTTTTTCTTACTTATTTCATGTAATGCTTCCTCTCCTCCATTTTCATATAACTCCTTAAAGCGATAAAATGTATCTCTTGAGTATCCCATCACTTTGCATGCTTGAGACACATTTCCTAGTTGTTTTGCTAGTTCTAATAATCCTAGCTTTGGTTTTAATATTTTTGTCTGTATTGTACTCATATCTAACACTCCTTTATTTTTATTATTTTTAACTTACTTTTTTAAAGTGTCAGGTCAAGTCTTATTTAATACATATAAAGTGATACTACCAATTAGATTAAGAGGAGCTCCGTTTTCTACAAGATATTCAACTATGTTCAAGTGACCCTTTGAAGCAGCAGCATATAAAGGAGTATCACGATCGTCTTGTAGATCAAGAGTAGCTCCGTTTTTTACAAGATATTTAACTATGTCTAAGTAACCACCTTTAGCAGCAGCATATAAGGGGGTAGTGCCACGATAGTTCTTCATATTCGGATTAGCTCCTTTTTCTATAAAATATTTAACTATGTTTAGGTGACCATTTGAAGCAGCAGCATATAAAGGAGTATCACCATCCTTGTCTTGTAGATCAAGAGTAGCTCCGTTTTTTACAAGATGTTTAACTATGTCTAAGTAACCCTTAAAGGCAGCAAAGTACAAAGGAGTAAAGCCGTGATTGTTCTTTGCATTAGGATCAGCATGATTTTTTATAAGATATTCAACTATACTGAAATTATTCTTGCGAACAGCACTGTGTAGGGGAGTATGATCATCCTTGTCTTGTAAATCAATAGCAACATTTTTTTTACCTACAAGATATTCAACTATTCTTAAGCGATCCATGGAAGCAGCTACATGCAGTAAAGTAGTCTTTACATCCATATCGGAAAATATTATGTCAAAATCTTGTTCTTTTAGCTGATTTTCTATTCTATCAATAACATTACTCTCATCTACACCATCTTGTATTATTGCTCTTAATATCTCTTGCAACTCACTTAAATTCATAATTTTACCTTAGTTTAAAACCGCTTTAATCATTATATGCCTGATACAAAAGTCAAGAATTTTATATGTCTTCCTGAAAATTACGAGCGATTGTTTTAGTTGCTCTGCTTGATCGGTAGAAGGAGCATATTTGTGCAATTCAATAGAAACATGCCTTTCTTCAGCATCACAAAATTTTTAATTATTGACTTTCCCCAAAAACGCAAAAAAGTAAGTATATTTGTGAGAATAATTTAAATAAAAGCGGCGTTGTGAAAATAAAAGCGTAAAATTGTTGCAACGAAGTTGGGCAAATTAGTTCGTACCTAAATGTGGCAAAAGTAGGCTAATATAGCTGGTTTTGCGATATAGTCAAACTATTATACAAGAAAGTTCAAACGGTACAAGTGGTGGGACGAGTATAATTTAAAACCTTAAAAACTATTTTTTAGCATCTGCAAGATCGATACCGTTTGTTTGATCAATTTCAACATTGCTAAGCGCTGTATTTGCTTCATACGAACAGTAACATCCTACTGCAAGAAAAGTTAATGCAGCTACAGCAAGTGAAATACACATTGCTAAATGAAACATTGTTAAACTTGCACCAACAGCAAATGCCACAGATAACAAAAAAGAAACAGAAGCATAGATTACTTGCTTTCTACTTTGAGCATTTACTGCTGAGAGTTTTTTGTTTTCATTACCCAGGCTGAGATCTTTTTCTTTGGCGAGCCGACTATTTTCTGATAAAAGTTGAATTTCTTTTTTAGTAAGACAATCAATACTTGCTTGTTTACTTAATGTCTCATGCTTTAGTTGTGAAACATTTTTCTTTGTACTATTCAGCTCTTTATTTTTACCTTCAAGTTGTTCCTGCAAACATTGGATTTGACTTTCCACCCTATTTTTGCTTTCAAGTTGTTCATGTAGATTTTTAACTTGACTCTCTAGTTCTTTACTTTTGGTTTCAGATTCCTGCAGCTTTGTCTTCAGGTCGTTATTTTCATTTTTGGGCTTTTTCAGCTTTAGCTCATTCTTTAGTTTGTTGTTTTCTTCAGTGAGCTGAGTTACTTCACCAGTTTTGTTAGTTAAGTCTCGCTTTGCACTATTCAGGTGCCCTTCTAGCTGTTTTGCTTGCTTTAGATCTTTTTCTAATTGTGAAATATTTTTCTTTGCAACATCTAGCTCTTTCTTCCCCTCTACGAGTTGTTTTTTTGTTTCCTCAAGTTCTTGAGCAAGTTGAATTACTTCACTAGTGTTGCCAACCAATTCTTGCTTTACACTATCCCGCTCCTGTTCCAACTGAGTTTGTGTGCTCTTAAATGTTTGAATTTCTGCATTCAAGGCTTTATTTTTATCATCCAGCTCTTTTTTGCTGTTTTCAAGGTTAGCTTCTTTGCTCTCAAATTCCCTAGTTATTTTAGCCAATTCTTGCTTTGCACTCTCTTGCTCTCGTTCTAACTGAGCTTGTAATTGTGAAACCTTTTGATTTGCATCATCAATCTTTTGTTTTGCTTGTTCCAAATCTTCTTTTAATTTTAAAATATTTTCATTTGCATTATCCAGCCCTGTCTTGCTGTTTTCAAGGTTAACTTTTATGTTCTTATATTGCTCTTTAAGCTTACTGCTTTCTTCAGTAAATTTAGTTACTTGATTATTTAGCTTGCTAATCTTTTCCTCCTTCTCTGCAAGCTGAGCTCCTGTACTCTTAAGTTCTTTAGCTTTTGCATCCAAGCCTTGATTTAGCTTTTTCTTCTCCTGCGCAAACTGAGCTTGTGTATTTTTAAACTCTTCCAGCTTTTGGTTCGCATCATTCAGCTCTTGATCCTTGCTGTTAAGTTCCTCAGTTTTTTCATTCAAGCTTTGTTGTGTACTCTTTAGCGTTTCTTTTAGTTGACTCTTGTCTTGAGTCAATTGAGCTACTTTATCATTAAGCTCATCACACTCTTGTTCTTCTTGTTTCAATTTTTCTTCTAATTTTGGGGCATATTCAATCGGTATTTCAGAAAGCTTAATATCCTTATTTTCTTCCCTGACTTCTTCAAAGAATTTCTCGCCATCTATACATGTAAAGTTAAGTAGACAATTTATTAAGTGGTAAAATGGACTAAGCACGTAAGAAATATAAAAATACCTAGATGCATTGCTGTCTGATTTAAAATTTTCCTGCTTTACTTCCCGAATAAGTTTATAATAGGTATCAATTTTATGATAGTATGGCTCTAAATAATCTAGAACTTTATCCGTTTCTAGTTTTAATGGTTTACCTACATGTTTATAATGCGCACCAGCATTACCGTGTGGCAGACATGGTACTGGGTCTGATTGACAAGCTACTCTAATAGTCTTCTTTCCAAGACACTCACTGTAAACTTCAGCAGCATCATTGTAGAAAACTCTTGGGGAGCCAAAAGTTGCAACATTAATGTCTTTGGCTTCTTCTGTTTTATCAAGACATAAAGCAGCTATAGTAGCAAGAGCACCTCCCATGCTATGACCTGTAACATTAATTTTTAAACTTTTGATTCCTTCTAATCCTTTATCATTAGCATGCCCTTGTAATATCTTGTGTACGCTGGGCCAAGAGCGTTTGAATAAAGAGTAGAAACCAGAGTGGATATAATTATCTCCAGATAAAAATGATAACTTAATCAAAGATGCACGAAGATCTTCCTTCAAATCATTCAAATCGCGAGTACCATGATAAGCTATAGTTACTTCCTTGTCTTTAATAAAAACATAACCAACATCTCGATTGTATGAATTGCTACCCGTCAAAGCATAGCCGACATTGTGTTGTTCTAATTTATAATCACTATCCGAGCAATATTTATCTTGAATGAGTTCATTGTCATAAAATTTTATTATTTGATAACCTGCTTCTTCAAACTGCCTTTTAGTTTCATATTCATCTTTCTTTAATTTCCTGTCCCCATCACCATAGGCAATTTTACTGAGAGTACACATTTCTAGTAATTTTTCTTTATCAAATTCTGCAATTTGTCCTGTTAT
This sequence comes from Wolbachia endosymbiont (group A) of Melitta haemorrhoidalis, assembly GCF_964273365.1. Lineage (NCBI taxonomy): Bacteria > Pseudomonadati > Pseudomonadota > Alphaproteobacteria > Rickettsiales > Anaplasmataceae > Wolbachia > Wolbachia endosymbiont (group A) of Melitta haemorrhoidalis. The sequence goes on along the minus strand of NZ_OZ187004.1, from coordinate 916,237 downwards.
CAGATCGGCAAGGTCAGAAGCATCATTTAACTCACTATTCTCAGAACGCTCTATATTCTTCCATATTTTAATTAAACTAGAAATGTCTTGATTCAAAAGCGCGTCGAGATCATGTTCATCTCGAGCTTCTAATTCACTCTTAATTGGTCCGAGCTTTTCAATTAAGACCTCTTTTATTAAAGTATTGCTAATATTTACAAAATCATCGCTAATAGAATTTTGATTATCAATAACACCTGGCATATTTCTTACTTACTACAAGCTTAATTAACTTAGTATACCACTATGCAATTATTTAGTCAAATAAGTTATCAATTTAATAAGATTAACCATAAATCTTTTCGTCTTCAACGGTACAAGCAATATTTGTTCAGGAGCGTTTCTGGGAGGAATATTACAGTAACTAGCGTTAACAGCAATTCAATTATTTACTTTCTTCACAAAACACAAAAAAAGTACGTATATTTGTGAGAGTTTTTTACGTAAAAGGGGTGTTTCAAAAACAAAAACGTAAAATTATTACAACAAAGCTAAGCGAATTAGTTCGTATATAAATGTGGCAAAATAGGCTAATATAGCTGGTTTTACGGTATAGTAGAATTATTATATAGAAAAGTTCGCACAGAACAAGTGGTAGACCAACTGATCCCAAAAAAACTTGTTCTCACGCTTGTTATTTTAAGTTGCTGAAAGTGGTTGTATCGGTTAGGTTATTAGTAATATATTTTACTAAATTAATACCAATTCATTTGAGGATAAAAAGGAAAACTAAGGTAAATTTATAGCAAAAAAGGTTTGTGCTCATCTTATGACAAAGATGCAATAGAAACTCTCATGGAAAAGAGGCAAAGATTGTGGAAGTATATAGAAAAAGCTTTATGACGCTCAACGAAAAAAGGGAGGCGTTTGGCTTGCTGATGTTGCAGGTGATGATGAATTGAATTAAAAATTTTATATATAATGTAAGTGTAGTAATATTAATAAATATCAAATATTTATACTGCATTATCATCTAGCATACTAACAAATTAGAGGTAATTTATGAACGAAATACAACAAAGAGAGTTAAATGAACAACTTTTTAATGCTGTTGTACAGGGTAATATAGGGCAAATTGAGGAGTTAATAGTAGCTGGAGCAGAGGTTAATGCGGTAGATGAGGGTGAAAAAGCTTTTTCACGTCTTTCTGCTTTAAGTAATACAAGGGAAAGAGGGGTAGTAGAGGCAGCGAATATTCAGCAACTTAGACTCACTCCTTTACATTATGCTGTTTTAAGTGGCAGAGAGATGGTAGAGCTTTTAATCGAAAAAGGGGCAAATATTAATATGGTAAGTGAAGATGGACCTACTCTTTTACATTATGCTGCTGCTTTCAGTGACAAAAGAGAGGTGGTAGAGCTTTTAATCAAAGAAGGGGCGAATGTTGATGCGGTGGATGATAATGGCAATACTCCTTTATTTTCTGCTGCTTTAAGTGGCAAAAGAGAGATGGTAGAGCTTTTAATCGAAAAAAGGGCGAATGTTGATGCGGTGAATAAGGTTAAAAATACTCCTTTACATGCTGCTGCTTTAAGTGGCAAAAGAGAAGTAGTAGAGTTCTTAATCGAAAAAGGGGCGAATATTAATGCGGTGAATGAGAGTAAAAATACTCCTTTACATGCTGCTACTTTAAGTGGCAAAAGAGAAGTGGTAGAGCTTTTAATCGGAGAGGGGGCGCATATTGATGCGATAGATGATAATGGCAATACTCCTTTAAGTTGGGCTGCTGAACATAGCCAAAAAGGTGTGATAGAGTCTTTACTTGAAAAAGGAGCGAATATTGATGTGATAGATGGTGATGGCAATACTCCTTTAAATTGCGTTATTATCTCGAATAAAATAGACAATGCTGAGTTAATAGTAAATCACATAGCAAAACTGGAAGCTACTGGCTTATATGTCAGTCCAGAGAATATACAACTTAAAGCTCAGATAATGCCAGAAATAGAAAAAAGAATATTTCTACATAATCATAAACCATTGATTGATGCTTTATCGACGCATTATGGAAGTAATTTTCAAGCAATGACATTTACTGGTATAAAGAACAGGAGTACGAAATAATACACTAATTTACTTTGTAGACTTCGAAGATGTTACAACAAGACATGTTCCTACACTGAAAGTCAAGACATTTGCAGAGATGGTTAAAAATAAAGATATAAATAGTAACCTTGAGTGCCCAAGCACTGAACAAACTCAAGGAGCTAGTCAGTCTCTTAATTAAAGAAGGATACATGGAGACCTGCTGCGAAAACAAGAAGAGGTGTTCCTCGCTTGTATGAAGTATTTTTAAACGTGGTTTTTTTAAAGATCATAATTACCACAAAAACTGGGCTTTCCTTTTGCAGCAGGTCTTAAGCCTCCGCAGCGGACCTTCCGATTCCAAAGCAACTTCTTCTCTGTTGCATTTATTGGTTTGTGGAATAGTAGAAATATTGTTTTAATATCTACATAAAGACATACATATAATTAAGAAAAAGACAGAAGAAAAGAATATAAGAAATTAGAACTGACAAGCAAAAACTTGCTTTTTTATTAAATACGTGTACAATTTAGGCATGTGTTTTTAATTTTGAGGTATAGGTATGATAGACTTTATGAAGAATGAATTTGAAATAATATTGCAGGGGATAGAGGAAAATCCAAGTATATACAGCAATAACACAACTACAAGAATAGCAAATGAATTACAAGAATATAATTCAAGAAGGTCAAGCGAAATTAATGAATCTAGTGAATCTATTCACCACAAAATGCAGCTATTGGATGAAAACTATAACAAAGAGACACAGTTATTGAGTGAAAACTATGGCAGAAAGATACAGTCGTTAAACTACCAGTACAATAGTAAATTGTTACAGGAGCTGCATAACAATGCCAATAGTAGTAAATCCAATTATGATTCTAGACATGCTATACCTGATTATGATTGGGAATATGAAAGGTATAATAATAGTTTGAAAGATAGCGAAGCAAAATTTAATATGGAATTCAAGAAATATGAGAATGAGCTCAGAGAGTTAGAGCAGGAGCGTTGTAGTATAAAACATATAATGCATGAATGTAATCAGTGGAAAAAACATGGGTTTGATATAAATTACATTTTCAAAGTACAAGATGATTCTAACCATACAAAAGAATATACATTATTACATTTTGCTGCAAATTTTGGGGATATAAATGTTACAAAATTACTGTTAGAAGGAGGAGCAGGTGTTGATATAAAAGATCAAAACGGAAATACTTCTTTGCACTTATCCGCATCCAATGGCTATATAGACATAGTAGAACTTCTAGTGAAAGAAGGATCAGACCCTAATGTAGTGAATAAAGACGGAAATACTTCCTTGCACTTAGCTGCTGCAAATGGCCATATAGACATAATAGAACTTCTAGTGAAAGAAGGATCAGACCTTAATGTAGTGAATAAAGACGGAAATACTTCCTTGCACTTAGCTGCTGCAAATGGCCATATAGACATAATAGAACTTCTAGTGAAAAAAGGATCAGATCTTAATGTAGTGAATAAAGACGGAAATACTCCTTTACATAGTGCTTTCTATAATAATTGCACAAAGGTAGTTAAGTATTTAATAGGAAAAGAACCAAGTATGAAAGAAGTTGTAGAGCATCTAGTGAGGTGTGTAGTAGAAGATAGAGCACATACGTTACTAAAAGGTCGTACTCCTTTACATTTAGCTGCTATTTATGACTGCACAGAAGTAGCAGAGTCTTTACTGAAAAAGTGGGAAAATCCTTTGTTAAAAGACACTAATGGTAAAACTCCAAGAGAGTTAGCCACAGATGAAAGTTTAATACAGCTTTTCGGGGAAGCAGAAATAAAACAACAAGAATATAATGCAACCAAGTGGGGTCTTGTTAGTGGCGGATCAACAGCAGTATTAGGTATAGCTGCGACAACCATTTTTGCAACAGTATTTACAATTGGATTTCTGCCTATAGTAGGGGCGGTTGCTGCAGCCACAACACTTGCGTTAGCGGTTGGTGGGACTACATATATGATATTAAAGCCCAGTGCTAAAATAGAGAGAATCGAATGTGAAGAAACATACATCTGCAGAACTTAGGCTTGTTGAAGTTTAGCTCCTTGTGTATGGAATATGCAACTACTATCGGCTTGATGTGCATCCCCAAAGTGTAGTGGTATGGGCGGTATCTGACTCATAGACGTCGTTTCAATTATTAAATATGTTAAAGTACAAACATGAATGAGTTAGAAAAAGTTTGTTCAAGCTATATGAAAAAGTGAAAAATCTAGGGGTAGTGTGCTGCAAAACCTACCCATTCCAAAAAAAAATTGTTCTCACGCTGGCTGGTTTTGGTTGCTGGAAATGGTTGCATCGTTTAAATTTATTAATGTTATACACTACCAAATTAATAGTTGCTCATTTAAGAACCTCCTTCAACTTTACCCAACTCGACACATATACTTTTTGAAACATTGCTGCAAGTAGAAAAAAACAGGTTACCCACCTTAACTTCTTTAAATTTGCTCACAATCTTTACTTGATGCATAAGGTTTTTGTTACACTCCTTTCATCTACCGATTACCTCTACCTACCGCCTTTACCTTTGCTAAGGTCAGAAACACGACTAGCTTCAGGACCTTCTAAACTCGACTGTGGCAGGCCACCAAAATTACTGGAATCACTAACACTAAGCGATATAGGTGCTTCTACTGGTCCACACCCTCCTCCCACTCTGTGATATCCTAATTCTAGATAAGTACGTAGTAATGGATCAATTTGTTCTCTATTTTGAATGTATGCTTGCAATTGCACACTTTGAAATCCCGGATCATTCCTGAATAATTGTGAAATGCCCACTCTTATGTTCTGAAAGTAATTTCTATCTCTGTTTGGGTGGCCTCTTCCAAGAAAATCGCGTATTATATTTATGATATTCTGCACTTGCCCAACAGGATTTTCGTTTAGAACTCGATTAATATCACTAGCATTTTCTAATGCCCATAAACCACAATTCCAACCATCTGTTTGCTGACTAACAGAAACATTATTAATCCTGATATTATTTCCTAAGTTATTTTGAATGATATCAGTAATACCACCTGGAACAGCAGTAGCAGTTGAATCAGCATAGTACCCAACATAGTTCCCATTTTGACGTTCAATCACTAGTGTAACCCAATGAGTATTATTTAAAGTAATGATTAAAGTTAAACGCTGTTGTTTTTCATTTTCCCTAAATTGATTTAATACTCTAACAATGTGCTCGTTACCGTCATTCCTTGCCAAATTAGCTACTTCAAAAGTGTGATTACCTTCAGTACGAAGCTGATATCGCAATCTTCCAGCGTGAGCTATATCAATTTGTTGAAGCCAGTAATCATAATGTCCATTTCTCGTCGCAAATTCTAGCGTAAGTAGATCATTTACTTCTATCCCTTGATTTCTAAGAATATCTCTTATTTGTCTTCTTATCTCTTGTGCTGTAGGAATGGAATTATCACCTCTCCTTATTCTTGACTTTAATGTTTCTATTACCTGTGCTCTAGTACCTTGCAAGTAACTAAATGGAACGTGCAGATTATCATCTATATCAAGCAAAAAAATCGAGTTCTGTCCTGGTTTTCTTTCCGTGTAAAAGCGCCTGAAATTTTCACGAGTCTGATCTGATAATAGACCCTCTGGTGGATTTTCATCAATAACACTTTCAGGTCCCACTAATACTCCTGGTCTTGAGTCACGACCACCACGATCAAGTCTATGTACATACTCTTCTCTTCCTATTCCTTCTGGAATAGATATAAGACCTTCTACTCTCTCTGCACCTGCATTAAATATAAGAGGAAGTAAAACCACCTCATTTCCAGAAGTAATAGGCACATATCCTCTCTGCTTGTTTATAAGTTCTTTTATTTGATCTTTTGCGTTATTCTCCTTTTGTATTATTTCTTCTGCATTACCAGCAAATCTTAATATATATCCAATTGGATGAGTATCTGCTGTAGGTTGCCTTAATAATAAAAGGTCTAATCTCTGTTCTGTAATTCTTGTGAGTATTGCCCTTTCTCCTTCTTCTTCCTGACCCCTTTTCAAACTATATGTTTGACCAACTTTATACATAGCAAGCACTTTATAAGGATTATCACTAGCATAAAATGTACCATGTAGTATAGAACGAAACTTATCCTCACTATTAACATTTATTGCGTCCCTAAGTGGCATCAATGCTCCAGAGATCTCTTGAAATAGTTCTCTATGCTGACCTACATTTTTCCAGCCATCATTCATAACCCTTTCTGAAATACCATGTACATTTTCAGCATTAGGTACTTGTACAAGATCACCATCAAGAAAATTATTTGCATTATTATTTTGGTAATCGTGATATAAACCAAGGTCATTTGGTTGATCAATATCTAGCTCAAATTGGTCATTAAGTGTGCATGAAACTTCCCATACATGAACATTATTTCCATTAATATTAAGATTTTCTAAATTGATTGCTCCTTGTTGTTGTGCATCGTGAGCTCTAATATGAAGTATAACTATATCAGAACCTTCAGCATGAAAGACCATAGTTAAACATCTTAAACCCTCATCACCATGTCTAAATATGTATTTTGTTATAGGTGCTTCGTCTTCTTCTTCTAGTTCTAAAGGGTGCCTATCAAAAGCACTACTTCCAAAAGTAAAACCAGTTATACAATCAAATACTCTGTTATAATTCTCTGCATTTCTTGGTATTTCACCAGGAAGATGTTGAAGCAAGAAATCTCTAATATTCTCTCCAACCTCTTCATCTTCTATATACTCAAACAATCTTTGTACTAAAGGAAACCTACCCTGTTGAAGCCCTACTGTATCAACCCTAAAAGGAATTCGATTTAAATTAAAATTTAATCCAACACAGACAGTATTTCTTGATTCAGTATGGATAGGTATAAATGAAAAAACATGCAATCTTTCAGCGTGACTTCTGGCGCGGTTTAATGCGATATTGGACGGTGCCCTTGTAGCAAGATTGACAACAATAGGAACATTTTCTCTTTCTGCTTGATGACGTACAAGAAATGCAACATGTGAGTTTCTAGGAGATAAGTCAAGATCGATGCCTATTGTGTAGCGATGACTAAAATTTGCTAAGAAACCTAATAAAAACCCGTGACTCTCAAATTTTTGATTGCGGTTTTCAATATTATATTCCAGTTCCTGCCTATAATTATGATAGATGCGAGCTATGTATGGGACAATTTCTTCGTACATTCTATCTCTTACATCTAGTTCTTCGTTACTCGCCAGCATTTCTATAAAACCGTCAATTCTTTGTTGACCTGGTGCAACTTGCACAAAATTGACCAACTCACCAAGTCGTGTGAGCTGATTTCGATTGAGTTGTCTTCTTTCTATTTCCTTAATTGTTAATCTGTGATCTCTTAAGAGCCGTCTAATAAGATTGATTTCAGATGCTGAATATTTGCCAAATTTATCTCTACCTCTAAGATCTTTTTCACGAATCACCTCGAATACTGTTGCAATTGCTTCTCCCTGACTCTTGCCTTTTCCATGCATGCATACTTTATATTGCTCAAAATCTAGGTCTCCTTCCCTTAAATCTGGATTTTGCTGTATAATCTTTTGTATTAGAGCATTTCTCTCCCTTGTACTAAACCTTAACCCATCACTGTTAGGGCGATCAGAAATGCTGTAACACTTGACAACTCGCTGTCCGTCACGACTACGAGTTAAAACAGCAACTTTTAAGTTTCCTGTATTTCTATTCCTACCACCTGTATCAATACCATGATTATCAAAACGAAAATAGACTCTCTCATTTGCATCCAAGATATCAGCATCATGTGCAGTAGCAAACATGCTAAAAAAGAATACAGGAAGGAAACGACCTGCACTCACATGATACAAGAAAGATGGACATTGATCTAAAAAAGATTCAAATCTTTGTCTGAAACCTTTAAGATCTCCATCCACTAAACTCCTAATAAGTCCATCACCATTATTCATATAAGATACCCCTCTATTTTCTACGGCTAGAAACACCACTCACACTAGGAGCTTCAAACTTGGACTGCGGACCATCACCAGAACCATCAAGTGGCAAAGATGTTTTCTTACTACCATGAGCTTGAGATCGCGTCCGTAAATCATACCTAGGGCCATCACCTCCAGGAGGTAAAGTTGTTTTCTCTAACTCAGAAAACAATTCTTTCGCCAAATCATCGTAGTTTATACTTTCTTCCATTCCTTCCCTACCACATAATCTAAGGTTTTCTATCATGACTTCTTTAAAAAGTTCAAACTTTTCAGGGAAGCAATCCTTGGCAAATGACATTATATCTAATATTTCTTTTTTCTCTATTTCTTTTTCCCTATCAGACTCATGACTATCTTCTCGCTTCCAATTGACTATTAATCCTGCAAGCATACCACTTACATGAACTGTATAATTAGAAGTATTAACGGCAGCCTTCTTGTGTTTATAAAAGTGATCACATCCCCAAATCTTCATAATAACAGATCTAGCTTGAACACTTGACTCAGAATTTTTCAACATTACATCTGAGAGTGATGAAAGAAGAAGTTCATACTCTCGCTGTGAGAATATTTTGTCTGAATGGTCTCCTCCTGCTGAAACGCCTTTATAACACCAGCACTGTACCAAATCATGAACCGTATCAAAAAAACATGACTCTATTAATTCAGCAAGAAGGGAATATACTCCCTTATCTTTCTGCAGCAATTTCTGTAAAAGAGTATCTTTATCACCTATATTCCTTACACAAAAATCTAAAATAGGAGCATCTTTCTCAACAGATTGAACGCGAGACAGAGCAATAATAGCTTCTGTAAGTTTCTTTTCCTTATCTTCTTCTTTTAAATGATTATAAAAATACTCTACTCCTTCACTCCACTTAAGTTTTACAGCACTGTCAAAACCTTCTGACGCGTTACTTGGTTGCTTTAATCCCCCAGATTCTCTATCGATCCAGAAATCAAACACAGGACCTTTCCTCTTTATGCTATCTAGTAACGAGTTTCGTACGTATTTGCCAATTTCAGTTTCAGTTTTACCATCAAATGCACCAGGAGGAAAATTGTTCCTATAAGATTCAAATCTTTTTTGAAAGAGTGGATGAATTTTATCTACCACACAGTAACTACAAGCCATCTCATATTTGCGAAGTGGATTATCTATTCCACCTATTTTTTCTTCAGTAAACCTTTGACCTAAAGCAGCATTATCCAACCTTACACCTGACCAGCAACCTTCATCTTGGAATACATTGTGCAAAAACTTCAACTTATCACCCTTAAAGTATTTTATGTGCTCCATAAAGTTATCTTGAAGGACTCCCACCCATCTCTTGATAGCTGACTTCCTCCCGGCAGCAACTGCTGGATCTGGATGTTTAATAGCTTCCTGTAATTTTTTGGACATCGTAGCCCGAAGCTCTTTCTGTGTTGGCATTAACCCCTCCTATTAAGTATTTATATAAAAAAGGCATTGTACAGACATTAGAATGGATTGCAATATTAAAATTACTAGAATAGAGGGTTTAATAAAAAAAACGTTATGGCTAAAACTTCTTTTCTTGAATTTTCTCAATATAATCAACAGAAAACCCTGTTATTTCAGCAATAACATCAATAGAAACACCCGCCTTGAGTGAATTTTTAGCCACAGCTATTTTAGCCTGTTTTTCGCCCTCTTCCCTGCTTTTTTCATGTCCGATTTGGATGGCTTCTTTATTTATGAGCTATATTAGCTGTGGTATTGTGTAGCAGATTATCCAACCTGGTGCTTCTCTACCTTTTTCCCACTTAGCAAACCTCATCTTTTCTTTTAGGTAATATTCTCTATAGGCTTTTATGGGACTACTACATTTATAGCGATCAGGCAGTGCTTGTATAAAAGTTTGTATATCTGCTGATTGAAAAATTAGCAAATCCTTATTACTATCACACCAATCTACTATTTCTTCGGATTTATGCGTTCTTTTGTATCGCCAGGTGTACTCTTTACATAATTCTCTTCCGTACTCTATCAACCAACAAAAACTCCCTTTCGACTGTCTAGCCCATAAAGAGCAAGGATGGTTTTTGTGAGTAAGTTTATATGGAACTTCTATATTTTGGTTTGTGATACTGACAAAAGGATTTGGCGCTTTTAATGCGATTGAAAAAACACTACTAAGTAATTGAGCAGTTTCTAATGGCATTTTCACTATGTGCTTATCGCATAACATTCGTGCTGCAATTACTGGGTTTTCATCTAGTACAAAGATGTTCATCTAGGTGTCAAAAAATAAAATCAGATTAAGTCTTTGACTTCGTTAACTGTAAGACCAGTAGTTTGAGCTATAATATCAATAGAAACACCTGCTTTTAGTAGATTCTTTGCGACCTCAATTTTCTCTGCTTTTCTGCCTTTTTCATGTCCGATAAGGATGCCTTCCTCTCTACCTTCTTCTTTACCTTCCTCTCTAGCATCATCAAGTTTTTGAGCGAGGACAGCCTGTTCATCAAGAATACGTTTTATTTCCTGTTCATAGGCAATAAATTCTTTTTCTGACCAGTTGAATCTATTTAGCTCTTCATAGGCCTTTTTAATTATTACATCACTACCTATTATTTTTTCCAGCTCTTCTTCACTAGTTTCGTCTGCATATCGAAAAAAATAAACCCATTTTTCAACTATATTTGAAAGCTGATCCTCTTTGGTTTTTGGAAATTTTGGCAATTCAATAAATATGAAGTAAAAATCTTTTAGATCGTGTTCATTAGTATCTTCATCCCGAATAGTATGCTTTGATTTATACTCAGACTTGTCCGGAAACAGGATACAATCTGCTATAGCAATAAAGATAATTTCCTTAAGGTCTTGGTATTGATCACCTTTATCAGCTTGTCTTGAATAAGCTTTAGCAGCATAGTATTGAGCACGTTTTTCAAATCCTTTAGTTTTAGCAACTTGCATCTCGACGATCACTTGCATCCCATTTTCATCTCTACAGAGAACATCAACAATACTTTGCTTTTTAGCGGCGATATCAGGGTCTTGAATAGTACTTAGAAACTCTATATCCTTTATTTGGTTTTTACCAGTGAAGCCAATGATGTCATTGAGGAAGTGAATAAGTATATCCTTATTTTTTTCAGTACCAAATATTTTTTTGAACGCAACATCATTTCGTACGTCAAGGAACTTCGAAAGAGCCATAAGAAATCAACCTAAAAAGCATTAATAATTATACACAATTCTGAAGAAATATTCAACGTTTTTATTTTTAGGTAAGATTCAAGAGTGTTGATGAAAAAAATGACCTTCAGAGGTGAGCTTAGAATGGTACTTTAAGCCTTGAACATGTATCTTTGCATCTTTTTATAACCACCTCTATAAATACCCTTAAAAGCCCAGCAAATGGATGCAATGAATTTGGAGCTGTAGAAGACATCAAAGATACGCTTTTTGGTGTGGGAGCCTAATAAAAATACGAGCGTAAAAACTCAATTACGATTATCGTGAGATTAACCTCTCACACCTTCATAATAAAAAATCAGAAACTTAATATCAACATATTTCAGTAGAAAATTTATGTTAAATCCGTATCCTGTTAGTATGGGCGAAAAAAAGAAGGTTACAATATATACAAGATGGAGTTTGTTCTGGAAACCCTGGTCCAGGAGGCTGGGCTGCTGTAGTTATGTATGAAAATAAAAGTGTCTTTATCAAGAAACGTATCTCTGGAGGTGAGGAAAACACAACGAACAACAAAAGGGCTGTAATTAACGGGCTAAAGATGTTAAAAATTTCTTGTGAGGTTATTTTACATACAGATAGTCTCTATGTTAAACAGGGTATAACAGAATGGATCAGCAAGTGGAAGGCAAATGGTTGGAAAACAGCAACTAAAAAACCAGTAAAAAACATGGAATTATGGAAAGAGCTAGATGAAGTTGCCTTACAGCATGACGTTAGTTGGAAGTGGGTTAGAGCTCACAATGGTAAACGAGGAGGCGGATAGACTGGCTAGAAAAGAAACTAAAAAGCTGAAATACAGAAGTTATGAGATTGAGAAACCACTAAAAAAGAGAAGAAACTCCAAGTTACGTAGATTAAAGACCGTAGCAACATAAGTTACCTGTGCCATTTTAGCTTGTCACAGCATAGGCATTGAATATACTAGTTTTCAACAGGCATCTGGAGAGTTAGTTGTTTTGAAATCGTGTGAAAAAGAGTGACCGCTAGTAACATTAATAGTAGCCGTATAAAGCATACTAACGCTACAAGATATAAAATAGCGCAAAAGATAAGAAGCTGGAGGCTAAAGCGAGGATATACCCTAAAAGATCTAGCAGACAAAACAGGTATAAACTATCATACGCTGCGAAGATATGAACAAGGGATATGTGGCATTCCAGATGAAGAATTACAAGTTATAGCAAATGCATTGTCAGTTAGTTTGAGTGATCTACTTCCTAGACAAAAAGTACTCAAAGAAAATCGTTGTTTTGATAAACAATGGATGTACAATTTCGTAGAAAAATACACAAAAACAAGAGGTCGAGAATTACGCAAGGCAATTTGTGCATTAACCCAATCTATTCGAGCTGAGGAGGAAAGTGCTATAAAATCAGCAAGAATAAGAATGGCAAAGAATATGCTAAAGGCAGGATTTGCTACTGATATAATCTACCGAGCAACAGGTTTATCAGCTGATGAATATGATAATAAAGAGGAAAAAGGTTCTAAGCGTCGAAGCAAAAGACAAGAGATGAAAAAGTGGAGAATAATACAAGGGTGTACGCAAGAGGAATTAGCAAAAGAGCTTGGTGTAGGAGGTCCACAGGTACATTACTATGAACAAGGGAGCACCATGTTCGGTGAAAGGTTATGGGAAATAGCGAGAAAATTGTCAGTGGATGCTAAGGATCTGGTGCTTAAATCAACGGAAGAAGACTGCTGTGAAGACGAAGATGGTGAAGGAGAAAAAGAACTATTAAGCTGGGCGAGAGAGTTACAAAAAATTAACAATCAAGAATCACAAGATGAACTGGATGTATGGGTAGAATTTTTATCCCAAAGAAAGCAGATTTACAAAGAAAAGATTGATAAAGCAGAGGGGATCAAAGTTGCAAATAACCTACTTATATTAGGTGTTTCTGTTGACGCCATTTCCCAAACAATAGGTATACCTGCTGAAGCAATAGATTTATATGTAAAAGACAAGATTTGATCTGACAGACAAGAATTAACTGACAGAAGAATTGAGGTAGTCAAAACTAATATCAGGCTCTTGTGTAATGCTACTAATATTTTTCTGAAAAGCAATATATTTGCTATCAAGAAAAGTTTGCATAGGCGTTTTGCCATAGCAATATTTACCCGAGTGAGGTCTTGTCTCATTATAAGAACGCAACCAATGATCAACATCAATCTGTAGATCTTCCAAAGAACTGTAGATTTTCTTTCTAAAGATGATATTGTAACACTCATCTTGCATGGTTCTATGAAACCTTTCACATATGCCATTAGTCTGTGGAGAGTTGGCTTTAGTTCTAGAATGATCGATGTTTTCTATGCCCAAATAAAGCTGATAAGCGTGATTTTCGGGCTTGCCACAATACTCCGTACCCCTATCAGTTAAAATGCGTAATAATGGAATTTTCTGCTCATCAAAAAATGGAATAACTCTATCGTTGAGAAGATCTGCAGCTGTAATAGCTGTTCTGTCCGTGTAAAGTTTAACCATTGCAACTCTGGAATAAGTATCAACAAAAGTTTGCTGATAAATGCGCCCTATACCTTTGATATTGCCCACATAATAGGTATCTTGAGAACCCAAATAACCTGGATGTTGCGTCTCAATTTCACCATGAGCTTCCCTTTGTTCTTTCACTTTTTCTAAAGCTGCAAGTTGTTCTTCAGTTAAAATGATTCCGTCTTGAGCTACTTTTGTCTCTAGTGCTTTAAGTCTCTTTTTGAGAGTTTCAAGGTCATTTCTTAGCCATACAGACCTTACTCCTCCCTGAGAAATTATTATACCTCTTTTTCTCAGTTCATTTGCAGCTCTTTCTTGCCCATATGCTGGAAATTCTGTTGCTATACTAATCACTGCTCTTTCTATATCGTCGGAAACTCTGTTTGCTAATAGCGGTTTTTTCTTACTTATTTCATGTAATGCTTCCTCTCCTCCATTTTCATATAACTCCTTAAAGCGATAAAATGTATCTCTTGAGTATCCCATCACTTTGCATGCTTGAGACACATTTCCTAGTTGTTTTGCTAGTTCTAATAATCCTAGCTTTGGTTTTAATATTTTTGTCTGTATTGTACTCATATCTAACACTCCTTTATTTTTATTATTTTTAACTTACTTTTTTAAAGTGTCAGGTCAAGTCTTATTTAATACAACTTATACTAGGTGTTTCTATTGATGATATTTCTCAAATAACTAGCTTGACTGCAGAGGAACTTGAAACCCCAAATAGGCATCTATAGCAGAAACTTCATATAGACTTTTGGAGAAAGGTTACAAATTCCTCCTCGGTTAAAATTTTAATACCCAGCTTTTTAGCCTTTTCGAGCTTTGACCCAGGTTTTTCGCCGACAACCAAGAAGTCCGTTTTATTTGATACACTTGAATTCACAATTCCTCCTAAAGATTCTGCCTCTACTTGCGCTTCCTTTCTTTCCATTGTCAAGAGGGTTCCAGTGAAAACTACCGTTTTACCGCTAAAAGGGGAATTACTAACATTAGCACTTACAGGCTCAATCTTTAGTTGAGAGGCGAGATTCTTTACCATTTCAACATTATCCTTTTCAGAGAAGAAAGATATTAATGAATCTATAATCTTTTCTCCTACGCCTATTATGCTCATTAATTCTTCTTCATCAGCAGAATACCAATTTTCATATGAGCCATAATGTTTTGCTAGTAATTTTGCTACGTGTGGTCCGACGTATTGAATCCCTAGAGAACATATAAATTTATCCAAACTCACAACTCTTCTGCTGTTAATGGATTTGAGTAAATTAGATATTGCTTTTTTTCCCCATCCATTTAGCTCGCTTAAGTTAAAATTTTTTAGTTTTTCTTCGAGAGCAAAAATGTCAGATATTTTCCTTATCAAACCAAGGTCATAAAAGAACTCCACTTGTTTACCGCCAAAACCTTTAATGTCAAGGACTTCCACAAAATGTTTTAACTTTCCTATTCGCTGTGCTGGGCAACCGTTTTCTTCGGAACATCTAGCTGTAGCTTCATCTTCAAATATATCTACTGCACTTCCGCATTCCGGGCAAGTATCAGGAAATATAAACTTTGGTGTATTCCGAGAACGAGACTTTTTATCCACTTCTACAATGCGGGAAATAACATCTCCAGCTCGTTCTACTACTACGATATCACCTTCCCTTATGTCTTTGCGCTTAATTTCATCTTTATTATACAGATTTGCCCTAGTAATGAGAACCCCTCCTATATTTATCGGAACTAATTCTGCAATTGGTGTCAGCACACCGGTTCTGCCTACTTGTACTGATATCTTCTTTATCTTGGTTTTTCCTTGAGCTGCAGGAAGTTTGTGTGCTGTAGATCCACGTGGTGCCTTGTTAGTATTTCCTAATCTATCATGTAATTTCAAATCATTAACCTTGTAGACTACGCCATCGATATCATAGCCTAAATTATGACGATTACTATAGATTCGATCATAGAACTCCAACATTTCGCCTACATTGTTTGCTAAAAATTTATATTCATTAACACAAAAGCCAAGTTCTTTCAGTCTATTTAATACTTCAAATTGAGTCTTTTCTGTACCGCCAATCAAAGAATAAGCAAAATATTTCAGCGGTCTCCTAGCGGTAACTTCTGGGTCCAATTGCCTTAATGAACCTGACGCTGTGTTGCGTGGATTTGAAAATTGATTATCCTTATTTAATTTTAAAAAGTCGTCATTACTTATGTATGCTTCCCCTCTCACCTCTAATCTACCCTTTATACCAGGTAAAGCTTGAGGAAAATCCTTTATGGTTTTTATGTTATCAGTAACATCTTCGCCTAAATTACCATCACCGCGCGTTGCAGCTTTAACGAGTAAGCCATTTTCATAAATTGCAGTGAAACTTAAGCCATCAATTTTCAGCTCGCACATTATCTTCAGCTCATCTGTATTTAGGAGTTCTCTGGACTTAGCAATAAATTCTTCAATGTCTTCTTGGCTGTAAACTTTGTTTAACGAGAGCATAGGCACAATATGCTGTACCTTGGAAAACCTATCGTCAGGCGCAGTACCAATGGTTTGAATATCTACTTTTTTTACCAGTTCATCGTACTCTGCATCGGTTATTTCTGATATATTTTCCCGATAGTACAACTCATTGTAGCGTTTTATTTCTTCTTGTAATGCATTTTCACTCATAATAATTTACCTCAACCACTGTTTCAGTATATAGCGACAATTGTAAATCAATTATTAACTCTTGCACTCACTTTTAGGTTATTTTGCGAATAAAATTCCCGCTTTACTAGTGTTTTTTATTAAAAAGATAATATTTAAATAGAAATATAAAAGTATTTAATATTAATAGAATTTTATGTAGGATGCTAAAAAAATGCTGACTGAGTTGCTTTCTCTGTAAGGAACTTTAATAAAATTTTATAAAATGGTATATATATGTTTGTACTGCAATTGAGTGAAAACATGAGTACTGAAAAGAAGATAGATCCTGATTCTTTATGTTACCATATAATTCAAAAGATAAAAGATGTTAGGCTAGAGCTAAATTGCTCTCAAGCGGATTTCGCAGAAAAAACTGGTGTAGCAAAGTCACTAATAGGAAAGTATGAGCGAGGGATACACAGCATTCTACCTGAAACGCTCGAGAAGATGGCAAAAAAATTACCGCGTGATGTTGAATATTTCTTCCCGAAGCCAATAAATTGTATTAACAGTGAAGACAAGAAGGCTTTTGATTTAGTGCAAAACCTAAAAAGAATTAAGGACCAAAAAGTTCGTGATGCGGTGTGCGCATTAACCAGATGTGTGTCAGAGGGGATTCAAATTAGAAAGGTTACAACAGAGATAAGACCTATAAGTTACCAAATGGCGCATAAGGCAAAAGATTGGCGGTTTGCAAGAGGTTATCCACAGACAGAGTTAGCAGATAGGACCGGATTAACAAATTCACAAATACGAAGATATGAGGAAGGGGACATATCGTTCAAAACAGTACCTAAAATAGCAGGAGGATTATCATTACATTATGGAGTTCTACTACCTACATCAAAAGAGGAAATCTATTGTGAAGATGAGGATGGTCAAGGAGAAAACAAGATATTGAGTATAATGCAAGAATATCAAAAAATTGGTGATCAAAGATTAAAGGATTCATTGTGCACATTTGTGTCTGAGATAGTAAAAATCAGCGAGGAAAACCTAAGATAAAAAGATATACCTTTATAGATATTTATATATAATATTTTTTTTACGCATAGCTTTAATATTTAGGAGCTAAGAGTGGAAAAACTACAGAAAATAATAAGAGCTATAAAAGGTGTATCTATAGCCAATTTTGTGAGCCTCCAAGCTGTTTCAAGCAAAGATTTGGAAAAAATAAAGTCATTGGTAGAAAGTGGTTAATGAATGCAGCAGACACACCTTTGCACAAGGCTATAATGCTGGAAAATATACCTGTTGTGATTGTGCACAGCTATTTATAAAGAATAAAAAAGGCAAAACAGCATATGACTTATCTCAAAATAAATCTTTGGTTCAAGATCTCTTTGCAACCGATAAAGAAATTAGACGACATGTTGGAACTGACATAGGGAGTGTTAAATAAACTGTGTCAAACCGCATTTTTAGTTCAACTCAATTTTCAGTCTGTTGGGAAAGAAAATATCAAGTTGAGAAATAGTTAATGCCCAATTAGGTAGGGTCATAACCCATTTTTGCTCTACCTTTTTTATAGCACAATATACCTGTTTGTACAAGGCATTTGTGCTGGTAAATGAGCCTTTGGTTTTGGTGAATTTTCTGATCTGCCTATGTAGCCCCTCAATAGGATTGGTAGTATAAATTAGCTTCCTAACTGGGCTAGAATACTTGAAATAACCAGATAAATTTTCCCAATTGTTCTGCCAGGATTTTACAACTAAAGGATACTTTTCTCCCCATTTTTCCTCCAATTCAAGCAAATAATTCTCGGCAACTTCTCTGCTTGAAGCACGATATATTTTTTTCAAATCACTCATGAAAACTTTCACATCTTTGCTCGATACATATTTCAGTGAATTCCTTATTTGATGCACTATACATAGCTGTACTTCCGCATTAGGAAACACACTATTTATAGCTATAGGAAAGCTTCTTAGGCCATCGACACAAGCAATCAAAATATCTTCTACTCCTCTTTCTTTTAGATCATTTAGTACTCCCAACCAGAAGTTAGCTCCTTCGCTTTCAGCTAAATAAAAGCCCAATACTTCTTTTCTACCATTTTGATCTATACCTAATATATTATACATACATTTACTTACACAATGCCCATCCTCTTTGACTTTAAAAAACATTCCATCCATAAACACTATTGGATACACGGACTGCAGCGGGCGACTACGCCATTCATTGATTACAGGCAGTAATTTGTCAGTAATACTCGATATCTCTGCCACCGATATTTTGTGATCATACATTTCCTCAACATGTGATGCTATGTCTCTGTATCCCATGCCACTGGCATATGTGCTTAATACCTTTGCTTCAAGTTCGGGATGCAGGCTTGTTTGCCTTTTTTTGACTATTTGTGGTTCGAAACTTCCTTCTCTATCTCTTGGCGTCAAAAGCTCAAATGACCCTGCGCTTGTACGTAAAGTCTTTGCATTTCTCCCATTTCTTCGGTTATTCTCTTCACTTTTAGCCAACAAGTGGTTTTCTATTTCACCTTCTAGACTTGCTTCTAGCAGCTTTTTTATCAATGGTGTTAGCGCACCATCCCTCCCTGTCAATGGTCTACCTTCTCGTATAGACGACAAGATATTTGTTTCTAATTCTTTATAATCTACCAATCCGGTAGTTCTGTTTACTATTTTTTGACTCATGTCAAACCTCCATTTTTTTATATCAATTTATTACTTTTTTTCGGTTTGACACAGTTTATTTAACCATACGCGTCAAGTTAAGGAAATAAAGGTATGAAAGAGATAGAATAATAAGGTATAAGTTCTCCCAGATATACTTTTAGTGAGAGAACCAATGAATAAAATAACTTGCTTATCAAAAAAGCTCAAAGAATTTTTTAATGAAAAAGCAGAGAAAATCTCAATTACAACAAGGTTTATAAAAAGAAAGAGAAAGCTAAAAGGTTCATCATTCGTAAAAGCCATGGTCTTGGGTAATATAGGAGTTGATAATTGTAGCGTAGAAACAATGTGTCAATTACTAAACGAGGACTCGATAGATATAACAAAACAAGGTTTGGATTTTAGATTTACTGAAGAAGCAGTGGAATTTATGAAAAGGATGTATAATGAATCTGTGATTCTCTTTAAAAATATCTTGCAAGTTGATTGCAAAATCTTACAGCAATTTAATAGTGTTAAATTATTGGACAGTAGCTATATTACTCTACCTAACAGTATGGAAGAGATGTATAAAGGTTATGGTACTAGCTACAGTGGCTATGAAAGCAATACTAAGTCTGGAATAAAGTTACAATTAGTTTTCGATTACATGAATCAGATAATAGACCAACTTAATTTAACGGAGGGAATAAGATCAGACCAGGGATATAGGAAACATTTAAGTAATATATCAAGCAATGATTTGCTAATATCTGATCTCGGTTATTTTGTGCCAAGTTCTTTTAAACAAATCAATGAAATAGGAGCTTATTTCATAAGTCGTTATAAATCCGATACCAACGTATATGATGTAGAAACAAATCAAAAAATGGAGTTATTAGAATGTTTAGAGGATAAGTTATTTTTAGAAAACGAGGTATTGTTAGGAAAAGAAGCAAAAATTAGAGTAAGAATTATATGTCAGAAACTAACTGAAGAACAGTCTATGGCCAGAAGAAGGAAAGCTAATAGATTAGCAAGATCGCAGATCCTCTAAAAGAAATCAAAAATTGTTGAACTGGTCAATATTTATAACTAATGTTCCAGAAAATAAAATTAGTGCTGAGCAAGTATTAACGATTTACAGAGTAAGGTGGCAAATTGAGTTATTATTTAAATTGTATAAAAGCCATATCAGGCTTGATAAGCTAAAAGGAAAGCCATGCAGAGTATTATGTGAACTATATGCTAAATTGTGCGCAATTCTTATATTTCACGGCATAGTTGGTTGCACAGAAGTGAAAAAGAATACAGAACTTAGCTTAACAAAGGCATTTATTGAGCTAAAAAGGCGGGTTAGAGAGTTATTTTTAGTATTAACCAAAATTAATAGTTTAAAAGCATTTCTTAAAAAACTCACTATAACTTGGTCGCGATTTTCATTAAAAGACAAACGTAGAAGGGCTAGAGTATCCACTTTAACCTCTCTAAATTTGCTCACAATCTCTTAACTTGACGCGTATGGTTTATTTAACACTCCCGTTTTTTCGCAGCTTCCTACAAACGGAGCTACCGCCCTCTTCCCTTATACTTACCCTGGGTTGAAGACTGAGCTTTCACAAATAGCTCCCAATATCCCTTCTGATCGCCTTCTTCCTGTATCAATCGTGCCAAACGCTGCATCAATTCATTATTGAGTATAGCCATCTTTGTCCATTTACCCACTGGTTTTGCAATAGCAACTATTTCCGGATTCTCTTTATAAACCTGGATGTCGTCAAAGTTATATTCTGTTTTCTTTTCACTCTCTCTCAATGGAGCCTTTCTGACGAGATTTTTGTATATTCTTCTGAAAAAGAGAAATATTTTAATAGCAATAATTAATATTATACCGTATATAACGATTTGCTCGTAGGACATCTTCTCTACTCTAAAATGATTCCATGAAGCAGAAACAATGCTACAATTTTTTTGTTTCGATTTGCTACAGCGTTTTCCAGTGCTGTATAACCTTCTTCAGAGTTATAAAAACATTTCAGATGAGCGTTTGCCTTCCTATCTAATAATAACTCGACAATTTCTTTATTGCCTTTCATAACAGCAAGATGCAGAGGAGTACAACTATCTCTTCCGATTGCGTTAATATCTGCTCTATTTTGCAATAAAAGCTCCACATGATCTTTTTTATTCAATGAAACTGCAAGGTGAAGAGGGGTACTTCCTTCTATATTTTTAATTTCAAGAAAAGCGTCCCCTTTGATCAGCAATCCCAACGTTACTGTGTCAGCATATTTTACAGCCATGTGAAGAGGAGATTCACCGAGACGATTCTGGCAATTGATATCTGCACCGCATTGTAACAACTTTTGCATAACATCAAGGTGCTTATACTTTATTGAATAATGCAAAGGAGTGTCGCCATCGATATTCTGAGCATTAACATTTTTGCTCATAACTACAGCAACCTCTGCTATTGCTGTGGATTCATATTGAGAGGCAACGTGTAATACTGTATTGCCCTTTTTATTTACGGCATCAACGTTAGCATCATATTCCACAAGGAATAGAAATAAGTTGTAAAGATCGCGTTTTGCAGAGAAATGTAAAATTTTAGTACCAAATCTACTATTGATAATCTCTTTGAAGGCTGCACGAACTAATAAAGAAAGAATACTAGGATGTCTGAGGTGATAAATTTCCTTTGCAGCCTTTTGTAAAATTTTTTCGATTGTCATAACAACCCCACAAAAAATGTGTTTGTATTAGAGTATGCAGCGATAAATGTTTTTAAATTATTAACTCTTGCACTCACTTTTGGGTTATTTTACGAATAAAATTCCCGCTTTGCTAGTGTTTTTTATTAAATATATAATATTTAAATAGAAATAGAAAGATATTTAAGCAAATATATTAACATAGAAATCTATTCTTTGGAAACTTGCTTGGATTCTTCTTTTATTGATTCGACTGATACATCTTGAATTTCTTCTTCCGGCTTGTTTGGTTCAGCTAGAGTTGACTCTTCTTTAGATTCTGCTGCTAATTTGCGTTGTTTGATAACTTTCTTCAATGTTTTGACTGCGATGAAGTTGATACTGAAAACACATGCAGAAGTTATGGCTAATGCTGGAAGAGGAGCTAAACTGAATGTTGGTAAAATTGCCACAATTGTACCAGCGGTCAGTAAAAATGCTAACTTCTTGCTCCCGATTATCTTATTTTTCTTAACCTTTATGGGGTTTAATTTTTTTACTTTTCCTTTTAGCTTTTTGAAGCCTTTTTTGAATATGCTACCCTTTTTCTCTACAGGTTTTGCTTTCTTCGTTTTTAAGCTTTTTATTTTTTCTTTTATTCCTTTTTTGACATTTTCTACTTTAGAGGTCTTCTGCTCTAGTGCCATCAACTTTAGAGGTTGCTCTATGGAATGTAGCGGTTTTGGCTTATCGTTTGAAATTTTAGCTTCTTGCCCCTTAGTATGTTTTTTGGGCGAAACTATGTTTTTTAAACCTTTCTTTGCTTTATTTCTTTAGTTTGCTTGGCATCGTTTATAGTTCAATATTGCAGAATCTATCTATTACTTCCTGGTGGTCCTCTATCATCGCATTTGCCTCTTGCTGTAAGCACTTGATGTTTTTTGGTGTTATATTATCCATCTCAGCTAATGCTACTTTTAGTTGTGATTGAATGTCTATCATTCTTATCTTATATTACAAAAAAATCAGTCAGTAACTCCCTGCTCAGATAATCTCTATTCTAAATCTATTAAAATTATGCAATTAAAGACATATCTTGTATAATACTTCTAATGCTACTTTTAGCAAAAATTTGTGAATATGGTTAGAACAGTAAGTAGAAGAGAGCCTGTATGCTATCAACCTTTTTTGCAGCGAAGTTATATGAGCACATCATGGAAGTTTGTATATTAAATTAGGAGTTTTGTGGATTACAGACTAAGAGCTTATTTACTTGGAGTTATCTGGTTTATACTTAGTTTATTTAGTAGTGTAGCTAATGATACTATATCAAAATATCTAAGTTTACATCTCCAAAGTTTTGAAGTAATCTTTTTCCGCTTTTTATTTAGCACTATTACCCTTGTACCTTTTATGCTTTACTATGGAAGAGAAGCTTTTAAAACAAGTCAAATATCTATTCAGATAACTAGAGGAGTATTGTTATTTGTTGGAATAACCTTGTGGACCTATGGGTTAGCTATTTTTCCCATAGTAACTGCAACAATTATAAGTTTTTCTATACCATTATTTGTTATACTTCTTGCAATCCCTTTACTAAATGAAAATATAATTTGGCAAAGATGGTCAGTAACTGTTATTGGCTTTGTTGGTATTGCTATTACTACCAAAGCTTATAGTGAAGACTTTAATCCTAAAATTCTTATTTTTATTGTATCTACATTAATCTTTGCTATATTAGACATACTTAATAAGAAACTCGCAATAAAAGAGTCCGTAATAAGTATGTTATTTTATTCAGCTCTAACAACAACTATTTTTTCCACTGTGCCTTTGCTGTTTTATTGGCATTTGCCTTCCTTGTTAGAATTAGTATTACTACTGATTTTGGGAATTAATTCAAATCTAATTCTGTTCTTCACATTAAAAGCTTTTACTCTTGCAGATGCTACTGCACTTGCACCATATAGATACATAGAGCTAATAATTTCTGCAATAGTAACATATGTTATGTTTAATGAGTTGCCTGATAAAAGTGCTTTGTATGGTATTTTAATATTAATACCATCGACTTTGTTTATAGTTTATTCAGAAAGTAAAGTAATTAAGAAAAATAATGTATGCAACGCTAGAGTAAAAATTTATGACTCTAATTGTTAATGATGTTCTTTTTAAATGTTTAAGCAGTTGAGCTACATTAGGATATTTTTAAGGTGATGACAAGATGTATATAACCATTATAGGAATAGGGTATGTAGGTTTAGTATCTTGTGCAATGTTATCAGAGCAGGGTCATAACGTTGATTGCATTGACATAAATACTAAGAAGATTGAGTTATTGAAATTAGGAAAAATTCCTATATATGAGCCTGGATTAGCAGACTATTTAGAGAATAATATAAAGTTACAAAGGATAAGATTCTTCGATTCGTATTCTCAAATAAATCCCAACACAGAAGTAGTGTTTGTAACTGTAGATACTCCATCAGACTCCTTAGGAAATGCGGATTTAAAGAATGTATATAATTCAATAAGTAAAGTTTCTGAGAGAGTTAATCAAGATTGCTTAATAGTTATAAAATCAACTATTCCTCCTGGTGCTACAAAAAATATATATAATTATTTATCTAATAAGGGCTACAACTTTGATTTGGGAGTTAATCCGGAGTTTCTCAAGCAAGGCTCTGCAGTATCAGATTTTTTATATCCAGATAGAATAATAATAGGAGTAAAAACTAAGCGAGCTAGAGTAAAACTAGAAGCTATATATAGATCATTTACAGATAGGAATATTCCGTTAATAGTCACTGATACAGTTACAGCTGAAATGATTAAATATGCTTCTAATGCCTTTCTAGCAACAAAAATTGCTTTTATCAATGAAATGGCAGGTTTATGTGAGATGTTAGAAGCAGACATCGACCTTTTAGCTAATGGCATGGGGATGGACCATAGAATAGGTAAGGAATTTCTAAAAGCTGGCCCAGGATTTGGAGGATCCTGTTTTCCTAAAGATTTGTCAGCTTTGATAAGGATTGCTGAAGATCATAATGTCAAGCTACAAATTTTAAATTCAGTTAAGGAATCTAACTATAATCATATAACAAACATCGCTAAAAAGGTAGAATATGCTCTAAATGGAGCTCAAAATAAAAAAATAGCGATATGGGGGCTAACTTTTAAACCTGGTACTGATGATGTAAGAAATAGTCCAGCTATAGATGTCGCAAAATTGTTAGTGAATAACAACGCTAAAATTACTGCATATGACCCAGTGGGAATGAATAATGCTAGGCAAGTTCTAAAGGATATAGAGTACGCGGATAACGCTATAGAAGCTGCAAGGGGCGCAGAAGCCTTGTTATTGTTAACGGAGTGGAAGGAATTTAAAAATCAAGATTTTTTAATCTTAAAGGATGTGATGGCTACACCTAATATCTTTGACTTTCGTAACTTGTTAGATAATGAATTGTTACTAGGATATGGTTATAACGTTTACTCCCTGGGTAAAAATCTATCTACAAAGCTTAACTGTTGAGAAATGTTTTCTACACCGCTTTACTTAGTTTTTTAAGGCCTTTGCTTGATAGTATGGAAAAGCAAACGAGTGCAACAACAGAGCAAATGGAAAAAAATGAAAACATAATACTGTTACCAAAGTGCTTAACAAGTACTCCTAAAACCACACATGAAAATATTGAACTTGCAATATACCCAAATAATCCTGTCAAGCTTACAATTGCACATACATTATTTTGTGGAGCAATTTCTACAGCTATAACACCTGTCAGTACTTGCACTCCAAATATAAAAAATCCTGATAAGATTGCGCCAAGGTTCATAAGAATTATGTTTTGACAAAAGTTCATTGCAATAAAAGTGAGTGCTATACCCAACATGTAAAGTAATGCCAGCAAGCTTCTATTTTGAAAGAAATACATATCACTAATTCTTCCTGTGATTAAAGTTCCAAGGATTCCACCTAAATCATATACACCTGTTATTAGTGAGGATTGTACAAGAGAAATTTGTAATTTATCCTTTAAAATTATAGGAAACCAAAAGAAGATTCCCATTTTTATAATATAAGCACAAAAAGTAGCACAACATAGAAACCATATGGAACTTTTCACTTTGATACCTATCTGAGATTTCTGCACCTTATAATAGGTAGTAAAGTTGGCACTTTCTTCGTAATATGCTTTTAATATTATATAAATTCCAAAAAGTAAGCATAAGAGACCAGAGTACAAAAATGCACTTTTTGCATCATATATTTTGATTATACTTGGTAATACAATTAAAGTAATACAAGAACCAAGTTGCTGAGATGCGCTCATAACTCCCCATGATGATGCAATTGAAGAGATACTAGAGTTTGTAACCATAAACTTGGTAATAGCTGGCCAACCTAACCCTTGTGTCCAAGCTAATAATATTAATGTTAACAGTAATAAAGTTAGATTATTATATGATAAAGCTATACCAATGGTTAATAATCCAGTTGCAATATTGCATAGCCCAAACATAAATAATGGATTATTTTTGGAGTCCATGACTATTCCATTAACGAATTTTGATACTCCATAAAAAAAAGAAAAGCAGGCAAAAAAATAGCTTAATTTTATATGGTCAGTATCTATTAACAGTGGTAGAGCAATTGGTATACTCTGCCTTGAGAAGTAAAGTAGCACATATCCAAAAAAGAATAGTAAATATTGAAAGAAAACAAAGTTCACACCTATTCCCCAAACAGTCCCATGCAAATACTAGCATAATACTATGTTGGTATAATATTGTTTTACAAGAAGTTTGCAAACCATTAATGTAGAAAATTGATAACAATCGAAATTACCTATTCAGTATCTTTCTTATAGTAGATATAGTAGTATTAATATCTTCACAGCTTATATCTCTATGTGTTATAACTCTGATTTTACCTCTTATGTTAGCCATCCTAATTCCATAATTTGTCATTAGTATATTTATTAATTCTTGAGCAGATATACAATCAGTACGTAATGAGAAATACGCTATATTAGTTTTGTATAGGTCAATATTGATTATAACTTGATCTATAGAGCTAAGACCTTTTATAAGGTGCTGCATTTTTTTATGATCTTCTATTAAAGAATTCATGTTGTTGTTGAGAGCATATAAACATGCAGCTGAAATAATGCCAGCTTGGTGCATACCTCCGCCAATTTGAAACTTATAGTACCAAGCTTTTTCAATAAACTCTTCACTTCCAGCCAATACTGCACCCATTGGAGCGCCTAATCCCTTACTAAAATCAATAAACACCGAATCAAAATAATTTGCATATTCTTTTGGAGATATTTTAGCATAAGCACAAGCATTGAACAGCCTTGCTCCATCTAAATGAGAGGATACGTCGTTCTTTTTGCAGAGACTTGAGATCTCTTGAATATACTCTAAAGGCCACACAGCTCCACCACCAAAATTCGTTGTTTGTTCGACAGAAACAAGCCCAACTTTTGGAACATTCCTTAAGCTAGGACGAGTAATAAACTCAACGATTTGCTCTCCAGTAAATATTCCTCTTGTTCCTTTAATAGGTAAAGGAGTGGCATGTGCCTGGGCTGCAATTAATCCAGATTGCACTATTAATGGATGCGAAGTTTCATCGAGTAACAAATAATCACCAGGTCTTTGAATGTGCACTTTATAAGCAATTACATTACACATCGTTCCCGAAATCAAAAATATTCCTGCTGGCTTACCTAATATTTTACATGTGGTTTCTATTAATTCGTTTACAGTTGGATCTTCACATGCAGCTTCATTTCCAACTTTTGCTTTAGCCATTACTTCCCTCATTTCAGATGAAGGATTAGTGTTTGAATCGCTAAAGAAATCTATTTTTACCCTCATACTAAATTTAATACAACCTCCTTTATAATTTCAGCAGCATTTATTATGTCTGCTTCCTCTATGCCAAGATGAACAACTGCTCTTATATGAGATTCGAGCCAAGGAAAGAGCAATAAACCATAAGCTTGGCATTTACTCAAAAAAAACTCATTAGTCACATTTAGTTCTTTTATACTAAAGCTTACTATGTTAGTTTCTGGATAAGGTAGTATCAGCTTTACATGTGGAATTTCTTTAATCTTGTCTGCAAACAATTTAGCAAGCTTATTATCTTCTTTAAGCCTAGAGATATTATTCTGTAGTACATATTTTGCTGCATTAGCGCAGTACCCAATTTGATGATAACCACTCCCCAACCAAACCTGTAACTTCTTAGCCTTTTCAATTATCTCTCTTTTACCCATAAGCATTGAACCAAAAGGAGCTCCAAGTCCTTTAGTAAAAGAAAAGCTCATTGTATCTACATATTTAGCATAGTCAGCTAAAGCAACATTTGTTTCAGCATGAGCATTAAATATTCTCGCACCATCTAAATGAAGACTTATATTGTGAGCTTTTAAGAAATTATATAACTCTACTTGTTTCTTAAAAGGATAAATTTTACCGTTAAACCCGTTTATACTATTTTCTATAGAAACTAGACTCACCTGAGCAAAAATTTTATATCTCGGTTTAGAGTTAATAGCATATTCTACTTCATCAATATCTAAGATTCCGGTATTATTCCTAATACAGTTAAACACTATACTATTTACTTTTGCATTGCCTGCACTATCGAAAAAATTAACATGATAATTATAATGAGTAATTAGTTCATCACCAGGACTTGTTTGACTGGCAATAGCTAACCTATTTGCAAGCATACCGCTGGTTACGAACAATGCTTCTTCTACTTTGAATAATTGTTTACAATATTCCGATAAGTTGTTACAGCTTTTGTCTTCACCGTAAGCAAAATCTCCAACGATTGCACTACTTATTGCGTGTATAACGTTGGAGCTTTGTAAAGTTGTAGTGTCACTTCTCAGGTCGATAGTTTTTTCCATTTTCTTTTTTGATATTTAGACAGCCAATTTGAGCATCCCAAAGTTCTTTATAAAGACCTTTCTTGCAAACTAGTTCAGAATGTTTACCATCTTGGACAATTTTTCCTTTGTCAAATACTAGAATTCGGTCCATATGTAAAAGTGTAGAAATACGGTGTGCTATAGTAATGGTGGTTTTATTTTCCATCAACTTAAATAAACTCATTTGAATTGTTTTCTCTGTTATAGAATCTAACTGACTAGTTGGCTCATCGAAAAATAATATCGGAGCGTTTTTTAGAAATGCTCTCGCTATGATTATTCTTTGTCTTTCCCCTCCAGATAGCTTTATGCCTTTTTCTCCGACTACAGTTTCATATTGATCGGGTAGAGTCATAATGAAATCGTGAATACCAGCCAGCTTTGCAGCTCTTATTATTTCTTCGATAGTAGATTGAAGTTTACCATATATAATATTTGCTAAAATAGTATCATGAAACAACAATGGTTCTTGAGGTATTACAGATATTTGTTGCCTCAAAGAACTCTGTGTAACTTCCGATACTACTTGATTATCAATCTGTATATTACCTTTTTTAACATCAAATAGCCTTATGATTAAGTTTATAAAAGTAGATTTACCACCTCCAGAATAACCAACTAGACCTACCTTTTCGCAAGGATTAATGGTAACTGAAAAATCTTGAAATAATGACTTCTGACCCTCATAAGAAAAAGAAACATTATTAAACGTTATTCTTCCACTTAATAAATTTAATTTTTTAGCATTTTCCTTATCTTGAATTTCTGGTACGGTAGTCAAGATTGGCAATGCATCTGAAACTTTGCCGAAATGAGTAGAAAATTGGGTAAGATTCCTAGTTAGATGGTTAAGAAACTCTATAATCGATATATTAATTCCAAGTACAAGAGCAATATCTCCTATTGCAATCTTGTTCAATTGATAATCATGAATTAAAAAATACAAGTTTACTGCTTGGAGTATATCAAATGAATAGCCATATATAAACCAAAGCCAAAAGTATGCCCATTGTAATTTTCTTTCTGCAATAGTTTTTTTCTTGCATACTTGAAAAAATTTATGCCTCTCATGCGCTTGCCGAGAAAATAACCTTACTGATATAACATTTAAAATACTGTCGGCTATACCCGCTATTACTTGTGAACTTTGTTTAGAATGATCATCGGCTAATCCGGTAAGCACCCGAAAACTGAAAACCGAAATCAAAATAAAAATGTTCACCCAAATGAATGTAGCTATTGCAAACTTTATATTTACTAGTGATAAAGTATAAATAGCCAAGATTAATGCTATACTATAACTAAAGAAACAGTCTATAAGCAGTCTTATTAGCTCTATCACACTATCCATTAAGTTACTGACCTTATATACTAAACTT
This sequence comes from Wolbachia endosymbiont (group A) of Melitta haemorrhoidalis, assembly GCF_964273365.1. Classification (NCBI taxonomy): domain Bacteria; kingdom Pseudomonadati; phylum Pseudomonadota; class Alphaproteobacteria; order Rickettsiales; family Anaplasmataceae; genus Wolbachia; species Wolbachia endosymbiont (group A) of Melitta haemorrhoidalis. Next base: position 886,089 of record NZ_OZ187004.1, on the reverse strand, counting down.
CCGGATAGGTTGTTTTGATAATAGGAATGGTCTTGCTGAAGCAGCCTGTAAAAAGACATATCAGCTATTTTTTGACGCATTGAGGTAAACATTCGAATGTCAACAAAATAGCCATAGAATCTAAAAGCAGTAGTAATAAGTAATGCCATACAAACATAAGCGCTTACAGGTAATAAAAGATTTTCAATTACATTACCTTCTTGATATTTTACAGCTGTATCTAAGATATTTTTTACTAAATACTTTCTAAAAGATAAATCAACAGCCACTACTAGGGCAACCAGGAACATTACAAGCACATTAAGCTTAAACTTGGATAAGATATTCAAAATGAACACCAATATATACTTGAAACTACCAACTCTACTTTTGTTCATTTATAATGCTAGCTCCACCACATTGACTTTTTTATTGAGAAATACAAGCAGTGAAAACCATAAATTTTTGTATATTTTTCCTGAAATGTCTCCAGCATCATGTAGTGCTGACGCTTGATTCAGAATAAGTAGCTTATATAAATCTCGCTTAGCTTCAGCAGTGTTGACCTCAGAAATATTTGTAGTTGTGTCTGTAATAAAGGCTAACCAGCTCTTAATAAGTTCTTCCATATTTTTTGTTTTTATACTTTCCTGGCGACGAAATAATGATAAGTATTCTCTCAGTATAAATTCTGTTAATGCACCACAGTTTAATATACCAAAAACTGAAGGCTGAGGTTTTGGCACACAAGGAAGACTTTTATCTTTTACAACCCATCTCGTAACATAAGCAAACCTATCTTTAGCATCTATATTCTTATCACTACCATGCCATAACCGTGAATCAAAAACTATCGCATCTCCTGCTGAAATAGGTAGTGACTTAATTTTATAATTTTCCCGGTTATCCGAGTATTGATCCAAAAAGTATGGATGCCAAAAATCAACTAGAGGCTGTATTTTCCAGTTGTGACTATCTTCTATAACTTGTAGTGCACCTGAAGTTTTATTGACATTATTCAAAGCTAGCCAAACAGAAAAATGATAAGGGTCATTAAAGCTATAAGAGATGTCCTGATGGAAGGGAACTGCATCTATTAAATCAGCAGTTTTACATATAACATTTGATTTTTTCTGCAGTATCTGGCATTGAAGTGACTTTTCAAGATAATTTTTAATAATTTTATCTAATACTTGAGATACAATTCTAGTTACCTGAGATGATGTACCCCATCTTCCAGTGCAGTTTAAATAGTCAGAAGTTGAAACACCTAATTCTTGAGATAACTTTGATATCTTGCTTATTATATCATTTAAAGACTGAGTTATTAACTCTAAAGGAACTAGATTTTTGATAATAAAAAAACCATTTTTTTGCAATGCTTTCATATATTAACACCTAATGTCAATAACTGATAAATAATCTGTTAAAGGTACAATACTAAAAATTTTAAGCCCTTTTACTTGTTTTAGTATTCTTTTCCAATCGCTCAATGTCCTTAGTTTACCCCCTGTTTCAACCATTACATTAATATCTACAGAACCTCCCACTGGGGAGTAGTAATCTAGGATAGTTTCTATCACTAAAACGCGTGGTATTCCTTTATTTTTTACCAATTTTAAATAAGACAATACCTTATTATCATCATAATGCTGCAGAAAGCGGCAAAAGACACCTAATTCATAATTTGTAGCTGATAATTCTTCTTGAGTTATGAGTTTAATTTTTAAATCTTCTACTGCCTGCCTAGGCACTTTATGTTCGTTGTAATAATATAAGCCTATAGAACCTTTATTGTGTATATCAGAATAAGCAAGAAATAAAGAGTGTACGCCAAATAGCAATATATTTTTAGCACCATCTATATTAACCCTAGAATTAAACTCTTTAGTGTCAAACCTGGAATATCCTAGCAATGCTTGGTAAAACGCTATTTTCCTGTCTTCTGATATTTCTTTCTCCTTAAAAGATTCAAATGAAGATATTGACTCCTGCCTTAATATATCGGCAATTTTTAACCAATTCTTTTCAGCGGCAACCCTTGCCCACATTGCTGCTGCTTTAGGCAAAAATGGTATTTCCTTAAAACACTTACCTTTTGATGATAGTTGCCATAAGTCCTTGTTCTTATCGTAATCAATAAACCCTATTTCCCACAACGCCCTTAACAGCCTTTCTAGATTTGGAACGATAATATTTAACTTTTGAGATAAAACTGGCATAGTTGCAGGTAAGATATTTAACAAATCAAGTTCAATAGCAACATTTGCGAGGTAAGTTTTCCAAAAGGCTGAAAGTTCTGCAGAAATCTTATGCACTTGAGATTCTTTATCTAAATCAAAAATACTAAACTTTACGTTTCCGGTAATATCGATCTGTCCTAATACACCTTCAAAAGTTTCAACTTTTGCCATGCCATTATAGAATGCTTCTACCATTTTAAATCTTTGCCGGTAAACAGGATTGCCATTAATATCTATATGAAACCAGCCATGCTTATCTTCTGCAATAGCAAATCCTTTATGAAAAACATTAAGCTTTTTATACCATTTATTATGTACTAACTTTCCATGATTATTAATATGTGTAGCTTTACCATCTTTATGGACTACAGCGATACCATCCTTAAAATCCCCAACATAATTGTATTCTTGCTCATAAACTCTATTGCCGTTCAAATCAATATGAAAAAACTTATCATGCTTTCTAATCACACAAATATCTTCTTGGTAATTTCCAATCCATTGATACGAATGTTTGTATACTCTACATCCAGATGGATCAATATGGTAATACCCTGTGTCATCTTCTACGGCTGCTCTATTGCAGTAAAATCCAAAAGTTTTTAAAAATCTGTCGCGATAAATTGCTTCTCCCATTGCATCGATGTGATAAGCGCCTGTCTCATCATAAACTGGTGCAAGGCCAGGCTCGTGAAATTTATCAACTCTAATAAATCTATTTTTGTACAAAGGATTTTCTGACAATTGGTGAAACCTTTCACAGGGGGAAACCCTAATAGATTTAAGGTACTCACTATCTTTCATTAATTGACTAATGGTTTTCTCATGTTGCATGTTTTGCATAATTCATAGTTTAAATAATTCTTTTGTAAGTTTAGGTACTCGCTACTTTGCCATATTTCCTCCAGTTTAACTTCATTAACATTGCCAAAATCTCCTAATGTTTTGCGTAGTTCATCTGGAGCACAGCAGGGACTAAACTTGCCTTCATTGTTTATCCATGCTTCTTTACCTAAAAATGGGCACTGACCACCTGGAGCCAAATCCTTGATACCCTCTTGAGAAAGGATCGTAAAATTTTCTAATTTTATCTTTTTACCATTTGGCAATAGCATATTATCCCTAAGTTCATATAACCTTCCCACCTCCGTATTCCATCTACTAATTGCTAATTCATCTCTCCTCATAGATAGATCCTTAATTTCCTTAAAATGTGCCCAAAGATGATGTCCTTTAACTCTATCTATGCCATTTTTTATAGCCATCTCAACTATGTCGTAAAGTTCATGTAAATTACTTTCTAAAAATGTTAATTGTAAAGTAACGGTACACCTTTCGCCTGTATCGCTAAAGTATTTATCTCTAACTTCAAGGAAAGTTTTTAAATTTTCTGTCACTACTTCCCATTTTGAACCTTTCATGATTCTTTCATGAGTTTCTTTAGTTGCCCCATTCCAGGAAATCTTAACATCAGATAAAATTGGTACCAATAGTTCAGCCCATTTTCTAGCTCCTTTAATAGGAAAAGAACCATTGGTCGTGAGGTTAAGCTTCAGGCCGAACTCATGGCACAAATTGATTATTTCATCAAAGCTTTTATACATTAAAGGCTCACCCATAGTAGAAGGAATGATTTCCCTTAAAGGTGTTCCATCTGCTTCCTTAATTACCTTCCTGATAGTTTCTATTGACATTATCTTGGGTTTTATCCCTTTAGCTTTCTTCTCCTCTTTAACTTTACTATATGGTGAAAAGCATTCACACATTACACAAGCAAAGTTGCAGTAATCTGGATTAGTATCAAAAGTAATTCTCCAAGGACCAGGTTTTGTAGCCACTGATTTGCCTTTATTTTCAATAACATTACGGTAAATTTTGTTAAGTTTCTCAGTATGCTCACTTATAGAAGGTACATTACCATTTTTAGTATAAAGATAGCCTCTTTGGGTCAGTTCACTGTATAATTCCTGGTCTGTAGATAGGACTTGCATTTTTTCTGACAAACTATTTGTATCTCTATGCTTAAATAATAGTCCGTTTATTCCATCTCTTACATATTCTGCCATGCCACCATAATCAGCCGTTATTACTGGTACACTCAGTTGCTGTGCTTCATGTATTACTAATGGTGAATTTTCACCCCAAATTGAAGGAACAACTATCGCATCAACTTTATTAAATACATCAGTAACTATATTTTTATTGTTATAACTTCCCATCCATTCTATCCTTTCTTTAACAGCATGTGGAAACTGATCGGCAATCGCTTTTAAAGTTTTAGTTTCTTCCCTTGCCGCTCCCCAAATTCTAAGTTTTGCTTTAGATGATAAGCGAGAAAAAGCCTTCAATAATAGGTCAACACCTTTCTCGGGAGTATGAGTACCTATATAACCGAAAATAAACCCTTTTTCTTGCACCCTATTTCTATTCTTAAGACGATTTAGATCAAAACCATAATCAAGATAAGAAATTTTGTTTATCGGAACATTAAAGTCTTGAGTAAATTTATCCATTAAGAATTTTGACGGAGCAATGAAGTAATCTATATAGTCCACTACTTTCTTTGTTTGCTTCATTCTAGTTGCAACCCATTGTTCCCAATAATTTAAGTCTGAATTCAAGAATTCTTCATCTCCTGTAAAATACCCCTTGTAACATTGGGTTGCACATTTTTGATCCTTCTGTCCATCACAAAGCCGTAACAAATCTTCAGAATTACGTTGAATAAATCTTCCTCTTGGACACATTAACCAAAAATCATGTAGCGTAAAAATTGTAGGTATATTTTCTTTAAAAGCAACTTCTGGTAAAGTAATTGATAGATGATTAAGATGACCAAAATGTATAAGATCTGGTTGAAAGTTATCTATTATTCTTTTAAATTTTATATTTACTTCTTCATTGATAAATTTGTAACGATATTTAGTTGTAGGTATATTAATTAAATTCAGTAAGATCCGGGAATCACTACAGTCCAGAGCTATAGTATAATGGAAATCAGGTAAGAAGCTGTTTTCATGCCTAGTAAATATTTGTACCTCATTATTATTGGCTAGTTCATGGGCAAGAGTTTGGCTGTAAACCTCCGAACCAGCGCTATAATAAGGAGGGTAACCATGAATAACTTTTAATATTTTCATATATTACCATATCTATATTGTTAGGATATTCTTGTGTATTGTTTTGTAGACTTTTTATAAATTTACCTAATCCTACTTTTAATGAATGCTTTGGAGACCAACCAAGTAGCTCTTTAGCTCTAGTAAAATCACCATGGAACTTAGTTACGTCAAAATTTCTTGGAGGATAAAAATCAATTCTAGAATCACTTTCCGTGACTTTTAATATTGTTTTTGCTAAGTTTTCTAAAGTACATGGGCTATTAGTAGTAAGATGAATAGCAGGAAGAGAAGATTTCTCGTTTTGTAAATATTTAACAGTTAAGTATATACCCTCTATAACATCATCCAAATAGGTAAAATCAAAAACACATTCTTTACCTTCTATCCTAATTGGATCGCCTTTCAATGCATTGATACAGAGTGCAGGAATTACTCTACTACTATGATCTAGTAAACCACCATATACATTTGAGAAGCGTAATATTGCTACATTAAAGTTAGAACCTTTTAAATTTATTACTTGTTCTTCAATAAATGCTTTACCTTTGGCGTAATTATTTATTGGGTTGATACTAGCAGACTCTGCAACTGGTAGTTCCTTTTGTTCTCCATATACTTCTCTACTGCTTGCATATATAAACCATGGTTTATTCGGAAGCGACTTGCAGAATTCTAAGAATTGGATTGTACCATCGACATTAACTTTTTGGCACAATTCAGGATAAAGCTCACCATGTATAACTCTAGAAATTGCAGCCAGATGAATAACCCCCGTACACTTAGCGAGTAGCGGCATTATATCTTCTGAAAAAAAACTGAGTGGGTTGTCGCGAAACCTAATATCGCAGCTTATTACTTCATAACCCTGCTTTTCTAACTTTTCTACTAAAGCCGATCCTATCAAACCTGCAGCACCTGTTATTAATATTCCCATGTGTCCCTCTCACTACAACCAGGAAAATCTTTCACACCTATCATCTTACAAGTAAGACTTAAAAAGCATTATAAAACTAGTATAAAACAAATGTCAACTTAAATTAAGGATCAATGAATAAAAAAATATAGTTATGAAAGAAGGGTTGGTTATCTTCTTCTATTTGCCTGAAAATAACGTTCTGCTTTGACCAAATCCTCTTTGTTATTTACCCCCATTGCTTCCTTTTCGTCAGCGACTACATAACCTGCACGTAAGTTATTGCTTGCTGCAATGGGTATTATATCATTAAGACAACATTCGTTGGTCGAATCATTAAATTTTACTTCTTTTATTAGGGTATAAAGATCTTTAGCGTATGAAACCATTATTCCAGAGTTTGCAAGAAGAATTTCATCTTCACTTTTCAAGACTTTTTGAACATTGTCATTATCATCAATTACTAATCTTCCATATTGCTTATCTTGACTATTAAATCCAAGAAGAACTAAATTTTTATTATTACACTTTAAACAATCAGTCATTCTCATAACTGTATCACTAGATATAAACGGGGTGTCTCCGTACTGTATTAAAACTATGTCTTGGTCAGATAACCGCTCCAGGCTTTCTAGGGCAATTTTAACTGCAGTGCCAGTACCTGTAATATTTTCTTGAATTATCAATTTTATATTATATTTATCAATTATATCTTTTAAGGTACTAAATCTTTCTAACTCCTTTAGAAAAGGCTTGTTAATGACAATTGATAGACTTTTTAAACTCAGCGGTTTTGCATTGTGAATTATATGCTCTAAAAGAGTAAAATTTCCTACTAGGTGTAGTGTTTTTGAGTACTGTGAATTCATTCTACTGCTTTTTCCTGCTGCTAATATTATCAACGTGTTATCCATACATAACTCAAGAACTTACTAGGAGGTAAGTTAAGTGATAATTAATGAGTTGTAAAGTCTACTATAGTTTCCTAAATGATCCAGAAAAAATAATTAACATGCTTGAAATATATAAATCCTCTATGACGCTAATATAGATTAGCCGATAAAGTAAGCTTCCCAGAACTACTCATTTATATTGACCCATCAGTACTTATACAAAAGCTAGTTGATCGAGAAAATAGGCAAATCCTTATCAACGGCCTACTACTTTTCCTAACTTATGCTTCCTTGTTATATTGTTGAGTATACTTTTTAAATAGTTTTTTTCTGTTTTCTATCAACCAATAGAAGTTTCTTTTAGCCCATAAGGATATTTATATAGGAACTGATATTTTCTATGCTGGCAAGAGTCTTGACGCCGTAAAAAAAACTACTCAATAATTGGGTAACTTCTGATGACATTTTCACTGTACATTTATCGCACAACATTAGTGCTACAATCACAGGTGTAAAGGTATTAAACAACCTTTAAAAAGTTTCACTTTTCCCTTAATCAATTTTTCCTTTGATATAAGTGTTTATTGCTTTTGCCCTCTCTGTTGTTATAATTAACATTTTGTAGTAGTTCAAGATGAGTTTTGCATATTCAGAGAAAATCGTCCATAGAATCAGCATCTAGCTTATCTAGGTTAAAATATATAGTTTTACAAGATGACTATTTATGGAAGAACATGGTGGGGTAAGAAGTGGCTCCAGTCTTTTGACGGAATAGATTATGATAACCGTCTTCCACGTGGCAGAACTTGTGCTAATACTGGTCGAGCTTTTGGTATTAAAATTAATGGTCACATAGTTACAGCTAAAGTTCATAGCTCAGGATCTTACCCATATCGTGGTTCAAAACCTCAACCATATAAAGTCAAAATTATACTCAATGAATTAAGCTCATCAGAACAACAGACCATTCGTCAAATTATTGAAACTTCACCTTCTATACTATCTAAATTAATAAATAGGCAATTACCAACCAGCTTGTTTGATAAGCTTAATGATCTTGGGATTAAATTGTTTCCTTCAAATTGGGAAGAGATGAATGCAAATTGCAACTGTCCTGATTGGGCTATGCCTTGTAAACACATTGCTGCTGTAATTTATCTTATTGTTGCAGAAATTGATAAAAACCCCTTCATGATTTTTAATATTCATAATTGTAATTTGTCAGCACTTATCGATGATTTTGGGAATGGAAAATTAGAAAATGCTCAAAACATTTTAAAGATAGATGATATATTTAAGGCATGTTCTAAAATTAGAATACATAACCAAGCAATTTTAAATGATATTGATTTATCAACTATTCCTAACCTTTTTGATTGTATCAGTAGTATTTTAACAGATAATCCACTTTTTTTTGAAAAAAACTTTCATAATATTTTACAGATAGCTTATAAGCACTGGCAAAAGTATCCTGCAGGAAAGTTAGGGTACTATCCAGCTTCTAAGAAGGAACTATCGGAAGAGGAGCTATTTATTAAAAGATGGGGAAATATTGAGAATTGGCAAACATTTCAACTATTCATTGATGATCAGCATTATCTTACTCAAGTGAGCAATGGTACAACTAATGTATTTATGCTAAGTAGAAATGTATTGAAAGATATAGCGCGATTTTTAAACGACATTCCTAATTCGTTACTTCACAGGCTTAATCCTGAACTTCGCTTCATGCATATGATTTCACAGTTTGCACATATGCTGATGGAAAAGTCAGCGCTAATACCACAAGTATTACAAAACAAAAGAGGAGAAATTATAATTAGGTGGATTCCGGCGTTGTTTAATGAGTCAGTTAAGGAAATTCATAGCAAGATGTCATCTATTTGTCCGCCTCTATTGATTAAATATCAAGAAATCGTTATGGAACCAGAGGAACAAGTAAATGTTGCTATCTCTCTCATCCTTTTAGGGTATATAGAAGATAACTTTCCTGCATCACTGGATAAGCATAGAGATAAATCCATCTTTGAATTATTCTTTACTGGAAGACCATACAAGTTTACTGAGTTTAGCAACAAGGAAATACCGCAAGCAATTAATCTCTGGCTTTCACGTCTTTATTTAGCAGATAAACCCTACAAACTCTATTTAATGATAAAAGATCACCATGAAAAATTTGAACTTGAGGTACAGTTATCACTGGATGATGAGAAGTCATTCATAAAGCTGGAAAAAGCACTCTCTAATCAAAACGTAAAGCTTAGTATTTTATCTGATCTTGCACTCTTATCTGAATACATACCTGAATTAGAAAGATCGATTGATAGCAATAGCAAGTTATCATTTAATTTAGATGATTTTGCACCTTTATTCCTGGGTATTGTACCAGTACTAAGAGCAATAGGTATAACGGTTATCTTGCCGAAATCTTTGCAAAAAATCTTCAAACCACAATTAAGTCTTAGTTTGTCTGCCAAGGATAAAATAAAAGAAGATCGCGAAAGTTTTTTAACGCTGGAAAATTTATTGAAATTTGATTGGAAAGTAGCAATAGGAGATAAAAAATTAAGCGTTACAGAATTTAAAAAATTGCTAAAAGATTCCCGAGGGCTTGTGCGAATAGTCGATCAGTATGTGCTTTTGGATGATAAGGAGGTAGAAGCTCTACTGAAGAAACTTGGTAAGTTACCCGAACACTTAAATCAAGTAGAGCTGATGCAAGCCGCTTTAGCAGGTGAGTTAGATGAAGCTAAAGTAGTACTTGACCAGCAAATTAAAAACTTATTTGATAAGTTCAACACTTATGCATCTGTTGATGTACCAAGTAATCTAACTGCACAGTTACGTCCATATCAAGAGCGTGGATTTAGTTGGCTTATACAGAACATAGAAACAGGGTTTGGTAGCATAATTGCTGATGATATGGGTCTTGGTAAGACTATACAGGTTATTGCAGCCATTCTATACTGTAAAAATGCAGGGTTTTTAGATCAAGGTAGAGTCTTGGTAGTAGCTCCCACAAGCATATTAAGTAATTGGCAACGAGAGATGGAACGTTTTGCACCAGAATTAAAGCTTTTCATCTATCACGGACAAAATCGAGAATTGGCAAGTGATTATGATGTAGCTCTAACATCCTATGGTCTTGCACGTCGTGATAAAAAAGAACTTAATAAAATTCGCTGGTTTTTGCTCGTGATTGATGAAGCACAAAATATAAAAAATCCTAATACCGAACAAACCAAGGCAATTAAAACTATTGCAGCAAAACATAAGATAGCTATGAGTGGTACGCCTGTTGAGAATAGGTTGCTTGAGTATTGGAGCATTTTTGACTTTATCAACAAATCTTATCTTGGTACTCCTAAGCAGTTTAAAAGCAGCTTTGCAACACCGATTGAAAAAGCAAGAGATAAAATTTGTCTAGAAAGGTTTATGAAAATCACTAGCCCTTTTATGTTACGTAGGCTTAAGAGTGATAAAAGCATTATTCAGGATTTACCAGATAAAATTGAGAATAATCGTTATTGTTCCCTCACTTCAGAACAAACAGCTCTTTATCAAAAGGTTGTTGATACAACTATGGAGAAGATAGAAAAGAGTGAAGGAATTGAACGTAAGGGACTAATCTTTAAACTTATCAATGCTTTAAAGCAAATTTGTAACCATCCATCGCAGTTTGGCAAGAAAAAGCGTGCGAGTATTGAACAATCCGGTAAAATGCAGATGCTTGAGGAAATATTGATTAGTATTGGTGAAGTTGCAGAAAAATCATTGATATTTACTCAATACACTGAAATGGGTGAGATTATAGCTAGGCTACTTGAAGAAAGGTTTGAATCAAAAGTGCCATTTTTACATGGAGGACTTTCTAGAAAAGCACGTGATACAATGATTAATGACTTTCAAAACTTATTCCAGTCCAACATTCTTATAGTGTCTTTAAAAGCTGGAGGAACAGGACTTAATTTAACAGCAGCAAATCATGTAATACATTATGACTTATGGTGGAATCCAGCAGTGGAAGCACAAGCAACAGATCGGGCCTATCGTATCGGGCAAGAACGTAATGTTATGGTGTACAGGCTACTTTCAACAGGTACATTTGAAGAGCGTATTGATGAGATGATTCAAAGCAAGAAGGAATTAGCAAACCTAACTATAAGTAGTGGCGAGAGTTGGATTACAGAATTTAACAACGATCAATTAAGAGATTTAGTTAATATAAAAAATGCACTATAATATAGCTGAGTTATTTAATGTAAAGAACCAGCTAACTACCGCTAATAGTTCAAAATAGAGACAAAGATTTATATTTCGTACTTTATGTCTCATTGGTAGGCAAAAAGCCTGTAATTACGTTTTAAAGTGATTCCACTTTAAACTGTACCCTTTAGCACCTGTAATGCCCTTTAAAATTTGAATAAAAAGCATCTTTAATAATTCTATTCATGAACCAAAAAGTAATTGCCGTTTTCAGAAACTTTTCATTTTTACAGATGGCTTGAAAAGATTATCATTAATAGGTAGGCCAAACTCCTCCAAAGAAAAAAGTTTTTAATTTTTTCAGAAAAAGTCATAAGAAACCCGGTATATATATAGTAGAGGGTTTTCTATCAAAGACACCATTATGAATTATATAGCAGAAAGAAAACATTAGTTTTTTTAATTTATTTTAAATATATCAACAGAATAAAAACTAAGTGGTTGACATGGTGAGTAAAATGTAGTAGAATTATAATAGAGTATTTTTCCTTAAAAGAAAGAAGATACTAAAACCTCACTTTTCACCTGAACTGACTTCCTTTACTTCTTAATATATTTTTCAAGCTTTGCCAAGAGAACCCCCACCGTAGTTTTTACTTACATAATGAAAGAGTAAGACCCCAATCAAAACAGCCTTACTCAAAAACCTTTCAAACGCTTAATCTTAAAAGGAGTTTCAACTTATGGTACAAGATTTTTTAACTGATGTCAAACAAAAAAATACTTTAAATGATGAATATTATGATTTTAATAATACTGTAGAACCATTAGAGCAATTTGATGTAGAAGAAATAAAAAGACAACTATTATTAAACATAAGATCATGCCTTTCTTATTTATTCCCAAGGGGAACTTTTCATGGAGATGAATTCCGAATAGGTGATGTGCATGGTAACAAAGGACAAAGCCTCAGAGTAGCATTAACTGGTGGAAAAGCCGGACTCTGGCAGGATTTTGCAACTGGGCAGAAAGGTGATGTTCTTGATATTTGGGCAGGTGCACAGGGAAAAGATACAAAGAGAGACTTTTGTGAAGTGATGGCCTCTATAAGTGAATGTCTTGGATATAACAAGAAATGCGCAAAGGCTGACGAAGACTTCGAGAAGTTTATTACCCACAGTTGGAATTATTATGATGAAAATGGTCAGGTCATTGTAAAAATTTATCGTTCTGATCCTCCTAAAGGAAAAAAGCAATATAAGCCTTTTGATGTTAAACAATCTCGGTATGGTGCGCCAAAAGTAAGACCTCTCTATAACATACCAAGTATTTTAAAGTCTGATAAAGTTGTTCTGGTTGAAGGGGAAAAATGTGCAGAAGCGCTGATAGAACAAGGTATCACAGCAACAACAGCAATGTCTGGAGCAAACGCACCAATTGATAAAACAGACTGGTCACCACTTAAAGGTAAGCATATTATCATTTGGCCAGATAATGATGAAGCAGGTAATAAATACGCAAAAAATGCTGAAAAAAAGCTTTTAGAGATCGGAGTTGCATCACTTGCTGTGCTTGAAATTCCTCGAGGTAAGCCTGAGAAATGGGATGCTGCTGATTGTGTAGAGGAAGGTATAGATGTCAAAGAGTTTTTAGCTTCAACTCCGTTGCTTACTATTGATACTCCAGCTACTGATACTTCAAATATGAAAAGTTTAGAAAGATCCACAAAACAGCCACTTAACATTTTAGATTGGAGTGCAGAGCGCTTTGTAGGTCCGGTACCAGAGCAAAAGTTTCTTGTTGAAGGTCTATTTCCTTTAGGTGTTACTTCAATAATAGCAGCAATGGGAGATACAGGCAAAGGTATGCTTCTTCTTGACCTAGCGCTTAAGGTTGCAAGTGATAAGGATCAGATGTGTGGCTTTGGTTCACTTGTTACTGAACACGGAACAGTAGTAATTTTTTCAGCAGAGGATGATGCAGGTGAGATACACCGCCGCTTGAAACGACTTGACCCTAAGTGTGAAAGGTTGAAACATAAAGATAAATTATTTATTGTACCACTGCCAAACGTTAGAGGATCACTTACAATACTCAGAAATGTTCGTGGTAAAATCGTCGAAGTTTCTCCTGAATTCGAATCCATAATGAAACAGCTCGAGGAAATTAAAGATCTGAAATTGATAGTATTTGATCCACTTGCTTCATTTATCCATGCAGATATAAATGCTGATCCTGCTGTAGGGGATTATCTAATGTGCTTATTATCTGATTTAGCATGTAGTACTGGAGCTTCGATAATTACTGCTCATCACATGAGAAAGCCAAAAGGAGAAAAACCAATATTAACTGCTGAACAAGCACGCGATGCAATTAGAGGTACCTCTGCTCTTGTTAATGGTGTTAGATGTTCCTATGCTTTTTGGACAGTGGAAGATACAGCTAAGCCAGAGATCTTTAGGTCAATGGGGGAGATTCCAAGACAAAATGCTTTATTTTATGGGGCGGTTGTTAAGGCAAATGGGTTAGCTGATCGCACTGTACGTACTTACCTAAGAAATCAAGAAACAGGGCTACTAGAAGATATAACAGCACAATTGAAAGTTAAAAACATTAGCGATAAAAGTCTTAAGATATATCTTATCGATGCAATTAAACGATCTGCTATTGCAGGGCATCCATTTACTCATACAGGAAGTGCAGGAGTATATAAACAACGGCATAGACTGCCTGAAATTTTTCACAATATGGGAAGAGATAAATTAGAACGTATGATACAGGAACTTTTACAGGTAAAACAGTTAGTAAAAGGAATGTCTAAAGGTTCAAGAGAGGATAAGTGGCTTGACGTTACAACAGGACCCTTTGCTTGTGGTATAGGAAAATTCACCCCTGGAGCTGAAGATCTTAACTGCAAATAAAACTTCTGTAGGTAAATTCTTTACAGCTATTTTTAATAGATCTCTTATTCAAATACTTGTTCTGTAGGCTTTGTTGCTAACCATACTTTTCTATATATGGATATATACAATATTCAGTTGCTAGTTTACGTTGAATGCTACAATAGATAGATATATAGTAGAATGGAGAAACAACCAGAAATAGCTAAAACCATACCAGATGGGCTATTGGTTTTTCAACAGCTATGCAAGAATATTTTTACAAACAGACATTAATCTCTTAAAAATTGATATCTATTATAGGTAGCATTATATTCCTAATTCCTAGGTTATCAGCTAAATAGTTAGAAATCAAGGAAGCTAGACTCTGCATAAAACCTAGGCTTTTTGACCTACATTCCTAAAAGTATTCCTAGCAACTACGCACCTAAAGTTAGCCAATATGGCTGATTTTGCTATTCCTAAAACCCTTATATATTATATATATATAATAACAATAGTAATAAATATAAATTAATAAATATATAAACTACAAATAAATAAAACTTATCAAAAAGAAAGAAGAGCAAAAAGACCACTACAAAACTTATTAGGATATTTAAATTGAATAAGAAAGAACAAATGGCTCATAATTGCGTTTTAAGACGATCCTGTGACTTCAGGGTACAATTATACCACCAAGACCTAAATTACTCATGTAGGGTAGCTTAAAACTCGATTACGAGGCATTTCTAAACTATTTTTTACCCCAAACTTTTATTTACTACAAGAAAGCCTAAAACCAGTCTATCATGTTTTTTTGTTGGTTGCAAAGAAAATTTTTCAAACCTAAAGAACAAATGGTTAGTAGACTTTTTGAAACGTTATTTTTGCAACAGCCAACTTATGTCACTTCTATCATAGAGAGGGTAACAAAATACTCCTACCCTTTAAAACGCTTTAGGAGGTCCTTACAACACTATTTGTAATTTAGATATAAAAGTTCGTCTTTTTTAAATTAACGCGTGTAGCCTCCCTAAAAACTCGAATAAAAGGCATCTTTAGTAACCCAACTATTGCAAAGTAAACTTACTAGTAAGTTTAACACATTTTTTACACTTTGCAAAGAAAATTCTTCAAAAAAGATTGAACGACTTGTGAATGGGTTAATGGAGACTTTATGAAAATACAACAACTTTTATTGCAAACCTCTGAGAACCTGTCTTGAAAGGGAATAAAGAAAAGAGTATGATGAGGTAAGCAAAAAATAGGAGGGTAAATTGTATCCAAGTGATATAAGTGACAAGGAATGGGAAATTTTAGAGCCCTATGTTGCACAAGGAGCGATAGGACGACCAAGAAAACATAACATCAGAACAATTATTAATGCAATAAGGTATATAATGAGGGGTGGTTGCCAGTGGAGAATGCTACCAAAGGATTTTCCCCCATGGAAAACGGTGTATGACTATTTTATCAGGTGGCGTAATAATGGAAAATTGAAAAAAATACATGACATGCTAGTAAAAGAGGTAAGAAAAATGGTTGGTAAAAATGAAACACCTTCAGTAGGTATAATTGACAGTCAATCAGTGAAAACGACTCAAAAAGGGGATCAAGAGGATATGATGCCGGTAAAAAAATAAAGGGTAGAAAACGCCATATTATTGTAGATACACTAGGTCTTGTAATTACTGCAGAGGTACACAGCGCAAGCATTCAGGATCGTGATGGTGCTACCAATCTTTTTATTCAAGCTAAATGCAAAGCTCCAACATTACGTAAGTTTTTTGCTGATCAAGGATACAAAGGTAAATTACAAAATCGATGTTTGTTGGAAACTGGATGTTTGCTAACGATTACCAAGAAATTGGTTGATACAGGATTTCAGGTTATTCCTAAACGTTGGATTGTAGAACGAACCTTTGCTTGGCTTTCCAATTTTAGACGCATGAGCAAGGATTACGAGCATTCTCCTCTTACTTCAAAAAACAATATCTTATTTAATATGATTACTTCTATGCTTACTAAATTAGCTGCTTAACTCCTTTCAAGACAGGTTCTGAGCAATTGATTGCAAAATTCTCAGTAATGAAATCAGCAAATTGTAGATGAAGCTCAAGGAAAAAAGTTACTGCCATAGAAGAAGAAACAGAAGCTACAGAACTCTTAACCCGCTTAATAGTTCAAAATGGAGACAAAGATCGAAATTTATTTATTTACGTCTCTAATTTTATCACGTATAATGGAGATAAAACTTCCACTATTTATTAGTAATAAAAAGCAACTTAGTTTATATTTGGTTTTTAGAATAAACTTATTTTCAATATGATTGACACTTTAACTTTAAAAGAAGGAGATATTGAAACTACTGCTTTTGATAATAGCAATTTTACTAGAGTATTACACGATGGAGAATGGTGGTACGTAATAACAGAAGTAATAGCTTTTCTGACAGGTAGTAAGAACCCATCTGACTATCTAAAAAAGATAAAAAGCAGAGATATAGGGCTTTCTGAAGGATGGGGACAATTTGTCACCCCCCTTGAAATTAAAACAAAAGGTGGTAAACAGAATGTTAATTGTACAAATGTTGAGGGGTTGTTTCGTATTTTGCAGTCTATTCCTTCCAAAAGAGTTGAACAATTTAAACGTTGGCTTGCAAAAGTCGGGTATGAAAGGCTACAAGAATATGAAAACCCTGAGCTTGCACTCAAACGAATCTATGCCGATTATGCTGCAAAAGGGTACCCTCAGGAATGGATACAAAAGAGAATAGAATCGATAGCTGTCAGAAATCAACTAACAAAAGAATGGGGTAACAGAAATATATCTGACCACAATAATAAGTATATTGAAGGTAGGGAATACGCAATATTGACAGACGTAATTTCTGAGGGAACGTTTGGAGTAAAAACAAAGCATCATAAGGAAATAAAAGGCTTGAGGAAACAACCACTAAGAGACCATATGACACCAATTGAATTAATTTTTAACATGCTAGGAGAACAGGCTACCATTGATGAAATAAAAGATAAAGATGCACAGGGCTATAATAAAAATTTAGAAGCGGCAAAGGAAGGAGGCAAGAACGCAGGCACAGCAAGAGAGGCATTTGAAAAAGCGAGAGGTGTGAAAGTCGTTTCTTCAGATAACTTTTTAAAGAGGATTAAAGATTAAAGTTCTCACTATGAGAAACCTCTGAATTTTATGGTTTAAAACGTTTTAGAAGGCTATTATAGCGTTATTGATGATTTAGATAGGTTTTGTATGTTTTTACCAAAAACTCATGTAATCTCTTCTCAGATCAAGTAAAAAGTTGTTTCCAAAATGGAAAGAACTCAAATAGTGAAGATTTCTGTTGTAAAAGACATAATGCTCTTTTTAATTTCTTAGCTGTCTTAAAATTATTTTAACTTTTTTTCAGAAAATCCCGGAAAAAGTAGTAAGAAATCCGGTATATATTAGTATAGAGACATTGAGTGTAGATGTGCTTCAAACACAAAAGTCGGCAAACAAAAAGATTGAAGAAAGCAAAAGAAATTTAGGCTTTTACGTAATTGAGAATTTGTATTTTTTTAGATAAGGGAAAAACTGTGTTTTAAAGCTAGATGCGACTTTAGAGTCAACCAAAGCTTAAAACTCAATTACATGAATTTTACTTTTTCCATTATAACATCTTTTACTTCTCGTCAACACAGTTAACGAACTACCACAGTAAAAGGGTTAATACGGTAACCATAATCTCTACACGATGATCCAGGCCAACCAACTGTTTGAATCACATCATTACGTTCGATGTTTAGTCCTAACTTTTTAGCTAAGGTGGTTTTTATTGTCCTTTGGATTGTGTTTAGTGGTTTTCTGATGTGATGTTCTGGATCTGCTTCTTGATCAAGATTTAGATGTTTTTCTATTTGAGCTATGCTAAGCAACGTGTGTTTTTCAGGAGGCAATTCTTTTTTACAGTCATTCAAAAATTGTTCAAATAATATGCGAAAAACTTTCATACATGCTACAGCTTTCTTATTCAGAATCTCTATATTGTTTACGTAAAGTGAGCCTTCTACCAATTGTAACTCTAGTAATTCTTTCTCTCTAGCAGGTTCAATTTGCTCAAGTGAAGTATGTAAAATTTGCATTGAAGTATTTGGTATTAACTCTGGTACTCCTCTTTGTACTGCTTCTTGAAATATTTCAATTAAAGTCCTACGCTGACAGAAAAGGTCAACCATTTCTACTATAGGCAAATCAAGAGGTATGTCTGGTATGTTTTTTCTCAGTATTACTAATACGGTTGGATTGACTCTTAGCCTATCTATGGTTAAGAATGTTGGATTGGTGCAAAAATCAAGAACAATGAGATTTACAAATTTACCTTGGCCACCAACATGATAAACTCCTCTTTCCACCTTTTGCCACATGAAATGCGTATTACTTAGCTGACCTTCAAACCAATGCATGATTTTCTCTGGGTTTAAATATACAGATAAGCGATGAAATCTTTGCTTCTTGTAGGTGTTAGGCAAAATATCACGGTTGCAATTTTCACAAATTATATTATCGCATACTTCATCAAAATCCTCATCAATGAAAATCTCATTGTTACAGTATGGATCAACTATATTTGGCCAATCTAATTTATCTTGTCTATGAGAGCAGATAATATAGGACCTCTCTTGCATCTTAATTAATTCAAGATCTGACAAATACTTTGCTGCTTTAATGTAGTTTTGATTTGGATTAACCCAAGAGCTACCAGAATTAAAAAGGTCAGAGATTTGCTCTTGGCAAGATTGTAAGACCATAAAATTGTTTCATGTATGCTTTAAAATCCTCTCTTTCCTTTTTATTCAACGGATATTCAGAGTAGTAAATTGCTATGTGCTCATCACTTCGCTTAAAAAATAATCCTATCTTTTTGCCTTGAAATATTATCTTCATCAATTCAATAGATTTTAGTATATCACCAATAGAAGGGTGTAAAATATAGAGCTCAGATGCAATAGGATCATGTGGTATAACGGTTAAAGTAATGCAAGTGTTGCTATATTTAAAACGATTTGACTGAAATTTTAACTCAAAAGTGAATATATTTGAATCAGAGCCATCAACACAAACTTTAATGAATTTATATACTTGCTCTGCAAAGTTTTTATCCTGCGCGTTTACAAAAACACATTCAGAGCTAAAATAACGACTTGCAATGCTATTTGCTATCTCTGTAGCTTGATCAATATTTTTGGCAGTAAGATCTACTTGAGTACCATTAACTAGAAAATCCAAAATCATCCAATCTGGCTTATGACCATGAATAACCTTATTTGAGTTTAGTAGTAAATCTATACCACTAGCTCTACGAACTAATACATATAAACGATTTTGATGGTAGAAGAAACCTTGTAATTGATTTTCAAAACCGTCATTGCGTTTAATGTCGTCTTCTTTCAGTATCTGCACTATGGTTTCCTGAGAGATGAAGTCTTTAAATGGAACATTTGGCTGTCGTGGTGTCTTTTGAAGAGCAAATGATACAGAACCTTTTCTTTGTATTTTTTCAAAGTGATAGACAGACTTTAAAAGGTTGTGATCTACATGAAACAATAGAAATAACAAAGACTTCTTGTCGTATTTATTGTTACCTTTTAGAAGGTAGGATTTCATGAGTTCCTCAGTCAATGCAGATCTTGCAATTTCACTGACAGTAGCTTCAAGCTTTGCACGGTCGAAACAGCTAATCAGATAATAAATAACTAGAGAGTCTAAATGTTTAGCAATCACTTTACGTTTATATTGTATGGATGTGTTATCGTAGTCTTGATCATCAAAGAGTTGACCATTTAATTTGTCTTTAAAGCAGTGTTGAAAGATAATACTTAACTGCCTACCAGAAAGTGAATTCATCCAGGAATAACGCACTTCTGTATTGTGAAAACGCTCAAGTAAGTAGTTAACTGGTACTTCTAAATCATCTTCCCAGAATTTACGGTTTGGATAAATTTGCATAAAAGATTAAATAATACCGTGCAGCATAATATGGTATTTACATTGTTAAGATAGAAATCTGAAAGTCTTGACCAAGAATTATACAATGGGTGTTTACTGATTTTTAACCAAGTTTTTTTCTAAAAAGTTTATTTAAGAAGAAGATTTTTTGGACAAAAATTTTCCAAATCCTGAATATATATTATATAAGCTTAAAACTTTATGATAAAAGCAATCCAAGAACAGAGTATGGAAATCTCTTTCAAATAAAATTGCTACTTAAAGCAGATAACAATTTGAAAAGATGTATGAAACCAGATAACAATGAAATCTTATTTTATGAGACAGAAGATGGAAAGGTACATATAGAGGTCAGGTTTGAAAATGACAATCTGTGGCTTACACAAAAACATATAGCTGAGCTATTTGGTTGTTCAAGTGATAATATTTCATTGCACCTAAAGAATATTTATCTAAGTAAAGAATTAGATAAAAGTTCAACTACCGAGGAATTTTCGATAATTCAAAAAGAGGGAGAAAGAGAGGTAAAACGTAATGTAGTGTTCTACAATTTAGAAGCTATTATATCAGTAGGCTATCGTGTTAGTGGCATAGCTTTTCGTACATGGGCAACCGATAAACTAAAGAAGTACATTTTTAAAGGCTTTGCAATAGATAGTAACAGGTTTAAAAATGGTACAAAATTTGATGCCAGGTTTTTTGACGAGCTAGTTGAAGAAATAAGAGAAATTCGAGCTAGTGATCGTATGGCTTACCAGAAAATTACAGATATTTATGCAACTTCAGTAGATTATTCAAATTGCGCAATTGAAACGAAAAATTTCTTTGCTGTAGTACAGAACAAATTGCATTTTGCCATTACCGGGAATACAGCAGCGGAAATTATAACAAATAGAGCAAATAGAAATAAACCAAATATGGGCCTAACAAATTGGCGAAAAGCACCTAAAGGGAAAATATTTCTTTCTGATACACATATAGCAAGAAACTACTTAGATAGAAATGAAATTGCTCAACTGAATAAGATAGTGAATATGTATATAGACCACGCAGAGTTTCAAGCTGCTCGAGGTAAGGTAATGTATATGAAAGATTGGAAGGAAAAGCTTGATGCATTTTTAAGATTTAATGAGCAAGAGATATTAAAGAACTGCGGTAAAGTTTCTCATGAGGTAGCAATTGCCTTAGCTGCAGAAGAATATAAAGAATTCAGAAAAACACAAGATAAATCATACAAGTCAGACTTTGATAAATTGGTAGAAGAAAATAGAAAGAAAACTCTAATTAAGAAATCTCCTTATAAGTAGAAAAACTAAAGGTCTATAAGTATATAAAAAATAAAATATGTCAATCCTAACACTAGACCTCGGCAAACAAACAGGCTGGGCAATGCTTACAGATGGAGTAATTCAAAGTGGTAGTGAAAATTTTCATGGTAGCCGTTTCAGCGGAGGTGGCATGCACTTCTTAAATTTTCGTAGGTGGCTCAATGAGATGAGGGAAAGATTTTCAGATATTGAAGCAGTGTATTTTGAAGAAGTAAGAAGACATTTAGGTACTGACGCTGCACATTGCTACGGAGGCTTTCTAGCTCATTTAACAGCTTGGTGCGAGGAAAACAATATACCTTATCAAGGTGTACCTGTCAAGACGATAAAACGCTTTATCACCGGTAAGGGTAATGCAAATAAAAGTGAAGTTATTGAAGCTGTGAAAGGCAAAGGTTTTTTCCCTCAAGACGATAATGAAGCGGATGCTTTGGCGTTGATGTTCTATATTAATAATTTTAGTAAAGATTTTAATATGCTAAACATCCCATAGAATGTGGGTCCTTCCCGCCAGCCAGGCTGATTTGGGAGCGAAACCCCGGGTCCTCTCTAGCGTCAGACGTATTTTGATTATTAACTTTTTAACAAGTTATTAAGAATTTAAACATAGCAATTTAATAAGAATTTCCACTAATATGAACTTAGCAACACACTACTATCCTATTGAAAATCTTGTCGAATACGATCGTAATCCTCGCAAGAATGACGATGTAGTAAACAGAATGTGCGCCTCTATTCGGGAATTTGGTTTTCGTATTCCGATAGTTGCAAAAAGCGATGGCACTGTAGTTGATGGTCATTTAAGGCTTAAAGCAGCAAGAAAACTGGGTATGGAGAGTATTCCCGTAGTCCTCAGTGATAACTTAAGTGAAGCCCAAACCAAAGCTTTTCGTTTACTTGCCAATCAATCAGCTAACTGGGCAAAGTGGGACGATGATCTTTTAAAAGTGGAAATTCAAGAGTTAGAAGATTTGCAGTTTGACCTTAAAATGACCGGATTTGAGCTAGAAAAAGTCCAACGCTTTCTCGACAACATTGATGGAAAAGAAGAAGTAGAAAGAGGAGAAAAAGAGGGGGTGGAATTGGTCGATAAAAAGTCAGTAGTGTCGAAACCAGGGGATCTGTGGATTTTAGGTGGTCATCGAATCTACTGTGGCGATAGTTGTCTAGTTGAATCATTTAAAGCGGTATTAGACGATAAAATGGCAGATATTACCGTTTGTGACCCTCCGTATAACGTAGCATATGGTGACAGTCAGGAAAGAGAAGACAAAAAAATACTAAACGATGATCAAGGTGAAAAATACGAACTTTTCCTATATGACATTTGTTCTCACGTTTTAGCGTACACCAAAGGGGCAATTTACATCTGTGCATCATCATCAGAGCTTTCGACCTTGCAAAAAGTATTTGAAGAAGCAGGGGGAAGATGGTCGACATTCATCATTTGGGCAAAGAATCATTTTACGCTAGGAAGATCTGATTATCAAAGACAATACGAAACAATACTCTACGGGTGGAAAAACGGCAATAAACGTGAGTGGCATGGGGGACGCAATCAGAGTGATCTCTGGTTTTACGATAAGCCAACGTACAACTCACTGCACCCAACGATGAAACCAGTGGAGTTAATGGAGAGAGCGATAGTAAACAGCAGTAGACCAGGGGACATAGTTCTTGATCCATTTAGTGGTTCTGGAAGTACATTAATTGCATGTGAGAGGACAGGAAGAATATGCAGAACTATAGAACTTGATTCCGCCTTCGTCGATGTAACGATAAAGCGTTGGCGGGTGTATACGGGAAGAGAAGCGATACTTTCGGATACTGGAAAGACTTTTGCACAAATTCAAGAAGAAAAACGGTAAAAAAGGGGTGAAAGAGGGGAAAATCACGCAGACAGAATGGGCAAGAGAACTAGGAGTTTCAAAGCAATACGTCTGTTACTTAGTAAAGAAAGGAATAGTTGAGCTGGAGGATGGTTTGATTGACCGAGAACAAGCAAATAGAGCAATAGAAGCAATTAGAGATCCAAGTCAACCACTGAGGAGAAAAGGTGGAGAAGAAGGGGAAAAAAGAGGAAATAATGATCTTTCAACGATGTTGCTAAAAACCCGAATTAAAAACGAGATGGAGCGGGGAAAACTGCTCGAGGCAAAAGCAAAAGCTGAAATTGGTGAACTTATCTCAGTAGAAGAAGTAAAGACTGAAGCATTTAATGTTGCAAGAGTGGTTCGTAACAATCTTTTGAATATCCCAGACAGAGTATCAGCATTACTGGCATCGATGAACGACACAGAAAAGATCCATGAAACATTAACTGAGGAAATCAGAACAGCTTTAGAAGAGTTAGTGGAAAATACATTTCAATGATACTAAGGAAGCACTTGATAGGTTTAATAAGTCTAATTCACATATTAGTTGCAATACTGATTTTAAGTAAGGCATCAGCAGATACTTATTGCAGACAAAAAATACCTCTTTTTCTCCTTAAAAGTGCAACAATTGCAGCATTATGATATACAGCAGTAGTTTTTATGCAGGGCTAAGGCCAGATCCACCACTAAAAGTATCAGAGTGGGCAGATAAGAACCGTCAGCTTTCGACGATAGCATCATCAGAACCAGGAAAATGGAGGACAGAGAGAACACCCTACCTTAGAGAAGTAATGGATTCACTTTCTTCGTCTTCACCGGCTGAAAAAGTGGTATTCATGAAAGGAGCACAAATTGGCGGAACAGAAGCAGGAAACAACTGGATCGGCTACATTATCGACCAAACACCAGGTCCAATGTTGGTAGTACAGCCAACAGTAGAAATGGGCAAGCGTTGGTCAAAGGGAAGATTTGCGCCGCTCATTGAAGATACGCCATGTTTAAGGAGTAAAATAAAAGATCCAAGGTCGAGAGATTCAGGCAACACTGTACAAAGTAAGGAATTTCCCGGAGGAACGGTAGTAGTAACAGGTGCCAACAGTCCAGTGGGTCTGCGCTCTATGCCGGTAAAATATCTTTTTTTAGATGAAGTAGATGCATATCCAGGAGATTCAGGAGGAGAAGGGGATCCAGTTCTTCTCAGTATCGCGCGAACTAATACATTTACGCGGCGAAAAATATTCTTGGTTTCAACACCAACGGTTCACGGAATAAGCAGAATAGAGAAGGAATTTGAGAATTCAGACAAACGATACTTTTTTGTACCTTGTCCACATTGTGATCACTATCAGGTGCTGAAATGGCCACAGATAAAGTGGAAAGATAAAGATCCCTCAACAGCCCACTACGTTTGCATAGAGTGTAGGGGAGAAATAAAAAATCATCAGAAAACAGAGATGTTAGCTAGAGGTGAATGGAGGCCTACTAATCCAATAAAAGGTGAAAAAAAAGGATTCCACCTTTCAAGCTTGTATAGCCCAGTTGGTTGGTATAGTTGGAAACAAGCAGTGGAAGATTTTCTGCATGCAAAGGAAAATGAACAATTACTGAAAGTTTGGATAAATACAACACTCGGAGAAACCTGGGTAGATAAAGGAGAAGTACCAGACTGGAAGCAACTATTTAACCGAAGAGAATCTTATCCGATAGGCATGGTGCCAAAAAGTGGAAAAATAGTATTGACGGCAGGGGTTGATGTACAAAAAGATCGTTTAGAAGTAGAAGTGGTAGCGTGGGGAAGAAACCGAGAAAGTTGGTCAATAGACTACCAGGTATTTGAAGGAGATCCAGGAGGGGAAGAAGTATGGGGAAAACTTTCGGAATTATTAAATCATCATTTTATCGGTGAAAATGGGCTTGAATACATGATAAGTATGATGGCGGTTGATGCTGGGTATGCAACACAAGAGGTATACAACTGGGTAAGAGGTCACCAAGGGTCAGGGAGAGTAATGGCAGTAAAAGGGGCAAACAAAGCGCTAGTGCCACTTAGCAGCCCAAGTAGAGTAGATGTAACAGTTAGCGGACAAAAGCTAAAAGTGTATTAAATAAGACTTGACCTGACACTTTAAAAAAGTAAGTTAAAAATAATAAAAATAAAGGAGTGTTAGATATGAGTACAATACAGACAAAAATATTAAAACCAAAGCTAGGATTATTAGAACTAGCAAAACAACTAGGAAATGTGTCTCAAGCATGCAAAGTGATGGGATACTCAAGAGATACATTTTATCGCTTTAAGGAGTTATATGAAAATGGAGGAGAGGAAGCATTACATGAAATAAGTAAGAAAAAACCGCTATTAGCAAACAGAGTTTCCGACGATATAGAAAGAGCAGTGATTAGTATAGCAACAGAATTTCCAGCATATGGGCAAGAAAGAGCTGCAAATGAACTGAGAAAAAGAGGTATAATAATTTCTCAGGGAGGAGTAAGGTCTGTATGGCTAAGAAATGACCTTGAAACTCTCAAAAAGAGACTTAAAGCACTAGAGACAAAAGTAGCTCAAGACGGAATCATTTTAACTGAAGAACAACTTGCAGCTTTAGAAAAAGTGAAAGAACAAAGGGAAGCTCATGGTGAAATTGAGACGCAACATCCAGGTTATTTGGGTTCTCAAGATACCTATTATGTGGGCAATATCAAAGGTATAGGGCGCATTTATCAGCAAACTTTTGTTGATACTTATTCCAGAGTTGCAATGGTTAAACTTTACACGGACAGAACAGCTATTACAGCTGCAGATCTTCTCAACGATAGAGTTATTCCATTTTTTGATGAGCAGAAAATTCCATTATTACGCATTTTAACTGATAGGGGTACGGAGTATTGTGGCAAGCCCGAAAATCACGCTTATCAGCTTTATTTGGGCATAGAAAACATCGATCATTCTAGAACTAAAGCCAACTCTCCACAGACTAATGGCATATGTGAAAGGTTTCATAGAACCATGCAAGATGAGTGTTACAATATCATCTTTAGAAAGAAAATCTACAGTTCTTTGGAAGATCTACAGATTGATGTTGATCATTGGTTGCGTTCTTATAATGAGACAAGACCTCACTCGGGTAAATATTGCTATGGCAAAACGCCTATGCAAACTTTTCTTGATAGCAAATATATTGCTTTTCAGAAAAATATTAGTAGCATTACACAAGAGCCTGATATTAGTTTTGACTACCTCAATTCTTCTGTCAGTTAATTCTTGTCTGTCAGATCAAATCTTGTCTTTTACACTATACCATTAATTAAACTTAAACGACGTGCACTGTAAGCACTTAAACGAACTTTAACCTTTAGCCCTTCTAGCCCATCAATAGAGACTATGTTGCTATCTTTCTTTTGTGCTGACAGTATCTCTTCTATGTTTCTGGTCTGAATTTTAGCATCTATTATTAGGTCATCATCCGATGGCACTACGCTCATGATCGGAACTCCAGATTGTATAACACCACCTTCAGTATGGTATCTTATATCTGTGACTATCCCATCTTGAGGCGATTTAATTATTGTACGTGCTAATGAATCTTCAGCAACCATCAGTCTCTCTTTCAAGTCTGCAATAGACGTACTAACTTCCTTAAGTTCAGCGTTTGCTCTTTCTTGAGAATCATTTCTCACGTTTATAATTTCTAATTCGTTCTCTCCAATTTTTTGCTGCACTTGAGATATTGCAGAACGGTAATGTCCAACTCTGCCTTCAATTTCAGCAAACTGCTTTTCTAAAGCTAAAATGTGTGGTTTGCTTATATGGCCACTATCAAGTAATTGTCTTTTTGTTTCCAACTCCTCAGTTATCAAGTCATATTGCTTATGAGCTGCATTTAGTTGAAAGTTTAGCCCCGCTAATTCATCATTTAACTGCTTTATACGTTGTTGCAGTATGTCTGTTTTTCCCAATATGCTCTTTCTCTGAGAGTTGAACAACTTTACTTGATTCTTTATCGCTTTATTTACAAGTTCATCGTGAGATAATTTTTTAACCTCATCAGGAAACTCGAGCGTGTCCAAATCTACTCTGATTGCAAGAAGCCTTGCTTCTGTTGCTAAAAATGATAAGAGCTTCTCTTTGATGATACTTAAATTCGCCTTCTCGTTAACATCACTCAACAAAACTAGAGGCTCATCTTTTTTAACTGCTTGACCCTCTTTTACTAAAATTTTGCTTATTATTCCTCCGCCCAAGTGTTGAACTATTTTTCTATTTGAAGATACAATAACTTCTCCACTTGCATGCACCGCACCGTCAATTGGAGCTATAGCCGACCAAATACCACCTATCCCAAAAAAGATGAGTATTACTACCAGACCAAAAAATAGTGGTCCCCATGTTACTTTCAGGACTTCATTTACGTTATTACTTTCGCGTTTTAAAATAAAATTTATCACTGCATCAATCAATGCAAACGTCTTATCCAAAAATTTTGGGTACTTCTTCTTTTTATTTTTTGCTCCTTGCATATTTATATTATCACCATGGCCAATCAAGCCTGTCAAAGAAAATCCAGCGCTAAGCTTTTTTAACTTACTTATCATAATACTACTGTGAATTTGTGTTAACTCAAGATAACACACAAAAACAAAGAATCTATAATTTAAGCATTCCATTTAGACTGTAGAGCACCAGAATAAACTATTTAGTAACAATTCCTGCATCAACTATGTTTTTAAAATTTTTTGACGTTTAACTTTATTATAACTTTTTCTTTATTTTGTGAATATCTGAGTTACTTATATTATGTAAGAAATCTATTGCCAACTAGTCAATATTCTGTTAGGAATTAAGATAATATAAAGTTATTATGCTTAAATTGGAAAGCAGAAAGTTCCTGATTACTGGCGCATCAGGCGGAATAGGGCAAGCAATTGTAAAAATTATGCACAAAGCCGGAGCAACTTTATGTATTTCTGGCACAAAAAAAGAAGTGCTCGAAGAAGTTGCTAAACAATATGAAAAAAACATGCATGTACTCCCTTGTGATTTATCAAATGCTGAGGAAGTAAATCAACTAATAAATAGAGCAAGTGAGCTGATGGAAGGCTTTGACGGGCTCGTATGCAATGCGGGTATTACGCGAGACAGTTTATTATTGAGAATGACAGATGAAGCATGGCAAAAAGTAATTGATATTAACTTGAGCTCTACATTTAAGCTGAGTAGAGAAGCATGCAGAAAACTAATTAAGAATAATTGGGGAAGAATTATAAATATTTCCTCAATAATAGGGCTGACAGGAAACGCCGGGCAAGCAAATTATGCGGCGTCTAAAGCTGGAATAATAGCTATGAGCAAATCCATAGCAAAAGAAGTTGCAAGTCGTAATATAACAGTAAATTGTATTGCTCCTGGGTTTATAGATACTAAAATGACTGAAGTTTTAAATGAAGGACAAAAGGGAAAAATATTAGATAATATTCCAATGAAAAGAATGGGAACAGGGGAAGAAATAGCAGCAGGGGTCTTGTTTTTAGCAAGTGATGAAGCAAAATATATAACAGGGCATGTGCTCAATATTAATGGTGGGTTATTTATGTAGCAACACTTATGTATGGACAAATTATAATTTTTACTTTAAAATAAAAAATGTGTAGGTTTAGGTTTAGGTTAATTTATTACTTAGAGGCAAAAAAATGAGCTCTATAATGGAATTTTTTAGTGTTTTTTGCGTAGTATTGCTTTTCTCTTTCTCAGGTTATGCAGCTGACCCTGATATGGATGACACAACTAAAGTAATATGCAATATTATTGGTTATGTTTGGGGGATAGGCGGTCCACTTATGACGGTAGTAATAATTGGTGCAGCTTTGCTTGCAATATTTGGCAGGATGCCGTGGCCAGCCCTCTTTGCTCTTGGCATGTTCTGTGGTGTATTTTTTGGCGCTAAAACTATCATAACGAAAATTATGCCCAACGTAAGCGATGAAGCAAAAACTATGTTGGAAAAGTGTGGACAAAAATAATCCAAAAAGTGCAGAAATGCTTTTTTGTTATCCATTAAACCGCTTCATATCTTCAACTTGCAACAAATAAGGGCTATCTTTTGGTAAAGTTTTAACAGCTAGCTCAGCATATTTTGTAAATTGCTTTAAATCACCTTCAATACAAGCCTTTTTTGTCAAGGCAAAATAATGCATTGCCGTATCAGCTTCACATTTATATGCAATGCTTAAATACTTCCAGACAAAAGCGTTATCTGGTTCTACATTCAAAATCTGCTCCAGGTAAAAAATCGCCTTTTTTGCATCACCGTGTAATAATAAAGTATGAGATAATGCAAGTTTCACTAAATAACTGTTTTTCTCAGATAAATACCTAAGCGATTCCTCATACATTTTTATTGCTTCACTTAAATTTCCGGCCTTGTATAGCATTTCTGCTTTTAATTCATATAGGTATGGGTCATTGCGTGACTCTTGAATCAATGAATTAACTTTAGCAATAGCCTCTTCTATCTTTCCTTGCCTATAGCAAACTATAGCATTTACATACTCAGAATTATTTTCATATTTATTAGATAACACATGAATAGGAGCAAAGAAAGAGTCTAGCTTGGCAACCACACGCTCAAACTTTAGTAACTTATCCGCAAAAATTGGTTTTACGTTGTTTTTAACCTTATAATTTTGTACAGCAAATATACGTTTCTCACTAAGTGGGTGAGTGCGGAAATATTCCTCGGTGTTCTCATGCTCAATACTTTTAAAATAATCAAAAATCTCTTTCATACCTGAATTATCATAGCCAGATTCATCAAGATACCTTAAAGCATAGCTATCTGCTACACTTTCTTGCTCTTGAGAATAGTTAAAAAATAGCCTTGAACTAAACGCTACACCACTAAGCAAAATTGCACCAGCAACCTGAGGGTTAATGATAATACTAGAAACTAATCCTACCATATAACTAATCATTGCTATCGATTGAAAATAACCCATAGCACTACTCATTTGCAATATATGACCAGCAGATATGTGAGCAATCTCATGTGCTAATATACCAAGCAGGACATAAGGTTTAGCCGAATATTGTAAAAGTCCTAAATGAATGAAAATACTGTTATTGTTAATTACAAAAGCATTAATCGAATTGTCATTAATTATAAAAACTTTTATTTGCTCATGATCAATATCCGCAGCAGAAAATAAAGGTTGCGCTAGCTCTTTCACTATTGCTTCCACTTCACTATCTCTAATAATGTTAATAGAGTAAGCATTATTACAATATGCAAAAAAGAACAATAAGGTCAAAAACTTAGCAACTCTAAACATGAAAATTCTGTGCTTGTATAATTTATAGAAATTCTATATTTTAACACTTAAATTATACAAATTTATAAACGCTAGTTTAAATTTTTAACGTAACTGATAAGTTTGTCGATGGTAGTTAACTTAATTTTATGTTGTTCAGCAAATTTAAGTAACTGAGGTAAGCGCATCATAGAGCCATCATCATTCACTAATTCACAAATAACTGCTGAATGATCAAACCCTACTAACTTCGCCATTTCAACACTCGCTTCAGTATGACCAGCACGTTGTGCCACCCCACCTTTATGTGCAATTACAGGAAAAACATGACCTGGAGTTATGATGTCATCCTGAGTACCATCCTTGTTGATAGCAGCATGTATAGTTTTCGTTCTATCCTCTGCTGAAACACCGGTTGTAATGCCATAACGTGCATCAATTGATGTAGTAAATGCGGTATGATTTTCACCAATATTTTTCTTTTCCATGAAATTAAGGCCCAACCTTTTCATGTGAAATTTAGTCATTGCTAAGCAAACAACCCCTGTACCGTACCTAACCATAAAAGCCATATGTTCCGGCTTTATTTTCTCAGCTAAGACAATCAAATCGCCTTCATTTTCTCTATTTTCATCATCAACTAAAATGAATAATTTACCGGAACGAGCATCCTCTAATACATCTTCCACAGAAGAAATACCTGGTAGACTCATTGAAGCATAAGTGGCCTGTACCATAATAATTTACTTAAATTCAATCTTAACTATTTTATACAATTTCTCTCCATTTGGCACTGTCACTTCCACATATTCACCGACTTTTTTGCCGATTAAGGCACTCCCAAGTGGTGAACTAGTAGATATTAACTGCTTTGAAACATCAGCTTCATATTCGCCTACAACCTTATAAACATATTCCACTTCACCGTTATTATCACTTAACATGCTTAATGTCACAGTTGCACCAAACATTACTGAATCACCAGACAAATTTTTTACTTCTATTACTTCCGCATGTGAGAGCTTACTTTCTATCTCCATTATACGGCCTTCAATAAAACCTAACCTTTCCCGTGCTGCGTGATACTCTGCGTTTTCAGACAAATCACCTTGATCACGAGCATCAGAAATAGCCTGTATCACAGAAGGTTTTTCTTCCTTTAATTTTTCAAGTTCGGCTTGCATATTCTCAAAACCTTCCCTCGTCATAGGAAATTTATTAATAATGGATGAAGCCATAATCACCACCTAAACGCAATTAAATTGAGTAACGAAATTACTCACAATGTTAAAAATATCACCTTTTATATCATCACTCATGTCATTTGACAACTTTTTTAAAACCCCAGGGTGTACAGTATGAAAATAATTAATAAGATCATGTTCAAATTTATTAATGTAACTTATTTGTATTTTACTTAACTGATTATATAGGTTAGAAAAAATATACATCAGCACTACTTGCTCTTCTATTGACATAGGTAAATGTTGTTTTTGCTTTAATAACTCGACAAGATATTTACCCTTATTCAAGGATAATTGAACACTAGCATCAAGATCAGAACCAAATTTTGCGAAATCTTCTAATTCTCTATACTGAGCTAAGCTTAGCTTTATAGAACCAGCAACTTTCTTCACAGACTTTAGTTGTGCAGCAGAACCAACCCGTGAAACTGACAAACCTATATTTACTGCAGGTCGAAATCCTTTATAAAATAATTCAGACTCAAGAAAGATCTGCCCATCGGTAATTGAAATAACATTTGTTGGCACATATGCAGATACATCACCAGCTTGAGTTTCGACAATTGGCAAAGCAGTTAAAGAACCCTGCCCTTTTTTATCAGACATTTTAGCAGCTCTTTCAAGCAAGCGAGAATGTACATAGAATATATCTCCAGGGTAAGCTTCACGACCAGGAGGACGTCTGAGCAATAAAGACATCTGCCTATATGCCACAGCATGCTTAGATAAATCATCATATATAATCAAACAATGCATTCCATTGTCACGGAAAAATTCCCCAATAGTGCAACCAGCATAAGGTGCTAAAAATTGCATAGGCGCGCAGTCAGATGCACTAGCCACAACTACAGTTGTATACTCTAATGCTCCGCTTTCTTTCAGCTTATTTACCACTTTTGCTACTGTTGAAATTTTTTGCCCAATAGCAACATAAACACAGTAAACTTTTTGATTTTCGTTTACCTCATCGTTAATCTTCTTCTGATTGATAATAGTATCAAGCGCAATAGTAGTTTTACCAATTTGTCTATCACCAATAATTAATTCACGCTGCCCTCTACCTATTGGAATTAGCAAATCTATAATTTTAATTCCTGTTTGCAGTGGCTCATGCACAGACTTACGATCAATAATGCCTGGCGCTTTAGATTCTATATCCATTCTGTTTTTGGCTCTAATTTCCCCACCGTCGTCCATAGGATGGCCCAACGCATTTACAACTCTCCCTAACAATTCATGCCCTACAGGCACCTGCACAACATCACCACTACATTTTACAACGTCCCCTTCTTTCACATCACGGTCATTACCAAGCACAACTATTCCAGCCGTATTATGATCTAAATCGAGAACTATTCCTTCTACACCACTTGCAAAAAATACCTTTTCACCGAATTTTGCTTTTTCCAGCCCATAAACCAATGCGATACCATCTGTTACTGAAATTACTTCACCTATATTTTCCCGCTTTATAGGATTATCAAACGTCTCAACCTTTTCTCTTATTATACTTGCTATCTCAGAAACATTCATACTGTTCTTCATACAAAATTCCTTACTTTTAATATTTCCATTTTACTTAAGTCAACTAACCTATCCAAGTAACTTTTTAGCGAAGCATCGATCAAATTAAAACCATACCTAACTACGAAGCCACCTAGTATAGAAGGGTCAACCACATTGCTTACTTTTATTATTTTACCAAGAAAGCTCAAAGATTCAGTAATTATTTTTATATCAGATTCCTTTAAAGTTTCTGCTGACTTTATAGTAATTTCGAATTCATTTTCATTTTCTCTTGCAAGACTTAAGAATTTTTCTAATATAAGGATCAATAAACTAGAGCGTTTATTTGCAAATATAACCATAATAAATTTTACTAAATTCTCACTCAAGTGCTCATTTATAGAAAGCATCACTTCTTTTTTGTGTGCAAAAGAAATCATAGGATGAGATAGGTACACAAAAACATCACGTTGATCCTTAAAAAAAGCCAACAAAAATTCTACTTCTTTCCTTATAATACCTAACCTGCTTCCTGAGACATGAAATAGCACTCTAGCGTAAGATGAAACTAAATTATTGTATTGGGTCTTTTTCATATTAAATCCAGTAAATCTAAATTAATTCAGCTACAAATCTTTCATTCTTCAATCCAAGCATTTTTTATATAAACAGGTCTTCTCTTTAAGGAAAGAAAATATAAATCATATCTGACTGAATAATCTAAAAAACTAAGGTTTTTACTTAAGAAATACTTAGAAGAATTTATAATAGACTGACATTGAAGATGAGATATCGGTATTTCTTTTCCAAGTAAACTTGTTTTAACTTCTATAAAAATCAGCTCCTTTTTTTTAGATACAATTAAGTCAATTTCACCGAACTTACAACGGTAACGGCGTTTTATAACATTATACCATTTCAGTTTTAAATATACTAAAACTAATAACTCGCCAAAGTAACCTACAAAGTAGCGTAACCTACTTACCACAAGAAGAACAATTATGATAACAATTAACTTTGTGTAACTACTTTGCCTCCTTCTTTATTTTTACTATAAACCTTACCTCTTGCTGCAATATCCCTATCAACCAGTTCTATCACTGCCATTGAAGCGCAATCACCCTTTCGAGTGCTAAATTTTATTATTCTAGAATACCCACCTTTACGATCTTGATAACGGCTGGCTAAGACGTTTAATAACTTATCAACTGCTAACTTACTATTATGAAGGCGTGAAAGCAAAAGTCTTCTACCATGTAAAGTATTCTTATTCTTAGCAATTGTAATAAACTTTTCGACATATGGACGAAGTTCCTTAGCTTTTGGTAAAGTAGTTACAATCTGCTCATGGTTAATTAATGAGATAGATAGATTCTTTAACGTCGATAATCTATGTTCAGTACAACGAGATAGTTTACGTTTTTTTATTCCATGTTTCATATATCACCTAATCTTCATCAGTATGTTGTTTAGCCAACTCATCTATATCCTTAGGTGGCCAGTTTAGCACATTCATACCCAAAGACAAGCCAAAATTAGTCAAAACTGCCTTAATCTCATTCAAAGACTTTCTGCCAAAATTAGCAGTTCTTAACATTTCACCTTCTGTCTTTTGTACAAGATCACCTATATAA
This sequence comes from Wolbachia endosymbiont (group A) of Melitta haemorrhoidalis, assembly GCF_964273365.1. NCBI lineage: Bacteria > Pseudomonadati > Pseudomonadota > Alphaproteobacteria > Rickettsiales > Anaplasmataceae > Wolbachia > Wolbachia endosymbiont (group A) of Melitta haemorrhoidalis. The sequence continues at coordinate 850,954 of NZ_OZ187004.1, read as the reverse complement.
GTGATGTTTTCGTTTTTCAGACAGTTATGAGACCTGACAGATAATTCCATTTCATCTACCTTACGCAATAAGACAGGGTCATAACCCAAATCTTTAGCACCACTAGACGAAGAAACCTGCGATTTTTTATAACTTACATCAGAACTAATAAAGGGCTGAAGTTGCTCCTGTAATATTCTTGCAGCAGAGTCAACAGCTTGACTCGGAGAAATTGTACCATCAGTTTCAATTGACAATATCAGCTTATCCTTATCAGTCACTTGGCCAACACGACTGTTCTCTACCCTGTACGAAACCCTGTTGACAGGGCTATACAAAGCATTAACTGGAATAAAACCAATTAAATCCTGTTCACTCATAAGCTTCAAAAGTTCATTTTCTTTATATTTAGTTACAGGAAGATAACCTTTTCCGCTAGCCACATATATGGTCATGTTAAGCTCCACATTTTGCCCCAGCGTACATATTAACAAATCTTTATTAACAATAGAGCATTGATCATCAGTTTCTATCATCCCAGCTAATACCTGGCAAGGCCCTTTAGCGTTTAAATTTAAGCATTTATTAGAAGCACCATTTAATTTACACCTCAACATACCCATATTTAATACTATATCAGTTACGTCTTCTCTCACCCCTTGAATTGAAGTGAACTCATGAGTTACACCTTCAATTTTTATTCCATAAACAGCACTACCTTTAAGAGAAGATAACATTACACGTCTTAATGCATTGCCTAATGTTAAAGCAAAACCACTTTCCAACGGTTCTAGCACTATATCACTTTTTTCACTTGAATCATCTGATATTACCTTAACTGAACTAGGTTTAATCAATTTATCTAAATTGCTACAGAGAGAAACATCATTATTATAATACATAAAACAACCTTTTCAAATATCCTATACTCTTCTTTTTTTTCTTAACCTGCACCCATTATGAGGAATTGCGGTTTTATCTGCAATTGAAGTCACAGTCAACCCACAGCTCTGAAGTGCTTTAACCGCAGCTTCGGTACCAAAGCCAGGGCCGCGAATTATTACAGAGACAACCTTCATACCAAATCTCTCCATTGCGTTCTTCGCAGCAGACTCCGCAGCCTTACCTGCAGCATAAGGTGTGGATTTTCTCGAACCTGAAAAACCACATGCACCCACAGAAGTTTGACATAGCGTATTACCATGAACATCAGTTACATTTACAAAAGTATTATTAAAAGTTGCACGAATATGGACAACACCAGTAATAAACTCCTTCTTACTCTTACTAACCGTTTTGACTTTTTTCATTAAAACTCACAATAATAATAAATTTTATTTTTTCCCAGCAATAGGCAACCGAGATCTACCTTTACGAGTCTTAGCATTAGTATGAGTCCTTTGCCCTCTCACAGGTAAACCTTTTCTATGTCTCACCCCTCTATAGCATCCCATTTCCACTAAAGATTTTATGTTCATAGCCACTTCTTTTCTGAGCTCACCTTCTATAACATAATTTTGTCTAATGAAACCGCTGATCTTTTCTATATCTTCATCTCGTAATTCTGAAACACGTTTGCGCTTATCAACTTCGCAAGCGTGACAAATTACATTCGCAGTAGCAATACCTATACCATATATATAAGTTAATGCAAAAGGAACACATTTCCTCACTGGAATATTTATGCCTGCAATACGTGCCACTGGTACCTCGATACTTTATTAATAACAACTCTTAATTTATACCATAAAACAACTCAGAGTCAAACCAAATTACAAGAAATTTTACTTTCAATCTCTTGCGTTACCTCATCAACACTCAAATTAGCGTCAATTGTTAATAATTTGCCTTTATAATACTCGCGTAAACCTTTCATTTGAAGGTGATATTCACTTATTCTCTTATTAATTGCAGACATATCAGCATCATCAATTCTTTTCTCTAACCTCGTACTTTTACATTTAGCACAAGTAGTACTCTTAAAAGAAGATACACTATATATGCTTTTACAGTCCAAACACGCGAGACGATTTTTTAACCTATCGATTGCAATATTATCGTCAAGCTGCAGCTCAACTACAATGTCAACATCCCTATTATATTTTTCTTGCAAAACTTGAGTCAAAAAATGAGCCTGGTTTAAATTTCTCGGAAAACCATCTAATAAGCAATTATCATCCACTAATGCAAGCTGGTCACGTAATAATCCACATATAATTTCATCTTGAATTAAATTACCAGATTCCACGGTACCCTTTATTTTTTTACCTAACTCACTACTGCTAGATATAATATTCCTTAATAAATCCCCTACTGAAATTAATTTTAAATTATATTTTGCTATTAACAAGCTTGACTGAGTACCTTTACCAGAACCTGGAGGACCAAAAATCGTAATGATCATCTTACTTTCCTCGTTTTAGACTCATATTTCTTTATCCAGTTGTCGTACCTATTTGAAAAAATATAAGATTGTATTTGCATAATAGTATCAGTAATAACGTTCACTATAATCAGTAAGCTCGTCCCACCAAAAATAAATGGTATATCATAATAATATCTCATAACTTCAGGTACAGTACATATGACTACCAAATACGCAGAGCCAATGAATGTCAACTTAAAAACTATATCTTGAAGGTAATCAGAAGTATGTTTCCCAGGCCTTCTACCAGGTATAAAACCACCATTTTTTTTAAGAAAATCTGCGTTTTCCTCTGGATTAAATATAAAATTGGTATAGAAAAAATTAAAAAATACTATCAGCACCAAATAGGCTACAATATATACTACTTTATTTGCCATAAAGTAATTCAAAATAAAATCAGAAAAAGCGTGCCCCTTATAGAAATTTGCAATTGAAATAGGTGTCAATAAAATTGCATTAGCAAAAATGGTTGGTACTACACCAGATAAATTAATCTTCAATGGAATATAAGTAAAATCGTCATTATGTAATCTTTTAAATTGCTTTTTAGGATGTTGAACAATAACCTTTCTATAAGAAGACTCTACAAAAATGACTAAGAGTAGCAGCAAAAAAAACAATACCAAAACAAAAAGGATAATAAATAACGATACGCTACCGTTTTTATTTAACGTTAACAAAGATGACAAAGCGCTGTGTAACTCTGATATTATACCCGTGAAAATGATTAATGAGATACCATTGCCTATACCGCTAGCGCTGATTCGTTCACCAAGCCATATTAAAAGCATAGTTCCACCTAAAAGGCTGAAAACACCTATTGTACGAAACATAACACCAGGTTCGATTACAACCAATACCCCTTCCCTATTCATCCCTTCCAATCCAACCAAAATTGGAATTGATTGAAATACACAAATTACTATGGTCAGATAGCGTATATAAGAATTCATCTTTCTACGGCCTGACTCTCCATCATTCTTAACTTCCTTCATTCCTTTAATCGCAGAAGAAAGTAACTGAATAATGATAGAAGCCATTATATATGGCATAACGTTCAATGCTAGAATTGTCATTCTAGCCAATGCACCACCAGAAAATAAATTAAATACTCCAAAAACGCCTGAGCCATCTTTGGGAAATATATCATTAATTACATCAAGATTAATTCCAGGAATAGGCACATAAGTACCCAAGCGATAGCAAATTAAAGCTATTAGCGTAAAAAATATACGCTTTAATAAATCGCCTTTATATAACAACGTAGGATCCAAGCTATTAAATGCTGATTTATTGCCCATGACTTACGATAGTATTTCCACACTACCACCAACTGAAGCTACAGATTTTTTTGCAGCTTCTGACGCAAAATCAACATGAAACACAAATTTTTCGCTCAACTTACCTTTATTAAGAAGTTTAATTTTATCCTTAATAGACTTTATAAAACCTAATTTATACAGCCTCTCCTTATCTATAACAGAGTCTTTCACTATTTTTTTAGCTTCCATTAAGCGCTGTATATCGCCAACATTAATTATAGAGTATATGCTCCTACGTATAGGCTTAAAACCTCTTTTAGGCAAACGAGTATATATAGACTGTTGTCCACCCTCAAAACCATTTATAGAAACTCCACTTCTAGCCTTCTGCCCTTTATGCCCTCTACCGGATGTTTTACCTTTACCACAACCGATACCTCTACCCAGCAACTTAGGCTTCTTTTTCTTAGATAATTTAGTAAATATAGAGTTTAATTTTACAGCATTATTCATACTTTACCTGTTTCCAACTATCTCGCTAATCTTTTTGCCTCTTTTGCTTGCTACCTGACGAGGAGATAACATACTATCAAAAGCCTTAAACACCGCACATATAACGTTATGAGGATTATTTGATCTAGTGGATTTAGCTACCACATCCTTTATACCTAACACCTCAAAAACTGATCTAATCGCTCCACCAGCAATAATACCTGTTCCGGCTCTTGCGGTTCTTAAAACTATCTCACCAGAACAAAATTTAGCTTTAATATCATGATGCAAAGTTCTACCTTCACGCAAGTACACTCTAATCATTGATTTCTTTGCAGCATTTACAGCTTTGACTCTTGCTTCAGCAACTTCTGCGTGCTTACCTATTCCACACCCTACCCTACCCTTCTCATCGCCAACAACAACCAAAATTGAAAATGAAAATCTTCTACCACCTTTGGTAACCGTTGTCACTCTTCGTACCGAAACTAAAAGCTCTGATAAATCATTATTATTTTGTAAATTCTTTATAGCCATATTCAAAACCTTCTAAAATTCAAATCCAGAACTTCTTAAAGCCTCAGCAAATTGAGAAACTAATCCTGTGTATTTATACGCTCCACGATCAAACGTAAGCTGCTGCTCTAATTTCATGCCAGACAGACGCTCAACCATTAAAGAAGAAACCTGTTTTATAGTTTCAGCGTTGACTTTCCCTTTACATACATCCTTAATTTTAGCATCCAAAGTAGAAGCTGAAGTGAGAGTTATTCCTTTTACATCATTAATTAACTGGACATAAAAATGCCTATTAGATTTAAATATGGATATACGTAAACGTTCAGCGCTCTTGTCAAGCTTCGCTCTATTACGTAACTTCCTTTTTTCAGAATTACTTAAAAAATTATACGATCTTTTCATTTTTATTACTTCTTTTTACTTACAACCTTACGCAGCATAAATTTGCCTTTTATTACAACACCCTTACCTTTATAAGGATCATATTTTCTAATTTTGCATATATCAGACGCCACCATATAGACCTTCTGCTTATCCATACCACTAACTACTAAGTGAGTTGGCTTTATGCACTTAATCTCAACATCTTTAGGCACTTTATATTTAACATTATGGCTATAACCAAGATATAAAGTCAAATACTTACCATCACACTCTGCCTTATATCCCACACCGTTAATCTCAAGATTAACAGAAAAACCATCAACCATGCCGTTAATGATATTATTAATATTACTCCTATAAGTGCCCCACATAGGCTTTATTTTATCATAATTATCTTTATCTTGATCAACAGAAAGCAATAGCTGATTATCAATAATCTGACACACAACATCCCTGATCAAGCTAACTTCCTTTTCAGCCTTAGCACTCTTTATTAACATACTACCATTATTATATTCAACTGAAACACCAGCAGGAATATTGATAGGAGCAGCACCTATACGAGACATGAATTTCTCCTATTATTTAAAACACACGACACAAAACTTCTCCACCAACCTTTAATTTATGTGCATTATAATCAGTCATCACTCCTTTGGGTGTCGATATAATAAAAATACCAAGACCATTATATGCTTTAGAAATGTCCTTATACTTAGAATAACGACGACAACCAGGCTTTGACACCCTAACTATGTCACTAATTACAGGTGACTTCTCATAATACTTCAATTTTACAATGAAAGAAGGTAAATTATCTACAACTTGCTTTTCATAATCAAGGATATACCCTTCCTCTTTTAAAATCTCCAATATAGAAGAATTCATCTTAGAAAATAGTACCCTTGTTGCCCTATGCATTGCCAATTGAGCATTACGTATCCTTGTTAAAAAATCACCAATACTATCAGATAACGCCACAATATACTCCTTATATTATATTTACCAACTAGACTTTGTAACTCCTGGAATTTGCCCAAAAGAACATAAATCACGCAAAACAATTCTACATAAACCAAATTTTCTATATACTCCTCTTGGTCTCCCAGTTAAAGCACACCTATTTCTAATTTTGGTTTTAGAAGAATTTCTAGGCAATTTTTTAATTAATTTATTTTGAGCTGTAAACCTTTCTACAATAGACAAATTCTTATTATTTATTATAGATTTCAATTTTTCTCTTTTTTCTTTATATTGATCGCACAACTTTATTCTGCGAAGATTTCTTTCTATCATAGATTTTTTTGCCATATATTTCTCCTCTCAATTAATCAAAAAAAGGAAATTTAAGAGCCAGTAATAATTCCTTTGCTTCCTTATCACTAACTGCACTTGTTATAATATTAATATCCATACCTCTAATTTTACTTATTTTATCATAGTCTATTTCTAAAAACGAGATATGTTCCTTTATACCAAAGGAAAAATTACCATTACCGTCAAATTGCTTCACACTAAATCCTCTAAAATCTTTTTCCCTTGGCAAAGCAATATATATCAATCTTTCTAAAAACTCATACATTTTATCTCTACGCAAAGTTACTTTGCAACCTACTGTAGCACCTTTTCTGATCTTGAAGCCAGAAATAGATTTTTTTGCAAAAGTTGATAAAGGCTTCTGCCCAGCAATCAAATATAGGCTATCAAGTGGTTCATTTATTGCTTTACTATCTGTAGCAGCATCTCCAACGCCCATATTGATACACACCTTGACAAGTTTAGGCACTTGCATTATATTGCCGTAATTAAACTTATCCTTCAAGGACTTTACTATGCTATCTTTATACAATTCTTTAAACATATCAACCTAATCTATCACTTCTCCAGAAACTTTTGCAAAACGCACTTTTCTACCGTCTATAACCTTAAACCCCACTCTAGTTGGAGTTTTATATTTAGGGTCCAATGTTGCAACGTTGGATATATCAATAGCTAACTCTTTATTTAATATACCACCACTACTACCAGCTTTTGGTTTAGTATGTCTCTTATGCACATTCACTCCAGAAACAATTACTTTCTTTTTAGCATCACGTGCTATAACTTTGATTACCTTACCAATTTTTCCCTTATCTTTACCAGTTAAAACTATAACGTCGTCACCACTTTTTATTTTAGCACTCATTATAAAACCTCAACAGCTAATGACATTATCTTCATAAAAGAACCAGATGATAACTTTTTTACCGGACCAAACACCCGAGTGCCAAGTGGTTCACCTTGATCGTTAATCAAAACTACAGCATTGCTAGAAAAACGAATTACAGAACCATCAGATTTCCTAATAGGGCTTTTCACCCTCACCACAACTGCTCTATATACTTTTCCCTTCTCAACTTTCCCTCTTGGAGTAATAGATTTAGTAGATACAATAACTGTGTCACCTATAGATGCAGACTTTCTACCACCCAATAAACCAATACAAAGCACTGCACGCGCGCCAGAATTATCAGCTACTTCCAACAATGTATTTTTTTGAATCATATAAATATCCTATTCAATGTGAGCTATTAACAATAACCCATTTTTTAGTAGTAGAAATAGGCTTGTGTTCTTGTATTAAAACCTTGTCCCCTTCTTTACAACTATTATTCTCATCATGTGCTGTATACTTCTTGTATTTTTTTATAACCTTTTTATACAGCTCATCCTTATACACTTGTAATACCGAAACCTTTACAGTCTTATCACACTTAGCCTTAGTTACAGTACCACAAAAAACCTTTTTAGGCATTCTTTTCCTCTCTTCTTCTTTTATTTAATGTAGTTAAAATACGAGCTATGCTCTTTCTTATTAAGCTAAAACGCGAAATATTGTTGCACTGGCCCAGCTTCTTTTGAAAAACCAAATTAACAAACTCTTTTCTCAAATTCACAAGAATTTCATGCAATTCTTGCGAGGACCTCGATTCAATGTCAGCTATATCCATTGCAACTCCATTTAATTATGATTAGATACAAATTTACACTTCATAGGAAGCTTAGCAGTTGCCTTTTCAAGCGCCAATCTTGCTAAATGCATGGGAACATCACTGCTAATTTCAAACAACATTCTACCGGGCTTAGCTTTAAATACCCAAAACTCAACACTACCTTTCCCTTTACCCATACGCACATCCGCCGGCTTTTTACTAACAGGGGTATCAGGAAAAATTCTTATCCACACTTTACCAGAGCGTTTTAATGTTCTAGATATTACACGCCTTGCAGTTTCAATATGCTTAGATTGAATCCTACCTGCTTCCATAGCCTTTAGACCATAATCTCCAAAAGATAATGTGCTACCACCTTTCGTGTTACCCTTAATTCGTCCTTTAAATACTTTTTTATATTTACTTTTTTTAGGAATAAACATTTCAATATACCTAATTAGTTACCAATATAAACCCAGACCTTAACTCCTATGATGCCATATATAGTTTTTGCTTCAGCAAAAGCATAATCTATATTAGCACGTAAAGTATGCAAAGGCAAACGGCCTTCTTTATACCACTCAGTACGAGCTATCTCAGCTCCGCCAAGGCGCCCAGAACAACTTACTTTAATACCTCTAGCACCCATCCTCAAACAACTTTGAATAGCTTTTTTCATCGCTCTTCTAAATGAAACCCTTTTTTCTAACTGCTGTGCAATGCTGTTTGATATTAAAACTGCATCTATTTCAGACCTTTTAACCCCTACTACATTCACTTCCACATTATTTTTTACTTTTTCAGCTATCTTTTGCTTTATCTTCTCAATATCCGAGCCTTTCTTACCTATTATCACTCCAGGTCTAGAAGAATGTATTATTACAGATACCAAATCGATCGTACGCTCTATAATTACTTTAGAAACACCAGCATGCTTAAAAGATTCATTTATATAACTGCGAATAGATAAATCTTGATGCAACCCTTGTTTATAACCCTTCTCAGCATACCAAATAGATGACCAAGTATTAATTATTTTTAACCTAAATCCTTTAGGATTAACGTTTCCCATATTTTTGCACTTTCCTTATTAATTTTCTATTTTTATGAATCATATAATTTCCCCCAATTTTACAGTTATATTACTATAACGTTTACTAACTCTATTAGCTCTACCCATAGCTTTTGGACATACCCTACGCAAAGTAAGAGACTTACCTATTAAAATTTCTTTTATATATAAATTATCGATATCCAATCCATAATTTTGAGCATTAGCAATCGCAGAATTTAATACCTTCCTTATAAGACCTGCAGCTTTCTTTTCACAAAATCTTAATTGCACAGTGGCAAAAAAAACTTTTTTATTACGTACTAAACCAGCAACCAAATTCAATTTACGAGGAGTTGATTTTAAAACCCTAGAACCAGCTTTAACTATTACATCTCTGTTTTTCATATCAATTACCTTCTTGTCGCCTTTTTATCACCACTATGCCCAGTAAATTTACGAGTGGGTGAAAACTCACCAAACTTATGACCTATCATATTCTGATCATTAACATTCACAGGAATGTAATCCTTACCATTATAAACAGCAAACTTTAAACCTAAACAATTAGGAAGAATTACAGAAGCCCTGGAATGAACTTTTATAGCCATGTTAACAAACCCCTTGTTTAAAGCATTATTCACCGACTTTAATATAGAAGGATGACAAAAAGGAGGCTTCCATGCAGATCTACTCATAAACTAACCTTTCAATTGTTTTATATACTTATCACTAGATTTATTTCTCCTTCGAGTTTTCTTTCCTTTTGTTGCAACACCCCAAGGAGTAACAGGATGACGACCACCAGAGGTTTTTCCTTCCCCGCCTCCATGAGGATGGTCAACCGGATTCATTGCAACTCCACGTACAGTAGGTCTAATCCCAAGCCACCTACTTCTCCCAGCTTTACCCAACTTTCTATTCTTATGGTCAGGGTTAGATACTACACCAATAGTAGCCTTGCAAGAAGATAAAATCAACCTAATTTGACCAGACCTGAGTCGTAATAAAACATATTGGCCATCACGACCAACGATTTGTGCATAACAACCAGCAGCTCTAGCAATCGCAGCACCATTACCTGGCTTCAGCTCAACATTATGAACGAAAGAACCAACAGGTATATGCTTGAGTAGTAAACAATTCCCTGGCAAAATATCAGCATCATTCCCAGCTGTAACAACATCACCTGGCTTCATACCTTGAGGAGCTAATATATAAGACTTAATATCATCTTCCTTATATGATATTAACGCCAAAAACCCACTTCTATTTGGGTCATACTCTATTTTTTCAACTATACCTTGACCACTTCTATTACGCTTAAAATCTATCACTCTATACTTCTTTTTGTGACCACCACCCCTATGACGAGTTGTAATTCTACCATGATTATTTCTTCCACCACTGGACTTTTTACCGGATGTAAGAGACTTTTCTGGCTCATCTTTTGATAAACCAACTTTACTTACTAACACAGTCCCACGAGAAGACGGAGTAACAGGATTAAAAAATTTCATACCCATACTAAACGCTCATTATATCTAATTTTTGACCATCCATCAAAGAAAAATAAACTTTCTTTTTCTGTTTTTCACAACCAACCACACCCCTAAAACGCCTATATTTAGGCTTAATTCTAACAACATTTATAGAAGAAATTTTAACATCAAATAGAGACTCTATTGCCAACTTTATTTGACGCTTATTTACATTTACAAAAACATACAAAGAATATTTATTAAACTTCTCCCTCAAAAAAGAGGCCTTTTCTGTAATTATAGGAGATTTTATTATATTATTATATTTGATCATAACAATCTACCTTCAAGATGCTTTAAAGTATCCTTTGTCAACATCACGCATTCGTGATTCAATATATCAAAAACATTTAACCCAATAGGTTTGATTAAGTCTACATAGTGCAAGTTTTTAGCCGCACGCAACAAATCATCTCCATAATCACCAACTATCAAAAAGGAAGAAAATTTAAAATTTTTAATACATTTACACATTTCAGACGTTTTCTTCACATCAATATTTAAATTATCCAGAATAATTACTTGATTATTTAAATACTTTAGAGATAAAGCAATTTTTAAACCAAATTTGCGTACCTTCTTATTAAGAGAATAAGTATGACTCCTCACAACAGGGCCGAAAATAATCCCACCACCTCTAAATTGAGGAGATCGCAAGCTCCCTTGTCTTGCCCTACCGGTACGTTTTTGACCATAAGGTTTAGCTGTTGTACCAGAGACATCACTAATACCTTTTGTTTTATGAGTACCAGCTCTTCTCTTCGCTAATTGCCATCTCACTATATCATGCAAAATACTCAATTTTTGCTTAGCAGAAAATATCAAAGGATTGAGCTGAGCAGTACCTACATTATCATTAGATAGATTAACTAAATTACATTCCATAACTAACTTACCAAATTACTAGCATCATCATTTACATCTAACAGTAAACCTACCGGAAAAGGAACATCTTTATGTAAAGATTTTTTAACTGCATCTCTTACAAAAACATAGGAATTTTTAAACCCAGGAACATTATTACCCTTCACAGCAATTATACTATTTTCATGATCAATGGATAATATCTTCATATTTTGTGCAGTTATCCTGCTGTTACCTAAATGACCAGCCATTTTCTTTCCTTTGAATACTCTACCAGGATCCTGACATTGGCCAGTGGAACCTTGTGATCTGTGAGCAATAGAAACACCATGAGATGCCCTAAGCCCACTGAAATTATGCCGCTTCATCACACCAGCAAATCCTTTACCTATAGAATAACCCGTAATATCAAGATATTGACCAACCACAAAATGATTGATTCCCACTTTTTTACCACATTCTATTCCCGACAGGTCATTTAATCTACTTTCGTATAACTTACATTTATTATTTATACCCTTTTTCTTTAAATATTCCAACTGAGGTTTTGCTATATTTTTAAAATCTCCTGTGCCTAAAATGACTGAATTATAGCCACATTTATCTTGTCCTTTTATATCAATAATATAAGTTTCGCTGAGATGCAATAAAGTTACAGCCATGCGACTATTGTCAGAATACATAGCAGTATGACCAATATTCATCATTAGTAAACCAATTCTCCTCAGCGAATTTATTCTCTTCATTTCCTTCTCCTAAACCTTAACTTCCTTGACTTTTAAATCCACTTCTACGCCAGCAGAAAAAGATAAACCTGTAAGCATCTGCATCATAGTAGGAGTAAGATCATGTAAAACAATCAAACGCCTAGAAGTTCTCATTTCAAACTGTTCACGAGATTTTTTATCAACGTGAGGAGATCTATTAACAATAAATTTAGAATCTTTCCTTGGCAACGCAATCGGACCAGATAATTTTGCACTGGACCGCTTTAATTCATCAACAAATTTTCGAACACACTCCTCCAATAAAGAACAATCGAAAGCCTTAATGTTAATATATATATCTTGCTTCATCTTAGTTACTACACTCACTCCAAAATTTCAGAAACAACACCAGAACCAACAGTTCTACCGCCTTCTCTTATCGCAAAACGCAATCCCTTATCCATTGCTATCGGTACTTGCAATTCTACTTCTACACTCACATTATCTCCTGGCATTACCATCTCCTTCCCATCTAGCAATTTTATGCTCCCAGTTACATCCGTTGTCCTTAAATAAAACTGTGGCTGGTAATTCGCAAAAAATGGTGTATGCCTTCCTCCTTCCTCTTTCTTTAATATATAAACCTCCGCCTTAAACTTTCTATGCGGTGTTATCGTCCCCGGTTTCGCTAATACTTGCCCTCTCTCCACTTCTTCTCTTTTTGTTCCTCTTAACAATATTCCTACATTGAGTCCTGCACTTCCCTTATCCAGCAACTTCTTAAACATCTCAACACCTGTGCATATCGTCTTTTGCGTCGCTTTCAGACCTATTATCTCTATCTCTTCTCCCGTCTTTATCTCTCCCTTCTCTATTCTTCCTGTTACCACTGTTCCTCGCCCCGATATCGAAAATACATCTTCGATTGGCAATAAAAATGGTAAATCCACAGGCCTTGGTGGAACCGCTACATATTCATCTAACTTTTCCATCAATTTATCTATTGATTTCTTTCCATATTCGCTGCTGTCATCCTCCAGCGCCTTGAGCGCTGAACCAACCACCACAGGCACTTCATCCCCTGGAAATCCGTATTTACTCAGTAATTCCCTCACTTCCATTTCTACTAAATCTATCATATCAGCATCAGCAACATCAGCTTTATTTATATACACCACGATATATCCAACACCTACCTGCTTCGCCAGCAATATATGCTCTCTCGTTTGTGGCATTGGCCCATCAACCCCCGACACTACCAATATCGCCGCATCCATCTGTGCTGCACCTACTATCATGTTCTTTACATAGTCAGCGTGTCCAGGACAATCAACGTGTGCATAATGCCTTTTTTCCGTCTGATACTCAACATGCGCTGTTGCTATCGTTATCCCCCTCTTCCTTTCTTCTGGCGCTTTATCTATCTGATCGTACGCTACAAAATTTCCATAATGCTTCGTTATCGCCGCTGTTAACGTCGTCTTCCCATGATCCACATGTCCTATTGTTCCCACATTTACATGCGGCTTTCCAAATGCTTCCACTATTGCTGTCATAATTTAAACTTTTCTACCTAAAATACAAATACATCAATAAATAATATGTTGATTTTATAAAAATACAACAAAAAAAAGAGCGGATAGTGGGAATCGAACCCACGTCACTAGCTTGGAAGGCTAGAGCTCTACCATTGAGCTATACCCGCACAATGGAGGAGGTAGGATTCGAACCTACGTACGCTCACGCGGACAGATTTACAGTCTGTTACCTTTAACCACTCGGTCACTCCTCCGCAAAAATTTGTTAAGAGAATACTATTTTAGCATCTTAACTTAAGCTCTTATTGTATTTAATACTAAACGCCTAAAATTAAAAAATCAAGCAATAAAACCTACCCTGATTAAAATCATGCAGATTTCATTTTATATAACACAATATTGCCAATAAAACGCCTAAACAAATAATGCGAATCATGCGTACCTGGCGCTTCTTCTGGATGATATTGCACAGAAAAGACTAGGTAATCCTTCATCATTATTCCCTCTACACTATTATCAAATAGAGAAATGTGAGTAATTTCAACATTACTTGGAAGAGAAGCTGAATCAACAACAAAACCATGATTTTGGCTAGTGATCTCAACTTTTCCACTAATTACATCATAAACTGGATGGTTACTCCCTCGGTGACCTATATCCATCTTGATGGTCTTTGCCCCCAAAGTAATCGCAAGTAATTGATGGCCCATGCATATGCCAAAAATTGGTATTTTAGATTTTATAATAATGTCTATTTCTGAAACTACACTTTCTCCTATTTCTTGCGGATCACCAGGACCATTTGAAAGCACTATACCATCTGGATTCATACTCAACACTTTTTGAGCAAAACCTGTGCTTGGTCTGATTAATTCAACTGTACAACCAAGTTCTATTAAGCGTGAAACTATACTGATTTTTACGCCAAAATCAACGATTACAATCCTATATTTTGCATTAAGGTCAATAGCTCTATCTGATGTCATTCCAGTGCGTGACACTGGAATCCATATATTTTTTGCTGGATCCGAGTAGTCAGCTACTTGGATGACAAAGTGCTCCGCTAGTCTATTATTTTCAAAACTGTTATTTAAACTAACCTTATTAGTTATTTCTATCCCATTTACAGGTTTGTATTCCTTCAATTTGTCTAATGCATGCGCCTTACTCGATGAGCATATCATTCCATTTTGAGATCCATGTTCTCTCAAATGTCTCGTTAAAGCTCTAGTATCAACTCCTGATATCCCAATCACGTTATTTTTCTCTAACCAATCATTTAAACTGATATATGAAGAAGGGTGGGACATAGAAGAAAGTTCACGCATAACCACACCACTTGCAAAAATTTTCTTTCCTTCATTATCCTTATGGTTTATTCCAACGTTACCAATATGAGGAAAAGTGAACGTTATAATTTGATCGGCAAAAGAAGGATCAGTTATAGTATGCTGATAACCGGTCATACCAGTGGTAAAACAGACCTCACCTATGCATTTGCCTTTTTTACCTACTGATTTTCCCCAAAAGCACTTGCCATCTTGTAAAATTAAAACTGCGTCCTGCACTTCATTATCTATTTAACTGATTCAAAACAGTATACAAGAATTTCAAATAATACGTAACTCTTTCTAAAATTCCAAATTTAACCACGAAGCAGCAAAAAATAACATGAAAAACTTTTAATACAATCTTTCATATAAAATATATAGTTGACTACCTTCATATTTCGTATTAGATATAGGTAAATCATAAGTAAAGTGGAGGGTAATAATGAACACTGGTACAAATCAATCAAAAAAAATAAATGAGAAGTGGTTAGCTGGAGGAATTGGCGCGCTATTATTTGTAATGATGCTACCGTCGATTCTTCTTTTAGCAAAAATAGCTATAGGGTTAATTATGGTTTCAGTTGCAGCAATAGCGATAAAAGTTGCCTTAAAAACAATATCGAATGCTTTAGAGGATAAACAGGCAGATCAAAGCCAAGCGACGCAACAAACAACACAAAGTAAAATTATAAACCTGGCTATTGGATTAACATCTATATTCGTAGGAGGATTATCACTATTCATTATAGCACAAACTGGCTTAATTGCAGCATGTGCAGCTATAACTGCTTTAGCTCTACACGAATATGTTAAAAATCAAGAAATAGGAAAAGAGATAAATGATAAATTCGATAAGGTAGCTGACGATACAATCAATTTTATTGTTAGCAGTGTTGAAAAACTTATTCCAACAAAGCCGCCAGGCATAACAGCCTAAACTGTCTCCGTTCAGGGCATAAGTGTTACAAGTAGCATTATATAAAGCGATTAATGGCATCCTCCTGATAATAGAATAATTGTATCTGTTCAGGGGCATCGCAAATATTGAAGCAAAAGTGGTCAGTGCTTACTATACGAATATTGTGATTTGAATCCACTAGGGAGGATGTCATCCCAGTGCCCAGACACTGGGATCCAGGAATTTTGATTAGAGATTAAATTGGTGAGTATAAAAGTAGCTAATCCTACGTTAAAATACAACGTTTTTAATGGGACTGCGTAAAAGGGCTGGATTCCAGTGTCAAGCACTGGAATGACACCTTTGTGTTTGAGGCAAAACCTGCTATAACATTTCTTCGCAAACAAACGTTCGTACAGTTATGTATCAGCTACTTTCATGGCACCATTTGTTGTAAACTCACATTTCTCTATGATTATCTTTATTTGCCGCTTTCCCGAACGGATGCTCTACAGTTATTTCCTCATTAATAGAGCGAGGTGCACCGGAACCAGGTACAACGATATTCTCGTGCGATTGCATATCCTTCTTTTCCTCACATGGTGTTTGCTTAATGAAATGTGCTGCTAAAACTTCATGTAAAGCTTTACCTTTTATAAGCACAGCCTCGTTTTGCTTAGCTAACTCTAAAATTTTCTTTGGTTCAACATCTTTACCGTCAATAGTTGATTTTTTAATACTAACTTGACCTAAATTTATATTTAGAACAACAGTACAGTTAAGGTCTTTTCCAGATTCATCTTTTGCACCCCAACTAATTTCGATGTCACATATTGCAAATTTTGTAAAGGAGTAGTTCCTCTGTTGTTTCTCATTCTTCTCAATTGTTACTATTCTTTCACCATTGCTGTATATTTTTGCTCTTTTTACCTCGCTTTTCTCTTCTTCCATTCTTTTAGTTTTTTCAGTGAAAAGACGACTGGTTTCTAAACTTTGTTCAGGTTTAGTAATGTTGATATTAAGATGGTCATAATGATTAAGAAGACGGTTTGCATATGGACATGGCACATAACACCCATCAAAGAAAGCAATTGCACTACCAGTTTTTAGAAATTCTTGTCCATCGCTCATTCCTTCACCAATTCGAATAAGATATCTACCCAACCTCTTTTTAAAATTTTCTTTTAACTCCTCCTGATCTTTAGAAGTAAGCTTCTTATCCAATATACCCATTATTTCTTTTCGCTTACTCAATACCACATAATTGAAAAGGAAAATATCATCCTCTCGATAATAATTTGCTATCTTGTCAAATGGATCTGCCGGCCAACCGTTATTATAATTTACGAAATCAGAAGAATCTTCACACTTATTATCCTTAAAATCAAAATTCAATCTTTCAAAATCTGATAATACTTTTTCTGCCCTATCTTCAAAAGACCGAAGTCCATCTTGAAGTTCTTTTCCATAACTCATTCCTTTGTCAATTTGAAGAACATATTGACCATATTTCTTTCTAAACTCCTCCTGTTCTTCGAGGAGAGGAAGATTCCTATCTAATATATCGATTATTTCTTTCCGCTTATTCAATATTACATAGTTAAAAAGGGCACTCTCCCCCTTCTTTTCATAATCGTCTGCTATTTTGTCAAAACACTTATTATCCTTAAACTCCAATTCCTCAAAATCTGAGAGCACACTTTGTACCTGAGTCTCATCGAATTGAAGATTTGCTTGAGGAGATAGAAGAGTCAACTTTTCTTCACTTTCCTTGGTACTCGAATTTTTGTACAAACCATTAAATAGATTTATAATACTAGAAAACATTTCACACCTCTATTGTTATAAGTAAACTTGATTATATCTTAATGCTAAATGTTGTAAAGCTAAAATTAGAAACTAAAAAAGCTAACATAAGTTCTGCATTGTTTGCAGCTTTATCAGCCTATTAGGCAGAATTATTAAAGAATTAGTTGAATAGGTATTATGATTCAATTTAACTCCATCCACAAGTTCTCCGCTTGTTACTCCAGTTGCAATGAACACTGATTCACCTCTTGCCATATCTTTTACGGCGTAGACTTTTTCTGGGTCATCAATATTTAAATTTTTTGCTCTTTCTCTTAACTGATCCGTATCAAGTACTAATCTTCCCTCCATCTGTCCGTCGATAGAGCTTAGCGCTGCAGCCGCAAGCACTCCCTCTGGTGCTCCTCCTATACCGATATACATATCATGATTGCCATTTACTAGTGAAACTATGGCCGCAACATCACCATCATCTATTAGTTTAATTTTTGATCCTAATTTCCTGATTTTCTCTATTAATTCACCATGCCTTTCACGTTTAAGTACAGTTACCACGAGATCATTCACTTTGCATTTTTTTGCCTTGGCTAAATTGTCTAGATTCTTTTCAATGCTATTTTTTAGTGAGACTACACCCTCTGGAAGATTTTTTCCCACTGCTATTTTTTCCATATAAACATCAGGTGCGTGTAAAAAATTACCTTTTTTCGTTGCAGCAAGAACAGACATTGCCCCTGATTTGTAATGAGCACAAATCGTAGTGCCCTCAAGTGGGTCAACAGCGATGTCGATTTCAGGACCATTTCCAGTGCCAACCTGCTCGCCAATATATAGCATCGGCGCTTCATCTCTCTCACCTTCACCAATTACGATAGTACCATTTATTTCCATTGAATTTAATACTGTACGCATTGCATCAACTGCAACCTGATCAGCCTTTTTTTCATCGCCGAAGCCTGCTAGTTTATATGCAGCAAGCGCCGCAGCTTCGGTCACTTTAACTAATTTATAGGCTAAATCTTCCATCATTTGCTTTAAGAACTATATTCAATATGTATCATGATATATCATGCTGCTTGAAACTGCAATATGTCTTGACTGATTATTAGGGAGTTGATATAATATAAGCATTATAGTTGTGGCATATAGTGATGATGATGTTAGAAATTTCTATCTAGATATAGATAGAATTACAGGACGTGATAACACAGTTACTAGTTTGGAAGAACTAAAAAAGAGGTTAAGGAAAGAAGTTAATTTTCAAGATGAATGTGAAGGAGGCAATTCATTAGGGAACCTACTTCTAAAACATGCAACCGAAAATAACAACCCACGCGTTAAGGATTTTCTCCTCCAAAATGGGTGTGAACCCCTTCAACAAGAGCAAATAACCGCAGCAATAAACAAGGAAGAAGAGGCACCTAATGTGGAAGAGAATAGAGCAGACAGTAATGAAGTAGATTCTAGTAACTTCATAAACCCTGGTATGACTGCTGAAGTACTTTACGAGCAACTAATACAAGGGAAAGAAACAAATCTGGCAATTTTTGACTCGTTTGCAAATGCTGTAAGAGAGTCCAATATTACCGGCGATCGTGGCATATTTCTAGATGTTGTAAAATTGTTTACAGATTTAGATGCTGTAATCCATCTTACAGATACTGCTTCCAGAACTATATTGGGCATAGCTACAATAACAAAACAAGCTGACGTTGTTAAGGTACTTTTGGATAGTGGCAAATTTTATGAAGAAGAAAAATTTAACGCTCTATGTCTTGCTATTACTCAGGATAATGCCCAAGAAGCTGAGCTAATTTTAGGTTACGTGAGTCCTGCAAACAGGAAAGAGGCTTTACAAGTGGCCATACAGGTAGGTAAAACTGAAATTGTTAATGCGTTCTTGAATAGAGGTAAGCTTAATGAAGAAAATAGAGCAGAACCCAGCAGCAGTAATGGAAACATTGGTAGTAGACCTGTAGCAACAGTGCCTCCAGTTAGTACTAATGGTGATAATCGCAATCACGACAATGAAATACCTGTAGTAACAGAGACTAACCAAACTACCACGCCAAATAGTGATAATGTTAATGGCCAATCAAATCATAATAACAAAAATAAAACGCCTGTAATACCAGAGGCTAAGCAAACTGCCAAACCAAATAATGATAATAAAGCTAACGGCTTTGTAGATGCTCAATTTTCTGTGCCAAATGAAAAAGAAGCTAAATATAAAAAAAGCAAGGAAAATTTTTACACCTCATTAACAAAAGATGTTGTTGGAGTTGTTATTACAGGATTATTCATTACTGCTGCTGTGATGGTTCCATTTGTAACTGGTGCAGTGATTTGTGGTGTTATAGCTGCTTTGGTTGCAATAGCTACCGGGTTGCATGTAAAAAATTCTACATTACCAAGTTATAGGGAGATGAGAGAGAATGAAGTTGAACGTGTAACAGGATGTCATCCCAGTGCCCAGACACTGGGATCCAGAAGGTCATAATAAAAACTAGATTCCAGCGTCACGCGCTGGAATGACACCCTCTGGTGGGCTCAAACCATATGAGTAGCCAACACTGCCACTATACTTACCTAGCAAATTTAGATCTAACACTAAACTGTGCTGCCACTAACTTTGCAATCGGTACTCTATAGGGTGAGCATGAAACATAATCTACCCCTGATTCGATGAGAAACTCTATAGATTTTGGATCTGCTCCATGCTCTCCACATATACCCAGTTTTATTTCTTTTCGGGTTTTTTTGCCTCTTTCAATGGCTATCTTGATTAACTCCCCTACCCCTTCGATGTCCAGCACTTCAAATGGGTCGTTTTCGAATATGTTGCTTTCCTTATAAGAATCAAGGAAATTAACTGAATCATCTCTTGAAAGTCCCATGGTTGTTTGCGTTAAATCATTAGTGCCAAAACTAAAAAACTCTGCATGTTTTGCTAATTTATCAGCAATCAGTGCTGCTCTTGGTAGTTCTATCATCGTTCCAATTGAATAAGCCTTGTCTGATGTCATTCCAGCGCGTGACGCTGGAATCTGCGTCTGGATCCCAGCTGAGATAACAGAGGATTCTTTCTTTGCTAGCTCGCATATCAGAATAAATTCTTTCTCGCTCATGATAAAAGGAATCATGATTTCAGGCTCCACTTCTATCTTCTTTTCTTTCTTTAATTCACTTGCAGCACTAAGTATTGCCCTAATCTGCATGCTATATATTTCAGGATGAGAAATAGCAAGTCTACAACCTCGATGGCCAAGCATTGGGTTCTTTTCTGATAACTGTGCTATTTTATTTTTTACTGACTCAACTGACTTACTAAGTGATTTGGCAATTTTTTCTATAGTAGACTGATCATTGGGTAAAAATTCATGCAAAGGTGGATCAAGCAACCGTATAGTGACTTCCCTGCCCTCCATAATAGAAAATATTTCTTTGAAATCAGACTTTTGCATTTCTTCTAGTTTAATGAGCGCATTTGCCCTTTCATTTTCATCG
This sequence comes from Wolbachia endosymbiont (group A) of Melitta haemorrhoidalis, assembly GCF_964273365.1. NCBI lineage: Bacteria > Pseudomonadati > Pseudomonadota > Alphaproteobacteria > Rickettsiales > Anaplasmataceae > Wolbachia > Wolbachia endosymbiont (group A) of Melitta haemorrhoidalis. Next base: position 829,672 of record NZ_OZ187004.1, on the reverse strand, counting down.
TCAGCTATTATCAACTTTTGAATGAATTCGATTCTATCACTAGCGAAAAACATATGTTCTGTGCGACATAAGCCTATACCTTCTGCACCGAATTCTTTTGCAATTTTTGCGTCTTTTGGAGTATCAGCGTTCGCTCTCACTTTGACCGTTTTGATTTCATCTATCCAGTTGATTACCGTTTTGAATTCTTGCGATAATTCAGGTGAAATTGTAGGGAGAATGCCAAGCATAACCTCCCCTGTTCCTCCGTTGATGGTAATTGGTTCACCTTTATTTACTTTTGTATCCCCTACAGAAAAGAAAGTTCCATCTTTATCGATATAAAGTCCACTCACACTGCAAATGCATGGCTTACCCATTCCACGGGTTACAACAGCAGCATGCGAGGTCATCCCTCCCCGTGCTGTTACTATGCCACTTGCAGCATTCATTCCATTAATATCTTCAGGACTCGTTTCTGACCTTACTAAAATCACTTTTTTGCCCTGCTCTGCAGCTTTTTCAGCATCACTTGCACTAAACACTACATATCCAGAAGCAACCCCTGGAGAAGCCGGCAGCCCCTTCCCTATTACTTTTTGGTCACTCTTAACGTCAAGAACTGGATGCAATAAATTGTCAAAGGTTTTTGGATCAATTCTCAATATTCCTTCTTCTTTTGTAATCGTTCCTTTGTTTACCATATCAACTATTATGCGAATAGCAGCTTCAGCCGTGCGCTTGCCAGACCTAGTCTGCAAAATCCATAACTTACCGTCCTGCACAGTAAATTCGATATCCTGCATGTCTTTATAATGCCTTTCAAGTTTTTCACATACCACGCATAATTCTCGGTAGACACTTGGCAGCAACTTCTCCATGGTGTTTTTTTGCTCTCCGTCAATTGGCATAGGAGTATAAACACCAGAAACCACATCCTCACCCTGAGCATTAACCAAAAACTCACCAAAAAGCTTTTTTTCTCCAGTTGAAGGATTTCGTGTAAATATCACACCAGTTGCAGAATTATCATTTAAATTACCAAAAACCATTGCTTGCACGTTGACCGCTGTTCCAAGGTTTTCAGGAATATTATGTATTTTTCTATAGGAAACAGCCCTATCATTTTTCCAAGAAGCAAATACTGCATTCACTGAGCTGAGCAATTGCTCTTCAACGTTCTGCGGAAAATGTTTTCCTGTTTTTTCATGTACTATCCTTTTGAAATTGTTAACAATTTCTTTTAAAACATCAACATCAAGATCAGCTAAGCTTTTTGCTCCACTCTTTTGCTGCTTATTATCAACAACATCTTGAAATAGGTGATGATCAAGCTGTAGTACAACATTGGAGTACATCATGATGAAACGGCAGTAGCTATCGTAAGCAAAACGTTCGCCACTTTTTTTTGCAAGCCCAACAACGGTTTCATCATTTAGACCAACATTTAAAATAGTATCAAGCATGCCCGGCATTGAACTAACACTACCAGAGCGTATGGAAACTAATAAGGGATTATTTAAATCCCCAAATTTACAACCGATGTCATTTTCGAGCATCGCCATGTAGTTTTTGATTCCACTACATATGTCATTCCAGTGCGTGACCACATTTTTTTCTGGATCCGAGTAGTCAGCTACTTGGATAACAGAAGATCTATTGTCTTGATAATAGACTTTGCAAGCAGAGGTGGAAATTGTGAAACCAGGTGGAACAGGAATGCCAACATTGCACATTTCTGCTAAATTTGCCCCCTTTCCTCCCAGCAGATTTTTCATTTCTGCATTGCCTTCGCATTTACCCTGGCTAAAGTAATGTATTAACTTTTCCCCCATCATTTTCTCCGGATTTTCACTGATAAACACATTGTACATATAGCTCCAATAAACCTGTGAGAACTTGAAACCTTAGGATAATAAATTTTACAAAATTTTGCAACAACGTTCCTTACAACAACATCAGTAAAGTTAACAAAAAAGACGACAAATTATTGAATTATTATTAATAAGAATATATAATATAAAGATACATTTAAAAATTTTTTTATGGCTCTTTCTAAATTTCTCGACCCCAAGAATGATGTTGCGTTCCGGCGTATTTTTGGTACTGAAAAAAATAAAGACATCCTCATTCACTTTCTCAATGATATTTTGGGGTTCACTGGCAAAGATGAAATAAAAGAAATAGAATTCCTCAGCACTATTCAAGATGCTGAAATTGCCTCTAAAAAACAAAGTATCGTTGATGTTCTTTGCAGGGATGAAAATGGGGTGCAAGTAATAGTCGAAATGCAAGTTGCCAAAACTAAAGGCTTTGAAAAACGCGCTCAATATTACGCTGCTAAAGCTTATTCAAGGCAAGCTGATAAAGGTGATCAATATCAGGGTCTTAAAGAAATCATTTTTATAGCTATTGCTGATTGTATTCTCTTTCCTAATAAATCTGAGTATAAGTCAGATCATGTAATGTTAGACAAAGATAGCTATGAACATGATTTAAAAGATTTTTATTTTACATTTATTGAGTTACCAAAATTTCCTAAAACTAAAGAAGACCAATTGGAGAGTATAGTTGAAAAATGGATCTATTATTTTAAATATGCAGATGAAACTAGCGAAGAAGAATTGGAAAAGATAATAGGTAGTGATGTAATAATTAAAAAGGCATATGAAGAACTAAATAGATTCAACTGGTCAGAGAAAGAATTTATTGCCTACGAACAGGAAATAAAACGTATTCGTGATGAACGGGCTGTTCTTGAACAAAAACTTGATGATGCTAAAAAGGAAGGAAAAATTGAAGTTGCAAAAACAATGCTGGCTAATAATGTTGATGTCACCACTATTGTTAAGTTTACTGGCCTCTCCATGAGTGAGATCAAAGAATTGCAGAATTAAGTGGACCCGCAAACGGTTACACGAAATAATGCTGCAGCCTGACCAGGTGATAAGTACATTTAGCCTATTTATCTTTATACTTTCATGCCAATTTTATAAATCAAATTTATTTCTGTGAGTAGCTACAATTTAAAGACCTTGCTTCATCAATGTAATGGAACAAAACCTTTTTAGTAAGTTCAAAACCCTCTAAAGTCTCTCCTTCGCATCTTGCTGTAATGCAGTTTTGCGTATTTGATACCCTAAGAAGCCACCAACCTTTATTATCGGTTACCTTAACACCATCAAGATCTGAAAATACAATATTTTGCTGCTCCAGTGTTTTCTTTATTGACTCAATTATTTGAAACTTTTTCTCATCTTTCACTACAATCTTCACTTCATGAGTGATATATAACTTCGGTAAATCCTCAATCACCTGAGATAGGCTTTGGTTTTTCTTAAGCAAAATGTCAACTGCTTTAACAGCAGAATATAGCCCATCATCAAAACTTAGCTCAGAAAAGAAGAAGTGCCCGCTTAATTCACCAGCAAACTTTGCCTCTTCCTCTACCATCTTCTTCTTAACTAGTGAATGTCCAGTAGCACAGGTGATAACTTGCCCTCCTAACTTGCTAACAAAATCATGCACTTTCATACTCATTTTTACGTTAGCAATAACTTTGCTTTCTGGATATTCCTCCAACACTTCACGTGCAAAAATTATAAATAAATGGTCATTGGAAACAACGTTGCCTTTATTATCAATTAAGCGCACCCTATCGCTATCGCCATCTAGCGCAATGCCAAGATCACATCCATATTCCTTCACAATGTCAATTAATTGAGCAAGATTTTTTTCCTCTATGGGATCTGGATCATGCAGTGGAAATGCCCCATCTATAGAGTTATTGGTTACGATGTGCGTATGACCAGGCAAGATCTTTTCAATATACCTTATAATTCCACTTGCTGGACTATTTCCACAATCCCAGGCTATTTTTAATTTCTGTGTAGTATTATTCTTCACTGCACTTTTCAATATGCTAATGTACTCACTATATATATTTATGTTAATTAAGCTTCCAATTCTTGTGCTGTTTTTAATTGGACTGCTTATAATTTCCTTCATTTCTTGATCTGAGAAGACTTTTTTATTACTAAAAAATTTAAAGCCATTATATTCGCTGGGGTTATGAGAGGCAGTTATTATGATACCAAGATCCGCCTGTGTGATTTGTGTTGCAGCGTAAAGCATAGGTGAAGAGCATAGTCCAACGCGTATAACATTTGCACCGGATAAAGTTAAGCCCCTAATTAATTCTCTTTCTATACCTGGTGAATCTATTCTGCTGTCGTAGCCGACACAAACACTAGCTACGGTTTGGCCAAACTTTCTACCTATCTCGTACCCATCATTAATCTGCAAATCTTTGCCTACTATACCTCTAATATCGTATTTTCTTATAATGGTATTGTCCATACTGTACTTCTTGAAGTGACTACTATATAACATTTTGGCCAAATGCTCAAGTTTATTTATCCAACAATTAGTTGATTTTTTAAAGAAATCTGTTAATATTATAGTATATTTTTTAAAATGTAAAATTATGCCACAGGAAAACGAAAATGTATTTATAGCTGAAAGTCAAAGTTTAGATGTAGATGAACAAAAGAAAAATGATACTTTAAATGTCATTGAATCTTGCAACGATCTTCAGGATTTTATCAAAAGACTGGAGGAAGAAAATTTAATCTGGTACTTTATTGGTCCTTTACGCAAAGATGAGGACATTACAGGACAGATAAATTTAAAGTGGGAAAAGGAGTTCCAAAAATTTGAGCAATCAATAGACGCAATGCATAAAGAACTTAAGTCGTCTCTGCCTGGTCAAAATTTCTTAGTGTATCCAACAAAGGATAATGACTTCAAAATTAGATTTGAAAATGAAGAAAAACCAATAGAAATTAGCAATATTTTAAGGACCAGCAGTGAAGGTAAGGTTTATAATATATCTTTAGGGAAAGATAGTCAAATAACTGCAACCAAAAAAGGCAGCGAAAGGCACTATGATTTTACTGGTTCAAGCTCATGTGAAATGACCATTAATTGGCAGGCTAAGGATTCTGAAGGTAACAGCATAGACTGTAGCATGACCGTAAAATTGGATTCTGGTGGTATACAGAGTGTTATTGGTGAGCCAAAATTTGGAGGAATAACGAGTTCAGAAGAAGTATTAAAGTTAGTTGGACAAAATAAAGAAGTTTTTATCAACGGAAAAACTCTGTATCAAGCTTTTACTGGCATATCCAAGAGTGTAGACGATCAGCAAGTACCAGCAGAGGAAATATTTACAAAAGATCTACATATATCACCACAGTCACCTACACCAAGCAGCAGTGGGTATTCCTCTCCTAGCACACCTTCTTCACGTAGAAGTTCTATATCCACCAGCAGTGAATTTAGTGATGAAGATGAAATATTTGAGGATGATATGTCTGGTGATGAAGAAGAGTATGAGCAAGAAGGATTAAAAGATGAAGTTGAGGAATTAGAGGAAGAAAAAGAAACATTTGCTAAATATTTTGCAGTGCAGGCAAAGCAGCTTGAGGATCTAAGATTAGAACGTGACTCCTTGAGAGATAAAGTCAATGAACAACAGCGAGCGATATTTGAAAGAGGTCAAAGAATAAAGGAACAAGAGGAAGAACTACAGGATAAAAATGATGTAATAAAGAACTTAAATGATCAGTTGAAAGATAAGGAAGGTGAAACAAATGAGGCAAATAAAGAATTACAGAGAAAATTGAAGCAAAGTGAAGCTAATTTAACTGTACTAAAGGAAAAGAATGCAAATTTGGAGAATGACCTGAAGAAAATAGTGGAAGGTTTAAAGGATGATCATAAAAAGCAGTTGGCAGAACAGTTAATGGAAACAAAAAAGGAAAACAATACATTGGCTGAAACGGCGAGCCAATTGTCTAAAGAATTAAATGAATTACAGAGAGAAAAGGAAGATTTAGAGAGGGAAATTCGACAACTTGAACCTGGAAGATCACTTGCAGATGAGCTAAGCGAAGAAAATACGAAGAGGGAAATAGAAAAACTTCAATATCAACTTAAGGAAAAGGAAGGGATGTTAACGTGTACACAGGAAGAGCTGGCATCTGTCAAAGAGAGTCTAGAGCAACTGCAGAACATATTACAGCAGGAAAAAGGTCAGGTAGCTACATCAACTCAAACTGAAGTTGAATATGAAAGTAGAGGAACAAGCATGCAGCAGCAAGACCAAGGTATACAAGCTGTAAACAACAACTCAAGCAGAACAGCTAGTGGGTTAAGACAAGAAAACAAAAAATTGACTAGAGACAAACTAACTATATCTGAACAATTAAAACAAAAAATAAGAGAGATTGACGAGTTAAAGAAAAATTTAAAGCAATTACAAGAAGAAAATAAACAACTAAAACAAGAAGTTACCAAAAATGCAGGAGTTGATGCATCATCTTCAACAGGTCAAAAAGAAGCTAAAGAAGCAGAAGTTATACCGCAAAACATTATGGATTGGCCTGTTCCAATTCCAGATGATAAACCGGAAGAGCAGAAAACTCCATTAGAGCCAATCAAGGTAAATACAGAATTATCAGATCCAAAATCAATCCCTGCTGAGGGTCCGGAAAAATCTCCTCCTCTTTCAAAATGATGAGTTTTGCTTCTATAGCTGACCCAAGCAACACGTCATCCCGCGATTTATTCGCGTTATCTCAGCCGCTAACACGTAGCGGGATACTTAACCGTCATACCGTGATTTATTCACAGTATCTCTTAGCCACTAACAAGCAGCGGGATGACAGCAATCCTACGTCATGCCGCCGCGGTACCTCTAGATCCCGCTAACTAGTAGCGGAATGACGAATTTTTGTTTTTCAAATTATAGCTAAACATACTGTAATTGCTATTGAATGATGGAGAGACATACTCCATTATTTTAGCACGAAGTAACAAATTCAATGAATTGGTTCTTCAAAAATAATTTAAACTTTTACAGTAGGTCATGAAATATTATAGCGATCTCATTAAAAGAAACTTTTATAAGTATCGTTGATGAGAAAGGAAAAGTTGTTAAGGAAGAAGTTGTTGCAAGCGAAAGTAAGGCAATAGCAGATTAGCCAAGGCAAAAAATACGAACCCATAGGAATAGAAAGTGGATAGTTGTCAATATCAATGTGCAAAGAGTTAAGGAGTTTTGGATTACCAGTAATTTGTGTAGATGCAAGGCATATGGCAGCAGCGTTGTCTGCAAGAATCAATAAGAATGATAAAAACGATGCGAGGGGTATAGCGCAGATGATGAGAAGTGTTAGTAAAATCAGTTGTCAAATTAAAATAGCGCTTGGAAGCAGAAGACAGCTAATGTGTAGCAAACAGCAGGTTATTGGAACAATAAGAGGGTTGTTGAAGATACATGGTCGGTAAAGGATCAAAATTTGAAACTTTCGCTTTAAGAATACAAGAGGCAATAAATAATTTGGATGAAATCAGTAGGAGTTCAATTGAAGCGTTAGTTTGTAGTTTGGAAGCAATAGAAAAGTCATTAAGAAAGCTTGACAAAATGCTTTCAGAACAAGGTGAAAAAGACGATGATTGTAAATTGTTAACTACTGTTCCAGGAGTGGGGATTATAGTAGCAATGACGTATAAAGCTGCAATTGATAACCCACATAGGTTTGAGAAATCTGATACAGTTGGAGCATATATAGGGTTGACACCAAGGCAATATTCTTCTGGAGAAGTTGATCGGCATGGCAGCATATCAAAGATGGGACCAGCGGAATGTAGAAGTATGTTATATGAAGCTGCACAAACAATGCTTACAGTTACCAAGAGGACATTTAAATTAAAAAACTGGGGTTGCGAAGAAAAAAGGAATGAAAAAAGCAATTGTAGCAGTAGCAAGAAAATTAGCTGTAATTATGCATAGGATGTTGGTTGATAAAACAGAATTTTATTATCAATAAACATCAAAAGAGCATAGGACAATAATTTTATTGAAAATAAAAGTGTATTAAATAAGACTTGACCTGACACTTTAAAAAAGTAAGTTAAAAATAATAAAAATAAAGGAGTGTTAGATATGAGTACAATACAGACAAAAATATTAAAACCAAAGCTAGGATTATTAGAACTAGCAAAACAACTAGGAAATGTGTCTCAAGCATGCAAAGTGATGGGATACTCAAGAGATACATTTTATCGCTTTAAGGAGTTATATGAAAATGGAGGAGAGGAAGCATTACATGAAATAAGTAAGAAAAAACCGCTATTAGCAAACAGAGTTTCCGACGATATAGAAAGAGCAGTGATTAGTATAGCAACAGAATTTCCAGCATATGGGCAAGAAAGAGCTGCAAATGAACTGAGAAAAAGAGGTATAATAATTTCTCAGGGAGGAGTAAGGTCTGTATGGCTAAGAAATGACCTTGAAACTCTCAAAAAGAGACTTAAAGCACTAGAGACAAAAGTAGCTCAAGACGGAATCATTTTAACTGAAGAACAACTTGCAGCTTTAGAAAAAGTGAAAGAACAAAGGGAAGCTCATGGTGAAATTGAGACGCAACATCCAGGTTATTTGGGTTCTCAAGATACCTATTATGTGGGCAATATCAAAGGTATAGGGCGCATTTATCAGCAAACTTTTGTTGATACTTATTCCAGAGTTGCAATGGTTAAACTTTACACGGACAGAACAGCTATTACAGCTGCAGATCTTCTCAACGATAGAGTTATTCCATTTTTTGATGAGCAGAAAATTCCATTATTACGCATTTTAACTGATAGGGGTACGGAGTATTGTGGCAAGCCCGAAAATCACGCTTATCAGCTTTATTTGGGCATAGAAAACATCGATCATTCTAGAACTAAAGCCAACTCTCCACAGACTAATGGCATATGTGAAAGGTTTCATAGAACCATGCAAGATGAGTGTTACAATATCATCTTTAGAAAGAAAATCTACAGTTCTTTGGAAGATCTACAGATTGATGTTGATCATTGGTTGCGTTCTTATAATGAGACAAGACCTCACTCGGGTAAATATTGCTATGGCAAAACGCCTATGCAAACTTTTCTTGATAGCAAATATATTGCTTTTCAGAAAAATATTAGTAGCATTACACAAGAGCCTGATATTAGTTTTGACTACCTCAATTCTTCTGTCAGTTAATTCTTGTCTGTCAGATCAAATCTTGTCTTTTACAAATTCCTTAAACTTGGATACAGATTTCATCGATGCATCAAGTTGTCTTATTGTACCCCCAAGACGGGAAAGTTGAGCACTACTTCCTGCCATTGCGCTATTAAAGCTACCATCTAGTATTGCACCTATTTTTACTGATAATGTTGACATTTCGCAGCTTTGGCCCATAAAATAAATTCGTCTATTTCCATTTCAAGAATATGCTCAATCCCGCCACCTACGACAGAACCGAGCATTAACACATTTAGCCTTAAGTCCTTTGTGTAACCGATGGAAAAAAATCCTTCAACGCTTCCTGTATTTTTATGTAGTCTGCAAAATATAACTCTAAAATTGTTTCCTTCGTCACAGATGCTAGGTTTGCTATTAATCCAACTTCTTTTTCAAAATCACTACTACCGGCACGTTCCATTGTTAGGCAGTCTCTTACTTTGACTGGTCTAAAAGTTAATTCTGAAACCTCAATTCCTTCTACTGTTATTGGGTTATCAAGTTTTACTGTTTTCATATTTCCCCCTAAAAGTTAATTAAATAAAAGTCTGTTTGGCTTTTACATAACTAATTTCTTTATTGTGATTATGGTCCTATAGCTTTGTGTTTTATTGGAATGGCAACACCCTTTTTCTAAATTTTTTCAATAAAAAATATATTTAAAGTTTTGGTAGTAAGTCTAACAATCCTGCCCGTTTATAAATGTTATCTCTATGTCCTGCTGTAACGAGAAACACTTTGCGTTTTGGAATATTCACACGATAGATAAGGCGATAGTTATCAAATCTCAGTCTTCTATATCCTCGTAACTTGCCACGTAATGGTTTACCAGCTTTATTTGGGTTAACTTTAAGTTCCTTTTCTATAGCTTCTTCAATATCCAATCTTATTTCTTCTGGTAAAGCTGGAAAATCCTTTTTAGCATACCTCTTTAAGAGTTCAATTTCGTAAATACTTTATCCCCTCTTGAAGTCTTCATACTTAATTGTTTCTGCGCCTGGAACATCACTCTCCTTGACAGTGTCAGATAACGCAATCTCCTCTATCTCACATTCAATTCCTTCTATGATTAGCCTTTTTGCTAATTCTTGAATAGGCTCCTTGGTAACTTCAGCTAATCTAGTAAGGTGATATGAAGTTTTTGGGTCAAGTGCTATGTTAATTCCTAAGTCTGCCATATGTTTTACCAAAATATACCACGATAATTATACAACATTTCTCTAAATTTTTCAATAAAAAAACATGTAAACTATATCAGATTCCTAAAATCGTTTGTAACAAAGCCATTTGATCAACACCATTAATCTTGCGAATCATATTCTCAGCATCGATTTCGATAAGTTCTCTAGCACCGATAGTAAGTTTGTAATAATGCGCAGCTACGGTACACTTCAGCGTTGCTTTTTCTGCCGGTTTCCAACTGCCAAAATCAAATTCTCTGAATATTCCCCTAAGGTTGATAATTACTCCTTCGATATCATTGCTTCCACTGCCTTGTAATCCGCCCCTTAGCGTCAAAGAAACCGAATTCCCATCTATGAGGCCAAATAGCCTAAAAAGCTCTGAATCATATTCGGCAAAAGTAAAATCAGCTTCAAGTTTCTCCATCCCCATATCGATATTTATTGGAATATCCATACCACCAGCTCTATATTCTTCAGTTTTTATGGTAAGTTTTGGCAAGGTTACTTCATCTATTTTTCCTGCGTAACCTCTACCATCAACGAATACGTTAAAATTCTTTAAGATTTTTGGCAGCATTTTTCTCCTCGTTTATTTGTTGAATTTTGTTTAGAAGCCTTTTAAAGTATTTGCTAAATGAGATCTAAAAGTAACGTGTTCGGCTGGATAAGATGTATTAAATTCAAAGTCAAAATACACTTTCCCGCTTGCAATGTTTGCTGGGGTGTTGAGCTCTGGAGTTTCATAACATCTTCCACTGGTAATTGCTCCCTGTGCTTTCAAATGCGCAAGATAAGAATTCACCCCCTCAATCACATCATCTATATAAGTTTTGGTGATATTTCGATCAACTGCCCATAGATGAGCCCGAAGTAGACTATCATTGATTAGATCTGCAGTACGCCTTACTGACAAAAAAGCCCATCCTTCATCGTTTGAACATGTTCTATTTCCCCATAGTCTGTAGCCATTTTGGTGGATTATCGTTGTTACTTCATTTTCATTTAAGTAATTTGCTCTACAACTTGTATCACCTAAGGTAAAATCAATAGCCCTACTTGTCCCAACAATACCATTTATCTCTTTATTTGAAGGTGATTGCCAAAATCCTTGTTCACTATCTACTTTGGCTATTAAACCGGCTACAAATGGGCTAGACGGCAAAGTTTCTTCTTTTCCATTGTTAAACACTTTTACCCAAGGATCAACTACGTAAACTCTGCTACTGCCTACACTTTTTCTCCACTTTATTGCTTCTTCATCATTGGTATTTGGACCATCTGCTACTATTATTGCTCTTAGCTTTTCTGCTATAGGAATTAAAGCGCTAACCACTGGGTTTCCAGCATCTCCAGGCAATTGATGAGTAAACTGAGGTGCAATTAGTATTCTTGGGGCAACATGGACTATACTTTCACTGCTTAAGAATGCTTGAATGCCTTGATATTCCCCAATTTCTTCATCAACTCCTCCAATTACATTGCTGAGCGTCTCTTCCTCATCACTGTCCTCAACTCTAATCACTACTACTGTTGCACCAACCTGGGAAAATATTCCATTTACTGCAGAAGGTAGTGTTCCACTTTTCCCAAGTTTTGCTGCCTCTTTTAAGCTTCCTGCTATTAATACTGGACTATTGAGTGGAAACTTTTGCCCGTCAGCTTCCGGAGCAGTACCAATTACACCTATCACTGATGATTTAGCTGTTCGTACTGTTTTTGCTCCAGAGGTAATCTCAATAACATTTACCCCATGTAAAAACTGTTCTGTCATTTTTCTCCTTGTAATGTTGAATTTCGGAAAGTGGATAGAGAAAAGGTTTCTTTTTTAGCTTTCTAAAACCTTTTGCATTTTTTGTTTAAAATCGTTGAGACAATTCTGCAACTCTTCTTTATCTTTGATTTCCTTGATTTTCTTCTTGGCTAAATCTTCAAGCTCTTCACATTTGATTATTGCTTTTACTGCTTTTTTGGCTTTTTCCTGAATTATTCTTGCCATTTCAACAATCGGAATATCACGGACTTTTGCTAAAGGTTCTACGATTTCTGCATCTTTTTCATCTATAGATTCTGGTGCTGCTAAAATGTTCTCTGCGGCTTTCGCTTGTATCTCATACGACTTAGACTTCTGATGAGAAGCTCCTGCGTATTGGTGAGTATAGTTATTATAATAAGCACGAAGACTAGAAAGTGCAGAAAGTTTCGCATTTTCCAATAATTCCAACTCAATATCTTCTTGACTCCGTTCAACAATTTTTCCCCCCTTTGTTAGACAATAGCTCTTTTGCCAATCAAAATTCTTTGGCGCTTCATACCAATCATTCCCTGTTGGCTTACTTTCAAGCGTTGTTGTTTCTACTTGTTTGTTATTTTCAAAATGAATATAAATTGGCATTGGTTTTCTCCGTTTTCTGGTATCAATTCCAGATTTTGTGGGTGGCATCTAATCCTGGACATTGCCACGCTCTTAGTGTCCTCTCTACATCTACTTCAAGCCCTGCAGTTAAAAAGTTGTTACGTATGTTATAAATCCCCCACTGGATAAACTGACCATAGATATATACATCACCTGAAAGCATACCTTCACTAACTTTTCCTCTGCTATCTAGATAAGATGATGTATACAGTAACACTGCAACAGTTTTTCCTGCTGGAATTTCTACATTACCAGATGCAGCAAATCTGCTACTCGAACTCATGTATTTGTAAACATTTTTCCACACTATTTTCGAAATTCTTGATTTACTAGCATTGGTATTATCTGGCGTTCCCACAAATGCTCCTGCTCCTTCATATCCTGAACTCCAAAAAGATGTACCAACAAAGTTTAATGTTCTTGTTATATCCCTACTTGTGGTGTTTTTTACAAACATTACTCCAAGTGCAGCATACGGGTAGTAATATATCTGATTACGACTCGTGGAGTCACTGCTTGTATATGACTCTCCGTAAATAAATGTACCTTTGTTTCCCTCTATAAAACTCAATTGTCTTGGCCGATAAAAACTAACGTAACTTGTATCGTATGTATGGCTACCCGCAAGTAATTGCAACATATAGTCGGTTTTTGTTATATCGCTGCTCCATTGACCTAATTCAGTTGTGAAAGCTCCGTCACCATAGTAATTATTTTTTCTACTGAGCACACCAAACAAGAAAGGTAATGACCCTGGTTCAACCATATTGCGCTTTCTTATTTCGTTTGTAAGCGACACTTTTAGTTGATCATCTTGTATTAAATAAGACTTGACCTGACACTTTAAAAAAGTAAGTTAAAAATAATAAAAATAAAGGAGTGTTAGATATGAGTACAATACAGACAAAAATATTAAAACCAAAGCTAGGATTATTAGAACTAGCAAAACAACTAGGAAATGTGTCTCAAGCATGCAAAGTGATGGGATACTCAAGAGATACATTTTATCGCTTTAAGGAGTTATATGAAAATGGAGGAGAGGAAGCATTACATGAAATAAGTAAGAAAAAACCGCTATTAGCAAACAGAGTTTCCGACGATATAGAAAGAGCAGTGATTAGTATAGCAACAGAATTTCCAGCATATGGGCAAGAAAGAGCTGCAAATGAACTGAGAAAAAGAGGTATAATAATTTCTCAGGGAGGAGTAAGGTCTGTATGGCTAAGAAATGACCTTGAAACTCTCAAAAAGAGACTTAAAGCACTAGAGACAAAAGTAGCTCAAGACGGAATCATTTTAACTGAAGAACAACTTGCAGCTTTAGAAAAAGTGAAAGAACAAAGGGAAGCTCATGGTGAAATTGAGACGCAACATCCAGGTTATTTGGGTTCTCAAGATACCTATTATGTGGGCAATATCAAAGGTATAGGGCGCATTTATCAGCAAACTTTTGTTGATACTTATTCCAGAGTTGCAATGGTTAAACTTTACACGGACAGAACAGCTATTACAGCTGCAGATCTTCTCAACGATAGAGTTATTCCATTTTTTGATGAGCAGAAAATTCCATTATTACGCATTTTAACTGATAGGGGTACGGAGTATTGTGGCAAGCCCGAAAATCACGCTTATCAGCTTTATTTGGGCATAGAAAACATCGATCATTCTAGAACTAAAGCCAACTCTCCACAGACTAATGGCATATGTGAAAGGTTTCATAGAACCATGCAAGATGAGTGTTACAATATCATCTTTAGAAAGAAAATCTACAGTTCTTTGGAAGATCTACAGATTGATGTTGATCATTGGTTGCGTTCTTATAATGAGACAAGACCTCACTCGGGTAAATATTGCTATGGCAAAACGCCTATGCAAACTTTTCTTGATAGCAAATATATTGCTTTTCAGAAAAATATTAGTAGCATTACACAAGAGCCTGATATTAGTTTTGACTACCTCAATTCTTCTGTCAGTTAATTCTTGTCTGTCAGATCAAATCTTGTCTTTTACAATTAATCTTAATTGATATGGCTAAAGCAGTTGTACGTTTGGGTGATTACTGTGGAGAAGCATTGCCGCATTTTTGCATAGGAGGAAGTAGAGATGTGTTTATAAACGATAAACCTGTTTGTCGGCAAGGAGATAGTTTTACAGAAGGTAAGGTAATGGCACAAGGGTCAAAAACAGTGTTTGCTAATGGTCATGGTATAGGAAGAGTTGGGGATTCAGTATCTTGTGGGTTTAAAGTAATAAGAGGAAGTAGTAATGTTTTTTCAGAATAAAAATAAACCATGTGCTATACTTACCAAAAGTAAAATTATGAACATGGATATAACTACTAGCCTATTAGGAGACGTTAGTAATTTAATAGATAGAGCAAAGAATCATCTTTCTGTTCAATTCAATTCTACTCTAGTATTGTTAAACTGGGAAATTGGCTCCAGAATTGATCAAGATATCCTAAAGCACAAACGTGCAGATTATGGGAAGCAAATCATCTTCCAACTTGCAAAAGAACTTCAGATTAAATATGGACGTGGATTTGATAGAGCTTCATTATTTCGTATGGTGCAATTTTCTAAATTCTTTCCTGATCAAGAAATTGTCGCGACACTGTCACAACAATTGAGTTGGTCACATTTTGTAGAAATTATTGCAATTTCTGATGACTTGAAGCGTAGCTACTATTTAGAAATGTGTCGTATTGAAAGATGGAGTGTTAGAGCACTACGTAGTAGAATCGATACCATGTTGTATGAACGTACAGCACTAGCAAAAAAACCTGAGGACTTCATAAGACAAAGCATCAAACAGTTACGTGAAGAAAATACGTTAGCCCCCGAATTCATTTTTCACGATCCATACTTCCTTAACTTTGTGGAATTGCCATCAAGTCATAGTGAGACTGATCTAGAAAATACGATTTTGGATGAATTGACAAAATTTTTACAAGAGTTTGGTAATGATTTTTGTTTTGTGACACGTCAAAAAAGGATGAGTACCGAAAGAATTGATAGGTATTTAGACTTGCTATTTTTTCATAGGGGATTAAGGCGCCTTATTGCAATAGAACTAAAAATTGGTCGATTTGAACCAGCTTATAAAGGACAGATGGAATGGTACTTAAATTGGTTAGATAAAAATGAACGAAAACCAGATGAAGAAAAACCCCTAGGGATTATTTTATGTGCTGATAAGGATCAAGAAGATATAGAATACCTGGAGCTTGAAGGATCTAATATTCATGTTGCGCAGTATTTAACACAGTTGCCTCCTAAGGAAATCCTTGAGGAGAAGTTGAGAAAAGCTATCTCTATAGCTCGTGAAAAATACGCAAGTACTAAGAAGAAAATGATTAAACAGATATAACATAAAAGGCAACGTGTTTATGCGAGGAATGGACGTTAATACTGGGAAAGAGCTTGAAGGAATAGAACATTTAAAGCAATCAATAGTTAATATTTTAACCACTCCGATAGGCAGCAGAATCATGCGTAGGAACTATGGCTCAAGGTTATCTGAGTTAATTGATCGGCCAATAAATAGAGATTTTACGTTAGAAATTTATGCGGCAACAGCGAAAGCACTACAAAAGTGGGAAACAAGGTTCAAACTCGAAAAGGTAAAAATCACAGAAGTAAAAGAAGGGAAAGTCACAATTTCTTTGGATGGGATTTATCTACCAAATGGGAAAAATATTCATTTTGAAGAAATTGTAGTATAAAGATGGAGCAGCCAAATATTATCGAACCACTGAACTTTGAAGAGATTTTTTCTCGGATGAAAGAGGAATTAGTAAGTCGTGATGAAAGTTTTACAGCATTAATAGAAAGTGACCCAGCAATAAAGATTTTAGAGGTAGCAGCCTGGCGAGAACTTTTGCTTAGACAAAGAATAAATGAAGCAGTAAAAAGTAATTTACTTAAGTTCGCAGGAGGAGAAGACTTAGATCGTTTAGCTGAGTTTTACGGAGTTGAGAGAGAAAAAGAAGAAGATGACGAACGATTTAGAAAAAGAATCAAGGCAAGAATAGTTGGCTCAAGCACTGGAGGAAGTAAAGAGCATTATAGGTTTCAAGCACTCTCAGCAGATAGAAGAGTAAAGGATGCGCTGGTTGAATCAAAAGTGCCAGGGAGTGTAGAGATCTCGATTTTATCCACGGAGTTATCCACAAATGGCATAGCATCTGAAGAACTACTTGATATTGTAAGAAAGCGAGTCACCAGGGATGATATAAGGGTATTGACAGATACGATAACAGTAGTTGGTTGCAATATTATTGAAATAGATATCCACAGCAAAATTAGCATTAAAAGACCAGACATTATTGAAACAGTGAAGAAGAGATTTATAGAAAAATTTGAAACAACGAAAAGATTGGGATGGAGTGTAACAAGGGCGTGGATTATAGCAAATCTATTTATAGAAGGAGTGGAAAACGTGGAATTAATAGAGCCAAAGGAGGATGTTGTGGTACTGGGAAATGAGTGTGCTATTTTGCAAAGCTTAAATATTGAACTAATGGGTAAAAGTTAATGTTATTACCGCCAAACGCAACAAAGCAAGAAAAAGCATTAGTAGAGGCTATTGATTACAAAGTAGACCATGGTTGCATTAGAGGGTTTAAATTTAGCCCAGGGGAAAAAGTATTGCCATGGATAATAGAGGAATATGGTCTAGAAGAGATTCTGCGTTGGGCAAAAGAGAAAAGAAGAGCGATAAAAGAAGGGGTAGAATTTCAGCGTTTAAGAGGAACACCAGCATCGCTGAAAATAGCATTAAAATGGGCAAGTATAGATGATATTACAATTATTGAAGAGCCACCCGGTAAACACTTTTTTGAATTACAGATAGGGATAAGAGACGTACCAAACGACTTCTTCGTAGATGCAGTAGTAGAGCTGGCAAAACTATCACTGCCTGTAAGATCCAGATTGATGAGGATTTTTAACGATTATTATAATGCGCAGAGATTTATATTGGACGAGAGTTTATTTGGAGATCTTCTTTCTGACTATTCGGGGGTAAAAATAGAAAAAGATGGACCAGTGTTATCATTTGGAAGAGTGAACTTTTTCAGATCTAGCAGTCCATTAATTGAGGTTATAGAGAGTTATCTACGCGATCATTATGAACGAGCTTTAAGCAATGACATATATCGCTTGGATGTAGCAATCCTTGGAGAAACCGAGCCTCACACAAAGAATTATAACGGTATTTATGAAAGAAGTCATCAGTGGAATAATTTAAAAACGCTATACCCTTTACCACAGAGCTTATTACCGGCAATTAAGTTTGCTAAAGCGCAGATAGTATTATCGGACAGTTGGAGTTTAGGAGAAATAAACGCATGTTTTCCGGTTACTAGTATAGAAGAGGAAGGGAATAAATTTTTATTGGGAAGTAGCAAACTATCTGAACAACTGTGGAATTTAAAATACAAGCCAATTTTAGAAAGGTTTAGCGTTACTCACCACTACAAGGTAGAAGATTTTACCAACCAAAAAGTTATAAGATTTGGTATAGCAGAGCACAATATTCACTTTAAAAATGATTTAGATTCAAGACAAAAAGATTCAATACATGAGTTAGAAAGGTACATTTTAGTGTTTTACCCAGGTGTACTAACGTGGCACGAACATCGTCATTTGAACAGGTCTTGGAAAGAAAGACAGCCCATATGCTTAATATACTAAACATATGTATTTATATCTTCATATACTATATTAGTATTTAGTTAAAAAAGGTGTACTACGCGAAAAAAGACTTGCCTTTTTATACTAAAACACGCATAACTTAAATAGTAGCAAGTAAACAAAAAAAATTGATCTTGCACTAAAGAGAGCCAAATTGGCGTATGTTTTTATAGTGAGGTGTGTAATGAGGTTTAGCAAGGAAAAGAGAGAAGCTTTTAATAAGTCATTTTATGAATTATTAGATAACTCGTTTAAGAATATTAATGAAAAAGACGAAAAAGGTGAAACAATACTGCACAAGGCAGCAAAAATGTCGACAAGAAAAAAAGTAAGTTTTCTAGTCAGGAAAGGAGCGGATGTCAATGCGAGAGATAACAAGGGTTTTACACCGTTACACTGGGGAGCATTAGCGAAACGTCTAGAAAACGTAAAAGAGCTGACAAGGTCAGGAGCGGAAATAAACGCTATAGAGTATGGTAGTAAACATACAGCACTACATCTTGCATGTATGGTAGGAGCAGAAAGTATAATAAAAGTGTTGGTGAAAGCAGGAGCGGCAATTAATCAACAGAGTAAATTTGGTTGTACACCAATGTATTGGCTATTGGACAATGAAAAGAATAAAGAGGCAAGGAAATTTCTGGAAAAGCAAGGAGGTATAGTAAGAGATACACCAAAAATATGCGATGAAGTAGTGGAATCAGTTGGAGAAATGGTAGATGTATGGAGTAGAAAATTTTTACCGAAGTTAAAAGGAAAAGTAGTAAGTTTAGAAGAAATAAGAAAAAGAGATGAGTCGCTAATAATAGAAGATTTTAACAACGTAATAAGCAGGGTGGTGGGCAAGATGAACACTATGATTAAAGAATTTGATGAAAGATAGATAGTTGAGGTATATTATGGTAAAGTTTAACAAAGAAACAAAAAATGCTTTTGATAAGTTACTGAAAGCAATATCAGAAGAAAACATAAAAGGAAAAGATTCAGGTGGTTGTACGGCATTGCACCGAGCAGCACAAGTGTCAAACCCAGAAGTAATAAAGTTATTAATAGAAAAAGGTGCAGGTATAAACGATAGAAACAATAGAGGCGAGACACCGTTGCACCTAGCAGCATTTTTAGGAAAGAGAAAGAATGTGAAAGCACTGATAGAGAAAGGAGCCGAGGTAAATGCAAAGTCGAACAACAAAGCAGTACCACTACACTTAGCCTGTTTAGCAGGGAGGAAAGGAACAATAGAAGAGTTAATGAAGGCGGGAGGAGATCTTGATACAGTAGATAAATTTGGATGTAGTCCACTAAACTATGCGAAGATTTACCAGAAGGTAACGAATTTTCTAGAGAAAAGGGGAGTGAATATGAGAGATGTGGCGGTGATGTATGGAGAAGCAAACAAGGCAATAGAGGAGATAATGGAGAAACGAAACGTAAATGAATTACAACAGCAGGAGGTAGATTTAACAGATTAAACATATAGATTTATATCTTAATATAATATGCGGAAAAAATGTGTATATTTTGTAAAAAAAAACTTGCTTTTTATGCCAAAACAGCCCTAAGTGAAAAAGTAGCTAGTAAACAAATAAGATTTGCTAAGCGCTAAAGTGAGCCAAATTGGAGCCACTTTATATTGCATTAATAGCTGAGGAACTTATGGTAAAATTTAGTAAGAAAGAAAGAGAAGAATTTAATAAGTCGTGGAAAGAAGTATTAGATAACTCAATAGAAAATATTAACAAAAAAGACACAAAAGGAAGGACGATACTACATTACGCGGTGGGAATGCCAGATCCGAAAAAAGTGAAATTATTAATCAAAAAGGGAGCAGATGTAGATGCAGCAGATGCCGGGAAATATAGACCACTACACCTAGCAGTGATGGGGCAACGTCTAGAAAATACAAAAGAGCTGATAAAGGCAGGAGTCGATGTAAACGCAGTGGAACGAAGTAGCAAATTTGCCGCGTTACACCTTGCGTGCATGGTAGCAGAGATAAAAATAGTAGAAGAGCTAGTAAAAGCGGGAGGGAATGTGGAACAAAAAGATAAATTTGGCAAGACCCCAATGGATTATGCGAGAAATAATAAAGAGATAAAAGAAGTGTTAGAGAACGTAAAAATCGCAAATAAACAGAGAGAGTTCATAGAAAAAATAAGGGTTGTATCCGGCAGCAGGTGTGATAGTGGCAAAGGAAGAGCTAGAAACTGTGGATGAGAAAGTGCTATGAGCCGCAACTTTTTTTTAAATTCAGAAGCTAGGATGGAAGGAATAGAAAAGAAAGTATTGAATTTAGAGAAAAAAGCGTTGGAAGAGCTGAGAAAAATATGGAGGAAGGTCTTTGTGGAAGAAGCGCCTAGAAACTCAAAGAAATATTTGATACCAAGATTGGCGTATAGGTTGCAGGAGAAAGCGTATGGAGAAATGTCAAGAAAAGGGGCAAACAGACTAGAATATCTAGCAGATCGACTAGAGAAGGGAAAAAGGATAAGTAGCGATAAACTGCCAGTAGAGGGAACAGAGTTGATATTAGAGAGAGGAGAAGAAGTCCACGTTGTAATGGTAACAAATACTGGTTTGATCTACCGAGAAGAGTTTTATACATCATTATCAGCAGTAGCCGGGAAAATAATGGGAATGAGTTACAACGGACCGCTCTTATTCGGTATGCGTGAAAAGGAGAAAAAAAATGTGTAAAGAGATAAGATGTGCCATATATACGAGAAAATCAAATGAGGACGGGCTAGAACAAAAGTTTAATAGTCTTGATGCGCAACGAGTAGCATGTGAAAAGTATATAAAAAGCAAAGAAGGGTGGGCAATATTACCAAAAAGATATGACGATGGAGGATATTCGGGAAGCAATTTAAATAGGCCAGCGATAAAGGAATTATTAAAGGATATAGCAGCAGGAGAAATAGATTGCGTAGTGGTATATACGCTAGATAGGTTATCAAGAGAGACAAAAGACAGCATAGAAGTAACGTCATTTTTTAGGAGACACCGGATAAGTTTTGTAGCAGTAACACAGATATTTGATAACAACACACCAATGGGAAAATTTGTGCAAACAGTGCTATCAGGAGCAGCGCAACTAGAAAGAGAAATGATAGTAGAGAGAGTAAAAAATAAAATAGCAACATCGAAAGAGGAAGGATTATGGATGGGAGGGAATCCACCACTTGGTTATGATACAAAAGATAAGGAATTAATAATAAATGAAAAAGAAGCAAAAATAATAAAGCATATATTTGAGAGGTATATGGAGCTGAAGTCAATGGCAGGATTAGCAAGAGAGTTAAATAGCCAAGGGTACCGAACGAAAGCAAAATCAGATATCTTTAAAAAGGCCACAGTGAGGAGAATAATAACAAATCCGATATATATGGGAAAAATACGGCATTATGAGAAGCAGTATAAAGGAAAGCATGAGGCAATAATAGAAGAAGAAAAATGGCAAAAGGCACAGGAATTAATAAAGAATCAGCCATATCGAGGCAAAAAATATGAAGAGGCGCTACTAAAGGGGATGATAAGATGCAGATGCTGCAAAGTAAACATGACGCTGACATACTCAAAAAAAGAAAATAAAAGGTATCGATATTATATATGCAATAACCATTTAAGAGGAAAAGGTTGCGAGTCGATGAACCGAACAGTAGTAGCCGGAGAAGTGGAAAAAGAAGTAATGAAGAGAGCGGAATGCTTATATGAGAATTGGGAAAAAGGGGCAAAAAAAGAAAAATGGGAAAATTTAAGTTTTGGAAAACAGAAAGAAGCAGTGAAGAAATTAATAAAAACAGTGTGGGTAAGAGAAGATGGAATAGAGGTGTGTTCTGAGAACCTGTCTTGAAAGGGAATAAAGAAAAGAGTATGATGAGGTAAGCAAAAAATAGGAGGGTAAATTGTATCCAAGTGATATAAGTGACAAGGAATGGGAAATTTTAGAGCCCTATGTTGCACAAGGAGCGATAGGACGACCAAGAAAACATAACATCAGAACAATTATTAATGCAATAAGGTATATAATGAGGGGTGGTTGCCAGTGGAGAATGCTACCAAAGGATTTTCCCCCATGGAAAACGGTGTATGACTATTTTATCAGGTGGCGTAATAATGGAAAATTGAAAAAAATACATGACATGCTAGTAAAAGAGGTAAGAAAAATGGTTGGTAAAAATGAAACACCTTCAGTAGGTATAATTGACAGTCAATCAGTGAAAACGACTCAAAAAGGGGATCAAGAGGATATGATGCCGGTAAAAAAATAAAGGGTAGAAAACGCCATATTATTGTAGATACACTAGGTCTTGTAATTACTGCAGAGGTACACAGCGCAAGCATTCAGGATCGTGATGGTGCTACCAATCTTTTTATTCAAGCTAAATGCAAAGCTCCAACATTACGTAAGTTTTTTGCTGATCAAGGATACAAAGGTAAATTACAAAATCGATGTTTGTTGGAAACTGGATGTTTGCTAACGATTACCAAGAAATTGGTTGATACAGGATTTCAGGTTATTCCTAAACGTTGGATTGTAGAACGAACCTTTGCTTGGCTTTCCAATTTTAGACGCATGAGCAAGGATTACGAGCATTCTCCTCTTACTTCAAAAAACAATATCTTATTTAATATGATTACTTCTATGCTTACTAAATTAGCTGCTTAACTCCTTTCAAGACAGGTTCTGAGTCAGAGGAAAAATTTATACCAATGAATTTAAAGAAGAAAGGAAACAAATGCACAGTAGTGGAACCAGAAGGAAAAACAAATAATGCACTACTGAAAGCAGTGGTGAGAGCTCACCTATGGAAACGGCAGCTAGAAGAAGGAAAATATAGAAGTGTGAAAGAGCTGAGCGTTAAAATTAATATAGGTACAAGGCGCATACAACAAATTTTAAGATTAAATTATTTAGCACCAAAGATCAAAGAAGACATAGTAAATGGGAGACAACCAAGTAATTTGCGGTTAGTTGATTTAAGGGAAATACCGATGCTGTGGAGTGAACAGTTAGAGAAATTTTATGATCTTAATTTATAAAAACAATAGGAGAAAAACATTATGAGAACACCGAAAAAAATATGGAAAGATATTGCTGAAAAGCTTAGAAATAAAAAAGGTACCACTACCGCAAAAGGAGCTGATATGGAGATGCCGGCAGATGTTGAGGAAGTTAAAGTTGAAATAAAAAAGCAAACCAATACAGTTTACAGAAACTGACACTAAATTATGTAATATAAATAGTGAAGATCTTCAACCTATATGTGAAAACAGCGAAAAAGCGCAAATAGAAACTACTGTAGAGCCAACTTCCGTTGATAGAGCTGACAGCCCATCTTCCGCTGAACCATGTTTTGATGCTACAGACGAAAAAGATAAACCGTTAACGCAACAAAGGCAAGCAATCCTGGCTGGTGTTGTTGGTGCAGTGTTATTGGCAAGCGGTGTTGCATTGTATATCATGAAAATGCCTGTAGTAGCAGCGGTTGTGGGAATTGTTGGATTATCTTGTGTGAGTTATGCGTTGTATGATGTCCTAAAGCCGAATACGACGCTAGAGAAAGTAGAAAGTGTGGAGCAGCCTATTCAGTCTTCTTTGAACCTAACATAAAAGGCTATGCTCAAAAAACTATAAGCGTCAAGTAAATTTCAAATAAGGTAATTTCTTTAGAAGAATCTATAAGTTATTAAACTTTCTGCAATTCTTTTATCTCACTTATAGAAAGACCAGTAAACTTGACAATAGTGTCAATATCAACATTATTAGCCAGCATTGTTTTTGCTACTTCAACTTTTCCTTCAATTTTTCCTTCCTCTTTACCAATTTTTTTGCCTTGTTCAGTAGCATCATCGAGTCTTTGAGCGAGGACAGCCTGTTCATCAAGAATACGTTTTATTTCCTGTTCGTAGGCAATAAATTCTTTCTCTGACCAGTTAAATCTATTTAGCTCTTCATAGGCTTTTTTGATTATAAAATCACTCCCTATTATTTTTTCCAGCTCCTCTTCACTGGTTTCCTCTGCATACCTAAAGAAATAGGCCCACTTTTCAACTATATTCTCCAACTGATCTTCCTTAGTTTTTGGAAATTTTGGCAATTCAATAAATATAAAGTAGAAATCTTTTAAATCATGTTCATTAGTGTCTTCATCCCGAATAGTATGCTTTGATTTATACTCAGACTTATCGGGAAACAAGATACAATCTGCTATAGCAATAAAGATAATTTCCTTAAGGTCATGGTATTGATCACCCTTGTCAGCTTGTCTTGAATAAGCTTTAGCAGCATAGTACTGAGCACGTTTCTCGAAGCCTTTAGTTTTAGCGACCTGCATTTCGACGATCACTTGCAGTCCATTTTCATCTCTGCAGAGAACATCAACAATACTTTGCTTTTTAGCGGCGATATCAGGGTCTTGAATAGTACTTAAAAACTCTATATCCTTTATTTCATTTTTACCAGTGAAGCCAAGGATATCATTGAGGAAGTGAATAAGAATATCCTTATTTTTTTCAGTACCAAAGATACGCTTGAACGATATATCATTTTTGGGGTCAAGAAATTTAGAAAGAGCCATAATAAGTAAACCTATAGGACGTTAACAATTATACACAATTCTGAAGAAATGTTCAACTTCTTTATGCTAAAGTCTATTAAAGTGGTAAATTTAGCTGAATTTCAAGAGTTGGCTAAAAAACTGCCTTCATAGATGGCCCTAGAATGCTACTATGCACCTTGGATGTACAATTTAGCACGGCTTCTATTGAGGACCCCTGAGCAGCTAAAACTATACTGCAAACTGCTCGATAATGAGAAAAGACAAGATCTTTATCAAAAGGTGCTGAAGGAAATGCGCAGAGGTTAATCAGTTGAAGAAGCTGAATGAAATAGCTGCTGTCATAGAAGAGACTATTATTGCCCACAAAGATGGAGAGAAGAGGGAAGAAAGTTAGGTTATTAATTAGTATGCATAAGATACTAATATGTGAATATATCCTACCGGCCCACAAAATCTTAAAGCTAGTGGTATGTTTGAAAAATCATAAGGTCAAAATAATTTCTTTAGAAGAACCTCTAAATTATTATGGCTATCACTTAACATTTAAAGCAACTTCTCCTTATCTTGAGCGCATGCTTTTTTTGAATCAATTATTTATTTTGAGTATTCCTTCCAACTTCAACAAAAAATAAATTTTCAGGATCTAGCAAAGAACTTGCTAACTCGTTTACTTTCTCTAGTTTTACATCATTAATGATATCTGCACAATTATTTATACGGTTAACATCACGATCGTTTACCTGCATACCATTCAACAGTATTGCTGTATTTGCATTATTGGATAGGCAGGAAAAGATAAAATTATTCACTATATTAATTTTTGCATCATTGAGCAATTGCTCATCAATTCCTTCCTTTTTTATCCTGCTTAATGTATCTTTTACCGCTGATATAGCTTTACCAGCAGTAGAATTATCAGTACTCACGAGTCCAGATATAATATTTCCATGTTTATTGGGAATATTATTTGCATAAACAAAATAAGTAATACCTAGGTTTTGCCTCAGTTCTTTCATTAATATTGAATTCAGCCCTATGCTGCCAAGCACGTAAATTAATACTTGAGCATTATAGTAGTCGGGATCTTCATATGCTATACCTTTTTGGGCAAAACATATTATACTCTGCGGTATATCCATAAAAATGTTCTTACTTTTTGCAGGACCAAAATTATTCTTTACAGGTATTATTGTTTACACTTTTACCTTGTGCAAAATCTTGCATTACCTTAACTTCAGGTAATTTTTCAATGATAATTTTATATTCATCTTCTTTCGGTATATTTCTATCATAATTAGGTAAATATTTCTTAATATCTTTACAAAATTTTTGGCTAATCATTGCAAAAATCTTCTGTTCTTTAAATGTAATTTCTTTAGGCTCATTAATATTAGTACTCGCTACCGCAAAGCCTAATAGGGCATCTTTCAATTCTAGATTGCCTTCAACATATTGAATTAATTCCTTAGCTAAGTCTTCTACAAATGGTACAATGTTTTCTGCGGTAATACTATTTCTCTGTTTTTCTTGCTCTCTTTCTTTGTCTAAAGACTGTGTAAGTTGATCACTTATTTCCGAGCTAATTTCTCTGACGCTGTTAATAATTTGACTCCACGTACCTTGAGTGCAGGCATCATCGTCTTTACCATATGTTGTTGCTGCCACATATATTTGTTTTAGAAGAACAAATTCCTTTTGCTCTCTCCATATTTCTTCTATGTTTAAGCCACTAATTTCTTTGAATAATTTATCTACTTTACTACCGTCTACGTTATTTAACAACTTATAAAACTCCGTTCTATTAGTTATTTGCTCCTGAGAAACATTATTATTTCCAAGTTCTAACCTTATTTTAGATAGCTTTTGTTTCACCAGCTCTGGATTTTGGTTTGCAAGAGTAACGAGCAATTCCTTGCTTTCTTTTAATGGAATAGAGAATCCATCAATAAGCAATTTAATACAACCTATACATTCAGGTATAGTAACCTTTGCATCACCTCTGTCATAATCGTATTGGAGTTTTGTTTTGGAAATTTCTTGAATATATTCACCATTTGGATCTTTTCCTAAGTATTTTTTCTCCAATACTTCACTAGCCTTGCTAACAGTAATTCTAATGAACTCTTCATCATTTGGTACAGCTTGATTTTTAAGTAATGTCTTCTCCATTACACTTTTTTTTTCGCCTTTGGTAAGACTGAGTAATCCTACTCTTACCGAATCACTCTGATATCGCTCAAGTAATTTAGGCACATTTTCCATATAAAAAGTTGCAGCTTGTTTTAATTCATTCTCACTAGCATTTATAGATTCCACTAAGCTTTTAGTGATAAAACGTGTTTGCTTAACTGCTGCTGGTGTATGGACAGACTGTCTATCTCGTAAAATACCCTGTAACTCAGCATCCCTTTCTAGTTCTGGTTCTTTTTCAGGAATGAAACCATGCTTAAATAAAAATTCTTGCATTTCAGGAGAGTGGGTATAGAAATGAGATAATGTACGCCCTTGTTTATCTTGTGAGTTAATTAAAAAACGGTATTTGTTAGGTTGTGTGAGGATATGCTTAACTATCTTGCCACTATTATCATGTTGGGCTACATTAAAAACCATCTTTTTTACGCCCTTTTTATATGGAACTTGATTGTGAGGACGTGGTTTCAACAGGAAATCACAAAAGATTCTATGTGACATTTCTTTCAAAGAATGAATTAATTTGACTCCGGAATTTTTAATTTCAGCTAGACTTTCTATACCTTCAATACCAATTTTAATTTCACCAAGGCAAAGTTTTTTAAGGTTTTTCAAGCATGAAGACTTAGTTAAAGCCTTTAAACCTTCATCATCAATCTTGTTACCCGATAAATTAAGTGAAGTAAGATTTGCAAATTTAGCTAATTCTCCTATACCTTTACAACCAATACCGCAACCCGCTAGAGAAAGGGAAGTAAGATGTGTAAGTTTAGCTAATTCTTTTACATCTTCACTACCAATCTCATTACCCGATAAATCAAGTGAAGTAAGATTTGTAAATTGAGCTAATTCTCCTATACCTTTACAACCAATACCGCAACCCGCTAGAGAAAGGGAAGTAAGATGTGTAAGTTTAGCTAATTCTTTTACATCTTCACTACCAATCTCATTACCCGATAAATCAAGTGAAGTAAGATTTGTAAATTGAGCTAATTCTTTTACACCCTTAACGCTAATAAGGCAAGATATTAGAGAAAGTGAAGTAAGATTTGCAAGTTTAGCTAATTCTTTTACACCTTTATCACTAACCTTGTCACTTGATAAATTAAGTGAAGTAAGATTTTTAAGTTGAGCTAATTCTCCTATATCTTTATAACCAATACCGCAATTCACTAGAGAAAGTGAAGTAAGATTTGCAAGTTTAGTTAATTCTTTTACACCTTCACTACCAATCTTGTTACCCGATAAGTTAAGTGAAGTAAGATTTTTAAGTTGAGCTAATTCTTTTACACCTTCATAACCAATCTTGTTACTAGATAAATCAAGGGAGGTAAGATTTGCAAGTTTAGCTAATTCTTTTGCACCTTCATCATCAATCTTGTTACCCGATAAATCAAGTGAAGTAAGATTTTTAAGTTGAGCTAGTTTTTTTACAGCCTTGGTACTAATAGTATATCTGTTATCAATATATCCAGACATTAGAGATGATGGTGTATAAAGCCCAAGTTTAGCTAATCCTCCTGTAACTCTATCACCAATCTTATTGCACAATAAATTAAGCCTTGTAGGCTCAGTTAATTCTTCTACAACTTCACTACCAACATTGCAATTCTTTAAAGAAAGCCTTATAATGTGTGTATTACTTTGTAAAAAGCTTAGCAGTCTCCCTATGTCTACCGTAGTGGCATTCTTTATTATTAAAGAATCATCTGTAACGTATCGATCAAAGCTCATTTTATTCTCGTGTTTTGTACTATCGTGCGAATATGATATCAGATATTTCAGTAATTTTCAACTATGTTAAAAAATTACGTAAAAGCTTATGAAAATGCTGCTCTCTATAGCGTCACCAAAATTTTAATCATTTACTTTCTTCAAAAACGTGAAAATAGTACGTACCTTTGTGAGAACAAATTAAATAAAAGCGGCGTTGTGAAAATAAAAGCGTAAAATTGTTGCAACAAAGCCAAGCAAATTGGTTCGTATGTAAATGTGACCAAAGTAGGCTAAAATAGCTGATTTTGCGGTATAGTAAAATTATTATAAAGAAAAGTTCGAACGATACACTTGGTAGACCAACTGATCCCAAAACGAACAGTTCTCACGTTTGTTATTTTAAGTTGCTGAAAGTGGTTGTATTATTTAAGTTTTTAACAGCATGTATTGCCAAATTAGTAATAGCTTATCATTAAGGACTTCCATCAAAAATTATTTCAAAAAATTTTAAATGTAGGGGTTGACAAGTTTTAAAGATGGAGTAGCATGTCCAAAATACATTAAACCTTTATGGTATGTAAGGGGTTAAAGTCTATTCATTTCAAGGGGAGTAGCCATGTTGCGTTCAGACATTCCGCAAGTTTTATTTTCTTGCATTAAAGAGGATGATCCTTATAGGGCATCTAAGGTCTTTCAAATTGAACGTTGGTGCTATGCAAATTGGGATTTACATGAAAGAAGTGGTCAAAGAAGGCATAATTTTCTTGCACAAATACTGTCTAGTGAAGATTGCTGGAAAAAAGTAGGTGGTTTACATGGAGTTAAGCTTGATAGGCAAATGGTAGGCAAGAAACTGATTATGCCACCAGATTCAGATAATCCTTTTAGCACCAAGAGATACGATATTGCTTGCCGGTGTTGCTTAGAAGAAGATATTATTGCCTTATTTGAGGAAAGAAAAAAAAGATTATCAGCTCAAGGTGAGAGTAGTTTGCTAGAATATCACCATTTGGTTAGATGTTTCGGAGTAGGTCTTTTAGGGCAGTTTTGGTCACATTTTGTTAGCGGTCACATCTCTAAATTAAACTTGAATGGTCGTCATCCATATGAGTATGGACTTAAATGTGCCATGGATCTTAAACAAGCAGAAGCAGTGGAGTTTTTCTGGAATAAAATAAAATCGTTGCCTGAAGATGAGTTAAGTACTCAGCAGAAGGATGAAGTCTTTATGAAAACTGCAGTGCGTGCAGCGGGAAGTCGTTGTAACAGTTATCCTGAAATATTTGAGTTTTGCTTTAGTCAAATAAGTCCTGATAAATATCCAGAACTTTTAAAAAGGGATTTGGCTGAAAATCGTTATTATGGGAGTTTAAGTGCGTTACGAGGAATGCGTTGCTTTGGTCATGTTCAAACATTGTTTGACTGCTTGAAACCAAGTGATATTTCAGAAGATGACTACCATCTCTGGTTAAAGTGTATAGAAATAGAAGATTGTTCAGTACATCATGCAGATGCAGGCATGAAGCTTTTTATGCATATGTGGATGAAAGAAGGGTTTGATAATCATCGTGCTTTTGTAATGAGCAAAGAAGTAATGGATAAGTCCCCTTATTTCCACACAAATTTATTAATACCTTTAGTAAAAAAGGATTATATGGAACCAGTATGGGCAGTGTTGGATAAAGCTAGTCCTGATCAGATTAAAGAATTTATGAATTACAAACAAGCCAATCATATACGTTCCATATTAAAGGAAAGAGGAGATGAGGGTTCACTGGATAAGTTTCTATCATATGGTAAATCTGTAGTTAGAGAGCTTGAGAGTTTAAGTACTGATTTAACTGAAGTTAAGTTAAATAAGGTACATGGTTTAGGTAAAAGGTTGTAAAGGGGGTATTTATGCTAAATGAAGAAAGACCACAAGATTTTGAGTTAATAGAATTACTAATTCAAGAAGCAGGAAAAGCTATTCCAAGCGCTTCAGCTCAACAGAAGGATGGACTTGATAAATCTTTCAAAGCAAGGTTTCAGTCGTATATTTATCAGATTCCATCTTATATGCATTCTGTAGAAAAGAAAGGGTTTTTTCCTCACTTTTTCTTCGGAAGCTTTTCTACGCTGCTGGATACAAAGATAGCAAAGGAGTTAGGTATTGAAAAGATTTATTTTAGTTTTGATGGTCCGCAAACTTTAAAGGTAGCTGTTATAAAAAAGGGTGAGATTAGAAATGAAGCAGGTGTGATCGATAAGGTAAGATTATTTGTAATCTCAGAGCAAGGTGCCCGTTCTGCAACTCGGAGGTTCAGTTATGGTGAGTTGAGGGATGCATTAGGTAGGCTTTATCCTGCAAGGTTTCAACCTGTTTTTGATAACAAGGGTAAATTAAAAGTTAAGTTAGTCACAATTAACAAAGATAAAATTAATCAACAGAGAATCTTTGTTGCAGTGGAAGATAAAAATTTATATGAGGATGACCCTTCTCAAGATAAGTTTAAGGAAATAGAGAAAGGACTATGGAGCAACCCAGAAGATGACATAGAAAAGCTGGCTGGTTCTGACAAAGAAAGAGTTAAAGAATCTTCTAGGGAAGTTCTCAAAAAGATCAGCGAGATTCATTATAAATATGAGAGCTCACTTGAATATGGTAAAGAAGGCAGAAAGGCATTCCGTGAGGCAGCACATCATGGGTTTATAGCAGGTGCTTTGAACAATTTCCGCTATAGATATAATCTTAGAGTTTACTTAGAGCAATTTGCGGGAAGGGGTTATGCGGATATTGTATTACTAGCACGTGGTCCTAATCGTGCGTTAGATTCTATTCCTATTATTATTGAGTTGAAGGCTGCTACTTCTGAAGAGTTAAAAAAGTTAAAGAAAGGTGAGGAGGTAAAAGAAAATAGCAAAACTACACCAGCCAAAGCTTTAGAACAAGCGATAGAGTATACAAAAGGCTTTCAACCAAATGTTCAGCGAGTTTTAACTACTGCAGACAATATTCTGTGTGTTGGTGTAAATCTTGATTATCCATCTCCTATTTCCAATATTAAAGCAGAGGATCGTGAGACAAAAATTGTTCCTCTTTTTCAAGATATGTTAGAGTCTACTGATGAATGGAATAAGAACGATATTGATAAAGAGACATTAAAAACACGGATTCTGAATAATATGGAACGTATTTATCATACGTTTCCTGGCACAGGAGAGAAGGGGGATAATCACTATTTCAGTAGGTTTTTATTAGGACAATCGTTATTGTTAAATGAAGTTGAACCTTTAGGAACTAAATTTAAGAAACATATTTTTATTTATAATGAAAATATACCTACTGAGATTCAGTCTGAATCGAGCAGGCCTCAGCGACCAGCAGCTGAAAAAGCTAGAGAAAAAATAGGAGAATCATCTAGACTTGATAAAAGCCATGCAGTTGTATCAATGGTGCTTATTCCAAAAGGTGATGAAAAATTAGTTTATGTAATAAATGTTGTTGAAGCTGATGGAAGAGCTGGGGTACTGAGTAAAGGAGTTCCTCTTGATAACCTAAACGAGAAAATAGGAAATAGAAAAATAGCTGAGTTAAATCTTAATTTTAATATCAAGAAACAAAAATCAGGTTTTAAAGAATATTTGAGTATAGAAGCTAATGAATATACTTCTCTAGAACAGTATAGCGAAAAGAAAACGAGTAGATTTGAAGGTAGCTTTAAGGATGTTCCTTATCCTGATCAGCTAAAAGAAACATTTGATAGAGTATTAGATTCTCAACTTACTTCTGCTCAGTCTTCATCAATAAATGAGTATAACGAATTGTTTAAAAAAATTGGAGAAGGAATATGGTCTTTTAAGACTCTTATTAATAACGAACCTCATTTCCAGGGGATATTGAATGGAGCGTCTAGTTATTATAGTGATTTAAAGTTACAAGAATCACCAGAAGCTAGAGCATTGGTTTTAACTGAGTTTCAAACTGGTAGAGGGGAACGTATTGATATGCTGGTGCATGGTATTAAGTTTGAAGGTGATGGTAAAAATGCTAAAGAATATACTCCTATAGGGTTGGAGCTTAAGGCATCAAGGCAGGGTAAAGGAGCTAAAGCATTATTAAAAGAAGCAGAAGATCAAATAAATAAAGAATATAAAGAAGGTGTCACCTATAAAACACTTACAGATGGTGATGAGGTGAAATTTATCGGTGTTGTTTTCGACAAAGGAGCTAAAAAGGCAGATTCTCTTATTCTAACAAGCGAAAAATCTATTCCTGTTAAGGTGGTTCATAGCTCAACACTCGTTTTGCCTACTGTAGATAACTTAAGTAGTTGTTTAGGACAAGGTAATAGAAAGAAAAGAAGTACTAATGGATGCTTATTCTCATGGGATGATATAGATAAGTTTAATACGGAAAAGGTAGATAAAAGAAACAAGGGTAAAATCAAGATTGATAATGAGAAATTTCTGACTTACATTAAAGATAGTCAGGATAAAGGTAAGAGTGCTCAATTGGTGGAATTTATTGGAGAAAGGATTACTCCAACTATTGAAGGTGATCATAAATATTTACTCAATGAAGTAATTCAGGATGGGGGATATGTAAACTATGCTCAGAATAAGCGTATTAAAGACTTACAAAATGACGTTTTACAACAAGATAATGGTTTAACAAAAAATCCAAAACTAAAGAGCAGGTTAATGAATGCTGCAGGTAGAATACAATTAATAAGGGGAATACATGTTGCTATTGTATCTTGTAAGGATGGAACGGCAACAGATTGTGGATTAAATTTAGGCGGAATAGTATGGTCTTTTGCATCTCAGCCAATTGAGAATGTGATGGTTAAAATTACACCAAAAGTTGTAGCATCAGCTGAAAAGGTTGTAGGAAAGGTTATACCAGGTACTTTAGGTAAACAGACAAAGTTTGCTATCCGAGTTGTAGGGGTAAAATTTGGAACAACGGTAGCAAAAGGCATAGCTGGAGCTTTGGCTGGAGCTTTTGACATTGTTGATATAGGTATGTCAGCAAGTAATCTTGTAGATTGTAAAAAAAGGGAGAATAGTGGTAATCCATGCGGAGAGAAGGAAATAAGAGATAATATAGCATCTATATCTTTTTCTGGTGTATCATTTTTTTCTGGTGTTGCTCTTACAGCACTTAGTATGCCTGGGGTTGGTATTGCAGTTGGGGCTGGATTAATGGTAGGTTATGGAGTTTATAGTGGCGTTAGCAATATCGTAGAGTACGAGAAAAAGTATGATACAACTCATGATGAGAATTGGCGTATTTTTTGGCATACACTTGCTTTGCAACCTATACCAGTTGATGTACAACATCTTGCAGATAGGCAGAATATAGTTAATAGTTTAGCTAAAGAGGCCTGGAAAGCTTTAAGCAAAAGTCCTAGTAATGTAGTTGCTTATGGTATTGGTCTTGGAAAAGTAAGCGACGGTACTCTTCGTCCAAGTTATTCAAGGATTTCAATGGATAAAGAAGATGCTAATACAGAGAATCTCTCACGTGTTTTACCTGATCCAATCGAAAATGCTACAATGATTTGTTTACCACAAATTACTCATGAAGATTATGAAAAAGATATTAAAAAATCAATTCCATCAGCTGTACACTATTGTGATAATGCAATGGTTATTGCCGATAAAAGAAGGAAAAGCAGTGGCGAAACAATTGTTTATGATCTGAGAAATATAGATAAGGTTGATGGAAGTAATAAACTCAATAATAACTTCTTAATTTTTCAGGATGCAACAGAAATAACTGGCGGTAATAATGTAGTAAATAGGTTTGCTTTTGTAAATAACTCTAGCTTTTCGGGTAAAGTCATTGGTGGAAGTAACTCTACTAATATACTTGATTTAAGCCAATTAAAAGATAAGCTTATAAAAGCGAATGTTAATGATATCCATCGGTCATTAAAAGTGAAAATAAATGATCATTTATTGATTGATGATTCTGCTGGTAATAATCTTTCTAGTTATTATTATGTCGGAAGGCAGAAAAAGGTGGATAAGATCTTATGTGGGGATTATTCTAAGCCTCTTACAGGGAATGACAATCGTGATATTATTATAGATAGTGGTGGTGGTTTTGACAATGATGTGGAAGACATAATTGAAAATTGCGAGAAGGTAATTATTTCACCATATACTACAGTTAAAGGCGGAAAAGGCAATTATGCTTTCCATGTAAAAACTGCAGATTATAAAGGTAGAGATTTGCATTCAGAAATTAATGTAAAAGGAACAGGAACTGTAATCTTTCCAGAAACTGATCTACTAAGTGACCATAATGAGATAACTTATTCTTCGAGTAATAACACTTTATCCCTAAAAATAGGATTAGGTCAAAATAACCAATATACTCTTGACATTAAAAATTATATTGAGAAAAGCAGCGGTAAACCTAATTTTACACTGATAGATAAGAACGGTAGTAATATTGTTCCTAAGATCGAAAAATTAGGATCACCCACTGCAAAGATTAATTCATTTGAATTGCATACAGAGTATCCCCTTGATAATCTTGATGCTGTGAAAAATCATTACAAGAAAATTCTCAACAATAATAAGAGCTATAAAGTCTTTGGTGTTGTGAGAGATAAAGTACAAAATCAGAGCAATAGCACAGTTCCACATATGATGTTTGGTTCTTCAGGGGATGATATAATAAACTGTGATCAAGAAACTATGTTTGCTAGAGGTGGAAACGGAAGTGATGTATATGTTATTGGTAGTGATGTAGGAAAAAGAGAAGTTATAATTGATAATAACTCAGATGATAAAAAATTAGATGTGCTATTTATGCCAGAAGTTCCGAAGGAGTTTTCAGCTCAACAGTGTAACTTGTATTTAAACTACAATGACACTCGCATTCAAGTAGAAGGATATCTTCAGGGTGACAGCTATGCACACCTTATGGTCATGAATAGCAAGGGAGAAACCTTTATTCCTTACATACAATCAATGTCATGTACTAGTTCTTCTGTAAAAAATGGTAAGTTAGTTCCTTTTTTCCATGCTATACAAACTCAAAACATGTTTTTCCTATCTAAAGATTTCCAATATGATCATGTAGTAATTGATTCTCGTTCTGAGGATATTGAGCAATATAAAGACAAAGGTGATCTTTTATTGATGAGAGAAAGTAAAGTTCCTTTTACTATGAAAATAGAAGGTTATTTTGATGATCAAAGTAGATGGAAAGATGTTAATTTTCATCTGTGGAATAATGGTAATTTTTCATATTTCGACCTACCACAAGAGATTGATGGAGTAATAAGTTATCAAGATAAGCTTAAGGATGATTACAAAAAGGTTATAAAAGAATATGTTATAGATTTTAATCAGTCTGTTGATATTAAACATAATCAAAACGATGATTTAACTTCTGTAGGGCAAGGTGAAGAACGTGTAGGATTGATGATATTGAAAGACATCACTCCAGGTCAGGTTCAGGTTTCTTCTAGTGGCTCAGATCTGGTGTTGCATGATACAAAATCTAACTGTACGACTAATATAAAAAACTGGGATAGTTCTGAATCTCACAGGATTTCTACATTGGAATTTGATTTAGGCTTGGATCCAATAGTAATTCGTAGGTTGAATAGGTTTAGCTTATCTAATGTGGAAGAAATACAAACTTTGATTGATAAAGCTTCAGAAAATTATAAAAACAAAGCTGATGGCACAGGAACGGAAAATGATTTTAAGTGTTTAGTGTCAGTTAATGGCTTTGAGAGTGGAAATAAAACATATGAGTGTTTAGGTTTTTCTTCACTACAAGATCAAATTAACTTTACAGAAAAGCTCTGCAGTGTAGAGCAAATTGAGGAATTCAAAAATAAAATGCAAAATAGTGATCAAGTTTTAACGCTACTTAAAAAGTTAAAAGATGACCTTTCACTGAGCGGTTATGACCAAAATGCAATAGGTCAGTATAATGAGTTAGTGGTAACTTCAGAATTTAAGCCCTTGATAAGCAAAGTAGCTCAGGAAGGTGAATGGAATAAAGTTAAAGCTTTTCTTGATGAGACTGCTAACAGGAGCAGTGTCGATATTGAGAATAAAAACAAATGGTCAGAAAGTTGGACTTTGTTACACTATGCTGTTTACAACGGTAATTTGAATCTAGTAAATGGTGTGTTCGACCTTCTGCTAGCCAAAGTTGGTGATATCAATGCTCAAGACAAATGGTATTGGACACCATTACACTATGCTGTTTATTATAATGAACCTAATATGGTCAAATTTCTTATAGATAGAGGTGCCAACATTGAAGCTAGAAGTAAGGAGAGTGGGACACCTCTGTATTTGGCTGTTAAAGAAGGTAAGTTAGATGTGGTCAAATCTCTTTTTGGTGAAAATGTTGATGATAACCCATATAAGATGATGAAACTGATTAGAAGTTTGGAGAAGGAAATTATTAGTCGAGCAAATACTCCATCTAATGTAAAAGAATGGGCGGCATCTTATGTAAGTAGTCTGAGAGATTCAATAAAAAGTGTAGCAAGAAAAGAGTTAAAGAATGATATGTTCGATGATAGTTATGCTTCAACCACTGAGCTTGCTAATAAGATTTACAATTTCGATAAAAAGTTGTTTGGTGGAATAATTAAAGAAGTTGTGAATGATGTATATGGGGAAATAGATACAGAAGAAATGTTAAGATTTATACGTAGTTATGATAGTACTACGCAGAAAATTCAAGGTTATGTAGCTGTGTTTGATAAGATGAAAAGGGAGAACAACCTTAACAATAATGCAGTGTTTAATTTGGCCTTTTATGTGAAGGAAGT
Organism: Wolbachia endosymbiont (group A) of Melitta haemorrhoidalis; assembly: GCF_964273365.1. Taxonomy (NCBI): domain Bacteria; kingdom Pseudomonadati; phylum Pseudomonadota; class Alphaproteobacteria; order Rickettsiales; family Anaplasmataceae; genus Wolbachia; species Wolbachia endosymbiont (group A) of Melitta haemorrhoidalis. The sequence continues at coordinate 792,009 of NZ_OZ187004.1, read as the reverse complement.
TATGAAAGCAGGTGATTACAGTAGTGTCAATTCAGAAAAGAGATCTGAGCTTGAAAAAATAAAAAAAGAATTACCAGAGTCATTGAGGAATCTAGTATTTTCGTCAAAGGTATGTATTAAAAATGTTGGATATGGAAGGTACTTATATTCACCTAGTGATTATAAGGATTTTCAATTTGACAGTGATCGGCGGCGTGTGTTTACCTGGCCTTCAAAATTAGGGGATGATCAATTTAAGTGGAAGGTTGAACTTAATGGCGATAATGTATATCTAAAGAATGTTGGATATGGAAGGTACTTATATTCACCTAGTGATTATAAGGATTTTCAATTTGACAGTGATCGGCGGCGTGTGTTTACCTGGCCTTCAAAATTAGGGGATGATCAATTTAAGTGGAAGGTTGAACTTAATGGCGATAATGTATATCTAAAGAATGTTGGATATGGAAGGTACTTATATTCACCTAGTGATTATAAGGATTTTCAATTTGACAGTGATCGGCGGCGTGTGTTTACCTGGCCTTCAAAATTAGGGGATGATCAATTTAAGTGGAAGGTTGAAAATTGTGGATCTGCTCGCAAGAGGCGTGATATGCAACACCATAGAAAGTCTTTACAAGAGGAGGGACGTCCTGTCTACCTTGAGTCAAGGGAAGTTGATCCAAGGGAAGAATTAAAGTATCTTGTCAATGAAGCTGCTAAAAATGGTGAATGGGATACAGTAAATTTTTTCCTTGATAAAACTGCTGAAAGAAGTCCGGATTATATTGCAATCAAAGATCAATTCTCAACAAGTTGGACTACTTTACACTATGCTGTTTATAATGGCAATTTGGATCTAGTTAGGGATATATTTCAGTTTCTTTCAAACAAGAATACCATTATTAATGCTGGTGACGGAGATGATCGGGCACCTTTGCACTATGCTGTTTTGTATGGTCCATCTGATATGGTAGAGCTTCTTATGGATGAAGGTGCTGATATTTGGACCAAAGATAGAGAAGAGAAGACTCCTCTCAAAGTAGCACGTGAGCATAATAGGTTAGAAATATTAAAATATCTTGTAGAATATAAAGATAGAGATGGTAGAACACAACTGTACTTTGCTGCTGAAATAGGTGATTTAGATAAAGCTAGATTTCTTCTTGAGAATGGTGCTAATATTGAAGCTAAAAATGGAGAATATCAAGCAACTGCTTTACATGCAGCTGTTATAAATAATAAGCTAAATGTAGTTCAACTACTTCTTGGTAATGGTGCTGATATTGAAGCTGAGGACAAGGACGGCTGGAAACCTTTGCATTGCGCTGCTACTTTTGACTGGGCGTTTAATATAGTCGAAGTTCTTGTAGAGAAAGGTGCTAACATTAATGCAAAAAATAATGAAGACAAAACACCTTTAGAAGTGGCAAATGAATACAATCAATCAAAAATGGTAAACTTCCTTGTAAATAAAAGGGATCAACATGGTTGTATGCTATTACACTATGCTGCCCGAGAAGGTAATTTGGATTTAATTAAGCTTCTTATTATTAATGGTGCTGAAATTGAAGCTGAAAATGATGAAGGTAAAACACCTTTAGAGGTGGCAAGAGAGTATTCTAAATTAGAAGCAGCTGGAATCCTTTCTATAAATAAAGATATTAAGGAAGGTAAGCTAGATGAAGTCAAGCACTTTCTTGCTAATAGTGCTAGCAGAAGTGATACTGATGCTAAAGACAAAGATAAATGGTCGAAAGATTGGAGTCTTTTACACTACGCTGTTTACAACGGTAACTTAAATTTATTCAAAGCCCAGAACAGATAAAATCTGTAAAACCAAAAAGAAACTCCCTCTTTACTTTATGTTCTTTGGGTATAGTGTTATGAAGAAGCGCTTCTGCAGCTATAACCGAAACAATCAATGGTGCTATAAATGCCCGTTTGAAAGCATGGTTTTGGGGGAAATGGTAAAACCATTGATGGAGTTCTTTTTGGGCTACCTCGTTTAGAAGATTGTATAACCTAACCGTCCCAAGCTGAAGTGCTTCTTATCATAATAATATAGGAGGGATTTTATATGGCAGAAGCAAAAAGTAAATTAAAAACAATAAACCTTGATGCAGCAGGGATTGATATTGGCTCGACTGTACATTATGTATGTGTACCTGAAGGAAGAGATGAACAACGTATCCAAAAATTTGGGTGCTTTACAGTAGATCTACACAACTTAGCAAAGTGGTTAAAAAAGTGTCAGGTTAGAACTGTAGCCATGGAGTCAACTGGAGTATATTGGATTCCCTTATTTCAAATATTAGAATCACATAAATTTGAAGTAAAATTAGTAAATGCGCGACATGTCAAAAATGTGCCTGGTAGAAAGTCTGATGTTCAAGATTGTCAATGGCTGCAACAATTGCACAGCTATGGACTGCTTCAAGGATCATTTAGACCGGATAATCAAATGTGTGTACTGCGTAGTTACGTTAGACAACGTGCTAATCTAATTGAAAATGCAGCTAAACATACTCAACGTATGCAAAAAGCGCTAATTCAAATGAATATTCAATTACACAAGGTTATTAGTCATATTACTGGGATAACTGGTATGAAAATCATTGAAGCTATAATTGAAGGCGAAAGAGATCCTGAGAAATTGGCTAAATTCAGGGATGCACGAATAAAAAATGATCAGTCTACTATAGCAAAAGCGTTAGCTGGTGATTATAGAGAGGAACACTTGTTTGTGCTAAAACAAGAATATGCAGCATATACTTTTTTTCAAGAGCAAATAACGGGATGTGATAAAAGTATAGAAAATTACTATAAAACATTTGAAACAAAGTCGAATGAGAACAGGGCATTGAATAAGACACGAAAGAGAAAACAGAAGAATAGTCCAGATTTTGCCGTAGATGAAGATTTATATCGAATAACGGGGATGGATTTTACTAGAGTTCCAGGACTTGATGTATTAAGTGTACAGGCTATCATTTCAGAAACAGGTATAAATCACAATAAATGGAGGACAGAAAAGCATTTTTCTTCCTGGCTCGGATTAAGTCCTGCTAATAAAATTACAGGAGGGAAAATTATTGGAACAAGAACTCGTAAAGTTGTTAATCGTGCTGCAACTGCCTTGCGACTTGCTGCTCATTGTGTATCAAGAAGCAACACTGCACTTGGTGCATACTGCAGGAGGTTAAAGAAGCGACTAGGGATACCAAAAGCGATCACTGCTACAGCAAGGAAATTAGCATGTATTTTTTATAATATGCTAAAATATGGACAAGAATATGTAGAAAAAGGAATGAACTATTATGAAACACTCTACAAAGAGAGAGTAGTCAAAAATTTGACTAAAAAAGCAAAGGAATTTGGTTATATACTAATGAAAGAGGAGCCGATAGATGAAGAAGGTTCTTAGGAGTTTCTTAGAAGTATGAAAAAACAAGCTAATACGAAAAAAGAAAGCGCTATGGTAGGCAGTTTGGTGCCTGGCGTAATAATTGGTGGTTTTCTTGGTGTTGTACTTGGAGCTGGTGTGTGTGTTGCAGTAAGTCTTTCTGGTGGTATGATACTAGGTGTAATGATAGCATCTTCTCTTGTTGCTAGTATAGCTATTGGACTGGCCATGTATTTTTTGAGTCAAGACTATGAACAGGCTAAAGCGATAGAAAAAACTATTAGCACTGTTAGCTCTGAAATATCTGTTGATGATACAACTGTCGCAAATGGTAAAAAGGGGCCACAACTTACATAGAAAAAGCTATAGTATTTTTCAAACTAAATAATAAACCTTGTAATTAGGATATTCTGGATTCCAGCGTCACGCGCTGGAATGACAACTGTGTTTTTGCTTTTTTGTCATCAAATACTCCTACTCTTTATGTCATCCAAGTGTCCTGACTACTTGGATCCAAGAAATTTAATTGTTTTAAATTTTCCCCTCTATACACCTATTTAAAATTTATGTTATTCACATGTGCAATATAATCTATAATAACGTTTATCAATACAATATATTAAAAAATATTATGAGCTTCGTAAAAGAAAAAAACACCCCTGTGATGGAGCAGTATTTGAACCTGAAAGCTCAATACAAGGATCATCTGCTATTTTATAGGCTAGGAGATTTTTATGAGTTGTTTTTCGATGATGCTATTAAAGCTGCGAAATTGCTGAATATAGTGCTCACTAAGAGAGGTAATTCGTGTGGGCAAGAAATACCAATGTGTGGAGTGCCAGCACACAGTAGTGAGTCTTACCTGCACAAGCTAATAGATTTAGGATTCAAAGTAGCAATCTGTGATCAATTAGAAACTGCTGATGAAGCAAAAAAGAGGGGCTATAAATCCATAGTAAAACGTGATGTAGTGCGAGTTGTAACTCCAGGTACAATTATAGAAGATTCACTACTGGAGGATAAAAGCAATAATTATCTCGCGTCCATAGTTGAACAAAATGACGAATATGCTATTAGTTGGCTTGAATTATCGACGGGAAAATTTTTTCACACTTTAACGAGTTTGAAAGCTCTAGATAGTGATTTGTTGCGTATATCACCAAGAGAATTATTAATTTCTGAAAAATTCACTGAGGACGAAAAAATTAGATCGATTTTAAAAAATTATAAAATATCAATTACGCAACACGCACAGAGCTTTTTTGAGTATAGTAAATCTCACAGAACGTTATGCGAGTTTTATAAAATCAGGGAACTTGGGAGTATAGGAAATTTCAGCAAAGTAGAAATCATGGCGTGTGGTGCACTGCTTGAATATGTCAGAGTAACACAAAGGGGCTCTATTCCAAGGCTTGAATTCCCAAAAACCTATAAGCAACAAAATTTCATGCTTATTGATGCTTCAGCAAGGAGAAATCTTGAGTTATTTTCAACTCAATTTGGTGAAAAGAAAGGTTCACTAATTTCAGTTATTGATCACACAGTTACAGCCTCTGGTGGACGCCTGCTCAAGCAAATGCTCGCTTCACCACTTGCTTGCTCCAAGGCAATCAATTTGAGGCTCAGCACCGCTCAATTTTTTGTAAATAATCATGAGCCACGCAGAAAAATACGAGAGATATTATCTAACATTCCGGATATTGAAAGGTCTTTATCGCGCTTAATACTAGGGCGTGGTTCACCAAAGGATATGAACCTATTGAAAATAGGCCTAGGAAAGACTTTAGAATTGTCTGAGTTCTTATGTAAAATTGAATCAGGTGAAAATGGATCTCTCCCACAACAATATGTCATCCAAACTGAGATCCAGCCAGCGTCACGCGCTGGAATAACAGTAAAATCAGACGAGAGTGAACTAAGCACAATACATAAAAGCCTTGGCAATCATAAAGACCTATTTGAACTGTTAAATAGTGCTATACTCGATAATAACCTCAGTTCCGTGAAAGAAGGAGGATTTATTCACTCAAAATACAACTCAGAATTATCTGAGTTATCCTACATATTAAATAATAGTAATAAACTAATAACCAAACTCCGTGAATCTTATCGCGACCTAACTGGCATTGCCGCACTCAAAATATTACACAACAACATACTTGGTTATTACGTTGAAGTGTCGGCAAATCACAAAATAACTTCGGATATATTTATTCATAGGCAAAGCTTAGCAAATAGCATGCGCTACACTACTAATGAATTGAAAGAACTAGAAAATAAAATTCTTACGGCACGTGATGCTGCAATCGGCTTAGAAATGAAAATTTTTAGTGAACTGTGTAGTGAAGTCGCTAAAGAATCTGAAAAAATTGCTCTTGCTGCAAATGCTTTGGCAAAACTTGATATTAGAACCGCATTTGCAGAGCTTGCAGTGCAAAATAATTACGTAAAACCCATTATTGATGACAGCAAAGAGTTCAATATCTGTAGCGGAAGACATCCAGTGGTTGAAGTTAACGATAAATTCATTGCAAATAGCATCAATTTAGCTGGTATACATCTAATTACTGGTCCTAATATGGCTGGAAAAAGCACTTTCTTGAGGCAAAACGCTCTCATTGCAATTTTAGCTCACATGGGGTCATTTGTGCCAGCAGAGAGTGCACATATTGGAGTGATTGACAAGATATTCAGCAGGGTTGGCGCAACGGATAATATAACAGCTGGTTATTCTACCTTCATGGTAGAGATGATCGAAACAGCAACGATAGTAAATCAGGCAACGGACCGTTCCTTGGTGATACTTGATGAAATTGGTAGGGGCACAGGGGTATATGATGGATTATCTATTGCACAGGCGGTGATTGAACATATTCACAATGTAAATAAGTGCCGCGCCATTTTTGCAACTCATTATCATGAATTAACTAAAGTAAGCAAATACTTGAAGAACGTGAAATGTTTTTGTGTAAAAATAAGAGAGTGGAACGGAGAGGTTATTTTTCTACATGAAGTAATTGAAGGCATTGCAGATGAGTCATATGGAATACATGTAGCAAAACTTGCTGGTTTTCCTGATTCTGTTTTAAATAGAGCAAGTGAAGTGTTTGAGGAGCTGAAGGCTTGAATCATTATTATAAGTGAAGAATTACCTATACAATCGTGGTAGTAGCTATAGAAACGAAAAACTTACTTGACACCCTTCGCCAGCGCCCTTATCATGATAGTGAAGCTATTGTATTTGCTTTCGCCAATCTGCAGATTAAAAGGTAAGGATTACTTAATGTATCGGCGTCTTATGTTCAATTTTTTGCAGTATATAGATACTGTATGTCTTTACAAAACTTCATCTACATCTAGATTTTTATCTAAATAAGCTGAACGCGCTTATAAAGCGTTACAAGACATCAAAAAATGCCAATACTCGACAGAGATAGTAAAAGACTAGCTAACTCGGGGATTCTTTGTCTTTTTTTCTGCTTAGTAAACTTCTTAAACATTTGCAGCGTAAGTTAGTTGCAATTAAAAGCAGCTTAATCTTGCTTGTCAAGCGTTTAAAACATAAAAAACGCCAATATTTTAAAGCGGATAATAACCCCAGGGCTTCTTTTGCCTTTTTTTTTATTTGGTAAATTTCTTAATATTTATAGCTAAACGACAATCGTCATCCCGCTACTTGTTAGCGGGATCTAGAGATACCGCGGCGGTATGACGTAGGACTGCTGTCATCCCAGTGCTCCTTTTTTTGTCATCCCAGTCTGGGATCTATTTTGCATGTAACTCCAATTGTGTTTTGGCATAAAACGCGACGCGTATTAGACTTATTTGCAAGCAAAGCTTGCTAGATCCAAGTAGTCAGGGCACTGGGATGACAGGAGAAGGAAGCACTGGGATTGGGATGGAAAAGGCTATTTGTGTGATGCCAATGAGTGATAGAAAGTTCTGCAAGAAGTCATTAATTGCAAAAATTTAATATAAATTATAAAATAAATCCACTGAATAAAAAATATATGCTAATTAGTACAACATCAGAACTGGAGAATACATGTGAAGAGTTAATAGCAAAAAAGCCGAAATTTATAGCAGTTGACACGGAGTTCATTAGAAATAATTTAATCTACTACCCAAAATTATCGTTAATTCAAATTTCTTACGGAGAGAAGAGTTTTATTGTAGACGCATTAGTGCCAGAAATTGATTTGTCATTCATTAAGAAAATAATGCTGAATCAAGAAATAACTAAAGTGTTTCATAGCTGCCGGCAGGATATAGAATCCTTACTCACTGTGTTTAAATGTATTCCCACTCCCATTTTTGATACCCAAGTTGCCGCTATGTTTTGTCATTATTATCATGACTTTATTGGTTACTCAAAAGTAGTGGAGCAATATCAAGGGATAGCACTGGATAAAATTAAAGCTAAAAATTCAGATTGGTTAAGGCGTCCGTTGTCCGAAGACCAGTTAGATTATGCAGTAAACGACGTGGTACACCTATATGACCTACACCAAATATTGTGCAATAAACTTGAAGAAAATAATAAGATGGGTTGGTTTCAAGAAGAGATGGAATCAATAGTTGATATAAATAAGTATTTACATAGCCCAAAAGATGCATGGAAGAGGATTAAATTTAATTATGAAGTAAATCCAAGATTGATACTAACTGTTAAAGCAGTTAGTGAGTGGCAAGAAACCTTAGCACAGCGCTATAATATGAACCGTAATAAAATAATCAATAATGCTGTAATAGCTGATTTTATTGAAAAAAATGTAGAGCATGTTGATGAGATTTTAGATGATCTCAAGAGGAATACAAAAAATATAAAAGATGCGGATTTACTAGAGTTTGTGAATATTTTTAATGAAAATGAGAGAAATTGGATGCAGCAAAACAACACCTTATCGAGTAATTATGACAAATCTGTACTTGATATACTCTCAATTATTTTAGATAGTAAATGTAAAGAAAGTAACATATCAAGGAAATTAGTTTCTTCAAAAGATGAGTTAACCGGGTCAATATCTGGACAGACAGATAAATTATTCAAGGGATGGAGATATGATTTTTTTGGCAGGTCAGTTGAATCATTTTTGAACACAAGCTCAAAATTTGAGATTTCAGCAGTGAAATCCGCAAATAATATAACCAAAATTCAGAGTAATTTAGTGGAGAATAACTGTTGCTAAAGTAACTTAGATTTATCGACAATCGTCATCCCGCTACGTGTTAGTGGCTAAGAGATACCACGGCGGTATGACGGTTAAGTAGGGTGTTATCCAAGTAGCCCTGACTACTTCGATCCAGGAAAATTGATTGTAAACGAGCAAACATTTTCGATAAAATTACCAAAAAGCTAGATCCCAGACTGGGATGACACCACCTACAAATTGCAATGTTCGTATAGTTATGTGCTTGACACTGGGATCTAGAAAATCTAGTTAATATATATAGAGAAACCTTAGCTATAGTTTCAAAAGAAGTCGAATGTATTTTGTTATATGATTATAAGTCTAACAGGCGGAATTGGGGTAGGAAAGAGCTTTGTAGCTAATTGCTTTCAAGAGTTTGGTGCTGTTGTATTTGATGCTGATTCTGTTGTACACCAACTTTATAAAGTGGATAAAAGCATAATAAGTTATGCAGAGAAAAGTTTTCCTGGAGTGGTAGTAAATGGTGAAATAGATAGAACAGTACTGTCTAAATATTTCTTAGCCTACGATGAAAATTGGAAACAATTTCAATCTTTGGTTCACTCTGCTGTGCTGCGTGAATTAGAATTTTTTATTGCCAAGGAAAAAAAGATCGATAGAAAACTTTTAGTTTTAGATGTGCCACTTCTATTAGAAACAAAATTTTATTTATATTGCGACCTTATTGTTTTTGTTCATGCAGATAGCGTTGTGCAAGCTCAAAGACTTAACGAACGCAACATAGATAAAGAAAAGCTTAATCTAATCTCCGATGTTCAGTTATCTATTGAGGAGAAAAGGAAGATGAGTGACTTTATTATCGATACCAGTGTAAGCAAAGAGTATGTTTTTTCTCAAGTAAAAGATATAGTGGATTCATTAAACCTAAACACGTAGCTCTACGTCATACCGCCGCGGTATCTCTAGATCCCGCTAACAAGCAGCGGGATGACGGTTGTCAGGATCCCAGCAGCCTCCCTCCCCTGTCATCCAAGTAGCCCCCTATGGTGTCATCCCAGTGCCCAGACACTGGGATCCAGGAAAATTGATTGTGCACTATAGCAACATTTTTGATCAAAAACTGGATTCCAGTGTCAAGCACTGGAATGACACCCTTCCGATGGGAACTGCTCTCAAACTACAACAGCATGAGTAGCTACAGAAGCTTTAATGATACAAGAAAAAATAAACAGCTATCATTTTTTTAGTAATTAAGTAAAATAGAGTGAAAGATTGCGAGGAAGTTTTGAAAAATAAGATAAAAAAGATAGTAATTTCAGGAAAGGAAGTGTGGCCAATCATCGAAGGTGGTAAAGGCATTGCAGTTAGTGATGGGAGATCAAGCGGAGCATTTGCTGCAGCAGATGCTGTGGGTACATTTTCTGGTGCAAATGCTAAGCTTATTGATGATAATGGCGAGTTAGTGCCACTAATTTATAAAGGCAAAACAAGAAATGAAAAGCATAGTGAATTGATTGAGTATAGTATTGAAGCTGGAATTAGTCAGGCAAGAATAGCAAATGAAATATCAAAAGGTCATGGAAGAATACACATGAATGTACTTTGGGAGATGGGAGCAGCAGAACGCGTACTTCATGGCATATTAGAAGGAGCGAAAGGTTTGATTCATGGTATTACCTGCGGTGCTGGTATGCCTTATAGGCTTGGAGAAATTGCAGCTAAATATCAGGTTTATTATTACCCTATTATCTCATCGGTGCGTGCTTTTAAAGCATTATGGAAGCGTACTTACCAAAGAATATCTTCCTATTTGCTTGGTGGAGTAGTGTATGAAGATCCATGGCTTGCTGGAGGGCACAATGGACTCAGTAACAGTGAAGACCCAGAGCTACCACAGGCTCCATTTGAAAGAGTTGCAGAGCTTAGATCTTTCATGAACGAGGTCGGTCTCTCAGAAACACCAATTGTTATGGCAGGAGGAGTGTGGCATTTGAAAGATTGGGAACATTGGTTTGACAATCTGCAAATTGGACCAATAGCTTTTCAGTTTGGCACTCGTCCACTTTTGACGAAAGAAAGCCCAATTTCTGCAGAGTGGAAAAAGAAGCTACTCACTTTAGAAGAAGGTGATGTATTTTTAAATAAATTCAGTCCAACAGGGTTTTATTCATCTGCGGTGAGGAATAATTTTATACGTGAGTTACAGGAACGAAAATTACATCAAGTAAATTTTTCAGAAAATGCCAGCGAAGAATCCAATAGTGAATTTGCAATGGGTAGCAGAGGTAGGAAGATCTACCTTACTGCAAAAGACAAAGAACTGGCAAATACATGGACTAAAGCAGGGTACACAGAAGCAATGAAAACCCCAGATTCAACTGTTATTTTTGTGACGCCAGATAAATTTAAACAAATAAGAGAAGATCAAATCAATTGTATGGGATGTTTGAGCCATTGTTTGTTTAGCAATTGGAAAGATCATGGTGACCATTCAACAGGACGAAAGCCAGATCCGCGTAGTTTTTGCATACAAAAAACACTGCAAAACGTTATACACGATGGTGATATTGAGAACGAACTCATGTTTTCCGGGCACAATGTGTACAAATTTAAGCAAGATCCATTTTATGAGAATGGCTACGTACCGGCAGTAAAAGAACTGGTGGAAAGGATATTGACTGGGTATTGAGTCAGTGACCTTACCCAGAAAAAGTGGAGAGAAAGTGTGGAATGTTTTTTACAAAAAGAATGATGCATCAAATTGTTCTGGAATGCAATAGTTAATAGTGACGTTGTTTGTTATAAAAAATTTCTATGTATTCAAATATTGCAGTTCTAGTTTGTTGAGCAGAGTGTTGTGAAGTATCAATAAGTATTTCTCTTTTCAATGAGCTAAAGAAGCTTTCTGCAACAGAATTGTCGTAACAACAGCCTTTATTACTCATCTATATTCTTTACAGCTAAGAGATATTGATACCCTTGCGCAGTATATTGTGAACCTTGGTCACTGTGCAGCAGTAGATTTTTAACAGGTTTACGCCTATTAATGGCCATTAATAAAGAGTTCATAACCAATTGTTTATTTATTGCACTACTCATTAACTACCATACGTGAGAATTATTGCTGCCAAATATAGCCATCCCTCCTTGGTTTTGATGTAAGTAATCCCATACTTTATTTGGTTGATCAACAATAAAGTTTTGATCTAGTATATTGGGAGCTACAGCTCTATTATCTGTTTGTTGTTTTTTAATTTTAAACTTTCTTTTCAGTATAGCCCTGATGTCATTTTTCTGCATAATACTTTGCACCGTTTTCAAATTGCAACTTTTACCCAAAGCCTTCAATTCAGCATGAATTTTAGGAGCTCCATATCTACATTTAGAAACTTGATATATTTTTTGAATAGCTTCGAGTAGCTCTTTATTTGCTGATTCTCTACTGCTTATTTTTCTTGTGGTCCACTTATAGTAGCCACTAGCAGAAAATCCTACATAATTCCTGTACTTTATAGCAGTTACTATATAAAAAAATATTTTACTCTTTTTGACTGGCCAGGGCTTTTTTTTAAATGTCTCTTTCCCTTGTTACTCTTGCTTTGTAAATCAAACCTCTCTTTGTCATAAGGTGCTACATCTGGAAATGCATTTGCCGCTGACTTTTTTTCGTTATATTTCTTCATCCATTTTCCTAATACACTATCCCTTATTCCTAGATCTCTTGCTACTTTTGCAACTGGTTGACCTGCCTTTCTTTGTTCATTTGCCAGTTTAACAGCTTCCAATTTGAATTCTGCCGTATATTCTCTTACCATTTCTAATCCTCCAAAATTTTATTTTACCCGAAAAAACTCTTTTCTTTCTCTCCACTTTTTCTGGGTAAGGTCAGTTTACTGGCCTCTCCATGAGTGAGATTGAAAAATTAAGTGGAAATCTGTGAACGGTTACCTTGGATGACAGAAAAGAGTGTTGGAAGGAGGCAATATTAAAAACTTAATTTCAGTCCAGCCAAGAACACATAACCAGAGTTGTTATTTTCTATTTTAGGCTCTTTTGTACTAAACTTTACAATATCGAAATAGTATGAAGTACCTAAAAAAAGAGAATTTTCAAGACTTAAAGCATATGATGTTAACTCGTTTGTACCTTCGCCTGCAATATCCCTACCACTACTAAAATATGTTAAGCTTGATTTGTAAGAATCAGAATGGTAAGCGATACCTGCATTCATATAATACGTATTATTTATTTCAGGATTACGCTTCTCACCAGATTTACCACCATTACCATACGAAAAAATGCAATCAAGATCGAACAATTTTAGCTTCAAACCAAAATTCCAGTGTAGTAATTGATTGCGGCATTCATAATTTTTAGAAGTCCCATCTGAGCAATCAGTTAAATTTTCTCTTGCAAATTCACCAGTCAAAGCTGTAGTAAAACCTATATCATCTGACAAGCTGTTTTTATAGGAAAGGCCAGCAGCAATTAAATTGCTGTACTGTAAGTTATTTTTTCCTGGAACATAACTGAATCCGAGTTGAAAGTTATAGATTTCAGGGGAGATGTAGTTAATTGATGATTGTTTTAACCCTAGTTCGAGTTCATTATAATCGCTATAAATATTGGGCTTGACCCAGAACACCTTGTCTTGATCATATCCAGGGTCACCATCTTTTTTATGATCACCGCGCAAATTTGCATAGTTTGTCCAATGACCATTTACTCCTCCAGCAGCTGCATAAATTTTTGAAGTGTTAATTAACATGCTCTGACTAACTAAACTTCTTTTACCATATTCAACTGATCCAAGTTCCTGGTTTTTTATGATAAAATACCATTCCTCCATGTCTAACTTTTCTATGTCTAACGCTTTTAGGTTTGCAATACCAGAAACCCCTGCCTTAACATTAACCCCCATTTGAGTATTTGGATAAACTTGCTGTAAATAAAGAAAGCGCAAGTATGAATAACTTGAAGTTTTATCCTTAGGCTTAGCATTGAAAGAATCTCTGTTGAAGGCGTAGCCGAATCTCAAATCTATTTTTCCGTCTAGTTCTGCATAAAATATTTCCTTATCCAAAATTGTTTTAGAGCTAGCACTATTCTGCAAAAACAATGATGAAAGCAGTGCTACCAGGTAGTACTTTAACTTCATAAATAACCTTAAATCTTTATAAAAATTTAAGTTTAAACTCAATATAAATAAAAAACAACTTTTCAGAAGGCACCGCTGGTAGATTTTGCTGCCTGTTTTTGAGCTATATTCCCATAAATTATTGATACACTTGGTAATTTTTGCATTAATAACTGCTTATTAATGGCAGAATGTATACGATTAATTATTTTAGATGTACTTTTTACATCGCAGTTAATCAAAACAAAAAGCACTTTATTCTCATCAATATACCCTAGAAAATCATCACTACGGCAATTTTTATAAAAATGTTCTATGACAACTTTCAGTGCATCATTTGTCTCGCTACAGCTACTATTTAAGCCAATTATTCCTATAGCTGCATTAATTTGATGTTGAAAGGCGAAATTCAATATAACGTATAACTCTAAAATAGTGGACTCATTGCCCGGTATATCGAATAAGTCATGGTTTTTATATTTCTTACCCATTAGATATTCATCTCTAAAGATTCCTAATTTATGGGACAAACTGATATCACGTATTAACAGCTCATAATTTATTTTATTACTGGCAAATTGTGCAGTGCGGAAAACTTTTACTTTTGTCCTGATATCTTCTCCTTTAGCATCAGTTAAGGAAAAATCTATCACTTTAGGTAATATATCAAGTAAATCGTGCCCATTTTCGGTATACTCTAAATAATTCTTCATGTCGTCAGCTGCTCTTGCACTTAAAATATTGATTAACGGCTTATTAAGTAAATTCCCTTCCTCGTATTTTAACAAATTCCTTGCGGCTTGATTGAGCCCTAAAATTAACACGTTTTTTTTCTTATTATCCTGACAAACAGATACCACAGCATCATCTTTTCTTCTTGCAGTTATGAAATCATCCATACTTTCATTCTATACAGCGTATTTATAAGTATAATAAGATTATATTAAGATTTACTTACTTATTGATATGCTTAATTAGGTATAGACAAAATGTCATACGGGATGGCTTTGTTGTAGAAGAATCAAGATTACTGTTTATAGACTTCAAGTTACTGCAAAAAATATTTTAAAACATAGTGATATCTTGACTTTACCTAGTTAATATTCCAAATTATAAAAAAACAGATAGTTCTATGACGACAAGTCTATTACAAGGCAAAAAGGGATTAATAACCGGAATAATAAATAAGAGATCGATAGCATGCGGTATAGCAAAAGCTCTCTCAGAGCACGGGGCAGAACTTGCAATCACCTACCAGAACGAAATAATAAAAGAAAAATTATTACCAATAGCAGATGAATTAAATGTGGAGCTAATATTACACTGTGACGTTTCAAATGAAAAAATCATAGATAACGCTTTCGAAATAATAGAGAAAAAATGGGGTACTCTTGACTTTTTGGTGCATGCAATAGCATTCTCCGATAAAAATGAGTTAGATGGTAAATATGTCAATACTTCACTGGATAACTTCCTCAATGCAATGCATATATCGTGCTATTCTTTTACTGCTTTAGCGCAAAGGGCTGAAAAAATGATGTCAAATGGTGGTAGTTTACTTACTTTATCTTATTATGGCGCTGAAAAAGTTATGCCAAATTATAACGTTATGGGTTTATGTAAAGCGGCACTTGAAGCAAGTGTAAAATATATAGCATGTGATCTCGGGCCACAAAATATCAGAGTAAATGCAATTTCCGCTGGTCCAATCAGAACTTTAGCATCTTCTGGAATAAGCGATTTTCACTCCATATCAGAATGGAATAGAAATAATTCTCCGCTCAGACGCAATGTTACAATAGAGGATGTTGGCAAGGCAGCGCTATACTTATTAAGCGACTTAAGTAGTGGCACTACTGGAGAAATTTTGCACGTCGATTCAGGATATAACGTTGTGGGAATGAAGGTGGTTGACTGAGATCTAAATCCTTAATTCAAAGCGCTAGTTCCTTCGGGTTCATACACAACTCTATCAGGAGTTTTGTGACTGTGATTGCAGAAAACATCGAACATAAAATTCCTATTGATAGAGTGACAGAAAAGCCTCTTATTGCTCCACTGCCAATAATGAACATTATTCCTGCAGCAATTAATGTAGTGATATTTGAATCCAGTATTGTCTTTATAGCGTTTTTAAACCCTTCTTCAATAGCACGTTCCACTCTCTTGCCAGATTTGATTTCCTCACGAATTCGCTCAAATATTAAAACATTTGCATCCACCGCCATACCGACAGTGAGTGCAATACCGGCAATTCCAGGTAAAGTTAGAGTTGCTTCAAGCAGAGTGAGAATTGATAATATAAGAACTACATTAGAAAAAAGTGCAACAGAGGCCAATACACCTAATTTGCCGTAAGTGATGATTATAAATAAAGCCACGGCTATAATAGAGATTGTTGCTGCCATTTCCCCTGCCTTTATTGATTCTTCTCCAAGACTTGGGCCAATGTTTTTTTCTTCAATTATTTTAAGTGGTGCTGGCAGTGCTCCAGATTTTAAAAGTATTGCAAGTTCGCTTGCTTGTTTTTCAGTGAAATTACCGCTAATTTCTCCCTCTCCATTTAAAATTGGCTCACGTATTGTAGGTACTGTTAAGACTGTGTTATCCAGAACAATTGCAAAAGGTTTTCCCACATTTTCTTTAGTGATTTTTGCGAATCTTTTACTCGCTATGCTGTCAAATTTAAAATGCACTGTTGGTTTACCTAAGTGACCAAATCTAACTGATGCGTTAACCAGCGAATCACCACCTATTTCAGTTTTGCGGAATATTGGATAAGAATTACCTAAAGAATCCTTGAGCATGACAGTGGTTTCATGGTCTATATCCTGCACCTTGGCTATGTTAGTGTTTGCCAAATGAAAAGCTAGCTTAGCAGTTTTGCCAAGCAGAGATTTTATCTGCTTGGTATCTTCTACTCCAGGCACCTGCACTAATATTTTATTCTGCCCTTGTTTTTGAACGCTGACTTCCTTTGTGCCAAGTTTGTCCAAACGGCGCTGGACATTGTTTATTGATTCTGCAGCTACTTCACTGATCAAAGAATTTTTATAATGGGGTTTATACGAAATGAGAATTGAAGAATCTTTTCTATTTAGCTCTAAATTTGGATTTATCGCATTAATCAACACAGATGCTTTTTTATAATCATCAATATTATTTAAAGTTATAACGCTATTTTGTACGTTAGATTCAATATTTTTTGTTAGCAATGTCTCTTTTATTTCGTTAGCTAGCATGCTTAGCTTTTCCTTAAAATAGAAGTCTAAGTCTATGTTTAAAAGCAAAGATGCCCCTCCTTTCAGGTCAAGGCCTAAGTTTATTCTTTTTTTCGAAATAAAAAGCTTATTATCAAAGAAATTTGGCAGTGTTATGTATAAAGCAAATAAACAGATGCATAATACTGAAAAAGATTTGACTATAAGTCTGTTATACATAAGTTGTAGGTTTAAAATTGTAATAATTGATTGTAAGTTAAAAATAGATTTTTGTAAAATTCTCTATTTGACCTTACCCAGAAAAAGTAGAGAGAAAGTTAAGACGTTTTTATCATGAGAATAAATTGTGCAGGAATGCAATAGTTAATAGTAGAATGTCTACGTTATTTGTTATAAAAGATTTCTATGTATTCAAATATGGCAGTTCTGGTTTGTTGAGCGAGAAGTATCAATAAGCAGCTCCCTTTTAAGTGAACTTTTCTGCAACAGAGTTATCGTAACAACAGCCCTTATGGCTCATGCTGGAAATGATGTTTTTTGTATTCAATAGAAATTGGTAATTTTGAGAGGTATACTGTGACCCTTGATCGCTATGTAACAGCAGATTTTTATCGGGTTTGCGTTTATCAACGGCCATCAATAAAGAATCTATAACTAATTATCATGTTACTCATTAACCACCATGCGTGAATATAGGTCAATTATTGCCGCCAACAACCTTCTTTAGTTTTTATGTAGGTAATCCCAAACTTTATTTGGCTGATCAGTAGTAAAATTTTGATCCAATGTGTTCGGAGCCACAACTCGGTTGCTTATTTGCTGTTTTTTATTTTTGAACCTTCGTCTAAACTTGGCTTTAATGCCATTTTCTTGCATAACACTTTGTACTGTTTTAATTTTTGCCTAAAGCTTTTAATTCAGCGTGAATTTTAGGGGCTCCATATCTGCATTTAGAAGCTTGATTATTTTTTGAATATCTGCTAGAAGCCCTTCTTTTGCTAATTCTTTACTGCTTTTTTCCTTAGCAACCAATACCACCAGTACAAAACCCTACATAGTTCCTGTGTTTTATAGCAATTTCTATATAAAAGAATACTTTACTCTTTTTCTTTGCCCAGGGCTTTTTTTAAAATGTCTCTTTCTCTTGTTAGTTCTTTTTTTAGATCAAATCTTTCTTTGTCATAAGGAGCCTTTGCCTGGAAATGCGTATGCTCCAGACATTTTTCCATCATATTTTCTTACTTAACATACTGCCATCTATACCTAGATCTTTTGCTATTTTTGTACTTGCTTGACCTGTTTCTTTAACCAGCTTAACAGCTTCTAATTTGAATTCTGCTGTATATTCTCTTCTATTTGTCATATTTTGAAAAAACGTTTTATTTTACTCCAAAAACGTCTTAACTTTCTCTCTACTTTTTCTGGACTACTCCGAATCGGTTGACAAATTGGACGTTTGATAAGCATAATTTGGAGCTTCTTGTGTAATGACTATATCATGAGCGTGACTCTCTCTTAATCCTGATGCAGTAATAGTAACAAATTTACAATTTTTTTTCATCTCTTCTATATTCCTATTACCAGTATACCCCATTGCAGCTTGCAATCCGCCAATCAATTGATGGATTACTCCTGAAGCTGGACCTTTGAATGGAACTCTTCCTTCCACTCCTTGTGGAACTAATTTGAGTTTTGAATCTTTATCTTGAAAATAACGGCTAGCTGAACCTCGTTTCATTGCACTAATAGATCCCATTCCTCGATAGCCTTTATATGCTCTGCCCTTATACATAATAATCTCACCTGGGCTTTCGTCAGTGCCAGCAAAAATCGAACCAATCATCACAGAGTCAGCACCAGCTGCAATAGCTTTTGCAACATCTCCTGAGTATTTTACCCCACCATCAGCAATTAGTCTGACGTTTCTTGCTCTACACGCCTCTGCAACATTCTTGATTGCAGAGAATTGTGGCACACCAACACCTGTAACTATTCTGGTTGTACAGATTGATCCTGGTCCTATTCCAACCTTCACTGCATCAACACCCGCATCAATCAACGCTTCAGCAGCCTCCTTTGTTGCAATGTTTCCGCCAATTAATTGCGTATTAGGATACATCTTTTTTATTTCCCTAATGGTATTGATAACGTTTTCGGAATGACCGTGAGCAGTATCCACAACAACTACATCAACTTCTTCTCCGATCAAAGCTTCACATCTGTCTATACCATCTTTTTTACCAGTGCCAATTGCAGCGGCAACTCTGAGACGCCCTTTACTGTCTTTACATGAATTTGGGTATCTATTGTATTTTTCAATGTCTTTAACCGTAATTAAACCTATACAACAAGAATTTTTATCTACGACCAAAAGCTTTTCTATTCTATTTTCATGCAACAATTTCATTGCTGAGGCACTATTCACTCCCTGCTCCCGCACTGTCACTAACTTATCTTTTGTCATCACTTCGGAAACTTTTACATTCATGTTCTGGTCTTCAATAAATCTCACATCTCGGTTAGTTAAAATTCCAACTAACTTGCGTTGATCGACTACAGGAATGCCAGAATAATTGTGCTCTCTCATTAATGAAATTGCTTCCGCAACTGTTTTATCCGGTGAAATCGTAATTGGGTTATACACGATCCAACTTTCATATTTTTTCACCCTTCTCACTTCTAAAACTTGTTCATCTATTGATAAATTCTTATGTATGCAACCTATCCCTCCATGTTGGGCAATAGCTATTGCAAAGCCCGATTCAGTAACAGTATCCATTGCAGAGGATATGAGAGGGATATTTAGTTCTATACTATTTGTTAAATAAGTTTTTGTATCTGCATCGCAAGGCAATATATTAGAATAGGCTGGCAAAAGAAGTATATCGTCAAACGAATAACAAGCTTCCATTTTTTTCATAGGCTTTATTTAAAGCTTATACGCCAATTAATTAAATTGCAATAGGCAAAATTAGCTAGGAGCCTTTAATTGTATAGCTCTAACTGTTTTTAGGAGATAGAAAAGCTATATAGTTGCTAATACATTTTATTGCACAATAAGCATTCTACATTATTTGCCAGCAAACAGAACTGCTCAATAGTTAAGTTTTCTGGACGTTCATTTCCACTCAATTTAGCGTTTTCAAGGACAGTTTCAGCGTGGTTCGTTATATTTTGCAAGCTATTTCTCAGCATCTTTCTTCTTTGAGAAAAAACGACACGTGTTAATCTTGTTAAGGTTGCCAAATTTACTGCAAACTTTGGGGTAGGCAAAGGATTTACTGTAATTACTGAAGAATGTATTTTTGGTCTTGGAAAAAACTCTTTAGGTTCAATATCAAATTCCTTTTTTATATCACATAGCAACTGGCTTAGCACTGATAAGGAACCATAATCTTTAGAATTGGGTCTTGCCGTAATGCGATCTGCTACCTCTTTTTGAAACATTAATGTCAAGTTCGTAAAAAATTTTATATTATTTAACCACTTTAAAAATAACACTACCGAGATATTGTAAGGCAAGTTAGCAATAACTTTAACTGGGCGCTCTATCAGCTCTTCTTCTGTAACATGCAGTGCATCCGCTTCTATAATTCTATACTTTCCTTGATGCTCATTTAGCAGTTGATCATGGTGTTTTACTAAATCTCTATCTTTTTCTATAGAAAGTAGAGACTTTGGATTATGCACCAATATTTCTCTTGTTAATGCACCATATCCAGGACCAATTTCAATGACATTAAAATTTTCCAGACTACCAGCTAAAGCGACGATTTTTTTTGTTATCTCACTCGATAAAATAAAATTTTGCCCTAGACTCTTTTTTGGCTTCAGTAAAAATTTTTTCATATTATTTTCATTATACAGTATTTTAAAAATTAGTTGACTAAAATTCATTGATAATTGTATATTATTAATGTGTTTAACGCCGGCTTAGCTCAATTGGTAGAGCAACTGACTTGTAATCAGTAGGTTGTCAGTTCAAGTCCGACAGCCGGCACTCTCGCCCATATAAGTAAAGTTGATGTCCTTTTTAATAGTAGCAAATTGGAAAATGAATGGAATGCGTTCTTCATTTGTTGACTTTATAGGCAAACTTAACAACAAGAGCAACGAAATTACCTCTAAGCTAGTGATTTGCCCTCCTTTTACATCATTGCCAGATAGTATAGAGCTAAGCAATAATATTAGTATAGGAGCACAGAATTGCCATCAGAAAAAGTCCGGTTCTTACACAGGTGAAATTAGCGCAGAAATGTTAAAAGAACTAGGGTGTACTTACGTAATACTTGGGCATTCTGAAAGGGCTAATGAAAAAGATAGTGAAATAAAACTTAAGTCGGAAATAGCAATAGAATCAGGCTTACACCCAATTATCTGTGTAGGTGAAAATTCAGAAGATTATAAGAATGAAAAAACAAAAGAAGTAATAGAATATCAATGTAAAAACCGCTTGCCAACACACGGTGAATATACCGTAGCATATGAGCCAATATGGGCAATAGGCACAGGTCATGTGCCAAATAATGATGCAATTACTGAGGTGATAGAGGTAATAAAATTGTGTACTAGTAAAAAACACATTATATATGGTGGTTCAGTTAGTTCAGAAAATATAGAAAATTTGTTAAATATTTCAAATTTATCAGGAGTTTTAATTGGCAGTGCAAGCTTAGATTTCGATCACTTTTATAAAATTATACAACAAGTTGAAAAAAAGTTTTCTCTTATCAATTCTAAAATCAGCAACTAAGAATCCTATGACAAATGACATCATTTCAGTGTCAAGCATATATAGCTAACCCAAGAAAGATTTCCCTACGTCATACCGCGATTCATTCGCGGTATCTCAGCATAGATTCCGCTAACGAGTAGCGGAATGACGAATTTGTTGTTTTTCAAATTGTAGGTAAACCTAAGCCACTTTAGCTATATCTGTACGAACATCTAGTATAGCTAAAGTAATCTAGAAAATTAACGATATTTTATTCCCCGGTGAACGCTCTATTTTGTTTTCCAACTCTAGTTCTAAAAGAGCCATTAGAGCTATGTTGGTAGAAAGTCCGCTTGCTAGTATAAGTTCATCTATGTCAACAGGTACAGAGTTAATATGATCAACTATAACAGATTTTGCCTGTTGTAATTTTTCTTGTTTTTGGTTAACAAAATGGTGCTCAACATCAAATAGGTTTTTTTGCTGCGGAGGTAAACTAAACCTAATACTCTCTATTATGTCATCAGCGGATTCGATAAGCTTAGCACCGTTTTTAATTAAATAATTACTACCACTACAGCGTGAATCTAAAGGGAAACCAGAAACTGCAAACACCTCTCTCCCTTGATTTAAAGCAAAATCTGCTGTTATTAGAGAGCCAGAACGTTTCGATGCTTCAATCACTGCAACACCCAGCGATAGACCAGATATAATTCGATTCCTCTGAGGAAAATATTGAGGCTTTGGTTTAGTAGCAAATGGAAGCTCAGTAATTACTAACCCACCGTTCCCAGTGATTTTTTTGTATAGATCAAAATTCTCTTTTGGATACACCACATCAATTCCGCTTGCTGTAACAGCAATAGTGGGATGATTTTTGTATATTACACTGTTTGCTGCAGTATCGATTCCTTTTGCAAGTCCAGAAACGATAACAAAACCAGCTTCGCTTAAATCAAGTGCCAACTTATTGGCAAAATTTCTTCCATTTATTGAAGAGTTACGCCCACCGATTATTGCAATTATCTCACGGCTTAATAATGATATATCACCAAGCGCAGTTATTACAGGAGGACAACTAGGGATATTTCTTAAAAGATCAGGGTAATCTGGGTCACATGCGGGTATAATTTTAGCTCCAATTCTTTCTGCATTATTGATTTCTTCTCGTGCATCTTGAATGCCATACACCTTATCATTAGCCACCCTATTGAGATATTTTAGCACCTCATCTAGCGATCCGTGTGTTCTTAGTATACTAAAAAACTTTATTGGTCCTATGGTTCTAGCCAGGCTTAACCATACTTCTAATTCTTTGTTGTTCAATTTATTTATCTTCATAAAAAGCTTGAATTTCTTATCAATTTAGTGTACCCAAGATAATGCAAATATACAGTGTTTTATGACGCATTTTGTTACAGATAAATGCATAAAATGTAAATATACAGACTGCGTGGAAGTATGTCCCGTTGACTGCTTCTATGAAGGCAAAAACATGCTCGTGATTAACCCAGATGAATGTATTGATTGCGGAGTGTGCATACCTGAGTGTCCAGTAGATGCAATTGTAACTGATGATTCCATAAAAGATATTTTAGAACTAGATGAAGAGTTGCTGAGCAGCGAACAAAAAACTTTCAAGTTATTTTACGATATAAATGTAGAATACTCACAAAAATGGCCAAATATCACAGCTAAGAAGCAACCCCTCTATACCGCAGAAGAGTATAAGGAAAAAAAGGATAAAACAGCTTATTTTGATGAAAATTTAGAATAATGCTACTGAAGGAAAAGAAACTTTTTGTATTTCAGGGTTGTTGTTTTTGGTTGCTGAAAATAGTTGCGTTATCTAAGTTGTTATGCTGATAAATTAGTATCGATTAATTTAAGGATTAAGGAAAAAGGCTTATTGACTTTTGAAATATTTGATTATAAAACTAGCTGTTAGCATTAAATCTTGGGGGTAAGTTATGAGTATAAATAAAAGAGAAACCATTAAAAAGATTGAAGGGTTACTTTTTCAAGCGAACGGTAATCTTGAAAAAGCATGTGATCTATTATCAACAGTAGAGTTAACCGAAGATGATATTAAAATATTGCTGGAAGAGATGATAAAAGAGTATCATAGCTTGTTTGAAAAGATTTCTTGGAGTTGTGGAATTACTGCAGGCAGTGCACAAGATGCCAACGCAAACAGCTTCAACGAAGTTTTTAAGCTAGGTTCACAAGAGTTAGCATTAGCAATGATGTCAGATTTCAGAAAGTCTTATGATCAAGAATTATTTAAGAAATATAAAAAAGAAGAAATGTCTTATCCTGAAGGAGAAGGAATACAATTTATTAGAGAATTGAGAGTTCTAAGTAGAATACTTACTATATCTTTAATAAGGAAACTTGATGAAGTTTACAAGTTTACTCCAGAAGAAATTGAGCGTTTGAAGGAATATATATTAGCTAGCAACTATGATACAAACAAAAGTCTTTCTGATATAGACAAATATATGCATGCACTATCTGCCTTAATTAGAAACCCCTCACTTGATACAAAAAAGATATTTGAGCTAAATAATCGAATGATAATACACACTACAGCCTTAATTGATTTAGTAACTAGTGGAGTAGTGAAAAAAGAAGAAGCAAAAGAACAATCTGCTGAGGATTTAGAAAAGCTTATCTGTGAACAGTATAAAGGTGCAGCAAACACGCCACTACCGTTGCCGAGCACGCTATTTGAAGTGGATAAAAAAAGTGCTTGAAGAAAGTAAGAAGGTCTTATAGTTAGCCAAAGTAGGTATTTAATAAGCTTAATGTAACCATTATATATGCTATATAGTAAAACATAGAATGCCCATGATTCCAACTATAGCAATTTTAAGTGGTGGGTTTTCTTGTGAGAGAGAAGTATCGCTTATGAGTGGAAAAGCAGTAAAAAAGGCGCTTGATAGCCTTTCATATAATGCAATAGAAATAGATGTTGACAGCAACATTGCTGAAAAGCTTAAAAAAATTAATCCCCACCTTGCTTTTATCGCTCTGCATGGACCTTATGGTGAAGATGGCTGCATTCAAGGTTTATTGGAAATCTTAGGTATAAAATATACACACTCAGGAGTTATGGCTTCTGCCGTTGCTATAAATAAAGTGATGTCAAAGCATATATTTCGATCCCTTAATATCGACACTCCAAAAGGTTATGTAATTAGCCGAGAAGATGTACTAAAAAATAATATTAAAATCGATTATCCGTACGTCTTAAAACCAATTAATGAAGGTTCAAGTATTGGAGTGTACATAATTTTCTCGCACGAGGATTACTTAGAACTGAAAGATAATAGTTCTACTATAATGGAAAAGATGATCGTAGAAGAATACATACCGGGCATAGAGTTACATACTGCTGTATTGCTGGATGAAGCAATTGGCACTATAGAAGTACGACCAAAAAATAAATTCTATGATTATGAAGCAAAGTATACAGATGGATTTGCAGAACATATATTTCCTGCTAAAATTCCTGACAATATATATAAAATGACCTTGGAACACGCACTGAAAATACATCAATTTTTAGGATGCAAAACTATTTCCCGCTCAGATTTCCGTTATAATCCCAAAAATAACACTTTAAAAATGCTTGAGATTAATACACATCCTGGCTTTACTGAGTTATCGTTAGTGCCAGAAATTGCAAAATTGGCAAAAGGAATCAATTTTAATGAATTAGTTAAAATTATTATTGAAGATAGTTTGCAGCACAAAAATATTAGGGATTTAAGTCATGTTGAGCAGTATTACTAGAAGCCAAAGGAGTTTTTTGCGCAAGTGTGCCTTGGTTATTATCACAGCACTTTTTCTTACGCTAATACTCTACAGCTCACTTGATAAAATAATAAATCGATTTAATTACTACTTTACTTGGTATAATGACTGCCTATCTAGTTTATTACTCAGTAGTGGATTTTCAATCGACGAAGTAGTCGTGAGCGGCAATAAATTTACAAACAAAAAGGATATTCTAAGTTTGACAGATAGAACGCAACCTATCCTGTATATATCACTTTCAAAACTTGCCGGTAACATACAATCCGTAAGCAGATGGATAAAACACGTAAGAGTTCACAGAATTTTGCCCAATACTCTACACATTAATATAGATGAGCATAAACCGTTTGCTCTCTGGAAAGATAATAACAAAACCTCGGTAATTGATTTTGAAGGTAAAGTGATCGTAGATGACTATCTAGTAGATGATCTTGTTGTAATTACAGGACAAAACTCATTATCAAACCTAGAATTTGTTAAAGATGTGTTAGAGAGTAAAACTCAATTAAGTGACCACATTTCTTCTTTTGCTTATATAGGGAATAGAAGATGGAATATCATACTTGATAACGATTCCACAGTAAAACTGCCTGAAGATAACCCTTATAGTGCATGGGACTATTTAAACCACTTGCAAAATACAACTGATTTTACTTTCAGCAATTGGAGTATAATTGATATGCGTATTACTGATAAAATCTTTGTGAAGAGGTGATCTGCTGTAATCCAAGTAGCCCCTTTTCCTGTCATCCCAGTGCCCAGACACTGGAATCCCGCCGCGAACCGTCATACCGCGATTCATTCGCGGTATCTCTTAACATAGATCCCTTATTTAACCGCCATACCTTAACATAGATCCCGCTAACACGTAGCGGGATGACGAGGTTATCGTCATGTCACCGCGAACCGTCATACCGCCACGAACCGTCATACCGCGATTCATTCGCGGTATCTCTTAACATAGATCCCTTATTTAACCGCCATACCTTAACATAGATCCCGCTAACACGTAGCGGGATGACGAGGTTATCGTCATGTCACCGCGAACCGTCATACCGCCACGAACCGTCATACCGCGATTCATTCGCGGTATCTCTTAACATAGATCCCTTATTTAACCGCCATACCTTAACATAGATCCCGCTAACACGTAGCGGGATGACGAGGTTATCGTCATGTCACCGCGAACCGTCATACCGTCACGAACCGTCATACCGCGATTCATTCACGGTATCTCTTGGCATAGATCCCGCTAACACGTAGCGGGATGACGGTTGTCGTTTAGCTATAAATATTTAAGAAATTTACCAAACGAAAAAAAAGGCAAAAGAAGCCCCGTGGTTGGCTAATTACTTACATTATACTTTCAAGTATGGCGTTTTTTTATTCTAAACGCTTAATAACCGCGATTTAGCTGCTTTTTAATGCAACTAACCTTTAGTCATAAATGTTTAAGAAATTTACTAAACAGAAAAAAAGGCAAAAGAAACCCTAGGGTAGCTAGTTATTCACTATCCATTTTTTAAGTTGGCGTTTTTTTATGTTTTAAATGCTTTATAAGCGCATTTTAGCTTATATTAGGTAAAAACCTAGAAATTTTATAAAGACATAAGGTGCACATAGTGCAAAAAATTAAACATGAGACGCCAGATACGTGAGTTTTTTTGTCATTTAATCTGTACAGAGAAGATAAATAAATAGCTTCAGTTTCATGATAAGGGGGCTGGCGAGGTTTGTCAAGGAATTTTTATGCAAGAGATCTATTGAAATGCCCCTGTAAAATTATACTATTAATTAGTACACTATAAATTTAAAATTATAGATATGTTAAGCAGATTGGTAATTTTGCTATTAGTTTTTATACTTCCTTTTTCTTCATACTCATACCAGTTTAGAACCAAAGCAAAGCAAGCAGTAGTCTTAGATTTAGCTTCAGACTCATTCATTTTTGACCATAATTCTGATGAAAAAATGGCCCCATCTTCAATGAGCAAGCTAATGACTTTATATATAGCCTTCGATTATCTAAAAGCTGGAATAATACACATGGAGGATAAATTTCGAGTAAGTAGAAAAGCGTGGGAAAGGAGAGGCTCTTCTATGTTTTTGAAAGAAGGTCAATCCGTTACGGTGAGGGAATTACTTGAAGGAATTACAATAGTCTCAGGCAATGATGCCTGCATAACACTAGCCGAGGGCATTGCAGGATCAGAAGAGAATTTTGTGGCTGAAATGAATGAAGTTGCACAAAATTTGAATCTGAATGACAGTCATTTTGTCAACTCAAGCGGGTGGCCAGATGAAGATCATTTTATGAACGCAAAAGACTTGGTAATGCTGGCAAAAAGGATTTTCACCGATTTTCCTGAATATTATGATTTATTTTCCGAACAATATTTGACATATAATGAAATTGTACAAAAGAATAAAAATCTTCTACTTTTTCACGATATTGGGGTTGATGGCTTAAAAACCGGTTATACAAATGCTGGTGGTTACGGCATTGTAGCATCTGCAAAACGAAATGATAGGAGAATTTTTGCTGTCGTAAATGGTTTAAACACTGAGAAAGAGCGAATAGAAGAAGCAAAAAGATTGATACAATACTCCTTAAATCATTTTAACACTAAGAAAATATTCGTTAAAGACAGCGTAGTTGAGGAAGTAAATGTTCTCTATGGAAAAGATAGAAAAGTGCCTATTACAGTTGCAAACGATGTTACCATAACTTACAACCGCAAATTGCATGACCAAATTAAGGTGCGTATTGAATATAAAGATATGATACCTGCACCCATTAAAAAAGGTCAAGAAGTGGGCAAAGTTTTTGTAGAAATACCAGGTATTGAGCAACAAACTACACCACTTTATGCAGCAAATGACGTGCAGGAATTGAATTTCGTAGAAAAGTTTTTTAGGATGTTGTTTTAAGTTTGATATTAAAGCAATTCCGAAAGAGAGATCTATTGCACTTTAGTGTAGTTTTAACTAACAATTTCTGTTACAATACAAGATTGAAATGTTACGAAAATGTGCTGGTTGTATTTGTTGCTGTCTAGTATCCTAGAGATACTGTGGGCTGTAACGCTAAAGTTTAGTAACAGTTTTACTAAAGTTGTGCCTTCGATTGCAACATTGGTAATTATGATCATTAGCATTTACTTTTTATCTCTTGCAGCATGCTTTCTACCTATTAGGGTATGCTATGCAGTTTCCTCTGGAATATGCACAATTGGAATAACTATAATTGGTGCAACCACTTTCACAGAGAATATTAATTTATCTCAAGTTTTATGTATCGTTTTAATTGTAATAGGAAGCATAGGGCTAAAGCTCTCTATTTAAACCTAAAAATTTATGCATGAATTGGATATATTTACTCTTATCGTCACTAATTGAAGTGTTCTGGGTCATAACACTTAAGCATAGTTATGGATTTACTCATCTCGTACCATCAATAATGAGCATACTCTCCATGGCTCTTAGTACATATTTACTTTCGCTCGCTACACGTTCTATACCTATCGGAGTATGCTATGCAATTTGGACTGGAGTGGGCGCTATAGGAGCTTCGATACTTGGAGTTTACCTATTTGATGAACCAGTTAATTTATTCGAAGTAATATGCTTTATTTTAGTTACATTCGGGATTATAGGATTAAAATTGTTTGATACTGCAAAACAAACTGTTGATAAAATGGAATAAAAGATCCCACTGGGATGAAAGAAGCAGATACTCCATATTGTCATGCAAATTGGAATCCAGAGTTTTTTCTATATAGCATGGTGAAGACGGGAAACCGTAACCGTTCACACAATGGCGTCAACTTAAGGAAAAATATCAGCGATAGTGTATAAAATTTCTCTCTAAAACTTTTACCATTAAATTATCCAGAAGCCGCAGGAAACAGCACTTTTGTTTCTATTTTATTTCAACAAAGAAGTTTAAAATGTGTCCTTTTTAGGTGAAACATGCAAAAAGGAAAAAATTTTATTCTACAAATTAAAAATATAATATACTCGAAAGCTTTTCAGAGAATCCATTGTGTTGAGTTTTACACGAACAAGAAAACTTCCTTTTTCGACAGTATTTTCTATGATTTTAAAGTTAGTTAAAAAAAGTTTGGGAATAGAATGTGAACTTATGGAGCCATTGACATGTACCCTCAAAGCAAGCTTTTTCTAAAGCAAGGTATAAGATTTGCCATACAGGCTTTCAAGAATTTAAGCATCCAAACAGCCTATCAGGATGAACCTGAGTTGGAGAGGCTATAGACTTATTGCAGCAGATGGTTCTGGTATGAGATTACCCAGCTCTGGGGAAATTGTATCCGAGTTTGAACCAAATGGAACAACAGGCACCATTGGCAATTTGTTTGTTGATTTGTGTACTTCGCTGATTTGCAGTGCTCGTCTTGCAGCTTGGAATATAGGTGAACAAACGTTGGCGGCAGAGCAATTACCCGAAGTTATCACTCAAATGCGTTTATTAAATCAAGAGAAACTATTATTTATCTATGATCGTCTTCAGTAAAATTCATTCAGCAGCATTATGATTTGGAAGTAGATTTTATTTTTCGCTTGCAAAAAAGAAATTATAGCAAGCTATGGGAACGAATTGCATCTGGCGAATTAGATTTCGATTTTATATTAGAAAATGAAAAGCTAAAAAATAAAATGAAAGGACAGAAAGTAAGAGTTATAGTGCTGACATTAGCCAACGGAGAAACAGAGGTATTGATTACTTCACTTTTTGACCGAGTAAAATTTACTTTGGAAGATATCAGCAAAGCTTATGTGTTAAGGTGGCATATAGAGGAGTGCTATAAACGACTCAAAATAGGTGCAGAATTAGAGAATTTTTCTGGCGTAAATTTAGAGGCTGTATTACAAGAATTTTGGGCAAACTTAGTCATGTGTAATATATTGTCGCTTCATATGTGTGATGCACAAGGGCCTTGGAATCCAGATCAAATTGCTGAGTATCGTTTAAATTTTTCAGTTTTATTTAGTGTAATGAGACAGAAACTCTATCAGGTACTTATTGCGCCAAAAAACTTTCAAGCCCTTTTTAAGTATACGCGCTAAAGTTAAAATCCGACCGGGACAGCCGCAATAAAGTAGATAAGCCTAAACGCCATCATGTCTTTAGGAGAGTTTGCTAATGAAAGTTCTTAAGTTGACGCCATTGGCTGAACGGATACGATTTATTTCAGTGCATGAGCTGGTCCTTTTCGGATTTTAGCGCTGTGTACATAACTGCACGAACGTCTAGTTTAGGGGTAAGAAAAATTAGGGCCCGCAAATTAATCCAAACACATAAGTGTAGTGTTACCACCAAATGCTGTAGTGTTAACACTTACAACTTTTTCTGTAGAAAAACGCTGTAAATAATGAGGACCACCAGCTTTTGGCCCAGTGCCAGATAGTCCTCTACCACCAAATGGTTGTATCCCAACTGCTGCACCTATCTGGTTACGGTTGATGTAGACATTTCCAACTGATATTTTTTTACTTATAGTATCAATTTGACTTTGTATACGACTCTGCAAAGAAAACGTGAGTCCATATCCAGTACTATTTATATCACTTATAACTTCATTTAATTGTGACTTGTTAAAACGTATGATATGTAAAATAGGACCAAATACTTCTTGCTTTAATTGCGAAATTTTTTGTATTTCATAAATATATGGAGGAAAGAAATAACCATTATGAGAATTTGTATCCATGGGTACTTTAAATAACAGATTTGAATCTTCGTCCTCTGACATTTTTTGCGTATGTTGAGTTAGCATATCGATAGATGCTTTGTCAATTATTGGACCAATATCAGTACTAAGTTGTATTGGGTCACCAATCTTGAGTTCTTGCGCTGCACCGCATATCATTTTTATCTGCTTCTCTGCTATGTCCTCTTGAATAAACAGCACTCTAAGCGCAGAACAGCGTTGGCCAGCGCTGCGAAACGCAGAAAGCAAAACATCCGTAGTCACTTGCTCTAAGAGAGCAGAGCTATCAACAATCATAGCATTTAATCCGCCAGTTTCAGCAATAAATGGCACAATAGGACCATCCCTATTTGCAAGCATTCTATTAATTATTTGAGCGGTTTGTGTTGAACCAGTAAAAGCTACACCGGAAATTCTATTGTCTGGAACTAATATTTTGCCTAAATATCCACCATCCCCAGGAATGAGGTGTAACACATTCTTTGGTATCCCAGCTTCATGTAGTATCTTAACAGCTTCGTAGGCAATAATCGGCGTTTGCTCTGCCGGTTTTGCCAGCACTGCATTACCTGCTGCAAGTGCAGCTGAGACCTGCCCAATGAAGATAGCGAGCGGAAAATTCCATGGTGATATGCATAAGAAAACTCCTCTGCCTTCAAAAAAGATGAAGTTATCTTCACCTGTTGGGCCCGGCAATTTTTTCCAGTCGCTCAGTTCATTTTTTGCTATCATTGCATAATAACGCAGAAAGTCGATTGCCTCTCTTACTTCTGCTATTGCATCGGATAAAATTTTTCCTGCTTCCACAATCAGAATGTAAATTAACTCTTTCATCCTTTCCTCAAGGAAATCTGCAGCTTTTTCAAGGCATTTAGCGCGCTCTTCTGCTGAAACATTCTGCCACTTAGCAAAAGCACTATGTGCTATTTCAAGAGCGTTTAAAGCTTGATCGCTTGTTGCACTTGACACTTCTCCAATTACATTTTCCAAATGTGCAGGATTCACTACTTCGATAAATTCAGCATTATCAAATAGTGCTTTTCCATCAATTATTGGTCCAATTTGCCACTTTTTTTCACTAAAACCCTTTATATCATCTGCAAATTGTGAGACTATCACAGAATCACTAATATCCATCCCCAAGGAATTTTTTCTTTCTGGTCCCAAAATATCTTGTGGTAATGGAATGCCTGGATGAGGTTCATAATTAAAATTTATAGCTTTTTCCAGTGGATCTGAAATTAACTCATCGATTTTAACGTTAGGATCACTTATTTGATTAACAAACGAACTATTAGCTCCATTTTCAAGAAGGCGTCTTATAAGATAAGGCAACAAGTCACTATGTTCCCCAACGGGTGCGTAGACACGACAGCTAACATTTGTTGCAAGCTCTGACATTGCATAATCATATAAGTCTTTTGCCATTCCATGTAAGCGTTGAAATTCAAATCCAGGGTGGTTTTTATCAGCAAGTTCCATGATAGAAGCAAAAGTATAGACGTTATGAGTTCCAAAGCATGGGTAAAAGTTGTTTGGTTTACTCAAAAGTTTCTGTGCGCACACGAGGTAAGATACGTCAGTATAGCTTTTTCTTGTAAATACTGAGTAATCATTTAATCCCAATTCTTGCGTACGCTTGATTTCTGAATCCCAATATGCACCTTTTACAAGCCTCACCATAATTTTGTGCTTTGATCGGATAGCAACATCTTCAACAAAGTCAAGAACAGATAAAGCGCGCTTTTGATATGCTTGCACAGCCAAGCCAAGCCCTTCCCACTCAGAAAGTGACTCATCAAGACGCAATTGCTCGAATAAAACTAATGACATCTCAAGTCTTTCTGATTCTTCTGCATCTATACATAATGAAATATTGTATTTTTTTGCTTCATGACAAAGCTCTAATAGCTTAGCTCTCAGCTCTTCAGCTATATTATCGAATTGGCTGAATTCATAACATGGGTGTAAAGCAGAAAGTTTGATTGAAATTCCATGGGATTTAAAACAATCATTTATTTCAGTGGATTCACCTATAGCTTTTATTGAGTGCATATATGAATTAAAATACTCTTCTGCATCCTCAGCTGTGTGAGCAGCTTCACTGAGCATATCAAAAGAGTATAAAAACTTACTATTGTCATCTAATTTTGCGTACCTTAAAGCTTCTTCTATGGTTTCTCCAACAACAAAATGATTACCAAGCATAGACATTGCTTGTTTTACTGCTTTGCGAATGATCGGTTCTCCTAAATTCTTAAGTAACTTAGAAATTGCGTAATAGAACTTCGAATCGCCTTCATTATCTCTCAATATACTGCTACCTATCATTAAACTCCACGTGGAAGCATTGACGAACAATGAAGAAGAATATCCTAAATATTTACTCCATTCTTGATTGGCAATTTTATCTTTGATTAGCTCGTCTATTGTATAATCATCTGGTATTCTAAGTAGCGATTCAGCAAGGCACATCAATGCTATTCCTTCATCATTGGAAAGCGAGTATTGCTGCATAAAGGAATCTACAATACTTAATTTATTGTGTTTGATTTTTTCAATAACTTGTTTTGCAATATTATAAATTCTATTTTTTGAATCAGCCGAAAGCTCTGCTTTTTCTACAAGATAACGTATATAACTCTTTTCATCAGTACGATAAAATCCTTGTAAACGTTTTCTGAGTTCATTAGGTTCTTGTATAGAGCTTATCATATATAATTATCTCCAAAAAATACTCCGACACCATATGTATGGTGAAATTATATCATAACTTTGCGCAGAGCAAATTGCTATTTACAAAGGGATCAGGGCTGGCTAAAAGAAGTCCATGCAATAACTTCACTAAATCAAAAAGATTGTGCAAGTATGTAGTTCAACACTCCACCACACATCAAGTATTTAGTCTCAGTTGCGGTTTGTACACAGCATTTGAGTTGAATTGATTGCTTTGAATTATCCTTTCTTTTGATGATGCATTCTAGATTTCCACCTGGCACTATTTCACCTTTTATGCTTATTACCTCGCTACCATCAAATATCTTTCTGGTTATTCCATTTTGGAATATAAGTGGAAGAACACCCATGCCGACCAAGTTGGACCTATGTATACGCTCAAAGCTTTCTGCAATGACAACTTTAACCCCCAACAATAAAGTACCCTTTGCTGCCCAATCCCTACTTGAACCTGTGCCATACTCCTTTCCTGCCACAATGATGAGAGCTTCCTTGTAGCGCATTGCTGCATCAAAAATCGACATAGTTTCTTGAGAAGGAATATATTTTGTATAGCCGCCTTCGATGCTTACCATTTCATTTTTTATTCTAATGTTAGCAAAAGTCCCACGCATCATTACATTGTGGTTACCACGACGAGACCCATACGAATTAAAGTCCTGTGGCTCAATTCCAAGATTTTTTAAATATATACCTGCAGGACTACTTGAGGCAATATTTCCAGCAGGGGAAATGTGGTCAGTGGTTACGCTATCGCCAAACATTGCCAATATTTGTGCACCTTTTATATCGATTTTATTATTTTTAGGTGATAAATTATCAAAATAGGGCGGATTTTGTATGTAAGTGCTATTTGCATCCCAATTATAGATTTCACTTTTTTCACACTTTATCTTTCGCCAATGTTCATCACCAGAAAAAACATCCTTATACTTTTGTATAAACATCTCACGTGTTACCACATTTTTAACACAATCTTCGATTTCATTGTTTGTTGGCCATATATCCTTGAGATGGACGTCATTTCCATTCTTATCTTTGCATATTGAATCTTTTGTCAGATCAATTTGCACAGTACCAGCAAGTGCATATGCAACAACAAGTGGCGGAGATGCCAAGTAATTAGCTTTGACTAACGGATGAATTCTTCCTTCAAAGTTACGATTGCCAGATAAAACTGCAGCAACGGTTAAGTTTTTGTTTTTAATGCCATCTTCTATATCTTTATTAAGTGGACCAGAATTCCCAATGCAAGTTGTGCAACCATATCCAACTAGATTAAAACCCAAAGCATTTAGATCTACCTGCAATCCAGACTTTTCTAAATATTCTGTTACAACTTGTGACCCTGGAGCAAGAGAAGTTTTAACCCAAGGCTTTGATTTTAATCCAAGTTTAATTGCATTACGAGCTACAAGACCTGCAGCAATCATCACACTTGGATTAGAAGTATTAGTGCAGCTTGTTATTGCTGCAATAACTACACTTCCATCTTGGAGTTTATCGCTTTCCTTTGACTCATTAACTAAAAATGATTTAGAAAAAGACTCTGCCACTTGTGAAAGAAAAACCTTATCTTGTGGTCTTTTGGGACCAGCCATTACTGGCTCCACGCTTGATAAATTAAGCTCTAGTGTGTCAAAAAATGCTAACTCGTCACTACTACGCCACAGTCCTTGCTCTTTCGCATAAGCCTCAACTAGCTTAATCAGCTTTTCTGGCCTTCCGGTTAAGCTTAAATAATCTAGCGTTTTTTGATCAATTGGAAAAAATCCACAAGTTGCGCCATACTCCGGGGCCATGTTTGCTATAGTGGCTCTATCTGCCAAAGATAAATAATCTAAACCATCACCATAAAATTCTACAAACTTACCAACAACGCCTTTTGTTCTTAGGATATTGGTAACCATCAGCACTAAATCGGTCGCAGTTACTCCTTCCGACAATCTGCCAATTAATTTAAATCCAACTACTTCTGGAATCACCATACTAATTGGTTGACCAAGCATCACAGACTCAGCTTCTATGCCTCCAACACCCCAACCAAGAACTGATAATCCGTTAACCATTGTAGTATGGCTGTCAGTACCAACTAAAGTATCAGGATATATGACTCCATCATTATTACACACAACTTGCGCTAAATATTCAAGATTCACTTGGTGGCAAATCCCTGTGCCAGGCGGCACTACTCTAAAATTTGTGAAGGACGATTCTCCCCACTTTAAAAATTGATATCTCTCCAAATTTCTTTTTACTTCTAACTCAACATTCTTACTGAATGCGGAAACACTTCCATAACTATCTACTTGAACAGAATGGTCAATCACAAGATCAACCGGTACAGACGGATTTATATTGCTTGGGTTTCCTCCATTTTTCTTAACATAGTCCCGCATTGAAGCTAGATCAACAACAGCAGGAACCCCTGTAAAATCTTGCATCAACACCCTTGCTGGTTTATAGCTAATTTCGTGATTAGTGTGTTTATTAACGCAGTCTGCTAGTACTCTTATGTCATCTAGCTTTACGTTTACTCCATCTTCATTGCGCAATAAACTTTCAAGCAGAACCTTAAGTGAGCAAGGCAATTTAGTCACATCTATTCCTAAAAATTCACTAGCACTACTTAGGCTAAAATAGTTGTATGACTTCCCGTCAATGTTTAAAGTCGTTTTTGCATTTAAAGAATTGTTCATCCTATCACACTATATTAGTTAAAATTGGAATTACTACCTTTACTTTTTTGTTGTTGACCTTGCTGCTCATACATAGTTTCAAAATCTATAGGATCTAGCATCAGTGGGGGAAATCCACCACTACTTGTAACTCTTGCAATTATTTCTCTTGCAAAAGGGAAAAGAAAAGTAGGTCCGCCAATAAACAAAGCTTGTCTTACCTCTTCCTCACTCAACTCTTTTAAATTTTCTATTGAAAAAATGCCACAATATTTCGTCTCACAAATGAAAGCTACACCATCTTTTATGCCTTCATCTTTTACCGTTGCTTTGACTTCTATATGCAAAGTAATTTCATGAAAAGATTTTTCTTCATTCACTTCTTCTTTGTTTTTCGTCCCTTCTAATTTTGCTGAATTGATATTAACCATTACATTAATATCTGGAGCTTTACTAGAAGAAAGGAATGGCGAATTCGGATTCTCAAATGATAGATCTTTAACATATTGACCGTGAATTCTCATTTTTTGTTGTGGCATTTCTTACGTCTCCTTTAATTAAGTTGAGATATTTAATACTTTCTTATATAATATATTCATTTACAAACGAATAGCAAACCTGATTATAATATGAAAAACATATTTTCATTAATAATTAATAATGTTCGGATACTTTATATGCCAAGGAGTTGAGTTACTATGATAGAGCTTGTAATATATGCTTTATTAGCGGCGTTCATTTTTTCACGTTTGTATAATTCTTTAGGAAGGTCAGCCAACCTCAACCTAAAAAAGCTAACTAATGTATTGGATGTAAGCCGAAGTAGAGAAGATGTAGTAGAAAACATTGAGGGTTACATTGATAGCAATGATGAAAATTCAATAAAAGTTACTTATAAACAAATATTAAAAAAAAACAAAGATTTTTCTATTTCCCACTTTATAGAAGGTTCAAGCATAGCTTTTGAATTAATAATAAAATGTTTCAATCAAGGAAATTTGTCTCAGTTAAAACCACTTCTCGATAAAGACTTATATGATAATTTTGCAGAGAAGATTAAACATCGTAAAGAGGTGCACGAGTCTATAATTGTTTCTATCGTTTCACAAAAGATTTTAGAAATAAAGCTAGTAAAAAACGCAGTGTTTATTGCAGTATATTTCCTTTCAGAGCAAATTAACTTCGTTAAGA
The DNA here is from genome assembly GCF_964273365.1 of Wolbachia endosymbiont (group A) of Melitta haemorrhoidalis. Classification (NCBI taxonomy): domain Bacteria; kingdom Pseudomonadati; phylum Pseudomonadota; class Alphaproteobacteria; order Rickettsiales; family Anaplasmataceae; genus Wolbachia; species Wolbachia endosymbiont (group A) of Melitta haemorrhoidalis. Next base: position 754,240 of record NZ_OZ187004.1, on the reverse strand, counting down.
ACAATGAAGGAGATATAATATCAGGTAGTACATCCACTATTAATAAAGTTGAGGATGTATGGCAATTCAAAAAAAATGTTAATTCATCAGACCCAAGCTGGTTGCTTGTTTCTATTCACTATAAAAAGACAAGTAACGATAAGACAAATGATAAGTAAGATGAGTTTTATTTGAAATGGAAAGCAAGCTACGCGAAATAGTACTTGACACTGAAACGACAGGTCTTGACACTGAACCTGGTCATCGAATTATTGAAATAGGGTGTGTGGAATTAATTAACCGCATTCCAACAGGTAAAGTATTCCATCGGTACCTTAACCCAGAAAGAGATATACCTTATCACTCGTTTAAGATTCACGGTATTAGTGAAGAATTTTTAGAAGATAAACCATTATTTTCAGATGTTGCACTTGAATTTCTTGACTTTATATCTAATGATATTTTGGTAATTCACAACGCTGAATTCGATGTTAAGTTCCTTAACATGGAGTTAAGCAAGCTGAATGCTAGGTTAATTTCCTCAGACAGAGTGCTAGATACATTACCTCTTGCGAGGAAAAAATTCGCAGGATCACCTGCTTCTTTGAATGCATTATGTAAGCGTTTTGATATATCGCTAGAGAATAGAGAATTGCACGGAGCACTAGTTGATGCTCAATTGCTTGCAAAGGTATATGTTGAACTTACAGGAGGGTTACAAACCTTTCTGTTTGATAATGAATGCAATCAGGACAGTAACTCCACATTCGTTCAGCATAAAGTACGTAATCTAACTCCCAGAGAACATTTACCAAATAGTGAAGAAATTGATGAACATAAGAAACTGTTAGACAAAATTAACAATACACTTTGGAATAAATATATTGAATAGGTTAACCAATAAAGATACAATTCAATTTTACTGAGAGCATTCTAATGGTAAGGTTTATAAGATTATTATCTAATGTGCTAGCAGCATTAGCAGTTGTTTTTTTAGGTTATTGTTATTTCACTAAAAAAGGCATATTTGCCCCAGCAGCGATTCACAACGCAGAAGTTAAGATAGGCGGAGATTTTTCTTTAATTAATCAGGACGGACAGATCTTGCGCAGTAGTGATTTTAAAGATAAATACATGATGATTTTCTTTGGGTTTTCCTCATGCAAAAGAATTTGCCCTATGAACCTTGGAATAATTTCAGAAACACTTGCAAAGTTAGATGAGAAAACTAACAACAAGCTACAAACATTCTTCATCACAGTCGATCCTGAGCGCGATAGCACGGAAAGACTTAAAGAATTTCAGCAGCAATTTGACCACAGAATACAAATGTTAACTGGTGAAAGAGAAAAAATAGACGAAGTAATTGCAAAGTATAAAGTATATGCTAGCAAAGTTGGTGGAGAAGAAGAAATCAACCATTCTTCAATAATGTACCTTATTGGCCCTGGAGGAAAATATGTTACACACTTTGCAGCTGATTTAAATTCAGACGAAAGTCAATCTGATAAGATTTTGGCTGAGATAAGAAAATACGTAAACTGAATTATAGATTTTTCTGTTAATTAGTCGAGCATGCAACTGCATGAGCATTATGATTTGAGAGCAATCTCCATGGGAAGACACACACAACTGTACGAACGTTGTAGTTTGGGAGCAATTCCCACCAGTGGGGTGTCATCCCAGTGCCCAGACACTGGGATCCAGCTTCTATGCAACTTAATTAAAAACGTTTGTTTTAGCGTAAGACAACTACCTTTAGCTCATCAGCTCAGTTATAAGCAAAATTTCTGGATTCCAGTGGGCTTTGTTGCATCGCTACTTATGAAAGGCTAACTATAGTTAGGATTATAAGTAACCTATTGAAAATCTTGTTTTTTTGCAATCAATCTGATCAAATTTAAGAATAGTAATTTATTATTTACATTAATAAATTTAATTCTATTGAAAATAGCTAAAGCATTGAAATTCTTGAATTTTAGCCGGATTAGTGAGTGGTAGTGAAATTTCTTTTACTCAAATTTAGGTATTCACTGACCGTTCTTGTTATAAATACCAGAATAATAAGCTACTGATATTCTCCATCTTTTTTATCTTTAATCCATCATAGCTAGCGATGCAACAAAGCCATTCCAGTGTCAAGCACTGGAATGACATCATCTGTTGTGCAATTTACCTTCAAAAATGAATGTTCGTACAGTTATGGAAGACACATTGGAATGACACTATTTGCTGTCTTCAAAAATAAACATTCGTAAAGTTGTGCTTTTAATATGGGTTATCAGTTTAAAAATGTTGCTAATCAGCATATATGAATGTAATATTAATTAACATTCATAAACGAAGCAATACCATGGAAAATAGTTATAATGCCGATGCAATAAAAATCTTAAGGGGTCTTGATGCTGTAAGGAAACGTCCAGGTATGTACATTGGTGACACTGACGATGGATCTGGCTTGCACCACATGGTATATGAGGTTGTTGATAACGCAATAGATGAATCTTTAGCTGGATATTGTGATAAAATTGAAGTTAGCATAAATAAAGATGGTTCAGTATCAGTAACCGACAATGGTCGTGGCATTCCAACTGACATTCATGAAGAAGAAGGAATATCAGCAGCAGAGGTAATAATGACTCAACTCCATGCTGGTGGTAAATTTGACAGCAATACCTATAAAGTTTCTGGGGGATTACATGGTGTTGGAATCTCAGTTGTGAATGCATTATCAAGCTGGTTGGAATTAATTATTTGGCGCAATAAGAAAGAACACTTTATGCGTTTTGAAGATGGTGAGTCTATTGAACCTTTAAAGGTAGTCAACGAAAATACAAACAAAAGAGGAACTAAAGTCACGTTCATGCCATCAACAGAGACTTTTAATGGCATTAATTTCAGTTACTCAACGCTTGAAAGTCGTATAAGAGAATTAGCATTTTTAAATTCAAATATCGACATTACTTTACGTGATCTGCGCAATGAACCATATACAGAATCTCATTTCAATCAGAGCAATCAATCTAAAGACAATTTTGGTACAGCAAATTTTGTGCAGTATTTAGATAAGAATAAGACACATGTAACTAAAATTGCCAGTATGAAAGGAGATGCAGAAGATCTTGGCATCAGCTTGGAAATATCGATGGAATGGAATGATTCCTACTATGAGAATATGTTGTGTTTCACTAATAATATACGGCAACGAGATGGTGGTACGCATTTGGCAGGATTTAGATCTGCACTAACTAGATGTATCAATACCTATGCAACTAATGAAGGGTTTTTAAAGAAAGCAAAAGTAAATTTAACTGGAGAGGACGTTAGAGAAGGTTTAACTTGTGTTTTATCTCTTAAGATGCCTGATCCTAAGTTTTCTTCACAAACAAAAGATAAACTAGTTAGTTCTGAAGCACGTGCAGTTGTAGAAAGTATAGTTTCTGATAAATTGAGCACAATCCTTGAAACTGATCCCAAATTGGCAGCAAGCATAGTAGAAAGAGCAATCAGGTCAGCAAAAGGAAGAGAAGCTGCAAGAAAAGCGCGCGAGCTAGTTAAAAGCAAAAACAATATTGATATTGCAACTCTGCCAGGAAAGCTTGCTGATTGTCAGGAAAAAGCTCCTGAGTTATCGGAATTATTTATAGTAGAGGGTAATTCAGCAGGTGGTACTGCAAAGCAGGGGCGTAATCGTAAAACACAAGCAGTGCTTGCCTTAAGAGGAAAAATTCTAAACGTAGAACGTGTAAGTTTAGATCGTATTTTTTCATCTGCAGAAATAGGCTCTTTAATTACTGCAATTGGTGCTGGAATAGGGAGTGAACACTTCGATATTGAAAAAGCTAGATATCATAAAATTATCATCATGACAGATGCAGATGTTGATGGTTCACATATAAGAACTTTGATTCTAACTTTCTTTTTTAGACATATGCGTGAAGTTATTGAAAAAGGTTACTTATACATAGCACAGCCACCCCTCTATAAAGTTACAAAGAATGCCAAAGACACTTATATTAAAGATGACGAAACTTTTGAAGAGTATATAATAAACTCAGCAGTTAAAAGATTAACACTAAGTGGTACAGCTACAGAATTTAACAACTTGCGCCTTATTTTGAATAAATGCGTTAGCACTTCTAATATTAGCAAAAATTATGATAGAGAAATACCACAAAATCTCTTAGAGTCATTGCTAATTTTAAGTAAAAAGAATGCTCTATCATCGGCTGATGAGATATTAAAGTATTTGAAGTTAATGTACAGCGAATACACTTGGGAAGTGGAAATAAAAGATGAAGAAAAAGAAATTCATATCTCTAAATTGTTTCAAGGATTGGCAGACAAATATATATTTGCACTTAGTATGCTTGAAGGCAAAGATATGCAAAACATATTAAGTTTGCTTGATGGTATAAGTAATTTATTTAATGGTGATTCATTTTTAAAGTCACAAGAAACTGAAATAAGAATCACTTCTCCAAGTACGCTTGCAAAAATAATAATGGACTATGGTAAAAAAGGTTTAACTCTGCAGAGATTTAAAGGTCTTGGTGAAATGAATGCTGATCAGCTATGGGATACTACGTTAAATCCTGAGGCTAGAACTTTATTAAAGGTTGAAATAAAAGATTGTGAAGAAGCTGATTCCATATTTTCAATATTAATGGGTGATATAGTTGAACCACGCCGTGATTTTATTAATAGCAATGCACTTAATGTGCATGATGTTGATATTTGAACTTTTAGCAAAATGTACGAACGTTACGGGTTTAAGCAAAGACTGTGTCATTCAAGTAGCTGACACTGGTTCCTTTATAACGGTGTCATTCCAGTGCTTGACACTGGAATCCAGGTTGCTCACAAGCAAACTAGCATAGAAAGTGGTTACAACGTTTTCGATGAGATTGCAGAAAGGCTGGATTCCAGTGTCAAGCACTGGAATGAAAGCAGTCCTACGTCATGCCGCGATTCATTCGCGGTATCTCTAGATCCCGCTAACAAGCAGCGGGATGACGGTTGTCAGGGTGTCATCCCACTACCTTCTCCTGTCATCCCAGTGCCTCCCTCCCCTGTCATCCAAGTAGCTTGACACTTGTATCTTTATGATGTGAGGCATTAGAGCTAAAATACCTCACAGGGAGGGTGAAGCTGATGCAACGCTAATGCCATTAAGGCCGAATCCCAGATTTTGCTTCCCTCCCATAGAGTTATAGCTCTTCTCATAATAATCCCAATAAGGTAAGAATGGATTTATGGTAGAGGGGTTTGTATGCCAGCAGCGTATAGTTACGACTTAAGGAAAAAAGCAATGGAAGCAATGGAAGCATTGGATGAAGGAGAAAGTAGAGCAACTGTTGCCAAGTGACCTTACCCAGAAAAAGTGGAGAGAAAGAAAGGAGTTTTTTCGGGTAAAATAAAATTTTGGAGGATTAGAAATGGCAAGAGAATATACGGCAGAATTCAAATTGGAAGCTGTTAAACTGGCAAATGAACAAAGAAAGGCAGGTCAAACAATTACAAAAATAGCAAAGGATTTAGGAATAAAGGGTGGTTTATTAGGAAAATGGATAAAGAAACACAACGAAAAAAAGTCGTCAGCAGATGCATTTCCAGGTAGAGGTAACATGGCTCCTTACGACAAAGAGAGGTTTGATTTACAAAGAGAGTTAGCAAGAGTAACAAGGGAAAGAGACATTTAAAAAAAAGCCCTGGCCAGTCAAAAAGAGTAAAATATTTTTTTATAAAAGAGCATAGTAACTGCTATAAAGTACAGGAATTATGTAGAATTTTCTGCTAGTGGCTACTATAAGTGGACCACAAGAAAAATAAGCAGTAGAGAATCAGCAAATAAAGAGCTACTCGCAGCTATTCAAAAAATATATCAAGTTTCTAAATGTAGATATGGAGCTCCTAAAATTCATGCTGAATTGAAGGCTTTGGGTAAAAGTTGCAACTTAAAAACAGTGCAAAGTATTATGCAGAAAAATGGTATTCAGGCTATATTGAGAAGAAAATTTAAAATTAAGAAACAACAAACGGACAGTAGAGTCGTAGCTCCCAATATATTAGACCAAAACTTTATTGTCGATCAACCAAATAAAGTATGGGATTACTTATATAAAAACCAAAGAAGGATGGCTATATTTGGCAACAATAATCGATCTATATTCACGCATGGTAGTTGGCTGGTCAATGAGCAGTTCAATAAATAAACAATTGGTTATGGACTCTTTATTAATGGCCGTTAACAAGCGTAAACCTGCCAAAAATCTACTATTACATAGTGATCAAGGTTCACAATATACTTCGCAAGGTTATCAATATCTCTTATCCATAAAAAACATAGATGAGTTATAAAGGTTGTTGTTACGACAATTCTGTTGTGGAAAGCTTCTTCAGTTCTCTAAAAAGGGAGTTACCAATAGACACCTCTCGGCACTCTAAACAGCATATCAAAACTGCTATATTTGAATATATAGAAATTTTTTATAACAAACAACGTCACTATTAACTATTGCATTCCTGAGCATTTTGATTCATCATTCTCTTTGTGAAAAACATTCCAAACTTTCTCTCCACTTTTTCTGGGTAAGGTCAGTCAAACCTCCATTTTTTTTATATCAATTTATTACTTTTTTTTCGGTTTGACACACTTTTTTGAACATTCCCAACGAAAAAAGAAAAACAAGGTTTAATTTTCTTTTTTATTTGCGATTTATCTATTAATTAACCGTGAAAGGTTACGTGTAATGCTTCTTCACATAATTATCAATAATTGCCTTAAATTCTTCAGAGACATTATCACCTTGTAAAGTTTTGAAATATTTGCCGTTTTTGTAGACTGCTGAAACAGGTTTTTCTCCATATCCAGGTAAGCTGATTCCCAAATTTGCGTGTTTGCTTTCTCCAGGACCATTTACTATGCATCCCATAACAGCAATGTTCATATGCTCTACACCTGGATTTTTTTTCTTCCACATCGGCATATGAGTTTTTATATAGCCATTCACCTCTTCAGTTAATATACGAAAACGATCGCTACTCGTGCGCCCACAACCAGGACATGAATTAACCTGAGGGTTAAAGTGTCGCAAGCCTATAGACTGCAATATTTCCTGACACACCACCACTTCATTAGTACGCGATTCACCAGGACGTTGAGTCAAAGAAGCCCGTATTGTATCTCCAATGCCATTTTGCAATAAATAAGTAAGCCCTGCTGCGGTATTTACCACACCTTTATTGCCCATACCAGCCTCAGTTAAACCCAAATGCAGCGCATAATTGGAAGATTTTGCAAGTGCCATATAAACTAAAATTAAATCTTGTACTTTGCTAACTTTACATGAAATGATTATTTTGTTTGAATTTAGACCAATTTCTTCAGCTTTTTTTGCACTATCAAGAGCAGACATTACAAGTGCTTTGCGCAGTATAACATCAGAAGGCCTTGAATTACTAAGCGAAGAGTTTTCATCCATCAATTTTTGCAAAAGGTATTTATCAAGACTACCCCAATTTACCCCAATTCTAACCGGAAGATCGTGCATTATTGCATACTCTATCACCCTTTCAAACTTCTCATCACGTTTGTCGCCAAAGCCTATATTGCCTGGATTGATTCTAATTTTACCCAGCATTTTGATGTTGTCTGGATAATCTTGAACTAATTTATCTAGCTCATATTGACCGCAGCCTACCAATATTTTACCGTCAAAACCTTCTTTATTTATCTCTTCTACTATATAAGGTATTGCTCTTGCTACCTCCTCTGAGTTCAAGGCAATTCGCACCAATTCTGAACCTGTACGCGCTAGTTCTGTTATCTCTTTTGCATAATGTTTTGCGCTACTTTTTATATTATCAGCATCTATATGCACGCCAAGCGCCATAGATTGTACAACTACAGGATTATTTCCGCCTATCTTTACTTTTCCAACTTCTACAACATGAGTTTTGTGCCTGGAAATCTGCGATAATTCATATGTATTATCATTCAATATCAGGTCTTTATCTAGCATATTATTAATGGCCAATATTGTGATACTATTTTACTGTGTCAGCTACACTGCCAAATGAACTTGAACCATTCAAACTATAAGCATCTACGTTATCCAAATTAGCAATAGAATCATGTGAGCACGTTCTTCTTGATGGAGTTTCTTTTATAGTGACATTTATAGGAGAAACTTTCTTTTCTCGTGTTGAAGTAACTTTCTTCTCTTCTTGTTGTTCACTTTCATGCTGCTTATTTTCATACTGGAAAACTGACTCTTGATCTATAAATACAGCACCCCTTAAACGTGCGATATTAATACCATGCTGATTTATCATAGTGCTCTCTTCATCGTCGACTATGCAAGCTTCCATGTCATTTGGCTCATTATCAAGACTAGCAATTTTTTTCTCTTTTAATTTTTTGATTAGATCTTCTTTATTTATAGCTCGATCTTGTAATTTTTTTTTCTTGAGCAATTCCCTACGCTTCTCATACAGTTTATATGACTCAGCAAAATCCTCATCTGTATGAAAGTTTGCACCACCAGGGTTACCAGGAGGTATGTATCTCTTACTGAGCTTAGATTTAGCTTCAGCACTATGCACAGTAAAAAAGCTAGAAACCAAAAACATTAATATAAATAAAATTTTAGAAAAAACCCTAAGCATATGGTGCTATAGTAAATATCGTGTTTTAAAAGATAGCAATTAACAAACTTTAAGTAAACCAGAATCTTTACTAACTTTACAATACAAATATTTTTCTAAAAAGTGATATGTTTGCTATCAAAAAAACCTACGCAGACTAAGAGAAGAGTAAGGTGTTACAAGTTGCGTAACACCTTTTCAAGAAAAGTGTTATGCAGCTATATGTTTGCAACTTTTAAGTTATTCTGTAGTTTTTCAGTACCATCGGTAGTATCTACATTACTAAGTTTTGCGTCTGGCGTATCTTTAGATAAGTCGTTTTTCTTCTCTTTATCAAGCTTAACTCCCTGATAGATACAGAATGCAACAAAAGAAGCGACCGCTATTGCGGCAACAGCACTGACTATGATACAAGTTGCCATTATTTTTTCTTGATCTGCTACTGCTTCTGTAAGTGTTTTCACTTTTTCTTCTAAACCTGTGAAGTTTTCTTGCAAGCCTGTAAGCTTTTCTTGCAAACCATCGAATTTATCGTTCAAACCGTCGAATTTACCTAATAGCTCTTTAAAATTTCCCGTGAATTCACCCGACAGTTTGATTACTTCTTGTTCCAAACCTGCGAAGTTCCCTGATACCTTCTCTAGTTCTCCCACTCTTTTTTGCAATTCTTCTATTGCTAACTTATCAAGACCCTTAAAATTATACATAATACGTTCCCACAAAGACATTTTTAACCTCCTAGCTAATTAATATATTATAATTTTACATTCCAAATGTTTAAATTATTATTAAATCAATTGTCATTATGTATTGATCTTTTAATAATTTCGTTTGACTTGCTTTTTGAAAGTGCGAAAACTTAAATTAAGGTATTACAAGATTGTTATTCAACCAATATCTCTCTTTTCCCTGAGTAATTTGGAGCGCTGACAATACCTTCCTTTTCCATTCTTTCAACGATGTTTGCTGCTCTGTTATAGCCTATTCTAAGCTGCCTTTGAATGTAACTGGTTGAAACTTTTTGATCTCTTTGAATGATGGCCACTGCTTGGTTATAGAGGTCATTTTCTTCATCCTCCGTTTCATCGTGTGACTCTGTAGAAGAATTTTCATCTTCTTTAGTGATTTCCTCCATGTAGTTTGGCTCACCTTGCATTTTCAGATGATCAACTATATCTTGCACCTCATTATCACTTACAAATGGGCCGTGAACTCGAATGATCTTACCACCAGAGGCCATATAGAGCATGTCACCCATGCCGAGCAATTGTTCAGCCCCTTGTTCGCCAAGTATTGTACGGCTATCTATCTTAGAAGTAACAGCAAAACTGATTCTCGTTGGAAAGTTCGCCTTTATCACACCTGTGATCACATCCACAGATGGGCGTTGTGTTGCCATTATGATGTGTATTCCTGCAGCACGAGCCATCTGAGCTAAGCGTTGAATAGAGCACTCTATTTCTTTGCCGGCAACAAGCATCAAATCTGCCATTTCATCCACGATCACTACAATATACGGAAATGTTTCCATCTTGATTGGTATTTTTTCAAACAGAGGTTTGCCTGTTGTTGAGTTAAAGCCAATCTGCACAACGCGCTCCAATTCTATTCCACTATTCATCGCTTCTGTGATTCTTTGGTTATAGTTTATTACATTGCGCACATTTAAATAGGACATCATGCGATAGCGATTTTCCATTTCTTTCACTATCCACTTAAGAGCGACTACAGCCTTTTTTGGCTCTGTTACCACTGGCGTTATTAGATGCGGTATTGCATCATATATTGAAAGCTCAAGCATTTTTGGGTCGATCATTATCATCTTACATTCATCAGGACTTAATCGATAAACGAGTGAAAGAATCATAGTGTTAATCGCAACTGATTTACCAGACCCTGTGGTTCCAGCAACGAGCAAGTGGGGCATTTTAGTTAGATCTGCAATAACTGGTTTTCCACTTATTTCTTTGCCAAGCGCAATTGGGAGATTTAAGTTTGCATTTTGGTATTCTGGGGATTCAAGCAAATCACGCAGCATTACAATTTCCCGTTCCTTGTTCGGCAACTCTATTCCCATAGCATTTTGCCCACGAATTATTGAAATACGTGCAGAGAGTGCACTCATCGAACGTGCAATGTCATCTGCAAGGCCAATTACTCTTGCAGATTTCGTGCCAGCTTGTGGTTCAAGTTTGTACAAAGTCACAACCGGCCCATAGCATACACTGATAATTTTTCCTTGCACGCCAAAATCACTCAGGACTTGTTCCAGCAGAGATAAATTTTTATTGCTCTCCATTTCATTTAGCTGTTTTCTCTGCAAAGACTCCTCTGCTTTAGAAAGTAAATGGATACTTGGAAACTTAAACTCACTTAAAACCTCCTCGGTAGCTTTTTTCTGTCTTTCTTTTGGTTGTTGTTTAGTAGTGATTTTAGTTCTATGTTTTTCTTCTACTACTAATGGTGCAATTGAATACTCAGTAGTTTTATGTGATCTGAAGAATGGAACATTTACAAATAAGCAAGCTATTTTTTTACATAAGAAGAATAGAGAGTAAATTGTTCTCTTCCAACCAACAGATCCTACAAGACCTATTGATGTTACTATCACAAATATATAAAACGGGCAGTTATTAATTAGTGCATTCCCTATTATTCCACTGTGTCTGTACCTTGCAGTGATGCCTAGCGAAAGTTGTGGTAGTATAGCACATATCCCTAAATTGATTAATATTAAATAGAGAATTTTTAGCAGCCTTTTTGATGGCCTGAAGATCAACAAGTAAACTATGGTTGTAGCTATTGTAACACTAGTTAATCCAAGAAATTGAACCAATATATCAGCTAAATATGAACTTACTATTCCACCTAAATTTGTCACTTCCTCATTTGTAGCTGTGTTTAAGGAAGGATCTTTATAGTTATAGCTAAAAACTGATATATATATATATATTAAAAGGGATAGATATATTGCTGATTTTAGATATTTTTTTAACATCTACCTAAAGTAGTAAGCTACTGTATATTTTACAAAGTGAATTGTTATTAGCAATATCATTATAGATAAATCTAATCCGTTGAACGGTGGTATATATCTTCTAATAATCTTTAGTGGTGGATATGTCAATTGGTTCAAGATGTGCATTATGCTACTGACAGTTTCATTATATATGTTCACCATATTAAGTTTAACCAGCCAGTTTAGGACAACCCAACATATTAGAATGAAGCTATAAAGATCAAGTAACGTATTGAGTAGATATATGATTGGATGCATACATATCTATTACACGAAAGTTATATAAAAGACAAGTATTTAGCCTTTTCAAACTCAAAATGTTGTTTTTGCTGAACCAAAAAAAACTTCATTTTTTGAGCTGCGCAAAGCCACCTAAAGTAGAGAATGGACAAGGAAGGAGGGGTGTATAATATATATTAATGTTGATATTTATTTCTTATAAATATCATCTCTATGTCCTATCTCTGTGATAGTTACTATATGATCTAATTGATTTACTCTGTAAATTACACGATAGTCACCAACTCTTAGCCTTCTACATCCTTTTAAGTTATGATGTAGTGGTTCACCAAAATTTATTGGGTCAACTGTAAGACGTTCTTTTATAGCCTTTTGAACTCTTAGCCTTATTATCTTTGGAAGGTTTGGTAAATCTTTTTCAACAACACTCTTTAGAGACTTAACCTTGTAACGCTCTAATCCCACTTAATATCTTCAAAATCAACTGTTTCTGCACCTTCAACATCACGCTCATCAGAAATTTTAGATACTAAAAAATCCTCCATTTCAAGCTCAACTGCTTCTCTAAATAGTTTTCCTGCTAATTCTTGAACGGGCTGTTTAGTAAATTCAGATAATTCAGCAAGATGCTTTAAAGTTTCTTCGCTAAGAGCTATGTTAATGCCTGAATTTGCCATATGTTTTACCGAACTCTACTACTGTAACAAGTATACAACATTTTTTTTAATTTTTCAATAAAGAAAGTTGATGATACGTAAGAAAAATTTTGCCACCTGCGTTAATAAATAATTAAAAATTTAGCATATTTATCTACCCTCTATTCTATTACTTAAGTTAGACCACTTTTTTCTATTAATATTTTTTGTTTATAAAGATGAGCAGTTACTCATCACGCAGTTGATCTATGGATATAATACTACCGTTTGATAGTTTTTCAGTACATTTTTCACTTTTGTATTCTTTATCAGAGTCGATACTGATTTTGTCAAATATTAAAACATCTCCTGAAATTTTATCACGAAACTCACTAATAGCAAAAAACGGTATAGTAATTCGCTCTTGTTTTCCTTGAAAACTCAAACTGACGCTAAATTTATCCTCAGAAACTTTTAAATCATAGAATTGATGCTGTAATATAATAAGCATTTGAGTAGGGTATGACTTTTTCAAACGATCTGGCATGGTCAGACCATTAAAATATGTGAAAAATAATATTTCTAAGTGAGGGATAAAACCATTACCTGATATAACATCTAAAGTCTTTTTGATAACTTGAAACTTAGCAGAATTAAGCAGTTTTTTGTAATTTGTTTGCTCCATATAACTTTCACATACGTAAATTTTGGGGAACTTCTGTTACCCGGCGTTCCCTGAACCGTGCTTATAGCAATGAAGTTATAGTGCTTAAATTAAGCAGCTATTGCGTCGACATTGTCTTCAGCAGCAAAATTATCGTTTGCATTTAAATTATGAACTCTTAGCGGTGGTGTCTAACCGAGCAAAGCTACCATCTTTACTATGCATGTCGATCCTTATTCGTCCCCATATAAATTAAAAAACATGGTGGAGACGCCGAGTACTGCCCTCGGGTCCAATACACCTATTACAAGGTAATTTTATTGCTATAGTACACAAAATGTACATAGCTATTATATAGCAACATTAAATAAATGTCAAGATATTATGACCTTAAGTTGATTTATTGCTAAAACAAAATTAATATTTCCAGTAAAAAATTCTGTGCTCTTAACCTGACACATATGGCTTTTTGAATACTCCCAATGAAAATATTTATAAATAAATATTTACTCTTCTTTTTTATTGTTTTTAGGTTTTTCTTGATCAACCATTTCTCCACCGATCTCTTTTATTTTTAGTATCAACGACTCTGGTACATACATGTCAATTACTTCTTCTGCTGTCACAAATAAAGCCTGATAAGAGTGTGAATTTATTATCCAATTAGGCAATATGTCTTCTGCTTCTATTTTATACTCTCCCTCTTTTTTGTCATATACTGTGTAGCAATATAAGTGCACAGCAAAAAATAATACATAAGAGAGCAATATTCCTTTAAGCACTCCGAGAAAGATTCCAGTAACTCTATCGATAAACCCCAACCTTATGGGTGATAATATGTACATTAGCCAGTTATTTATTATCATGAATATAAGATTAAGTATAATAAATACAGAGATTGTAGAAAGTATGTTTAGTGTAACTTTAGAATCAAAATATTTACTATAATTTGGAGCGAAAAAATCATAGTGATTAGCTGTCAGAAAGACCGATAAAAATAGAAACATTAGTGCGCATAGCTCTTTTATAAAGCCTCTAGTTACCGAGATTATTACGCATAGAACAACAATGAAGATAATTAGGCTATCGAAAAGCATGTTTTATATCTATATGGTTTTCAAGATATAATAGTTGTAAATAACAAGGTTGTAAAATTAATTGTATTTATGCTGCATCAATTGATCTAAATACCTAGCGATCATGTCAATTTCTAAATTCAAATAATCATTTACTTTGTTGTACTGAAAAGTTGTATTTTCCCATGTATAGGGAGTGATATTTACTGTAAATTCCTGATTAATAACTGAATTCACTGTGAGGGAAACCCCATCTAGTGTAACGGAGCTTTTTTTTGCAACAAATTTAATTAATTCTTGTGGGCACGATAGTTTGATTTCATGAGAATCTAAATTTTGATTAATTGTTAAAAATTTTACTATCCCATCAACATGACCCTGAACCAGGTGGCCATCGATCTTATCGCTTAATCTCATTGCTTGTTCGAGATTTATTTTTTTTCCTATTCTCCACGTATTTAAGTTAGCAACCTTCATAGTTTCTTGAGATGCTTGGACTGTAAATGTATCGCTCATTATATCAACAACAGTTAAACACACACCAGAGCAAGCTATTGAATCTCCTTTATTTATAGAGGATAAATTTTGTGTCTTGATATGGAAAATTTGATCAGAGTTGGAGTGAGTGGTAGTATCAGTTATAGTCCCGATATCCGTGATAATTCCTTTAAACATATGGTGAAAATAAATAATTTTACCATGAAAAATTTTTTACAACAACTTATTTCTATTTTGTTATAGTTAAAGTAATTCTGGTTTACCGACAATTTAAAAAACGACAAATTCGTCATCCCGCTACGTGTTAGCGGGATCTAGAGATACCGTGACGGTATGACGTAGGAAAACTGAGCCTGCACTAGCTATAGGCGCGAGAAAGGGGATCGTTTTCACTTACTTGTTCAATAGATTCTATAGAATATTCAGAATATATGAAATAAGCCAAACTCAGAACACATAATGCAGTTAATATTGGTAACCCTATGTTCAATGCTAGCCCAATACTTTCTCTTTTTTCTGGTGGCACTAATCCTTTTAACATTGACACTTTTCCTAACGGAAAATGCCATAAGCAAAGTGTTGATGCAGATGCTACTATTATAAATAGACAAAAATAAGCCTTTTTTGAGGAAAATACAGTTTTTAATGATGATTTGAGTGTAATGTTAGTAGGTGGTAGAGTTTTAGCTTCATTTGTTGCTGGTGAAAGATCTTTAATTGGTAAAGGGTTTGTAGATTTATGAGGAGTATTTTCATGTTGTGGAGAAGGTTGTTGTATATAAACACCTGAAACTAATTTAAGCAATTGCTCTTTTTTTCTATATACTTGTTTTTGTAAATATTCTTTACCTAAAAGTGAGTTACTAAGAGGTTGTGGCCTTTCGAGTATCTGTAATACTTCTGATATCTCGCCTGGCTCTAATATTGCATGTAATTGTTTATCTTGAAAGTAAACAATATTGAATACTGAGCTGAAAATATTGCAAAATGTTTCTGGATCTTGATTTTTGTATCCACTCATCACTTCAATAAATATTTTATCGAGTTTTTTCCCCCTGTGCTCAATTTGGTTATCTATCATAGCTACTCTAGCATCATTTTGTGCTTGTTTTATGGCTAATGGTTTTTCTTTCTCTGATAGTTCTTTGGTCTGCTTTTTTGACTTCTTTTTTCTGTTAGCCTTAAAATACTCTGTGTGCGAAGTAGTTTGACCTACATTCTGTTCTGCTTCTTGAGGTATTGGATTTTCTATACTACCCCCTGTCATCCGAGTAGCTTGACTACTTGGATCCATGTTTCTTTTTTCCTGGTCAAACGCTGGAATAACACCAAATGGTATATTGTTGCTCTGTATAGAAAATTTTGGCAATTGTTGGGAAAAGAATTGTGACGTATTAAAAAAATTGGGTAGACAGAAAAAAGATCTAAACCAGAAAACGTTTTCATGCATTGCAGCAACTACTATCGAAACACGTGTAACTTGTTTTCCATTATTTGTTACATCGAAGCCAAATGAGCCTGTAACTGGTACGATTTGTTTATTTTGTGCATTTTTTTGGTTAGTTTCACTCTGTTCTTTTTTGTCTTCATTTTCAGTTTTTTCTGCATGTTGTAGCTTTTCATTTAGAAATAACTCGATTTGGTACAAGTTGTCCAGGTTAATGTTTTCAACGTCTGTTTGTAGCGTTATCGTTGTGCCCTGCAGAAGGATTTGAGGCGGAGCACTATTTACGAATTCTTCTACAGTTTTATAACTGTTAGTTTTACAGTAGTTATTATATAGTTCACTGCTTTCTTTGGGCACTTTTATGTTGGCTGTAAAATTTTTTTCCCGGGAAAGGCAGATTTTGAAAAAATTAATTAAAGAGTTTATTCGAAATAATCTTATATTAAAGGTGTCTTTATCTGTTGCTGTTAGCTCAAATGAAAATTCTTGTATATTACTTTCAATACTTCTCGAGCGAATAGTACTGATCTTAATTGTTTCGCTAGAAAATGCTTTACTTATGTTTCTGGATTTTTCCTTAAAGAGCTTAGGTAAATCCTCTATTTTATACTTATTCTTAGTTTCAGTATTACTGTTGTGCATAGTTGATACAGCAAATTCATCAACGCAAAGGTAAATAAAAAAGATTAATCAGTCAATAAATTAATAATCAGAATAGGGCAATTTTTCGGATTGTTGATGATATTTAAAATTTCACTATAATGAAAGTTTAAGCCAGCGTTTTTAAGATGAATAAAGAGTTATTAGATGACATACTTTCACTTGAAGATAAAGCAGTTTCCGAAATTGAGAATGCTTCTTCTTTACAAGATTTAGAAAAAGTTAGGCTATCATATTTGGGAAAAAAGGGTGTAATTAAAGCTTATTTTGACAACTTAAAAGAGATAGAAGACGCAGGAAAAAAGCGCAATTTAGGCGAAGTTATCAACGTTTTACGTAATAAGCTAGATCAGCTTATAATGAATAAGGAGAATATACTAAAAGCCGAAGAAGTTAACTTTAAATTGCAGAACGAGGCAGTTGATATCACGTTGCCTGCGAGGCCAGAAAAAATTGGCAAGGTCCATCCACTC
The DNA here is from genome assembly GCF_964273365.1 of Wolbachia endosymbiont (group A) of Melitta haemorrhoidalis. Taxonomy (NCBI): domain Bacteria; kingdom Pseudomonadati; phylum Pseudomonadota; class Alphaproteobacteria; order Rickettsiales; family Anaplasmataceae; genus Wolbachia; species Wolbachia endosymbiont (group A) of Melitta haemorrhoidalis. The sequence continues at coordinate 736,900 of NZ_OZ187004.1, read as the reverse complement.
AGTAAGGTTCTAAATGAAGTAAAGCTTATTTTTGCACATATGGGTTTTAAGGCAGTTGATGGCCCTGACATTGAAGATGAATTTCATGTATTTGATGCACTGAATACTCCAAGTCATCATCCTGCACGAGAGGAGCAAGATACCTTCTACTTAAAGAATAAAATAGATGATAAAAGAATGGTACTGCGCACTCACACCTCATCTGTACAGATTAGAACCATGGAAAAAACAAAAAAATTCCCAATTAAAATAGTAGCCGCAGGTAGAGTATACAGAAACGACTTTGATGCAACTCACACCCCTATGTTCCATCAAATAGAGGGGTTATATGTCGATGAGAATGTCAATATGGGCCAGTTAAAATTTACTATTCATCACTTCCTTAATAAGTTCTTTGGCGATAAAGGGCTGAAGATACGTTTTCGTAATAGTTTTTTCCCTTTTACCGAGCCTTCTGCGGAAGTGGACATAAGTTATAAAGGTAGTAAATGGATAGAAGTACTGGGATGCGGTATGACGCATCCAAATGTATTTCAAAATGTTGGAATAGACCATACTAAATACAACGGTTTTGCGTTTGGCATTGGTATAGAAAGGCTTGCAATGCTAAAATATCAAATTAGCGACTTGAGGAGCTTTTATGACAACAAAATCAGCTGGCTTGATCATTACGGTTTTCATTTTTCATCTTTAAGATAAGTGATAAGTAAAACTCATACGTTCGTTATACTTGCTGCAGGGCATGGCAGGCGGATGAATTCAGATTTGCCTAAGGTCCTACACAAAATAGGCAGTTTTTCCATGCTCCAGCATGTCATTTACAATGCAAAACAGTTAAATCCTGAAAATATTGCTGTTGTAGTTGATCAGCCTTTAATTGAAAGACTAAAGTGTTTTAAGGATATACAGTTAATTACACAAGAATTAACACTTGGCACGGGAGATGCGGTCAAAACTGCGATGAGAAACCTAAGAGAATTGCCAGATTCAAGCATAGTTGTTGTGCAGTATGGGGATACTCCGCTCATAAAAAGCAGCACAATAACTAAAATGATTAGTTATTTAGAAGGCAAGGCTCTAGTTTGCCTAGGTTTTAGGACAAGCAATAAAGAATACGGTAGGTTAATTATTGAGAATGGTTCCTTAAGAGAAATCGTAGAAGCAAAGAGTGATAAAAATAATCATGAAGAATTTCTTGCAAATGCTGGAATAATGGTTGCATGTGCAAAGAATTTACGTGAATTGGTGGAGAAAATAGAGTGCAATAGCTCAACTCATGAATATTACTTGACCGATATAGTTTCCATTGCAGTGAAGAGTAATTTAAATGTCGGTTACGTTATTACCGGTGGAGAAGAAGCAACGGGAATAAATAACAGAAATGACCTTATAAAAGCTGAGTTTTACTTTCAAGAAAATAAAAGAAAAATTTTTACCGACTCCGGAGTAACGCTTGTTGCACCAGAGACTGTTTTCTTTTCTCTTGATACGCAAATTGCCAGAGATTCAGTGATTTACCCATATGTTTTTTTCGGTACTGGAGTGAAAATAGAGTCTGGTGCGAAAATACTGCCATTTTCGCATTTAGAAAACTGCTTAATTAAAAGTAATGCTGAGGTCGGTCCATTTACCAGAATACGCGGAAACACAACAATTGGTAATAAGGCAAAAATAGGAAATTTTGTGGAAGTGAAAACAAGTGAAGTTGGTCAAAACACTAGAATAAAACACTTAAGTTATATAGGAAATGCTAAAGTAGGGCAGGAGAGTAATATAGGAGCAGGCACTATTGTTTGTAATTATGATGGGAAAAATAAACATGAAACGAATATAGGGAGCAATTGCTTTGTTGGCGCCAATAGCTCACTAATTGCGCCGCTTAATATTCATGATGAATCTGTAATTGCAGCAGGTAGTGTTATAGTTGAGGATGTACCAGAAAAAAGCCTTGCAATAGCAAGAGAAAAGCAAGTAACTAAGAGAATAAAGTAGTCTAATTTAATTATGTTGTTGTGTCATTTTTAATATTAGACTTCTTGCATAACCATATAACAAACTTTTATTGGGAATAGAAACAAAAAAACTTCCTTGACAAACTCCGCCAGCCCCCTTATCATAACAGTGAAGCTATTGTATTTGCTTTCGCCAATCTGCAGATTAAAAGGTAAGGATTACTTAATGTATCGGCGTCTTATGTTTAATTTTTTGCAGTATATAGATACTGTATGTCTTTACAAAACTTCATCTACATCTAGATTTTTATCTAAATAAGCTGAACGCGCTTATAAAGCGTTACAAGACATCAAAAAATGCCAATACTCGACAGAGATAGTAAAAGACTAGCTAACTCGGGGGTCCTTTGTCTTTTTTTCTGCTTAGTAAATTTCTTAAACATTTGCAGCGTAGGTTAGTTGCAATTAAAAGCAGCTAAATTGCAGTGTTTAAGACTTAAAAAACGCCAATACTGAAAATAGACAATGACTAGGGTTTCTTTTGCCTTTTTTTTCATTTGGTAAATTCCTTAATGTTTATGGCTAAACGACAATCGTCATCCCGCTGCTTGTTAGCGGGATCTATTGCTGAGATACCGCGAATGAATCGCGGTATGACGGTTCGCGGCGGTATGACGTAGGACTGCTGTCATCCCAGTGCGTGACACTGGAATCCCAAAAAAGGATGATGTCATCCTAGTGCTCCTTTTTTTGTCATCCGAGTAGCTGACACTTGGATGACATCGTCATAAAGGAACCAGTGTCAAGCTACTCGGATGACAGGAGAAGGGGCTACTTGCATGACGGTGTCGGTAAACTTAGAGCTATAATAACTATTTGCCTTTTTTCTGCTTAGGTTATGCAAGAAGTCTACTGTCTGAGAAAAGGTAGATAAAAGATGAAAACAGATAGAAGTATTTTAGTAGCTCAAAAAGAACGTTAAGTCATGCTTTTTATTTATATTGACAGCGTATATGACATCGTTTACGATTAAAGTTAATAACAATAATTTATATTTATCATGTTTGCAGTAATTGAGACTGGTGGAAAGCAATATTTAGTAAAAGAAGGTAGTATAATAAAGGTAGAGAAGTTAGAAGCTGAAGAAAAAAAAGAGGTGGAAATCAATAAGGTGATTTGTATTTCAAATAATGGCTTATCTTATTCATCTAATGCTACTGTTAAAGCTGAAGTGTTGGAGCAGTGCAGGGGGGAAAAAATTATAATCTTTAAGAAGAAAAGAAGAAAAAATTACCGTAGGAAAACTGGTCATAGGCAGTATATAACTGTTCTTCGTATAAATGAAATTAGTCTTCAAAAGTAAGAGGTAAGATATGGCAACTAAAAAATCAGGTGGTAGTTCCTGTAATGGTAGAGATTCAGCGGGTCGTAGGTTAGGAATAAAGAAGAATGGGAAGGTTATTCCTGGTAACATAATTGTGCGCCAAAGAGGCACAAAATTCCATCCTGGGAAGAATGTTGGTATAGGTAAAGATCATACGATTTTTGCTAAAATAGAAGGCTGGGTCAGCTTTAGAAGATCAGCAAATAAAAAGACTTTTATTGATATCGTGCCTACAGATAATATGAAAGCTTCAGCTTGAATAAATCATGGGTCTGTAGCTCAGGTGGTTAGAGCGCACGCCTGATAAGCGTGAGGTCGGAGGTTCAACTCTTCCCAGACCCACCATTTAGTAGTTACTAACTGTGTTTTCTATAGCGGTTTTGATATTGTATAAGCAAAAACATGAGTTTATATAAAAATTTAGTAACCAGTGAATCAGTGGCGGCTGGTCATCCAGATAAAGTAGCAGATCAAATTTCAGATGCAATACTTGATGAGTACCTTTTTACTGATCCTTTTGCGCGAGCTGCAATAGAGACTTTAGTCACCAAAGATAACGTTATTATAGCTGGGGAAGTGTTTGGGCCTAACATCAAAAATAGCAGGATTGAAAGTATTGTACGGAATACAATAAAAGATATTGGTTACAAGCACGATGGGTTCCACTGGAGAAAAGTGAAAGTAAATATATTGCTGCATGAGCAATCAAATGACATTGCAATAGGGTTGGATCAAGGTGCTGGAGATCAGGGCATAATGTATGGCTATGCAACAACAGAGACAGAAAACCTTATGCCGGCACCCATTTTTTATGCACACTCGATTCTGAAAAATATCATGAGCGCAGTTAAAGAAGCAAAACTTGGTCCAGATGCAAAGTCACAAATCACTTTGGCATATGAGAATAACCTCCCGGTACGTGCTGAAAGTATTATTGTCTCAATACAGCACCCTGAGGATTTGGATCAATCAAAAGTAAAAGAAATAATTTACCCTTACATAGTTTCATCTTTACCTGAAGGATGGATGTGTCCTGAGGAAAATCTCTTAGTCAATCCAACTGGTAGATTTGTTATTGGTGGACCGGTTAGTGATTGTGGATTAACCGGACGAAAAATTATGGTTGATACTTATGGAGGTTATATTCCACACGGTGGAGGAGCGTTTTCCGGAAAAGATGCAACCAAAGTTGATAGATCTGCGGCTTATATGGCAAGATATCTTGCTAAAAATATTGTCTTTGCAGGTTTGGCTGAACGTTGTCTTGTGCAGCTTTCTTATGCAATTGGTGTATCAAAACCTACTTCATTCTATATTGATACATTTGGTGCGAATAAGGTAGAGGAAAGAGTAATTAAAAAGTTTATCGAGAATAATATAGATTTATCAACAAAAGGCATAATCAAGCATTTATCGCTTAATCATCCTATATATAAACGTACAGCCTGTTATGGACATTTTGGTAAAGAGTCAGAAAGTGACGGTGGATTTTCTTGGGAAAGCATAAACTTGTCTGCTGATCTTCGTAGAGAATTCAATATAGAAGGTAATAGTAAAATTTCTTTAGATTGCTAAAATTTTTGATTTACAGCCCCATATTTATATACTAGCTTATTGTTAAAGCATAGCACGCTTTTTCATAATAATTATACCACATTAGTAATAATTTTTATATTCAATTTTTATTGTGAGGCTTATAAAGTGTATAACGAAATAGAAGGAGAACTGTACAACGTAATTGTAAAAGAGTTTTCTGATCTTATTGATAAAATAAAAGAACACCCTTTTAATGTTGAATTGATAAATAATACATTAGATTATGAAAAATTCAAATTCTACCTTCAGCAGGATTTTCTGTATTGTATAGATTGCGCTCGTGCTTTTTTAATTGTTGCAGCTAGAGTTGATGATATTGAAATGATGAGTAGTTTAATCAATTTGGCACAAGGAGCATTTTATGTTCGAGAACAGTATAAAAAATATTTTGAAGATTGTGATCTATCTGATGATCACAAAAAGTCAAGAGCTTGTTCTGCCTTTACTGACTTTTTCATGAGTGCCGCATATCACAATTCTGTTAATGAAGCTTTAGTAGCATCTTATTCTTGCTTTAACATATACCAAATCGTTATACGCCATATGGTAAATGAGATAACAACTAAAGGGGTTAAAAATAACAAATACAAAGAGTGGATCAACATTTATAGTAGCGAAACAGTAAATGCTGTAATTGATGAGGTTACTGATATTACAAATAAGCTATATAAAAAAGCTAGTGACTGTGAAAAAAAGAGGATGTATGAGTTTTTTAAGAAAGGGCTGGAATTAGAAATAATGTTTTGGGATGAGGCATATTACTCTAATATATCTAGCAAAGAATATTAGCAGCGGATTATTTACGTTAACTTGATCTTTTATCGGTAACTACAATGTTCAGTGGCATAATTAGGAGCTGTTACGGGTCAAATCTTTTAAAGGATATAATTGAGCATCCTTTTAATGTTGAGTTAGCGAATAACACCCTAAATATAGAGAACTTCAAGTTCTATGCTCAACAAAAGACGTTGTTCTTAGGTGATTATATTCGTACCACCTTAATTACTGCATCCAGAATGGAAGATTATAGTAGTATTATCTCGCTTGCTGAAGTAGCCCAAAGAGTAGTGACTGTTAATAGAATGCTATATGACTACTACTTTACTATGTACGGTATAAGTCGCGAAAAGAAATCTCTTGAGTGTTTTAATTTCACTAATTTTCTTTTATCCATCTCGCATAGTAATACCTATGAGGCTATGACGGTTTTGTATTCTTGCATGTTTATATACGAGACTGTCGTTGATAGCATGAAAAATAGATTCAAGAAAAATAATAGATATAGGGATTGGTTTAATTTTTGTTACAGTGATTCAGTAAAGTCTGGATGCATTATTTTGGAAAATATTGTTGATGGATATTGCAGCAGAGCAAGAGAAAACGAAAAGAGCAGAATGCTTGAGTTGTTTAGAATAACTGCACAATTTGTGTTAGATTTTTTGAACGGTGCATATAATTTTTCAAGATTCAATCAATTTCCTAAGGAACATTGACAATTTTAAGCTAATTTGTATCCTTAATAAGTATTTTTTAAAATGCTATGAAAAGTAAAGAACATGATTTTCATTTAGTGGATCCAAGCCCTTGGCCAATTGCTGTATCAGCAGCAATTCTTATTCTTGCACTTGGATTAGTTGGCGCGCTTCATAAACAAATTGTCGGAATGTTTTGTTTAGTTTTGGGAATCTCCGCAGTATCAGGGGTGCTGTTTTATTGGTGGAGAGATGTAATAAGGGAGGCCATTTATGACAAATGTCACACTGCCATTGTAAAACATGGACTCAAATTTGCAATGTACTTGTTTATTCTCTCGGAGGTCGTATTTTTTATAGTGTTCTTTTGTTCATTCTTTAAAGCCTGGCTTGATCCAGTTTTTTTATTTGAGGCGTTTTCTCCTGCAAAAAAAGTTGAATGGCCCCCTGAGGGAATTTTGCCACCTGATCCGTGGTCACTACCATTCATGAATACATTAATATTATTGCTTTCTGGTACAACAATTACTTGGGCAAATCACTCTTTACTTAAAAATGATAAAAAGAGCATGATTAAAATGCTGTCCATAACTATATTGCTTGGAGTTTTTTTTATAATAGTGCAAGCAATAGAGTATCATGAAGCGAGTTTTTCTCTACAAGAAACAGGAGAAAAGCTTATTTATACATCCAATTTTTATATGATTACCGGTTTTCACTGCGCACACGTTATAATAGGAATAATATTTTTATCAGTGTGTTTATTTAGAGCACGGAAAGGCCAATTTACACTTCAGGACCATTTGTGCTTTGAGTTTGCCTCCTGGTATTGGCACTTTGTAGATGTAGTCTGGATATTTTTATTTTTGTTTGTCTATTGGTTAAGCGTTTATTAAGTGGTTAAAATAATAGGTCTAGATCCAGGAATAAGCAAGACTGGGTGGGCCATTATCAGCCTGAACGAAAAAAATAATATTGAATTTTTGGGCGGCGGTACCATATCAACTGATGGTAAATTGGGTACAGGTGAACGCCTACATATAATTTTTGAACAATTAAAGAAAGTAATTTCCCTATACTCTCCGAATGAAGCTGCGGTGGAGAAAATTTTTGTTAATAAAAATCCTAAATCTTCACTAACTTTAGGATATGCAAGAGGGGTTGTAATTTTAGCGTTAAAAATAACAAAGCTAACTATGAATGAATATGATGCAAACTATGTAAAAAAAAGCATTACTGGAAATGGCCATGCTGATAAGGATCAGATGATATTTATGGTGAAGCAAATAGTTAAAAATTTGAGTATAAAATGCCACCATGCTGCTGACGCTCTTGCTGTAGCAATTTGTCATGCTTATACGAAAGGTTCTTGTTTTGTTGAGTAACTTTTATATGGGATTCAGTTTGAAGATTTCCAGATCTGGAAAAACTATTTGATTGTATTTATCTTGTCTAACGTTCGTTGCAAAATAATACATGCGGAGATTTTATCATCTATTTTTTTCGATTTTGTGATTGATATTCCAGTAATTTTTAGTGTATGAGTTGCGATAGATGTTGAGAAGCTTTCGTCTTGTAAGTATATATTTACTTTATATTTTTTTATTATTTTATTTGCGAATTGGATTATAGTTTTACACCATTTAGTTTCTTGCTCGTCCATTTTTAATGGTAGTCCTATTACCATTGATCCAGATTCATTTTCTTTGAATATTCTATGCAGATAACCTAAATCTTTGCTCATATTTTTTCTGTGATATATGCTATGAGCTGTGGCTATGAGCTGTGTTTTATCGCTAAATGCTATGCCTATTTGCTTTTCTCCCATGTCAAGGCACATTATGCGCTTATCTTTTGGAATAGACTTTAGAAACTCATCTGGATTTCTATGTAGCATCTATTAGACTTCCTTTAAAGTGACCTTACCAAAAAAGTGGAGAGAAAGTTAAGAAAATTTTTTACAAAAAGAATAATGAATCAAATTGCTCAGGAATGCAATAGACTTCTTGCATAACCCAAACTAAGTAGAAAAAAGGTATCATCTAAGTAGCTGACACTGGTTTCCATCCAAAAGGGCAGTGCCCCTATGATGTCATTCCAGTGCTTGACACTGGAATCCAGACTTTAATTGTTATACTTGTAAATAAGTCTGGTGAGAATAGACGTTCATCTCAAATGCAGTATTTTTGTTGAAATAGCTCAACTGGATTCCAGCGTCACGCGCTGGAATGACACCTTTGTGTTTGCATAGCTGTACGAACATTGTGATTTGAGAGCAATCTCCACAAGGGAGGATGTCATTCCAGTGCCCAGACACTGGAATCCAGGAAAAAGAATGGTGTCATCCAAGTAGCTGACACTGGGATCCAGAAGACTTAATTTCAACCAAATAATAAAGGCTGGATCCCAGTGCTTGGCACTGGAATGACAGCAATCCTACGTCATACCGCGATTCATTCGCGGTATCTCGGCCGCTAACAAGTAGCGGGATGACGGTTATCGTTTAGCTACAGACATTAAGAAATTTACCAAACGAAAAAAAAGGCAAAAGAAGCCCCGTGGTTGGCTAATTACTTACATTATACTTTCAAGTATGGCGTTTTTTTATTCTAAACACTTAATAACCGCGATTCAGTTGCTTTTAAACCGCAACTAATCTAAATTAGAAACATTAAGAAATTTACTAAACAGAAAAAAAGGCAAAAGAAACCCTAGGGTAGCTAGTTATTCACTATCCATTTTTTAAGTTGGCGTTTTTTTATGTTTTAAACGCTTTATAAGCGCGTTTCAGCTTATGTAGGTAGAAGTTTTATAAAGACATAAGGTGCACATAGTGCAAAAAATTAAACATGAGACGCCAGATACGTGAGTTTTTTTGTCATTTAATCTGTACAGAGAAGATAAATAAATAGCTTCAATTTTATGATAAGAGGGCTGGCGAAGCTTGTCAAGTAATCTTTTGCATTTAACCCGTTTCTATGGGTAAAACAATCTGCATACCACTTAGCTAACATGAGTTTTGTTTTGACTTTTTGTGCTAATTTTGCAGAATATTAAGATTATCATTTAAATAAAATACATGACGAAAGAGGATTGGGAAGCGGTAATTGGGCTTGAGGTACACGCTCAAGTTTCTTCTAATACGAAGCTATTTTCTAGCTCATCAACGGAATTTGGTGCTGAGCATAACACTCAAGTTTCTCTAGTTGATGCGGCAATGCCAGGTACGCTGCCAATACTAAATTATTACTGCATAGAGCAAGCAATACGCACTGGTCTTGCACTTTCTGCAGAAATTAATAAGTATTCTTACTTTGATCGGAAAAATTATTTTTATCCCGATTTACCGCAAGGTTACCAGATAACCCAGTTTTTTGAGCCGATAGTTAAAAACGGTAGAGTATTTATCAACGACAATGAAAAAGAAATAAGAATTGCGAGAATTCATTTAGAGCAAGATGCAGGAAAGAGCGTTCATGAGGAAAGCAGAACTTATGTAGAGTTAAATCGTGCAGGGGTTGCTTTAATGGAAATTGTTTCAGAGCCAGATCTCCGTTCATCTGCGGAAGCTGCAGAATGCATGAAAAAATTGAGGCAGATTTTGCGTTACATTGGTTCATGTGATGGTGATATGGAAAAGGGATCACTTCGTTGTGATGCAAATGTTTCTGTCCGCCTAAAAGGCAGTAGTACATTTGGCACTCGTTGTGAGATAAAAAATCTGAACTCGATACGTTATATTGTGCAAGCTATAGACTATGAAATACAAAGACAAATTGAAATTTTAGAAAGTGGAGAAGAAATAAGTCAAGATACCTTATTATTTGATGTTGCTTTGGGAAAAACAAAAGTGATGAGAAGCAAAGAGGATGCAAGCGACTATAGATACTTCCCTGAGCCTGATTTATTACCTGTTGAGGTAAGCCAGGATAAAATTGATTTAATTCAATCATCTTTGCCCGAGTTGCCAGATCAAAAAAAGCTGCGATACATTGAGGAATTGGGTATCAATGAATACGATGCAAACGTCATTACCTCCGATAAAGCAATTGCTGATTATTTTGAGGAATTGATAAAAAAACATGATTCAAAGCTCGCGGTTACCTGGTTAACTGTAGAGCTTTTTGGTCGTTTGAATAAAGCAGGTATTGATATTGTGAGCTCCCCAATCAAAGCAAATGCTTTGTCAGAACTCTTAGATTTTATCGTTGATGGAACAATCTCTGCTAAACTTGGTAAACAAGTATTCGATAGTATGTTTGAAACTGGCAAACCTGCATCTTTAATTATAGAAGAGCAGGACCTAAAGCAAATAACCGATAGAGGTCAAATAGCAGAAGTTATCGACACAATCATCAATAACAACCAAGATAGGGTTCAAGAATACAAAAGCGGTAAAACAAGATTATACGGATTCTTTGTTGGCGAAGTTATGAAATCCACCAAGGGAAAAGCCAGCCCTGATGTTGTGAATTCAATTTTGAGTGAAAGATTAAGTAATTAGTCACATTTTTTTATTTACATAACAGCACATCTCGTAGATATTCTCAGATTTACGCTACGATATCTTTATCTCATGACATATAACTTTTTTACCATTTGTTGGTACTATTTTTAAAATTATGTGAGGTTGAGGATGCTTGAAACTTATCCTGTTTGGGGGTCAAAATGCTCTCGCCATGGTATTGACTATCAAGAGTTGTGGCTCATATTATTTCTCATGCGTGTGATGGATAAAAAATGTCCTTTCCGCCTAGCTACAGAATTGAAGTCAGCTGCAGGCTTTGATGATGTTGTTCTCCAATGTAAGCAAAATAAAACAACAATACATAGGTTTGTGCAAGTCAAACACAAACAAGATGGAACTGAAAAAATCAGTGTAGGTAGCTTATTGACAAAGAGTAGTGAGTTTAACTTGTTAAAATATTTTATTGCTTATTTAAAAATCAAAAGTAATGGAAAGTTCAAGGGTGAAATGAAGTATTTTGCTATTGTTACAAATATTGATTTTGATTTTACAGATTCAGCACAACACGAAGTGAGAAAGCTAAGAATGATGTCGAGTGGAAAGAATAAAGAAAAGGAAATTTCAGTTATAAGGGTAGATATACAAGATGAATTTCTGGATGTAGGCGATGGTGCAAGATATAGAATTAATGATTCAGACGGTAGTATTGCTCAATACTTAGAGCAAAATATGGATTTTATAAAGGGTAAGGTAGGTAGAGAAGTCAGTGATAAAGAAGTCGAAGACTTTTTAAATGAATTAGTGTTTGCGGTTAATTTGCCCAATGAAAGTCAGCTAAAAGAATTGTTTAAAGGTGAGATGAGTGGTAGATTGGCCAAAAAGTTCGGCTATGTTGGTGACAATGAAATCTTTTGCAATGACCTTCTGGAGAAAATATCAGATTGGGTGAAAGATATAAAAGGACGTTTTCTTTCGCCAGAAGAAGGAAAAGAATTTTTCCAAAAAGTGGAGCTATGGGCCAGCACTCTATGTGGGATAGAACGAGGGGTAAAGAAAGGGAATAAAGGAATTGATAAAATAGCAAAACAACAGCGTAAGGATAGTAAAACACTGAATGAAATACATGCAGCTGTAACAGCGCAAAATAACAAGCAGAGGCCCCATAAGAAACCTTATGGTCCTCGTGACAAAAAATCGAAAGCGAGAGAAGAAGGAGATATAGAAGAATTAGATGAATTTGATGAAATAGAAGCTTTAGAATTTGTTAAAAGGGCTTTGAATATAGAAAACAATTTACAGAATAAGGAAATAAAAAAGCTGGCACAGGAACTACAATATTCCCAATTGGCTTTAAAACTAGCGGTTACATATATTAGTGAAGAAAATATTGTATTTAGTCATAGGGGTAGAAAAAGGATTAGAGTTGGTGGCTATCTGAAAAAGTGTGAAAAGATAGCAGAGAAGCTACTTGACTTTAAGTCCGAATATAAAAGTGATCGTTATGCTAAGGCAACTTTCATAACTTGGAAAATTACAATTGATGCCATAGTGCAAAAAAAATTTGGGCCGGAAGCATTGAGCATTCTCGAGATAATGGCCTATTTTTCTCCTAATGAGATTTATATAGAAGAAATCTTTTCACAGCAAGTAGCTAATGATAAAGAAGCGTTGTGGAATGCTGTTGAGTTACTTAATCGATATTCAATGATTAAATTAAGGAAAGGAGTAGTAAATATTTACAGACTAGTGCAAAAGGTGACTAGATTAAAATTACAAGAGAAAGGCCGAGAAGAAGAGGTCTTAAGGAAAGCTCTAGAATTGATAAACAGTTATGATGTATTAATAGATAATTCTATTGTTGCATCTGTTTGGGGATATGTGAGTAAGTATGGTGAGTTAATTGACGAATTTTACTTTAATCCTATTTATGGTAGATGGAAATATACGCCGTTGCATTCACTTGCCGAAAGTGGCAGTTATGAGGCAGTTAGGTGCGTATTAACACATATGGAAGAAAAACACCCAGATAAATTTAATTGTATTAAATAAGACTTGACCTGACACTTTAAAAAAGTAAGTTAAAAATAATAAAAATAAAGGAGTGTTAGATATGAGTACAATACAGACAAAAATATTAAAACCAAAGCTAGGATTATTAGAACTAGCAAAACAACTAGGAAATGTGTCTCAAGCATGCAAAGTGATGGGATACTCAAGAGATACATTTTATCGCTTTAAGGAGTTATATGAAAATGGAGGAGAGGAAGCATTACATGAAATAAGTAAGAAAAAACCGCTATTAGCAAACAGAGTTTCCGACGATATAGAAAGAGCAGTGATTAGTATAGCAACAGAATTTCCAGCATATGGGCAAGAAAGAGCTGCAAATGAACTGAGAAAAAGAGGTATAATAATTTCTCAGGGAGGAGTAAGGTCTGTATGGCTAAGAAATGACCTTGAAACTCTCAAAAAGAGACTTAAAGCACTAGAGACAAAAGTAGCTCAAGACGGAATCATTTTAACTGAAGAACAACTTGCAGCTTTAGAAAAAGTGAAAGAACAAAGGGAAGCTCATGGTGAAATTGAGACGCAACATCCAGGTTATTTGGGTTCTCAAGATACCTATTATGTGGGCAATATCAAAGGTATAGGGCGCATTTATCAGCAAACTTTTGTTGATACTTATTCCAGAGTTGCAATGGTTAAACTTTACACGGACAGAACAGCTATTACAGCTGCAGATCTTCTCAACGATAGAGTTATTCCATTTTTTGATGAGCAGAAAATTCCATTATTACGCATTTTAACTGATAGGGGTACGGAGTATTGTGGCAAGCCCGAAAATCACGCTTATCAGCTTTATTTGGGCATAGAAAACATCGATCATTCTAGAACTAAAGCCAACTCTCCACAGACTAATGGCATATGTGAAAGGTTTCATAGAACCATGCAAGATGAGTGTTACAATATCATCTTTAGAAAGAAAATCTACAGTTCTTTGGAAGATCTACAGATTGATGTTGATCATTGGTTGCGTTCTTATAATGAGACAAGACCTCACTCGGGTAAATATTGCTATGGCAAAACGCCTATGCAAACTTTTCTTGATAGCAAATATATTGCTTTTCAGAAAAATATTAGTAGCATTACACAAGAGCCTGATATTAGTTTTGACTACCTCAATTCTTCTGTCAGTTAATTCTTGTCTGTCAGATCAAATCTTGTCTTTTACATCAGTAGTGGAGTGTGATACGACCTGAAATAAAGCATGGTATTGAACACAAAACCTTGATGTATGGGTAAGACTAATGATGATACTAGACTATCTGTGAATAACAGAAAGTAATTTTCCATATGAGTTTACCAGGTTGTTGTACCATCTTCATTGTCAGAAATTGTAATCCCCATTTGTTTCAACTGATTTCTTATTTTGTCTGCAGTATCGTAATTTTTATTTTTTTTTGCAATTTTTCTTAAGTCTATCAACCTTTCTATTTCTTGATGATTTACATCCACAGCAAACCACTTTTCATAACTTGACTCAAGAAGACCAATAAATCTGGCACTTTTAACAAAACTCTCAGTTAATTTAAGCTTCTCATTTTCATTACTCGTTTTATTAATTTTTGTAGCCATTTCATGTAATATAGCTAGAGCTTCAGGAATGTTTAAGTCGTTTTTTAAAGCGTCTATAAAATCTTTAGAAATCTCTGCGTTACTTTCATCAATATTCGTTATATCTAAACCACGTAATAACCGATAAAATTTGTTTAAGGTTTCCTGTGCATCAGAAATAACGTTTTCTGTCCAATCAAGTGGTTTTCTGTAGTGAGTTTTGAGCAGTGCATAGCGTATTACTTCACCCTTTATTCCACTATCTAGCAAATCTCTTACTTTGACTATATTAAATAAGGACTTGCTCATTTTTTCTTCATTTACTGTAAGAAAGCCGTTATGTATCCAGTATTTTGCAAACATTGATCCAGCAAATGCAGACTTACTCTGTGCAATTTCATTTTCATGGTGAGGAAATTGTAAATCTATGCCGCCACCATGAATATCAAAATCTTTGCCAAGGTAAGCATATGACATTGCTGAGCATTCTATATGCCATCCAGGCCTGCCCTCTCCCCATGGGCTATCCCAATAACTTGAAAGTTTGTAGTCAATATCACTTGCAGGCTTCCACAGCACAAAATCTCCCGGGTGCTTTTTATTTTCATTAACTTCAACTCTGCTACCTGGAACCAATTCATCAGTTTTTTTTCCTGATAAAGCACCATATTCATGGTAAGATTCTATATTAAAATACACGTGTTTGTCAGATTCATAAGCGTGGCCTGATTGCAGCAAATGTTCAATTAATTTTATAATATAATCTACGTTTTCCGTTGCTTTTGGTTCGTATGTTGGTTTTTTACAATTTATGCTTTCCATATCATCATGAAAAGCTTTAATGTAATATGTGGTTATACTTTCTATGTTGCTATTTTTTTCACTTGCTGCATTAATTATCTTATCATCAATGTCGGTTATGTTACGCACATAGGTAACTTTGCCATAACAAAACTTAAGTAGCTGAAATAACACATCATACACAACAACAGACCGTGCATTGCCTATATGTGCTGTGTCATATACTGTTGGTCCGCAAACATACATTTTCACATGATCTTTATCGATAGGTGTAAAAAGCTCCTTTTTTTTTGTTAAGGTGTTGTAAAGCCTAACCATATACGAAGCTTTTGAGAAAAGAAAATGCCCCAATGATAAGTTGTGGCCCTTTGACTACTACAACAAGAGTAAGCAATAACCCACACAATGATATTAAAACTCCCAATATGGATAGAAACCCATCTTTACTCATAATGCCAAGCGAAATAAGAGTCGTACCAATTGCAGGAATGAAGTTAGTAAGAGGCAATGGAAGAGCTATCGATAATGCAGAAAGCAACATTACAAAAGCTAAAATCTTTTCACCGGGCCCATAGAAAATAAAAGACATTCTTGGTTTCATGAACTTTTCTATTTTTTTTAATGCTGGAGAAGTTTTCTCTACCACAAAAGCTAGTGTTGAACGCTGAAAAGACCTTCTTTCCAACCAATGCGGCATCCAAGGAGAATCAAATCCAAATAGAAGCTGCAGTGAGAATAAGATTAAAGGTATAGAAAGAATAGTTGTATAACCAGGTGGAACCGGTATAGGCACCGATAGCGGCAAGGAGAAGATGATTATTAAAATACCAAAACCACGCTCATGCAAAGCTGTTTTAATGTCAAACAAAGTTACTTTATCGCTATCATTGTTATTGGTATCTGCAACTTCTTTTAGAATATCAGAAGCTAATTTATCACTTTTAGTCAACTTATCATTTTTTGACACGAAAAACCTTTGATAAAAATAATTCTTAACACAATTATTGTTTTATTTCAATATGCATTATTCATTTTGCGCTAGTAATTCGTTCTTTTGTTAAAGTGTTGTAAAGCTTTTAAGAAGAGAAAGTGCTCCGGTTATAAGTTGTGGTCCTTTGACTATTACAACAAGAGTAAGCAACAACGCGCACAATGATACTAAAACTCCCAATATGGATAGAAACCCGTCTTTACTCATAATGCTAAGTGAAATAAGAGTTGTGCCAATTGCAGGAAGGAAGTGAGTAAAAGGTAATGGAAGAGCTATTATTATTGCACAAAGCAACATCATAAAAGCCAGAATCTTCTCACCAGGCCCATAGAAAATGAAAGACAGTCTTGGCTTCATGAATTTTTCTATTTTTTCTAATACAGGGGAAGTTTTCTCTACCACAAGAGCTAGTGTTGAACGCTGAAAAGATCTTCTTTCTAGCCAACTGGGCATCCAAGGAGAATCAAATCCAAATAGAAGCTGCAGTGAGAATAAGATTAAAGGTATAGAAAGAATAGTTGTATAACCAGGTGGAACCGGTATAGGCACCGATAGCGGCAAGGAGAAGATGATTATTAAAATACCAAAACCGCGCTCATGCAAAGCTGTTTTAATGTCAAACAAAGTTACTTTATTGCTATCATTGTTATTGGTATCTGCAACCTCTTTTAGAATATCAGAAGCTAGTTTTTTATCTTTAGTTAGTTTCTCACTTTTTTGCACAATTATCCTTTAATAAAATATTCCTCTTAAGCTAACATAGTTGTTGCTGTATTTCAATATTTGTTATTTATTTCATACCAACACTTCATCTCTTTCATTCTTTAACCTGACTAAGTTTTTAAACAGATGACATGCACTAAGGTGCATGTCACGAAGTATGAGGACGCTAACGATCTGGTTCATTAGACGATAATTTTTCTGAGTCCTTAAGCTCCTGTTTAAGGTTTTTGATGCCTTTTCCTAAATCACCCATAACTTGCGGTAATCTGCCTGCACCAAACAGAACTAAAATTATTATTAAGACTAGAAACAATTGCCATGGTCCTAAACTCATTTTCACCTCCATTTAAAATATTGACCTTTAAATATTAAAACTTGACTGAAGTCAAGTAACACATAGATTATATCACCTTTATTTAATTATAAATCAAGGTTTTTTAATTATTTTATAACAATCCCAAACTAGATTATTTTCTTGCAGCGAATAAGTGGAAACTTTTCGCTTAACTGTAGAGTAGAAGAGAGCTCACTAAAAAACTTTGCTAGCGTATCATCTTTAGGCTTATGGTATATATCGCTAGAAACTCCTGATTGAATAATTTTACCATTTTTCATTACGTAGATAAAATCTGCAACTTTCAATGCTTCTTGCGGGTCATGAGTTACCATTAGCACAGGGATATTTTTACTTCTAAAAAGGGACAATATATGTTGTCTTATTCGGCACTTGAGCAGTATATCTAAATTAGAAAATGGTTCATCTAACAACACAACATCAGGGTTTTGTGCCATCACTCTTGCTATTGCAACTAATTGTTGCTGTCCTCCAGATAAGGCGTTAGGGTACATATTTTCATATTTTTCTATATTGAGTAACTTCAAGATTTCCAATGCAATTAGGTGCTTTTCTCTCTTGGAAGAGCTGCGGATAGCAAAGGTTATATTTTCTACTACTGTTTTATGAGGAAATAATGCAGAATGCTGAAAAATCAATCCGATATTTCTATGCTCTATAGCGACTGATGCCTTATTACTTGCAACTAACCTATCATTTATAAAAATAGTTCCAGATTTTGGATTTTCTATCCCCGCAATTAATTTCAAAATTGTTGACTTGCCACAGCCAGAATGCCCCAATAAACATGCAACATTTCCTTTCTTTACTTTAATGTTTATATTGCTTAAAGCAAAGTCGTTTTGATTGTTATAGAAATAACCAATATTGTTAACTAGCATTAATCTTACTTAAACCATGTTATTAAATATAATAGCATTATACTCAAGAAGTACAGAAATGTTTTTTGTCGTCATAAATTGGTTATGCAAGAAATCTAGAAAAGAAAGGATTTTTTGCTATAACTTTACATGAATGGTAGGAAATACGGGACTATAGCTCAGCAGGATAGAGCGTTGGACTCCTAATCTGAAGGTCGTGCGTTCGAATCGCACTAGTCCCACCACATTGCTTCACAAATTTTATGGAGATTTTTTTTCACAAATACGCACACCTTTTTTTGCGGTTTTAAGATATAAATTCCCTAATAATAAAACGGGTTTTGTGTCATTCCAGTACTCCTCTCTTATAATTTACGTGTTTAAGAATAACTTCTGCTAAACCTTTACTAATTCCAGGTATGTTTTGAATTTCAGCCAGAGAAGCTTTGCTTATATTTTTCACTGAACCAAAATAAGACATCAACGCTTTTTTTCTTTTGTTGCCAATGCCGGGTATTTTGCTTAATTGTGAAACTATAAACTGTTTATCGCGTTTTTTTCTATGTGAAGTTATCGCAAAACGGTGGGCTTCATTACGCAGCGATTGTAAGTAAAGCATGACTTTGCTGTCATTTGCCAGACTGAATTCTTCCCTGCCCAGCATATAAAATCTTTCATTTCCTGCGTTACGATCAGGACCTTTTGCCATACAAGCAAAAGGAACGTTTATATTCAATACTTCCAGTACATTCTGTACTATGGAAACATGTCCTGGTCCACCATCAATCAGTAAAAAATCAGGTATTATGCCTTTTATATTGCCGGAGAAACGTCTGGTTAGCACTTCCCTCATCATTTTATAGTCATCGCCTGAAAATTTTTCCTTTATAGTAAATTTTCTGTACTCACTTTTTAAAAAACCCTCCTGCCCTGCAACAACCATTACACCAATTTGTTGGTTTCCAAATATATGGCTATTGTCATAAACCTCAATACGCTTTGGAATATTTGGTAACAAGAAGATTTTGCTAAGCTCCTCAAGCTTTTCTAGGTTATTTCTATAATCGATAAGCTTCTGCTCTAAGCTATGCTGAGAGTTATCATAAACAAATTTCAATAAATCACGCTCTTTTTTATTCTTTGCATGCAGAACTTTTACTGGCTTTTGAGCAACCTTATATAGTGCTTGTTCTATAATTTCCTTATCCACAATAGAATCTGGAACGTAAATTTGTATTGGAGGTATGTTAGCTGAATTATAAAAATTGACCAAAAAGGTGGATAAAATTTCATCATTTGAGTGATCACCACAGTTCTCGGCAAAGTAAGGAGTGCTGCCGTAGTTGTCTTTATTTCTGAACGATAACACACTAATACATGCTAGATCCTCTTCACGTACAATACTGAAGAAATCTGCATCTTTTTCAAAAGAAAAATCCGTGTGCTGTATTTGAATTTGCTCAAGAAACTTTACCCGATCTCTATATATAGCAGCAAGCTCATAGTTTTCTTCACTGCTGCACTTTCTCATTGTGAAAAGTAACTGTTCTTTCACTTCCTTATTTCTTCCAAGCAATGTATTTCGTGCCTGTTTTACTGATTGGCAGTAGTCGTCTTTTGTGATTTTGTTTATGCATGGTGCTGAGCAGCGCTTAATTTGATATTCAATACATGGTCTTTTTGTTGAGGAAAAGTATTGATCTGAACATACTCTTAGGAGAAAAGCTTTTTGCAATGACAATATAGTTTGCTTAACAGCAGCGGCAGATGTAAAGGGACCATAATAATGAAACTCATTTTTCTTAAATTTGCCTCTATATTTTGCTATTCTTGGATAATCGTGCTTGGAAATTGTTATATAAGGATAAAATTTTCCATCCTTGAGCACAATATTATAAAGTGGTTTCAATGATTTTATTAGCTGTGCTTCAAGAAGCAGTGCTTCGATTTCATTCTCAGTGATGAATATTTCAACCTTAATAACCTGTAAGAGCATAACTCTAATTCGTTCAGAAAGGTTTTCGAATTGAAGGTAGTCGGATAACCTTGACTTTAAGTTTTTTGCTTTTCCAACATATAAAACTTTATTCTTATCTCCAACCATCTTATACACGCCACAGGATTGTGGAGATGATTTGATTTGTTCTTTATATTGCCTGAGCATTTATCCATTGTTTAACCTGTATGAGGTTAAAATCTGCTACTAAATGAAAGATGGAAACTACATTTTCAAGCAAAGATAATCTGTTTCTTCTCAGCTTATCAGAATCACAGTTAATCTTTATACTGTCCATAAACTGATTGATAAACGGAGCAAAACCAGCAAGTTCATCAAGTGCTACATTAAAGTGGTTATTTTTTATCGCTTGTTTTATGTTTTTACAAGCAGTTATAGCACAATTTGATAGCGCAATTTCTTCACTTTCAATCAAAAACCTCTTACCGTAAGATGCACTATAAGTAGTGCCATCACTTTTCCTTGCTTTGCTCATCATGTTACTGACTCTTTTGTAAGTGCTTAGAATTTGTTCACCTTCTGGAGTACTAAGATAACGATCCAATATAACAGTTTGCTTTTCTGCTGTCAGCAGATCATTAATATCGATTTTATATAGTATTGAATCTACAACATCTTGCCTTATATCTCTATTTTTTAAAATAACCTTGAATCTTTCTAAGCAAAATCTAAATACTAGTTCTGAAATTTGTTTTCTATTCGGCTTATCAACTGACGCTGTATTTTTATTAAATAGAAGCCTTGAATATAAAGATACTGACTTGTCTATCATTAGCCTAATTGGAACATGCAAATTATTTTCAAGTATTGTCCTAATTATACCAATTGTCATTCTCCGCAAACCAAATTGATCATACGAACCAGAGATTTTCTCACCTGCTGCAATTAAACCAACTAAGCTATCCACTTTGTCTGCAATTGACACAGCAATTGCAGAAGGAGATTTAGGACACTCCTGCTCTGGCCCGATTGGCTTATAATGCTCAGTTATAGCTTCCACTATTTCTCTATCTTCTTGAAAATAAGAAGCATAATATCCACCCATTACTCCTTGTAATTCTGGAAACTCTCTTACTATCGATGTTGCCAAATCAGCTTTTGCCAAATATGCAGCACGTTCAACTTTTATCAGCGAAGCATGTGGAATAAATATAGCTATATACTTTGACAAAGCCGTAATACGCTTCACCTTTTCCCCCACGCTGCCAAGTGAAGCATGAAATAATATTGAACCTAATCTTTTGACATAATAATCTAGATTTTCCTTTTTATCTTGAGATATTAAAAATTGGGCATCAGCAAGACGTGCTTCTAATATTCTTTCGTGTCCTTTAACAACTTCACCATTGTTGACGTTGACAACAGTGACAAAGTGTGAAATTCTCTTTCCATTACTTAAAGCAAGGTATTTTTGTTGTGTATTAACTATACTAAGTATTACTTCCTTCGGTAATCCAAATGACTTTTCTTGATTCACTTCACCAAACAGTACGATTGGCCACTCTATAAGCCCTGTCAATTCATTTAGTAAATAATCATTTTTCTCAAGTTGTAAATTCTGCTCTTTTGTGAATTTATTAATCTGATCTAGTATAAATTGCTTTCTTTTGTCCATTTGGAGAATTACACTGTTTTTTTCTAGCAATTCAAAATAGTCTTTAGGTGTTTTAACAGTAAGCGCCGTACCACTTGAGAGAAATCGATGGCCATATGTTGTGTTAGATGCTGTAATCCCTGCAAAAGATACAGGTATTATTTCATCATTTAAAATGCATAAAATGTTTTTAATTGGCCTAACCCACCTTTCTTTTCCTTTGCCCCATCTCATACTTTTTGGCCAAGAGAAATTTTTTAATATTTCTCCTAGTTGATTTTTAAGAAACTCTTGAATGTTAAATGAGCAGCTTTCTCTTTTAATGAAGTAAAAATCCTCATTATTTACTTTTCGAACGAGCAAATCTTCTTCATTTTTCTGATATTTTCTTAAAAAACCTTCGATAGCACTTTTTGGTGCGTTAATGTTTGGTCCCTTAACTTCGTTATTGGAATCCTTTAGCTCCAAAGCATTTATGTTGTCGACAAATAGGGTAATGCGACGTGCCGTTACAAAAACCTCCATTGATGTAAATTTTACATTATTTTTGTTAAAAACATTGGCAATACAGCTCTTAACTTGAGTTGCAGCTACATTCTGCATTCTCGGTGGTATTTCTTCTGAAAGGCACTCAAATAATAACTGCAACGACATACGCTATTTACTCATGTACAATTCACAACATTTTTTTGTTAGCTCTCTAACTTTACCAATATAAGCTGTACGTTCATTCACACCAAGCACACCTCTTGCATCAAGCAGATTAAGTAGGTGACTAGTTTTAATACATTGGTCATAGGCTGCCATTGGTAGCTCCTTTTCAATAAGGAACTTACACAATTTTTCCGTATCTTCGAATTGCTGCTGTACCACTTTAGTATCATAATAATCTAATGCTAGATAAGAAAATTCATATTCTCTTTGTTTAAAAATATCTCCGTAAGTTACACCGTTATCGTTCCAAATTATATCGTAAACATTATCTACACCTTGTATGCACATTGCTAAACGTTCCAACCCATATGCCGCCTCACCAGGAATCATCTTGCAGTCAATCCCTCCAACTTGCTGTATATAAGTAAGCTGTGTTACTTCCATTCCATTGCATGTAACTTCCCATCCAAGTCCTGATGCACCAACACTTGGGTTTTCCCAATCATCTTCAACAAACTTAATATCATATTTTTCTGTAGATATGCCAAGAACTTTTAAGCTATCTAAATAGACGTCTTGTAAATTATTACCAGATGGCTTTATTATAACTTGATATTGGTGATGTTGATACAAACGATTAGGATTATCACTATAGCGCCCATCTGCTGGCCTAATTACTGGTTGTAGATATGCAATTTTTGCCAGTTTTGTATCAATTGCAGACATAATTGTTGCAGGATGTAATGTGCCAGCACCAACTTCAGATGTGTATGGGTGAAGTATAACACATCCTTCACTAGCCCAAAAATCTTGTAACTCTTTTATTATACTTTGTAAGTTCACACAAATTGCACACTTTTTATACTAAATATATAAATAAATAAGTACTATTCAATACCTATTTTTTTAACAGTATCATGTAAATAATCACCTAAAACTGCTGAACTTTCCCTCACATACTGAATTATGCTTTTATTTAGGACAATTGCATCATGCATAGTTAAATCGCAGAATATAAATGCTGTTAAATACAGTAAAATCACCGCATAAAATGTGTGAAAAATCCCCTCAAATGTAATTGACATTGCATTATTATAGCTGAGCTGTATTGAACTTATTGGCCATGGTTTTATCACTTCTACGACATTAAAAAATACGTAAGGTATCATAAGAAAAAAGAAAAAGTGCATAAAATCATTAAACCAAAATGGGCATTGAAACATCTGCTTACATATATTCCCATAGAGTTTACTTACAGCATAATAAATTGACATTATTGCTGGCATTGAAAGTGCTACAGTCAGTACTTGCCCTGACGCTATTTGTATTACTATTTCTTCACCACTGTTTGCTGAAGGGTCTTGAGCATGAAAAATAAATATTCCAATTAATTGCATTACTAACATAACTATTGCCAATTTTGTAAAAACAGCAGCTACAACTATTCCTGAGTCTGGCATTTTATATAGTAAGTATTCGCCTCCATATGTAAGAATTAATATAACATCGACAATAAATAATATTAAAAAAGAAGACCAATAGTTCTGCCAACTTGGTAAATATCCTATTCCTAAAAGAGAGCTTACTGTTTTAGCAGGAAAAACCTTGCCTAGCATCTTCCCCAAAAATTTAAAAAAAATCCCCATGTTCTAAGTAACACTTGGTTTATATTATTTATAATACTGTATTGTAACGGACTTATCAATAACTTAAAACATGTATTGGAAGATTTTAGGTAATATGCAGCAACAGTAGAAGAACGTGCGCCAAAAATTTAATAATTTTATAGGGCTTATGCACTTAAATTTTTTGCAATATCAAGTGCAGCGTAAGTGAATATTGCACTTGCACCCGCACGTTTGAAACCAATCAAAGATTCATAAATCACCTTGTCATAATCCAGCCAGCTATTATTTGCAGCAGCTTTTATCATTGCGTACTCACCGCTTACTTGGTAAGCAAAAATCGGAAAATTAAACTTATCACTTGCTGTTTTAATAATATCTAAATATGGCATACCTGGTTTAATCATAATAAAATCTGCACCTTCATTTATATCCATTTCAATTTCGCACATTGCTTCGTGCGCATTTTTATAATCCATTTGATAACCACTTTTGTCTATAGAATGTGATAGCCCACATGAACCAACGACTTGCCTGAATGGAGCATAGAAGCTAGAGCAGTATTTCACTGCATAAGATAATATTAATACGTCTTGAAAGTTGTTATCATCTAATGATTTTCTGATTCTTCCTATTCTACCATCCATCATATCAGAAGGAGCAACTATATCACATCCTGCTTTCGCTAAAGCAAACGCTTGCTTACACAGCACTGATATAGTTTCATCGTTTTCTACATCCATCTGATTATCTTTTAAAATGCCGTCATGGCCATGAATAGTGTATGGATCCAGTGCAACGTCTGCAATAATACCAATTTCAGGTACCTTTAATTTTACAGCACGGATTGCTTTGCAGATTAAGTTGTCAGAATTATATGCTTCCTCAGCGTTTTCAGATTTTAGTTTACTATCAACTACAGGAAAAATTGCAACAGCATTAATTCCTAAATCTTTAGCTTCCTTAACTATAGACACTAATCCATCTATTGAATAACACTTTACGCCTGGTAAGCCAGAAATTGGTTCAGTTGTTTCTTCTCTGTTATGAACAAACAGAGGAAGAACCAGATCATTTACTGATAAACTATTTTCACTTGTTAAATTGCGAACCCATTTGCTCGAGCGCCTGCGCCTTAATCTTGTATTTGGAAAATTAAACATTGGATCCAGGTAAATTCCCAGTAAAGAGCAACACCCCTGAAATGAGTATCACCCAAAGCACCGATATTGGCAGAAACACTTTCCAACCAAGGCGCATTAGCTGATCATATCGATAACGAGGTATTGTTGCTCTAATCCAAATAAATACGAATAAAAGTATAATTATCTTCAAAACGAACCAAATTAAACCTGGAATTTTATAAAGCAAACCAAGTTCTAACGGAGGATACCACCCTCCTAGAAAGAATATCGTCATCATAGCACTTGCTAAAATCATATTTGCATATTCTCCAAGAAAAAAGAGGGCAAAAGGCATGGATGAATATTCAACGTTATATCCAGAGACAAGCTCTGCTTCAGCTTCTGGTAAATCAAATGGGTGACGATTAGTTTCTGCAAGCAAAGAAATAAAAAATATTATTCCTATAGGCATTAGTAGCAAATCAACCCAAAATGGCATATTGTGTTTCGCTACCACCATCTCTCCAAGATTTAATGTTCCAGTGGTAATAACGACTGCAGCAATTATTAAGCCTATTGAAACTTCATATGAAATCATCTGAGCAGCCGACCGTATAGCGCCAAGGAATGCATAATTGGAGTTGCTTGACCAGCCTGCAATAATCACGCCGTATACTCCCAGCGACGATATAGCTAGCACGTAAAGCACTCCAACATTAATATTTGCTATAACCTTAGGAATAACTACTTGCTGGCCATTTTCTACAATTACTTCAGCACCAAACGGTATAACTGCCCAGGCAATTAATGCCAAGATAAAGGTAAGCATTGGAGCCATAATGAACAGTATGGTGCTCGCTCTAAATGGTATTATCGGCTCTTTAATCAGTAGCTTAATAGCATCTGCAAATGGCTGCAATAGCCCAAAAGGTCCAACTACACTCGGGCCGTGCCTTAGTTGAATTGCACCAATAACTTTACGTTCAAAGTACACCAAATATGCTACTGAAAGCAAAAGTGGAATGAGAAGAAAAATAATTTTAAATATTAAAGGCATACAACTCTAAACCAAAAAAGTAATTCATAATCGCCAAAATGAAGAATATAGCAAGCGCAGTAGATAAAGCAGATGATGTTATTAGAGTAAGAGCAGCAACCATATTCCGCAACCTACCATTTTCCGATTTAGCGTAGTAGCGCGATACGTACCAACTGAACAATATAAATGACATAATAATAACAATTATAATTATTGATAATCTAGAACTATCATACACCCCGCGTGAAACTATACCAGCTGTAGCACCACATACAGCTGCCACAATAATTTGCCTAAAAAGGTTAAACATATTCCATGAACTAGTATCTTTAATTTTAACATCATCACCTAATATGAATGAAAGTAAAAAAATCATGATTATTATTAACGGAAAATAACTCCATCCATCTTTAATAACTCCAGGAAATATACCACCTGCCAATATCAGTACATGAACAAATAATGTTACAATATCAGCGCGCAATTGTAGCAACGTATAAGGCTTACATTCTAAAATTGGATCCTTGTTCATTATTACTAAATTGGCTTTATGCTCAAAGTAAACCAAGACTGGCAGTAAAAAAGGCGTTAAAATAAATAAAACATTAACTAGCGTTATCATAAAAAGCCTTAGTACAATCCGCCATTATTTTTGAAGCGCGACTTATTGAATCCGTCATATAAAAATTACACTCCTTTAAAGTAAAAGGTGTATTACTTAAGCTTATTTCACCACTGCTGATTGGTACCCATGTATTTTTTATCACTTGATCAGCATTTCTAAACTGTGGACCGATAGTATCTAATTTTTTTCTCACGTCAAATAAACTATCATATGGTAAGGAGAGATCCAAATATTGCGAGAGATTTTTAATAATTAACCAGTCCTCCTTTGCTTCACCTGGAGGAAATACAGCTAAATTTGTTCTTTGCACTCGACCTTCAGTGTTTACATAAGTTGCATATTTTTCTGTATATGCAGCACCAGGCAAGATAACATCTGCCACATGTGCACCCTTATCACCGTGATGACCTTGATAAATTACAAATGTGTTTTCTAACTTTGATGTGTCAATTTCATCTGCACCAAGAAGATAAACCACTTCTATTTCACCACTTTCTGCATGTTCCAATATTTGATTAATATCCCTTTCGCCTTTTTTAGGAACAAACCCAATATCTAGCCCACCAACTCTTGCTGCAGCTTTATGCAGCACATTAAAGCCATTCCAGTCATCTCTGACCATGTTAAATTTTTCTGCAATTTTGCCAACTAGAATTAGAATTGATTCAGAATCATCTCTTATTAATGCATCTTGACCAATGATCAGCATAGGGTTTTGAGCAGCCACCAGCAGCTCACAGAATTTATGACTTCCATTTGCTATTTCACTCAAAATATCAGGATTATCGCCCAATTTCTCGACATAATATAAATATTCAATGTTAGGACCAACACTTGCAATAGGAAAGTTGCCCTGTAAATATCTCTTTCTCAATCTTACGTTAATGATCGGTGCTTCTATCCTTGGATTTGTATTTATAAGCAGGCATAAATCTGCATTTTCTATACCTTCAATAGTGGTATTGAACACATACGATCCACGATTACTTGGTATAAGCTTTGCACCATCTTGCCTGCAGTCTATATTCCCCGAGCCAAGCTTCTGCATCACTTCTTTGAGTAGAAGCATAGACTCACAATCTGCTAAATCACCTGCAATTGCAGCTATTTTATTTGATTTTGTATTCTTTAATTTCTTTGCAGCAACAGTTAATGCCTCATTCCAATCAACTGGGGCTAATTTACCATCTTTTTTTATATAAGGTCGATCAAGACGCTGAACTTTTAGTCCATCATAGGCAAAGCGGGTTTTATCTGATATCCATTCTTCATTTATTTCTTCGCTCAGCCTTGGCAATATTCGCATAACTTCCGGGCCACGATAATCAACTCTAATGCTACTTCCCACAGCATCTAGCACATCTATAGTCTCACAATGTGATAGCTCCCATGGACGCGCTGTAAAGGAGTAAGGCTTTGAAGTTAAAGCCCCTACCGGGCAGAGATCTATGATATTTCCAGATAATTCAGAACTAATATGCCTTTTTATGTAAGTGCTAATCTCTACATTTTCTCCCCTTCCGATTCCTCCAAGTTCATTTGTACCTGCAACATCGGACAAAAATCTAACACACCGAGTGCAATGAATGCATCGATTCATCGCGGTCTCAATCAGTGGTCCGAAGTGTTTTTTTGGCACAGCCCTCTTATGCTCATCAAGTCTGCTGGTTCCTTTCCCATAAGCCATCGTGATATCTTGCAAATCGCATTCACCACCCTGATCGCAAATTGGGCAATCAAGCGGGTGGTTAATTAGCAAAAACTCAAGCACACCTTCACGTGCTTTTTTAACCTTAGGGGTATCAGTGTGAATAACCATCCCTTCTGCAACTGGTATTGCACAAGAGGCTACTGGTTTTGGAGGTCCACCCTCCACTTCAACCAAACACATTCTGCAATTACCAGCAATTGCTAAACGCTCATGATAACAAAAACGTGGAATTTCAACGCCCACAACTTCACAAGCTTGAATTATAGTGAGCCCATGCTCTACTTCACATTTCTTAGAATTAATAGTAACTTTAACCACAACTATTATACAGCTTCCCACTTTATAGGATTGCCGCTTACCTCATCTTCAACCAGATTGCCGTTGTCATATTGAGCAGACATATAATTCATGCGCGAATCACGATCTATATATCTAACAGGTTTTACCGGTTTATCTTTATACATTTTTTGCTCAGCTTTCTTACGCTGAGTAGGGTTATTTTTACTAGCTGTCTTTGCTTTCCCACCTGCTGCCATATAAACTCCTAAAAACTTTTCATTCTATTTTAACACTTAAGTATATAGCGTCAATATTTAATAACTTTAAAATTTCAATAGATCTCTTATTATAATCATTTTACAATCATTGTTTAAATAAAAAGTTACCCCTTGATGCCATTCCAGCGCATGACGCACAGCTGTACGAACATTGCAATTTGCAGGCAATTTGCGTGGCAGATTCAAGTAGCTGACACTGGTTTCCATCCAAAACAGCAGTAGCCCTTTTGGTGTCATTTCAGTGCTTGACACTGAAATCCAGGATTTTGATTGGATACTGAGTTGGTAAGCATAAAAGTATAGCTAACGCGAGCTCTACGTCATACCGCGATTTATTCGCGGTATCTCAAAGCATAGATCCCGCTAACAAGCAGCGGGATGACGATTGTCGTTTAGCTATAAATATTTAAGAAATTTACCAAATAAAAAAAAAGGCAAAAGAAGCCCTGGGGTTATTATCTGCTTTAAAATATTGGCGTTTTTTATGTTTTAAACGCTTGACAAGCAAGATTTAGCTGCTTTTAATTGCAACTAACCTACGCTGCAAATGTTTAAGAAATTTACTAAGCAGAAAAAAAGACAAAGAATCCCCGAGTTAGCTAGTCTTTTACTATCTCTGTCGAGTATTGGCATTTTTTGATGTCTTGTAACGCTTTATAAGCGCGTTCAGCTTATTTAGATAAAAATCTAGATGTAGATGAAGTTTTGTAAAGACATACAGTATCTATATACTGCAAAAAATTGAACATAAGACGCCGATACATTAAGTAATCCTTACCTTTTAATCTGCAGATTGGCGAAAGCAAATACAATAGCTTCAATTTTATGATAAGGGGGCTGGCGGAGTTTGTCAAGGAAGTTTTTTCGTTTCTAACGATTGTTAACATGCTGCAAAAAACTATGCAAGAGGTCTACCACTTTATTAGGTATTTGTGCAGTTATTGGTGTTATCAAGATACTCCCTAATCTTCTTCAAGTCCTCCCAGGCTAAACGTTTTTGTGCCGGTTGGCGAAGTAGGTAAGCTGGATGAAATATAGCGGCTGTGGTGATTGAATTGGACAAATATTGGTTAGTGTACGTATGAAATCTACCACGCAAATTCGATATAGTTTTTGTGCTGTCAAGAAGGCTATAACATGCGATTCCCCCGACCAAAATTAAAATTTGTGGTGAAACTAGTGCAACGTGTTTTTCGACAAATGGTCTGCACATATCAAGCTCTAGGTCGGTTGGCTTTCTATTGCCAGGTGGACGCCAAAATACAGTATTGCTTATGTATACCTTAGTGCGATCAAGATTGATTGCATTTAACATTTTATCGAGCAACATTCCACTTGCACCACAAAATGGTATGCCTTGAAGGTCTTCATTTGCTCCTGGAGCTTCACCAACGAGCATAACTTTTGCGTTTGGATTACCATCGGAAAAGACAGTATTAGTTGCAGTTTTTTTTATCTCACAACCTTCAAATGATTCAACTGCACTTCTTAATTCATCCACACTACCACATTTACCTGCAAGTTTCCTTGCTTCAATTATCCAATCACTTGGAAACATGTCTTTTCCATCTTTAGTGTCACCCCAGCGCGTATCTGCATCTTTCTTCTGGGTCCCAGTTTGGATAACAGAGGGTTGTACACTCTCTTTGCTCTCCAATTTTTTTTCCTCTTCACCCTCCATTAGTGTGCAATCAACGCCCACTTCATGGTAAAATTTTAATAATTCTAGGTCTTTATTGCTCATAATGCTTTTTAACCTTTTGTGCTTTTTTCATGGCCATATCATACTTTAATTTAGATAAATGTCTAATATATAATATGCCGTTTAAGTGATCTAATTCATGCTGAATACACCTTGCAAGCCAACCACTAGCTTTTAGTGTTTGTTCTTCATTATCTAAGTCTTTATATTTCACAGTTAGATACTTTGGACGCTTAATTTCATGACTTTGCTCTGGAATTGAAAGGCATCCTTCCTTGAGAATTACTTGTTCATCGGATAATTCTGTAATCTCAGGATTAATCATGTAAAATTTGCCAGTTGAGCCATATCCTGCTGGCTCATTTTCAATCGTTTCTAGCTGAATATCCATAACAAAAATTCTCTTTAACACTCCAACTTGCACTGCAGCAAGGCCAAGACCTTCTGCATCATACATAGTTTCGAACATGTCGTTTACTAATTCTTTAATTTTATCGTTTATATCTGTTACTTCACTGGCACGTGTGATTAGTCTTTCATCAGGGGCAATTACAATTGGTAATATGGACATAAAAATTATAATTCTATGTTTTGCTTTTCCTTTTGTCCAGAATTTAGTGTATATTAAAATGTTGCTATATCTATAATAGAAATATAAATTATTAAAGGAAGCTACAATTTAAATGAAATTGCGTAATAAGGTTAACTAATGTACTCTGCAGTAATAGCAAAACCAAAGAGAAACGTTTTTGCTGTTTTAGACATAGGTACAACAAAGATTATTTGTCTAATCGTTAAAATAAATGGCAACTTCAGCTATAAAGTAACAGGAACGGGCTATAAGATTGCAGAAGGTGTAAACGGTGGGTCGATAACTAATGTAAAACACGCAAATTACTCCATCTCATCAACTATAGGTTTAGCTGAGCAAGTATCAGAAGAAACCATAGATCAGATATATGTGAACATTGCTGGATGTGGCATCTCATCTTTCAATGTACATAATGAAATTATTGCAGCTAACCATGAGATTTCTGAGCGTGATATAAGACGTGTAGTTTTTCAAACATTTGAGAAATATATTGAAGACAATGTTATCATTCACAATATACCACTAAAATATCACTTAGATGACATGACTGACATAAAAGAAGTTGGTGGATTGTACGGAAAAAGACTATCTGCTGATGTTAATGTTGTCACTGCTTCGCGTCCAGCGCTTACCAATATTGAAAACTGTATTACCAATAATGGTGGATTAAATATGGCAGGTTGTATTGCTTCTGCATATTCTGCAGGTCTTGCCTGTCTGAGTGGAGATGAAAAAGAGCTCGGGACTGCTATTGTTGATATAGGCGGTGGATGCACTGCAATTGGAATTTTCAAAAGAGGGAAACTTGTGTATGCAAGCAGCGTTCCAATTGGTGGTGTTCATATCACTCGAGATATTGCTTACGGGCTATGCACAAGCATAGAACGTGCAGAGTATATAAAAATACTGTATGGTAGCACTATCGTAACTTCAATAGATGAGAACGAATATATTACAGTGCAAAATAGTGAAAATGATGAACCTACTCAAGTATTCAAATCTGAGCTTATTAACATCATAAGACCAAGAGTTGAAGAAATACTTGAAATGGTAAGAGAGCAATTTCAAGAGCAGAAAGATCCAATTAATAAAGTAGTGATCACAGGTGGAACTAGTCAACTCACAAGCATGAAGGAAATTGCAGGCTATATATTCAATAAGCAAGTTCGAATTGGGTGCCCTGAGTCTTGTAGCGGTCTTGATGGCGAATATGATAAAAATCCTGTATTTTCTGCTGCTATAGGTTCTATAAAGCTAATAGTTGACACTTTTTATAAAAATAACTCTGGTATTTTAGGTCAGGATGGTAAAATGAGTAAATTGTATAATTGGGTTAAATCAAAAGTTACAGTCTAGATTTCTGTTTTACCACCTTTCATACAAATGACTTGACACTAGGATCCATAGGACTTATTTTTATAATATGTAAAATTATTATGTTTATGTACTTGCGAGTAAGCGTACCAATTACAATAAGACATGGAAAATATGAACATAACTATACACTCACAAGAAGATTTTGAATTTATGCGCAAGGCTGGCAGGCTTGCTGCTGAAACTCTTGATTTCATTGCACCGTACGTAAAGGTAGGGGTGACAACTAATGAATTAAATGATCTATGCCATGACTTTATAATTAATGCAGGTGCAATTCCAGCACCACTAAATTATAGGGGGTATCCAAAATCAATCTGCACCTCAAAAAATGCCGTTGTGTGCCATGGTGTTCCTGATGATACACCGCTTAAAGATGGGGATATTTTGAATATTGACGTTACGGTGATTTTAAATGGCTGGCATGGTGATACAAGTCGCATGTTTTGGGTTGGCAAGCCATCAATAAAAGCAAAACGTTTATGTGACGCTACTTATAATGCGTTGATGGAAGCAATCAAACAAGTTAAGCCCGGCAATAAGTTAAATGAAATAGGGCTTGCTATAGAGAAATATATTAGAGATTTTGGATATTCTATCGTACGCAGCTACTGCGGACATGGTATAGGAAAAGTCTTTCATGCTCCACCAAATGTAGTGCATTTCTATGATCAAGATGAAGATCTTGTCTTAAAGGAAGGTATGTTTTTTACAATAGAGCCAATGATTAATGCTGGAAAACATGAGACTCTGCTCAGTAAACTCGATGACTGGACAGTAACAACACGCGATCTTTCACTTTCTGCTCAATTTGAGCATACACTTGGAGTAACAAAAGATGGTGCTGAAATATTCACATTATCACCTAAGAATTGGCATTTCCCACCTTATAATTAGATTTTTTTAAATTCTGCTATACTGCAACTATACTTGGTTTACTTTGGGTAATTTTGAAGAAAGCTCACCCTTAATTTGCGATATAGCAACTAGCCCAATTAATGCACAGAAAATCATGTAAAAACTAGCTGAAGTCTCTTGTCCTGTAACCTTGATAATTGTTGTGCATATAAATGGTGCAAGGCCGCCAAAAAATCCAGCAGCTATATTTCTTGATAAACCAAATCCACTGTACCGAACCTTTGTTGGAAATAATTCGCACATAAGTGCACTGACAGGACCAAGCGATGCAGCTATTGGAATTATAAAAAGAATGTGTGCCAGCAAGTAATTGCCACTACATAACATTGAAAAAACTGGATAACTCACTATTACAAAAGCTATAAATGCAAATTTCATAACTTTTTCTCTTCCTACCTTATCAGAAAGTATTGCAAACAATATTGCCAATCCTCCGAGCGCAATTTGACTCAGTATTTCCACTATATGATTAAAATGAGTATTTACTGTTAATATTTTATTCGTAAGCACATTGAAAAATACCAAATATATATAGAGAGACGCATTTTCAACCAAGTCAATACCTATTGATATTAGAACAGGCTTTTTGTAATTGTTTAATAACTCTTTTAGTGGCAATTTAGACGGATTTTTTTGTCTTTTATACTCTGGGCTTTCATCAAGTATATATCTCATATATATGCTAATTAATCCCATTGCTAAACTGAAAATGAAAGGTAATCTCCACCCCCAAGATTCAAAATCAGATACTTTTTTGCATATGAGTACCGCTATCAGGCTTAATACTGAACCAAAAATTGCGCTTAATACTTCAATGCTGCCAAAAAATCCTTTTTTGTTTTTAGGAGCATGTTCTATTAAAAATGGTGCATTTCCTGCTTCTCCTCCAAGGGATATACCCTGCAATAGCCTTAAACAAACTACCAGAATTGATGCTAGTATTCCAATGCTTTGATAACCTGGAACAAAAGCAATTAATACGGTTGATAAAGTCATTAATATAATCGAGAGCAATAAGGCAACTCTTCTGCCATGTTTATCACCAATGTGACCAAATATAGCAGCACCGACTGGTCTCATTAAGAAACCCACTGCAAACACTCCAAAAGCCTTCAATACGCTGGTTAGTTGATCATCCGATGGAAAAAACACACCACCTATTATGTTGATTAAGTGGCCAAAAAGCATGTGGTCATACCACAATAAAGTGTTACAAATCAAACTTGAAAATATTACTTTTGTTATTTGCTGCATAATTTCCCTATAGCCTGTTTGATCTTATATATAAAAAAAAATGTGAACGTTATGTGAATATTATATTAACAATATTAAACCTTAATTTTAATATTATTGCTCATATATTCCGATAAGATACCATATTTTGGCAAGAAAATCTATGTACATAAATAAAATTGATGTGAAGAGTAGAGTAGAGTAGGATATCTACACCAACTGTACTTAAATTTTTTGATATGACACACACTCCAGTTTTGTTAAAAGAGATGCTATCACTACTATCACCGCAGGATGGTGGCATATACGTGGACGCCACATTTGGAGCTGGAGGGTATAGCAAAGCAATATTGGAGTCAGCTGATTGCAAAGTATATGCAATTGATAGAGATGAAACGGTAACTAAGTTTTATGATGATTTAAGCGTTAGATATCCAGATAGAATAAAACTATTCATTGAGAAGTTTAGTAATATTAAAAGTATACTAAGCAGCGTTGAGCCATCTCCTGTCATCCCAGTACTTGATACTGGAAAAAATAACTGGTCACGCGCTGGAATGACATCAAACGGGGTGGATGGAGTGGTCTTTGACATCGGAGTTTCATCTATGCAGCTTGATAACGGAGATAGAGGGTTCTCATTTTTACATGATGGTCCACTCGATATGAGCATGGATAACTCTTCTTATATAAACGCTTCAACGTTTGTTAACGCTTTACGCGAAGAAGAAATCGCAAATACTATATATAACTACGGAGGCGAACGTCATTCTCGCAAAATTGCAAGAGCAATAATAAATGCACGGAAGAAGAAAACTATCAAAACTACATTTGAGCTTGCGGATATTGTACGTTCCGTGGTATTTCGTGGAAAAAGCAAAATTGATCCTGCAACCAGAACATTTCAGGCAATCAGAATATGGGTAAACGATGAGCTGGGAGAACTTGAAAAGGGTATTAAAGCTGCATCTGAGATTTTAAGTGAGAATGGCAAATTAATTGTCGTCACCTTTCATTCCTTAGAAGATCGTATAGTCAAAACTTTTTTTAAAGATTTATGTGCTACTGATTGCAAGACATTCTCTCTGCTAAATAAAAAAGTGATCGAAGCAAGTATAGAAGAAGTAAGTGCAAATCCGCGTTCACGCTCAGCAAAACTAAGAGCTATACAGAGGTTGTCGTGAGAACTTTCTGCATCATCTCAATAGTTATGTTTTTTCTTAGCATTGTAGGACTATTTAAGGTAAAATTACATGTTCAGTCGTTAAATAGAGAGCTAATAAAAATAAAAAGTGAAATTAATTTAGTACAAAGTGATATAAAAGTTTTACAAGCAGAGTGGAGCTATTTAAATAATCCAAAAAGACTTGCAAGCCTTGTAAAGAAATACCTGAAAAATAACTCTTTAATACTGGCTAGCCAGGTTAAAAATCTTGACTCTTTAAATGGCCGCAGTGTGTTAGCACAACTTAAAATCCATGATCAACAGTGAGATTAAGTCTTATTTTTTACAGATGAGCACATCACAATAAAACTTACTTTGTATCCGTTCAGGATAGCGGCAAGGTAGTATAACCATAGAGTAAAAGTGAGTTTACAACAAATGGTGTCATCCCAGTGCTTGACACTGGGATCCAGCCTTTCCATAATCATCAAAAACATTGTATTTTAACGTAAAACAGCTATTTTTATGCTTACCAACTTAATAAAATTCCTGGATCCCAGTGTCTGGGCACTGGGATGACAAAGGAGAGCAGTGTCAGCTACTTGCATAACACCATTTGTTGTGCAACTTACTTTAGTATGAAATTGCTTGCGTAAGATTTTGGCAGCCTCTTAACATTTTTTGGCATTTCAATTATGTATTTAACGTTGCGTTTTTTTGCGTAGAATACTGCTTTTTCAAGAGAATCAAACTTTAATACAATCTGTTTTTTTGGATCTTTTGAGCCAACCCACCCCATCAAAGGTTCAATGTAGTAAGAGCCAGATTCAATTTTTAGGTGCCAGAAATTTGTATTACCTAAACCAGATTGTGTTGCAGTTCTTGTTGGTTTATAAATCCTAAAAACTACTTTATCGTCAATGCCCATAGTTCTTGTTAAATAAGCTTAAATATATATCTAAATAAATCCTTTCACAAACAATTAGTATGAAAGAATGAAGTTTGAAATAAATATTTTTATGTTATATTATTATTAAATTATATTAAAAGGATTAGCTGAATAGGAGTAACCGATGACGCAACAGGAAATAGTAACAATTAATGCAGAGTTACGTGATATAACAAAAACAAAAGCGATGCATTCTCTAAGGAAGAAAGGAAACATCCCTGGAATCATATATGGAAAGGGCCATGATAATGTAAATTTGACATTGTCTGCAAAGGAATTCACAAAGCAATATAAGTCAGGCTCTCTTTCTGCACATTTGATAGAGCTGAATATTTCGGGCAAAAAGGAATATGCTCTTGTTCGCGATATCCAATTGCATGTAGTAAAGGATACTGTGCAACATGTTGATTTTCAGTTTGTTGATAAAGGCAGTGAAATTAAAATAGACATACCTCTATCATTTGTGAATGAAAGTAAAGCTCCAGGAATCAAATTAGGTGGAGTGCTTAATGTTTTGTGTCGTTCTATTGCTGTTAAATGCTCTCCTGATAAAATACCTCAGGTTATTGAAGTTGATTTATCCGGTAAAATGATTGGCCAGTCTATACATATTAATGATGTAAAATTACCAGAAGGTGTTAAGTTTGTAGCTCATGAAGAAGAAAATTTTACCATTGTTACAATTTCTGCTGCCGATAGTGACGTTGAAGAACCTCAAGCAGAAACAGAGGAATAGTGCACCTGATAGTTGGGCTTGGTAACCCTGGTGGTCAATATGAGTTAACTTATCATAATATCGGCTTCATCGTAGTTGATACAATTTGCAAATATTGGAATTTCCAGTCGTTCTCTAAAAAAGCCGATTATCTAATAACCTCTGGCATAATTAATGATAATAAAATCATGTTAATAAAGCCTTATTCATTTATGAATAATTCAGGCATCCCTGTTGCAAAAATACGAAATTTTTACAAATTATCGCTAGATAATATTGTTGTCATACACGATGACGCTGATTTGGAACTTGGAAGAATAAAAATAAAGAAAGGTGGTAGCTCTGCTGGACATAATGGACTTAAATCCATAGATAGTTTTATTGGCAACGATTATTGGCGCTTGAGATTTGGAGTGGGTAGACCTGAAGATCAAAGAAGCTTAGCAGATTATGTGTTATCAAAATTTTCAAATTTTGATAATGTTACTCCCTTAGTGGAAAAAATAGCAAAAAATATACACTTAATGCTGCAAGGAGATAATACAGCTTTTATCAATTTGATTGTATAATATTACGAAACACAGGAAGTGTATGGTCCCAGAGTGTGATGGTGTGGATTTAGTATGAACAATTCAGGAGATTTTGTCCACTGTAAAGATATAAACTCAAAAGGTGTAAGACCCTTAAGAGTTTTGAGTCTTTTAGCATAATTGTAGGCCATAACAAAGTCATAAAGATGCTCTTTGAGTTGCTGGTGAGACTGATAGTAATACTTCTTAACAGTGGCATTCTTTAAAGTTTTGTTCATACGCTCAACTTGCCCATTTGTCCAAGGATGGCTAACTTTTGTTAGACGGTGTTCAATGTCATTTTCTTCACAAGCTCTATCAAATATATGTTGAAAAGCGTATTTATGGCGTTTTTGGTTGGTAAATTGTACACTGTTATCTGTCAAAATAGTGTGGATTTTATATGGTAAAATTTTAATCAAATTACGTAGAAACTCAGCAGCTATAGGTTTTGTAGCACTTTTATGCAACTCAACATACGTAAATTTGGATGTTCTATCTATTGCAACAAACAAATATAACTTTCCTTCTTCTGTTCTAACTTCTGCAATATCAATATGGAAATAGCCTATAGGATATTGTTTGAATTTCTTTTTTGGTTTAACTTCGCCATCAACATCTGGTAGTCTGCTAATGCTGTGCCTCTGTAAGCAACGATGTAGACTAGAGCGAGTCAAGTGTGGGATTGAGGTTTGCAAAGCGTAGAGACAATCATCTAATGGCAATAGAGTATGCTTACGAAATGCAACAATTACAGCCTCCTCTTCTAAAGTTAAAACAGTTGATCTTGCATGCTTCGGACCCATATCAGCGTCTTTGGCAAAAGACCGTTTTCTCCATTTAATGATAGTTTTTGGATTAAGGTTATAGTACCTGGAGAGTTTTGCTATGCTCTCTTTACTATTTTGTATTGCTCTACGAATTGTCTCTGTTGTTTTGGCGCACCCATGTAATATTTGTCCCATAATTCCTCCTTTGATGGTATTGTTTTCTCATATTTTATCATACCATCACACTCTGGGACCATACATCCCCCCCCTCCCCCCCCTAATTCCTATATCAAACCTTTCTTTACTAGATTATATAGTCAATATAAAAAGCCATATAAAATTGCTTCCACTGCTGCCATGAGGAAATTGCTTATTCTTGCTAACTCTTTAGTCAGAGATGACAGGGTTTTTACTGAGGAATATAACTCTCTGTCTGTTTCTATCTAAGAGCCAGTATAGCTGTGGATAAGCACGTTTATACAGATAAAAGTACTTATCCACAGCTACATCAATTTTTCTATTGACTTTTAACACAACTGCTGAACAGATACATTCGTCATCCCGCTACGTGTTAGCGGCCAAGATACCGCGGCGGTATGCCGTGGGAAACCTGACTTGCATTAGCTATAAAATAGTGATTTATATAAATCCCATAGCATGCCGAATGAAGCGTTTTTTGAGGAAATTTGAATTTTCAACTGCAATCAAGCCAAGATTTCTTAGTGCTTTAGCGCAGAATATTCTGTTGGAAAACATCCTATTTAATCCATCAGTTGCAAGCGCCATTGTAAAATTATCAAAGTATCTGTTACGTGAAATTTTCTTTAATAAATAACTACTGCCAACATCAATACCAGATGCTTTTGCGGCAACTACGTGCTTTATAATACTTTCTACATCTCTAATTCCAAGATTAAGCCCTTGACCTGCAACTGGATGAATTGAATGTGCTGCATCGCCGATAAGCAAAACTCTACCCTTATATAACTTTTTTGCGAAAACAAAACTTAAAGGATAAAGTTTTCTTTCACCCTCTAGTTTTATCTTTCCTAAATAAGAACCAAATCTTTTTTTAAGCTCTATAATAAATTCTTCTTCAGACAGATCCATTAGCATTTTTGAAATTCCAGATTTTTCTGTCCAAACTATCGAAGAAGTATAGCCATCCTTTATCGGTAGAATTGCAAATGGACCGCCAGGAAAAAAACGCTCTACAGCTAAGTTTTGGTGATGCAGTTCATGCTTTACATTAAATACTATGCTACTTTGTTTATAATCAAATTTCGCTGTCGGTATAGAAAATAACTCTGGTAGTTTAGAGTTCTTGCCTTCAGCGCAGATAAGTAGCGATGATATTAATTCCTGGTTATTATCAAGAATAACTTCCACATATCCTGAATCACAAGCAATTGTTTTATAGGAATGTGGAGAGTATATATTTAGTTTATTCAAAAAATTATTGTTGATTGCATTCCATATAGTGGCATTGTTAATAACATAACCCATTGGTTCTTCACCAACCATTTTATGATTGTAATGCACAGTAACCGCATCTAATATGCATATATCAAGTATTGGCTCAGCTTCGCTTTCTATAAACTGCCAAATCCCTAATTTTTCCAATATTTTTTTCGAACCTTGAGAAATAGCAAATGCTCGGTTGTCATCTACTACACGTGGTAGACTATTTTTTTCAATCACAGCTACAGACACAGAGTCACAACTGAGGCCAATGGCAGTAATAAGACCAAGTAACCCACCACCTGAAATGATTACATCATAATTCATTTTATTTACGCTA
Source organism: Wolbachia endosymbiont (group A) of Melitta haemorrhoidalis (assembly GCF_964273365.1). NCBI lineage: Bacteria > Pseudomonadati > Pseudomonadota > Alphaproteobacteria > Rickettsiales > Anaplasmataceae > Wolbachia > Wolbachia endosymbiont (group A) of Melitta haemorrhoidalis. The sequence continues at coordinate 695,949 of NZ_OZ187004.1, read as the reverse complement.
ATTGTAAAATTATATTTTATCTGTTTTGAAAATAGTTTAAACAAACTTTATATATAAATTAAATTTTTTAGATCCCAGTGTCAGCTACTTGGATGACATCTAAAGACACTCCACCTTGTCATTCCAGCACGTAACGAACAACTGTACGAACATTTTGCGAAGGCAGTGTGTTAAATGCTATGGCCGGTTTTGCCTCAAACATAAAGGTGTCATCCCAGTGCTTGACACTGGGATGGCTTTGTTGCATAGCAACTGAAAAAATCTGGTGGCTACTGACAAAATTCATTATAAAATAGCCATTTAACCTTGAAAGAAAAAATATGCCACAAAAAATGAGGGTCAGTAACCATAGCGAATATAACAAATTTCTAGAAAAAAGAGGAAATATTTTTCATTATATCAACGAAGCCATAGAAAAGTGGTACGAGAATGGTCCAAAAATACCAGGTGGCAACAATATTTATAGCGATAAAATTGTAATTTTGGTGCACATAATAACTTGTTTATTTAGAATAGGCCTGAGGCAAACAGTTGGGTTTATAGCAGGATACCTTGAGCAAATTGGGAAAAATTTGCAAGTTATCAGCTATTCACAATCATCAAGAAGGTTTAAGAAACTCAATATTAAGATCAATGATTGCAGAATTGATAAAAATAATATGGAAGATATCGAAATTGCTATAGACAGTACAGGAATTAGTATATACAACAACACTCCTGGTCATAGCAAAGAAAATAGCGAAGATAGAAAGTATCGCAGCTATGAACAGACAAGAAAATTGCATGTAATGTTGAATACAAACAGCAAAAAAGCCATAGCTGTAAAATACAGTAACGGCTGATCACTATGGAGCTTGTGATTTGCTAAAAGAAGTCGATTTTCAGTATGTCATAAAAGTACTATATGCAGATAGGGCATATGACAGAGAAAAGCTCTATAAGCTGTGTAATCAATATGGTATAAAAACGAAAATTCCTCCGAAAAACAACGCAGCAGAGCATCCAAAGTTAGACTATATGGCTGAGAGAAATTCTGCAGTCAAGCTCATAAAGTCATATGATGAAGATAGTATAAAGAAGTGGAAAAAAGAGATGAGTTATGGAAAAAGATCTTATATAGAAAGTTTTTTCTCGCGACTGAAACAAACATTCGGGTTTAGTTTTAGGAATAAATCTGAGACAAATAGAGAGAAGGAACTACTTGTTAAATACTATTTGCTCAATAAGTTCACTGATATTGGTATGGCTAAATTTGAGATAGCTTCATAAATTTATTGTGCGTTACCTACTATCCGAAGAGCGATGCAACAAAGCCCACTGGGATCCATTCTTCTTTTTTTCTGGATTCCAGCGTCACGCGCTGGAATGACAAAAGCTGCTAATTTTTCATGTAAATAATGGTTATGCAAGCAGTCTATTTTGTAACTAACAAAAGAGGACTTTGATTCGCATGTTTCTCACGCTTATTCTATTGTTTAACTATACTTTGAGCAATGTCTTCATAAATCTCTGCCAAATCCTCACTTAACATTAAAGGATTTCCGCAATCAGAAGCATGGCATATTTGTGGATCTAGAGGAACTCTGCCTAGAAGTTTGATGCCCAGCTCCTCAGACATTTTTTTTGCACCGTCTTTTCCAAATATGTATATTTTTGAGCCGCTTTGAATGAAATAACTCATATTTTCTACAATGCCAATAACCGGTACGCTGAGCTTTGTAAACATATCATAAATTTTGCGAGCATCGATTAAAGAGAGCTCCTGTGGAGTTGAAACTATTATCGCCCCAGTTAAGTTAAAATTTTCCATAAGACTTAAATGCACATCGCCAGTTCCAGGTGGTGTATCAATTATCAAATACTCTATATCGGACCATTTTGTTCCCATTAGCAGACTATAAAGTGCTTTTGTAATCATAGGTCCGCGCCATATTGCTGCACGATCTTTATCGATAAAATAGCCAATTGAAATAGTATGCAGTCCATACTTTTCTATAGGCATTGCTTTACTATCCTGTATTTCTGGCTTTAATTTTTCAGCGCCAAGCATTTTAGGAATTGAAGGACCATATATATCTGCATCAACCAGCGCAACTTTGTGTTTTAACTTTGCTAATGAGAGAGCAAGATTTAGCGCAACTGTGGACTTGCCCACACCGCCTTTACCAGAGGCCACAACGATTATATTTTTCACTCCTTCGATATGTAATTTAGCTTTTTGTTGCCCAGTTTGTTTTTGACAAGTAGCAACCACGGTCACTTTTGTCACCCCCGGTATAGCTTTAACAGCTTGCTCACAATTTCTTCTTAATTCTTCATTTGCTTGCGTGTTACCGGCAACTTCAAGCACAAAACCAACATCTTGACCTTTAATAATAATTGAGGATATTATGCCAAGAGCGATCACATCTTTACCGCTTTTTTGCTCTATGACTTTTTTTAAGTTCTCTCTTACAATTTTTTCGTTGATCATTAGCCTTTTAGGTGATTTCTTCCTGAAGTCGTTTAATCTCAGCTTGAGGAAGGCCGGTTGTCTGAGAGATAATATCAATAGAGATGTCAGCCTTAAGTAGGTTTTTTGCTACTTCAATCTTTCCCTCATCAAGTTTTTTAGCGAGGATGCCTTCTTCTTTCCGCAGATCCATTATTCTTTCTTCATATGCTACTAAATCTTTTTCATTCCAGCTAAACCTGTCTAATTCATCGTAGGCTAACTTTATTATTGGTGCTTTTTCTGCTATTTTCCTTAAGTCTTCTTCCGTAGTTTCATCTGCATATTGTTGTCTAAGTGAAGAAGGTCGCCCCTCCTCACTCGACTTCAAAACCGTACGTGAGACTTTGCGCCTCATACGGCTTCTCTCCAATTTGAAGCTTTTCATGCACACCTCCTGTGTAATTCATCGTGACAATGTCCATGTAACAAAGATAAGTTTTTGATCATGTTGTTTCGTCTATTCCGGTCTTTGTGATGTATTTCTATTGTATCATCACTTTTAAACCATAGTCTACAATTATCACATTTACTTTGTTGTAACTTCAATAGTTTTATTACTCTTAATGGCTTATCTGGTATTTTTCTCAGACGTTTACCCCAATAAACCCAATCACCATCATATGGAGATCTGGTTTTTTGCACTTTGATATGTCGTTTAATAACATGATCGCTGTGTATAATAAAATGTATCTTGTTACTTGTCATAAAACGCCAGTTATCGTTATTATACTTTTTAAAGTATTTTCTTTTTATCCAGCATTTCCCTTTGTTTGGGTGCCTAAAGACTGACCTTACCCAGAAAAAGTGGAGAGAAAGAAAAGAGTTTTTTTGGGTAAAATAAAATTTTGGAGGATTAGAAATGGTAAGAGAATATACGGCAGAATTCAAATTGGAAGCTGTTAAACTGGCAAATGAACAAAGAAAGGCAGGTCAAACAATTACAAAAATAGCAAGAGATTTAGGAATAAAGGGTGGTTTATTAGGAAAATGGATAAAGAAACACAACGAAAAAAAGTCGGCGGCAAATGCATTTCCAGATGTAGCACCTTATGACAAAGAGAGGTTTGATTTACAAAGCAAGAGTAACAAGGGAAAGAGACATTTAAAAAAAAGCCCTGGCCAGTCAAAAAGAGTAAAATATTTTTTTATATAGTAACTGCTATAAAGTACAGGAATTATGTAGGATTTTCTGCTAGTGGCTACTATAAGTGGACCACAAGAAAAATAAGCAGTAGAGAATCAGCAAATAAAGAGCTACTCGAAGCTATTCAAAAAATATATCAAGTTTCTAAATGTAGATATGGAGCTCCTAAAATTCATGCTGAATTGAAGGCTTTGGGTAAAAGTTGCAATTTGAAAACGGTGCAAAGTATTATGCAGAAAAATGACATCAGGGCTATACTGAGAAGAAAGTTTAAAATTAAAAAACAACAAACAGATAATAGAGCTGTAGCTCCCAATATACTAGATCAAAACTTTATTGTTGATCAACCAAATAAAGTATGGGATTACTTACATCAAAACCAAGGAGGGATGGCTATATTTGGCAGCAATAATTCTCACGTATGGTAGTTAATGAGTAGTGCAATAAATAAACAATTGGTTATGAACTCTTTATTAATGGCCATTAATAGGCGTAAACCTGTTAAAAATCTACTGCTGCACAGTGACCAAGGTTCACAATATACTGCGCAAGGGTATCAATATCTCTTAGCTGTAAAGAATATAGATGAGTAATAAAGGCTGTTGTTACGACAATTCTGTTGCAGAAAGCTTCTTTAGCTCATTGAAAAGAGAAATACTTATTGATACTTCACAACACTCTGCTCAACAAACTAGAACTGCAATATTTGAATACATAGAAATTTTTTATAACAAACAACGTCACTATTAACTATTGCATTCCAGAACAATTTGATGCATCATTCTTTTTGTAAAAAACATTCCACACTTTCTCTCTACTTTTTCTGGGTAAGGTCAATTTTCATTGCACCCTATATTGTCCATTCCATTAGCTTTACTACGCTCGTTACCTCACGCAGCATAATGGTCTGTTCTAGGCTGTTGGCTAGACTTTGCCTAAGTTGGATTTTCACCAACTGTATTCTAAACGCTTACTTGGCGCACCCATAACAAAAATGCCTGAAAAACGTTAATAATTATATACTATTATTAATAATTATTCAACCATATTTTAAGCTTACAATTTTGAGCTTAACTGACGCTTATGGATAGGGGCAACTCTATCACCCTGTGTTATGTTTATTTTCTAACGGACGCTGATTTTTGTATCGTAATTTCTTGCTATAAATTGGTTATATAAGAGCTGGCTTCTAAAATTTTATAACCCTAATTTGAATTAACAGACAGTAGAATCGAAAGATTATTACAAGGAGAAATCTACACAGATCGACCCTTTTGTGAATCTGCGTTTCTGCTTTCTTCAACTTGTTTTGCAAAAGATGTTTCCGGTTTCTGAAGTGGCTTAGCAATTTCACGCACAACGGCAATAACTGCTGTTAAAAACGTTTTTAACAATGCACCTAAAGCTCCACCAACTGCTTCCCTGCCATATATATGAGCTTGCTTTTCGTTACCGTCAGCAGTTTCCCCTGCCCTCCTTCTTGGATCCATCCTATGAGCAATCACCGAAAACAACACTCCCCTGATTGAAGACTTCACTTTTTCCTTTGCTTCGTGGACATCCCCATCTTTTGCTGTTTCATGTCCATGACTTAAGTGTTTAGCGTTCATTAGCTCCTTTTGTTGCTGGGCAAACATGCTACTTAATACTTCTTCTATCACTTGCTTTCTTCTCTTCTCTCTAACTCTTTTCATAGATTCTGATTTATCGCGAGTGTGTTTGGTAGTTTCAAATTCTGCATCAATATCTTCGGACGCAGCCTGACTATATAAAGTCTCTATGAGCCTGTCTATGCTTCGCTTTATTTGCATAGTCCTTTCGTAACTATCCGAATTATCAATTCCTTCGTCGATCTGATTTAGAATATCCTCAAAAACTTTCAAATAGTCTTGAATATACTGTATTATGTATTGCTTATCTTCCTCTTTGTGTTGTTCTTCTTGATTTTGCTGATTTTCATTTTCTAAACTTTTCTCTCTTTTATCATCGTTATTTTCTTCAATATCATCACCGTCTTCCTCGAAAAGGTCTTTGTCGTTCATGATTTTTTTTAATTTAGTTAAAATTCTCACCAGTTACTATTGTATATGAAAAAATTAAATTAACATTAATGAAAAGCGTTTACAACTTCAGCACTAGTTAAAACTACAGTAAAGCTGTCAAAAGTAACAGGATCATAATACCTCTCATACAATTCAACTGAACACCTAAGCCTTATCTTTTCCTTAGCATTAAAACTAATTTCATAATCATTATTAGAGTTTAGCATAGCAGAATTACGTAATAATTCATCAGCTAATACAGAGTCTAAAATTCCATTAATTTTTATCGTAATGTGTCTGCTTCCAGCACAATCGAGCACTTTCCTCCAGCCAAAAGAAGAAATATCTTTCACCTCTTCTCTGTTATTACGCAAAGTAAACCTTAGGTTTCTTATATTATTTAACACAATAAAATTATTGTCATGATCTTTAATTTTTAGCTGTAATTTGCTCATTATCACCTCCTTTTATTAAAATATCAAAATTAATTGTTGAATGTAAAATTTCATCGTGCTGATCCATAGCACAATTACTTTCTAAAATGGCCTCATTATTAAAACCTTCAATGCTCTTAAGTATCAAGTTAATATGCCTTATAATGGCAAACATACTGTCTATATGATAAGTATATATGTCGCATGAAAATCTTGCCTTTGTAGCAAAATTGGACAGCATATGCAGGTTATTATAATTCACTACACGCAATCTCAGGTAAGGAATGGTGACCTGTTTAGGTAAGTAGTCATAAATGTTAGTAACATATTTCCTTAAATCAGAGTTTGCTTTTAGTGCTTCATAAATGCTACTGTACAACTCGTTTATAGCTTGAATTTTTTTCATAATTAACCCTCGAAAGATATATAGAAACTCGTCATCCCGCTGCTTGTTAGCGGGATCTATGTTAAGAGATACCGCGAATGAATCGCGGTATGACGATAAGGTTTATACCTCGTCATCCCGCTGCTTGTTAGCGGGATCTATCCGTGACGGTATGACGTAGGACTGCTGTCATTCCGCTACGTGTTAGCGGCTGAGATACCGCGGCGGTATGACGATAAGGTTTATACCTCGTCATCCCGCTGCTTGTTAGCGGGATCTATCCGTAACGGTATGACGTAGTAGCCCAGTTTGAATGACCAGAAAGAGCTACAAAACAACCTTTGGTTCGCGAAATGGAGAATATACCTTCTTCACTTCAGATAAATGGCTACTTACCTCCGATTCACGATTTTTGTAAAGAGCAGAAACATGCCGCATAATACCTAGTTTTATCTGCTCAGGAACATTGTCATAACCAGCTTCGTATACAACATCAACTCTTATTGCATTCAAACAATTGAAAAACTCAACGTAGCCCCCTACATCACTAAAATAATACTTAAGTGTACTCTTCTCTTGATTTTTAGACATCATTGCAGTAGCCAATACTATCTTACTCACAGGGCCATAGCTTAAATAGATCCTACGAGGTACATAATCTTCATATGAAACTTGCCATGTTTGTTTCACCAGTGACTTTTCCATATGCCATTCAGCGTAATCAGTTGCCATAAAAATTAGATCTGAAATCAACTTATCATCCTGGTCGTTCTCAATGCGTAAAAAAGATTTAACCTCTTCTAAAGTAACTGGAAAAGATTCAGGCTTAGATTTACGTTGCACAGATATTCTTGGTGAAGTAGATCTTATTGACATAATAACCCTCCTTTTTGATATAGCTAGAATAAGTAAGGTTTACCTCGTGACAGCGTGGGGCAAATCTTACTTACTTTAGCTATGCAGCTTGCATGCAACATTAAGTTAAATTGGCGCAGCAACAACTCTGAGTGCTTTATCGTATGAATATATTAAGAAGAGAACGTATTAAAGCTGTTTCTCCTTTTTTGTTGATAAAATTTGAACTTATAGCATATTCAACTAGGCTGGATTTTAGTAGATTGACATTTTGAGAATGAATATTATTGAAGGTGGAGTTTAACTCTTTAGCAAGCAGACTGCGAAATTTTTGCACACTGTCATATGCGATATTTTCAAGTTCATGTGCAAATTTATCTTGAGCTATAGTTGTTATATCTTCAATTTCCTTATTAAACTCCTCTAGCTTTTTTTCGTTATTTTTAAAATTTTTCGTAAAAGTTTTCATATCAATTAAACTCAACTATTATTATGATTATAATGACAATGAAAAACTACCGAAGTAAAAAATTCACACTACTGTGTAACTTACAAATACTTTTTACTACATTCCAGCGTCACGCGCTGGAATCTATAGCAAGTGTACAAATTAAATTTTACAAACACCGTTGTGCTGAATCTTGAATATTCACTTCTTTCAATTCAGTGGTAGGTTTTGGTTCAGCGATGGGTTTTGATATTGTGTATGTAATGCCACCAGCTATCAGTGCAGATACCACAGAAGCTGCAACTATTAATAGAGCAGACAATCCGGAAGCAATACTAAGAGCAGCACCTACTGCTAACATAGCTGCAAGGCTCGCATAGGCAACTTTTGGGGAAAATTGTCTTTTTCCTACTTTTTCTAGTGACACTTCATTTGTTTTAGTTTTGCCCAGTTCACCATGTAAAAGACAAGATTTGATCTGACAGACAAGAATTAACTGACAGAAGAATTGAGGTAGTCAAAACTAATATCAGGCTCTTGTGTAATGCTACTAATATTTTTCTGAAAAGCAATATATTTGCTATCAAGAAAAGTTTGCATAGGCGTTTTGCCATAGCAATATTTACCCGAGTGAGGTCTTGTCTCATTATAAGAACGCAACCAATGATCAACATCAATCTGTAGATCTTCCAAAGAACTGTAGATTTTCTTTCTAAAGATGATATTGTAACACTCATCTTGCATGGTTCTATGAAACCTTTCACATATGCCATTAGTCTGTGGAGAGTTGGCTTTAGTTCTAGAATGATCGATGTTTTCTATGCCCAAATAAAGCTGATAAGCGTGATTTTCGGGCTTGCCACAATACTCCGTACCCCTATCAGTTAAAATGCGTAATAATGGAATTTTCTGCTCATCAAAAAATGGAATAACTCTATCGTTGAGAAGATCTGCAGCTGTAATAGCTGTTCTGTCCGTGTAAAGTTTAACCATTGCAACTCTGGAATAAGTATCAACAAAAGTTTGCTGATAAATGCGCCCTATACCTTTGATATTGCCCACATAATAGGTATCTTGAGAACCCAAATAACCTGGATGTTGCGTCTCAATTTCACCATGAGCTTCCCTTTGTTCTTTCACTTTTTCTAAAGCTGCAAGTTGTTCTTCAGTTAAAATGATTCCGTCTTGAGCTACTTTTGTCTCTAGTGCTTTAAGTCTCTTTTTGAGAGTTTCAAGGTCATTTCTTAGCCATACAGACCTTACTCCTCCCTGAGAAATTATTATACCTCTTTTTCTCAGTTCATTTGCAGCTCTTTCTTGCCCATATGCTGGAAATTCTGTTGCTATACTAATCACTGCTCTTTCTATATCGTCGGAAACTCTGTTTGCTAATAGCGGTTTTTTCTTACTTATTTCATGTAATGCTTCCTCTCCTCCATTTTCATATAACTCCTTAAAGCGATAAAATGTATCTCTTGAGTATCCCATCACTTTGCATGCTTGAGACACATTTCCTAGTTGTTTTGCTAGTTCTAATAATCCTAGCTTTGGTTTTAATATTTTTGTCTGTATTGTACTCATATCTAACACTCCTTTATTTTTATTATTTTTAACTTACTTTTTTAAAGTGTCAGGTCAAGTCTTATTTAATACATCTTATTTTTTGTGTTAGTGATTCATTCTCTTTATCGAATTCTTTCAACTTAGTCTCATGTCCAACTATGCAACTTTTTGATTCTGCTAGTTCCTTTTGCGCTTTTTCTAACAACACTTTTGTTTTAGAATGCTTATTTTCGTTTTCTTCTAATTCGCTATTAAGTGTTGTATTTTTACTTTCTAGATCTTGTATTTTTTGTTCTAGTGATTCATTCTCTTCATTGAGTTTCTCCAGTGCTTCCAATTTAGTCTCATGTTCAGTGACACAATTTCTCAATTCTGTTAGTTCCTTTTGCGCTTTTTCTAATGGTACTTCGTTTTTTTTAGTTTTTTCTAATTCACCCTTAAGCGTTGCGTTTTTACTTTCTAGATCTTGTATTTTTTGTTTTAGTGATTGATTCTCTTTTTGGTTTTGTTTCTCCAATGCTTCCAATTTACTCTGATATTCAGTTACATGACTTTTTGATTCTTCATTTTTTGCATCAATATCTCCTCCATCTTCTGATTCAGTACATATTCCACTGTCGTCACTACTACTACTTTCATTTAAAGAGATAGAGGTCTGTTCATTACTACATGTGGCATTTATTTTTTGCGGCGACTCAAAATTTTGTACCATATTCTTAACACTAACACGTAAGTATTGCTTATCTACTGTACTGTCACTACTTTCACCCGTAACAGAAGTCTGTTTATCATCACGTGTAGCATCATGTTGTTTCAAACAAGGACTTATAACATTTGCTGGTGCAGCAGCTGCATTATTCCCGTTCACAACTAAACCTTCTGGAGTTTTATTCGTTTTTATTATGATATCTCTTGGAGTTTTGTCTTTATTTTTTTCTAATTTAGAATTTGCTTTAGCATCTAGTAAATGCACTATCTCTTGATCACTATTCGAAGTAGCAATGTCCAAAGCAGTTGGTCCATCATTAGATCCATCTTTGACTCGAGTTTTAACACTTGCTTTCTTTTTTAGTAGAAGTTCTACTGTCAATAAATTGTTACATGCCGCAGCAAGATGTAATAATGTCCAATCTTCTATTTTGTCTGAAATTTTTATACTGAATTGATGCTCCTTACTAAAATTACGTTTAAACTTGTCGTATTCTGCATAATCTTTTTTACATAACTCATCTTTTATTTTTTGGAGCAAATTATCCTCATTCAAATCTTTACTCTCACTCACATTGCATATTATTTCAAAAAACTTTTCCTTTTCTATTGCCATAACTTTTACACCTAATTTATTTATTATTGCTGAACCATCTCACAAAAAAGTTAAGTTTGTCGAAATTCCATGTTTGATCTAAAAATTAGTCATAAACATTTTCTATGCAAGTAGCTGACACTGGTTCATTCTATAATGGTGTCACAGCAGTCCTACATCATGCCACCGCGAACCGTTATACCGCGATTCATTCGCGGTATCTCATCCGCTAACTGTTCTCCCTCATCATACCGTCACGGTATCTCCAGATCCCGCTAACAAGTAGCGGGATGACGATTGTCAGGGTGTCATCCCAGCGCCCCTATGATGTCATCCGAGTAGCCGACACTGGTTCCTTTATGATGGCAGTGCCCCTATGGTGTCATTCCAGTGCTTGACACTGGAATCCAGCTTTTCCATAATCATTAAAACATTGTATTTTAACGTAAAACAGCTATTTTTATGCTCACCAACTTAATAAAATTCCTGGATCCCAGTGTCAAGCACTGGGATGACAAGATATAAACCTTATCGTCATGCCGTCGCGAACCGTCATACCGCCGCGGTATCTCCAGATCCCGCTGGGATGACGATTGTCGTTTAGCTATAAATATTTAAGAAATTTACCAAATAAAAAAAAAGGCAAAAGAAGCCCTGGGGTTATTATCTGCTTTAAAATATTGGCGTTTTTTATGTTTTAAACGCTTGACAAGCAAGATTTAGCTGCTTTTAATTGCAACTAACCTACGCTGCAAATGTTTAAGAAATTTACTAAGCAGAAAAAAAGACAAAGAATCCCCGAGTTAGCTAGTCTTTTACTATCTCTGTCGAGTATTGGCATTTTTTGATGTCTTGTAACGCTTTATAAGCGCGTTCAGCTTATTTAGATAAAAATCTAGATGTAGATGAAGTTTTGTAAAGACATACAGTATCTATATACTGCAAAAAATTGAACATAAGACGCCGATACATTAAGTAATCCTTACCTTTTAATCTGCAGATTGGCGAAAGCAAATACAATAGCTTCAGTTTTATGATAAGGGGGCTGGCGAGGTTTGTCAAGCAAGTTTTTTGTTTCTGCGGACTACCTAGATTAATATTATATAGAAGGTTTGCTGCCAATAAAGCCTAAACTTACCAAATACATTTCTGTAGATTCAGATCTACTTGACTTTGGTTTAAAGTATTTTACTGTTTTAAACATTTTTTTTAGCTCGTTACAAAAATCTTTGTCAGATTCTCCTTGGAAAATTTTTACTACAAACGTGCCACCATGACTCAAGAAATGCTTTGCAAAATTGAGCGCTGCTTCGCATAAAAGCATAATTCTGATATGATCCAACGATTTTAAACCACAAGATTCGGGCGCCATGTCAGATAAAATTACATCAAATTTTTGATCCTTGAATTTTTCTCTTAAAATTTCAAACTCATTGATAATATCACATTGTATAAACTCTACTCCATTAATTGCGTTCATTGGTTTTATGTCAAGAGCAACCACATTTGCACCTTTCTGAGATGCAACTTGTGACCATCCACCAGGAGAAGCACCAAGATCAATAATTTTTTGCCCTTCTTGGAATAATTTAAATTTGTTATCTATTTCTACCAGCTTATATGCTGAGCGTGACCTATAACCATCCTTGCTAGTTTTTTGCACATACTGATCATTCAAATGACGATGTAGCCACCTTGTTGAAGATAGTTTTCTGCCTCTAGCCGTCTTTACTCTAGTTTTTATTACTAATACCCTACTTATTATTGATTATATCTTTAAGCTCTTTTTCAACTACTTCTTTTACCAGTGCATGTAGATATTTATTCAGCCATTCTGAGAGCTGAGGTTTTAAAAGAGATGTAACTAATTCTTCAACAGTAAGGTTCGCTTTTTTTTGTTGTTTATGCTGTAATTCGTTTTGCATTTTTCCAAGCAACGCTTTGATCTCTTCCATATTCTCTTTTAAAATTAGATGATCGTTATTTTGCGCTTGTAAGCCGCTATTACTCGCTTTGTTATTACTCATTTGGATATTATCGTACAAATAAATATCTTTTTTTTCTTCTGAATTGTAGCTATGGCCATTAAATTGGTTATTGTTGCAAGCCATTTCCTCACTTTGGTCATCATTATCAATGTCCTCTTTTTCATTATTTTCTTTTTTGCCATCTTCTTCTATTTCTTCTGGATACTCTTCCTCAAGGTATAGCACATCATCATTTTCATCCTTTATTTCTGCTTTATCGTTACTCGCGTTTTTACCCGATATAGCTTTTTTTATATCTTCTAGGATATCTTTTACAGATTGATTACCTTGTTCATCATGCATAGTGCTAATACCATTAAATTTAGAGGTTTATACTATTTATCATAAAAAGCAAGTTGTAAACACTAATCACATAATTGCTTTTTGCTTCAACTAAGTCTGAACGTGCTTTAAATAATGCATCTTCAGTGTCCAAAAGGTCAGATGTACTCTTTAAATTTAAGTTTACTTCTTGCTCAACTCCTTCCAATGCTAGAGCTGCTGCTTTTTCCGCTTCTTGACTTGCCTTAATAATGGCCTTTGCTGTCAGCACATTATTCCAAGCATTTACAACTGCTTGTTCTATATTTTTTACCGTTTCATAATAATCGTAGGTAGATTTTTTTGCATCCATTTTAGCTTTACTGACACCAAAAGCATTAACTCCTCTCTTAAAGATTGGAACATCAAGAGTAAAAACTACATGAACATTTTCTAATAGTTTGTCTACCTTCATACCATCCTCCCCAAAATTTTTGCTTGCACTTAGATTTAAAGAAGGAAGCCACTTAGAGCTTTCAGCAATCACTTCCATTCCGGCTGCTCTTTTTTGATAAACTGCTGCTTTTAGAGATAAATTATTGGTTTTTGCTAACTGTAAACATTCATTTAGCTCTGGAACAGAAGGTAGTTTATCATTAGCTTCAGAAAGGTCATCAGCATCTTCGCCAATCAAATGATAATAAGCAATATTTACCAACTTTAATTTACCTTCAGCATCAACTCTTTCGGATATAGAAGACGAAAATTTTGCTTTTGCTAACAAAACTTCAGCATTGGTTACCTCTCCAAGGGAAAAGCGTTTTTTCATAGCTGACAAATGTTCCAAAGAAACGCGTTCTTTATGTTCTCTGAGCTTTAATATTTCTGTCTTTTGTAAAACATTAACATATGCTTTCACAGCATTAAGTGCAAGCTCTTGTTTTAATTGCTGAAATCGCATCTTTTCTGCTTTGAGAAGATGGCTTGATCGACTGAATGTGGCAAAGGTACCACCGCCATCGATTAATTTCTGGCGCAATGTAAGTTTTTTTTCAGATGTATCAAGATTAAAGTTACTATCGAAATTGTATTGCAAATTAATGTCAGGTAAAAATCCAGCTAACCCAGAAGATTTATAGTGTTTTTCTGCGCTTTTATATTGGTAAAATTGAGACTTTATTTTTGAGCTATTTTTGATGGCTTTGCTTATCACTTCTCCCACATCGGTTGCATAGCAACTTATAGTATTAAAAATGATCGCAAGTGTGATAATCAATCGAAACATTCTAATTCCTATGCATATTGGTTGCGCAGCTCAATTACTAACATAAATTACTTTAATAATCAATAACTAATATTGTTGACACTATTGAGAAATTAAGTATATCATAGCTTACTATTGTTGGATCAAATAATGAAGACTTTTTTCTTAAAGGAGAAACAAATCAATAAAAAGTGGTTTGTCATAGATGCAGAAGGATTAGTGGTAGGGAGGCTTGCAGCATTTGTAGCGACACTATTACGTGGAAAGCATAAACCTGAGTATACACCTCATATGGATTGTGGCGATAATGTAATTATTATCAACGCAGAAAAGGTGCATTTCACCGGAAAGAAGCTTAAAGATAAAATTTACTATAAGCATACAGGTTATTCTGGTGGTTTGAAGAAAACTACTCCAGATAATATTTTAAATGGCAAATTTCCTGAGCGTGTAATAGAAATGGCAGTGAGAAGGATGCTTGATGATGGGCCTATGGCACGTAGACGCTTTGAAAATTTGTATGTTTATTCTGGTTCAGAGCATAAGCATCAAGGACAGCAACCTGAAAAGATAGATTTTGCCTCTTTGAATCGTAAAAATAAAAAGTAATGGAGTAAAAATGAAGAGTTCTACAATAAATAACAATGATTGGTCAGAAAAGACAATTAAATCAGCAGTTGATTCGCTTGGTCGTTTATATGCTACAGGCCGAAGAAAAGAATCTGTAGCAAGAGTATGGATAAAGCCGGGGAGTGGAAAATTTAGTGTTAACAAAAAAGGCGATCTAATTTCTTATTTTAAAAGAGAGTCAGTGTGCCAAATAGTAAAAATGCCATTTGTTGCAACTTCCACATTGGATAAATACGATGTATTTGCAACTGTAAAAGGTGGAGGGCTATCTGGTCAAGCAGGTGCTCTAGCTCATGGAATAAGCAGAGCTTTAAGTAGTGTAAGCCAAGATTTGCATTCTATACTACGTAATGGTGAGTTCTTAACTAGAGATTCACGTGTTGTTGAACGTAAGAAATATGGTCAACATAAAGCTCGGAAAAAGTGTCAATTTTCTAAGAGATAGTTATTTTATAGGGGTGTTTTTTTGTAAGTATTATACAAATATTTGCAAAAATGTATGATATCCTCTATTTTTGTGATGAATTTAGTTGACTATCGGTGTCAACATAATATGCTATTTATGTGATTTTTTCAATATTAAGGTAATTTATGAGTAAAGAAGATATAATAAAACAATTAAAGGAAGATTGTTCTAGTCAGAATATAGATATAACAAAATCTGATTTGAGCAAGATTCATGATGCGTTTATTAAAATAATAAAGAATGAGCTGCATGGGAAAGGTGAAATACGTTTGCATGGAATAGGAACATTTTCTACTGCTATCAGTCAGGAAAAACAATGTCGTAACCCCCAAAGTGGTCAGATCATGACTGTTCCTAAAAAGACAAGGGTAAAATTTAAAGCAAGCCAAACTCTTTTAAGTATTTTAAATGAGAAGGAAAAAGCAGCAGTTAGTTAGACATTGTCATTTTCATTGTTTTTACTACGCTGTGTAAGCCGTAAAATACAGCTTCGCTAATTAAATAGTGGCCTATGTTAAGAGCTGAGATGTGAGGTATTCTTGTCATCTTCTTAGCGTGTTTATAAGTTATGCCATGTCCTGCGTGGCATTCTATTCCTAATTTATTGACGTACTCTGCAGCATTAGTAATTAACTGTAACTTTTTTTCTGATGGATTATCACAGTAATCCCCTGTGTGAATTTCTATTATGTCAGGTTTTGTCCCTAGCTTTTCAAGATATTTTAGTTGATCAATATTTGGATCGATAAACAGTGAGACTTTTATGCTAGAGCTATGCATTTCCTCTATTATACTAGAAAGTTTACTGTGCATATTCACGATATCCAGGCCACCTTCGGTTGTTAATTCTTCTCTTTTTTCTGGTACTATACTAATCGAATAGGGTTTTACCTTTTTTGCTATTTCAAGCATTTCTTCCGTGGCTGCAATTTCAAGATTTAGCTCAGTGCTAATGCTTTTTTTTAGGTTAAATACGTCTTCATCTCTAATATGCCTTCTATCTTCTCGTAAGTGTACAGTAATAAAGTCTGCTCCAGCGTCAATGGCTATTTCTGCTGCTTTCAATGGATCTGGATAAGAAGTTCCGCGTGCGTTGCGGAGGGTTGCAACGTGATCGATATTAACACCTAGTTTCACAATCTACCTCAGAAATTATTTATAGATTATACATGTTATTAGGTTTTTTGCATAGTCATTGTTTGACCTTACCCAGAAAAAGTGGAGAGAAAGAAAAGAGTTTTTTTGGGTAAAATAAAATTTTGGAGGATTAGAAATGGTAAGAGAATATACGGCAGAATTCAAATTGGAAGCTGTTAAACTGGCAAATGAACAAAGAAAGGCAGGTCAAACAATTACAAAAATAGCAAGAGATTTAGGAATAAAGGGTGGTTTATTAGGAAAATGGATAAAGAAACACAACGAAAAAAAGTCGGCGGCAAATGCATTTCCAGATGTAGCACCTTATGACAAAGAGAGGTTTGATTTACAAAGCAAGAGTAACAAGGGAAAGAGACATTTAAAAAAAAGCCCTGGCCAGTCAAAAAGAGTAAAATATTTTTTTATATAGTAACTGCTATAAAGTACAGGAATTATGTAGGATTTTCTGCTAGTGGCTACTATAAGTGGACCACAAGAAAAATAAGCAGTAGAGAATCAGCAAATAAAGAGCTACTCGAAGCTATTCAAAAAATATATCAAGTTTCTAAATGTAGATATGGAGCTCCTAAAATTCATGCTGAATTGAAGGCTTTGGGTAAAAGTTGCAATTTGAAAACGGTGCAAAGTATTATGCAGAAAAATGACATCAGGGCTATACTGAGAAGAAAGTTTAAAATTAAAAAACAACAAACAGATAATAGAGCTGTAGCTCCCAATATACTAGATCAAAACTTTATTGTTGATCAACCAAATAAAGTATGGGATTACTTACATCAAAACCAAGGAGGGATGGCTATATTTGGCAGCAATAATTCTCACGTATGGTAGTTAATGAGTAGTGCAATAAATAAACAATTGGTTATGAACTCTTTATTAATGGCCATTAATAGGCGTAAACCTGTTAAAAATCTACTGCTGCACAGTGACCAAGGTTCACAATATACTGCGCAAGGGTATCAATATCTCTTAGCTGTAAAGAATATAGATGAGTAATAAAGGCTGTTGTTACGACAATTCTGTTGCAGAAAGCTTCTTTAGCTCATTGAAAAGAGAAATACTTATTGATACTTCACAACACTCTGCTCAACAAACTAGAACTGCAATATTTGAATACATAGAAATTTTTTATAACAAACAACGTCACTATTAACTATTGCATTCCAGAACAATTTGATGCATCATTCTTTTTGTAAAAAACATTCCACACTTTCTCTCCACTTTTTCTGGGTAAGGTCATTTTTGCCTTGACCAAGAAAAAATTCAGCTATTGCCTTACTTTCTCTTGCAACAACTTCTTCCTTAACAATTTTTCCTTTCTCATCAACGATACTTATAAAAGTTTCTTTTAGTGAGATCGCTATAATATTCCATGAGACTGCTCCTACTAATAAAAGTTTAAATTATTTTTGAAGAACTTATTCTACTGAATTCGTTACTTCGTGCTAAAATAATGGACTCCATCATTCAACAGCAATTACAGTATGTTTACCCTTTTTCTTGTTATTTTTCTAATCTATAGCTAGCGTTCAAAACCATATTCGAAAATACGTTTTCGGATTTTTTTTAATGCTGTTTATTTCATCCTCAACATCGTCTCTACCTTTATGAACTAAGTAGCAGCATTAAAAATTATAACGTACCCCTATCTCTAGAGTTGCATCTGGTATTTGTTTTGCTTTTATACCACTTAGTTGCCCACCCATGGTCATACCAACTGCACCAATTATCTGCGGAGTAATTTCATAATCAACACCTAACTTTAGTTTATAGGAAATAGAACTCAGTATTTTATCTACTACAGATGAACCAGCAGCTTCACCACCTGATTCTGGAGCACCTTGTGTTTCTTCTTCCTTTTCTTTTTCTTCTTGTGAACTATTGCCATCACCATCAACTGTATCACTAACACCAAAGCCAAAAGGTGTTATTTGGAGATATCCTCCTAAACCTCCGCTGACATATAGTTTAACGGGATCAATATCAAGGTCAGGATAGAAGCGGTAGTTTGCCAATAAGCTAGCTCCTATGCTCTTTAATGACTTAATATTACTGAGAACCTCAAGTTCAAATTTAGAGTTTTGGTCATAATGGTAACCAAGAACAACACCAGGTTTCATTTTAAAGCCACCACCCCAACCAGCACCAAAGTTTAAACCTGCATAGTACTTATCTTCTGACTTACTTGCACTATTACTAGCTGCACCTGCTAGAGATGAAGTAAGCAACACAGCCAAAACGCACAATCTCTTTATTTTCATATAACTCCTCATACAAAAAAATATATAATGCATAAGTATATATCCTTTATATTAAAAAAGATATAACTACATGTCAAAAAAAGTATAGCCATAAAATCAGATTATATAAAACGTACTACTCAGGTCTTTTATATAACTATATTTACTATCTTATTTGGTACAGCATATACAGTGCGAACTTTGCTTTGATCGATCTTACTGGACACAGAGTCTATCGCTATTTTCT
This sequence comes from Wolbachia endosymbiont (group A) of Melitta haemorrhoidalis, assembly GCF_964273365.1. Taxonomy (NCBI): domain Bacteria; kingdom Pseudomonadati; phylum Pseudomonadota; class Alphaproteobacteria; order Rickettsiales; family Anaplasmataceae; genus Wolbachia; species Wolbachia endosymbiont (group A) of Melitta haemorrhoidalis. The sequence continues at coordinate 676,991 of NZ_OZ187004.1, read as the reverse complement.
TCAATTCTTCTTGAGGTAAGTTAATTGCCACCTTGATTGTTGTACGTAATTTTCCATTGATTTGCACTGCTATAGTTACCGTATCGTCAACTAATAATGATTCATCAGCTTTTGGCCAAGGTTGACCTCCTATTTCTTGCCATAGGCTTTCAGCTAGATGTGGTATGAATGGTTCGATTACTCTGATTAATATACATATACCTTCATCAATAAGAGATTTTCCAGTTTTTACGTCTATTTCAGCTATTAAATTCGTCATCTCACGAAATTTTGCCACTACACAGTTTAATCTGCAGTTTTCCAAGTCATCTGTAAGTCCGTGTAAGAGTTTATGAATTTTTTTTCTGTACTCTAGAAGTCCACCCGTAACATTTTCATTATCATAGTGTATATTTACAGGTCTTAGCTGCATGACCATACGCCACAATTTATTTACATAACGAGAACAACCTTCCACGCCATCATCGGACCATTCCATATCTTTCTCCGGAGGAGTGTCGGACAACACAAACAAGCGAGCAGTATCAGCACCATACTTTTCTATGATAAAGTTTGGGTCAACTGTATTCTTTTTCGATTTGCTCATTTTTTCAACTTTGCCCACTTGAACTTTTGCACCTCGCGCTATTAATTCTTTTGCTTCTGCGGGAAATAGCCACTTACCATTTTCGTCTTTATAAGTTGCATGGCAGACCATTCCTTGAGTGATTAAAGTAGAGAAAGGCTCTTTAATATCAAAATAGCCACATTTGGTTAAAGCACGGCAGAAAAATCTTGAATAAAGCAAATGCAGAATTGCATGTTCTATCCCACCTATATAATAATCAACAGGCATAAAACGATTACATGCATCTTTGTCTATTGATTTATCTTCACTACAGAATGCAGCAAAATACCAGGAAGATTCAAAAAAGGTGTCGAATGTATCAGTTTCACGCTCTGCTTGCTTTCCGCACTTTGGACAATCAACAAATTTCCAAGTTGGGTGCTTATCCAGCGGATTGCCACCACTTGTAAATTCTACATCTATTGGTAGAACTACAGGAAGGTCTTTTTCTGGCACTGGAACAGTTCCGCAATCTTTGCAATATATGATAGGTATAGGGCATCCCCAATAACGCTGCCTTGAAACTCCCCAATCGTGCAAACGATAGTTTATTGTTTTTTTGCCTATTTTTTTTTCTTCAAATTTTTTAACTATGGCTTCCTTTGCTTCACTAACCATTAATCCGTTTAAGAATTCGGAGTTAAACATTGTCCCGTCTCCAGTATACGCCTCCTTTGTCATCTGAGTAGCTTGACACTGGGATCCATTGTAAGAATTCTGGTCACGCGCTGGAATGACACCTAAGTGGGCTGAAGAAATAACGGGAATTATCGGCAAATTATATTTCTGTGCAAATTCAAAGTCACGCTGATCATGTGCAGGGCAACCAAAAATCGCGCCTTCCCCATATTCCATCAACACAAAATTCGCTATGTAAAGCGGCAATTCCTTATCAAGAAATGGATGTTTGACGTTTAATCCGGTGTAAACTCCTATTTTTTCATCGTTCTCTCTTTTTGATTTTATTTCCTGGATCCCAGTGTCAAGCACTGGGATGACAACAGAAGAACCATTCTTTAAATCCTGCACAATAGGATGCTCTGCTGCCACTGCACAAAAAGAAGCCCCAAACAAAGTATGAGGATAAGTTGTAAAAACTTTTAATTTCTTATTCAGGCCAACTACTTCAAACTCTATAGTTGCTCCTTCAGATTTTCCTATCCAACGCTCCTGCATTGTTTTGACTTTTTCTGGCCAATTTTTCAAACTTTGCAGGCACTTGAGTAAATCTTCAGCGAAATCAGTAATCTTTAAAAACCATTGGGACAACTTACGTTTTTCAACAACTGCACCTGATCGCCATCCTTTTCCATCAACCACCTGTTCATTTGCAAGCACTGTTTGGTCCACTGGATCCCAGTTAACCCATGATTCTTTTCGATAGGCAAGCCCATGCTTTAAAAAATCCAGGAAAAATTTTTGTTCGTGTTTGTAATAATCAGGCTCACATGTGGAGAGTTCACGCTCCCAATTATAAGAAAGACCTATAGATTTCAACTGTGTACGCATATTATCTATATTCTCTTTTGTCCATGTTTCGGGGCTAATATTGTTATCCCTTGCTGCATTCTCAGCTGGTAATCCAAACGCATCCCAGCCAATTGGATGCAAAACCTCAAATCCATTAGCTCTCTTGTAACGCGCTATCACATCCCCTATTGCATAGTTACGTAAGTGTCCCATATGAATTTTACCAGATGGATATGGAAACATTTCCAACACGTAACACTTTTCTTGTTTACCACTCTTGCTTACAGAAAAATCCCATTTATCTTGATAAAATTTTTCAACACTTTTAAAATCATATTTCATATAAATCCAAATTCAATTACAGTTCATATGCATCAAAGGATCAACCGCTTGGCCATTATGTCGTATTGTGAAACACATCTGTGGATCTTTATCTTGTGTGCTTGATTTACCTGCAGATCCAATTACTTGACCTTGCTTTACTTTATCGCCAATTTCAACATGTATGTTTTTTAAATAGGAGTACACAGTCATGTAATTATCTTTGTGTTCCACTATAATTAAATTCCCATACCATCTCAGCCCTTTGCCTACATATATCACTTTGCCTGGTGCAGAGGAAACTACGTTCGTTCCATTTTGAGCAGCAATTTTTATGCCATCCTTACACATTTCATCAGAAGAGGTAGCTGAACCTTTAACTGGCATTACAAATTTACAATTTACCCCCACATTTTGTGTATTATTGTTATCTTTGTATATCCTATTTATGATGGCTTTTCTACTTTCTTTTTGCACTGAAGGCTCCCTAATTAAATGGTACTCTCTTGTATATTCCAGATCTCTTTTTCCGTAAAATTCTTCGCCTTTAAGCAGCACAGGTGCAGGTTTTTGCAGGCCACAGCCTATTAATATTGCTAATAACATAAGAAATGAGGCTATATGCCACATTTTAAACTCTCACAAAACTCCAAAATTTTAGCGAGACGTAGTGTTTCACGCCTGCTTGTTACTTTCCTCGTTATTTATTTTACTAGTTAAATAGTCCCTCAAATCGGTGAGTTCTTGCAACAAATTCTTTGTGACTTTTATATCATTACCAAATTCTTTTTGCACTCCTTTTATTGTATATCCTTTATCATATAGCATGTATTTTACTTTCTTTATGGCCTCTATACACTTGCGATCATATAGCCTTCTTCCTTTACGCTTTGTAGGCTTAATTTGATGAAATTGACCTTCCCAAAATCTCAAAACATGCTGTTCCAAATGTAGCTCTTCAGCTACTTCCCCAATCGTATAAAATAATTTTTCCTTGTTCATTAATTATTGATTGATTTTTTTATAATTTTTGAAGGCCTAAAAGAAACTGAATTTCTTGCCTGAATCATCACTTTCTCCGATGTATTTGGTATATTTCCTGGTCTTTCCTTCTTTTTCTTAACCAAGAATGTTCCAAATGACGATATTTTTACTATTCCATCCTTTACCAAGCTTGTCTTTATTTCGTCCAATATATCATCTATTATCGAAACAGAGTCTTCCTTTGATAATCCTATTTCTTGGTTTATATCTCCAGCTATCGTTGCCTTAGTTACTGTTGTGTCTTTTGTTGTAACGTGATCCATTATTGATAAATATTACAATACGTAAATATAATATAGCAATCGACTCGAGATTCAGCTACTTTATTTTTTAGAGTATGTCTCTTTTGTTGCATAATTTAAAATACCGGCAACTATCAATATCGCAAATATTGCAAAAAGTGCCATTTTATGATCTGTAAAAAGTGCTAACATTGACACTATAACTCCACTGCCAATAAACATAAATCCATTGATAATGGATGATGATGTGCTGATGTATTTTCGTTTCACAATCTCGCTGCCGACAGTAAAATTAAGCATATGTCCTCCCGCAAAAAACCCGAACATTAACATACAAAAGTACACAACGTGGACTGTTAAATGGCTGTATAGTAAAATAATAATTGAGACGCCTTGCAATAAAGCAAAAGCAGAAATTACATGTTTCCTATTTTTAAATAAGTTTGAGATTCGATCTGCAATTGGAGCACCAACTGCAAGACCAAGCCATAGTATTGCAGTTGCTATACCTGACTCCATTGCATTGAGTTCTGAGTTGCCCAGTAACCTTGGAGCCCACAAGGTATTAAGTGCTAAAAATGTTCCAAAAGTAATAGCACCCACCACTGAAGTTATCCAGATATCTCTTAATTTTAGCACTGTTAATATAGAGCACATTACTGTCTTCATAGAGCTTTTTATTGTGCGCTTTTCTGAGCTGCTTTCTGGAAGTGTGTTTGGACAAAAAAGCGTAAGTACAAATATCAACACACCAAATAGTATTATGCATACAATCAGATTTTTCCAATATGCATCTTCGGCAAGCAAGTTAGAGAACAGTATTTGAATTACCAAAGCAGAAAGGCTTGAAATTGTCTGCACTAGTGAAAACATTAGTCCAAATTGGGCAGCGGAAAAACATATGCTACTTGTGTGAGCAGCACCAATAAAACCAAATGATGCTCCAGTTGCAATCAACACTTGAGACAAAATCAAATGGGAGAAATTGTCACTATTAATAAGGACAAAAAACCCCAAGATCATAGTTGATAACGAGAAAAAATAAATTTTTTTACTGGAAAAAACATTAAACGTTGCTCCACTAAAAAATTGTAAGATGGCGAAAGTCCAAGTATATGCTGAATTAGCCAGTGCAACTTGCGCGATTGTAAGTCCAAGTTCCTTTTCGAGATTTACACTTATAAAGGTATAAATTATCTGCATGTTGCTGAATATAACAACCAAGTTACTAATCAGCCAAATGAACCAAGCCTTAGCTCTGCTTTCCATAAGATTTATTTTTATAAGTAATCTATTAGAAATTTAACACTAAGTCTCTTTTTAAGCTATTGTTTCCTGACTACTGTTATAGCTAACCCAAAAAACGGTTTCCCTACGTCATGCCGCCGCGGTATCTCTTAGCCGCTAACAAGCAGCGGGATGACGATTGTCAGGGTGTCATCCCAGCGCCCCTATGATGTCATCCGAGTAGCCAACACTGGTTTCCATCCAAGACGGTGTCATTCCAGTGCTTGACACTGGAATCCAGACTTTAATTGTTATACTTGTAAATAATCTGGTGAAAATAAACGTTCATCTCAAAATGCAGTATTTTTGTTGAAATAGCTCAACTGGATCCCAGTGTCTGGGCACTGGGATGACACCATAGGAGGCTACTTGGATGACAAAAAAAGGAGCACTGGGATGACAGCAGTCCTACGTCATACCGCCGCGGTATCTCTAGATCCCGCTAACAAGCAGCGGGATGACGAGCTTATCGTCACGCCGCCACGAACCGTCATACCGCGATTCATTCGCGGTATCTCAGCCGCTAACAAGTAGCGGGATGACGGTTGTCAGGGTGTCATGAAAGTAGCTGACACTGGAATCCAGAAAAAAAGAAATATGTATCAGCTACTTTCATTTGCTGCGCCTCGAAAATAAACGTTCATGTAGCTAAGCCATAAATCCAGTATAAAGACCTTTAATCATTGGCTTCGTAGTACTTCTCAACCAACTTATTAAGTAACCTTACACCAAAACCTACTGCTCCTCTTGGACAAATGTCAGTACCTTTCTCGTGCCAAGCAGTGCCTGCGATATCTAAATGTGCCCAGCAAGTTTCATTCACAAAACGCTGTAAAAACTGTGCAGCCATTATGCTATCTCCACCAGAGCCTGCAGGAGCGATGTTTTGAACATCAGCAATCGGTGAATCAATAATTTTGTCATAAGTTTCATTCATAGGAAAACGCCATAACTTCTCATTTACTTCATTTCCTGCATCAATCAGACGGTTTGCTAATTCATCATTATTTGAAAAAAGACCAGCATATTCGTTATTTCCAAGTGCAACCACTATAGCACCAGTTAAAGTTGCAAGATCAATCATAAATTTTGGTGAGAATCTATCTTGCGTATACCATAAAGCATCTGCAAGTATGAGCCTTCCTTCTGCATCGGTGTTCAACACTTCTATTGTTTGTCCAGACATTGAAGTTACTACATCACTTGGTCTTTGAGCATTACCACCCACTGCATTTTCTGCAAGTGCGACCACACCGATCGCATTTACTTTTGCTTTTCGTCCTGCTAAAGCATGCATCACCCCAACCACAGTAGCAGAGCCTGCCATGTCATATTTCATTGACTCCATACCACGTGAAGGTTTGAGTGATACTCCACCAGTGTCAAACGTTATACCTTTACCAACAAAAGCTATAGGCTTTTGTTCTTTAGAAGCTCCATTCCATTTTATCACTACTAATTTTGGTTCTTTACTACTTCCTTGTGCAACTCCAAGCAAGGCTCCCATTTTTTTCTCTTCCATCTGCTTTTTATCAAGCACCTCGATTTCAAGGCCAAGCTTAGTAAGTTCTTTTTTTATATGATCAGCATAGGATTCTGGATATAGAATGTTAGGAGGCTCTGTTATAAAAGAGCGCGCAAGGAATATACTCTCACCTTCTTGCCTTAAGTGCTCAAATGATCTTTCAGCATTACTTAATTGTTCATCTTTTACTAATACGGTAATCTCCTCTACCTCTGTAATTTTCTCATCCTTTTTAGTTTTATACTTATCAAACTTAAAACTACGCAGAAACGCACCATATGCAACATTTGCTGCACTACCTTCGATTAAAACCGCTGCTTTTTTAATTTTTAATCTGCTTAGCTCACAATATATTTTACCACCAATATTTAATTCTTTATTTTCATTCCATTCATCCTTCTTACCCAGTCCAACAACTATAACATTTTTTTCTTCTGGCAAAGCAGTAGAGAAAAATTCACCAAAACTTCCATTGAAATCGCTAAATTGCTTTATATTATCTATGACCTGTTTTCCTTGCAAAACTCCGCCATCATTTACGGTTTCGTTGTCTTCAAATAAACCCATTACTATTGTTTTAAAATCGGGCGAAATTTTAGAAATTGTTATTTTCATTGCTGGTATCTCCGTTGCAAATAATTGTAAACTGTACATAAAACATAGCAAAAACATCAGTAAGATATTTTTCATATACATCCTAAGTACAATAACACTTAAGTTTACTATGGACTCCCTTACATGCAAGGTTTTTTATCTTTTATTAGAGAACTTATTATATCCGCCCAAGGTAATGTTAAACGTATAGGTTTTTATGACCTGATCACTGTAAGTAAATGGTGTTATGAGAAGGCTTGCAAGCCCATTACTAACAAAATCTTCAAGAACAGGATCAGCGCAATTATCGCAATTATGGTCAGCAAAAAACATTTGCGTTGTGAATTCTGGAAAATCCGGATGTTGAACTAGAAAGTTGATATGTGGAGCTCTATCACCAATTTTACCAGGTGCTATCGTAATAAAATTATAATAGCCAAGATTATTCACTACAAACCTTCCTGATCCAGCAAAATTCAGATCATCCTCTATATTCTTATCGTAATGGTTCACGCCGCGTGAATTCGCGTGCCATATAGAAACTACAGCATTTTGTATTGGTAAGCAGTTTATATCAGTAATTCTACCCACTATGTGTATTAATTCCCCTATTGCACTATTTGGAGAACCAGGTTTCCTTCTTAAATTGTTTGAAGAGCTAAAATTTTTTGGCCTTGCATCAAGGTCATATATTTCCGGAGTTTTAATGCAGTTGAGCAAAACAGGATCAGCTGCAAATAGCGGCAAACTGAATATCATTTGTACTAAAAGTGCTAACAAGATATTTTTCACATTCATTTCATTTATAATAGACTTCTTGCATAACCATATAACAAACTTTTATTGGAAATAGAAACGAAAAAACTTGCTTGACACCCTTCGCCAGCCCCCTTATCATGAAACTGAAGGTATTCAGTTATCTTCATCTGTGCAGATTAAACAGCAAGAAAACAACGTAGTTGGCGTCTTATTTTTAATTTTTTGCACTATGTGCACCTTATGTCTTCACAATATTTCTAGGTTTTTACCTACACAAGCTGAAACGCGCTATTTAAAACATTAAAAAACGCCAACTTAAAAAATGGATAGTGAATAACTAGCTACCCTAGGGTTTCTTTTGCCTTTTTTTCTGTTTAGTAAATTGTATCCGTTCAGCGGAGTGGTAGAATAAGGTAGACAAAGCAAGATAATAAAGATAATCATAGAGCAAAAGTGAGGTAATGTGGTAAACCTTTTAGAACTTTGCAAAAATTTACAGCAAAAAATAGAAAAACTGAAAGCAGAGATAGAAAACTTAAAAGCAGAAAATAAAGCTTTAAAGATAGAGAACGCTGAATTAAAGGAAAGGCTTGGTTTAAACTCGAAAAATTCATCTCTACCGAGCTCTAAAGAATTGTACAAAACAAAAAAGGACAAGCCAAAAAGCGAAAGGAATGTTGGCGATCAGGTTGGGCATAAAGGAAATTTTCATGCCACAATGGAAGCGGATAAAGTAGTAAAAATAGAGTTGCCTAATATTTGCGAATGCGGAGGAGAGCTTGTAATATGCGAAAAACCTTATGTTCACCAAAAAGTTGATCTTCCGGAAATTAGGCCTTATGTAGTAATTGGAACATGGTCGTTGTTGGAGATGCAGAAAAAGAAAAAGTAGCAAGTTACCAGAAGGTGTTACGCCAGATACATTTGGTCCAAGGGTTAAGTCTATAATTGCAGCACTCAGCGGATTTTACAAAAACTCAAAGCGTGAAGTGGCTAGTATCATAAATGACATTTTTAATTTGAACATAAGTGTTGGCAGCATATCAAATCTTACTATTACCCACAAATATAAATGTACTTATAAATAAAGTATTACAATATTAAAGTTTGCAAATATTGAGGGTATAAAAATGGCAAACGAGAGTAATGAATGGGCTAAAAATGAATTTGGAGATGCTGTACTTGGAGATAAAAGATTAACTGACCGATTAGTAAAGATTGCTGATAGTTTGATAAGTTTACCTGAAAGCTCAATTAATGAGGCATGCGGAAGTTGGTCAGAAGCAAAAGCAGCATAACGTTTTTTTCAAAATGAGAACGTAAAAGAAGTCGATATTCTAGCTTCACACATTGATAAAACAGTTGAAAGAACAAAAGCTCATAAAAGAATTCTTGTGATTCAAGATACAACTTATATTTCATACTCAAGCCATAAGCGGATTGGGAACTATTGCTGGAAAAGGAGCAGTAATGCATACAGCCCTTGCTGTTAGTACGGAAGCTGGGAATACTGGATCAAAAGATTTACTCGAGGCAACTCATTTCTGAAGAAGAAAAAAGACTAAAGAGCCATCGTAACAACGTTCATATTGAGGATAAAGAAAGTATGAAATGGCTAGAAAGTTTAAAGAAAACAAATAATATTATAGATCTGGCCCAAACCGAAGCTATAACTGTATGTGACAGAGAAGCAGATATGCATGATTTTTTTGAACTTGCACATAATCTTAACTCAGCAATTTTAGTAAGAGCTCGCCACAACAGAAATGTAAATAAAAAATTCATGCATACCAGGAACAAGCAAAAATTATGGTCATTTATCCAAGGCCTCCCTTGCGCTGGAAAAGTAGAAGTTGAAATCCCTGCTAGAGATAACAAGCAAAAAAGGACAGCGTTTTTAGAAATTAGATTCGGAAAATTTATCACATGAAGGCCATATAAAATGTAAAGAAGGTCACATAAAATATAAACCGACAGAGTCTACAACTTCACGCAATTCATGTTGTTGAAAAAAACTCTCCTCCCGAAGCAAGTCCTCTAGAGTGGATGCTTTTTTCCGGTCAGTACTTTTGAAGAAGCTGTTGAAAAAGTTAGTTGGTATTGTTTGAGATGGAAAATAGAGATATTGCATAAGATTTTAAAATCTGGTCTCAAAGTTGAGGAATGTAGACTTGGAACAGCAGAAAGATTAATGAGGTATTTAACAGTCATGAGCATTATTGCTTGGAGAATTTTCTTTATTACATCAATTGCAAGAACTAACCCAACATTACTATGTACTGCCTTATTAGCTGAGGAAGAATGGAAAGTTTTATATGTTAAAATACACAGGAAACCATGTCCAAATATAGCCCCTACTATAAAAGAAGCCGTTTCGTGAACTTGGAGGTCATTTAGCAAGAAAAAGCGACCCAAAACCAGGACCAATTACTCTTTGGAAAGGGTGGAGACGTCTCTTTGATCTAGCAGAAGGATGGAGACTTGCTCATGAACCTCATATTTGTGGGTAATAGTAAGGTTTCTAAGGGAGGGAGTAGTAGTAATACTGCTTCCTTACCTGACCAGTTTGCTCGTGATAAAGGTTTTGAGAAACGAGCTCAACTATATGCTGCTAAGGCTTACTCAAGGCAAGCTGATAAATCTGGTAAGTACATTGATTTAAAGAAGGTTTTCTTTATTGCTATCTCTAATTGTAATTTATTTCCTGATAAGCTTGATTATATATCCAGCCACACTATAAGAGATGAGAAAACCAATGAGCATGACTTAAAAGATTTTCAATTTGTATTTATTGAACTACCTAAATTTCCTAAGAATAAGGAAGAACAGCTAGAAAGCATAGTGGATCGTTGGTTATTTTTCTTCAGTGCGACCCGGAAAGCCGTGGTTTTGTGATGGTTAAATTCCATCTTCCCTAGACATCGGGGATAATGTATGTCTCACATTTCAAAGGATGGCAACCTTTGGGATGCAAGCATGAGATAAAAGCAGGTAACACTAAACCTCATGGTGAATCCCTGCAAACAGAGTTAGATATGATTACGAGAGGAACCTATGTTTGAATTGTCGTCAAAGCATAGTATGCGAAAAGAGGTTGAACTACGCATAGACCAAAATGGTACGAAGCAAAAGGGGAACTAAAGATTGAAGACTTTAGTTATTGATGTTCCCAGCTTCCGGCAAATAGTAGGAATCTAAGTTTAACGTGAAACGAAGCTATGGAACGGAGTAACCACATAAAAGCTCTTATATTCATTAAATATAAGTAGGTAGCCAACCACAAGCTGCTATGTGGAAGGATTGTTTAAGAAGCTAATGCCCAAAGTAATATCTGGGATATGCAGACGTAAACACTTTAATTTGGAAGGTAAAGTGGTGAATAGTAGTGAATATGTTATGGACCAGCAAAAAGCTAGGTATGAATGGAATGGAATTCCTTGGCGAAAGCTGAAGAAATCTTCATTTAAGCTACAAAAACGAATTTACCAAGCCTCTAAATGTAATGATATCAAAAAGATGCATAATCTTCAAAAATTATTGCTCAAATCAACAAGTGCAAAAACACTCGCTGTTAGGAAAGTAACACAGGACAATAGGGGGAAGAAGACTGCAGGTATTGATGGAAAGGCTAATCTTAATCAAAAAGAAAGATTACAACTATCATATTCTTTAGATATAAAAGAAAAAGCAAAGCCATCAAGACGCGTCTGAATCCCAAAACCTGGTAAGCCATCGGAGCATCGCCCGCTTGGTATACCTACTATATCACAAACACTTGTAAAAATGGCTTTAGAACCAGAATGGGAGGCAAAACTTGAGCCAAACACTTATGGTTTTAGACCTGGTAGATCATGTCATGATGCAATTGAAGCCATATTTGATGTGCTAAAACAGAAAACAGCATATGTATTAGATGCTGATATTTCTGGATGTTTTGACAATATTAACCATAATAAACTGCTTGAAAACCACACCAACGTTAAAGAAAATCATAAGAAGATGGTTAAGGGCAGGCGTTATGGAAGATGGAAAGTTTCAATCCACAAAACGTGGTACAATTCAAGGAGGCACCGTTGCTAGCTTGTGTTGCATTACACGGATTAGAGCAACATGTCAAAAAAGCATTAACAAACGAACTCTTTCAATGCATGAAAAGAAAATATGGTAGGATATCGCATAAAAACGCGCAAAAGTCTATTAGTGTAATTTTCTACTGTGATGATTTTGTCATCATACATGAAAACGAAGAGATTATTCTTAAAGCAAAAATTTTAGTTGAAGAATGGTTAGAAACCATTGGACTAAAATTAAAGCCCTCTAAAACAAGAATTTCTCATACATTAAGAACCATTGACGAAACAAAACCAGGATTTGATTTTCTTGGATTTTCAATAAGACAATATCCAACAAAAGAAAGTAAAAAAGGTTACACATTATTAATAAAACCAAGTCGTAATTCTATAAAGCAGCATACATTTGCTATTAAACATAAACTTAGAGAAATGCGTGGGGCGCCACAGGAAGTAATAATAAGGAATCTCAATCCAATAAACAGAGGATGGAGTCAATATTACTCTTCGGTAGTTTCATGTAAAATCTTTAGCTCATTGGATAATACTATACATAGAAAGCTCTGGAAGTGGGCAGTCTTTAGGCACCCAAACAAAGGGAAATGCTGGATAAAAAGAAAATACTTTAAAAAGTATAATAACGATAACTGGCGTTTTATGACAAGTAACAAGATACATCTTATTATACACAGCGATCATGTTATTAAACGACATATCAAAGTGCAAAAAACCAGATCTCCATATGATGGTGATTGGGTATATTGGGGTAATCGTCTTAGAGAAATACCAGATAAGCCATCGAGAGTAATAAAACTATTGAAGTTACAACAAAGTAAATGCGGTAATTGTAGACTATGGTTTGAAAGTGATGATATAATAGAAATACATCATAAAGACCGGAATAGACGAAACAATATGATCAAAAATTTATCTTTGTTACATGGGCATTGTCACGATGAATTACACAGGAGGTGTGCATGACAAGCACCAAATTAGAGAGAAGCCGTATGAGGCGCAAAGTCTCACGTACGGTTTTGAAGTCGAGTGAGGAGGGGCGACCTTCTTCACTTAGACAACAGTATGCAGATGAAACTACAGATGAAGACCTAAGGCAATTGTAAGTTAAAAACGTGATATAAAAGAGATAAGAGAGAAAGATAACCCTGCTCACTAGGAATAGCGGGCGTGCGCGACCGAAAGGAAATTGGTATTACAACCGTTGGTATCAAGGTACGCTAGCCCTATCTCTCGATACGTTTGAATAGTTGCTTGGGACATATATATGCACCCGTTTACAATCTTAAATTGTAAAAGACAAGATTTGATCTGACAGACAAGAATTAACTGACAGAAGAATTGAGGTAGTCAAAACTAATATCAGGCTCTTGTGTAATGCTACTAATATTTTTCTGAAAAGCAATATATTTGCTATCAAGAAAAGTTTGCATAGGCGTTTTGCCATAGCAATATTTACCCGAGTGAGGTCTTGTCTCATTATAAGAACGCAACCAATGATCAACATCAATCTGTAGATCTTCCAAAGAACTGTAGATTTTCTTTCTAAAGATGATATTGTAACACTCATCTTGCATGGTTCTATGAAACCTTTCACATATGCCATTAGTCTGTGGAGAGTTGGCTTTAGTTCTAGAATGATCGATGTTTTCTATGCCCAAATAAAGCTGATAAGCGTGATTTTCGGGCTTGCCACAATACTCCGTACCCCTATCAGTTAAAATGCGTAATAATGGAATTTTCTGCTCATCAAAAAATGGAATAACTCTATCGTTGAGAAGATCTGCAGCTGTAATAGCTGTTCTGTCCGTGTAAAGTTTAACCATTGCAACTCTGGAATAAGTATCAACAAAAGTTTGCTGATAAATGCGCCCTATACCTTTGATATTGCCCACATAATAGGTATCTTGAGAACCCAAATAACCTGGATGTTGCGTCTCAATTTCACCATGAGCTTCCCTTTGTTCTTTCACTTTTTCTAAAGCTGCAAGTTGTTCTTCAGTTAAAATGATTCCGTCTTGAGCTACTTTTGTCTCTAGTGCTTTAAGTCTCTTTTTGAGAGTTTCAAGGTCATTTCTTAGCCATACAGACCTTACTCCTCCCTGAGAAATTATTATACCTCTTTTTCTCAGTTCATTTGCAGCTCTTTCTTGCCCATATGCTGGAAATTCTGTTGCTATACTAATCACTGCTCTTTCTATATCGTCGGAAACTCTGTTTGCTAATAGCGGTTTTTTCTTACTTATTTCATGTAATGCTTCCTCTCCTCCATTTTCATATAACTCCTTAAAGCGATAAAATGTATCTCTTGAGTATCCCATCACTTTGCATGCTTGAGACACATTTCCTAGTTGTTTTGCTAGTTCTAATAATCCTAGCTTTGGTTTTAATATTTTTGTCTGTATTGTACTCATATCTAACACTCCTTTATTTTTATTATTTTTAACTTACTTTTTTAAAGTGTCAGGTCAAGTCTTATTTAATACACTTAAATTAACTAAAACTATCGAGGTTTATTATGGTTACATCTTATCAAAATTTTATTGGCATTGACATCGGAAAATTTAAAAATGTCGTTGCAATTCACAAACAGAAGAATGCTGTCGAATTTGATAATAATGCTTCTGGTTGGCAACAATTATTTCAAGAGTTTTCAGATATTCTACCTAATGCTTTAGTGACTTTAGAAAATACAGGGAAATATGAGCTTGGCTTATCACATTTTCTTACCGACAAAAATATTGCCGTGCATCGAGCTAATACTCGTAAAGTAAAAAGCTTTATTTTATCTCACGGAACTTTAGCAAAGTCTGATAGATCAGATGCAAGAGCTCTTGCTCAATATGGATTTGAACGCCATAGAACTATCTCTCTATTTGTACCTACCTCTACAGAACAATCAACTTTGGCTGCACTTTGTCAACGTCGTGATGATATTACGCAAATGAGAACTCAAGAAAAATGCAGACTTGAAGCACCGGAAAATGATCATATAAAAGAAAGCTGTCAAAAGACCATTGAGTTTTTCGATAGTCAAATAAACGAACTCAATGATACTATACAAAAGATTATTGATGAAAGCCGCGAATTACAACAACGCCAAAAAATTCTTAAAACAGTTCCTGGAATAGGTAAAAAGTTATCACAAGATTTTTTGTGTTTAATGCCAGAGCTTGGTTACTTAAATAGAAAAGAAGTAGCAAGTCTTGCCGGAGTTGCACCGCATCCAAAAGAAAGTGGTAAAGCTGTTGGTTACCGAAGGATTACAGGTGGTAGAAGTAACATTCGTTCAAAGCTCTTTACAGCCGCTATGGCTGCTACAAGGTCAAAATCTATACTTGGCGCCTTTTATTCTAAGCTTGTTGAAAGTGGTAAGAAGAAGATGGTGGCTATAACAGCCCTAATGCGTAAAATTATAGTAATTGCTAATACAAGACTTAAAGAAGCAATTAATTTGCATACTTAAAAATCTTCACAACGGTAACTGAAATTGGCTAATGAATATGTGCGTCCACACAGACTTAAAGCACATATTCATTAGCTTAAGCAGAAATTGCTGTGGTAGCTGTTTGATATAAAATTCTATTTCTATGACAAACGGGTTTTTATTGCCCATATAATTTGCAAAATTACACAAATAAAAAAATTTTTAAAAAACATAGTTGATAGCAGAAAAAGCACCAATAATAAAGTTAGCCTACGATGAATTAGACAGGTTTAGCTGGAATGAAAAAGATTTAGTAGCATATGAAGAAAGAATAATGGATCTGCGGAAAGAAGAAGCCATTCTTGAATACAAACTTGAGGAAGGTATAGAGAAAGGAAAAATCGAAGTTGCAAAAAATTTACTTAAAGCTGGTGTATCTGTTAATTTAATAGCTGAATCCACTGGCCTTTCTCAAGCTGAAATTGTACAGCTTAAGCAAGAAGTGGCCTAAGTATCACGTTTTTCAGGGCTTTTTTAGCTCGGCAGTGGTCTGAAAAGTCCATTTTTCACTTTATAAAATGTTTATATTTTACCACCTACTTTATTTGAATAAGTTCTTCTGCCACACTCTGAACGGATACTTGAATCAGGCTCAAGTTGACAAGTAGATGTTATCTTGTTATAATAAATATTTATTAATTTAATCTTAACTTAAGAGGGTATTTATGGTAGCAAGTGATAGTGTTTTAAAAAGGTATGCGTTAGCCTATATAAAGAAATTAGGTAATAATAATAATATTGAAGGGTTTCTACAGTATTGTAATAATACACCGAATTTAACTTGGAGCAAGGAGAATTTTAAAAATGTGTATGAAGAATTTACACATCCAAATTCAAGCAATAGGCACGATACAGGAAGCAGAAATGATCAATATAACGCAGGGAATAACGCACAACCTACAGGCTCTCAGATTACACATATACATGTACACAATAGAGGTTTAGACTTTTGCGATTATTTGCTATTACAATGCTGGATGGATTCTTTATTCGGTGGACGTGGTCACACTACGGTTAATAATATAACGAATATTAACAATGGTAATACCACTCATCAAGGGAGAAAAGAGAATAAAAAAGAATCAGAAGACAGTAGAAAGCTATTAGCTTTGGGTATAGTAGCTGCAGTTGTGTGTGTTGCTTTCCATGCTGGTATGTGTTTTTGGTATAACAGCAGCAGAAAAGTGGCTAGAAAAGAAGAAAAAATAGATTACCTGGATAGTAAATTTAAAACGTTCAGAAATATAGAATTTGCGGTTGGCGTTGTTTCTTTGGCAGCTTTGGTAGCTTGTGCTGTTTACCCAGTCTTACCAGTGTGGGGTTTAGCTATCCTTGGCGTTAATTCTCTCGTATGTTTTGCTGGTGGTTTAGCTTTTCATATGAAGCATGAGGAAGAATCAGAAAATATCGAGAAAGCTAAAGGAGCGGTAGATAGCTGTCTTAGACAAGGGCATGGTTATGGAGATTCTTCTCGTTATGATGCACCACCTCCTTACTTTTCTCAAGATCCTAATACTACTCCAACTGCTCCTCCTTGTAGTGAATTTGATAATTCTAATGCGAAACGGCAGTTTGAGAATTGTGAGGGGTTCACGTATGATAGAAATCAATAGTTTTATTTTTAGCCAAATTAATTGAATCAAGCCACAAAATCTGCTAAAGTTAACTTTATGAAAGCACCCTTAGCTCAGTTGGATTAGAGCATTTGACTACGGATCAAAAGGTCGGGCGTTCAAGTCGCTCAGGGTGCACCACATTTTATAGGAAGCAGAAGTCACACTTGAAATTAATATATGTAATACCTATCTTTAAAGGTTAAGCACTAAACTATTATATATGAGCAAAAAAGACTACTATGATCTGCTGGAAGTAGGCAGAAATGCCAGTATTGATGAGATAAAAAAAGCGTATAAAAAATTAGCGTTAAAATATCATCCTGATAGAAATCCTGGCAATCAAGAAGCAGAGGAAAAATTTAAAGAAGTAACAGCTGCATATGAAGTTCTGTCTGACTCTGAGAAAAGAGCAGGCTATGACCGTTATGGCCACGAAGGTGCTTCTGGTGGATTTCAAGGCTTTAGCTCTGCAGGAGATTTTAGCGACATATTCAATGACTTCTTTGGTGGAGGATTCGGTGGTGGTGCAAGTAGATCGAGAGCAAAAAGAAGTACAACAGGAGTATCTGGAGCAGACCTACGTTATGATCTTGAAATTACCTTAGAAGATGCATTTAAAGGAATACAAGCGCCTATACATTATGTGACAAATGTAAAATGTGATACATGCCAAGGCACAGGTGGCGAAGGAGCAATTAAACCAGTTCAGTGCCACACATGCCAGGGAAGCGGTAGGATTAGAACTCAACAAGGCTTTTTTACCATCGAAAGAACATGTACTACATGCTATGGGGAAGGAGAAATAATACAAAACAAATGTAAGAAATGTGGTGGAAGTGGACGTAGAAGAGATGAAGTAAATATATCCGTTTCAATTCCAAAAGGCATAGAAGAAGGAGCTAAGGTAAGGATAAGTGGTAAAGGAGAAGCTGGAACAAAAGGTGGAAAAAGTGGAGATTTATACGTATACGTGAAAATAATTTTCCATAAAATCTTTGCTAGAAATAAAGCAGATTTACACTGTAAAGTGCCTATAAGAATGACACTAGCAGTGCTTGGTGGTGAAATCGATATTCAATCAATTGATGGAGCTAAAATAAAAGTAAAGGTCCCTGAAGGCACTCAAACTGGTACCAAACTACGTTGTAGGGAAAAGGGTATGCCATATATGAACTCACATGCTCGTGGTGATTTATACGTACAGGTAATAGTTGAGACTTTAAATCCAAAAAATTTAACTAAAAAGCAAATTGAACTATTAAAAGCGCTTGAAGAAGAGGAAAATGCAAGTGTACAACAGCAATCTGAAGGGTTTTTTAGTAAAGTAAAAAAAAAATAAGAAATCTGCTAAATGACATAAAGGGGTAACTGTTTACGGGTTTTCATTTAATCCTGCAATTCTTTGACCTTATTAATGGAAAACTTAACAATAGTGTTATTATTAGCCAACAGAAACTTCTTAGTTCCTTAAAACTATGTAAAAGCAATAAATTTCTTTATTTAAGGTCGAAGTTTTGCTATTCTCAGGTTTTAATAATTTAAATTTAATGAATATAAACAAAAATGAGTTTTTATTTCTTCCGCTTGGGGGAGTAGGAAGAATCGGGATGAATGTTAGCCTATATCATTACCAAGGTAAGTGGATTATGATCGACCTTGGTGTTGGTTTTGCAGATGAAACTATGCCAGGTGTTGAGCTGCTCATTGCTGATATAGATTTTATTGCTCAAAGAAAAAAAGATTTACTTGGAATAATAATTACACATGCACATGAGGACCACTGCGGTGCAGTGCCCCACTTGTGGGAAGAGTTGCAGTGCTCCATATATACAACAAAGTTTACGGTTAATTTTCTTAAAGAGAAACTAAAAGAATTTCGATTGGAAGGTATAGTGCCTGTGAAAGAGGTAGACATAAATGGCAGCATAAATTTGGGTCCTTTTACCGTCGAGTTTATAAATGTAACTCATTCAATTCCTGAGGCAAATTCAATATTAATTAGCACTGAAATGGGTAGTGCACTCCATACCGGAGACTGGAAATTTGATCCAAAACCTGTTGTTGGATTAACTTCTAATATGGAGCGTCTAAAAGAAATTGGCGATAAAGGTGACCTGCTTGCAGCAATTTGCGATTCAACCAATATATTAAGCAAGCATCACCCTGAGTCAGAAGGTGAAATTTATAATAATATTTATAACATAATAAAGCGGTCTAAAAAATTAGTTGCTGTTTCGCTATTCGCTTCAAATGTGGCACGAATTGAAACGATAAGCCAAGCTGCAAAAGCACTAAATAGAAAAGTAGTTTTACTTGGTAGATCTTTATGGAGAATAGTGAAAGTTGCGCAAGATAGTGGTTATTTAACTGATTCTCCTCAGTTTCTTGAAGCAAAGGAAGCAGTAAATTTTCCAAGGGAAGAACTGGTGCTACTTTGCACAGGTTGTCAAGGTGAGCCACTGGCAGCTACCGCAAGACTTGCTGCTAAGAGTCATCAAGCATTTAAAATGCAGCAAGGTGATACCATGATCTTTTCGTCAAAAATCATTCCTGGAAATGAAACTCGTGCGCACAACATGCTCAATGCCTTTATTGAGATGGGGGTAGAAGTTATTACTGAAAAAACAGAGCATGTTCATGCTTCTGGGCATCCAACAAGAGAAGAGCTAAAGGAAATGTATTCTTTAATAAAACCGAAGATGTCTATTCCAGTTCACGGCGAATATATTCACACGCATGCACATGTAAAATTTGCTAAAGAGTGCGGTGTGGCAAAAGCAATAATGATTGCACCAGGTGATATTGTTAATTTGGAGAACGGAGAAAAGGTTGATTCAATTGATGTTGACTACTTTGGTATTGATGGTATGTTGCTACGTCATCCGGAGAGCAGTGTTATAAAAATGCGTAAAAGAATGAGAGATGCCGGAGTTATTGTGGTAACAGCAGTTGTAAACAAGAAAAATAAATTGCTTGCTAAACCAAAAGTATTTGTACCTGGTGTTTTTGAAGTGCTAGAAGATGCAGCTACCATACAGAAAATTGTCAAGAAAGTTGAGTCGTTGTTTAGTTTGCAGCCAACAAAAAAAATTAAAAATAAGATTGAAAGTTCAATATTGAGTATCTTAAAGGAATATTTACTAAAAAGACCTATAATTGAGGTTCAGATAGAACAGGTATGAAATGAATGAAGCTATTCGTTCATCTGGTGTTATTTATTTCGTTATTTATTCCTTATTTTACAAAAGCTGCTTTATATGTTGATATAAAAAAAAGCAGTGTTGGTAACATTGGTCTTGTTGTATCTAAATGTACATGTAAAACAGCGTTGGAAAGCGAATTAAGCGAAAATATTGCAAAGGTAATAGGAACAAATTTATCTAATTGTGGCTTATTTAATGTAAAACGTGGCGCGGAAGCTGAATCTAAATCTTGGAAAAGCGATACTGTAGTCACAGTAAGTTTAAGCGAAATATCTGGTAGTGCATTAGAGCTATCATTTCGTTTATTTGACACTTTTACAAAAAGAGAATTACTTACTCAGTCAGTTGTTTTTCCAGCAAAAGACTGGAGAAAAATTGGTCACCTCGTTTCGGATGTGATACATGATAGATTAATTGGTGAGAAAGGGCACTTCAACACAAAAATCACGTATATCGCTGAAGAAAAAGATAGCAACTACAAATCTGTGCGTAAAATTGCTGTGATGAATCAAGATGGAAGTAATATAAAATACTTAACAAATGGCGATAGATTTGTGTCAACACCGAGATTCTCACCAAATGGAAAGGGTATTGTTTATATCTCGTACGCAAATGGTAAAAGTTATATAATATTAAAAAATTTAAAAGATAACACTGAATCAATAATCAGCGCATTTGAAGGAGTTGTTTCTGCACCAAGATTTTCTCCCGATGGTAAATCTCTTTTAATTTCCCACTCATTGGGTGGTGAAACGAATATATTATCTTTGGATTTAAGTAGTAAACGAACAAAAAAAATTACTAAAGGTTCAGCTATAAGCACTTCTCCCTCTTTTTCTCCAGATCAAAAGTATATGGCTTTTAGTTCTGATATAAGTGGGAGTCAGCAACTGTACGTTATCGATTTTACTAACAAAAGTAAAAAACCTAAAAGAATTAGTTTTGGAAGTGGAAGATATGCTACGCCTGTTTGGTCGCCAAAAGGAGATCTGATAGCTTTTACAAAGATTCAGTCAGGAAAATTTTACATAGGAGTTATGAAGCCAGATGGCAAAGAAGAACGTCTGCTTTCAGAGGGGCATAAAATTGAATCCCCGGCATGGTTACCAAATGGTAGAGAAATCATTTTTACAAGAACAGAATCACCAAGCAACTCTAAACTATATTTAGTAGACTTAGTAAAGAAAAATCAAAAAATGGTTTCCACTCCCACAAATGCTTCTTTACCGGATTGGTCTTATTTTTGAAAGTAGATCTATTATAGATTTGATATGAGCCTTATTTTACTTTAATTGCTTATAACCTTTGGCACTACGAAATACCCATGCTCAGGTTTTGTATTGGACAATATCTCTTCTTTAATATTTTGAGAATTTATAACATCATCGCGTACATGAATGTCCTTGTCTATGCTGCCATAACGCATAGGAGAAACACCTTCAGTATTAACTTGCAATAAAGTATCATGTATCCAATCCAGCATTGTCAGTTCTTTGGAGTAGTGATCAATCTCGTCATTTGATAACTTAATCCTTACAAGCTGTGCAATTTTAAGCATTTCTTCTTTGGTAATTGTTATTTTTCTCTTATTTGCAAATTCTATTAGTGAAGTAATAACGTCTTCTGTTGACTTAGCTGGCATCTTTACCTCCTTGGATAAAGTGAGTTAAAATATTTACAACCGAAACAACTTCTATTTTACCAGTTTTTTCAAGTTTGTGAAGTATGGTATCCGTAATCACTAATTTATCTAAAGAAGAGGAAGAGATTTTCTCAACTGCACTTCCTGAAAGCACACCGTGTGTGATGCATGAAGTTACGGACTTTGCTCCGTAACTTTTTAAAGCAAGAGCTGCATTACACAATGTTCCACCAGAGTCAACTATATCATCAACAATGACACAATTTTTGTTTGCAACTTCTCCTATTATGTTCATTACTTGAGATGTACCTGCTTTCTCTCTATATTTATCTACTACAATAATCTTATCACTTAACCCTATCTTGTACTTTTCCTCTAAAGTCTTTGCAAAAGCACGTGCTCTACCAATTGCTCCAACATCAGGTGCAACAATTGCCAAATTTTCCGTGTGTATAGAGTCAACAAATGCTTCAAGGCAGTTCAAATTAGTTATCGGTACATCAAAGAATCCTTCAATTTGACTTGAGTGCAAATCAATAACTGCAACACTACTTGCACCTGCAGTTTGAATAAGATTTGCAACTAATTTGGCACTTAAAGCAGACTGCACATTATTGTTCTTGATAATTCTATCTTGCCTGCTATATCCATAATAAGGAATAATTACTACTATCCTTTTGGCTCCTAATCTATTTACTGCATCAATTATGAGCAGAAGCTCCATAAGGTTATCATTCACAGGGGGAGAAAGAGATTGTATTATATATACTTCTTGATTATATAGATCATTTGCTACTTCTACATTTACCTCGCCATCGGTAAACTTTGATATCCAAGCAGAGGATGGTTGAACATCTAGCCGGTTAACTACTGATTCCCCTAATTCCTTACTAGCATTACCTATTATTATCTTCATAACGCACTAATTGAGTTTTTAAGATTATACAGAAATTGTGAAATAATTGAAATGTAAGTGTCTTTATCTAGCATTCTTGTCGGTGAATTAGGTACCTCTTGTACAATGACCTGTCATTTTCACGCGTTGTTTCAATATACAGACCCAAATTGAAACAACTATACAAAATCCTGCTTATGTTTCAAGATAAATGACTTTAATGAAATATAATTTATCTAGTCATTTGTATCTGCTAACATACTACACTTCCCATTGTAGAGCCTCTGCAACTTACTGAAATTTATAATCGCTTTATAAAAATTTATACTCTTTGCTTAATTGGAGGCGCTACCTCTGCACTTTCTGCTCTGTCTAGGGTACTACTTGGTTTTTCTGCAGTAATTTTTTGAATGCTACCATCTACCTTATTCTTGATATCTGCTCCATATGATCTTAATACTTCAATAGCTTTCTCGTTTCCACTATTCAGCGCAATATCCAAAGCATCCATTCCATCATTATTTTTGTGGTTGATAAAATTCTCTAACTCAAAGATTTTTATATATTGCTCAATGATGAATTCTACCACTTTTCCAGGGCAATTATTAGCGGCAGGAAAGAGTACTGCATTGTTATTATTGTCTTTCTTTGTTACATCTGCTTTGAGCTTGTCTATCAAATACTTGATAATTTCTATTCTGCTATCATCTTCTGCTTCAGTGCATTGCCTAGCAGCTAAAAACAGAGCTGTTCGCCCATTATTGTCCACATCTTCAATATCTTGTCCCTTATCAATTAAGGCTTGTATTATATTTTTGTTCCCATATAAAGCAGCAAAGTGAAGAGGAGTATACCCTTCGGTACTTTCTCTTTCATTAATCAATGCACCATGGCTAGCTAGTAATTCTATAAATTCTGGCGTATTTGCAAAAACTGCAAAGTGCATTGGTGTTAGATCATCTTTACCATGATTTTGAGTTTTTGCATTAACGTTTGCTCCATTTTTTATCAGCAATTTTGCTATTTCTAATTGTTTGCGTCCGATGGCAATATGCAGTGGCGTACGATTGCGTTCATAATGATCATTGACGTTTGTGCCACATTTTATTAGTAGTTCTGCAGCTTCAATATTACCTTCCTGAATTGCAACGTATAAGGAAGCATATCCATCTTTTGTTTCCTCTGTCATACGAAATTGCGAACATGTTAGTTCATATATTATTAAGGATTATTATTAAGTTTTTATTAATACAATATTAATGTAGCGGGATGACGAGCTTATCGTCATCCCGCCGCGAACCGTCATACCACTGCGAACCGTCATACCGCCGCGGTATCTCTAGATCCCGCTAACAAGCAGCGGGATGACGGTTTTTCAAATTATCGTAAGTCAGTTTAGCTATAGCTACAAGTTTCATTCTTCCCTTACAAATAACTTTACTGCGTCCTTTTTTCGGATTCAGAATTAGCAAGAAACGTTCTTGTAAGGTGGTCTACTAAAATTTTGCTTTATAAAACAATGTCTGAACTATGCAATTAATACATTATCAACACAACTGATTCATAAAAGCAAATATTATAACCACGAAGAGAGAAAATGTTATGCTTAGTTTAATAAGAAAGACCTTGAGAAAAAAAATGACTCATCAGGTAAACGATTCGAAATTGAAAGAGAAAGATGAAAAAAGTATTTTAAAATTAGCATCAAAAATAGAAGGCAAAGAAAGTAGCATTGCTGAAGAACTAGAAAAAATATCTGAAAAGGAAAAACAAAGAATTCTTACTACGGAAGTAAGCAAACATCGGGGTAAAGAATCAACTTTTACACTACTTACTCATGCTATATTTTGCGAGAATAGTCAAGCTGTAAAGGATATTTTGCAACAAGCCAAATTGAGCAACCTTTTAAAGAGTGTTCTTAATGCAAAAATCATTAGTGATGATTCATTAATTTACACACCGCTTACTTATGCCATATTATGTAAAAATAGCAAAGCTATTAAAGAAATTTTAAAAGTCTCTAAGGAGAACGGTATTCTGAAAGATATTCTTGACGCAACAACAACTATAAAATATCTAGATGGTCGGAGAGCAACTGTTACACCACTTGCTTGTGCTATACTATGTGGAGATAGTATAGCTATTGAAGAAATTTTAAAAGTCTCTAAGAACCTGTCTTGAAAGGAGTTAAGCAGCTAATTTAGTAAGCATAGAAGTAATCATATTAAATAAGATATTGTTTTTTGAAGTAAGAGGAGAATGCTCGTAATCCTTGCTCATGCGTCTAAAATTGGAAAGCCAAGCAAAGGTTCGTTCTACAATCCAACGTTTAGGAATAACCTGAAATCCTGTATCAACCAATTTCTTGGTAATCGTTAGCAAACATCCAGTTTCCAACAAACATCGATTTTGTAATTTACCTTTGTATCCTTGATCAGCAAAAAACTTACGTAATGTTGGAGCTTTGCATTTAGCTTGAATAAAAAGATTGGTAGCACCATCACGATCCTGAATGCTTGCGCTGTGTACCTCTGCAGTAATTACAAGACCTAGTGTATCTACAATAATATGGCGTTTTCTACCCTTTATTTTTTTACCGGCATCATATCCTCTTGATCCCCTTTTTGAGTCGTTTTCACTGATTGACTGTCAATTATACCTACTGAAGGTGTTTCATTTTTACCAACCATTTTTCTTACCTCTTTTACTAGCATGTCATGTATTTTTTTCAATTTTCCATTATTACGCCACCTGATAAAATAGTCATACACCGTTTTCCATGGGGGAAAATCCTTTGGTAGCATTCTCCACTGGCAACCACCCCTCATTATATACCTTATTGCATTAATAATTGTTCTGATGTTATGTTTTCTTGGTCGTCCTATCGCTCCTTGTGCAACATAGGGCTCTAAAATTTCCCATTCCTTGTCACTTATATCACTTGGATACAATTTACCCTCCTATTTTTTGCTTACCTCATCATACTCTTTTCTTTATTCCCTTTCAAGACAGGTTCTAAGGAGAAAGATATTCTTAACACAACAGCAACTATAAAATATCCAGATAGCCAGAAAATGACTTACACACCACTTACTTATGCTATGTTCTGGAAGGATAGCAAAGCTATTAAAGAAATTCTAGTAGCAGCTAAAGGGAACAGTACTCTTCTGAAAGATATTCTTAACACAACAACAATTATGAAATATCTAGACCGGGAAGTGGCTTATACACCACTTGCTTATGCTATACTACGTAAAGATAGTATAGCTGTTGAAAAAGTGTTAAGAGTAGCTAAAGAAAAAGGTATTCTGAGAGATATTCTTGACGCAACAACAACTATAAAACATTTAGATAGCCGGGAAGTGACTTACACACCACTTGCTTTTGCTATGTTCCGGAAGGATAGCAAAATTATTAAAGAAATTCTAGTAGCAGCTGAAGAGAACAGTATTCTGAAAGATATTCTTGACGCAACAACAACTATAAAATATCTAGATGGTCAAGAAGAAATTTACACACCGCTTACTTACGCCATATCATGTAAAAATAGCAAAACTATTGAAGAAATTTTAAAAGTCTCTAAAGAAAACGATATTCTGAAAGACATTCTTGACGCAACAACAACTATAAAATATCTAGATGGTCAGAAAGAAATTTACACACCGCTTACTTACGCTATATCATGTAAAAATAGCAAAACTATTGAAGAAATTTTAAAAATCTCTAAAGAAAACGGTATTCTGAAAGATATTCTTGATGCAACAACAACTATAAAATGTCCAGATGGTCATGAAGAAACTTGCGCACCGCTTACTTATGCTATACTACGTAAAGATAGTATGGCTGTTGAGAAAATGTTAAGAGTAGCTAAAGAAAACGATATTCTGAAAGACATTCTTGACGCAACAACAACTATAAAACATTCAGATAGCCGGGAAGTAACTTACACACTACTTGCTTATGCTATACTGCGTGAAAATAGTATAGCTATTGAAGAAATTTTAAAAATCTCTAAGGAGAACAGTATTCTGAAAGATATTCTTAACGCAACAATAACTATAAAATGTCCAGATGGTCGGAGAGTAACTGTTACACCACTTGCTTATGCTATACTACGTAAAGATAGTATGGCTGTTGAGAAAATGTTAAGAGTAGCTAAAGAAAACGGTATTCTGAAAGACATTCTTGACGCAACAACAACTATAAAATATCCAGATGGTCAGGAAGAAACTTGCACACCACTTGCTTATGCTATACTACGTAAAGATAGTATAGCTGTTGAGAAAATGTTAAGAGTAGCTAAAGAAAACGGTATTCTGAAAGACATTCTTAACACAACAATAACCATAAAACATAAAAATAATCAAAAAGTAACTGATAAGTTACTTGCCGCATTACATGATCGCAAAGTTATTCAAAAAATTTTAGACATAGCTAGAGAAAATGATATTCTGAAAGACATTCTTAATGCAACAATAACTATAAAATATCCAGATAGTGAAGAAAAAATCTACACACCACTTACTTATACAATATCATGTAAAAGCAACGAAGCTTTTAATACAACAAGAGCTATAAATCAAGATGGTCAGGAAAAAACTCACATCCCATTTCCTACCCTTGATAAAAGAGAAACTGAATTAAAATTAAAAGAAAAAAGACAAAGTAGAAGAGATGAGGGATTAAATTTTAACAATGGTAGTAGTGACAAAAATGTTGAAATAAAAGTTAATGGGGATATCTTGTTGCAGCATAGTAGTGGAATTGAAAATGAAATAAATCATACTGCTGTACGTAATGATGTAAGGGGGGTAAAGCCTCTAATAGAAAGTAGAGTAAATGTTAAAGTACAGAATATAAATGCAGTGATTGCAACTTCTGTGACATTTAAAATGATTGCAACTTCTGTGACACTTGAGTTGGTAGCTAGTAAAATAACATGTGTACTGTCAAAACCCACCACTAAATTGGAAGAAGTAGCTATAACATATTTTCAAGGTTTAGCACTATATTTGTGAAACTTAATTTATATGTGCTAAACAAGATGCTGATTAGTTTTATAGCTAACCCAAGAAAGGTTTCCCTACGTCATACCGCCGCGGTATCTCTAGATCCCGCTGCGGGATGACGATTGTCGTTTAGCCATAAATATTTAAGAAATTTACCAAATGAAAAAAAAGGCAAAAGAAGCCCTGGGGTTATTATCTGCTTTAAAATATTGGCGTTTTTTATGTTTTAAACGCTTGACAAGCAAGATTTAGCTGCTTTTAATTGCAACTAACCTATGCTGCAAATGTTTAAGAAATTTACTAAGCAGAAAAAAAGACAAAGAATCCCCGAGTTAGCTAGTCTTTTACTATCTCTGTCGAGTATTGGCATTTTTTGATGTCTTGTAACGCTTTATAAGCGCGTTCAGCTTATTTAGATAAAAATCTAGATGTAGATGAAGTTTTGTAAAGACATACAGTATCTATATACTGCAAAAAATTGAACATAAGACGCCGATACATTAAGTAATCCTTACCTTTTAATCTGCAGATTGGCGAAAGCAAATACAATAGCTTCAGTTTCATGATAAGGGGGCTGGCGGAGTTTGTCAAGGAAGTTTTTCGTTTCTGTGAACCACCTGCTAACCGACAGCTAACATTAACTACCGATATCGTATCTGAAGAAGCCCCCTGGCCATTCTAAAAAATTTAATGCTGAGTACACCTTACTTTTGGCTTCCTCTATAGTGCTCCCTTCTGCTACTATATTTAGCACTCTTCCGCCATCGGAAACTAAGTTACCACTTTCATCGAATTTAGTACCAGCATGAAACACCAACACACCAGGAATGCTTTCAATCTTATCTAATCCTTTAATTACTTCTCCCTTTTGATAATCACCCGGATAGCCTTTACTTGCAACAACTACACAAACTGTAGATTTGTTGTTAAGTTCCACCATTTTGACATTTAACTTTCCTTCTGCAACTGACAACATCAATTTTAACAAATCGCAATTTGAATCAAATCTAGGTAATATAGATTGCGTTTCTGGATCACCGAATCTAACGTTATACTCGAGAAGTTTTGGGCTATCTTTGCAAATCATTAAACCAGCAAAGAGTACTCCTTTATAAGACGTACCCATGTTAACCAATGCTTGAGCTGTAGGGTATATTATTTTTTGGATAATTTTTTGCTCCATGTCCTTACTTATAATTGAAGGTGATGAGTACGACCCCATACCTCCAGTATTTTGGCTTTCATTACTTTCATCAACTCTCTTATAATCTTTTGCACACCCAAGAGTTACTACTTTCAACCCATCAATAAGAGCAAAAAAACTTACTTCTTCTCCAACTAAAAACTCTTCTATGATTATTTCTTCACCTGATTCACCAAATTTTTTCTCCACTAGCATTGAATTTATTGCTGAAAAAGCTTCGCTTTCTGTATTACATATAACCACCCCTTTTCCTGCTGCAATTCCATTTGCTTTCACTACAAGTGGAAACTTTATTTTATTGCTACGTACAAAATCTTTAGCTAACCCTTCATCAACAAAACACTCGTACTTGGCAGTTGGTATACCATATCGTTTACATAGTCCCTTGGTGAAAGACTTCGATCCCTCAAGTTTTGCAGTTGCTTGACTTGGAGCAAAAACATTTATTCCCTCTGCAACTAAATCATCAGCAAGCCCATCAATTATTGGTTGTTCTGGACCAATAACAACCAACTCTATATTTTCTCTCTTGCAAAATTGTGTAACATCCACTGAATTTTGAATATTTACATCCACAAGAGCCCCAAGATCTTTCATAGCTTGGCGACCAGGAGTTACATATAACTCAGTCAAGATAGGAGATTTTTTTAGAGCCCAAAGTAGAGCGTGCTCACGCCCACCAGAACCTATAACCAGAACCTTCATCTTTATTTCCTCGCTTTTCTATATGTCAAAATTATTATTTGCTTATAACAGTATCATTACTCATGTATTTTTGCAACACGTTTGGTATTGCAATCGACCCGTCAGAATTTTGATAATTCTCCATTATGGCAATAATCGTTCTTCCTATAGCTAAAGCTGAGCCGTTTAAAGTGTGAATATATTTTTTCATCTTTTTATCAGTTTCTGAAGAGTATTTAGCGTTCATCCTTCTTGCTTGAAATGCACCACAATTTGAGCAGCTTGATATTTCTCTATATTTATTTTGCCCAGGTAACCATACCTCTATGTCATAAGTCCTTTGTGCAGCAAAACCCATATCGCCACTGCAAAGCAGCATTACTCTGTATGGCAATTCTAATTTTTTTAATATCTCTTCAGCAACACTCGTCATACGCTCAAGCTCATCATTTGATTGGTCTTCAGTTGTGATGCTTACCAACTCCACTTTACCAAATTGGTGTTGCCTTATCATGCCCCTGGTATCGCGACCTGCACTACCTGCTTCTTTACGAAAGCACTCCGAATATGCAGTAAAGCGAATAGGCAGTTCTTTTTCTTCCATTATTTTGTCAGCAACTAAATTTGTTAAAAACACTTCACTTGTGGGAATCAACCTCAATTCGTCGGTAGTTAAATACGAATCGTCAGAAAATTTCGGTAGCTGACCAACATTATACATAGCTTCGTTTTTCACCAAAGCCGGGTGGTACACCTCAGTATAGCCAAATTCATTAACATGCATTTCAAGCATACAATTTATTAGCGCTCGTCCAAGCTTAGCTAACTGTCCTTTTAATATCGTAAATCTTGATCCGGAAATTCTCGCCGCTTGTTCGAAGTCCATTAAACCTAATTTTTCTCCGAGTTCATAATGAGATTCTGGTACAAAATCAAACTGTCTTTTTCCTCCATATCTTCTCACCTCTAAATTAGAGTTCTCATCTGCGCCTATTGGCACATCTTGCGCAGGAATATTCGGCAAGTTAGATAAAACATTCACTAACTTATCCTTTTCTGCTTGTTCTTTTAAGCTGATTGCCTCTATCTCATTTGTGATGCTTTTTGACAACTCTATTTGCTCTTCACAGGGGCTCTTGCTCATTTTAAGCTTTTTTATTTCCTCTGTGATTTCATTGCGCTGCCTATTCAAATCCTGCAGTTTAGTGGTTAATGATCTTTTCTCGTGATCGATTTCTAATATCTCTTCCGCAGTAGATTCTCTAATTCCCCTGCTTTTCATTGCCTTTTCAAATCCTTCAGGGTTTTTGCGTATATATTCTATATCGTGCATATATTGTGCTATTACTAACATTGTTACTGTACTCCAAAAGCTCTTAATATTCAATATATTCTCATACTACTAAAATTATTATGGTTGATTTTTTTGTTAGAATTTGTTAAAATTTAATTAACTTAGTGTTCATAGGGTGTAGTATGTTGGGCATTACAAAAAATAATCAGAAAGAGAGCACTTACTTTGCTGGTGAGGAATTCGTTATCTACGCTACTTGTGTATGCCTAGCAGCCACATTCGCTGCTGGCTGTTTAGGGGCGGTAATAGGATCCCCTCTATTGACCTTTCCACTTGCTATGCTCATCTCTAACCCCGTAGTTTGGGTTTTAATGGGAACAATTCTTACAGTAGCATACAAAATGGTTGTTGAACCTTTATTTTACTTAGCGAAGGGTTATATTAATGGAAAAAGAGCAAGTCAAGGTGAGCAAAAAACTCCAGATGAGGATAGTGGTATTTTTCCTGGACCAGATAATGAAGATGGGTCAACTGTTTCAGAGAACAGTAGTCGCAGAAGTTCTATTGCTTCAAAAGATAGTGGTTTGGGTGGTAAAGAGTTTCATGAAAATTTGGACACTCTTGTGCATCAGACAAACAGAGGAAATTATGCTTACTGGTTATGTGATGATGACATTACACATATTGCAAGAGTTGTGTATGGGTACTCACAAAGTGAACATAGTAATAATAATGTCTATTTTCTTGCTCCTAGCTATTCTAATGGTTGGGACGAACTCACAAAAGAATTTCTTCAGAATTATAGAGGTGAATTAAAACAAAATTCTAAATTGATATTTACTTCGGTTCTTCATATTAACAACAATCATTGGGTAACTTTGGTTATTAAACCTGATGCAGGTGATAAAAAATTTAGAGCTTATTACTGTGACTCATTTGGTAATCAATTGCCAGATAATGTGCTAAATATTGTTAAAAGAGAACTGCAAAAAGAGGAATGGGTATTAGACATAAGAATTTCCCCAACTAAGCAGCAAAGTGACGGGTATAACTGTGGAATATTTGCGTTAGAAAATGCTCATAAAATTACACAAATGCTTAACGAAGACAAATCATTTGACGAAATTGACAAAAAGTTATCAGAATATAAATTTGATTTGAATGAGAAAAGAGAAGAATTTACAAGAGCGCTTATGGAAGATGAGAAATGTAAGGAAGATCTAAGAAATCGTAAGCGTCCGCCAAGGACGAAAACATCTCAGTCTTCTATTTCAAGGGAGAATGCAAGTTTGTGTTGCATTATGTAATCAATGAAAAATTACCATTGACCTTATGCCCCTCCAAATAGGAAATTTGACAATTGATTCTCCAGTTATTTTAGCTCCAATGTCTGGAGTGACTGATTATCCGTTTAGAAGTATTGTGAAGAAACTTGGTGCAAGTTTGTTAGTTTCAGAGATGATCGCAAGCAGAGCTATGATTATGCAAACTCGCCAGAGTTTGCAAAAAGCAAAAGTCGATGCATTAACTGCTGTGCAGCTTGCTGGGTGTGAGCCAGATGTTATGGCGGAGGCTGCAAAATTAAACGAGGACATGGGAGCAAAAATTATAGACATAAACTTTGGTTGCCCTGTTAAAAAAGTTGTAAACGGTTATGCAGGATCAGCGCTAATGCGTGATGAGAAAAAAGCCGCTGAGATAATTGAAGCTGTGGTCAAAGCAGTGAATATGCCAGTTACGGTGAAAATGCGCACTGGATGGAACGATGAAAATCGCAATGCCCCGAGACTTGCGAAAATTGCCGAAGACTTAGGAGCAAAAATGATCACTGTGCATGGAAGAACAAGAGCGCAGCTTTATAATGGTCAAGCAGATTGGAAATTCGTTAGAAATGTTAAAGAGCAAGTGAAAATTCCAGTTATAGTAAATGGCGATATTAAAAATTTAAATGATATTCAGAATGCTCTCAAAGAATCTGGAGCAGACGGAGTGATGATAGGTCGTGGTGCCTACGGTAAACCTTGGCTGATTAATCAAGCAATGAACTTTCTCAGTGGAAGTGAAACTTCTGAGCCAACAGCTTCAGAGAGATTAAGCATCATACTCGAGCATTACGACAATATTCTTGAGTACTATGGAAATGACACAGGAATAAAGATGGCCCGCAAACACATAGGTTGGTACAGTAGCGGGCTTCAAGGCTCATCTGAATTTCGTGTGAGAGTAAATAACATGACAGATAGCACAGAAGTGAAAGAAAATATTATTGGCTTTTTTGGTCAAGAGACACACTAGCTGTACTCAATTCGACTGATCGTATGCCACTACGCTCTCTTCCTCACCAGAGTGTAAATGACAACCATTATCCATCAACCATTCCTCGTCATAAGTTTCAATATCAAAATATTTTTCATATTTATCCACATTATCACAAAGTGAAAGTGCTCTGATCTTATTCATAATCAAACCTGTACCAGCAGGAATTAATCTTCCTACTATAACATTTTCTTTTAATCCACTTAAAGGATCACTCTTCCCGCAGAATGCTGCTTCTGTAAGTACTTTTGTTGTCTCTTGGAAAGAGGCAGCAGAAATAAAGGAGCTAGTTTCAAGACTTGCCCTAGTAATCCCCTGCAGAATAGGAAGATAATGAGTAGGCCGTTTGCCAGAGTTACTCATAGCATCATTTTCCCTATCAACTTCCAGCTTGTCAATGCTTTCGCCAACCAAGTACATAGTATCACCAGGATCAGTAATTTCCACTTTTTGTAGCATTTGTTTTAAGATCACCTCTAAATGCTTATTGTCTATACGAACACCCTGCAATCTATAAACTTGCTGTATTTCAGAAATCATATAGTGCGCTAAAGCTTCTAACCCAAGCACACGTAAAATATCATGGAGATCAGGGTCACCATCCATCAATAGATCACCTTTACGTACAAAATCACCTTCATTGACTATTACATGCTTACTTCTTGATACCAAATATTCAACTGGAGAAATTTGTTCATCTACAGGTTTAATTAATATACTGCGTTTTCCTCTACGGTCTTTTTCAGAAAACGCTACATAGCCATCTATCTCACTAACAATAGCATGCTCTTTAGGACGACGTGCTTCAAATAACTCTATAACCCTCGGTAAACCACCAGTAATATCACGAGTTTTAACTGACTCTCTTGGTGTTCTTGTAATAACATCACCTGCATGAACCTTCTGGCCATCTTGTACATTGAGCACTGCACCGATTGGTATAAAATAACATGCTTCAACGCCACTTGCGAGTGTCATTACTTTACCATTATCGTCAAGCAGCACAATACGAGGACGTAAATTAGCTCCACCAGAATGCAATTTCCAGTCTTTTACTACTTTGCTTGATATTCCTGTAGATTCATCCATCACTTCAGTGATCGAAATTCCATCTTTTAAGTCCTGATAAGACACTGTACCAGTCTTCTCCGTGATAATAGGCAATGTATAAGGATCCCATTCCGCAACTTTATCGCCAATTTTTACTGACCCACTCTCATCTACATAAAGCTTAGCGCCGTAAGGTACACTGTGCTTCAACTTCTCACTACCAAGGCTATCAATCAACACGACTTCACAGGAACGGCTTATCACAATTTTATTTCCGTTTCTATCTATAATTATATTACTATTGTTTAACTTTATTTTAGCATTAATAGAAGCTATAATATTCGAGGATTCAACGCCTCTAGTCATTACTCCACCTATATGAAAAGTACGCATCGTTAACTGAGTACCTGGCTCTCCAACAGATTGAGCAGCTATAACACCAACTGCTTCACCTATTGAAACAATTTTACCAGTTGCAAGGTCTCTTCCATAACATAAAGAACATACACCAGGACTTATTTCACAAGTTAAAGGCGATCTAATTTTTACAACATCAAGACCTGCAATGCTGATTTGCTTTACTTTATCCTCATCAATTAATTCCCCTGCTTTTACTAATAATTCTTTTGTCACTGGGTTATATATATCATTTGCAGCTGTTCTACCCAGCACAACACTCTCTAGAGATGCAACTATAGTACTTCCTTCAACTGTAGCTCTCACAACAAGACCATTTTTTGTTTTACAGTCATGCTTTGTAACTATGCAATTTTGAGATACATCAACTAAACGACGAGTTAAGTATCCAGAGTTTGCAGTTTTAAGTGCAGTGTCAGCTAAACCTTTACGCGCACCGTGAGTAGAATTAAAGTATTCAAATACGTTCAATCCTTCACGGAAATTAGAAATTATAGGTGTTTCTATAATCTCACCAGAAGGTTTGGTCATGAGCCCTCGCATTCCTGCTAGCTGTTTCATCTGTGAAGTAGAACCCCTTGCACCAGAGTTAACCATCATATACACTGAGTTGTACTTACTATTTCCATCATATATAGATATTGCTTTTAACATATCATTAGCTATCATATCCGTACACTTAGACCATTCATCTATAACCTTGTTATACCTCTCACTTCTAGTTATTAGCCCATCTTGATATTGCATAGAGAATTTCTTAATTTCACCCCTCGCGTGATCAACATGTGTAGCTTTAGTTTCAGGTATAACCATATCACAACGACCAAAAGAGACACCAGAAAATGTGGCATACTCAAAGCCAAGTACCATTAATTTATCAGAAAATGCCACTGTAGCACTTTGACCACAGTTACGATATACCAAATCAACTATACCAGTTATTTCCTTGACTGTTAATATCTGATTTATTAGATCGAAGCCTAGATTCTCATGCTTAGGAAAAATTTGCCATAATATTAAACGGCCAGGAGTTGTACAAACAGTTTTATAGTGAGTTTCACCGCTGCTATTAATATACTCCATCCTATACTTTATACTAGAATGAATATGTAAAGTACCATCACTCAAGGAATGCTCAACTTCACAAAAAGCACCAAAAGATGGTAAATTATCTTCCTTAGGTTCTTGTAAAGTCAGATAATATATACCAAGTACTATATCTTTACTAGGAACTATAATCGGTCTGCCATTAGAAGGACTTAAAACGTTATTAGTGGACATCATCAACACCCTAGCTTCAAGCTGAGCTTCCAATGAAATTGGCACATGCACTGCCATTTGATCACCATCAAAATCAGCATTAAACGCCGTACAGACAAGCGGATGAAGCTGTATTGCTTTGCCTTCAATAAGGATTGGCTCAAAAGCCTGAATACCAAGTCTATGTAGCGTAGGCGCTCTATTCAACAAAACAGGATGCTCTTTTATTACCTCTTCAAGCATATCCCAAACTTCTGGTTTTTCTGCTCTTATCAACTTACTAGCAAACTTAATAGTTGGAGCCATACCATACATCTTAAGCTTTGAGTAAACAAAAGGTTTGAATAGTTCAAGAGCCATTCTTTTTGGTAATCCACACTGATTTAGTTTCAAAGTTGGACCAACAACTATTACAGAACGTCCAGAGTAGTCTACCCTTTTTCCTAAGAGGTTCTGGCGAAAACGACCCTGTTTTCCTTTTAACATATCACTAATGGACTTTTTATATCCAACAGCACCAGCTTTATTTACCAAAGTATTACGACGACTATTATCAAAAAGAGAATCAACTGCTTCTTGTAACATCCTTTTTTCATTACGAATCATAATCTCAGGAGGATTTAAGCTCAACAATTTCCTCAACCTGTTATTTCTATTAATAATAGTCCTATAATGATGATTCAGATCAGAAACTGCAGGACGACCACTCTCAAGCGATACCAAAGGACGCAAATCAGGTGGTAAAATAGGTATAGTTGTAAGTATCATCCACTCAGGCCTATTTCCAGATTTAATGAAGTTTTCAACAATACGCAATCTCTTTATAATTTTCTTTCTTCTTATCTCAGAAGCAACAGATTCTAATTCTAGTCTTAAATCCTTCCTAATTTCATGTAAATCAAGGCGCGTTAGCAACTCTCTTATAGCTTCAACACCTTGCATAGCTACAAAACTATCGATCCCATAGCTATCTTTAGCTTCATTATAAGCTTTTTCACTAATAATCTCACCTTTTTCAAAAGGCGAAACAAGAGGATCTATTACGATATAATTATCGCTATATAAAATATTCTCAATATCTCTGAGAGACATATCCAATAATGCTCCAATTCTTGAAGGAAGCGATTTCAAAAACCATATATGAGCAACAGGAGATGCAAGCTCTATATGACCCATCCTTTCTCTTCTTACTTTAGAAGATGTAACTTCTACTCCGCATTTTTCGCATATGCGACCTCTGTGTCTTCTTTTTTTGTATTTTCCACATAAACATTCATCGTCATTGACAGGGCCAAAAACCTTAGGGCAAAATAATCCACCTTTCTCAACTTTGAACGTACGATAATTTGCAGTTGAAACATCTTCTATCTCACCACAAGATATACGCTTAATACTTTCAGGGCTAGCAATCGATATGCTAACCTCATTAAAAGGTTGTGCAATGTTAGTGTGAGATATATCTTCAATCACTACATCATTTTGCTTTAAATCTACATTTAAACATAAAGAACGTAGTTCTTTTATCATCACATTAAAGGATTCAGGAATTCCACATTCAAAATTACTGTCACCTTTTATTATCGATTCATAAATCTTAACTCTACCATTAATATCATCAGACTTCACAGTTAACATTTCCTGCAAAGTATAAGCAGCACCATAGGCTTGTAATGCCCAACATTCCATTTCACCAAAACGCTGACCACCAAAATGAGATTTTCCTCCAAGAGGTTGTTGAGTAACCAAACTATAAGGCCCTACTGAACGCGCATGAATTTTACCATCAACCAAGTGGTGCAACTTAAGCATGTACATGTAACCAACTGTAACCTTGCGGTCGAATTTTTCACCACTGCAACCGTCATATAATACAGCTTGTCCAGAGTTATCTAAACCAGCAAGTTCAAATAATTTTGCTATTTGTTCATCTTTTGGACCCTCAAATACAGGTGCAGCAACAGGAACGCCATCACGTAATTTGCGTGCAAATTCAATGAGATTATTATCACTAATATTACGAATATCATTACAGATAGATACGTTACTGCCATAGCTATAAACCTCAATCAGGAAGTTACGTAAATTGCTGTATGAACTTTTACAAGAGTTCAAATAGTTCTCTACTAACTCATTCAACTCGTCATTTAGTGCATTCTTATTAGGTGTATTTAAAACAGAAGCCGTTATTTCATCATCATCAATATTTTCAATTTTTTTATTATCAAGGTATGCTACTGCAAATTGTGTAAAATTATCATCGTTAAGGGACCTAATTCCCTTGCAAAAAGCACTTTTGATCTTATTGATCTCATCGAGAATATTACTTACCTTTTCCCCTAATTTTCTACAAGCCCAACCTACATGCGTTTCCAGTATTTGCCCTACATTCATTCGTGAAGGAACACCAAGAGGGTTAAGAATAATATCAACAGGAGTACCATCTTCCAAATAAGGCATATCTTCCACTGGCACAACTCGAGAAATCACACCTTTATTTCCATGTCTACCAGCCATTTTATCCCCTGGTTGCAGACTATGTTTCACAGCAATGAAAACTTTTACTGACATCGACACACCTTGAGGCAGGTCATAACCTTCATGTAATTTTTCTACTTTTCGCTTAAACTGTGCTATTGCATGTGATACTTTTTCATCAAAATCTTTTTTTAAGCTCTTAACTTGCTCAGAAATGGATTGGTTTTTTAATCCTATACCCCACCATTGCTCACGTTCAATAGAGTCAAATTTTTCTCGATCTTGAGAACCAGAATTAATAAGAAGTTTCTTCAGTTCATCATAGAAATATTCACTAGTAACATTGATTATATAATCTCGCTCTTCCTCAAAGTCATTTATCTCTTTTTGTTTGATGAGTAATGCCCTTTCATTTTCTTCAACCCCCCTGCGTGTAAAGACTTGTACATCAATTACTGTCCCTTCAACATCTGGAGATGTATATAAAGAGGAATCCGCACAATCGAATGACTTTTCACCAAAAATTGTCATTAATAACTTCGTTTCAGGAGGCAATGAAAGAGAAGGTTTAGGTGTAACTTTACCTACCAGAATATAGCCTGGACCAACTCTTGTACCAATTTTCACTATACCACTATCATCCAAGTGATATAGATTTTCTTCATTAACACCAGGTATAGCACGAGTTATTTTTTCTGATCCTAAAGGGGTATCATGTACAACACAGTCAAATTCTTCTATATGAATAGAAGTAAAGAGATCTTTTTTAACAACTTCACTAGAAATAATAATAGAGTCTTCAAAATTATAACCTTGCCAAGACATAAAAGCGACTAGCAAATTTTTACCAAGCGCCAACTCACCACTGTTAATTGCAGGACCATCAGCTATTACATCACCCTTTTTAACATAATCACCTACGCACACTAGCGGTCTTTGATTAATACAAGTATTATGGTTAGAACGCTGAAATTTCCTTAGATGATAAATATCTACGTCCAAGTAGTTAACCCTTTCTTTATCAAAAGCACGTATAACTATAGAGTTACTATCAGAACTATCAACTATGCCATCGCGTTTTGCTAAAACTACAGCACCAGAGCCAGAAGCTACAAAAGACTCCATACCAGTAGCAACCAGAGGAGCGGTAGGCTTCAATAAAGGTACGGCCTGACGTTGCATATTTGAGCCCATTAATGCTCTATTAGCATCATCATTTTCTAAAAATGGAATCAAGGAAGCTGCAACTGATATTACCTGCTTAGGAGATACGTCAATGTAACTAACTTGGTCGCTACTTACCATGACGAAGCTACCAGCATATCTACAGTATAGCATGTCATCAACAAAGCAATTATTTTCATCAAGCTTTACGCTAGTGTCAGCTATATGATGTGAGC
This sequence comes from Wolbachia endosymbiont (group A) of Melitta haemorrhoidalis, assembly GCF_964273365.1. Classification (NCBI taxonomy): domain Bacteria; kingdom Pseudomonadati; phylum Pseudomonadota; class Alphaproteobacteria; order Rickettsiales; family Anaplasmataceae; genus Wolbachia; species Wolbachia endosymbiont (group A) of Melitta haemorrhoidalis. The sequence continues at coordinate 637,105 of NZ_OZ187004.1, read as the reverse complement.
CTTCGTCTATAGCAGAAAGATACTCAATTTGATCAGTAACAACCCTATTGACTACTTTTCTATAAGGGCTTTCAATGAAACCATATTTATTAATACGCGCGTATATAGCTAAGCTGTTGATTAACCCTATATTTTGCCCTTCAGGAGTCTCAATAGGGCAAATTCTTCCATAATGAGTTGGATGAACATCACGCACCTCAAATCCTGCCCGTTCTCTTGTTAAACCGCCAGGACCTAACGCGGATAACCTTCTTTTATGTGTTATTTCAGATAACGGATTAGTCTGATCCATAAATTGAGATAATTGAGAAGAATTGAAGAAATCTCTTAAGACATTAGTTAACACTTTTGGATTAATAAAATCAGATGGAGAAACTTTATCTAAACTAGAAGTGGACATAGAATCAACTATTGCGCGTTCCAATTTCAACAACCCAGTTCTAAATTGATTTTCTATAAACTCTCCAACTGATCTTACTCTTCTGTTTCCTAAATGATCAATATCATCTACAGATCCTTGACCGTCACGTAACAATACTATTTTTTTCACAATTTCAATAATATCTTCATGCGTTAAAACAGTTAAATCCTCATCATAATTTAATCCAAGGTAAGAGTTAAGCTTCAACCTACCAATGTTAGACAAATCATAATATTCCGGACTGAAGAAAAGATTACGGAAAAACTCTTCTACTATCTCTAAAACAGGAACTTCACCAGGACGCAAAACTCTATATATTTCATATAGTGCATCCTGATAAGACATGTTTTCATCTAAGAAAAGCGTATTTAATATATAAGGTCCAACAAACAAATTATCTATGTTCAACACTGATATTTCATCTACAGATAATAACTCAAGCTTCTTTATGTCTTCCAGCTTTATAGATTCACCAGCAGATAAAATTTTCGTAGAGCTAGCACTATCCATTAAATCTTCTGCGAGGAATAAACCACATATAGAATTAAAAGGAACCAGATACTCTTTCAATTCATTATCATATAGCTTTTTAGCTAGTCTTGAGGTAATACGAACGTTAGCTTTAAGCAGCACATTACCTTCAATATCCATTAAGTCGAAAGGCAGCCTCACTCCTTTAAATTTATCAGGAACAAAAGGCACTTTCCAACCATCTTTATGTTTTACATACTTTATTTTCTCATAAAATCTATCGAGTATATCATTATTTGATAGACCCAACGCCTTTAATAAAACTGAAATTGGCAATTTTCTTTTTCTATCAACACGAAAATACAAATGGTCTTTAACATCAAATTCAATATCAAGCCAAGAACCCCTATAAGGAATAATTCTAGCAGAATAGATCAATTTACCAGAATTGTAAGTTTTTCCCTTATCGCTATCAAAAAATACACCAGGAGACCTATGCATTTGTGAGACGATAACTTTTTCCACACCATTAATGATGAAAGTGCCCTTATCAGTCATCATAGGCAACCCACAAAAGTGGACTTTCTGCTCTTCTATAGATTTTACAACGGTTGCAAGTTTAGAATGATCTCCACTCTCTTTAATCGATTTATATTCATCAAGAGAAATACCATCCTGCATAACAACAAGACGTATAGAAGCAATAACCTGAGCAGAAAAAGTTACACCACGCTTTATAGACTCAGATTCATCATACTTAGGATCATCTACCCTACAACTTATAAACTCAATAGTAGCCCTACGCAAAGGATCATTTATTGGAAAGATTGTATGAAAGATAACTTCAAGTCTTTCATTACCCTTATTCTTAGGAGTAAAAGAATCATATGATTCTTTTTGAACCTTAACCAAATCCAATAAAGAATCTTTTAAATCAATCGACCTAGAATAAGAAACTCTAGGAACAAAAGCACCAGAAGCGTACATATAAGAAGAATCAACCATTAAAATACCCCAAACTAATTAAAAGAGCTATATCAATATAAAATTAATACATTAAATATTATTCAAGCTCCACTTTAGTTGCTCCTGCTTCAATAAGTTTTTGCTTGATTTTTTCTGCTTCGTCTTTAGGAACATTAGCAGTCAAATCTTTAGGTAAAGATTCAACCAACTCTTTTGCTTCTTTTAAACCCAATGTAGAATTAACCTCTCTCACAGCTTTAATAACTCCTATTTTTTTACTCGCATCAATTTCTTTAATCACAACTTTATACTCAGCTTTTTCTTGAGCAGCAGGAGCAGCAGCATTATCACCAATAGGCGCCCCAGCACCAACAGCTCCACCAAGAAAAGAACCAGCAGGCAACCCTATTTTCTCTTCTAAAACTTTTACAAGTTCAGAAGCCTCTAATAGGTTTAAAGATAATATTTTATCAACCAAATCACTTGTTACATTACTCATAATTACCACCTTACTTAACAACAAATTTATTTTTTAGAACTATAATAATCCAAAACTCTCATAAGCCTCATAGAAGATGAATTAATAGACAACGCTAACCGAGCAGGAATATCATAAGATATTAAACGCATAATTTTAACACGCAATTCATCCAGAGAAGGCAACTTAGCCAGTTTATTAACATCTTCCACTGTTAACAATTCATTTAAATGAGCTGCGCAAATCACAGACATTTTTTCTTTGTTAGCATTAGTAAAATCAACTATTAATTTTGCAGCTTCTACTATGCCACTAGAGTATATAATAGCAACAGGACCGGAAAATTTGCCTGATAAATAAGAGAATTTACCAGTCCTTTCCAAAGCCAAGCGCGCTAGAGTGTTTTTAACTACTAATACCCCACCTGCTATAGACTTCAGACTATTCCTCAGAGTTAATGAATCATTAGCATTTATAGATTTAAAATTTACTAATATCAAGAAATCATTATTTACAAATACGTTTATTGTGCTCTGTATAAATTCATCCTTATCTTTACGCTTCACGGTATCACTCCCTTAAATTATATCTTCCACTTTGCCTATCTTATAAGCTTTACCCATAGTTGAATTTAAAAAAACACCCTTAAAGTAAATTCCTTTCGCAGAAATAGGTTTATTATCTTTAATTACTTTAAGAAAGGCTTTTAAATTTTCTAGCAAGTCATCAATATCAAATTTAATATTTCCTAATTTACCATGAATAACACCATTTTTATCTGTTCTAAATTTTACCTGACCAGACTTAATGGTTTTAATAGCTTCTGCAATGTTAGAAGTCACAGTACCAAATTTAGGGTTAGGCATCAGCCCTTTAGCACCCAATACTTTTGCAATAGGAGTGATTTTTGCCATAAAATCAGGAGTAGTAATGCACCAATCAACATCTAACTTTCTACCTTTTTTTATTTCTTCAACTAAATCCTCTCCTCCTGCAATATCAGCACCAGCTTTTTCAGCTTCTAATAAATGTTTATCTTGAGCGAAAACAGCTACTTTAATATTCTTCCCGATACCTTTAGGCAAAACTACTGTACCACGCACCTGCTCTTCAGATTTACGTGAATCTACGCCTAAATTGACCGCAATATCAACTGATTCATTAAATTTTGCTGAAGCAGACTCAACAATCTTCTTCAAACACTGCTTAGGATTATCATTATATGTATTCATTTACCTAACCTTCCACAACTTCTATACCCATAGATTTTGCAGTGCCTACAACCATTTTCACTGCTGAATCTTCATTATCCACTTTCATATCAACCATCTTGCACTTTGCTACTTTAATTATAGCAGACATAGGTAATTTAGCCACTAATTCTTTACCAGGATTACCAGAACTTTTACTTAATTTAGCCTCCTGCTTAAGTAAATAAGCCACAGGCGGACCGCTGACAGTAAAATCATGAGAGCGATCATCCTTTATGGAAATTCGCACTGTTACTAAATCGCCTACTTTATAATTAGCGTTAGCAGCACTAGTAACTTTATTAAAAGCTTCACAAAACTTAGGAACAGGTATACCACGTGGACCAAGTACTGAAGCAATTTTCGGTCCTGGAACTGCTTTCCCAGCTTCCATAAGTAAGTTAATCTTAGCAACTATAACACTCATAATTAATCCTCTATTTTCTCTACTTGAGCCAGATCAAGCTCTATTATTGTCGGCTTACCTAAAATCGATACTTCCACATTAATAATTTTTTTCTCATCGTTTACCATATTTACCTTACCAGTAAAATTTTGAAAAAGACCATCATTAATTTTCACTTTTTCACCTTTTTCATAACCATAACCTAACTTCTTTGTCTCTTGAGCATTATAAAGTGCATTACACATTGAGTGAATCTCATCATCCAAAATCACCTTTGGAATATTACCGTTTTTCAAAAATCCATAAACCTTAAGAGATTTTGGTATATTATTGATAAAATTCAATACTTCATCGCATAAATTCACGTATAAAAAGACATAACCAGGAAAGCATTTCCTTCGTGTAGCAATTTTCTTAGATTTCAACTCTACTTCACTTAGCTCTTCATATGGAATAAAAACTTCCTTAAAGTAATCATTAACACCCAATCTCATAGAATTTTCCAATATATGTTGGCGCACTTTCTCTTCACAATTGGAAGCAACTCTCAAGATATACCATTTATATCTATTAAATTCTTTACACTTTAAACTTATCTCATCATCTGAAATCATCTCAAAATCACCAGATTCGCCACTGCAGAATCCAGGCGTTTGATTCAAAATATTTTTGCTTTCATCACACAGATGCATATATACATACACTTCACATAATTCTTTTATATCAGACTTTGAATTACATACCGTTTGATAAGGAATAAACACTTCCTTAAAATAAACAGCATTACTTACCAATTCGCGTATGTTTTGCTCATATCCATAATCAACTTTAATGATATACCATTTATATTCACATTCCATAAATAATTCCAAATAAAGCCTTAATTACGTAAAGAGACATAAAATCCACAAAACAGAAGAAAATCGAAAAGCATAATATAACAATCATTACAACAAATAGAGATGACAACACCTCCTGTTTCTTTACCCAAGCAATTCTTCGTATTTCTTGCTTTATATCACAGAAAAAACCACACAAACTTTTTAACATTTCCACCACAACATTAATGCAGGAGCGATAGGAATTGAACCTACAACCTCTGGTTTTGGAGACCAGCGCTCTACCAATTGAGCTACACTCCTATAACTCAAACTCTCACTCCAAAATTTCAGAAACAACACCAGAACCAACAGTTCTACCGCCTTCTCTTATCGCAAAACGCAATCCCTTATCCATTGCTATCGGTACTTGCAATTCTACTTCTACACTCACATTATCTCCTGGCATTACCATCTCCTTCCCATCTAGCAATTTTATGCTCCCAGTTACATCCGTTGTCCTTAAATAAAACTGTGGCTGGTAATTCGCAAAAAATGGTGTATGCCTTCCTCCTTCCTCTTTCTTTAATATATAAACCTCCGCCTTAAACTTTCTATGCGGTGTTATCGTCCCCGGTTTCGCTAATACTTGCCCCCTCTCCACTTCTTCTCTTTTTGTTCCTCTTAACAATATTCCTACATTGAGTCCTGCACTTCCCTTATCCAGCAACTTCTTAAACATCTCAACACCTGTGCATATCGTCTTTTGCGTCGCTTTCAGACCTATTATCTCTATCTCTTCTCCCGTCTTTATCTCTCCCTTCTCTATTCTTCCTGTTACCACTGTTCCTCGCCCCGATATCGAAAATACATCTTCGATTGGCAATAAAAATGGTAAATCCACAGGCCTTGGTGGAACCGCTACATATTCATCTAACTTTTCCATCAATTTATCTATTGATTTCTTTCCATATTCGCTGCTGTCATCCTCCAGCGCCTTGAGCGCTGAACCAACCACCACAGGCACTTCATCCCCTGGAAATCCGTATTTACTCAGTAATTCCCTCACTTCCATTTCTACTAAATCTATCATATCAGCATCAGCAACATCAGCTTTATTTATATACACCACGATATATCCAACACCTACCTGCTTCGCCAGCAATATATGCTCTCTCGTTTGTGGCATTGGCCCATCAACCCCCGACACTACCAATATCGCCGCATCCATCTGTGCTGCACCTACTATCATGTTCTTTACATAGTCAGCGTGTCCAGGACAATCAACGTGTGCATAATGCCTTTTTTCCGTCTGATACTCAACATGCGCTGTTGCTATCGTTATCCCCCTCTTCCTTTCTTCTGGCGCTTTATCTATCTGATCGTACGCTACAAAATTTCCATAATGCTTCGTTATCGCCGCTGTTAACGTCGTCTTCCCATGATCCACATGTCCTATTGTTCCCACATTTACATGCGGCTTTCCAAATGCTTCCACTACTGCTGTCATAATTATTACCCTTAATTATACTCTAACTTTAACTCATCAACCACATATTGTGGCACTTGCTCATAACAAGAAAAATGCATACTATACTGCGCCCTTCCCTGAGACATAGAACGCAAAACGTTGATATAACCAAACATATTTGCAAGAGGTACCGAAGCAGTAATTATTTTACTATTATTACCTAAATCGAGCATATCAGCAACATTTCCTCTTCTACTATTTATATCACCCATAACATCACCCATATATTCTTCAGGAGTAATGATTTCAACTTTCATTATAGGCTCCAGCATTTTTGGACCAGCTTTATTTGCCATCTCTTTAAAAGCACCTTTAGCAGCAAGTTCAAAAGCTAAAGGACTAGAATCAACCTCATGAAAAGCACCATCAAGAAGGGTAGCCTTAAAATCAATCAACGGAAATCCCGAAATTATACCACCTTCTTTTATCAACTCCAAGCCATTTTCTACCCCAGGAATATACTCTTTTGGAATAGCACCACCTACAATTTTACTTTCAAATTGAAACCCAGAACCAGGCTCAAGAGGTTCAAATTTTATTTTAACCTTAGCAAACTGACCAGCTCCACCAGATTGTTTTTTATGAGTGTAATCAATTTCAACAGATTTAGTGATAGTTTCACGATATGCAACCTGAGGAGCACCGACGTTAGCCTCAACGTTAAATTCGCGCTTCATTCTATCAACAATAATCTCAAGATGGAGCTCACCCATGCCTTTCAATATAGTCTGGCCACTTTCCGCATTTACTGACATTCTCAAAGAAGGATCTTCTGCAACCAACCTATTTAGAGCAATACCTAATTTTTCCTGATCTGAAGTGGTTTTAGGTTCTACAGCAATTTCAATAACAGGCTCAGGAAATTCCATACGCTCCAATAATATAGGAAAATCAACAGAACATAAAGTATCTCCGGTGGTTGTTTTCTTTAGCCCAACTAAAGCAACTATATCTCCAGCCCTAGCCTCAGTTATATCTTCTCGGTTATTTGCATGCATAAGTAACATTCTGCCAATCCCTTCAGTTTCGTTTTTTAACGCATTTGAAACGGTAGATTTAGACTTTAATTTACCAGAATAAATACGGATAAACGTCAAGCTGCCTACAAATTTATCCGTCATCACTTTAAATGCAAGAGCAACAAATTTCTCTTTTTCTGAAGGTTTGACCTCAATTTTCTTTTCTGAATCTTTAGGATCAATTCCAACAATTACATCAACATCAATAGGAGAAGGTAAAAAGTCAACCACACCATCTAAAAGTGGTTGTACGCCTTTATTTTTAAAAGCTGATCCACATAACACAGGAACAAATTTTCCTTTAATGGTCCCATTTCTCACGCATTTTTTCAGTAAATCCACTGGCAGATCATTAGACTCAAAGTAAGTATTCATCGCTTCATCATCCATCTCAGCTGCAGCATCTAATAAAAGATTTCGATATTCTTGAGCCTTATCAAGCAAATCAGAAGGAATATCTTCATAAGAAAATTTAGCGCCCAACGTTTCTTCTTGCCATATAATGGCTTTCATAGAAATAAGGTCAATTATACCTTTGAAATCTTTCTCACTCCCTATTGGTAAATGAATAACTAAAGGTGCTGCACCAAGCTTCGTCTTTATCATATCAACACATCGATAAAAATTTGCCCCTATTCTATCCATCTTATTAACAAAGCAGATACGAGGAACGCTATATTTATCAGCTTGACGCCACACTGTCTCAGATTGAGGTTCAACTCCAGCAACTCCATCAAATACAGCAACTGCACCATCCAAAACCCTTAAAGATCTCTCAACTTCAATAGTGAAATCAACGTGACCAGGAGTGTCTATTATATTGACCCTATGATCATTCCAAAAACATGTTGTTGCAGCAGATGTGATTGTAATACCACGCTCTTTTTCCTGCTCCATCCAATCCATAGAAGCTGCACCATCGTGCACTTCACCAATTCTATTTTGCTTACCAGTATAAAATAAAATACGCTCTGTTGTGGTAGTCTTACCAGCATCTATGTGAGCCATTATCCCTATATTTCTGTATTTAGATATTCCAATTTCCATATCACAATTAATTAGCTAACATTAAAAACGAAGATGAGAAAATGCCTTATTAGCTTCAGCCATTTTATATTTTTCTTCGCACATCTTAAACGCACCACCGCGTTTATTATAAGCATCCAGTATTTCAGATTGCAAACAATCAACAGTGGTTTTTCCACTCTTTTTTCGAGCAGCAGAAGTTGCTTTAGCAATCCACCTTAACGCTAAAGAAACCGCTCTATCTTGTCGAACTTCAACAGGTACTTGATAAGTTGCACCACCAATGCGTCGAGAACGCACTTCTATAGAAGGAGTAACATTTCCTACTGCTGTCTCAAAAATTGATAACCCACCTTCGCCTATTTTCTTTTCAGCTAAAGACAAAGCGTCATAGATAATCTTTTCTGCAGTAGATTTTTTACCACATTTCATGATTGTATTAATGAAACGCATCAGCAAAACACTGCCGTAACGCGAATCAGGACTTATTTCTCTTTTTTTTGCTTTATTCCGACGAGCCATAAACTTTAACCAGATTTCTTTACACCATATTTTGAACGAGCTTTCTTTCGATTTTGCACACCACGCAGATCAAGGGCACCTCTTATTATGTGATAACGCACACCTGGCAAATCTTTAACCCGCCCACCACGTATCAAAACAACAGAGTGTTCTTGTAAATTATGACCTTCACCAGGTATATAAGCCGTCACTTCACCATACCCACTAATTTTTACTCTGGCTACTTTACGGAGTGCTGAGTTAGGCTTTCTAGGAGTTGTAGTATACACCTTAGTGCAAACACCTCTCCTTTGAGGGTTGCTTTCTCCCAAAGCTGGTACCTTTTTCTTATGGGTCAATCCTAATCTACCCTTACGTATTAATTGATTTATCGTAGGCATATGTTATAAACTCAAGCTCATTAAAATAACTAAGTTTTTAGTTATAAAATAATAAACCTCAATAGTCAATATAAAAATAAACATTACTACTCTAATAATTAAGCTCAACTGCCTTGAAAGCCATCAGTAGACTTCTTGCACTACCTCCCAAGCCACAACTGTCATTCAGTAGAAACGAAAAAACTTACTTGACACCCTTCGCCAGCCCCATTATCATGGTACTGAAGGTATTCATTTATCTTCAATCTGTGCAGATTAAATGACAACAGTATTACGTAATTGGCGTCTTATTTTTAATTTTTTGCACTATGCACACTTTACTTCTTCACAACATTTCTGGGTTTTTACCTATATAAGCTGAAACGCGCTTATAAAGCGTTTAAGACAGTATAGTACGCCAATTTGCAGGATTAGAGAGTGACAACTAGCTAATACGGGATATCTTTTGCCTTTTTTTTGCTTAGTAAATTTCTTAAACATTTAAACTAAGGTGAGTTGCATTTAAAAGCAGCTAAATTGCAGTGTTTAAGACTTAAAAAACGCCAATACTGAAAATAGACAATGACTAGGGCTTCTTTTGCCTTTTTTTTGCTTGGTAAATTTCTTAATATTTATGGCAACATGAACTGGGCAGGAAGGTGTCATTCCAGTGCTTGACACTGGAATCCAGTTTTCCATATAATCTCATCGAAAATGTTGTAACCACTTTCTGTGCTAGTTTGCTTGCTTACAAGCAAACTTTTCTGGATCTCAGTGTCTGGGCACTGGGATGACACCCTGACCTCGTCGTCCCGCTACGTGTTAGCGGAATCTAGAGATACCGTGACGGTATGACGTAAAGCTCGCATTAGCTATACTTTTATGCTCACCAACTTAGCTGGATCCAAGTAGTCAAGCTACTTGGATCTGCAAATTGCAATGTTCGTACAGCTGCGTGCTTGACACTGGGATTTAGTGCAGCTACCCTAAACTGGAAGCTCATCTTGCTATTTTTGGCTGAAAGAAACATATTTTTAGAATAATGAAAACAATCAGCACTTTAATTCAAGAAGGATCGGAGTTATTATCGTCACATAAAGTTGAATCACCACATTTAGATTGTGAAATCATCATGCAGCACGTACTTGGAGTGGAAAGATCATTTATAATTGTGAACCATGCTGATCAAGTGCCGATGGAGAAAGAACTTTTATTTTGGAAATTAACAAAAAAAAGAGCGGAAAGATATCCAATATCGCAAATAATAGGTAATCGTGAATTCTGGAGTAAAAATTTTATAGTTAACCAGCATGTTCTAGATCCAAGGCCAGATAGTGAAACAATAATCCTAGCAGTGTTAAAATATTACCCAAACAAAAAACAGAAACTAAAAATTGCAGATTTTGGTACAGGCACAGGTTGTTTATTGATATCCGTACTTAGTGAGTATGAATATGCTGTTGGCGTCGGTTTTGAAAAAAGCTTGGAAGCATATAAAGTTGCCTATCAGAACACAAAAAAACATGATCTTCTCAGCAGAGCCAAAATATTTCCAAGTTCGTGGACAGAGTGCAGAGGTTCATTCGATCTTATAATCAGTAATCCTCCATATATTAAAAGAAGCAAATTGAAAGACTTGCAAGCTGAAGTGCAAAAGGAACCAAGAATTGCCCTTGATGGTGGTATTGATGGTTTGAGCTGTTACTTGAGCATTTTTCCAATATTGAGAAAGTGCCTTAAAAAAAATGGGTTTGCGATATTGGAGATAGGTGAAGATCAAAGCAATATTGACAAAATAATCCCCTCATACGAATTAGCTTTTCAGGAATATGTATATGACTTAGCGGGAATGAAGAGATGCATTGTTGTGAAAAGAACATAGCTAATGTTTTTTTGCCTTCATCCCATATTATCCTATATCATCCCAGTACCCTCTACCTAGTCATCCAAGTAGCGTGACTACTTGGATCTATATTTAACTAGATCCTATGGTCAAGCCATAGGACGACAGGAACGGTTTTATGCATTTTTTAAAGGGCAACATGTTTAAGCTTTGCTGGCAAAATGGAAAGTAAGACCAGCCTCTATACCGTGTGTGTGAAATAGTTGATTACCTATATTTATTTCCTCAGTTACTTTGCTACCTGAGCTAGGATTAAGCTTCTTTTTTTTATCATTATTAGGGTCGTCTACCACTTGTCCTAACCTTTTTGCTGTAAGCTTAATATCGCTACCAATAGCACCAAAACCTCTATATCCGATATGCATATTTACATCTTCGTTTATGCGATAGTCAAAGCCAGCTTTTAATTGACCTGCGGGTCTTATTGACGGTTTTTCAAACATCGTCATTCTTGTTGCACCGATCCCAATACCAACGTAAGGAGAAAAAGAGAAACGGTCACTTTTCCAATGATGATAAACATTTGCCATTACAGATATGTTCTCAATTTGGTCATGACTAACTGCAGCACTATAGAGATAAGTTTCTTTATTAGGATCCTCACCAGTCTCCTTTAGGTATGAAACAGTTATTTGGCTACTTGTTAAACCAATATTATCCACTTTTACAGAAGAATACATCCCTTCCAATTCAGCCCTATAGCTGTTGTTACCCAATTCTCCTGTGTAACCAAATGCCACATTTGCAGCAAAAGGTGGATTATAATCTCCTTTATACTCACTTAGTGACTGACCTTCTGTGTTCTGAGCACCCCTGTCATTTATAGACAAATTTTTGATACCTGTAGTGCTTGTTTTTAGTACGCTTGTGTTATTTAAATATTGACCGTAATACCCACTACCAAAGTAAAACCCTTCTGTTTCACTTGCAAAAGATTGTTGTGACAACAATAAAGCAAATGCTGTAACCGCTAATGTTTTTTTACTAATCATTATTACTCCCCTAGTTAAAATAGCTAATCTAATACTAATTAATTAAAAATGGCTTAATATGAAAAACCTAATTATTTGCATAACTTGCACTTTTCTGAGCTAAAAATAGGCAAAGTTAACCTTACTTCTCGTCATTTTTTAATTTATCCTCATCTTCAAATTCATCCTCCTCTTCTTCGTCATCAAACCCATCATCGCTCCTATCCTCATCTTCCTCGTCATCATCTTCAAACTTATCGTCGATATCTTCATCATCAATATCTTCGTCTGCAAATTCATCTGATTCATCATATACTGCATCTTCGGTTTTAGTTTCAGCAGGATAATCAACTGAATTAGGTCCCTCAAGAACATTATTCCCCTCGTTATTAACCTTATCTTTGCTCGCAGCGGCAGAAAGAACTTTGTTTGGGTCATATGGTTCTTGTGTAGGCACACGAGTTTGTTTGAGCAGCCTTCTTGTGAAGGTGGTATCACTGTAGTACAAAATTTTCTTTGATTTAATTGGGTAAGTTGACTCTATTAAAATTATCTGATCGTCACGTGGCAACATAATAACTTCTTGAGGCAATAGCAATGCTCTCTGTATTTCAGAGATATGTAATGACCTTGAAGCAGGATTTAAATCTAAAAATTTAGGCTTATTCAACGATTCTTGTTGTACAGTTTTGTTTCCTATAAGTTGCGATATTAAATTAGCTGTTTCAATATTATTGGCTGCAAAAGTTATTCTGTAAGTCGAGTTTGACAAAAAGGAGTTCATCCCTGCTTCTTCGTATATTCCTTTGAGCTGCTCAGTATCTTGAACAATTAAGAATAACCTAACTCGATAACCACGAAAATATGCAATACCTGTTTGAAATTGCTCCATTTTTCCAAGTGTAGGAAACTCATCCATTAAAAACAATACGCCATAAGGCTCGTCATCCGATGGCAATTTTCTACATAAAAACTCAGTTGCCTGTTGGTAAAAAACCTGCATTAAAGGCCTGAGCCTAGTCAAGTTGTCAGGAGTTAAACCAACATAAACTGTAATTTTCTTCTTTTTAAAATCTAGAATATTAAAATCACTTGACGCAGTTGCAGTATCAATCAATGGGTTTGCCCACAATTCAAGTGATGAGTTCATGGTTGATACAACACCTGACCTTTCTTTATCAGCTTTTTGTAAAAAAGCTGCAATATTCATATATGCTACAGGGTGTAGTATTTTACCCATTGTATCAAGAGCAACAGCAAGATTATAAACCACGTCATCACTACGCATCGTACGCACAACTTCACCAAAAGATTTAACTTTCTCTGGTGCAGCAAGTAAGTATAATACCACTCCAACAAATAAGCTTCTTGCTTCATTCTGCCAAAAGTCTTGTTCAGGCATGATTAGGTTAGCTATTTTCTGCACATCGTCAACCATCTGCCCAGGTTTTTCACTAATCCATTGTAATGGATTGTAACAGTGACTTATTCCATCTGGCTGCGCTGGATTCCATACGTATACTTTTTGTCCTTGTCGTTCTCGCCAACCACTTGTTATTTCATAGTTTTCTAATTTTATGTCGTGTACAATTACCGAGTCAGTCCAAAATAATAAATTAGGAATTACAAAGCCAACACCCTTACCAGAACCTGTAGGTGCAAATAACAATGCATGCTGAAACCCATCAGAAATGAAGTATCCTCTTTTATCTTTACCAAGCAATAATCCCTTTTTGCTTCTTAATCCTGCTTTTCGTATGTCTTTCTCTGATGCCCACTGCGAATCTCCATGAAGTGATTCCTTCTTTTTAAATGGTCGCCACTCAATTATCCTTTCTCTTAAATTCCATAAGATAATCATTAAAACAATGATAGGCAGTGCAGAAGATATAATTAATGTGATTTTGAGCTCAAGGCTATATAACTCTGGATGATGCCAACAATATTGTATATGATCAAAAATCGTTGGCCAAAGAGCTTGAGGGAAAGGCGTCAAACTAGGATTAATTGCCTTAAAATCCACAGCATCCGGACCATCAGCAAACAGAACAAACAATATACCAGATAGATAGAAGCAAAACTCAAGTACGCTAAAAGCTACTACACCTCCTATGAGAATATTACGTAGGTGATTTCCATTACTCATAAACTACTCTTCCTTAACTTATGTATAAATTTAAGCATTTTCGCTCGCAGATCTAGTAAATAATATCTCAGAAATGCTTCTTTTGCCCCCACCGGTTCTTTTTAGCTGAATAACAATATCAATCACATTTCTAATGTATGGTATAATTTGGTCTGGAGGAATGCCAAGGTTTGCTTGCATAACCATCAGTTTTATTTGCTCAAGGGCCATTGTTGGACTATCCGCATGAAGGGTTGATATTGATCCAGGGTGACCAGTATTTATCGCCCTAAGAAAACTAAAAGCTTCCGCTCCACGGAGCTCACCAACTATTATTCTGTCTGGCCTTAAACGTAAGCACGCTTCTATCAAATCTTGAGTGGTTACTTTTGCTCTGCCCTGCCCTCCTTTAGAGGCAATTAGATGGACTTTATTGGGATGATCGTTCAAAACGATTTCCCTTGCATCCTCAACAGTAATAATTCTTTCCTCATCTGGAATAGCACGCAAAGTAGCATTAGTAAAAGTAGTCTTACCAGTGGAAGTTCCACCACTAATTATAATATTTTTCTTACTTATTACAGCGTATTCTAAAAACTCTTTTATTTTTTTTTGCCTTAACAGTAAATCCAAATGACGGTCAACTGGATTATCAGTTGCTTCTGTAACAGTTTCAGAAAAAGCCCCCATTTTTTCGTAATCATCGAGTGCTAATTGCATGCTAGAAGGCTTACGAATCGACATGACTACTTTATCAGGCTCACATGCTGGCGGAAATACTATCTGTATACGATAACCATTTGGTAATGTTGCCGAAAGTAACGGCGCTTCTTCGCTAAGTTTTTGTTCTGTAGCTTGAGCAATCAGTCTGCCAAGAGATTTCAAATGGTTAAGATCGAATACTTCTAATTTTTCACACCTTATTTCACCGCGATTTTCAATCCATACTTCCTTTGGCTTATTTATTGATATTTCATTTACGCCTTCTTCTTGAAATATGCCTTGTAATGGCTCCAAATATGTATCAAGTGCAGCATAGTTCATTTCATTGATTTAATATTGCCTGTGGAGGAAATACTATATCTTGGTTAACAAATACTTTCAATGCAGTGCCTTGATCAACATAAATAGTTGGTTTTTTATCTGTATATCTGCCCACTACATCCCGCATATCTTTAGAAAAATCCTCGATTGATTTCCCGATTGCTTCATCATAAACAGACTTGCTTTTTCTTTGAATTTGTTCTAACAGTTGATTTACAATTTCCAGACTTATATTTACCTCGTCTTCTTCAATTCCTAGTGCTTTTGCTATTTCCTCTTTCATTATTTTTAGTAAATCTTGTCTGCTTTTGGCACTCCGAATTCTTCCGATAGCCCCAAGGCCTAATTTCCATTTGTCACTAGATATCTTCTTTTCTGGGTCAATAATGAGTTGGAGAGAAGAAAAATCTATTTCGGTTGCAGTGATAGACTTTACTGCATCTCTGACAGTTAGCGTATCAACAAGATTAGAAGCCTTTTGCCCTATAACAGCAGAACCAATCGAAACACCAGCAAGTGTCACTGAAGAGAATAACGCACTTACTATTTTGTTATCAATTATTCCTGCTATTCCTGCTCTACCAAGCTCGTCAGTACTAAGTGATGAGATTGCAATATCTATTCCATGTGGCAGAATCACTCTATTCCAGTTTATATTTACACGAGATTTAGCAACATTCGAGTCAAATGAATAACTGCCTATCAATCTTGAGCCTTTAGGTATTAAAACTGTATCACCAGTTTCTGCATAAACATCTCTACTCACCATAGCACGCAGCATTCCTTGCAGATCAGAGTTTATTGCAGTTTCAAGAACAGCATCAATAATTTTACCTTGAGTAATCATTAAACCAAGCTTTCCTACTCTGGTAGCTTTGCTCGATTGTGCTGAAGTGTCGGATAAAATAGCATCAGCAGCCTTGTTCTCTCCACTACCACCTGAAATTGTCAACATCTGTGCACTACGTCTGTCTCTAGGATAACCGCCACCCCCTATTGTAGGAAACGAGGTAGGTAAATTGCCCATAACATTACTAGAAGGAAAATTTTGCTTTGGCAAAATAGGTATATTTGACACAGGAGTTTCTTTTGGTTTCTCTTCTTCTTTTTTCATCACTTCTTCTTTTCTAATTTGTTTTATTTCTGGTATGATTAGTGGTGTAGGAAGAGGAGGTAAGGGTGGTAAGGGATCAGTTATTATTCTTTCAGGAACCATTACATTATCTGGAACTTGTTCCAACTTTCCTTTCAATTCTTGAACGTTTTGCTTTGTTTCCTCTTTTTTAATAACTTCTGAACCCTCTTTAGGAGAAGGACTAAAATAGAGATAATACACTCCACCAGCCAGAAGCACTAAAATAATGACCATCAATGCCCTATGACCTTGATTAGAGCCAACTGTTACTACCTTATTCTCTATTTCTGATTCATCTTCTGAATTGTTACGCCTTTCTTTATTCATATTGCATGTACCACAGCTAAAGTGACCTATTTATAATTTCAACTTCACCATCTTCATAACGCATAAATAGCTTTTTATGTACTCCTTTTATTATAACATAATCATCAAATAACAGCCTTTTACAAGGTTTATCCTCCCCTTCTACAAAAACCTGAGGTATTTTATTATTATTTCTAAATTTTAAATAGGTTAAATAACCATCATCAAATAACTCGATCGGAACTATATCCGCATTACCACCTTCATCAATATATGTATAATTGTACTTCGTATCATTTTCTTGTATTATTTTTTCTAGCTTGTCTGTAGTATATTGCATTTGAGTAGGTAAAGAAACCTCATCTAAATCAACATCAAATTCACCTTCTTCTTGAGGATAATAAAAACGTACTACGTAAGATATATCCTTTTCAGCAGAATAATCGTGATCTACTTTCTTAGCATCAGTATCCGGGTATTTATCGTAGTTTGGCCTTGAGATTAAATCAAAAATGTAATTTCTTTTTTTAGTTGTCGTAATAATCATGTTAGTGCGACTACTAACTTCAAATGGCATGATAAGCAATTTATTGTCATAAGGATTAATTTTCCAACTTGATGCATCACCAACAGCGATATTTTTAACTTTTTCTCCTTCCGCAAATTCAATATAAGAATAGTAACCCTGACTAAAAACCACCGTAAATACTTCATTAGGGCTATACACAAAAGTCTTTATTCTACTATCTATAGAAATAGGCTCATTATAATTAATGGATGCGTTTAAATTGCCACTTACAAGTAAAGCTAAAACTAATAATATCCTATACATATTCATCATCTACTCTATATGAAATAACTTGAAATCCTAATGGGTTAATATATCTTTGCTGATCATCCATTTCAAGCGATGCATATCTATATGACATAATAACTATCTTATTTTTTCTCGTAGAACTTCCATCTTTCCGTGTAAATTCCACAAAAAATCTCACCTGAAGAGCATCGTTACCCAACTTTTGAATTGAGCGAATTTTAAATTCACTTTTGGTATCTGAATATAAATTAAAAAGATCATCCATATTCTGCGATCCTACATAATTTCTAAATTCATTATACACATTAGGTGAGGAAAACAACCTCACCTTTGTATAATAGTTATAATTATAATGATATGGATCAAAAACCTCCCTTGCTTTTATATACTCTGAAATAAAATAATCGTTTAGCGCTTCATCTGCAGAATACTGTTTTACTGTGACAGGATCAACCAATTGCACTATTCCTGATTTCTTGTCAATTTCTATAACAAATGGCTCAATAGTGCTACTTGTGCTAATTTTAAATATGACTAATATGCTGATAGAGATCGTTGCTAATAATATTAATGCAAATAAAAGTAGAATATTCCTTTGAGCAATAACTGTGCTGTAGCGGTTTGAATTCCAATTTATATCCTTATCTAAGGATTCAGTATTTTTTTCTCGCTTAAAAAATCTTAGCATTTTAGTATTCCTAAAAATCTTAACTTATGTTAATAAACATAGCAAATTAACAAAGTAGTTACAGCAAAAAAGCTAAAAAACTCTTAATCTATGGCCTAATTTACCAAACTTTGTCTCCATATATGAATCGTTATATTTATTACGTTCCACAATAAGTGGTAGACACTTTGTAACTCCTATACCACTACTTTCCAATTCTGACAATTTCCTATCATTGTTTGTAAGTAATTGGATTTTGTTAATGTTCAATTTCTTAAGCATTTTAGCTGCAACAGCAAAACTCCTTTCATCATCTTCAAAACCCAATATTCTATTTGCATCAACAGTATCAAGATTATGTCCTCTTTGCATACTGTACGCTCTTAACTTATTAGTTAAACCAATGCCTCTTCCATCTTGCATCAAATACAATATAATACCACTTCCAGAGTCAGCTATCATTTGAATTGCTTGATGTAACTGACTTCTGCAATCGCATGACAAGCTATCTAACAAGTCACCCGTATAGCACGAAGAATGAATTCTCACTAATGGTTCGTCATCTTTATCTGGATTGCCAATGATAATTGCATGATGTTCTCTTCCACCACTTTCGGTTCTATAAGATATGATATTTACTTCTTGAGTCTGTTTTAAAAATAATGATGTTTTGCACACTTCATATACATCCTGATTTTCTTGAAAATTATTTATGAATGACGTGTCCAGTGCAATAACGTCATTTTTCTCGCACCAATTTCGCATTTCATGGTTATTCTCAAAAGTCATATCAGCCACTAACGCGTATGGCAATAATTCTGAGAACTTAAGCAAGGCAATAGCACATTCATCTATTGTCTTTGAGCATTGCAACTCTTTTATGCAATCTTCCTTTGAACAGTTTATTAAATAGAGCAGTTCATCAAAATTATTCACCAACAGACGTTTGCTGTTATGTTCTTTATTCTGAGATATGTATTTTACCTTACTTGAAGTTAAAGTAACATATACATTACTTGATGTAAGCTTGTATTGATTAAATAAATCTCTTTCTAAAGCCTCAGCAGCAGCAAACAATAGGTAATTACTTTCATCATATATTACAATTGGCCGACCGCGCCTGATTTCGCTGATAGCTCTTTCTACCTTATTGCTACTCTGATTTCCTATAAACATTTTTACCCATATTAAACAGCGATAAAAACTGGTGCGGCCGAGAAGACTTGAACTTCCAAGGCCTTATGAGCCACAGCGACCTCAACGCTGCGTGTCTACCAATTCCACCACGGCCGCACTATATTCTAGTTTTTATATAATTATTTTAAATTACTTAATCATTTTAGAATTTTTCATCTAGAGTGTCAATCTGATACTAGAATAATTTAGAAATTGTTTGTATAATTTGATTATGAATTTTGTGATTATAAATTTTAATCATTTAAGATAACCTTACTACTAATTTTTAACTTAGGTTTTTATACAAATGAATATAGCTAATATCTTTATTTTTTTAGCTCTCTCTCTTATAACTAGCTTTCATTTCGTCCATGCACAAATATTATACACATGGTCTCAAGTTATCCCAGAAAATAAACTAAGCATACGCGCAATTACGGACAATGACATGTGTCCCATTGTTTATGTTGATGGCGAGGAAACAGAAATGCTGAATCGCAGCTCAATTAACAATGGTGATCATAACGAAACAGTTTGTGAACTGACAGTACAAACAAGTGCCAAAAACATTAGTATTGAGGATCTACGGGTTCCTATATTACCAAAAAAGGTTAATAAAATTGCTTTCATTGGTGACACGGGCTGTAGAATAAATATGTTATTTCAGCAGGAATGTAATTCGGTAGATAGCTGGCCTTTAAAAAAAAATTTAGATTCAATCGCCCTTCATAAACCAGATTTAATTATCCATGTTGGTGATTATCATTATAGACAAACAAAATGTAGAAATACAAAAAAGTGTGGCGATATTTATGGATATAATAAAGAAGTTTGGTACGCTGATTGGTTTGAGCCTGCAAAGGATATTTTATCACAATCCCCTTTCCTTTTTGTTCGTGGAAACCATGAGAGTTGTGATAGAGCTTATGAAGGATGGTTCAGGTATCTAGATTCATACCCCTTTTCGTCTGAAAAATGTGGAAACTTCGTTTCTAGTTGGTCCTTAGATGCTGGACCGATGAAATTTTTTATCTTCGACTCTTCATCCGGTGAGGATATTTTTACAACCCAAAGCACAATTGATGCTTTTGAGAGGCAATTTGATAAATTGATACAAAATAGTTCTGACAAGCCCATGTGGTTTTTAACTCATAAACCGCTTTGGAGATCTCCAAAAAAAGAATTTTTGACATTAAAAAGCCATGGTAATCTTACACAAATCGAAGCTTTTGGAGATAAATTTCCAAGCAATGTTACTACCATAATTTCTGGCCACATTCATATAGCCCAGATTTTATTAATGGATAATGTTCCAGACCAAATTATAGTTGGAAACGGTGGTGCATCATTACACGCTCAAGATCAAGAATCTGTTTATCAAAATGTAGAATTTGACTATTCAAATGGTAAAAACTACTTAGCACACGAGGTTAGAAACTTTTTTGGCTTTGGCTTTGCAATACTAAATTTAGATGATCACGAATTTACCTTCTATAATCAACACAATAAGGAAATGTATTCTGCGAAGCTAACAGAAGATTTTAAACTTAAACGGATTAAAACTATAGTCGATTCATTTTAGGATTTGTTATTAGCTATTTTAAAAACGCTACTTAAACATTTTTTTTAATCGATTGATTTCATCAGCAAATTTTGAGTCGGTCTTTATAAAATTTTCTACTTGTTTTACTGCATGTATAACAGTAGCATGGTCTCTGCCACCAAAGTTTCTCCCAATATCTGGTAGGCTTTTTTGCGTAAATTTTTTGGCAAAATACATAGCTATTTGTCTTGGCCTTGCAAGACTGCGAAGCCTTCTATTGGATTGCATATCTGCAACCTTTATATTGAAAAATTCAGCTACTTTCTTTTGTATTTCTTCTATTGTGACTGACCTATGATTTGACCTAAGAAGATCGATTAGGGTTTCACTAGCTGATTCTACCGTCATACTTCTTCCAATTAATGAGGTATGGGTAACCTTATTTAATGCTCCTTCTAATTCTCTTATATTAGATTTTATGTTCCTTGCTAAAAACTCTAGGACATCTTTCGGAACATACATATTCATCTGCTCCACTTTTGCCTGCAATATACCAAGCCTTAATTCAAAAGTTGTTTCATTAATATCTGCCACCAACCCCCAACCGAGTCGTGATTTTATTCTTTCTTCCACTCCATCAAGATCACTAGGAGACCTATCAGCTGATATAACCAATTGTTTATTTTGGTCTATCAATGCATTGAAAGTGTGAAAAAATTCTTCTTGTGTACTATCTTTACCACTGATAAATTGCACATCATCTACCATCAATACATCTACTGATCTAAATTGCTCTTTAAATAACATAATATCTTTGCTTCGCAGCGCTGTAATATATTGGTACATGAATTTCTCTGCTGATAAATACACCACTTTTCTTTTTGCTGATGGGGAATTGACTATGTGCCAAGCTATAGCATGCATTAGATGTGTTTTACCAAGTCCCACTCCACCATATAGAAACAAAGGATTGCTGCCTAATATTGGATCTATAGATTCTGCCACACGCTTTGCCGCCGTAAATGCTAATTCATTTGGCTTTCCCACTACAAAATTATCAAAGGTGAACCTTGGATCCAGCGGCGAACCAAGATTATGATTACTTTCCTCTCTGTTTTTTAGTATAACATTAAAATTTGAATTCCTCTCCTCAATTACTTGAATATCAATAGAACGTATACTTTTATCTTCGCTTTGCCATAATGATAATATTTTTTTCATGTAATGAACTGTAATCCACTCTTTTATAAACCTTGTTGACACGGATAAAAGAACTTCCCCATTTCTGCTACTGACAAATTTTAGTGAACTCAGCCAGCTATTATATGTTGCTTCTCCATAAAGATTATAAAGACAATTTTGGATTTTTTCCCAAGTAACATTGTGATCCGTTACTGTAATAATCTGATCAAAAAACATAGTAGAAACCTTAGGGCTAGTTAAGTTCATATACCACACCAAGAAAAAAGCAATAATTAGAAAAATATAAGATAATCAATAGCTTACTGCAAAATGAAAAGCTAATACTACTTAATACATACTAAAAATTATGGTGATTTTTTGATGGGTTGTAAAGGGTATAAAAACATTAAAATTGATCATTTTTATTTCAAAAAAATGAAAAATTTGTAAATGTCGCTTGTATCGAGGATTAGAAGCATGCTATTAAAAACAGTAATACATTATGTATAAATAAGATGTTAAATTTACTGGCAAATAAGTAAAGTATTCATATAAATATAGCTAACCTAATATAGATTTACTGAAGCAAATTTATGATTATATTAAGTAATTTGAGTTGTTATGCTGTATTCGGTATTGAACTAGAGTTTTACATTGAAGGAATAGAAAAAGAATACTTATTTCTGAATAGCATCAAAAATAAAATAGCATCTCTTGAATTTTCTTGCGAGAAGGAGAATTCTACACATCAGTATGAGATAAAAAGTGGTTGTTATACGAACTCCTACAATTTAATTAAGCATTTTGAGTTAGCAAAACAATCACTTACTGAAACAGCACAAAAACTAGGTGGGAATGTTTCTTTTAAAGCAAAGCCTTATTTGGATAGAGCAGGCAGTGCATTAAATGTGCATGTTAATCTCGTGAATTCAAATAACGGTAACTTATTTTATATCAATGAGCAAAAGTACAGTGACTATCTGATTCATAGTATTGGTGGATTATGTGCAATGATGAAAAAACATATGTTGTTTTTTGCTCCAAATGATGATTCATATTTAAGATTTCAGTATCCGGATATTCACACTCCAACTACGATTAGTTGGGGAATAAATAACAGAACTGCTGCAATAAGAATTCCCTATTTTGGCAACGATTCCAAAAGATGCCGCCTAGAGCACCGTGTTCCTGGAGCAGATTGCAACCTTGAAAAAGTACTCACAGCAATAATTGAAGGTATAGTTTTTGGTATAGAGAACAAAATTGCTCCGCCAAATAGAGTGTATGGCATTGCATCTGATCCTCAATATAAGATGGAGAGTTTGATATAGCAACTACATCTAAAACCCTAACCCGTTAAATGGCTGTTGGATAATTGGCTGTTTTAGCACTTCCCTCACATCATTATTTACATTCCCGCACTGTAATAGCCACTCTGCAGGAGATAGTTTTCTCTCAGGTTTAGATTCTATACTAATATTTGCACTTGGTCTTTCAGGAAGTGGATTACCAAGCGCATCCATGTGTTTAGGTAAAGGTTCCATAACAATATTTGTAGCACTAGAAACGGAATGACTATCTTTAGTATCAGCGCTTTTAGAAAGTGAATTACCTTTGAAATCCATATGTTTAGGTAGTCCATTTTTCATTTCTTCTTCTGCTCTTTTATTTTTTATTTCTTCTTCTAGCTCAGTTTCAGTTCTTTTTGGTTCTTTTACGGTACCTTTTTCTTCACCTTCATCTCCTGAAACACCAGTAATTTCAGCAGGCTGTTCTTTTTTAGTTCTTATTTTATGAATCAGCGAAAGTAATAAGTAAGTAACTGCAGCAGCAGAAACGATAATGGCTATCTTTGCGGCAATGTGGATTGCTGTTAAAAATATTAAAGCTGATAAAGCTCCAGCTAATCCAGACACAATAACTTTATTTTTGCCTTTTGTTATATTTAGAATTGCCACCATAATAACCT
Organism: Wolbachia endosymbiont (group A) of Melitta haemorrhoidalis; assembly: GCF_964273365.1. Lineage (NCBI taxonomy): Bacteria > Pseudomonadati > Pseudomonadota > Alphaproteobacteria > Rickettsiales > Anaplasmataceae > Wolbachia > Wolbachia endosymbiont (group A) of Melitta haemorrhoidalis. The sequence continues at coordinate 613,000 of NZ_OZ187004.1, read as the reverse complement.
CTCAAATACTGCTCTAGAATTATTATACAGAAATTTTCTTATACTTGCAATTTTGCAAAAATTTTAATTATTTGCGTAAAGTTTTAAAGCTACACAAGGATTAATTAATATGCAATGTATCTCGACTATAATATTGTACAAACGCACATATTCAGCTAACATTCAACATGCAGAGCTTACTCATAGAGCGAAACAGGGCGGTGGTATTATTACTTATAGTAATTTTTATCTTCGGTTCATACGTTTATGTAAAAATGCCAAGGGAAAGCAATCCTGGTATACAGATTCCTATAATCAGCGTGTTTGTTGGACTTCCTGGGATTTCTGCTCAAGATAGTGAAAAGCTATTAGTGCTTCCTATAGAAAATGAACTAAGATCCATCGAAGGTGTAAGAGAATTGAGAGCTTTTGCAACTAATGATGGTGCTCACATGATACTCGAATTTGGAACAGAGTATGATAATAAAGAAGTGCTCGATAATGTCCGTTCAAAGCTTTCAAACATAAAATCGAAGTTACCTGTTGAAGCGGAATCTCCGATAATCAATGAAATAAACTTGAGCTTATTTCCGATACTCAATGTCGGCTTAATTGGTAATTTGCCAGAAAGAGCCTTAACTGAAATAGCACGCAAGCTAAAGAAAGAAATAGAATCTCTGCCAAATGTTCTCAAAGTTGAAGTGGCAGGTATGCGTAAAGAAACAGTGGAAGTGATAGTTGAGCCCACAGTTCTAACAAAATATAACATTCAATCAAACGAAATATTCCAAGCTATATCAAGCAATAATAGACTAGTGGGAGCTGGGTCACTGGCCGGTAAATATTCGATTAAAATATCAGGGTTATTAAAAGATATAGAAGATATTATGAATATTCCTATTAGATCTCAAGGCGATGCAGTTTTGAGAATCAAAGATATAGCAAAAGTATACCCTAGGTTTGAGGATCACCAAGGATTTGCTCGCATTAATGGATTACCTAGTGTCGTGCTAGGAATTTCAAAACGTAACGGAAAAAACATAATAGACACAGTAAATCAAGTAAAATACTTAATGGATAAGGCAAAAGATCAATTACCTGAAAATTTAAAAGTGGTGTACTTAAACGACCAGTCAAAAAACGTCCGCGATGTGCTTGATGACTTGGAAAACGGCATAATATTTGCTGTGTTGTTAATATTGATCATAATGATGCTTTCTATGGGAACAAGGATTGCTATTCTTGTGGCACTCTCAATACCCGGTTCCTTTCTCATTGGGATAATAGCTCTTTACTTTATGGGTATAACCTTAAATATCGTTGTGCTCTTCAGTTTAATTATGGCTGTTGGCATGCTGGTTGATGATGCAATTGTGATCAGCGAATATGCCGATAGAAAGATGATCTGCGGAATGGACAAAGTAGAAGCTTTTTACACTTCAGTTCGTGATATGTTTTATCCGGTTCTATCATCAACGTTAACTAAATTAGCAGTGTTTTTTCCTCTATTATTCTGGCCTGATACTGTTGGTAAATTCATGCAGTACATACCAATTACAATAATCCTAACTTTGACTGGATCGCTCATTATGGCTTTGGTTTTTATACCAACACTTGGTGCAATATTTGGTAAGCCTTCGATAACTTCAAAAAAAGAAATAAAAAAAATGAGTGCTATAGAAAGTGGTGAAATAAAAAATGCTGGGCCTATAATAAGAGCTTACGTACGCATGCTAGAGAAGGTTTTGGATCATCCTAAAAAATTCGTATGTGCTACTGTATTCGTTTTGTTTTCATTTAGTGTGCTGTACTTTACTTTTGGTCCTGGAGTAAAGTTTTTTCCGAAAGTGGATTCAGATAATATTTTAATCAGTGTTAAAGCAAAAGAAAGCTTATCAGCCAAAGAACGAGATCTGATACTCAAAGAAGTGGAAGAACGCATTTTGAGCATTGAAAAAGAAATTCATGTTTCTTATGCTAGATCAGGAGCATTTTCAGACAACGTTATCGCCAGAATACAACTAGAACTTATGGATTGGCGCTTCAGGCGCAAAGCTAAGCACATACTAAATGATATAAGGAGCAGTGTGCAAGACATGAAAGGAATAATAATTAATGTTCAAGAGGAAAAGCCAGGACCGTCGGCTGACAAGCCAATACAAATTAACCTCAGCGGAAGTGTATCCAGTTTGAATTTAGCAGCAGAGAAAATTCTAGAAATTATGAACCAACCTTCATCCGGGTTTATAAATATTCAAGATAGCAGATCAGCACCTGAAATAGAGTGGAATATGAGTGTTGATAAGAGTAAGGCTACAAGCTCTGAAGTAAGTGTTGCAACCATTGGCGATTTTATAAAGATGGTTACAAATGGAGTATTGATTGGAAAATATAGACCAAATAACACGGATGAAGAAATCGATATTGTACTCCGTTTCCCCAGAAAAGACCGCAATATGAAGACTATAGACAATCTTTTTATCAATACAGTTAATGGCCCGTATCCTATGAGCAACATAGTAAAATATGCTCCCGAAAAAAAGGTAAACAAACTAAACAGGATTGATGGATTACGCACAGTGACAATCTCTGCTGACGTTGATACTGGCTATCTTGTTGATGAAAGAGTAAAGTTCATTCAGAATTCTATTGCCCAGGATTGGGACAAGGGAGTAAAAATTGATTTTAAAGGCGACAAAGAAGATCAACAAAAATCAGGAGCATTTTTGTTAAAGGCTTTTATATTAGCGATTACACTAATGATATTGGTATTAGTGACACAGTTTAATAATGTATACCATACATTTATCGTAATGACAGCAGTGTTTTTATCCACAACATGTGTGTTTTTTGTTTTCTTTCTTATCCAACAAGTTTTCGTAGTTGTTATGTGTGGAGTGGGGATAATTGCTTTGGCAGGAATTATAGTGAATAATAACATACTATTGCTTGATGCCTTTCATCATCAAATTAAGGTACACAAAAATGACATCAAGCGATGTGTAATAAACGCTGCAATTTCTCGCGTTAGGCCAATATTGCTTACCGTTGCAACCACAGTTCTTGGTTTAATACCGATGATTACCAGGTTAAATATCAATTTTTTTACGCTACAAATCACATATGATGCTCCATCAAGCCAGTGGTGGGTTGACATTTCAACAACCATAGCAAGTGGAATATTGGCTGCAACGGTTTTAACTTTATTCTTTACTCCTGCGTTGCTTGTTATACAAAAACATGAAAAAACTTGACTTAAATTAGCAATCATTTAACATTTAAGATAGTGTTCTTTGCCCGTTGGAGCTATAATTATAACTAATTACATTGGATTTATTTATTATGATTGCTAATCGTAAAAGCAGTGTTAAGCAGAAAAGTAACAAGAATAACATAGTTGGAAGCCTTGATGTAATAAAAACAGCAGGAGAGCTTTCACTTCAAAAAGGTTTAGATTTTGATGTTGTAATAAAGGCACTAGAAAGTGCTATAGAAGCAGTGGCTCATCAAAAATATGGTAGCAAAAGTAAAATTGTAGTTGATATAGATAGAAACACAGGCAAAGTTACTTCATATAGAAAACTAAAAGTTATTGATGATGAATCAAATGAAAAAGAGAATACTGAGTGTGAATCAATTACGCTTACACAAGCTAAATTAATAAAAGGAGATGCAAAAGTTGGAGATACTGTTAGTGAATTGCTCTCTCTTAACACTGATCTTGCTTCAGCAAGAATTGCCCAGCAAAAGATTGCTCAAGTAATTAAAGATGAAGAGTCAAAAAAGCAATATGAGGAGTTTAAAGATAAAGTGGGAGAAATAAGGTATGGTATTGTTAAACAAGTAGAATATTCAGATCTTATTATAGACATAAATGGCACTAGGGCATATCTTCCATTGCGAAATTTAACTGGTGGTGAATCATTTCGTGAAGGTGATAAGGTTAAAGCTTACATACAGACTGTTAAGCGCTCTGATGATGGACGTCAAATTATTCTTTCTAGGACTCATGAAGGCTTTTTGGAGGCATTATTAAATCAAGAAATACCAGAAATTGCTGACGGATTAGTGACAATTAAAGGTATAGCTAGAGATGCTGGTTCAAGGTCTAAGGTTGCCGTTTTCTCTCCCGACAAGAACATTGATCCAGTAGGTGCTTGTGTTGGAGTTAAGGGAGATAGAATAAAAACTATTATACACGAATTAAATGGTGAAAAAATTGACGTTATAAATTACTCCTCAGATTTGGGTCAATTCGTTATTAAAGCCATTACTCCTGCAGAAGTATCGAAGGTTATTATTGATGAAAATGAAAATTGCATAGAGTTAATAGTTGCTGAAGATCAATTGAGTTTAGCGATAGGAAAAAAGGGCCAGAATGTAAGATTAGCTTCAGAGCTTGTTGGATGGAAAATTGAGATATTAAGCACTCAGCAAGAATCAGAAAGGCGAAGTAAAGAACTTAGTCAATGTTCAGCTTTATTTGCTGAAGCTTTAAACTTAGAAGAGATTATGGGTCAGCTATTGGTAACAGAAGGTTTTTCAAGTGTAGAAGACATATCTAGCGCTTCAATTAAAGAGCTTGCTTCAATAGAGGGCTTTAATGAAGATATTGCAAACGAACTTCACAATAGAGCAAATAAGTACCTGAAAGCAGAAAATGATAGAAAAATAGAAGAGCTAAAAAGTTTAGGTATGGAGGATGATGTAATCAATTTAACTTTATCAATAGACAATAAAATTGCTCTTAGTAAGCATGATATTAAGACTTTAGAGGACATAGCAGATTTATCAAGTTATGAGTTTTGCAGCATACTCTCTTCCTCATCCGATAGCAAAGAAGATCTAAAAGATACAGTAGATTCAATAATCATAGAAGCACGTAAAAAGCTTGGATTAATATAATAAAATAATATGAATAATGAAGATATCAGTGATAAAAAATTAACGCTCCAAGGTTTAAGCAAGCTTAAATTAGACCTCAATTTAAACTCTTCAGCTAGCCCAAGTACTGGAGCTACAGTAGTAAAAAAAAGAAGAAAAAAATCTCATGATGCAGAAGAACATAATTTATTTGACGAGAGTAAATTATGTTCTTTAACAGAGAAAGAACAAATTTTTCGCATTAATGCTGTGCAGAATGCTGCTTTGCTGAAAGAAAGAAATCAGAGAGAAGAAAAAGAGAAAACAGCAAAAGAAGACAGCAATAAAGAGATTGACGAGAAAAATGAAGCGGACGCTTTATCTAAGGAAATAAATAAGCAAGTTTTAAGTAATACCCACTTAGTTGAACCAAAAGAAGATAGTATTGACCATGAGGACAACGATAAAAAGTCTTTTAAAGTCAACAAAGATATATATTCTAAGCATTCTAAACTGGTAATTGCACAGGCAATAGATGAAAAAACTGAACAACCCCCTGTATTTAAGCAAAGGTTTGGTATAAGAGGTAGAAAGTCAAAGTTTACTAAGGGTAAAAATATATCAAGAGAAGTTATTGTACCAGACAAAATAACTATCAGGGAGTTATCTATTCGTATGGCAGAAGATAGCAAGAGTGTGCTAAAAATGTTCAAAGAAGAAGTCGGTGAGAGTTATAGAGTAGATGATCTGGTGGATCCAGATATAGCATGTGAAATAGTGGAAAAATTTAATCATACGGCTAAACGAGTGAGCGATACCAACAGAGAAAAAGATTTATTTTTTATAGAAGGCAGAGAAAGCCTGCCTAAAAAACCTAAACCACCAATCGTCACTTTTATGGGACACGTCGATCATGGTAAAACCTCATTGCTCGATGCATTTCGTGAATCTAATGTTGCAGAAAGAGAGTCAGGTGGCATAACTCAACACATAGGTGCTTATCAAATAACGACAAAAGATAAGCAAAAAATTACCTTTATTGATACACCAGGACATGAAGCGTTCACTGCGATGCGTGCACGTGGTGCCAATATTACTAATATAGTTGTAATAGTAGTTGCAGCTGACGATGGAATCATGAAACAAACAGTTGAAGCAATAAATCATGCAAAAGCAGCAAATGTTTCTATTATAGTTGCTATTAATAAAATTGATAAATCTGAGCCTGGTGATGTAGAAAAAATAATTAATAGTTTGCCTCAATATGATCTCATCCCTGAAGGGCTTGGTGGTGATGTTATGATTGTGCCAGTATCAGCAAAAAAGAAAACTAATTTAGATAAACTAGAAGAGACGATTTTGTTAATCGCTGAATTAATGAAGCTAGAAGCAATAGAAGATTGTCGAGCACTTGGATGGGTAATAGAATCCAAAATAGATAAAGCGAAAGGAATATCAGCTACATTGATAGTTGAGGAAGGAACGTTAAAGGTTGGTGATATATTGGTAGTTGGTACAACATACAGTAAAGTACGTAGTATGGTTAATCACCTTGGTCAAAGAGAAAAAGCAGCACTACCCTCCGCTCCAATTGAAATTACTGGTCTAAATGGTGTACCAAATGCTGGAGATAAATTTGTTGTTGTAAATTCTGAAAAGCAGGCGCGTGAAATTGTTGAATACAGGCTAGAGTTGATCAAGAAAAAGAAAGAAGATTTGGGCGACAATAATTTAGATATATTCAGTCGTAATAACAGCGAAACAGAAGAACTATCTGTAGTTTTAAAGTGCGATGTAACTGGTTCTATTGAAGCAATATCAAGTTCAATTGATAAACTCGGTAAAGACCAAGTGAAATTAAATATCCTACACAAAGCAGTAGGAGGGATAACAGATTCAGATGTGCTGCTTGCAGAAGCATCAAGTGCAGTAATTTTAGCTTTTAATGTAAAAGTGGACTCAAAAATAAGGGACTTGGCAAAACAAAAAGGTATAGAAATACATACTTATAACATAATATACGAGCTCATTGACGACATGAGAATGTATTTAACTAAAATGTTAAAGCCTGTTACACGAGAGGTTCGTGTTGGTTCTGCATCTGTAAGGCAAATATTTAATGTATCTAAAGCTGGTAATATCATTGGATGTTACGTAAGTGATGGAGTCATAAGAAAAGATTCTTTAATTAAGGTAATGCGTGGTGGCAAATTGGTGCATGAAGGAAAGTTAAAAGCACTACGTAGATTTAAAGATGATGTTAAAGAAGTAGGTGTAAACTTTGAATGCGGAGTATCACTAGAGGGTAATGTCGATATTAAAGTTGGAGATATTTTGGAAGCTTATCAATTAGTGCAAGAAGAAAGGGTGTTATAGTAGCTGGATATGAAAAAGGAAATTAGAAACCTAAAGATAGCATCGGTATTGCATAGAGCAATATCAAGAGTTCTAATGGAAGGTAAGGTGTTCAATAAAAATGTAGCGGTATCTGACGTAAAATTAAGTAAAGATTTGAAAAAAGCAGATGTATATATTGTGTTATCTTCATTGAATATTCAAGTAGCTGACTACTTAGATCCAGAAAAAAGACGCACTGGAGATCCTTCTGAGAATAATTGTGATATTAACACTGTTGTTAATGAAATGAACCAGTCTGCATGGTCAATACGTAAATCTATATTGTGTTATGTTGATTTGCGATTTATACCTGAACTAGTTTTCAAGCCTGACTTAGCGTTCGATAATTTTGTTAATGTAAGCAAAATATTACATAATCACACTTAATTAATGCATTTCAATCGTTACTTTTCATTAATGAGGTTGCACAGTTTAACGGGTTTGTGGCTTGTGCTATTTCCCAGTTTGAGCGGTATTCTTTTAGCCTCAACTTCTCTATCGTATCAGGTTCTTTTTCTCCTTGTTTTGTTTACTATAGGTGCATTTTTAATGAGACCCGCAGGGTGCATAATCAATGATATCTTCGATAGAAAAATAGATGCGCACGTTGAACGAACAAAATATAGGCCACTTGCAAGTGGTGCATTAAACATAAAGCAGGCTTTAGCTTTACTTTCACTGTTACTGTCTATTGCCCTGGTAATCTTATTATTAACTAATAAAACTACACTCATACTTGGAATAATCTCAATGTGTATGATAGCTACTTACCCTTTATTAAAGCGGTATGTTTGGTGGCCACAATTGTTCTTAGGGTTTACCTTCAATATGGGATCGCTCATGGGCTCAGCAGCAATAACAAACCAGATCAGTATAGAATCCTTGCTGTTTTATATAGGATGCGTCTTCTGGACACTTAGCTATGACACCATATACGCCCATCAAGATAAAAAAGATGATGAAAAACTCGGGATGAAATCTACCGCATTATATTTTGGTGATACAACAAAATCTTGGTTGAAAAGATTTTATTTAATATCTCTTATGACGTGGCTATATGCTGGTATCTTATCATCATTAAATAACATTTTTTATATTGCTCTACTTGCTGTAGGGTTCATATTTCACCGCCAATACAAAAATTTCAATCCTGACGATCCCAGTCAATGCATGTCCATATTTAAAAATAATTCCTACGTAGGGTTGCTTCTCTTTTTTGGCATCCTTTTAGATAGAATTATCACCTAGGTCTCAAGAGTTTTGGCTCTAATGAAGTCAATAAACTCAGGTACTCGCAGAAACGAAAATTGCTTGACACCCTTCGCCAGCCCTCTTATCATGAAACTGAAGCTATTGTATTTGCTTTCGCCAATCTGCAGATTAAAAGGTAAGGATTACTTAATGTATCGGCGTCTTATGTTCAATTTTTTGCAGTATATAGATACTGTATGTCTTTACAAAACTTCATCTACATCTAGATTTTTATCTAAATAAGCTGAACGCGCTTATAAAGCGTTACAAGACATCAAAAAATGCCAATACTCGACAGAGATAGTAAAAGACTAGCTAACTCGGGGATTCTTTGTCTTTTTTTCTGCTTAGTAAATTTCTTAAACATTTGCAGCGTAAGTTAGTTGCAATTAAAAGCGGCTGAATCTCGCTTGTCAAGCGTTTAAAACATAAAAAACGCCAATATTTTAAAGCGGATAATAACCCCAGGGCTTCTTTTGCCTTTTTTTTCATTTGGTAAATTTCTTAATATTTACAGCTAAACAACAACCGTCATCCCTAAGTATCCCGCTGCTTGTTAGCGGCTGAGATACCGCGAATGAATCGCGGTATGACGGTTCGCGGCAGGATGACGATAAGCTCGTCATCCCACTACTTGTTAGCGGCTAAGAGATACCGCGGCGGTATAGCTATAGGATGACAAAAAAAGGGCACTGTGACGCACAATTATCAGTTAATGCTAATTACGGCATTATAAAAAACGCCAAACTTTTTTCTGCTTTTATGCAAGAAGTCTAGTCCATATATTCCTCCCACTTCTCCGCGACTTTCCTTACTATTTCCTCACTCATCTCAATTTTCTTTCCCCACTCTCGTTTGGTTTCAGGCGGGATTTTATTTGTCGCATCAAATCCCATTTTACCTCCAAGTCCACTTTCAGGGGAAGCAAAGTCTAAATAATCAATAGGTACACTTTCTATCATGATTGTATCACGCACAGGGTCCATCCTCGTTGACATTGCCCACATTACTTCCTTCCAATCACGTACATTTATATCATTATCAACAACGATAATAAACTTCGTGTATAAAAACTGCTTTAGAAAAGAAAGTATGCCCATAACAATTCTTTTTGCCTGCCCTGGATAGGATTTTTTTATCGACACTATCGCTATTCTATATGAGCAACCTTCCGGTGGCAGATAAAAGTCCACTATCTCTGGAAATTGATTGATAAGAATGGGCACAAAAATTTCATTGAGTGCTTCACCAAGAATCGATGGTTCATCAGGTGGCTTGCCAGTGAAAGTGCTAAGATATATCGGGTTTTTACGCATAGTAATTGCAGTAATATTAAATTCTGGAAATTGCTCAACAGAATTATAGTAGCCAGTGTGGTCTCCATATGGTCCCTCATCTTGATATCTATCCAAACTCACATAGCCTTCCAGAACGATTTCCGCGTGAGCTGGCACTTGAAGTGGAATAGTCTTACAATTTACAAGTTCAAGCGGCTTCTTTCGCAGCAGTCCAGCAAATTGGTATTCTGACAATGTTTCTGGCACTGAAGTTACCGCAGCAATAATCGTTGCAGGATCACTACCGATCACAGCAGCAGCAGGAAATTTCATATTTCTGCCTTCTTCCTTCCAACGCTTATGGTGAGTTGCGCCACCCCTGTGTGCAAGCCAACGCATTAGTGTTGTTTTTTTATCTATAACCTGCATACGATATATTCCAAGATTAAAATTATCTTGCTTTTCTTTCGTGGGTCCTTTCGTTACCACAATTGGCCAGGTGATAAGTGGTGCAGGTTCATTTGGCCAGCATGTTTGAATGGGCAGTAGACTTAGGTCCACTTCATCTCCGGTTAGCACTACCTCTTGACATGGAGCCTTGCTCACTATTTTACTTCGCATCGATAACACAACTTTCAACAAAGGAAACATTTTTATAGCATCCTTAAAGTTTTTTGGCGGCTCAGGTGATTGCAAAAATGCTAAAAGTTTACCAAGATCTCTTAGTTCATCAGGGTTTATGTTCAACCCCAATGCAATCCTCTTAATAGTACCAAATAAATTCACCAAAACAGGAATCGAATTTTTACCATTTTCTGTGACAACATTTTCAAAAATGATCGCTGGCCCTTTGTTTGACAAAACCCTACGGTGAATTTCTGTCATTTCAAGAACTGTTGAAACTTCCTCCTTAATCCTAATCAGATCTTTTTTTTCTTCTAAGGCTTTGATGAAGTCGCGTAAGTTGTTGTACATATTCCAGTTTTTAAAATTTTAAGTTTATATCTAGTTTTCAAGCACTTTATTGAAATTTGATCTATGCACTGTCTAGCGAGCTTTCAGTTAATTTGAGATCAAATCTTCATATTGCTTACTAAGTTTGTATTTCCTTCCTCTATTGGAAAAATCTACAATCTTGATAAACCCCATTTCCACCCACTTTTTACAAAGTTGCGCACTGGTACGAGGCTTAAAATTAAATAGTTCGCCAACCTGACTAGCTGTAATAGCGGAAAACTCCTGGAAGAGCTCAAGAGCTTTGCGTTGTTTAGGATCAAGCTTACGTATAAGATCAGTCTGATCAGCGTGGTATTCTTCTTTATTTATACGTTGTAAAACGTTCTCAAATGAATTTGCCATACCTTCTACGAAATACTCCACCCACTTAGTAATATCTGCTTCAGCTCGTCCCATGTAATAGTTGTGCGATGGACCTATACTGATTGCTTCATAATACGCTCCTAGATTCTTAGCATAATATTCTTCCAATGAATAAAGTCCTTTTAGGTCATACCCACCAAGGTGTAAAATTAATGTAGTCAACAATCTTGCAGTACGACCATTACCGTCATAGTAAGGGTGAATTGTTACAAATTGATAATGCGCAATACCTGCAATAATTGGGCAAGGCACTTGCTCACTGTTACGAATCCAATCAATCATACTGCTCATGAGCTTTGGTACATCCTTTGCTTCAGGTGGCATATAAATTATTGCACGTGTAAGACTATCGCGGATAACATTTTGACCATCACGATAAGGTGTTGATTTTATTTTAGATTTTCCACTTGCTATTACTAGAGCATGTAGTGTTTGAACAGCTTTCTCAGTAATGGGTATTCTCCTTGCTGCCCATTGTTCAACTTGAGTTAAAGCTGCATAATATCCTTTAACCTCATTTTCATCTCTCCTATATTTTGGAAAGTGGCTTTTACCACTTAAAACCTCTTCAATCTGTTTAGGTTCAAGTCGATTTCCTTCAATCATAGTAGAATAGTGTGTGGTATAAAGCCGTGCAGTTTCACGAAGGGACGAGAGCATCGATACAGTGAGTGGCAAATGTAACACTTTTTCTTTTGCTGCTTCAATCTTCATAAGGCAATTAGCAATTTTAGAAGTAATCGTATAATTTGGCATCGGCATAATATCTGCATTACATTACTTCTATATTATGCTGATAAAATGCAGATAATACAACATTTACACGACGCCGACCATAAACAGCAATAAATTCGGCTGATTGAGAAAGAAGTTTGTCTTGTAGAATAGCTATTTCTTTTTCTCTGCCAATTATTGGTTCACTCATATGTTTATTCCACGGAAAATTATACACAGCGGAATAAAATTATCAACTTTGTTTTACCGCCGTATTTACAGCGTGGCGGTAAAAGATAGAGCATCTCATAATTGGCTATTCTGGGGGTAGTTTGGTCACCTACATTATCAAGTCTTCTGATGAACTTTGTGACAATATACCTAATCATTGTACGTAAAGTTTGTATTCGAGGCAAAACTGACTATAAAATACACTTGATATAAATGTTTTTATATATTAACATTAGATGCTTCTTTTAATATACAGATAAATGTGTACTAAAAGTTTTATGTTGTAGGTTTTTAAATAAATTGTATGTCTAGAATATCGTTTTTATTAATTTTAATAATAGCAATAGCAAGCTTGCCGATAATAAACAATTGGCTTTCAAATCGCAGCCAAATGCTAAACGATGATTATATAGGTGAGAAATTAGATAATTATATAAGCAGAAATTTTGATAAGATCGTAAAAACTCTCAAAGAGGAGTCGATTAAAAGTAGTTACGCTGCTCGAGATAATGTAACCAAAAGTAAAATTTCACAATACAAGGATCAAATATTTGACCTTACTTATCCTTACTCCGGAAATGAAAATAGTAGTGTTATAGCTGTAGGCTTCCTTGACTATTCTTGTGGACATTGCAAAGCTATAAAGAATGATATAAAGCAGTTAATTAACGACGGCAAAATTAAGTATATCTTTAGGGATGCTCCAATACTTGGTAACGCTTCTTTAAAGGCAGCAAAAAGTGCTTTAGCTGTCTATTTTCTCGATAAAGAAAAATATTTCGATTTTCACCATGCTGCTTTAAGTCACAAAGGAGAATTTTCAGACGAAAGCATATTGGATATAGTGAAAAACATAGGGATTGATGAGGACGATTTTAATGATTCCATAAAAGATAACGCGGACAAAATTGAGCAAATGATAAACAACAGTAGGCTTCTAGTAAGAGATTTGGGAGTAGGTGGTACACCTTTTTTAATAATTGGAGATAGCCTGTTTGTAGGAGCAACTGATTTGAATGTATTACGCAAAAAAGTAGATGAATTAAGTCACAAGCAAGGCTAGTTTCAATTTGCCATAAAATTTTATTTTTTTGCTTGACAACTCAAATGAACCTGAGTATAGTAACTGTGGGTGTGACAGCAGTTTAACTCAGTAGTCTCATCCACTTTCCATAGCGTCATTTACTATGTGAAACGCTTTCAAATTACAACATTTTCTTCAACCAAACTATTTTACTTTCACAGGAGGGTATATGTCATTCACAGAAATTAGATTTCCAGAAAATATATCTTATGGTTCCACTGGAGGACCGGAATTTTCTACTGACGTTGTAACAACTCACAATGGTTGTGAACAGCGCAACATCAATTGGTCTCATGCACGCACTAGATACAACATAGCTTACGGGGTCAGATCAAACGAGCAACTACTAGAACTAATAACATTTTTTCATGCACGAAAAGGTAAAGCAATAGGGTTTCGTTTTAAGGATTGGTCGGATTTTATAGCCATTAATCAAGAGATTGGTATAGGAGATAACAAAAAAACGACTTTTCAGCTAATCAAAACTTATGTAAGTGGGGAAGATAAGCATATACGTATGATCAAAAAGCCAGTACATGGGACAGTAAAGATTTATTTAAATGGTAAAGAAGAGAGTGAATATTCAGTAAATTATTCAACTGGAGAAATAACATTTATGAAGCCACCAGTAAAAGATGTGATAATCACTGCGAGCTTTGAATTTGATGTGCCCGTGCGCTTTGATACAGATTGCTTAAACGCTTCTATTGATGACTATGGAAGCAATAGCTGGAATAATATCCCCTTGGTGGAAGTGAAATTTTAGTTATAAGCGAGCATAGATCCACATCATAGTAGGGCTACTAGTCACCATCAATTGAAAAAATTAAGCACCACTGAGAACCTGTCTTGAAAGGGAATAAAGAAAAGAGTATGATGAGGTAAGCAAAAAATAGGAGGGTAAATTGTATCCAAGTGATATAAGTGACAAGGAATGGGAAATTTTAGAGCCCTATGTTGCACAAGGAGCGATAGGACGACCAAGAAAACATAACATCAGAACAATTATTAATGCAATAAGGTATATAATGAGGGGTGGTTGCCAGTGGAGAATGCTACCAAAGGATTTTCCCCCATGGAAAACGGTGTATGACTATTTTATCAGGTGGCGTAATAATGGAAAATTGAAAAAAATACATGACATGCTAGTAAAAGAGGTAAGAAAAATGGTTGGTAAAAATGAAACACCTTCAGTAGGTATAATTGACAGTCAATCAGTGAAAACGACTCAAAAAGGGGATCAAGAGGATATGATGCCGGTAAAAAAATAAAGGGTAGAAAACGCCATATTATTGTAGATACACTAGGTCTTGTAATTACTGCAGAGGTACACAGCGCAAGCATTCAGGATCGTGATGGTGCTACCAATCTTTTTATTCAAGCTAAATGCAAAGCTCCAACATTACGTAAGTTTTTTGCTGATCAAGGATACAAAGGTAAATTACAAAATCGATGTTTGTTGGAAACTGGATGTTTGCTAATGATTACCAAGAAATTGGTTGATACAGGATTTCAGGTTATTCCTAAACGTTGGATTGTAGAACGAACCTTTGCTTGGCTTTCCAATTTTAGACGCATGAGCAAGGATTACGAGCATTCTCCTCTTACTTCAAAAAACAATATCTTATTTAATATGATTACTTCTATGCTTACTAAATTAGCTGCTTAACTCCTTTCAAGACAGGTTCTGAGGCTCTATATTTAAATGAGCCTTAGTATATGCAATTATTTTAAACTTTATCACCAGCTATATACTACAATGTTGCTGAGCTTTGCTAACATTTACACTTGAAGCTTGGGGAGATTCTAACTCAGTGCTTTTTTCTTCCTGCAAAATAGAAAGCTTCAACAACTCCTTTAGAGTTGATTTTGCAAGTGTTGTATCATCTTTGTTTAAGATGTAGTCTAGCATGCCGTTTTTCTGTAAGAGATTAACAAAATATCTATCTCCCTCATTAAGAACCTCTATCTTGTTAATACAAGATAATACTAAATCCGAATTCTTTGTTGCTAAAATTCCATTCAAAAAGATATCTAATTTTGTTTTATCTTCAGTTAAGTCTTCAGCTAACCTATTTCTGATATTCTCATTGTCAAACACAATGTACTCGAGGTACGAGGAAGGCTCAATAAGTATAAAGTCCTCTAAAGGTACTAGTTCTAAACAGTTGTCAGCATAAGCAAATATTCCACACTCAGTAATACGCCCTCTTCTTCTCACAACACAGCACTTGGGAAGACCATGATACATTGATAACAAAGAAAAAAGACGTATTATACTTGTACCTCTATCTTTCATTTCCTCGAAAAGCTTCCTATCATTTATTAATTTGTGCAAAATGTAATCCATAGCAGGACCTGGTTTGCGGAAATGAAACATATTATTCTCTTCAAAAATGGCCTCAGCTAATTCGATAGATTCTTTATCCTCATCTATGAAAGCTTTTTCATTTCTATTTAACTGTATGATCTCAGCTTTGCTATCTCTGCGTAGACCAGTTCTCCTTATTAACATCTCAAATATTTTTGTATTCATATATATCCTATATTAATTAAAGTAAATATTAATAATGTTTACTTTTTAAATAAAAATAAATGAAAATTTTAATAAAAATTAAATTTTTTTTAATAGAATAAAAATCTTTTATATTTGCTTGAGTACCAAAAGGGCTTTATTGGTGTAATGCGTTTTCTATTGCGCCTGGCTGCAGTGCCCAGCGTCAAGATCTGATGAACAATGTTCGCTTGCCAGCTTTCGCTTCAATATTTGCACAATTGTGCTAGATCCCCTGCATAACCTGCTTTAAAATCTCCTCCTGCTGCTGAGTGTGAACACTAACATAACCACATGCAGGAGATGCAGCAGCAGGTCTTGCGATACACTTAGGTCTTTTTGCTTGGATATCGAGATTAGATAACACTTCTTCTATCAATGGGTTGACAAAAAACCATCCTCCCATATTTTTTGGTTCTTCTTGACACCATATAATTTCAGCGTTTTTGTACTTTTCAAGTTCATTACTTAGTTTATCTGCAGGAAAAGGATAGAATTGCTCCAAACGTATTACTGCTATATCGTTTATTTTTTGTGCTTCACATATGTCGTAATAAACTTTACCACTGCATATTACAACTTTACGTATTTTATCATTCGAAACTAAACCTGTTCTACATTCTGGAATTACTGTGAGGAATTTTCCTTCAAAGTCAGATAGGTTAGATACTGCTCTTTTGTGGCGCAGTAGCGATTTAGGTGTAAACACTACCAGAGGCTTACGAAAGTCTCTATGCATTTGTCTGCGTAAGACATGGAAGTAATTCGCCGGAGTGGAACAATTAACTACCTGCATATTATCCTCTGCGCAGAGTTGCAAAAATCTCTCTATACGTGCGGAGCTATGCTCAGGTCCCTGTCCTTCATAACCATGAGGCAGCAATAAAACTAGACCGCTTGATCGCAACCACTTTGTTTCTGCAGATGCGATAAACTGGTCGATCATAATTTGCGCACCGTTTGCAAAATCACCAAATTGTCCTTCCCAGAGCACCAGTGAATACGGAGAATCAAGACTATATCCATATTCAAAGCCCATTACAGCATACTCAGATAGTGCGCTATCTATGACCTCAAAGTGAGCTTGCTTTTCATTTATATTGTTTAGCGGAATAAATGCTTCTTCTGTTACCTGATCAACAAGCCTTGAATGACGGTGCGAGAAAGTCCCACGACCAGAGTCTTGTCCTGATAAACGCACTCCTATTCTTTCTGTGAGCAGTGATGCAAACGCAAGACTTTCGGCAGTTGCCCAGTCTATATTACTACCAAAATTTATGCTGTCTATTCTGCCATCGAGTATTTTTCTAACCTTATTGTTAATGTTAAAGTTACTTGGGATATTGCTATTTATACGCACACCTAATTTTTTCAGCTCATCTGGCGGAACACCAGAATCCGTGTAGTATTCGCTCAAATCGTTCAGCTTTGCTCTTCTTAATTTTGACCACACTCCACCGAACCAGTCAGCTTTTTTTGGAGTGTAAGCCGCTGATTCAGCAAGACTTTTATCTAATTTTGCCCTGAATTCACTGCGCAATTTATTTACTTCATCGCCATCTAATACTTTCTCTGCAGTCAATTTTTCTTCATACAATGTTCCAGGAGTTTTATGCTTTGATATCGCCTTATACATAAGTGGCTGAGTGAAATTCGGTTCATCACCTTCATTATGGCCATATTTGCGGTAGCACATTATGTCAATTACTACGTCCTTTTTAAATTTCTGCCTATATTCCATCGCCAGACTTGTAGCAAAACTCACAGCTTCCGGGTTATCTCCATTGACGTGAAACACTGGAGCTTCTATTGATTTTGCTATATCAGTGCAATAAAAAGAGGATCGTGCGCAACATGGGTTAGCAGTAAAACCAACTTGGTTATTAATGACAATGTGCACAATGCCATCCACTTTATAGCCTTCAATATTGCTTAAGGTTAAAGTTTCAGCAACCACTCCTTGACCGATGAAAGCCGCATCACCATGAATTGATATGCCAAGCACAGATCTTATATTCTGTTTTGCTCTTATTCTTCCAGCCAAAACCGGATTTACCGCTTCAAGGTGAGATGGATTAGGGCATAAACTTAAATGTATTTTTTTGCCACCTGAAAGTGCTCGATCAGAAGAGTAACCAAGGTGATATTTAACATCACCGGACACCTCAAGACCACTTGGGTATGCAAGATTGCCTTGAAATTCAGACAGCATTGCCGCATATTCTTTCCCCATCACTTTGGTTAGAACATTGAGTCGTCCGCGGTGAGCCATGCCAAGGACTATTTCTTCAATACCAAAAACCGTAGAATCACTAATGATTTTTTCAATTGCAACGATAGCTGATTCTCCACCTTCAACAGAAAAGCGTTTATATCCAGGAAATTTCATATGGAGAAATTGCTCGAACATCTCAGATTCGATCAAGTGCCTCAGTATTTCCTTTTTATCTTGTGAACTCAGCGTATAGGTTTGATTTTCGATCTTTTCCTGCAGCCACATCCTCTCCTCATAAGAGGAGATATGCATAAATTCAAAACCGATGTTCTTGCAGTAAATATCTCTATAGATTCCAGCGTCACTTGCCGGATATAGATTCGAATATTTCTGATAATCTACTTCCTTATTCACATTGGGTAATAACGGATTAAGATCCGCAAAAAAATGACCGTAAGATCTGAAAAAATTTGCTAAACTAGAAACTGAATCATCCACCTTAGTTACATGTTGTGCACCGCAGGTCTCCGCTTTATTAACTTCTAAATTGCTTGAAAAAATTCTATACCAATCCTCCCCGATTGATTTATCACCCTGCAAATAACGGCTATACATTTCTTCCACAAATTCTGCATTATCACCATAAAGGCAGCTTAAACTCGACATAATCACTATAAAAAGTATCAAATACTTATAAGTATAACTTAAGTTTTTTAAAAAAGAACTTTTTTAGTTTCTATACGTCATACCGCCGCGGTATCTCTTAACATAGATCCCGCTAACACGTAGCGGGATGACGATTGTCAGGGTGTCATTCCAGCGCGTGACGCTGGAATCCAGTTTTTATTTGCAGCCTACTTGACTCGAAGCTAAGTTTTCTGGATCCAAATAGTCAAGGCACTGGGATGACAAAAAAAGGAGCACTGGAATGACAAAGCTATAGGTTGCAAGCGAGACGTCATACCGCCGCGGCGCTAACAAGAGATCCCGCTAACACGTAGCGGGATGACGAATTACTATGCCGCCGCGAACCGTCATACCGCGATTCATTCGCGGTATCTCTTAACATAGATCCCCTACTTAACTGTCATACCTTAACATAGATCCCGCTAACACGTAGCGGGATGACGGTTGTCGTTTAGCTATAAACATTAAGAAATTTACTAAGCGAAAAAAAAGGCAAAAGAAGCCCCGTGGTGGTTGGCTATTTACCATGTACTAAAATATCGGCGTTTTTTTTATTCTAAAACGCTTGATTAAGAGCGATTTAGCTGCTTTTAACTTGCAACTAACCTACACCGCAAGTGTTTAAGAAATTTACCAAGCAGGAAAAAAGGCAAAGAAACCCTAGGGTAGCTAGTATTCAAATTCTCCCTTGTCAATTTGACGTTTTTTGCTGTCTTAAACGCTTTGTAAGCGCGTTTCGGCTTATATAGGTAAAAACCCAGAAATTTTTAAAGACATGCGATGCACGTAGTGCGAAAAATTAAACATGAGACGCCAAATACCCTAAGTTTTTTGTCATTAACCTGCACAGATTGCGAAGATAAATAAATAGCTTCAGTTTCATGATAAAGGGGCTGACGGAGTTTGTCAAGGAAGTTTTTTCGTTTCTATGAGCTACTTGGATGACGAGAAAGGAGCACTTACATATTTATGGCAACCTCATTACCTGCGCTCAAAAAGTTTTTCAATATCACTGAGTTTCATTTCTATATAAGTTGGTCTTCCGTGGTTGCATTGCCCGGAATATGGGGTTTTTTCCATTTGTCTCAGCAGCTCATTCATTTCATCTAACCTCATTTTTCTACCCGCTCTAATTGATCCATGACAAGCGATAGTGGCCAATATTTTGTTCACTTTATCTTCTACTGGCAATGTATCTTCTATTTCCGTTAATCTATCGACTATATTAATTAGCATCTCTTTCACATCTATTGTGCCCAAGATTGCAGGGATTTCTTTTACTATCACTTTATTCTCTGATTTGATTTCAATATCAAAACCCATTTCAAATAACTTATCTTTATAAACTTCAATCATCTCCATTCCGGCTTGATTTTTGATTTCAACCGTTTCAGGAAGAAGTAGTTTTTGTCTTTTTACACTTGATTTTTGTTTTAAGCATTCATATACTAGTCTTTCATGGGCTGCATGCTGATCGACTATAATCAATTTGTCCCTTACCTCTGCAATAATATAAGTATTATAGACCTGACAGCGTGCAAACCCGAGCGGGTGGCTCTCTATCAAATCAACTTGCTCTAACACCTTTTTTTCCAGAACCATAGTCTCCGCTTGTGATGGAAATTTCTGTATGCCGGTATAATCAAACGATTTTGACTGTTCTGATAAGCCTTTTGCTTTTTCATTTGGAGAAGCAAATTCTTTTATTAGTTGATTTTTAAAAGGACTTGGTCTTTTTTCATAAAATTCTTTTTGAACATTAGGTTTATCAAAAGGATCCGGCAATGTTGAATCCATTTTCTGGTCATGCGCTGGAAAAGTGCCTATCCTTCTTGACAATGCTTTAATTAATCCTCTTGTCATTATCTCATATATGAGCTTCTTATTCTGAAACCTTACTTCTGACTTATTTGGATGCACATTTACATCTACTTGATCATAAGGTATCTCTAAATGTAACGCTGCAAAAGGATACCTATCGCTTGGAATAAAATCATGATATGCATACCTAACTGCGCCAATAAGTAAATTATCTTTAATTGGCCTTCCATTAACAAACGTATAGATCTGAGTGGACTTACCACGATTGACGGTCGGCTTACAGATGTGTCCCGTAAGTTTAATGTCGTCTTCTTCTTCATTGATCTCCAAAGAATTGCCCTGAAATTCTTCTTCTACTTCACACAATCTATGAAATAACGAAGTCTGCTTAGCGCATTTTAAGAGCTTTTTATTACCTGAAGTGAGAGTAAACCCTATATGATAGTTAATCATTGCTAGGTTGTTTACAATATCAACAATGCTTTGAGTTTCTGCTCTTTCGGTTTTTAGAAATTTTAGTCTATTTGGAGTAGCGAAAAACAAATCTCGTACTTCAATATGTGTCCCTTGTGATAAAGGGTAAGGAGTTAGCTCCCCTATTTTCTCTCCACCCTCATAACTTATAGACCATGCTTCATTTGCTTCTCTTGCCTTAGACGATAATTTTATCCTACTTACTGCTGCTATTGAAGGCAGAGCTTCTCCTCTAAAGCCAAGATGCTTGATTTCTATTAATTCACTATCGCTCAATTTTGAAGTAGCATGGCGCATAAACGCAAGTTCTAAATCGTTTTTTTCTACTCCGTTACCATCATCTGTCACAATAATAAGGTTACGCCCACCACTTTCTATTTTGATCTCTATTTCTAAACTTCCAGCATCTATTGCATTTTCCACTAATTCCTTTACTACACTTGCTGGCCTTTCTATCACCTCCCCCGCTGCTATACGGTTTATGGTTTTTGTGTCTAAAAGAGTTATTGCCATAGATTTATTATGAAACTGGTTTTTCTTTTACTTCTTTGGTCTGTTTCTCTCTCCACTTTTTTAACCTACCTGCAATTTCACTGTTGGAAATTGACAATATAGATATGGCAGTAATGGCAGCATTATATGCTCCATTTTCTCCTATAGACATGGTTGCAACTGGAACACCCTTTGGCATTTGAACTATAGAGAGTAGACTGTCCAGCCCATTTAATTGTTTACTATGCACAGGAACGCCGATAACTGGTAAACAAGTTAGTGACGCAACCATACCAGGTAAATGAGCTGCACCTCCTGCACCAGCTATAATAACCTTAAAACCTTCTTCTTGTGCAGATTTAGCAAAATTGAAGAGCCTTTCTGGTGTTCTATGTGCAGATATTATGAATATATCATGTGAAACTTCTAATGCTTTTAACATCTCAACAGTATGGACCATAGTGGTGTAATCTGACTCACTTCCCATAATAACAGCAACATCTTTTTTTATTTTTGTCATATTCAACACAATTTTACTTACTAACTAAATAATGTTCCAGCTAAAAAGCAACAAATATTTAAATTATATTATAAATATAATATATAGAATTCTCGTTAAAATAGAAATTTTAAAAATTTAAATAAATATTTATATTAAGATATAGAGATATAAACTTCTTATGTAAGATAAATTTATAAAATAATTATTTTTGTATTTCAAGCTTTGTAATCTTAGCTTGTTCTTTCTATAAATGGTTTTTTCAGATAGACTGATGGTAAAATGGTAATTTAAAATTACTAGAAATTTGATAAAAATATTAATATATAATCAACTTAAAGTTTTAAATATTGATATCATATAATTATTGACAAGTTACATGACATTAATATCTTGGTATATTAAATATTATGTTATAATGTTTAATAAAGTTAATTGATATGTGAGTGTAAGAATTATGGAAATAATATCGTTAAATAACTTAGACAGTGCAGGAATAAAAACAAAGTTGCTTTATATAATAAATAAAATTATAGAAAAAAATGCTTGGACTCAGGCTTTTGCAGCTGAGAAACTTGGTATTGATCAGCCAAAGGTATCGCAAATTAAAAATGGTAAAATAGATGGTTTTTCTTTAGAGCGATTGTTAGGATTTCTAAAAAAACTTGATCATGAGATAACAATCACGATGACAGAAAGCCAAGAAATAAAATCTGAGGCAGAAAAAGTAAAACATGAAGTTGAATCGCAATAGATACAAAGTTGACAACTTGTTTTTTGTGATATAGTATAAAACTTATTAAGGTAGTATCTTATGGCTGAGTCTATTGTAGAAAAGTGTATAGAACGGGTAAGTAACCGTTTCAAATTGGTTCTGTTGGCAAGTCAAAGAACACATGATTTAAATACAGGGGCAAGTAATCCAATTCAAGCAGCTAAGTTTAAAGGTCATAAAAATACCATAGTTTCCTTACATGAAATAGCAGGAAAACAGGTGGATACTCATGAGCTGTTTAGCCTTTTGGTAGGTAGATGCAAGGAATACATGAAAGGAAATATGAATAATGTTTACAGCAGTAATACAAGTAAGCTAGCGAATTTATTAAATTTTTCTGATAACACAGATCTTGATGCAAGTCAAGAAAGCCAAGATTATGAAGTGGATGGTGAAATAGATGATGAAATAAATGATCAAGATGGCGATGAAGAAGTATCCGTTTAGAAATCTACTGAAGTTACATAGTCTTTAAATGATTTGCATTGCTATCTATACACTGTTGTTCTGTATGAGTGTAATGTTGTGTTGCATAGTGTCTAAGTCAAATGATGTGTACAATAAGGTTTTAGCGTTCAATAATTTCTCAACGCAAGTAGTTGTACTTATAACAGCAATATCAATCATTCTGAATAATTTTTTTTTAATTGATATAGCATTGTTGTATGCTAGCGTTAGCTTTATATCAACTATAGCACTAATGAGATTAATGTTGTTTTGATAATTTATGATAGGATCCATTTTCATATTTTTAGGTATTTGTTTGATAATTATTTCAAATATAGGGGTGATCAGATTTCCTGATTTCTATACTAGGTTACATGCAGCAGGTATTACAGATTCTAGCGGTGCAACGTTATTGTTAATTGGTTTTGCTTTGCAGAATGGATTTTCAATCAATACTGTTAAAATAGTATTATTAATTTTTATAATATGGGTAGCTAACTCAACTAATAGCTATATTTTAGCGCGCACTCATTATAAAGTTAAGAAAAAAACTGTTAAAGAAGGCTAAGGTGTTAGAAATATTAAATGTAGTGTTACTTTTGTTGTTACTAACAGTTACGGTTTTTATAGTTTTCTCGCGACATTTAGTCGTAAGTGCTGTTCTAATGTGTGTATTTAGTTCACTGATTGCGCTTATATACTTAATTATGAATGCACCTGATGTTGCAATTACTGAAGCTTCTGTTGGTGCGGGGCTCAGTACAGTTTTTACGTTTGCAGCACTCTCCTTGATAAAGAATCATAAAGTAAATCTATCTCATAACCCTATAACGCTTTTTTTTATGTTATTTCTGGCTGTATGTTTGTCATATTTTATGATTCAATTGCCAGATTTTGGCAGCCACAATGCTCCGATCCACTTGCATGTTGCTCCTTATTATGTGGAAAATACCGAAAAAGCTACCGGTATTCCTAATATAGTGACAGCTATTTTGGCAAGCTTTCGTGGTTATGACACGTTTGGAGAAACTATAGTAGTTTTTACTGCTGCGCTTTGTATAACGTTGATATTAAAAGAAGAAAAAGAAAATGATTAAAGATCCGATATTAAATGCAGTAACATTTTTGATGATACCTTTTATCATTTTATTTGGTTTATACATACAATTTCACGGTGATTACACTCCGGGTGGAGGTTTTCAAGCAGGAATAATTATTGCCTCCGGGATAATATTATATTCAATGCTATTTGGTGTATCTACAACTCTAAAAGCAATACCTTATTCTGTGATTAGATTGACTAACGTGTTAGGTATTTTAATTTATGGAGGAACGGGCGTTGCAACAACTTTACTTGGCCAAAATTTTTTATCTTATGATATCTTGTTAACCAATAATAGAACCGGTCAAAAATTAGGTATTTTTTTGGTGGAATTAGGTGTAGCATTTACTGTCTGCTCCTCTATGTTAATTATATATATAAATTTTGCTCGTAGGAAAAAACAATGACTTTATATAATTATACGATTATTATTGTATTAATGGTGCTAGGTTTATATATTATTATAAACGATAAAAATTTAATCAAGAAAATGATAGGGGTAAGCGTCTTCCAAGCATCTGTTTTGTTATTTTACATATCTCTAGGATATATAAAAAGTTCCTTGCCTCCTATATTGGTTTCAAATTTTTATTCATATAGCAATCCTATACCCCATGTTTTAATGCTTACTGCTATAGTGGTTGGAATTGCAACATTTTCAGTTGGATTATCCATAGCAGTAAAAATGGAAGAAAAGTATGGAACAATTGATTAAGACAAGTGTACATAAATTAACAGTATCTTAAACTATATGAAGTAACAAATAGCCACAAGTTAAAAGTAAAATTATAGACTTGCTCGTTGTAAGTTTGTTTGTTAATAAGAAATAAAATTATAAACTATAAAGGTAATGATGTCAACTATTAATGATGCAGAAGATAAGAAAAAAATTATCAAAGATCTGGTAACTAAGAGTATAAAAAAGGGTGGTTTTATCACCTTTGATGATATAAATGATAAATTATCAGATGAAAATTTTTCGTCTGACTTTATAGATGATGCTATATCTTTATTGCAGGATTCCGGAATTAATGTGCTTGAAAGTAGCGAAGATGAAGAAGATATTCCTTCCAACAGTGATGATAGTAAACTTGATGATGATGACACATCGCCAAATGTTACTGCAACTTTAGTACAAAATGATGATCCAGTGAGGATTTATTTACAAGACATGAGCTCCGTAAAGCTTTTATCAAGGGCAGATGAAATCGAGATAGCAAAAAAAATTGAATCTGAAAAGCATAACATGTTACGCGCAATAATTGAAACATCAGTAACATTAAAGGTGATAAAAGTATGGCGTGATGATTTAAGTAATGGAGCTCTCTTACTGAGAGAAATTATAGATCTGGATGCAATTTATAACTCTGATTTTAATGTGGTACCCAAAGAAGAAAGTGAAGAGAGTGAAGAAAGTGCTGAAGATGTTGAGGATTCTGAGGATGTTTCTGAAGATGCTGAGTACTGTAGTGATGATGAGAAAGATAGTAAAAAAAGTGATGATGAGAAAGACGGTAATAATGAAGATATAAGTTCAGTCAATTTAAATGTTTCTATTCTTGAAATGGAAAGTGACTTATTGCCAAAGGTCATAGTTGCATTGGATGAGATAATTACTTTAACAAATGAAGCGTTGATATTAAGAAAAAATTCTAAAAATTTCTCTAATGAGCTAGAAAATTTGTATAATCAAATATGGTCTATAGCATTACAAATTAAGTTAAGTGATGCTGCTGTTGCCAGAATTACACAAGAACTTTATAAGATAAATAGATCCATTACGCTTGAAGAGGCTAATCTTATTGCTGAGGCTAGAAAATACGATATCGATAGAGAAAGTTTCTATAAAGTTTATGATGACGTGCTTTTAAAGCACGAATTGAAAAAGATAAGTCTTTTAAAGATCAATGAAAATCAGTCCTCTTTTACAGGTGAATTAAAAAACAAATTTTTAAGGTTTATAGACGATAACTCTGAACATATAGCTAGTACCTTGAACGGTATTAAGCAGCATATACAGGAAGATAACGTACAAGAATTTAAGGAGCTAATCAAGAGAATACAAAAACACGAACGAGAAGTCTCTGAAGCAAAGCAAGAAATGATTAAGGCTAACTTAAGGCTAGTAGTTTCCATTGCTAAGAAGTATTCAAAAAGAGGCCTTGATCTGCTTGATTTGATACAAGAAGGCAATATTGGTCTTATGAAGGCCGTGGATAAGTTTGATTACAAACGTGGATATAAATTTTCAACTTATGGCACTTGGTGGGTAAGACAATCAATCACTAGAGCAATACCTGAGCAGTCTAAAGTAGTTAGAATACCAGTTCATATGGTGGAAATTATCAGTAAAATCAACAGAGCATTAAGAAAGATGACTCATGAGATGGGAAGAGAGCCGACGTTAGAGGAATTGAGTGTAGAACTGACAATGCCACTGGAAAGAATACGCAAAGTTATGAAAATAGCAAGGGATCCAGTAAGTCTTGAAGCTCCAACAGGAAAAGATGATAGTAGTACCTTTGGTGATTGTATAGAAGACAAGCGAGTCTCCAGGCCAGAGGATGCTGCAATACTTGCTGACTTGCGTGGCATTACAACCAATGTTCTTGCAACTTTAACACCAAAGGAAGAAAGAATTTTAAGAATGCGTTTTGGCCTTGGTAAAGATGGGAAGGAACATACCTTAGAAGAAGTAGGAAAAATTTTTAATGTAACACGTGAGAGAATTAGGCAAATAGAGGCAAAAGCACTGCGCAAGTTGAAACATCCAAGCCGTGCTAGAAAACTTAGAGGGTTCTTTTAAGTATACGTGTCAAGTTAAGAAGAAGCTGATTTTGCCCGGAAAAAGTGGAGAGCAAGTTAGGCCAAAGTTGTATAATTTCACCGCTATTTTTCTTTTTCTATGAATCTAATGAAACAACATGCTAATCTACGGTAAATATTATGACAAACAAAAATGACAATTCTAATTCAAAGTATAGAAATTTTTATGTTCTGGGTGATAGCTTATCCGATAATGGCGCAATCATTGGAATTTTAAATAATTTATCCTTTGCAAAAAGCGTAAAATTTGATGATCCTTTTTATCAAGGAAGATCTTTTAGCAATGGCCCTACTGCTGTTGAATATATAGCAAAATATTTAGATTTAGATGAATTTAAACCTGGGTGGAGTTATTCATTTTTTGGGAGATGCCACGAACAGCAAGGTCAGAATTACGCAGTTTCATATGCAACAGCATCTGAAATTTTTGACCCTATTTTTTCTTATTTCTTCAATAAATTTCGTTTAGCTAACCAGCTAGATGCGGTAATTAAACATCATCCAGATATAGGTAAAGAAGATTTATTTTGCATCATAATCGGCGGAAATGATGTTATGGTTGCCACTGCTTATGACGATACTAAAGCGGAAGAAGTGTTGGAACAAGCAGTGAGTGAAATATGTAATGCACTTAAGGTTCTAAATGAACATGGTGTTAAGCATGTAGTTGTTGCAAATGCACCTGAAGTTGGCTCAATACCAGCTTTTAATAGAGATGAAGAAGCAAGGGAACTAGCTACAAAGCTCACGGAGAGTTTCAATGCAAAACTGGCTAAAGGCTTAGATTATATGAAGAAAAGTACAAATCTTGAAATAAAAGCATTTGATCTTAACTCTAAAATGAGAAGTATGTTTAGCGAATACAAGAGCAAAGGTTTAAATTGTCAAGATGCATGCACATCGAACATTGCAGACCAAGTTGGGAGATTTAAAGAAAATATAAAAATACTCTTAAAGTTGATATTTAAAGGGGAACTTGACGTTCACTATAACCCTGGGTGTAGCAAAGAAACACTAAAGGATTATTTCTTTTTTGATTATTTCCATCCAACTGCGGAACTTCATCATGAAGTTGGTAATGAAGTGTATGAGTTGATTTGATACAGTTTTTTTGAACATATCCTTTTAAATAGTAACCAGACTGCATTCTGTGATTTTTAGCAAAACACGATCTTTCATTTGAGCTTTCTTCAATTTAAAATAAATACAGAAAATTGCTGCCTATAACTAAACTGACTTAGATTTACCGACAATTTGAAAAACCGTCATCCCGCTACTATATAGTTATTGATATATATTTTCTTTTAAGCTCTTGGTTTTGATCGATAAATGTAATCATTTCATCTTCTAAAGTTTTAATTTGATTACGTAAAATTGCAAGAAGTTCCTCTATTTGTTTGATTATAGATGTATCAGTTACCTGTTGGATTTGGGTTTTTTGTATTTTTGCTATTTCTACAAGTTGGTTTCTACGAGATAATTTTTGTTTCAAGCAATCAATATTACCATTACTAACTGTTAAAGGAGTAACACGCATATCTGTATTATTAATATAACGTGAGATGATACTGCAGTCTATTTTATCAGTTTTTGTAGTAATACCAAGGCTTTTAGCATAGTCTCTCCCACCTTGGTTGAATGACGTACACCTCAAAACCATTGCTTAGTAAAGTATAGGCACATAATTTTTCGTATCCACCAGTTGCCTCAAGACCAATTTTGGTTACATTATGCAAACGTAAAAAGTCCAGCATTTCATCAATGGATTGTACATTGTTTTCAAATATTTTATAATGCTCAAGTGGGTGAATGTGGAGATCTAATTTACTTTTGCTAACATCAATGCCAGCAATAATGTTTGATGAATTCATAATTCCTCCGTAATAATAACATATACTGCATTTTCCAGCCTTATATACGAGCCTAAAAGCTCAATCAGTTGTTCGGAACTTTCAGTATAATAAACCAGAGAAGAGAACCTTGCTGAACAACGATTCTTATAATCAAGGGGCGTGACGATTCCTCTTCTCTGTGTGTCTTTAATCTCACTACTTTGATATTTATAAAGACTTGTTCTTAACATATAAGGGAAGTGTCCTCTAGGTGAGATTGTGGAGCATTCGTTGCAGCATTTGGCTGTTCAATTACGCTAGTTGATTCTTTAGGTATACTATTTCCTTCAAAATTTCCATCTTTTTATTATGTTCTCTTTAGCATTTTGAGAGTGAATTATTCTAGTTTTGATATTTAAACGTTTTGTATCTGCTGTAATGATTTCACTTCCAGTTTGCTATTCTTTACATATTGAATTGCAAGCACTAACGCTTTACTTCCGGAAGCTGTGGTGCTGTAAGCTATATTTTGCAAAATAGCAGTTCTCCTGATATCTTTGCTGTCTGAGACTGACTTTACACCTTTTGAAGTATTAATCACTAGATTTATTTTTCCATCTTTGAGCATATCAACTATGTGGGGTCTGCCTTCTCTTACTTTATTTACAGCTTGTGCAGCAATGCCGTTATTGTTCAGATACGAAGCTGTGCCTTTGGTGGCATATATTTCAAAACTCAGTTCTTTCAACATTCGTGCAACTGGCAATATATACTTTTTATCATCATCTTTTACTGAAACCAGAGCTGTTCCTTCTGTTGGTAACTTGTATCCTGCAGCCATGTGCGTTTTTGCAAGTGCAGCTTCAAATGATGAGTCAATTCCCATCACTTCTCCTGTTGATTTCATTTCAGGACCAAGTAAAGTATCAACTCCTGCAAAGCGGGTAAATGGAAAAACAGCAGCTTTAACTGCAAAATGATTGAAAGGCTTGTTTTCCTGATTCAATTTTTTACCCAAAATAACCTGAGTGGCAAGCTTTGCAATAGGAATATTGATTACCTTGGAAATAAAAGGAACGGTTCGACTAGCCCTTAAATTCACTTCAAGTATGTATACATCACTAGACCTCTTGCATAACTCGATTTCTGAAGGCAATTTTGTCGTCAAAGCTTGTCTGCGCTCCTCAAATACATTCGAGTATTCTGTGGTGCTCATCTGCACTTTTCCTAAAGATTTCTCATCACAAACAGGTTCTGCAAGAGGTCTATTCTCTTGAACAGCAAACTGAATGTTTATCAGACCTTTCACTTTTAATGCTAATGCTATTCTCTCAGTTTGGAGCTCGATCTCTTTTATTACTTCGTCACTCAATGTATTTGTCGGTATTGAGCATGTTGAATCACCAGAGTGGATACCAGCTTCTTCAATATGCTCCATGACCGCTGCAATGAAAACTTTTTCCCCATCACATACAGCATCAACGTCAACCTCAACTGCATTGACTAAAAATTTATCAAGAAGCAGCGAACCATGCTCAAAGATTTTAGTTTGATCTAAGACGTACTCTTTAAAGCTCTGAGTATCGTGTCTAATCGACATAGACTGACCGCCGAGGACATATGATGGCCTGACTACTAGTGGAAACCCCACCTTTTCTGCGTTGGTTAACGCTTCTTCTACTGAATGGCAGATAGAATTTTCAGGTTGTTTTAAATTAAGTTGCAAAGCAAGGTTTTTAAACCTCATGCGATCTTCTGCAAGGTCAATAGAATCAAACGAAGTTCCCAGAATTTTGAAACCTCTCTCGTTAAGCACTTTGGCTAACTTTAAAGGTGTTTGACCGCCTATTTGAACTATTACACCAACCAGTGTGCCATTTTCTTGCTCTTTACTTAGTATTTCAAGCACATCCTCTGCAATGAGTGGTGCAAAATATAAACGATCAGCGGTATCGTAGTCAGTTGAGACAGTTTCGGGATTACAGTTGATCATTATTGTTTCATACCCCATTTCTTTGGCGGCAGAAGCTGCATGTACGCATGCATAATCAAACTCAATACCTTGACCAATGCGATTTGGACCACTTCCTAAAATGACAACCTTTTCTCGGTCAGAAATATTCGCCTCACATTCCGTTTTATTTTCAACATCACCCTCATAGCAGCCATACATATAAGCAGTGCTCGATTCAAATTCAGCTGCACAGGTGTCTACGCGTTTATAAACTTGTTTAATGCCAAATTTTTTTCTTATTTCTTCGATTTGTTTTACTCGATCTCCAGCGTATAACGCTGGCTGGATCCCAGTGTCACGCACTGGGATGACATTAGAGGGTACTGGGATGACAGAGGTAGGTCTATTACTTAACTTTGCCAATCTTGCATCTGAAAATCCCATTTTTTTCATCTCTAACATTTCATATGCAGTCTCAGGAAGGCCGTTTTCCTTGATTTTTTGTTCAGCCAAGATGATTTGCTGTATATTTTGCAGAAACCATAAGTCATATCCTGTAATCGAATTTATTTCTTCTATGCTAATTCCGTGGCGCATTGCGTCAGCAGCAATCAGTAATCTGTTTGGTAGCAATTTTGCTAATTGAGATTTTATGTGATCAATATCAATGTTCTCAGGAAATACTTCATCAAGTCCTGTAAAATCAGTTTCAAGTGAACGGAAAGCTTTCTGTAGTGACTCATTAAAAGTGCGGCCTATAGACATCACTTCTCCCACTGATTTCATGGAGGTTGATAATTCACAATTCGTCCCCTTAAATTTCTCAAACTCAAATCGAGGAATTTTAGTGACGATATAATCAATCACTGGTTCGAATGCTGCTGGTATTATTGGAGCACAGTCGTTACGTATTTCGTCGAGCGAATAGCCAATAGCAAGTTTAGTTACAACTTTTGCAATAGGATAGCCTGTTGCTTTCGAAGCAAGTGCAGAAGAGCGAGAAACCCTTGGATTCATCTCAATCACAACGAGGCTTCCATCTTCTTTAGGATTCACTGCAAATTGAACATTTGCACCACCGGCACTAACATCAATTTCTCTCAGCACTGCTATAGATGCATTTCTCATCTGTTGGTATTCTACGTCACGCAGAGTCAAAGCAGGAGCAACAGTTATGCTATCCCCAGTGTGCACTCCCATCGGATCAACATTTTCTATCGAACAGACTATTATGCAGTTATCTTTACAATCGCGGATAACTTCCATTTCATATTCTTTCCAGCCGATAATTGATTCATCTATCTGAACTTCATTTATTGGCGAAATTTTGAGAGCACTTTCTGCGATATTGAAAAACTCCTCTTTATTATATGCTATGCCGCTACCTGCACCACCAAGGGTGAATGACGAGCGGATGATTGCTGGTAATCCAATGTAATCCAAAGCCTTTCTTATTTGTTCTTGATTTTTTATAATGATACTTTTGGGGTATTTTAGCCCTATTTTATCCATGGACTGACGGAATAACTCTCTATCCTCTGCTTTTTTTATTGCTTCTCTATTTACCCCTATTAATTCTACGTTGTATTTGTCTAACACTCCATCATCTGCAAGTTTTATTGCACAATTGAGCGCTGTTTGCCCGCCCATTGTTGGCAATATTGCGTCTGGCCTCTCCTTAATTATAATTTTCTCTATGATTTCAGGCAGCACCGGCTCAATATAAGTTGCATCAGAAAACTCAGGATCTGTCATTATAGTTGCGGGGTTGGAGTTAACTAAAATGACTTTATAACCTTCACTTTTTAATACTTTACAGCTTTGCGTTCCGGAATAATCAAACTCGCATGCCTGACCTATAACTATTGGGCCTGCTCCTATTACTAATATAGATTCTATATCTGTACGTTTTGGCATAATTACAATAACGGTCTTTATTCAAGTAATGTTACCAATCTTTCCTATAAATGTGAATTTTTATTGGACTTATATAGCAACTACTTTTAGGCTTGACGCATAACTGTACGAACATTGCAATTTGCGTGGCAGATTCCAGTGCTTGACACACAGCTGTACAAACATTCATTCTTGAAGGTAAATTGCACAGCAAATGATGTCATTCAAGTAGCTGACACTGGTTCCTTTATGACGGCAGTGCCCAGAGGTGTCATCCCAGTCTGGGATGGCTTTGTTGCATCGCTACTTATGAAAGGCTAACTATAGTTAGGATTATAAGCAACCTATTGAAAATCTTGTTTTTTTGCAATCAATCTGATCAAATTTAAGAATAGTAATTTGTTATTTATATTAATAAATTTAATTCTATTGAAAATAGCTAAAGCATTGAAATTCTTGAATTTTAGCCGGATTGGTAAATGGTAGTGAAATTTCTTTTACTCAAATTTAGGTATTCATTGACCGTTCTTGTTATAAATACCAGAATAATAAGCTACTGATATTCCCTATCTTTTTTATCTTTAATCCATCATAGCTAGCGATGCAACAAAGCCGTCTGGGATCCAGAAAACTTAACTTTAAATAAGTGGCTGCATAATAAAGACTAGATTCCAGACTGGAATGACACCATAGAGGCACTGGGATGACATCCTTCCTAGTGGAGATTACTCTCAAATCACAATGTTCATATAGTTGTGGGCTTAACGGTATCTTTGCAGATACTATGGTAATTTATTCGGGAGATTTGCTGAGCGGTAAGATTTTTCCTGATATGCTGCAGTCTTCAGAAGCTAATTCCACAAATTTATCTGTTAGTTTATCAGGTGACACCAATTCAGATCCAGGAAATGCCTGCTCACTACCCACAGGTCCTTCCGTGTATACAGCATTTACACATAATTTTGTATGTTTTGTCTCAGATGCATATATCTGCACCATTATTTCTAGTGCAACTTTACTTGCAGCATACGGCATCCAATATGGATAAGAGGAAGGAGAAAGTGTCACTTCTGAGGTCATGAATATCGCTCTTCCAGCATTAGACTTTTTTAGCATTGGATCTAAGTTTTTTAGTAAGTACCAATTGGCAGTAAAATTTGTATTCATTACGTTCTGTAGCTCTTCAATCTCACAGTCATGAATGGGGTTCAGTTTGCCTAAAATTCCAGCACACGCAACTAATATATCAAGTGCTCCAGATTCTGATAATTTCAGGCTTTCTATCATGTTTGTCAGTATCTTTACATTCTCAAAGTCTAAAAGATCAAGCTGAATTAGTTTCACAGAGCCTTCTTTAAATTCTTCAAGCTCTTCAATTTCATTATATAGTGGCTTGAGATTATCAAGAGATCTTGAAATCAGAATCACACATGCACCTTCTCTTATAAACCTTTTTGCAACAGCAGAGCCTACTCCACCTGAAGCTCCGGTGATTAAAGCTACTTTACCTTCTAACTTACCCATTTCTTTCTCCTTAGCGAGATTCATTGAAATATTTTAGCTGAAAATTGAATTTTGCTCCATATATAAAAATCAAACTTAGCATATAAAAAAATAGTAATGACACTACCACACCACCTAAACTTCCATATATCAAATCCAGTTGGTCAAAGGAAGCTTTTAAGTATTGCTTAAAAGCTGAAGCAGAAATCGTCCAAAGAATAACAGCTACACAAGATCCAGGAAATACGTCTGATAAATTTTGTTTTATGTTTGGCAACATAAAATATAGCCAAGAGACTACTGTGAAAAGTACAAATTCAATGAGTAGGTATTTAGTGTAACTTAGTCCCTGATAGGAAAAATCAATTAGCATTGGTACTAGTGTAGAAAACACTATAGTTAGAGTTATAATAAGCGTGATTACTAAAAATTGTAATATACTTAGTACTCTTCTTAATATATAAGGCGGCGAAACCGGAACTTTATAGGCCTTATTGAGTATTGTTCTAAGCCCTTCAATTGTCGATGAAGCGGTCCAAACAGCACCTACAATTGCTAAAGTTAGTAAGCTTTGCGGCGGGCCTGATATTATCTCTCTGATACGCGGCATCAAAGATGCCAAAATATCCTGTGGCATGTTATCAATGATAAATACCCAGCCAATGTTATACTGGTCTAAGAAATTTGCGAATGTTGATGCCACAGCCATTAAAACGATGAGAAAAGGAAATATTGATAACAGAATTAAAAATGATAAATACCCTGCATGCTCCACTCCATCATTATAAATTGTGTCAATCAAAGCACGATAAAGACAATAAACAATACCGTAAAATTTCTGTAGCATGTAATATAAACGAACCAAGAAAAGTATTCTAAATGAAATAAAGGATACTTTTAAGCAAAAAAATCCTCACCATTTACTTAAATTTAATCAAAGCGATAGATAATCAAACATGAAACATAAATTATAGGAGGCGTAATGAAAAATTTTCTTCTAGTTGTAGCTCTAATTCTCTCCTTTGCGTTTGATGCAGGTGCTCCTCCTACAAGTACTACTTTTGTTGATACAGATGATACAACATCATCAGTGATATGCAAGATAATAGGCTATACTCACGGCATAGGTGGACCAATGATCACAATAGTGATAATTGGTGCAGCGTTGCTTGCAATATTCGGCAGAATGCCGTGGCCAGCGCTTTTTGCACTCGGTGCATTTACTGCTGTGTTTTTTGGCGCTCCTGTAGTCGTTTCAAAAATAACACCAGAAGGTGTGATTTGTAAAAACGGTGTAGTAGTGAATAAGCCATAGAAATTATTGGAGGCATAATGAAAAATTTTCTTCTACTAGTGGCGTTAATTCTCTTCTTTGCATTTGATAATGCTTTTGCTAGCAGTGTTACTGATGACGCAACGTCAAATACAATATGCAAAATAGTAGGCTATACTCACGGCATAGGTGGACCGATGATCACAATAGTAATAATTGGTGCAGCATTGCTTGCAATATTTGGCAGAATGCCGTGGCCAGCGCTTTTTGCACTCGGTGCATTTACTGCTGTGTTTTTTGGTGCGCCTGTAGTTGTTTCAAAAATAGTACCAGGCGGTGTGATTTGTAAAAATGGTGCAACTGCTTGCCCTGATGGTAAAGTATGGAATGCAACAACAAATACATGCAACTAGGCACTAAAATTTCAGAAAAACATTAGCTAAATGGTGCTCCTTAAAGGAGCACCATTATTCCACAATTGTATAAATGTTGTCCAAGTGAATAACACTGAGATCCGGGAATTTTTATAAACTGATAGGATGACAAATTTACTAGAACCCTCACCATTTACTTAAATTTAATCAAAGCGATAGATAATCAAACATGAAACAGAAATTATAGGAGGCGTAATGAAAAATTTTCTTCTACTTGTGGCGTTAATTCTCTCCTTTGCGTTTGATGCAAATGCTAATACTAGTGGTGGCACCACCAACACCGTTTTTGTTGATGAAAGTGATATAACATCATCAGTGATATGCAAGATAATAGGCTATACTCACGGCATAGGTGGGCCGATGATCACAATAGTGATAATAGGTGCAGCTTTGCTTGCGATATTTGGCAGAATGCCATGGCCAGCGCTTTTTGCACTCGGTGCATTTACTGCTGTGTTTTTTGGCGCTCCTGTAGTCGTTTCAAAAATAACACCAGGAGGTGTGATTTGTGAAGACGGTGCAGTAGTGAATAATCCATAGAAATTATAGAAGGCGTAAACGTAGTTTTCCTTACTTGAAAGTGGTAAGTTTTACCACTTTCAGTGTCTATAACTACCTAATAAATTCTCTTTCTGTAATCATATAAGTTAAAGTCTGGATTCCAGCGCCACGCGCTAGAATGACAAGGCTTATCGTCATGTCACCGCGAACCGTCATACCGCGATTCATTCGCGGTATCTCAGCCGCTAACAAGTAGCGGGATGACGGTTGTCGTTTAGCCATAAATATTTAAGAAATTTACCAAACGAAAAAAAAGGCAAAAGAAGCCCTGGTCATTGTCTATTTTCAGTATTGGCGTTTTTTAAGTCTTAAACACTGCAATTTAGCTGCTTTTGAATGCAACTCACCTTAGTTTGAATGTTTAAGAAATTTACTAAGCAGAAAAAAAGGCAAAAGAAACCCCGTGTTAGCTAGTTGTCACTCTCTAATCCTGCAAAATCGGCGTACTATACTGTCTTAAACGACTTATAAGCGCGTTTCAGCTTATATAGGTAAAAACCCAGAAATGTTGTGAAGACATAAGGTGCACATAGTGTAAAAAATTAAAAATAAGACGCCAACTACGTTGTTTTCTTGCTGTTTAATCTGCACAGATGAAGATAACTGAATACCTTCAGTATCATGATAAGGGGGCTGGCGAGGTTTGTCAAGGAAGTTTTGCATTTAATTCATTTGATAATTCAAAAAACTTGAAAGAATAAAGATAGCTATTGAAATTATCTTGATTTACATCAGTTATCCAAGTTTGACATTGAATACTTAACACTTCCTCCATTAACGCCTTTCTGTAATGTTTATCCAGATGAGACATTATATCATCAAGTAGAAGAAGTGGTGCCTTATTGTAATGAATACACCTTGCTTTTACACTGGATAAAATAATAGAAAGCAGTAATAACTTTTGTTCTCCAGTGGAGCACAGATTTATTGGTACGTTTCTTTTTTGACAAAAAACCCGAAAATTATCGTTATGCACACCAAAGGTTACTCTACCAGTCAATGAATCTTTTTCTCTGTTTTCCTTTAGACGATTCTGAAAATATTCTGCAGTATCGTCCAAAGTTAGCTGGCTGCTGAATTTCAAACTTGCCTTCGGAAAAAACTCACTGGAATGGTTATCAATTGTGTCTTGTAGTGTCTTTAAAACAGACGATCGCATACGTAAAATACTAACTGCATTAACGGCCATTATGTTTTCAAGACTAGAGAGCCAATTTTCGTCCAAGGTGTTCTCTCTCAACAGTTTACTTCGCTCACGTTTAGCTTTTCTGTGTTTCATGTAGCAGCAAGTGTAATTTTCCTCAAACAGTGAGACTATACGGTCTAAAAATTTTAATCTGTCACTTGGAGAATTGAGAAGAACATAGTCCATTTGTGGAATCAGCCATATTACATTGGATATCTTATACAAAGATGAATAACTCGATTGCGTTTTTCCATCAATTTGTATTAGTTTCTTATCAAAACTCTTTGCGATACCAATTGAATTAAAATCCATTCCATTAAAAAAATCATAGTGCACTACCCAATCTTCATTACTGAATCTATTTTGTATCTCACTGGCTTTTGCTTTTTTCATTCCATTGCTTTTAGCAAGCAACGAGATTGCTTCAAGTATATTAGTTTTACCAATACCGTTTTTGCCAGTTATTACAACTGAGCTATCATCTGAATCCAGTTCAAAGTTTGAGTGGCTACGAAAATTATGTAATTTCAGCTTTTTTATGTAGCAATGGGTAGCCATTAACCTATTCTTTAGTTTATATTCTCTTTACTTCTTCCAGAACCTCATCAACATGTCCACTAACTTTTACATTTTTCCAGATCTTCACTATTTTACCTTTTTTATCTATTAAAAAAGTAGTGCGTTCTATTCCCATATACTTTTTGCCAAACATACTTTTCTCTACCCAAACACCATATTTTCCCAACATTTCAGCATTCTCATCAGAAACTAAAGAAAACGGCAGAGAATATTTTGCTTTGAAGTTAGTGTGACACTTAACACTATCTTTTGATACACCAATTATCACTGTGTCAAGGAAAGAAAAATCATCTATTTTATCTCTAAAGCCTTTTGCCTCCATTGTACAACCCGGAGTATCGTCTTTAGGATAAAAATAAAGAACTACATTTTTTTTATCAAAAAATTCACTCAGTGATAAATTTTCACCAGAATCTGCTGGCAAGCTAAAATCGGGTGCATTATTTCCTACTGCTAATTCCATACCTTGCTCCATTAATAACACTTCCATCTATAGTAGTATATTGTAGTCAGAGTATCAAATTTTATATATAGCTAACAGATAAGATTCTTGATGGGGGCTTATTGATGAATTTCTGCCTACCTTCTCGGCTTGCCGCTTTTGATAAAGTGTGGTTTTCGTCTGATGTAAGGCCATATCAAATAGATCCTATTAAAAATCAATCGAATCTTCACATGTTTGTTCTTCATAAAAGAAGTTCAATGTTATCGTAGTACCAAGTTTTGCTTCACTTTTAATGTCAAAAGTTCCACCCATTAACTCTACTAATTTCTTGCTTAGCGGCAATCCGATGCCCGTACCTTCGTTTCTATACCCCGAATCTGCTTGGCCAAAAACAGACATAACTTTATATATGTCCTGCTGCATTATTCCTATTCCATTGTCATGAAACTCAATAGTTAATAAGTTTTTTTCTATATTTTCTTTTATCACCATTCTTATTAAACCATCTTTGGGAGTAAACTTGATTGAGTTTGATAATAAATTTATTATAACTTGTTTCATTCTCTTGGGATCTGCAATGACTAATAATTGTTTATTAGTCATCTCTTTTTTTAAATTAATCCCGGCTTCTTTTAATTTAGGTAATAGCATATTTACGCATGAATCCATTATTTTGTTCAGGTTAAACTTCACTTTTTCTACTGTTAAACTACTTGATTCAGCTTTAGAAAAATCGAGCACATCATTAATTAAGGTAAGTAAGTGTGTTCCTGCATTATATATATCGTCTGCATACTCCTTGTATTGAGAATTATCCATTGAACCTAAAGTTTTATTTTTGATCAACTCCGCAAATCCAATAATAGCATTAAGAGGTGTGCGTAATTCATGTGTAACGCTTGCAAAAAACTTTAGCTTGTTTGCATTTTCTTGCTCTAATGTCTCTTTTATCTGCTGTAATTCAATGTTAGTTTTATGTTGCTTGGCTAGCATTTGGGTATTAGAAAAGTGCAAATAGAACATTATTAATATTAAGATTATTAATAATAGGCCCAAAAATGTTAAAAACAGGCCATA
This sequence comes from Wolbachia endosymbiont (group A) of Melitta haemorrhoidalis, assembly GCF_964273365.1. Classification (NCBI taxonomy): domain Bacteria; kingdom Pseudomonadati; phylum Pseudomonadota; class Alphaproteobacteria; order Rickettsiales; family Anaplasmataceae; genus Wolbachia; species Wolbachia endosymbiont (group A) of Melitta haemorrhoidalis. The sequence continues at coordinate 573,192 of NZ_OZ187004.1, read as the reverse complement.
TGCTATAACATAAGAATTATTGTAGTTTCGAAGAATCTTCAAAAAAAACGACGGTTTAACGCTATTTTCATGGAATATAGGGAAAATAGAAGTTAATGTATTTCCTGTAGTATAAAATATTTCTTGGTTACTTAATAGTTTATCAATTTCATCGTTTGTAAGTAACTGTTCATAATCATAATCTTGAGTGTTAAAATTACTGAATATTATTCTGCCGTTTTGATCATACAGTATTAAGCTGAAATCCTTTACTTTGCTCACTGATTGTAATAATTCAGCACGTAGTTTTACTAGTTGGTTTATGTAGTCAAAATTTTTGTATTTAATGTGATGCTTTTCTATTAGTAAATAATGGTATTTTTTTATTATGCCATTTTCCAGTACGCTTTTTAAGTTTACACTTGAATCACGGTAAGAAGAAAGGAAATTACTCCTTAGTAAATGATTACAATATATCACACTGAATAAAATCATAAAGATCGATGAGAGTAATACAATAACTTTTGTGTATTTGTTTTTCTTCAACGCAGAAAACATCAATTTACCTAGCTTATACATATCCTTCTTATTGTGAAACAACGGTTTTTATGTTATTAATAATAAAATTTAGCATATAATATTTTATGACAATTTCTCCTATTTTGCCAGTTTATTCTCCTGTTAATATAAATTTTTCTCATGGCAAAGGTATCTACCTATATGATGTTGATGGTGAGCGCTACGTAGATTTTCACTCCGGAATAGCCGTTAGTAGCTTAGGTCACACTAATTCGCGATTAATTAGTGCTCTTAAATTGCAAGGAGAAAAATTATGGCATATATCAAATACCTATAATATACCTGCTGCCAATAATTTTGCAGAAAAATTAATAAACAATAGTTTCGCTGACACTGTATTTTTCTCAAATTCTGGATCAGAGGCAGTAGAATGTGGACTTAAGATTGCTAGGATCTATCAAAATGGAAAAGGCAATAAAAATCGTCACAGAATTTTAACATTTCATGGTGCATTTCATGGAAGAACCTTTTTAACTTGTGCTACAAACGATAAACAGAAATTTTCTGAATTACTAAATCCCTACATTGATTGGTGTGATAACATCGAGCCCAATATTGAGAGCGTAAAGAAAGCAATTTCAAGTGGTATAGGCGTTATATTAATAGAACCAATACAAGGGCAAGGTGGTATCAAAGTAATGAATGAAGTCTTTATGAAAGAACTAAGAAGGCTGTGTGATGAAAATGACATATTGTTATTTTTTGATTGCGTACAATGCGGGGCTGGTAGGACAGGAAAATTATTCGCATACGAACATATAGGAGTGGAACCTGATATATGTGCTCTTGCAAAGGGAATAGGCGGGGGGTTTCCGCTGGGGGCTTGTCTTGCAACTGAAAAGGCTGCTAAATATATGGCAGTTGGTATGCACGGTTCCACTTTTGGTGGCAATCCGCTTGCAACCTCAGTAGGGAATGCTGTGCTCGAAGAATTGCTCAGCCCCGGCTTTTTGAAAAATGTTGAAATTAGAGGTAAATACTTAAAAAATAAACTAGAAGACTTAGCAAGTAAATTTCCAATAATAGAGGAAGTAAGAGGGAAAGGGTTAATGCTTGGAATAAAAGTGAAAGCAGACAATCAAAAGTTTGCAGAAGAGTTAAGTCATCGCGGCTTGCTTACTGTTGGGGTAACATCAGATAACGTTGTGAGAATTTTACCTCCACTCATTATCACTGAAAAAGAGATTGATGAAGGCATCGAGATTTTGACTCAATATTTATCTGAGAAATCTTCTGATTAGATACTTGCATTAATATGAACGACAATCTGGTATGCTTAGGAATTATTACCTCTCCTCACGGAATTAAAGGAGCTGTTAAAGTAAAAACCTTTACTGAAAAGCCTGAAAATATCTCCTTATATGGTAAGCTAATAAGTGGTGATGAGAATTATAAAATAGACTCAGTATCCGTCATAGGTGATAATTTAGTAATAGCTACAATAAGCGGAGTAAATTCCCGTAATGAAGCAGAGCTTTTAAGGAATAAGAAGCTATATATAGAAAGAAGCAAGTTACCAGAGCTAAATGATGAGGATGAATTTTACCAAAGTGACCTTGTAGATATGGAAGTAAGGCTGAAAAGTAATGAATTATATGGCTATGTAAAATCTGTGTATAATTTCGGCTCAGGGGATATATTAGAAATTTTAGTTATCAGCACAAAAAAACGTATTATGCTGTCTTTCACTAAAGAGATATTTCCACATATAAATATAAAGGGGAGGTATATAGTATTAAATATACCAGAATTTATTGACTAATAAAGACTTTGATATTTATATAAAGCTATTTATAATTATAAGATCAAATTGAAAATGTAATTATGGCAGAAAGAGCTAACGATATCAGACCAGGTCAGGTGTTGGAACATAACGGCGGATTATTTTTGGTTGTAGGTATTATGCATACTCAACCTGGTAAAGGTGGTGCATACATACAAGCCGAAATGAAAAACATCAAAACCGGAGCAAAACACTATGAAAGATTTCGTTCTGATGCAACAATCAGAAGGGCAATTTTAGATGAAGAGGAATATGTTTACCTTTTCACTGAAGGAAACATTGTAAATCTTATGCATCCAAGTAATTACGAGCAAATCACTATAAATTTGGACTTATTGGGAGAAAAAAAAATTTATTTACAGGATAACATGAAAATTAAAGTTGTAGCTTATCAAGACAAAATAATTTCTGCGCATGTGCCTGATTATGTTACACTTGCTGTGAAAGAAACAGAGTCTGTTATTAAAGGACAAACTGCTACTGCTTCTTATAAGCCTGCAATTTTGGAAAACGGAATGCGCGTTAACGTGCCTCAATTTATAAAAGAAGAGGATAAAATTGTAGTATATACTCCAGGTGACAGCTATTATGAAAGAGTGAAAGAGTAAAAGGAAGAATGTCCCTCTCATCACCACGAATTAATGTGATGCTTGATTCTGTGCGTAATGCTTCCAAGCAGCTTATGCGCGATTTTAATGAATTGCAAATTTCTAATGTTAAATCAGCAGACTTTATTAATAAAACTTATTCAAAATCCAAGCAAACCATATACGATTGCTTGCACGACTACAAACGAGACTATGGTTTTATTTTTGAAGATGATACTGATCAAGAAGTAAAAGATAACACTTATACCTGGTTTATTATGCCTATAGAGGGCAGGGAGAACTTTTCTAGTTGCATGGTTTATTTTGCAGTATCAGTCTGTCTCATTCATAAAAATAAAGTTGTGGCAGCTGTAATTGATGCTCCGGCTCTTAGAGAAACTTTTTGGGCAGAAGAAAAGAAAGGTGCTTTTCTTGAGGATTTTAGATCTCGTCATGTAAAAATGCGAGTGAAAAGCCGTGAAGGGGGTCTAATAGATGTAAGTGGTAATTTGTTAAATAAATTGCTGCCTGGCAATAGTAATGTACGCTCCATAGGTTCAACAATTTTAGGCTTTGCATACCTTGCGGCAGGAAGGCACAGTGGAATAATTTACTCTGGAGTTAACAAATATAAAGCCTTGCTCGGTAGACTTTTTCTGCAAGAAAGCGGTGGAAGGCTAACGGAAGACAACGGGCTAATCATTGCTGGAGATATAAAACTATAGCTAAAGTAATTTATGTTTACCTACAATTTGATAAGCGTAAAACTCGTCATTCCGCTACTTGTTAGCGGAATCCATGCTGAGATACCGCGAATAAATCGCGGTATGACGTAGGGCTGTACTAGCTATAGCATAAACAGGCTACAGAGATAGACAACTTTTCGAAAACTTTTACAAGAGATTCTGTTAAATGCTCTATCATTTCATCGGTATGATAAGGTGTAGGGGTAATACGGAAACGCTCAGTTCCTCTTGGAACTGTCGGGTAATTTATATGTTGAACATATATTCCATACTCATCAAATAATAATTTTGATGCTTTTTTGGATAACTCTGAGTTGCCAATTATTATTGGAATTATATGAGTTTCTGTTGGAATGAAGTTAATTCCTGCATTTCTCAGTGAGTTTTTTACTTTTTCAACGACTTGCTTTTGCTTTTCCCTTTCAATGTTGCTCGATTTTAGGTGCTCAACGCTTGCCTTTGCTGCCGCTGCTAAAACAGGCGACATAGCAGTGGTAAAAATAAATCCTGGAGCGGAACTTCTTATTACATCTACCAAGCTCTTTGAAGACGCTATATACCCACCCATCACTCCAAAAGCCTTTGATAGTGTACCTTGAATAACGGTTATTCTATCCATCAGACCTTCTCTTTCTGCAATTCCGCCACCATGTGAACCATACATACCAACTGCGTGCACCTCATCCAAATAGGTAATTGCATTATGTTGATCTGCCAGGTCGCATATTTCTTTAAGCGGAGCTACATCACCATCCATTGAATATACGGATTCAAGTACTATGATTTTTGGTGTCTTTTTGTCTATAGACTTAAGTAGCTGCTCTAGATGATTAACATCATTGTGTTTAAATATATGTTTTGGCCTTTTTCCTGATTTTATGCCTTCTATCATCGAAGAATGGTTCTTCTCGTCTGAAAAAATTACTACGCCCGGAATAACAGACGATAAAGTGCTAAGTGTTGTCTGGTTAGCGAGGTAGCCACAAGCAAAAGTTAAAGCAGCCTCTTTTTTATGCAAACAAGCTAAGGATTTTTCAAGTTCAACAACCTCTTTTGTTGTACCAGATATATTTCTTGTTCCTCCAGCACCAACAGATGAATTTTGGATAGCGGCAATTACACTCTCATTTTGTGACATTCCCAAATAGTTATTACTGCACCAGACTATTACTTCCCTATTTCTTTCATAGTCCATAATGTGGGGGAGCCTACCTGGTAATGACGCAAAGTGCGTAAATTCACGGTAGCGCCCCTCATCTTTTATATCTTTTATTTTATTCAAGAATATTTCTTCGTAGTTTACCAAGTCCTTATTTACCGTTAATTAACATAATTATAATAAATTATTAAATGGTAAACTACTATATTTATTATACATGTACGGCAGTAGGTACTTTCCCCGTGTTGAAAGATTTTTCAACCTCGTTGTTTTCAACTTGGCTTTTAGGTGTACAGTAGTATATAATTGCAGCGGCAACCAGACAACAAGCTCCAACTGCTATTCCTGCAGCTAGCATTTCCAAATAAACTGCAATAGCTACTCCTGAAACAACTCCAGCTACTGCTAACGTCCATGTAGCTATGGTAGGCCACTTACTCTTTTGCGTATTTTGTGTTGCAGTAATAGAGGTTGATTGATTGTTTATAGCACTAGTTTTTTCTACTGCTGCAGGCTTTTCCTTACTGTTAATAACACCTCCAATTGTAGACACATTGTCAGCATTCGAAGAAACTTCACTTACCCCCAACTTCTTTTCACAACCCGTAATTTCTGGAGTTGTGGTAAGTGTACTATTGCTTCCGGTATTATTAGAACTTGTAGATTGGTCTCCTGAATTTGGCAAATCGTTGTTCAGTGAAATATTAACATTACCTTGTTTTGTATTATGGTTTTTAATTTCTTTTTTAATTTCTTCTACTTTACCCTTAAAGGGACCTTCTTTATTTTTTACATATTGTAGTACAAGAGTAGGAGAGTTACTTTTTAGAATATTTTCGAGTTCTTCTCTTGAGTTAGTACTGGTTTTGCTTATAAGTCCATCAATCTTTTTCTTAACAGGACTGGCAAGTTGCTTAACACCTTTTTTTCCGCTGCCTTTTTTGATTTCACCCTCCTCAAAATTATTAATTAAAGGCTCCTGCGTTGAAACCCCTGTGTTATTTAAGATAGCATTTTCTTCCTCCCCTGCAAGAACATTTTTTTCTGTCTGTTGACTGCCAGCACTTTTGGATTTTGGGTTTCTTTGACTGCTTGGTTGATTGTTATTCTCTTCATTTACTACAGCCGTATCGCCTTTTATAACAGGTGATACTGCATTATCACTGCTGCTTCTTTTATTAACTTGTGTATTCGCTTGTGTCTGTATATTTGCTTTACTGGAAGTATTGATTAATTTACTACTTTCTAACAAATTTCTAATTAGATATAGATGACTCAAAGTATCTCTATTTTTTTGATACTCATTACGAGTCATACTTGGAGAAAGTTCCATACTTATTTTTTCAAGCTGTTCTGCAATTACTGGTAAAGCTTTCTCAAATTCTTCCTTGCATATTGCCTGAAGAGCTGCGAATTTTAGGTCAACATGCTGACATAAGGGTACAACAACTCCATAACTAGCTTCTTTTATTGCATTTCTCAGTATATTTTGTATGGTTTGCCTGACTACTTGCTGTTTATTATTGAGTATGCTTTGATAAATTTGAACATGAGCTAGAACACTGACTATAATGTCTTGACTTTCAGTATTAGACAATGCAATCAGAATTGATTCATATATTTCATCAAACTCGTTGTTTTTAGATTTATGATCAAGATAATTAATAACATCATTGCTGCATTTAGCACATTTTTCACACAAGTGCTCGATAAATGCAATATTACCAGCATCCAATGCAGTTTTCAGAATTAAATCATAAATTTCTTTTCTGCCACGAGCTCCTATGTTTTTCAGGATTTGTTGCCTTAGTATTGTAATAACTTTATCATCTGCAAATGCTTGTTCATATACATCGTAAATGGCACGATCTGCACTATTAGTGTATCGTTTGCACAGGTATTCAATGACAGATGTGTGTTCCTGGCTTATCGCAGTTTCTAACAAGGTAGCAAAGCTCTTTTTTAATAACTCTTCTGTTGAGGCTTTTTTAGTTAGCTCATTAATATATCTTTCAAATGCATCTAGCACTATCGTGATGAATTCTTCATTTTTGATCAGAGACGCTGTTTCAAGCACACCATACAAAGGATCAGGTTTACTTGTTTTTAACACCTGTCCAAAATCTCTTAAAACGTATTCGACAAAAACTGCATTTAATAATTCTTGCTCTTTTCTTAATGCTATAACTGAGAAAAAGCCAATCTTATTGGATTGGCCAAGTTGTATGGATTGATCTTTTAATTTATCATAAATCCCATCAGTATCATGGAATCTTCCTATAAAAGCTTTAACGTATTCTTGACCACCAACAAGTACAGGTAAAAGACTTAAATTTCCTTCAGCAAAAAGAAAATCCTGATATTGCTCTACTAGCTTGTCATTAGCTGCAATTGCCAATAGTACCAATTCTTTTACTAAATAATCATACTTGAAACCCTCTTGATCAAATTTATATTGTGATAGTACATTTGAATATATATGTTGATGGTTGCTTCCGTTTTGTAACTCCAAATTAAGTTGATTTGAACAGAAATCTTTGAGATTTTCATTATCCAGCGTAATAGACCTGCCTTCATAATCTTCAATATTTTGTACAACCTTGTCTAATTCTTCACAATTATCTTCTTGTATAGCTTGATTTAAGATATTTATAATCTCAGCAAAAGTTAAGTTTTTAGGAATGATACCATATGAATCTTCATCTTTTAACTCTACAGTAAACGACCTATCACAACCATCAGGAAAGTTTGCAAGTATTGCATTCTCTAAACTTAGATCTTCAGGGGGTGTGCTACATGGAGTAGCTGGTATCTCTTGACTTTCGCTATCTAAAACTTCAAACTCTTCTTCAATACCTGAATCTTCAGAATCTGGTTTTTCAAAACCATGCCAACTTTTGATTAATCTTTCAGAATTTGATTGGCCCTGTGAAGTTGTATCTTGTGATACAAAGTCTCTAAAATTGGAACCAAACATGTTTTACCTCCTAACTAGCAGCTAAGCTAAGTATAGCATTAAACAGAAATCTTGCCAAGCAAATTATTCAGTCTCTTAGCAAAGCTGCTCGCGTCATCCATCTCTTCGCCTTCCACGATGCAAGCTTGGTAAAACAATAAGTGAACCATGTCCTCCAATGTTGGGTTTTCACCACTTTCAGCATAAGATTTCATTATACTCTTTATTACAGGATGCTTAGTGTTAATTTCAAGCACCTTTGGCGTGCGGTAATTTAGCTGCTTTTGTTCACGCAAAAAACGCTCCATGCGAAGATCCATAGCACCTTCATCAACCGCTAGGCATACGGGACTATCAGTCAATTTTTTGGAAATTTTTACGCTTTTTACTGAATCTCCAAGCACTGTGGTAAAATATTGCAATATAGTTTCCTCAGTTTTTTCTTCATTCGATTTGTTTTCTTCATTTTTCTTATCTTCTTCTGAAGAGAATTTTTCCAAATCAACATCAGCGCGAGTCACAGACTTAAACTTTTGATCTTTATATTCATGAATTACACTAGTCCAGAAATCATCCACTGGATCAACGAACAGAAGAACCTCCAGCCCTTTACTGACGAACCCCTCAAGTTGCGGACTGTTTTTCACTGAATCGAGGCTATTTCCGGTGAGATAATAGATATGTTCCTGCTCAGGCTTCATTCTGCTTATATAGTCATCAATGCTGACTAATTTCTCATCACCAGTACTATGAAATCTGCAAATTGAGAGTAGTGCTTCTCTCTCATCAGTTGGCATAGCTTCACAAAGACCTTCCTTTAAAACTGCACCAAAATTGGTCCAGAATTTTGTATATTCCTCTAAATTCTCTTTTGCTTTTTTACCGAGCTCTGATATCACACGCTTAGTGAGAGATTTTCTGATCTGCTCAACAACACGATTATTCTGCAGCGTTTCTCTGCTGATATTAAGAGGCAAGTCCGGTGAATCAACCACGCCTTTCAGAAAACGCAAGTATTGTGGTATAATCTGTACGTTATCTTCAGTGATAAATACTTTATTTACATATAACTTCACAGAGCAACGTCTATCTGGATGGAATAAATCAAAAGGTTTTATAGAAGGAACATAAAGCAAATTTGTATATTCTATTGCACCTTCATTTTTATTATGCAATATCATCCAGGGCTCCCCGCCAACGTGAGCAACACTGCGGAAAAAATCGTTGTGCTCCTCTTGAGTAACGTCATTTTTTGGCTTAGTCCAAATTGCAGCCTTACTGTTTAACTTTTCACTTTTTCCTTCTTCGTCTATAAATTCAACAGGAAAATTTATGTGATCAGAGTAAGTAGTGACAATATTTTCAACACGAAATTTATCTAAAAACTCGTTTTCTTCAGGATGCATAATGAGCGTAATTTTGGTTCCGCGAGGGACTTGATTATCTGACTTGCTGATTGAATATTCCCCATCTCCTTTGGATTGCCAGATCCAAGACTCCTCTTCTCCAGCTTTTCTCGATTCTACTATTACTTCTGATGCAACCATAAAGCTTGAGTAAAAACCAACACCAAACTTCCCAATCAGCTCCACAGTTTGGCTTGAATCCTTGCTATTCTTAATCGCATCCAAGAACTTTTGCGTACCAGAGCTTGCAATTGTACCAAGATTGTCTATTAAATCCTGTCTATTCATTCCAATGCCATTATCAGTGATATATAGCTCGTTCTTATCTTTATTGGAGCTGATAGTGATTTTTAATTCGTCACTCAAATCTAGCAAATTAGGGTTTAGTTGAGATTCATAGCGCAACTTATCACATGCATCTGATGCATTTGATATTAATTCACGCAGAAAAATGTCTTTATTGGTGTAAAGTGAATGAATCACTATATTCAGTACTTTCCCTACCTCAGCGTCAAATTTTAAATTTTCAGTTTCTTGTACATTATGCATTTTGAGCTCCATTATTTGCCTACTACCCTAATAATTTAAGTATTGAATCACGATCTTTCAAGGTCACGTACACCAAAATTAATGTGGGTGTAGTTATTATGACACCCAATTTATGGGATCTCTTGCATAACAAACTTTTGGCAGCGCATTGGATGAAACGAAAAACTTCCTTGACACCCTTCGCCAGCCCCCTTATCATGAAACTGAAGCTATTTATTTATCTTCGCAATCTCTGCAGTGGATTAATGACAAAAAAACTTAATGTATTTGGCGTAAATCATGCTTAATTTTTTGCGCTATGTGCACCTCATGTCTTTATCAAATTTCTAGCTACACAAGCTGAAATACGCTATTTAAAACATCAAAAAACGCCAACTTAAAAAATGGATAGTGAATAATTAGCTACCCTAGGGTTTCTTTGCCTTTTTTTCTGTTTAGTAAATTTCTTAACGTTTATAATTTAGATTAGTTGCGGCTTAAAAGCGGCTGAGTCACGGTTATTAAGCGTTTAGAATAAAAAAACGCCATACTTGAAAGTATAATGTAAGTAACTAGCCAACCATCGGGCTTTTTTTGCCTTTTTTTTCGCTTGGTAAATTTTTTAATACTTAGATTAGTTGCAATTTAAGAGACCAGAAATGGTCAGTGCTTGGCACTGGAATAACGTCCTCCTTTGTTATCCCAGTGCCCAGACACTGGGATCCAGGAAACTTAATTGCAAGTAATGCATTGGATTTGGTGAGTATGGGTTTTATGTTATAGAATGAAACACTTTTGGTGAATTTGTAAAGAAAACTGGATCCCAGTGTTTGGGCACTGGGATGACAAGGTATAAACCTTATCGTCATGCCGCCGCGAACCGTCATACCGCGATTCATTCGCGGTATCTCAGCCGCTAACAAGAGATCCCGCTAACAAGTAGCGGGATGACGGTTGTCGTTCAGCCACAAACATTAAGAAATTTACCAAACAAAAAAAAAGGCAAAAGAAGCCCTGGGGTTATTATCCGCTTTAAAATATTGGCGTTTTTTATGTTTTAAACGCTTGACAAGCGAAATTCAGCTGCTTTTAATTGCAACTAACTTACGCTGCAAATGTTTAAGAAATTTACTAAGCAGAAAAAAAGACAAAGAATCCCCGAGTTAGCTAGTCTTTTACTATCTCTGTCGAGTATTGGCATTTTTTGATGTCTTGTAACGCTTTATAAGCGCGTTCAGCTTATTTAGATAAAAATCTAGATGTAGATGAAGTTTTGTAAAGACATACAGTATCTATATACTGCAAAAAGTTGAACATAAGACGCCGATACATTAAGTAATCCTTACCTTTTAATCTGTAGATTGGCGAAAGCAAATACAATAGCTTCAGTTTCATGATAAGAGGGCTGGCGGAGTTTGTCAAGCAAGTTTTTTCGTTTCTATTCCCAATAAAAGTTTGTTATATGGTTATGCAAGAAGTCTAATGAATCGCGGCATGACGTCTTAGCTATAGATGCTGGTTTGTGTGATTTCAAGAGAAGCTTAGTAGATAAGTTGTGTTTTAAACCAGATTCGGTATTTTAAACTGAACACTTTCAATAATACCACCTGGCATAACTGAAATTTTTACACTCAGGTTTACTTTTAGGTAGTCCATTAATTCATCAACCAATATGTCAGGAGCGGAAGCACCTGCAGTGATTCCTATCTTTTCTACACCCTGAAACCAGCTTTTATTCACACAGCTGTAATTATCAATCAAGTAGGCTTTTTTTCCTCTGGCAGTGCACAGATCTAATAAGCGGTTTGAATTTGAGCTATTTTTACTTCCTATAACTAACACCATGTCTACAATTTCAGCCAGCTTTTTAACAGCATTTTGTCTGTTTTGTGTTGCATAGCATATGTCCTTTAAATATGGACCTGTTATGCCTGGAAACCTTAATTTCAGGGCAGCAATAATGTCGCGAGTATCGTCGATGCTTAACGTAGTTTGTGTAACATAAGACAAATTATCTGGATCTTTAACCTTTAAATCATATACATCCTGCAAAGTTTGCACTAAAGTGATAGGATTGTTTACTCTTCCTCTAATTCCCTTAACTTCTGGATGGTTTTCATGCCCAATGAGAATTAATTCTTTACCACTGTTTTCATACCTTTTTGCTTCTTTATGCACTTTGCTGACTAAAGGACATGTTGCATCAATCACTTGAATACCCTTTCTTTTTGCCTCATCTTCTATATTTTTTGATACTCCGTGCGCGCTGAAGATCAGTATTCCTTCATTATCTTCAATTTCCTCGATACTGCTTACAAAAACCACTCCTTGTTTCTTAAAGTCCTCTACTATATATTTATTGTGAACAATTTCGTGTAGCACATAAACTTGGCGCTCGTTTTTGTATTTTTCTAAAGTAATAGCTAATATGTCCACAGCTCTTTTTACCCCGGCACAAAAACCTCGTGGTTCAGCTAAGATGATTTCCATTTTTGTCAAATCAAGTAAATATGCAAGCATTACTTAAAAATAAGCTCCGCTCACTGTGTTTTATAGTACCATTATTTATATTTTATATAATAATTATTTTTCGCATATTCTCTTTAACATTTGATCAACTTACTACTTCAGAAAATTTTAGAAAAGATAATATAGTACATAAACAACCTGATATTTTAGATAGAAATGGAGTGGTAATAGCAACAAATGTGCCCACAACATCACTATATATAGATGCAACCAAAGTAAAGAATCCGGAAAGTATAGCAGCACAACTGTGTTCTACTTTGCATGACCTCGAATACAAGAACTTATATAGAGTACTTACTTCAGAAAAGAAATTTGCTTGGATAAAGCGGCACTTGACTCCAAAAGAATTACTAGCGATCAAAAACGCTGGTGTACCAGGAGTAAATTTTTATGACGACATAAAGCGTATATATCCTCACAGTAATTTATTTTCACACGTGCTTGGTTACACTGACATAGATGGCAACGGTATTGCAGGAGTTGAGGCATATATAAGTAAAAATAATGAGCAAGAAAAGCCCATAATACTATCCTTAGATACACGAGTGCAAAGCATAGTGCATGAAGAGCTAACTAAAGCTGTAAGCAGATATCAGGCACTTGGCGGAGTAGGAATTGTTTTAAATGTGAGAAATAGTGAAGTTATCTCGATGGTCAGCCTACCTGATTTTAATCCCAACTTACAGAATAAGGCAGAAGACGTACAAAAGTTTAATCGCGCCAGTCTTGGGGTATATGAGATGGGGTCGGTATTAAAATACTTTACAATAGCCGCAGCGCTTGATGCGAACGCTACAAAAACTAGCGATTTATATGACGTATCAACACCAATCACCATTGGAAAGTATAAAATTCAGGATTTTCATAAATCTAAAATTCCAAAAATTACTGTGCAAGATATATTTGTAAAATCATCCAACATTGGTGCAGCAAAAATTGCAGTCAAACTAGGTATTGAAAAACAGGTAGAATACTTTAAAGCTATGAAGCTATTTTCTCCTTTGAAAATAGAAATACCAGAAAAATCCACACCGATAATCCCGGATAAATGGAGTGAAAACACTTTAATAACAGCATCTTATGGTTATGGCATAGCTGTAACTCCTATACATCTTGCACAAACTGCAGCAGCATTAATCAACAATGGGATATTTCATAACGCAACCTTGATGTTGAATAAAAGAAGTATAGGAGAGCAAATTATCTCAAGAAGAACTTCCAGGGAAATGAGAAAATTATTACGTGCAGCAGTAACAGATGGCACTGGCAGAAAAGCAAAAATAAAGGCATATTCAATAGGAGGAAAAACTGGATCGGCGGAAAAAGTTGTAGATGGTAAATATAGCAAAGATGCAAACATAGCATCATTTATAGGAGTGCTAACTATGCTTGACCCAAGGTACATAGTGCTAATTGCTATTGATGAGCCTCAAGGGATGCACCATACCGGGGGAATAATTGCTGCGCCTATAGTAAAGAACATTATAAATAGAATAGCGCCTATACTAAATGTTACACCTGAGATGTAAAATTATGATTGCTTTACTACAACTTCAAATTTATCATCACCAAAATCCTTATTAATATACCAAGAACCATCATCTTTAGTTACAAATTCAAGACCTTTAAGGTCTTTTTTTATTGTCTTTCCATTTTGACCATCAATAGCGATATTAATATCGAATGTAATAATGTCTAGATTTATCATAGCTTCTTTCCCGCTGCACGAATTTAGACTGAACTTGCCTAACATGACATCATTAAAACTCACTTCCCCTGTATAGACATCACACTGACCGTCCACACAACACGTAGTTTCAATATAGAAAAGATCTGACATACAAAATACCTTAAAAAAAAGAACTAAACATATATGGCCACTACACCACACCGCTAACAAGTAGTAAAGCGTCGATAAACCTAAGTTACTTTAGCTACGTAGCCATAATACAGCTAGAAATGTAAAATTCAACAGTTAATTGTGTGATTAATAGAGAAGTCTTATTTAGTACACCTTATAGGAATGGCTGTTTAGTTTTTTTGTTAATCTTTTTTACCATGCTGTCAATCATATGCTTTATCCCTTGATATACAGAGTATGTACTTTCGTCGCTACGCATATAAGCAGAACAGGAAAATACATTATGTTCTTCGTCTTCTATTGATAACTCTGTATCGCACTTTATGTGTTCGCCGCCAAGCTTTTCTATCAACTGTTCTTTGTCATCTCCTATAGTTACCTTAACCTTACTTTCTTCTTTACCTATCTTGCTACTTAAAATTGAAACAATGATGGCTGGAGATATGCATATCGCTCCTATTGGCTTTTTTGTAACAAAAAATTCTGAAACTAATCTTTCAAATTCAGGCATTACTGTCACCATGTCTTTACTTTCAGCTAAGTCAGATAAATTTTTCGCAACCCCGTATCCACCAGGTACAACTAGCATGTCAAAATTTTCAGCTTTGGCTTCTTTTAAGTCATATATTTCGCCTCTTGCGATTCTTGCTGCTTCCACAAGTACATTCCTTTTTTCTTTTGTTGCTTCTTTTGTTCTATGATTCATAACTTGTGTGATATTGATATCAGGTGCAAAGCATTTAACATCCACTTCCTGCTGATCAAGCACAAGCAAACTTAAAACCGCTTCTCTTACCTCTGCACCGTCAAGGTGACCACACCCTGATAAGACCACAGCAGCTTTTAATTTTTTTTCACCCATAAAGTACCTTGATTTCATATAATCTAGATATTTTAATACAAATTCTATATTTGGAAAGGGGTATGTTATATCAATTATAATATAATTAATGATTAGTATGTATAATTAGGCATATTTATAATCAACGAAGCTGAATATGGAATCTAGCAATAGTATGTTTTTTGACACTGACTATCCAGAACTAAGAAAAGCTATTTCAGATATAATAGAAAGTATTGCACAATCCTCACAAGAGGGGAAAAAAGAGTTATTTACAACCCTATCAGAACAAGTTAAAGGGATGAACCTCAAAGATTTAGGTTTAGCGATTAATGACCAAGGCTTGCAAAAGGAGGTCAACAAAGAATTATTTATAAAATTCATTGAAGAAGCGCTTGAAGGTTTAACTTCTGAAAATGTTGACTCAAAAATAATAGAAGAGGCGTTAAAATCTGTTAATCAGCAAGCAATAAGTAATGTTATAAATAATAATAAAGGTCCACTGGACAATCTAGTCAATTATTTTAAATCAGCATCTGCAAATAAAAAAATTGGAATAGCTTCTGCCGTAATGGTATTAGGAGCAGCATTTTCTCCACTTATTGTGCTTGCTACATTAATAGCACTTGTAGGTATTGGAGCACGTTATGCAGGAATAGGTATAGTAAAGGCAGGGGAAAAAATAAAAGAAGGTGCGATTGATGCAGGAAAAGCAGTGAAAAGTTTATCTAAAAATTTAGGGGATAAATTGCCTGAGGTTGGGCCAAAAAAAGATAACTTTAGTAAATTATACAACAGTTTGGCTCAAGAGATTATAGGCTATAATATGTCCGAAGAAGGTGAAAAAATAAAAAACGCCCAGAGTAAAGCAAAGGTCATAGGCATGCTTCAAAATGAAGGGCAGCGATCTGCTATACAAGAGTTAGTAAAGAATGGAACTATTCAAAATTTTTCAGAAGATGACATGAAAAAGCTTAGAGAAAAAGGTACTAGTACTTATGAAAGTGATAAGGAAGCACTTGAGGAACTTATGGAGAAATTTCAATCTAAAATTATGGCCATTGGTGAGGGTAAAATAGAGGAGGTAGAAAAAATTGTTGATGAGAAAGTTGCAGCAATGAAGCCATCTTCTCACTTAGGTATTTCAAGTGCTGCACGAGTGAGTGAAGGAGGAATCACAGGACCAAGTTGATGCATTTTTTTACGCAAAAATTACTATCAGAAAGTGGGGTTACGCTACTCCTTTTTATCCACTTTTTTGAGCAATCCACTTCCACATCTAACACACATCTCAGTGATTATAATATCCAATTTTTGATCATGTTTTTCTACAGGTAAATCTTTACAATATTGTTTCTCATAGGCTACACCTATAAATATTTTTCCAAGTGGCCGCAGTTTTTCTATCATTGTATCATACCAACCACCGCCAAAACCCAATCTATTAAAATGATCATCAAAAGCAATAACAGGAGTAATGATTGTGTCGGGAATTACATCTTCATTTGTTTCGTTCCATTCCTCAAATTTTAGTAACTTATTTTTATTAGGAATTGCTACTTTATAATCTAAATCGAGTAAACTATGCATCAAAGGCACAACATCTATTTCCTCATCCATTGGAATGTAAGCTGCTATTGTTTTGCCTTTAACGTAGCTTAAGTTCTGATTAAAGAGATTAATAAGGGAATTTGCCGCATAACTGGAATAACTTTCATCAATATCTTTTCTTATAGCTCTATATTGCTCTCTTATTTCCTTTTTGTGCTGTTTAATATCTTTGAACATGATCTATCCATTTTGCAGTAAGTTTTTCTTGTAAACTATTTTGCTTCAAGCGCTCACTTAAAAAGTCAAAGTCAACACACCCCATATCCTGGTCTTGATTACTGCAACTATAAACAAAACTCCTTTCTCCTGTTTTCGCATTTATATGTTGCTGCACACACTGAGCGCAGATTTCTTTCATCATACACTGCATAGGAGAATTAACTGATGATATCGCTATGTGGCCTGATTTCAGATATGGCTTTAAAATTGTTTTTCTAGCTTCATTCACAGCTTTCATCATTTTGTCAGAACCAATAGTGATAATTTTATCTATAACGTTCAAATTAATACCTAATCTTCCTTGTTGATAAGAGACTATTGCATCAACTATATTACCATGAAAGGATTTATCTTGATCTCTGCTTGTTTCTATCAATCCTTCTTCACATGCCCAAACTACTGCATTTGATGCACGCTCTATCAGTGCTCGTTTAAATACATCACTTAACTTCTTATAGCCAGCAAAGTACAAAACCTTGTTATTATTTTCAAGACATGCCTTCCCTATCGAAAATAACACTGCATTTCCAACTCCACCACCAATTAGCATTATATTCTTCATGTGCTATTTTAACTGCATTTGTTCAAATTTTTTGAAATTTTATAGAACAAAGTAATTTATATAGTTCTATACACAAAGACAAGGACACTCTCTGACTTCAACTATACCGATAACTGATAGCTGCATTTTTACGCATATCATCTAATAACAAGTTGCTTTGTATCATAATCTTTTGTTGGTACATTTTCTGTTTGATTGCTTCTATACCCGCTACATTACTCTTGATATCACACAACATCATCAACTTTGCAGTGCCATTTTCTCTCAATTCTACTATTTCATTCACACTTGTTTTACTAAATAAAATCTGTAAATCAGGATTTAAATCTCGCATTTTTATTTCAAATTCTTTTGCGTTTGGCAGCTTAAAATTATCTGCCAATTTATCAAAATTTAAACAACTGACCTTTTGCTCTTTAAAATTATTCAATAAACTTTCTGAACCTTCAACCACAATCTGTTTTAATTTTAAAGTGCTTTCCAGCAGTGCATGATTAAGTTGTACTTTATCTATTACTTTTATAACGGAGTAACCTTCACTGAAACTGAATGGACCTGCTATGTCGCTGGTTTCTAATCCTTCTAAAACGCTCTTGAGTTTTCCTTTTAGCTGACTTAAATTAACTGTTGCTTTACGCATCTTTATTGGAGATTCTGGGTTATTACTGTTGCGTAATTTTTTTACTAAATCTTCAGCTATACCATAAACGTCCTTGTCTTTTTGATCAGGAATTATAAACTCTTGGAACGTGATAAGATAATCCGGCTTTTCTGTTTGCCTTTTTACATCATCTACTTCTTTATCGCTTATATTAATAAATGGCACAATTCTTACTTCAATAATTTTGCTCCACAGTAACTGACATTTTATTTGTTTTCTTAAAATACCAAGATCTATATTATGCTTCTCTATGTATTGATCAACTTCATTAGCCTTAAGTTTAAAACTTTGGGTTAAAAATAACATAATAGCATTATCTAACTCCTCGTTGCTCAATTTTATATTCAGCCTCTGTGCTTCATTGATAATGATAATTTCGTCTATTAGCTCCCTAAGCACTTGAGGCTTTGCTTCTTTTTGATTAACACTTTGAGTGCCAAACAATGAATTTATAAAGTTGATGCGTTTTTCGATATCTAAATTTGAAATTGGTTCACCATTTACATCTGCAACAATTTCAATCTCGGTTGCAAGCAACCTAAGTGGCAACACTATCAACAGTAAGATTAGTATTTTATACATACAAGTAAAGTTGTTTAGTTAATAACCAATTCTATAATAAATACTGAGTCAATGCTAGCCAACTTTTTAATAGTGATCTCAGTGACAATGGAAATAAAAACCATTGCAACAAAATCAGGTACGCTGGTAAATAGGCTAAAAACATGCTAATATAGCGAATTTAGACCGTGCTCAAAACAGTATACGGAAGGAGAGGGATTCGAACCCTCGATACGACTTTTGGGTCGTATAACGGTTTAGCAAACCGCCGCCTTCAGCCGCTCGGCCACCCTTCCAAATTTAGAACCTAAAGGTTATATAATACCAAGACCTCTACCGCCTGTCTAATGCTTTTAATTGCAATATTTGTATCTGTTCAGATGCATGGCTAATGCTGAAACAAAAATTCCAGTGCTCCCTTTCTTGTCATCCCAGTGCCCAGACACTGGGATCCAGGATTTTGATTAGCACTAAGTTGGTGAGCATATAAGTGTTATGTTAAAATATAACGTTTTTACGGAAAGTCTGGATCCCAGTGCCACGCACTGGAATGACATCGTTTACTATGTGCCATATTGCAATGTTCGTACAGTTGTGCGCGGTATAGATTCCGCTAACAAGTAGCGGAATGACGAATTTGTTGTTTTTCAAATTGTGGGCAAACCTAAGCCACTTTAGCTATAAATCAATAAAAACTAATTTCTGCTTTTTTCAATGATTTTCTTTGCTTCTTCCACACCAACCCATTCTCCAACTGCTACCGTTTTTCCCTTTTCCAGATCTTTATAATGAGAAAAGAAATGAGTAATTTTATCTAGTAGGCTTTTAGATAAGTCAGAATAGTCCTTTATATTGTCATAATAGCTATCAACACTGGAAACAGGCACTGCTAATATTTTCTCATCTTCTCCTTTTTCATCTTTAGTGAGTAATGCGCCTATTGGACGCACCGATATTAAAACACTAGATGCTAAGGGAAATTGAGTTAGCACCAAAACATCCACAGGATCACCATCACCTGCACAGGTATTTGGTATAAACCCATAATTGCAAGGATAAGTCATTGAGGTAGACAAAAATCTGTCAACTTGTAACAACCCAAGCTCTTTATTAAATTCATACTTTACAGGCTCAGCATTTGCACTTATTTCAATTACCACATTCACCGCATTTGGTCCCGCTGTTATTTTACTTAAATCCATAAATCACCTCTTAACTTAAGAATAAGCATTATACAATATGTGCTTTTAAGTTGCCACATTTATGTAGTTCTAAGCTTGTTTTGCATGGAGCGGTCCTAAATTTTCATTCGTCATCTTATTGACTGTTGAAAGTGGTGATTCCTGTGGTGGTTCCAATAATTGAAATAAGGCATATACTATTACGATAGTAAGCACCGCACCAACTATCAGGTTAGTAAGGTTGTCTTGTGGCAAAACATTTTTTATTGAGTTGAGCAATTTTTGCTCCATAAGGAAATAATCAGCAACAGATAACCCAACAGATAATACAAACATACCCAAAATAAGTTTACAGGCTGTATTTTTATGGTTCTTTTCTTTTTTCTTGCTGACAATGAAATTTGACCTACATTTATTCTCTTTTTGTGGCACTGAGTAGTATATATTTTTAGGGTTTGTTACTAATTGTTCAAATTCATCACTATTCTGGTTTTTTAGCAATTGCTTCAAGGTTGGTCCAATGCTTTTAAAGGTTGGAAAATTTTGATTATTTTGATCTGCCAACATATTAAATGTTCTGTTTAGGCTACCTATCTTTTCGCGATTCAGCGTATATTTAGTGGCTCTATTTTGATCTTTCAGATTAATACTTTGCAGTAATCCAGCTAAATTCGTTATATATGTGAGAAAGACCACGTTACCTATTATTGGTAAATTTTCTTTTTTTATCGACTCTTTGTGATGTTCAGAAAGCTTATGATAGTCGACAAGTATAGAAAATAACAACACTACATCCTTGTCTACTTTTATGTCTTGATGAATAGAATAATAGCTGCTGATAACGCACTTATTTAATGCAAATTCTCTATCGTATTTATTTAATGTAGTTTCTTCATCTAGCAACTTTCTAACACCAATGAGTACTTTACTTTCAAAATCTTTTTCTGTTTTAAATATTGGTTCTCTCTTTGGATTTGCTAAAATGTTAAGTAAATCTAATTTTCTTCCATCTACTACTTCATTTATATATTCATTTAACTCAGATCCTTTAATAACTTCATATATTTTATCTATGACATCTTTAGTATTCAGGTTATTGTTTTCACTTAGAATTCGATAAGCTAGAGCATAAATTAAAAACAACCCTTGTAGACTAAATTTTAAGTTAAAATAGTAATCTAATTGTTCATCTTGCTTCTGTATGAATTCAGACAAACCAAAATGATTTCTGTGATCCATAAAACGACCTAAGTCAGCATGTTGAAAGCTACCTAAAAAAATAAATAACGTCTCTAATAAATTACCCTTACCAACAATTTTTATTAGTTCTTCAATTTCTTTTATCATTGCTGAAACCTATAATGTTCTACTTTATAGTATAAGGGATACATGGCAAAATAGCAATAAATGTTATTAGACTTCTTGCATAACCCAAACTAAGTAGAAAAAGGTATAGCTATACCGCCGCGGCACTAACAAGAGATCCCGCTAACACGCAGCGGGATACTATCTACACCGTCATACCGCGATTCATTCGCGGTATCTCTCAACATAGATCCCGCTAACACGTAGCGGGATGACGAGACTTATCTTTATGCTGCCACGAACCGTCATACCGCCGCGGCGCTAACAAGAGATCCCGCTAGCGGGATGACGAGCTTATCTTCATGCTGCCACGAACTGTCATACCGCCGCGGTATCTCCAGATCCCGCTAACAAGCAGTGGGATGACGAGACTTATCTTTATGCCGCCGCGAACCGTCATACCGCCGCGGTATCTCCAGATCCCGCTAACAAGCAGTGGGATGACGAGACTTATCTTTATGCTGCCGCGAACCGTCATACCGCGATTCATTCGCGGTATCTCTCAGCCACTAACAAGAGATCCCGCTAGCGGGATGACGGTTGTCGTTTAGCTACAAACATTAAGAAATTTACCAAACGAAAAAAAAGGCAAAAGAAGCCCCGTGGTTGGCTAATTACTTACATTATACTTTCAAGTATGGCGTTTTTTTATTCTAAACACTTAATAACCGCGATTTAGCTGCTTTTAAGCCGCAACTAATCTAAATTATAAACGTTAAGAAATTTACTAAACAGAAAAAAAGGCAAAAGAAACCCTAGGGTAGCTAGTTATTCACTATCCATTTTTTAAGTTGGCGTTTTTTAATGTTTTAAATGCTTTATAAGCGTATTTCAGCTTGTGTAGGTAAAAACCCAGAAATTTGATAAAGACATAGAGTGCACATAGTGCAAAAAATTAAACATGAGACGCCAGATACGTGAGTTTTTTTGTCATTTAATCTGTACAGAGAAGATAAATAAATAGCTTCAGTTTCATGATAAGGGGGCTGGCGGAGTTTGTCAAGCAAGTTTTTTTGTTTCTATTCCCAATGTTATATGGTTATGCAAGAAGTCTATTGTATGTTTACACTCTGCATTAAAGCTTTTAGTTAAGAGCATATCCATCCACCGCCGATAACTTGCTCATCTTTATACGCTACACAGGCTTGACCTGGACTGATGCCAAAGTAATCGTCGTTTAAAATGACACAGGCTTTATTTTTTTCGTCAGTTGAATGTATTGTTGCTAAACTTCCCGCATGTGATGATCTCAGCTTCACAGTTACTTCCATACCTTCCTTTGGTTGTTCTAACCAATTTAACTCCTTGATCAATATTTTTTTTTGCATTAATACGTTGATCGGACCTACTATAACCTCATTATTTTCTGTATTAATTTTTATCACATAAAGAGGTTCATTGTGTGCGATACCCAAGCCCTTTCTTTGCCCCACTGTAAAATTTACTATGCCACTGTGCTCGCCTAGCACTTTTCCATTAACATCCACTATTTTACCTTTCTGTACAGATTGTGGAGCTAATTTAGCTATTGTTTTACTATAGCTTTCGGAAACAAAGCATATATCTTGACTGTCCGGCTTTTCAGAAATTTGTAAGCTGAAATACTTTGCTAATTTTCTTATATCACTTTTATAGAACCCACCTAGTGGAAATCGCAAAAGCTTCAATTGCTCTTGAGTTGTAGCAAACAAAAAATAACTTTGATCTTTACTTTTATCAATGCTTCTGCACAACTTTACCTCACCATTTTTTTCTAACCTTCTCACGTAATGTCCTGTTACGAGCACATCCGCACCAAGATTTTTTGTAACTTGCAATAGATCACGAAATTTTACCGTTTGGTTACATCTCACGCATGGTATGGGAGTTTCCCCACGCATATAGGTACTCGCAAAATCCTCTATTACTTCCTTTTTGAATATTTCCTCATAGTTTAAAATATAGTGAGGAAAGCCAACACTTTCAGCTACACGCTTAGCGTCATAAATATCCTGTCCAGCGCAGCATGCGCCCTTTCTTGCGTTAGCATTACCGTCGGTGCCATAGAGTTGAAGAGTCACACCTACCACTTTGTACCCAAGGTTATGTAGCAGTGCTGCAGCAACGGAGCTATCAACTCCCCCGGACATTGCAACAACAGCCTTGGTCTGGTGCGGAGCTTTATCTTTTAGCAGAGGTTCTATTTCAAATTCTTTTAGCATAATCGCCTTAATTTATAAACACAAACTTGGTGTCATGCAAGTAGCTGACACTGGAATCTAGTTTCTATTACACAATTTCATCGAAACAGCATACTTGTTTATAGTCAATTTTTCTGGATCCCAGTGTTGGCTACTTGGATGACATCTTTATGCTTGAGGTAAAATTTGCTATAAAATTCGATGAACTACCTTTAAAAATAATTTAATCCTGCTTAAATAAAACATGGCCAAAATAATCCATGTTTTCAAGCACTTTTCCGCTACCCAGAGCAACACAACAAAGTGGGTCATCTGCAACACGAACTGGTAGTTTTGTTGTTTCACTGATAACTTTGCCCAAGTTACGCAATAATCCGCCGCCACCGGATAAAATTATTCCTTTATCGACTATATCAGAAGAAAGTTCAGGTGGAGTGCTCTCCAGTGCAGTCCTAATAGCAGAAATTATCTGATGTACAGGCTCTATTAAACTCTCTGCAACTTGGTATTCTGATAAAAGCATTTCTTTTGGCATGCCACTCACTAAATCCCTGCCTTTAATTATCATTCCCTCTTTGTTATTTTCACCTGGCAGACTGGCTGAACCTATGCTTTTCTTAATTTTCTCAGCGGTTGTTTCACCGATTAATAACTTATGATTTTCACGAATATATGATTTTATTGCTTCATCCATAATATCGCCACCTACTCTGGCAGAACGTGAATAAACAATTCCGCCTAAAGAAATAATTGCAACTTCAGTTGTACCGCCTCCTATATCAACAATCATAGAACCCTCAGGTTCAGTAACCGGGAGCCCAGCTCCGATTGCTGCAGCCATTGGTTCTTCAATTAAAAATACTTCATTTGCACCAGCACTTTCTGCTGCATCTTGTATAGCACGCCTTTCAACTGGCGTGGATCCAGATGGAACGCATATGATAATATTAGGTTTATTAACAGTGAATTTTGTGTTTGCACTGCGTATGAAATATTTTAGCATTTCTTCCGCACTTTTAAAATCAGCAATAACTCCATCCTTTAAGGGCCTTATCGCCTCTATTTCTCCAGGCGTTTTCCCAAGCATCATTTTAGCTTTTTTACCAAAAGCATAAGGAACGTAACTTCCTTTTTCTTTTATTCTTGCTACAACTGAAGGCTCATCAAGCACTATTCCCTGATTTTTCTGATAAACTAAAGTGTTTGCAGTACCAAGGTCTATAGCAATATCGCTAGCAAACAAACCTTTGAAAGTAAAAAGGCTATAAAACTTTCCGGTTAATTTTCGAACAAAATTCATACATAACTCAAGAAAACCATTTATTAAGACAAATTATACTTTTCAGATAAGTAGTAAGTAACACACTCAACGTCTAAACCCTTACCTGTTACTTTTTTTAGCAGTTCCAGGCCACACTTTGCACTGTATATATTTTGAGATAACCAACTGATAAGTAAACTAAAATCTCCTTTTATTATAGCACTTAATGATTCGTAATGATTCTTTTTAACGCAAGAGAAAATCTGCACAGCAGCAATTAAAGCAATAATTTTTATAGGAAAGTAGCCCATAACACCGCTTGCCCAATATTCATCTTGAAAATAAGTGTTTAGCTCATTTTCAGCTTTTACTGGAATTTTATAGTGCTTCATACCTTCCAGCCACGCATCATGCAGGTCTTTGACTTCCAATGTACCATTTATTATATCTTGTTCTAACCTAGTTCTCAACATAATATGAGCTAACAGACTAAATTCATCTGCATTTTTTAAAAAAGAAGAAAGGTTTATTTCATTGAAAATCAAGTACAAATTTTCAACACTGCTAACTTTCTCGTTAGTTTTGCCTTTTATAGCAAATTTCTCTTTTATGTGTGGTTGAATAAACTCAATAAATTCTCTGGATGTTCCAATCATCCTTTCCATGAATAACCCTTGAGTTTCATACATAACATGTCTCGTAATTGGACTACTTATAGAATTTTGCGCTAAACATTTTTGATAAATTGCATAACCACTATGCCGTAAAAGTGAAAATAAACCATAACAAAAATCAGATTCATCATAATCTATAGGGTAGTAATAAGAAGTACGAATCTCATTTAGTGCAATACCCATTTGCTGTAAACATAATGAGCCAAGTTCAATCTGTTTCTGAGTAGCAACTTTTTGTATATTAGTAACCTTATCCTTATCCTTTTTCTGCTTTTCAATTATTTTATCTACATTTTCGCTAAAAAATTTGCCTACCTTGGGGAATACTTCCCTTATATTCTTTTCTGTGATATCAGAGTCATAGTCAGCAAGCAGTGAGTCGTATTTTGAGCATTTTAATTGCTGCGATTTTATAGAAGCTACTTCGCGAATGAGTGTGATTAAATCAGTAAAACGTTCTTTTAGTTTTTCTAAGTTACTGGTTTCAGAATGAGATAGCTTCCATAAATTTTGGCATTCAACCTTAGCTTTGGATAAAGACTTTACTAAATCAATAGGAACAGCACTGTTGCTTTTATGTATTCTCTCTATTAACTTTAGCTGCTGAGTATTTGCACTTTTTTTGTTACCAAGAGCATCTGCTAATGATTCCTTTATTGCGTCATGAGAGATAATTTCATGTCTGATTTCTTCTAGAAGACTCATTTGTTCAACTTTGTCCTCTATATTCAATTGGCTTTGGTTTAGTACTTTTAGCGTATTTTCGATATTCTTTACCCTATATAATACTTCCTCTAAAAACTTATAAGATTGCATATTTGTTCATTATTTTAGAAAACATCTGTTTAATACCGTAATAGATTAATAATAAAGTTAAAAGTATATTTGCTTAAAGTACAATAAAAAATTGTACTTTTTATTCTTTTATTGGATTTTTCTATTCAGAGTCCAGCATATTATAGGAAAATTAATTGTAAGGTTGTAGAAAAAGTATTTAGTATTTTATTTCTCTTGACTATATTACAATATGGAGAGATATTAGCTACTGAAATTAAAGTTACGCACTATTTAAAATTTATGGAGGTTTAGTAATGTGGAGTAGACTGGTTATAATGTGCTGTTTTTGTTTATTACTTACTGGTGTAAGTTCTTGCCCAAAAAAAGGAGCAAATACAACAAATAAAATAAATTCTGTTGTTAAGCAGATAGGTGATAAAAGAGTTTTCTTTGGTTATGATGAATCTAGTATTGCTGAAGTAAGTGCAGATGCATTACTTGACGTAATGGAGGTGTTACAAGATAACCCTGACGCGAAGGTTACTTTAACTGGTCACACTGACAACCGTGGTTCTCATGAATATAATCTTGCGCTAGGCGCTAGAAGGGCTGATGCAGCTAAAAAATTTATGGTTAGTTGTACACCCTACATAGAAAACAGAATAAAAACTGCTTCTAAAGGTGAAACTGAGCCTTTGGTTAATGTAAAAGATGATTCTAGAAATTCTAAATATGAAAAAGAGCATGCTAAAAATCGTAGAGTGGAATTTTCATTTTCTGGAATAAAGAAATAGTTTCTTGCATTAAAACCTGGATCCCAGTGTCAAACACTGGGATGACATAAAGAAAGGGCACTGGGGTAGACAAAAAAGGACAAACTTGTCATATTTCGTTGCTTGTTAGCGGGATCTATATATACCACAAATAAGTCGCGGTATGACGTAAGAGATCTGACCTGTCTGGCCATCAAGAGACATAATGGAATTAGAGTTATTATTTCAAAATGTGGTTAATAGTTTTGCTTTCTATAACAATCAAGTTGCAGTTGCAGTATCAGGTGGTGTAGATAGTATAGTCTTACTGCACTTAATGACTAACTGGGCAAAAAAAAACAAGCTTTCACTTCCTATAGCATTAACAGTAAATCATGGATTACGTCCAGAGTCTCAAAAAGAAGCTGATTTTGTTGTAAGTTATGCAAAGGAACTTGGAGCAAAGGAATCGTTCATATTAAATTGGGAGAAGCAAAATATTAAAGGCAATATTCAGTTACAGGCACGAAAAGCACGGTATAAGTTACTAGCAGAGTGGTGTAAAAATAATAATGTTAAATATTTACTTGTTGCTCATCACAAAGATGATCAAGCAGAAACGTTCTTGTTAAGATTAGAGCGAGGTAGTGGCGTAGATGGATTATCATCAATGGACTACAAGTCTTTCCTAAATGGTATTTATATATTTAGGCCATTGTTAAATTTTAGTCGTAGTGAAATAGAAAAGTACGCTAAGCTTCATCGGTTAAAATGGATCGAAGATAGAAGCAATCATGACTTAAAATACAGACGAACTTTATACCGTAACTTACTTAAAGCAAGTGATAATCAAGAGATTTTAACAGAGCGAATATGCCTCACAGCCCTTCATATGAAAAGAGCTGCAAAAGCGTTGATGCACTACACACGCCTTGCGTTTAATGACTGCGTTAATGTGCATGATCTTGGTTATATTGAAATTAAACTAAGTGAATTTTATCAATTGCCAGAGGAAATAGCCTTGAGGCTTCTTCTTTACTCTATAATGGCAATTGCCAGTAAACATTATAAACCAAGGTACAGCAGCCTCATTGCAATATTTAATAGAATATTGCAAAAGGATAGTAATGTTAACTGTACACTTTCTGGGTGTAAAATAAGAAAGTATGGAGAAAATATCTTAATAATTAGAGAATCGTCAAGGATACAAGAAATTACCGTAAACCTACCTTTAAATGAACCTACCCAATGGGATAACAGATTTAGCTGCACAATACTCGGAAATCAAGGGTGTTCAGTTATCATCGCTCCATTAAAAAAAACACAAAAAGTTCCTGAATTTCTGAAGGATTACAACTGCTGCCCTGAAGTTTTCTACTCTTTGCCTACAGTACAAAAAGATAGCAAGGTGCTTGCTTATCCTGATGTAAATTATAACGGAAAAAATACCAATGACGATAAGGTTCAATGCATTATTAATAGCACGATAAAACAAAATTTGGTAAGCTTGATTAGTATTTAGTTAGAAATAGAAATGAAAAAATTTTTAGAAGGCTTATTGATCTGGTTAGTAATTATTGTTCTTATTTCAGTTGCTTATATTCAATTCAGCGGAAATGTAGGTAAAAGTAAAACAATTATACCTTTTTCGGAATTTTTAACTAGACTAGAAGACAATGATGTAGAAAATATTGTCATAAAAAACCAGAGCATTGAAGGCAAGTTCAGGGACGGTTCAAGTTTCAATTCAAGCGGTGTCATATATAGCGACCTAATAAAAAATTTACATGATAGAAAAGTGAGATTCTCCTTTTCAACTGGAGATTCTGCCATGAACGTAATTGGTGGATTACTTATCTCATGGGTCCCAACATTTATCTTTATTGGCTTTTTGCTATTCTTTCTTAAACAAACACAAGCGGGAGGCAACAGAACTATAAGCTTTGGCAAGTCAAGGGCTAGACTCATGACTAGTGGAAAAAAAGTAACATTTGATGATGTTGCTGGAATTGATGAAGCAAAAGAAGAGCTAGTAGAGATCGTTGATTTCCTTAAACAAAGGCAAAAATTTCAAATATTAGGTGGAAAAATACCAAAAGGGTGCCTTTTAATTGGCTCTCCTGGAACTGGTAAAACTTTACTTGCTCGTGCAATTGCAGGAGAAGCTAATGTGCCATTCTTTAGCATTTCTGGATCTGATTTTGTTGAAATGTTTGTTGGTGTTGGTGCGAGCCGTGTTCGTGATATGTTTGATCAAGGCAAGAAAAATGCTCCTTGTATAATTTTTATAGATGAGATAGATGCGGTGGGTAGACATCGTGGCATTGGTCTTGGTGGCGGCAATGATGAAAGAGAACAAACATTAAATCAGTTATTAGTTGAGATGGATGGCTTTGAGTCTAATGAAGGTGTAATAATAATTGCTGCGACTAACCGTCCGGATGTCTTAGATCCAGCACTGCTTAGACCTGGTCGTTTTGACCGACAGATTACTATTTCTTTACCCGATATAAATGGGCGTGAAAAGATATTAAATACTCATATAAAGAAAATATCAATAGCACCAGATGTAAACGTGAAAACAGTTGCAAGAGGAACACCAGGTTTTTCAGGGGCTGATCTAGCAAATTTGGTGAATGAATCTGCACTTATCGCTGCAAGAAGAAACAAGAAAATTGTTACCATGGATGATTTTGAATATGCACGTGATAAAGTAATGATGGGCGCAGAAAGACGATCCCTAATTATGACAGAAGAGGAAAAGAGACTGACTGCATACCATGAAGCTGGTCATGCGATAATTGCGGTTAATATGCCTGCTTCTGATCCTATACACAAGGCAACAATCATTCCAAGAGGTATGGCCTTAGGTTTAGTTATGAGACTACCGGAAACAGATAGAGTGTCCCACACAAGAGAAAAGCTGATAGCAGATATAACTGTTGCCATGGGTGGCAGGGCAGCAGAAGAGTTAATTTTTGGCTACGATAAAGTTACAAGTGGCGCGTCTTCTGATATACGACAAGCATCTAACATAGCACGTGCTATGGTAAAAAAATGTGGAATGAATGATGAGATAGGGCTAGTGTATCACAATCGTGAGCAGCAAGATCCACAACATCCTCATATGACATCTGAAGATACGCTAAAGCTCATAGATGAAGAAGTGAAAAAAATCATATCTTCTTGCTATGAAAAAGCAAAAGACATTTTGACCAAGCATAAGAAAGGCTTAGAGCTTATTGCTGAAAATCTACTGGAGTTTGAAACTTTAACAGGAGATGAAATAAAGGATATACTAAACGGAAAAAAAATTGTTAGAGAAGAAAATGAGAAGAATGAGAAAGTAAAAAAATCCTCTCTCTATGAGAGTTGACCTCATCTTAAAAATGCTAATCAGCTAACGCTGCAATAAAACATTCAGAATTGTAACTGTCAATATAAATTGTATTAAAATATTCATAATATTGCATTTTCATCACAATAATGCTATCATTCAGTTAGTATTAATGTTTAATGAGGTGTGAGTAATGATTGATATAGCTTCTATTGGTGTAAGTACAGTTATTGATCAGAATTATAGAAGAAAAGCACAATTATGTTTATCAGGATTATTTGTAACTGTGTCAATAGCAACTGTTACCTGGTTTATTTTCCCTGCGTCACAAAATGTATTAGCTCCGTTTTTACTTCCGGCTATGTTCTTGCTCTTCACTTTATCGATGGGTTATTACATGTTCATATTTAGTTGTGAAGAAAAATCTTTGGTAAAGAATGTTCTTGGTATGGTTGAACCGGCTGAATCGGTAAAGAGAGTGCATTGCCAAGAAAATATTAAGTCCTTATTAGCAGAAGTGAGAAGTACTACGAAAGATAGGTTTCGTAACGTGCTTGTTAATCTTTGTTTTGAAGATCGTAGTAAAGCACACAAACTTGCATTATATGTGAAAGAAATTGACGATATTGTGTCTTCAATAAAAAATAAAGACCTCTTAGACCATTTTGATCAATTTTTTACTATTACTGAAGTAAGCAATAAAAAAAATAGAAGTGAATTAATGAACCTCGCAAGGGCATATAAGATGATAAGTGAAGAAGATCCAGACAAAATACAGGATTTTTTAGCTACTCAAACAAAAAGTTATTCATATGAAATAATGTTACCTGAAATTGATAATTTTCTATCACAAGCTAGGTGATTTTATCAATAATTTCATTGTGTACGTGATTATCATTTTTTGTTTCAATTCCAGTAATAACACTGCACCTAACGGGCTCTTTTATGGCTATTTCCTGAAATCCTTTTCTGACCTTATTGTAAAAATTAACATCCATTTCTTCATATTTATTCTTGTCTTTTGCTCTATTTAACCCAACTTTAACATCAATATCTAGAATGAATGTAATATCTGGATATTTAATTTCCACTAGCTTATGTAAGTCCCTTATTAGCCCTAAGTCAACTCCAAACCCATATCCTTGATATGCAATAGTTGAATCAATAAACCGATCACAAATCACTATTTTTCCTTCTGCAAGAGCTGGTAATATTAATTTTTTCATATGTTCGCGCCTCATCGAGATAAGTAGCAAGAGTTCAGAAATAGAATCAATATTATTCGTTAACAATACTCCTCTTACCTTCTCTGCAAAGTTAGTGCCACCTGGTTCTCGAGTCAATACCACATTATTTTCGCCGCGAATTTGCTTAAAATGATTTGCAAGTAGCTTAGATTGTGTTGTTTTACCAGAGCCGTCTATTCCTTCGAAAGTTATGAACATAAGTTTTATAATTATAATACTAAAAAAGAATATGCAAACAGTATACATAGAAACCGTTTGACATTTAAATAATAAGACCGTAAATTACATGTGGTATAATAATAGTCTATGGTTGCTCTGAATACTCCTAAAGTCGATTTTAGTTTTACTGCAAAAGATTTTAATCTTTTGGGAGTAGACAATAAATATTATGCATTAAGTGACTGTT
Source organism: Wolbachia endosymbiont (group A) of Melitta haemorrhoidalis (assembly GCF_964273365.1). Classification (NCBI taxonomy): domain Bacteria; kingdom Pseudomonadati; phylum Pseudomonadota; class Alphaproteobacteria; order Rickettsiales; family Anaplasmataceae; genus Wolbachia; species Wolbachia endosymbiont (group A) of Melitta haemorrhoidalis. Next base: position 541,444 of record NZ_OZ187004.1, on the reverse strand, counting down.
GTGGAAAAAATGGTCTTATTATAATGTTTATATGCAATCACTGTCCTTACGTTCAGTCAATTATTAGCAATCTGGTAAGCGATGTTGATCAATTGAAAAAAGATTATCAGGTAAACACCATTGCAATAATGCCAAATGATGTAAATGAATATCCAGAAGATTCCTTTGAAAATATGATTAATTTTGCCAAGGAAAATAAGTTTATATTTCCATATTTAATTGATAGTACACAGAAAATAGCTAAAGAATACGGGGCTGTTTGCACTCCTGACTTTTTCGGCTTTAATTCCAATTTAAACCTTTGCTATCGTGGACGTTTTAACGACACAAAAAAAGAAAAGGTTCAAAGCTATGAAGTAGGAAGTAGTGACTTATTTCAAGCTATGAAATTTATTGCAGAAACTGGTAATTCTCCAATTGACCAAAAATCAAGTATTGGCTGCTCAATTAAATGGTCTAATTCTACAGGTTAAATATCATGCACAGTGGCTCTCAGCATTTGTTTGATATTATAATTTTGCTTTCTGCTGCTGTGTTTATAGTCATAGCATTTTGGAAAATGAATATTAGTCCAGTGCTTGGTTACTTCGTTGCAGGTGCAGTTATTGGTTCTCACGGATTTAATCTGATACACTCAGCTGAAGCAATGGATAATCTTGCAGAATTTGGTGTAGTTTTTCTATTATTCATTATAGGCCTTGAATTGACATTTGAACGCCTGATCGCTATGCGTATTCATGTATTTGGGTTCGGTTCTCTTCAAGTTATAGTTACCATGGTAGCAATATGGTGCATCGCTCTTGCTTTCGGAGTGAATACGAATATAGCAACAGTTATTGGTGGTGGGCTTGCGCTATCCTCAACAGCAATAGTGTTGCAGGTTCTGCAAGAAAAAGGTTCTCAAGCAAGTCAGGTTGGTAGGTTGTCGATAGCAGTGCTATTAATGCAAGATTTTGCAGTGGTACCATTAATAGTATTGGTACCTTTACTTACTGGCAATTCTGAGCACAGCCTGATAAGCTCATTGGCAGGTTCATTGGTGCAAGCAGCTATTGCATTAGTGCTGATATTTATAACTGGTAGATTATTGCTTAGACCTTTATTTTCGGTTATTGCTAAAATGGAAAGTAATGAGATCTTTATATCAACAACGCTTTTAATAGTATTAGGAGCAGCATTTATTACTGAGCAATTCCATTTATCGTTAGCATTAGGTGCATTTGTTGCTGGATTGTTAGTTGCAGAAACAGAATATAGACACTCAGTAGAACACGCAGTATTGCCATTTAAAGATTTGTTTCTTGGCTTATTTTTCATGACTGTTGGTATGTCCATCAATACCGAACTTTTACTCAATAAGTTACCACTAATTACTTTATTATCGATTATCCTTATCGTTTTAAAAACATCTATTATATATATATTGTGTAGATTTTTTGGGTTTAAGAGTGCACCTGCTATACAAGCTGGGTTACTGCTTTCACAAGGCGGTGAATTTGCGTTTATTTTGTTTCGCTTAGCAGATGAGCTAAATGTGCTACCAAGTGAAATCGCTCAAGTACTTATGATGGTAACTACAGTAACCATGGCTTTCACTCCTCTTTTATCGGGGCTTGGAGATTGGATAGCAAACTCATTTAGCACTGAGAAAACAATATTAGATGATGAAGCTGTTGAAACAGATACACAAGATCTTTATAACCATGTGATAGTTGCTGGATTTGGTAGAGTGGGATATATGGTAACAAAAATGCTTACGGCAGAGCATTTAAGTTACGTTGTTGTAGATATTCAATCGAAAATAGTCAAAGAAGGAAAAAGTGATAGTTTTCCTATATATCTTGGAGATGTTACAAGATGTGAAATTTTAAAATCGGTAGGAATAGAAAGAGCTCAAGCTCTCGTTATTTCAATAAAGAATGAAGTTACTATAAAAAAAGTTGTTTCTTTAGTTGCAGCAAATTTTCCGCATGTAAATATTGTAATACGCTTACCAGATCTGAGTAATGTGGAGGTTTATAGAGATCTAGGAGCTAGTAAAATTATTCCTGAAACATCTGAGATAGGATTGCAGCTAGGTGGAGCTGCACTGAGCCTTAGTGGTATTAGCGAAAGTGGAGTTACGTCTTTAAAAAGTAGATTCAGAAAAGGCAATTACAGTATGTTAAAAGACCTTGGTAGTGATAAAGATGAATAACTACTTCTCTAATTTTATGTACAGAAAGCTTCAAGCTTTATTGAGGTTTTGCCTATAGTAAATTACGCACATAATCAACCAAATTAAGGAAAGTGCAAACCAAGTGATTGCATATTCCAAATGCTTCATTGGCTGTATAGCTACTTTGCTGCCAAAATTGTTCGGCCACAATACACACTTCTCTAGCTTAATACCTAACTCATTGGAAATTTCTTCTGTACTCAGGGTAAACCATGTATTCGAAGCAGTATCGTTCTTGATAAACCAATTTTTACTTTTATTGCTATCGCAATATAAAATTCCATCTGCAACTACTTTTTCAATTTTTACTTTTTTCTCCTTTTTTTCTCCGACTATTCCTTTATTCACCAACATGTAACGTCCAGTGGTGAGCAACATAGGAGACAGCACGTGATAGCCGTGTTGCCCTGCAAAAACATATAGTTCTATGTCACTTAGAATCCCATCAATCTTGACATGCCTATAGTTAAATTTTTCAAGGTCGTTATTGGGCAACAGATGAACAACAGGAAGACTCATATTTTTGATAATATTATTCTTCCAGTTCAATCTGAATACTTGCCATAATCCTAATAAAAAAAGGAGCAAGCAAGGTACAATTAAAATAAATACTATTTTTTTTAACACTCTATATTTGTGTTCTTAAATAGTTTTCAACACCCATTAGTTCAATAAGGTCAATCTGTTTTTCAATCCAATGGAAGTGCTCTTCTTCATTTTTTAACATCTCTTCTAATAACATTACACTAACAAAATCTTTTTCTTTCTCAGCGATAGAAATCGTTTCTTTGATATCCTTAATACCTTTTCCCTCTAATTTCAAATTAGCTTCTAAGATTTTCCGTATTGTGTCTTTTGTAAACTTTCCATCATGCTTTGATATTTCGTTTGTATCCTGAAAATTTGGAACTCCTTTGAATAACAAAATTCTTTCTGCCAACTTGTTTGCATGTTCAAGTTCTTCGTTAAGCTCATTTTTTACCTTTTCTGCAAATCTATTAATTCCATTGTTTTTGAGAATCGCAAAATGCAAAAGATACTGGCGTACAGAAGTTAGCTCATTGGTCAATAATTTGTTCAAATGTTTTACTATCTCTTCATTCATAATCTTCCCTTAGTTCAATTCATCAGCATAATTTATATGATAACGATAGTTATAGCAACTCATTTAATATTTCCTTTGATAACAACCGTATTAAATAGCATGTCGTGGTATGTCTGTTTTTTCTTAGAGAAGCAAGCAACTAGATACCAGCAAAGAGTGAGCAGCACCGTTAATATAGTGAGTAGCACTATTAATATATCGAAAGCGTTTATTAACACGTCCTGTTCTTGGAAAAGCTCGATGAGGATAACTATTATGTTATATAATAGAGAAAGAAAAAACTGAGAAATGCTTCTATCAAATGCTAAACTCAAATCTATTTTAGAACCGTCCAAGCTTATGGTATGTATGTTCATTAATTGCTGACCAGGAGTTGCTTGAGCTTTTGAAGATATAAAATATGTGAAGTAACTGCAATCTATACACATAGATGAAATTAACGGAAAATTCTTTAACAATAGTCTGATTAATAAGTTTGGAATTAATAAAATTGCTCTATCTATCAAATATGCGCAAAAGCGTCTTATTATACTGGCAATCTCTGTAACAGTGGTCATTACCTATCTTCTAAATACTTTATTATAAAATCTGTAAGTTTATCAAAATGTTGAAAACATAACAAATCTTCATAACCGCTTATTGATTGACCGTATATAATAGGTAAACAATTGGCATTTTGTGCACACAGAACATCTGTGATGCTATCACCAACGAAAAACACATTTTCTCTATTTATAGGCAACGTACTCTCTTCTAGTGCAAATAGCAGTGGGGTTGCAGATGGTTTATCTTCTGCAGTATCGCATGACCCAACCACTCTTTCAAAGTAGGAATCTAGTTTAAAATAGGCAACTTCTTTACGTAAATTAGTATTTTTCTTATTACTTACTATTGCTAGATAAATATTGTGGCTTTTCAGTGTCTGCAACATTTTCTCTACTCCTTGATTCAAAGCAATGTTTTGCAATAGTGCATCATCTAAATATTGTTGATATATCTGATTCGCTTTTTTCCACTGATCGCCAAATAAATTGACCATATAGCTCTTTCTCGACTCATGGGAATTTCTATCAGCAGCTTTATTACTATACCCCATTGAGTTTATGGTATGCTTAATAGCATTAAAAATATTATCTTGAGTGTCAACTAAGGTATTATCCCAATCGAATACTACTGCTAATGAGCTATCTTTCATCTCTTATATAATTATACATTTTAACTTAATAAGTAAATAGCATTTTAATGAAAAAGATATAAATAGGACGCCCTTGATAAACACTTTTTACCACAAGTTATGTTAACTGTTTTTTATATAATTAGCTAATATACTGATTATATGATATGTTTTAATAGGTAACAGGTATGGCCCAGACATCTAAAGAAAGTGTTGAAAAAAAGTTTAAAGATGTTTTTGAACGTTCTCCAGGTGCTTTTCCAGAAGGTACCTCATTAGAAAAGAAGGTTAATTATATCGCAAAAGGAACAGAGGCTCTAAAAGCTGTGAAAAGTAAGGAGCTTGAGAACAAAATGAAAAACGTTGCAGAATTGAGTCAGAAATTTGAAAGTCAAAAAGGACGTGCAGATGAAAAAGTACGTCAAGATTTTGAAAGAATTGCTGAGCTTGACAAACAATATAAAGGGAAGGGCATCTTCACAAGTGAAAAAGTTGCAGAGCCAAAAAGTGACAAAAAACTCCAAGACACTCCGAGAAAAACTACAACAGCAGTTAAAGACCTTGAACATAATACACAAAAAAAGACTACTGAAGCTTCTGTGCAAACAGCATCAGAGCACGATTCACAAACCGTTAATCCCTCAGTAAGCAAGAGTTCTGTAAAAGAGAAGCTCAACACTGAGCCGGACAAAAAAGATAACACGCCTCAACCACAAGAAAATCAAAAAGAAGAAGGGTTTTTGAGTCTTCTGAAGCGCTTTGTTAAGAAAATATTAGAAAAATTTTTAGGTGAAGGTGAAAAGGATGTAGAGAATGCTCGTGGCATGAAAGAAGATGCTCAAAGAGATACGTCAAATAACGAAGAGCAACAAAAGAGTAAGCAGCTTGATGAAATTTTAAAGGACAAAAGTGTAAGCGAGGGTTTGAAGCAGGCAACAAAGCTTGAGAACCCGGCAATAACGCCTGTTAATACTCCTAAAGTGAATGAAGTAAACACGGGTCGTGAAAGGTGATCCGCTTTCAAGCTTCATTATACCGCCACGAACCGTCATACCGCCGCGGTATCTCATCCGCTAACAAGTAGCGGGATGACGATTGTCAGGGTGTCATCCCAGTGTCCCTATGATGTTATCCCAGTGCCCTGACTACTTGGATCTAGCAAGCTTTGCTTGCAAATAAGTCTAATACGCGTCGCGTTTTATGCCAAAACACAATTGGAGTTACATGCAAAATAGATCCCAGTGTCAGCTACTCGGATGACAAAAAAAGGAGCACTGGGATGACACCATTTGTTGTATTTAACAAAGTTCGTACTTAGCTTCATGTTAGCTATAAACATTAAGAAATTTACCAAACGAAAAAAAGGCAAAAGAAGCCCCAGCTAATATCTATTTTAGAACATTGGCGTTTTTTAAGTCTTAAACACTGCAATTTAGCTGCTTTTAAATGCAACTCACCTTAGTTTAAATGTTTAAGAAATTTACTAAGCAGAAAAAAAGGCAAAAGAAACCCCGTGTTAGCTAGTTGTCACTCCCTAATCCTGCAAATTGGCGTACTATACTGTCTTAAACGACTTATAAGCGCGTTTCAGCTTGTGTAGGTAAAAACCTAGAAATATTGTGAAGACATAAGGTACACATAGTGCAAAAAATTAAAAATAAGACGCCAACTACGTTGTTTTCTTGCTGTTTAATCTGCACAGATGAAGATAACTGAATACCTTCAGTTTCATGATAAGGGGGCTGGCGGAGTTTGTCAAGTAAGTTTTTTCGTTTCTAACGGTTGTTGCCAAAAACTATGCAAGAAGTCTATTGACAGGTGATTAAATTATAATGTAGCCTATCGCCGTATATCCGGGGGTGGGTTGTTGTGAGGCTTTTTCACTTTTTACTCTTGTTAATGTGTTTTTCTCTGTATTACTATGCGGGTTTTATATTTTCGCCCTGCCCAAAAGCTACGGTTTGCTTTTCACCTGGAGAAGATTGTGCTGTACCGATAATCAACGTAATAGATCAGTCTAAAAAATCTATCTTAGTTCAAGAATATACATTTACTCTTGGAACAGTTGCAAAATCTTTGATTAATGCTAAAGAACGCGGTGTTGATGTTAAAGTCATCTTAGATAAATCGCAACTCTACTCAAAATATAGTGTTATAAATGAATTATTTTCAGGTGGAGTACCAATTTGGATCGATGATAAGCCAAAGATTGCTCATAATAAGATAATGATTGCTGACAATCAAAAAGTCATCACAGGGTCATTTAACCTTAGTAAGACAGCTAAAAAAGGAAATGCTGAAAATTTATTAATTATTACAGATTATCCTGAATTGATTCAGCAGTATGTGAAAAACTGGGAGGCACGAATGTCACAATCTTACAAATACGCTCCCAACTAATCGAGAGCGCTTGCTCAAAATCAGTTTTAAAAACAGCAAGGGAGAGCTTTTTTGATTGATTGGCATAATGATTATGATATAATGAACTAAAAATTTAAGGAATAAAGTAATGGATTATATAAATGATGCTGCCGGTAGCTACACTGCTATTCATGATTTTTTTCAAAACAACGGTGTTGGAGATTACAAAGTTCAATGCAATTATGGTGGGGTGCCGTATGCTACTGATGAGTACGTGCATTCTGGCGATAAATTTTGGAGTAATAATTTCATAGACTCACATTTTGGCAGGGAAATAAAAATGTATCCTCAAAGTGAACTTTTAGCTAAAGAATATGCTGGAAATACGTTGCCAGTTTCAATATCACTAGATAAGGATTTAATAAAAATGAAGGAATGTCAGAAAAAAACGAAATTTGTGGAACTAGAAAGGGAGTCAGGTGATTTAGTGCATGATAAGCAAAAGTATGTAAAGTGTTACACAACAAAGCTATCATATGATGATGTACATATTTACAATAACGATAAAGTTTCAACATTTAGCATAAAATACGACGTGCCAAATGATCCGAAATACAGTTTAAATATAACATTTACAAAGGTTAATGATAATAAACCAGGATTTTGGCAGAAATTTAAAAATATGTTTTAACGTGACCATTCACTGGTTTTTACTCAATCAACCAACAACAGTTAATATCAAATTTTTATAATTAAAAAATATGCTATTTTTTAAAACTTTCATTCTCCTTGACTCTGTCAACTTCACAAAACAACTCTTGGACCAAATGTATCTGGCATAACACCTTTTGGTAACTTGCTACTTCTTTTTTTCCGCATCTCCGACAACAGCCATTGATATTCCACTACATAAGGCTTGATTTTTGGTAGATCAACTTTTTTATGAATAATACTATGCTTCTCCTTAAATTGACCATTTACCCTAAACGCTATTAGCTTCCTTAAAATTTACATTAATGCCTATTTTGCCTAAACTGAAGCGTCTTTTCCAATTTTTTCTAGCATCAACTCAGCAGCTTTTTGTTCAGCAATCTTTTTACTAGAAGCGCATGCAGAAACTTTACCATAATCTTCTATGCAAACTGATATAGTAAATTCAGGATTGTGCGCTGGTCCAGTTTGTTTTACAAGCTCATACTCTGGTAAAGGCAATTTGTTTTTCTGAGTCCACTCTTGCAGTGAGGTTTTAGGATCTTGAGGGGGGTCAAGCATGCCTTTAGCTAGCTTTTCCCAATATTGGATAATAAATTTTTCAACATTTTCAAGCCCGCCATCAATATAAATTGCACCTATTAGTGCTTCAAGCGAGTTTTCTAAATTTTTTAAGTTACATCTCCCTCCATTGCAGCGTTCACTATTATTCATGATGATAAAGCTGCCTAATTTTATTTCTTTAGCAACATTAGCAATGGTGTTGCCACAAACTAAATCCGTCTTTCTTTTTGCCAATGCTCCTTCTTTTTCTTCAGGAAATAGTTTAAACAGTGTGGCAGATACAACCATATTCAAAACACTATCGCCCAAAAACTCTAGTCTTTCGTAGCTTACAATCTGGTTTTTGCTATTCCTTTTATTTACGCTTGGGTGAGTTAGTGCCTCTTCTAATATTGCATAATTTGTAAATTTATAATCAATGATCTTAGATATTGCATCATTCAAACTCTTCATACCAATTATTTAAAAGAAAAGCACTTTCTACCACCTTTATACCAGAGAATTAGTTTTATTTTATTAAAATAATACCACCAACTTCCAAAATTAATGTATACAACCCACCACCTCACTAATGTTACTAAATCCATCTCTCCTTATTAGTTCTGCAAGTTCTAGATTAATTTTGTTTACAACTTGAGGTCCGTGGTATATGAGAGCAGTGTACAACTGCACCAAAGAAGCTCCTGCCTTTATTTTTTTATATGCATCAGCACCACTTGAGATTCCTCCGCACCCTATCAATAATATTTTGCCCTTAGTAAATTTGTACATATCGCCCAATAACTCGGTTGAAAGTTTAAACAGCGGTTTGCCACTCAACCCACCACTCTCATTATGGTGAGAATGCAGATTATCTCTACTTACCGTAGTGTTGCTTACTGTTAATCCGTCAATCTTATATTCCAACGCAAGCTCAGCGATATTTTCTTTCGTTTGCTGATCTACATCTGGTGAGATTTTTAATATTATTGGTATGGATTTAGAATTATCAATTGATTTTCGGGTTAGAGTTACGGATTTCAACAATTCCGATAATTCTTGCTTATTGTGCAGATTGCGTAAATTAGGCGTGTTTGGGGATGAGATGTTCAGCACTATATAATTGCTCTTTCCATATACTATCTTTATTAAGTCAACATAATCGCTGATTTGGTCCTTTGATGTACTGTTTTTTCCTATGTTGATGCCAAAAATGCAGTCATCAAGCTTGGTTTCACCTATTTGTTTAAGAAAATAGTCTATTCCTTTATTGTTAAATCCCAATCTGTTAATTACCCCTTGATCTTTAATTAACCGAAAAATTCTTGGCTTTTTGTTTCCATATTGTGGATTACGAGTTACAGTACCAGTTTCAATAAACCCAAAACCAAATGAGAGCATAGGCCTTATAACTTCTGCATTCTTGTCAAAACCTGCAGCCAGACCTATGGGGCTTCTGAGCTTATTACCAAAAAAATTCACACTCAAAGATTCTGGTAGCTCTATAGGATTCTTATAAGGCATTTTCTTTAATGCCATAATTGCCAAAGAGTGAGCAACTTCGGGCGGTAGTAAAAATAGTAAATTACGTTTGTAAAACACTTTGCTTATTTTTAGTTTATTTTTTACCATGAAACGCTATAAGAGTATAACCATAACTTGAAAAGAAATTGATTTTACTATGGACAAGCTTTCTCTATAGGTTACACACTTAAAGCTACTGTTAACTTTTACAAGATATAGAGAATGAAAGAGGCCGGGACCGGAATTGAACCGGTATAAAAGGATTTGCAGTCCTCCGCATAAGCCATTCTGCCACCCAGCCGTTTTTTATGTGTAGATATCCATTATATCTTTTAGCATAGATAAAGCCTCCTCCCTTTTGCGTTGAAAAGTGTTACGTCCAATGATTGAACCATTACCGCCACCCTGCTTAATTTCTTTCGCTTCATTGTATATGTTATCTACTTCCTTCGATTCACCACCAGAAAAAACTACTATTCTTTTCCCTGCAAAACAAGACCTTTTAACATATTCAATTCTTTTAGATAATGATTCAATATTTTCTGTTTCTATTTTCTCCCTTTCGAAATATTTAGTTGGAAGTTTTACTTTTATTATATTAGCGCCAAGCAAAGCTGCTATGTGTGCAGCATAGGCAATAACATCAACTGCTGTTTCACCTTCTTTGGAAATCCCTTCACCGCGTGGATAAGACCATAGCACTACTGCAAGCCCGTAAGATTTGGCTTCAGCTATGATTCCACGGGCTTCCTCCATCATATCGAAACACTTAGCAGAACCAGGATATATAGTAAATCCGACAGCTAAGCAGCCCAAACGCAGCGCATCTTTCACAGAAGAGGTTATTGCCTGATCAGAGGTTAGATCCTTTGAATGTAAAGAGTTGGAACTATTAAGTTTCAAAATAAGTGGGAGCATTCCAGCATAAGTTGCAGCACCAGCTTCAATCATACCAAGTGGAGCAGCATATGCACTTACTCCCGAATCAACCGCAAGCTGAAAATGATAATGTGGGTCATAAGCATCAGGGTTAACTTCAAAACTTTTAATTGGACCATGCTCAAATCCTTGATCTACTGGCAGAATCACTAACTTGCCAGTGCCGCCAAGCTTTCCATGCATGAGAATACGAGTAAGATTTGCTTTTACCCCAGGGTTTTCACTTTCGTAGTAGCTTAGGACTTGTTTTACTTTATCACTTATCACTATAATTCAAATTGAATTTAAGTTATAGATTGTAACAAAGATGAAGTTCAATACAAGGATTTTAAACTATATCAAAAGCAATTTTATTTTCTACTTTATTCATATAGATTCTTAATTTCTTTCCTTTTATTAATTTACGATTCAGTATTTCTTCCGCTAAGTAACTTTTTATCTCTTTTTCAATAAGTCTCTCTATCGGACGTGCTCCCATTTCCTTACTATAACCTGTTTGTGCAAGATAAGATTTCACTTCATCTTCTACCAAGCAGTTTATGCCTTTTTGCGTCAGCTGCTTTTTCAGTTCCTGAATAAATTTATCTACAATATGCAGAATTATATCCGCATTTAAGTCAGAAAAAGAAATAATCGCATCAAGACGATTACGAAATTCAGGGCTAAAAACCTGTTCTATCGCTTTTTCACTATCACCAGTGTTAAATTTTTTATGCCCAAAGCCAACAAAACTTTTGCTGCGTTCAGCTGCTCCTGCATTAGTTGTCATAATTAAGATTATATTGGAAAAGTTAACTTTACGTCCGTAAGTGTCTGTAACGCAACCATAATCCATAATTTGTAGCAATATATTATAGATATCGCTATGAGCCTTTTCAATTTCATCAAGCAGCACAACACTATATTGATTATTAGATACAGACTCTGTGAGTAATCCACCCTGATCATAACCTACATATCCAGGAGGAGAACCAATCATCCTTGATATCGTATGAGACTCAATATATTCGGACATATCAAAGCGTATAAGATTCATGCCCATGCTTTCTGCTAATTGTTTTGCTAGCTCGGTTTTACCAACACCGGTTGGCCCTGCAAAAAGATAATTTGCTAAAGGCTTATTGTAATTTCTCAACCCAGATTTAGCAATTTTAATAGAATTAACAAGAGATTCTATTGCCTGCTCTTGGCCAAAAATCACCTTCTCTAGATTAGCTTTTAAAGACTTTACTTTCTGCAAATCATCAGATTCAGATCCGCAAGGCACATTTGTAATTCTAGTAATGGTATTCTTAATATCTCTACTATTTACAATTTTACCCCTGTTTCTTAGCAATTTACAATATGCCCCTGCCTCATCAATAACATCAACCGCTTTATCAGGTAATATTCGCCCAGTAATATACTTATGCGAAAGTTCAGCCGCAGACCTAATGGCATTCTTTGTATAATATACTCCATGATACCCTTCATAGTAGTGCTTTATACCATCTAGTATCTTTATCGTTTCGTTAACAGAAGATTCCTTAACATTAATTTTTTGAAACCTCCTCGCTAATGCTTTATCTTTTTCAAAACTATTGCTGTATTCTCTATATGTAGTTGCACCTATACAACGCAGTGTACCTCTTGCAAGCGCAGGTTTGAGTAGGTTACCTGCATCAAGAAAGCTACCACTTGTAGAACCTGCTCCAATGATAGTGTGTATTTCGTCAATAAAAAGGATAGCACCTGGTTTTGCCTCAATCGCTTTTATTATAGATTTTATTCTCTCTTCAAAATCACCTCTATAGCGTGTCCCTGCAAGGAGTGACCCTAAATCCAAAGCATAAATTATACTGGACCTGAGCGCACTTGGAACACTGTTTTCAATGATTTTGAGTACCAAACCCTCAACTATTGTGGTTTTGCCAACACCTGGATCTCCAACATATAAAGGGTTGTTTTTTCTACGCCTCAATAATATTTCTATAGTGCGATTTAATTCATAATCACGACCAATAACATAATCTATTTTTTTGCTTCTTGCATAGTCATTTAAATTTTTACAATAACTTTGTAGAATTTCCTCATCTTTTAGTAGCTCACCTTTATTTACTGTAGTAGGAGCATCATTATTTTTATCAAGTTTTACTTTATGATTAGTGGTGTATTCATCTATATCGTTAGAGTATTTCATGTTAGATATGTGGTAAATCAAATTGGAATCTTTCGCACTTTGTTTCTGCAATAGATCTTCAACGTATAAATCTTGCCCAGACAAAATTTCTACTAGAACACTTGCTCCATTTATTTCTTTTTTCCCCAAGCTATGAGCCCGTATTATTGCTCTGTGTATTATGCATTGAAACATTGAGCTAGGTTTAACTCCACTGATAATCAATTCAGAACTGCTTTGTAAAAACCCTTTTATATTATTATTATAATCATTAGCCTTAATATTGCATCTTGATAGAATGTTATCCATACTGATGATTTCATCGGCTCTGATATTACATCTTGATAAAACGTAATTTACATCCACGTCTTTAGTTAACGCCAGCAATAAATGTTCTACTTTCGCATATTTAAGATTAAAATTAGAAGCAATGAATAGTGCTCTATTCAAACTTGCCTCTAAGTTTTTGGAAATCATCTCCTATTCTCTTTAAAAGTGGGAACTCATATATAATGAATAGCACACAATTATTAAAAAAATTGAAATCCAGCAGTTCGCTGTAGCCAATTTGAATCCCACTCTGGATCTACGTCATAGCACCGCAATATCTCAGCATAGATTCCGCTAATGAGTAGCGGAATGACGAGTTTTACGCTTATCAAATTGTAGGTAAATCCTATTTAATACGCTTTTTCTAGTACTCTGCTTTTCTTCTTAAATGCATTGATCTTTTTTCTACCGTATTTAGTCTTTAACGTACTTGGCCTTTTAAAGACCTTTTTGCTGTTACGTTTTTTAAATTGCACACTACAATCAAAATTTAGCTCTCCTTCTTTGTCTGCCAGTGCAGGCAGTCTTCTCTTATCTTGAGGTGTAACAAAAGATAGCGCATACCCTTCAGCTCCAGCGCGTGCAGTTCTACCTATACGATGAATATAGTCAGCTTGCGATTGTGGTGCATCATAATTGATAACATGTTGAATGTGGGGAATATCAAGGCCGCGAGAAGCAACATCTGTTGCAACCATGATTTGATTACGGCCACGACGAAAAGAATTAATGACCCTTTCGCGCTTGTGCTGCCTTAAATCACCATGAATTGCTAAAGCGCTATAGTCATCTTTGTGCAATCTGTTAGCTAGCTGATCCGCTCCTCGCTTTGTTTTGACAAAGATAATGATTGATCCTTCGCGCTGACATAGTTGTGTAACAAGCTTTTCATATTTTTCTGATTCTGATGCATAAACAATTTCTTGCTTAATTTTTACAGAAGTTGTAGCCTCACAATCAACAGAAATACGTTCTGGTCGATTAAGGTACTTCTCAGCAAGTTTTACTATATCTCCAGGAAGAGTTGCAGAAAACATAAGAGTTTGCCTTATTTTAGGCAAATGCTTCATAATTTCTTCAATCTGAACTCCAAAGCCCATATCAAACATACGATCCGTTTCATCAAGCACAAGAACGCTAACATTGCGAGTAATCAAAGTTTTACGCTCAATATGGTCTATAATACGACCAGGAGTACCTATTACAATTTGTGGTTTTTTCTGAAGCTGATTTAGCTGCCTAAAAATAGGCTCACCACCAATCAACAAAGCGACCCTTAGTGCAGAATTTTGAGATAAGAGTTTTCTTATCTCATTTGTTACCTGATGCGCAAGCTCTCTGGTTGGCACGATGACTAAAGCTGAACCAGTGTTAGGCTCATTCAGCAACTTAGCAACCAACGGAATAGCAAATGCTAAAGTTTTTCCAGTCCCCGTTTGAGCAGATCCGAGAATATCTTTACCTTGTAGCGCTAAGGGAATCGCTTGTATTTGAATCGGAGTTGGGACGAAAAGATTATTTTTATCTAGAGCTTGTCTAAGCGAAGCTGGGAGACCCATCTCATGAAAATTATTCACAATACGTTAATCCTGTTAAAAGACTTCATAATAGATTAATCTTCCAATCTTAAATTTATTGCAGATTTTTTATCTTCTCCGTTTCTACCGCGCTCCTCTTTAACCTCATAACTCACCCTTTCTCCTTTTATTCCCTTCTCTTTATTCTCTCCTTTAAGTGCCTCAGGTCTTATTCCCGAACGTTCCAATGTGCTAATATGTACAAAAACGTCACCCCCTTTACCTTCTGGCTTGATGAAACCATAGCCTTTTTCGGCATTAAACCATTTTACATTACCAAATTCCATTTAAACAACTCCTAAATTATTAACTAACATTACTAATGTGATGAAAAACTTTGAAATTACGATTGAGAATGCTTTAAGCTTAGCTATTGAAACTAAACCTTTATACTCCATAGTCTATTCTTAACATTACATGACAATAATACACAATTGTTGTACTTGATGCAAATAAATTTTTTAATCGTTAAGCGAACCTGCAACCGTCATTTCGCTAACTTTAATCGTTGGTGAATTAAATTGCCCACAAAAAGTTAGATCATCTGCAACGACTAAATTGCTAAACATATCCTTCAAATTGCTAGCAATGGTAATCTCATGTATTGGATACGTTATTTTTCCATTTTCTATAAAAAATCCGGAAGCGCCTTGGCTGTAATCGCCATTGATTAAATTGACACCAAAACCAAATAAATCAGTTACATATATTCCCTCTTTCACTTCCTGAATTAATTCTTCAAACGATACATCACCATTCTCAATGTAGAGGTTACTAGCTGCAGGAATAACTGCAGCATTACTTGCACGAGTTGCACTTCCGGTTGTTTCTGAGTCTAATTTTCTAGCCGAGTATAAGTCTAAAATCCAATTTTGTAATATTCCGTTTTTTACAAATATATTTTTCTTGCTAGTTATCCCTTCTCCATCAAATGGTCTCGATGCTATGCCTCTTGGCAACAATGGATCATCGATAATATTAATTCTATCGTTGAAAATCTGAGCGTTTAAACTACCCCTCAAGAAAGAACTGTTGCTTATAATACTGCTCCCATTTATAGCAGAAGCAAAACTTTTTACTAGCCCTTTTGCTGCTCTTTTTTCAAAAATAACTGGAAATTTACCAGTTTTCATTGTACGTGAATTCAATTGATCAACTGCTCTTTTTGCTGCTTCTTTTCCCATTAACTCTGGCAACTTTAAATCACTAAAATTACATGCTATATCATAATCGTAACCAACCTTCATTTCACTTTCTCTTCCAGCAACAACAGAGACCTGATTAGCAAAGGTTGATTTACTAAACGAGCCAATAAAACCAGAAACAGTCGATAATACTGTATTCACTAAAGCGTATGAAGAAGAGGCTCCTTCAGAATTAGTGATACTCTTATGTGCAAGGGCTGAATTTTCTGCAGCTTCAGCAATTTCTTTTAGGTTATCAACGGTTACAACATTATTATCTGAGATACTTAAATCTGCAGAAGAGATATAATTACTACCATTTACAGCAAAATTAATGCAAGGATCTTCTGGCGCATTCTTTGCCATTTCTACCACTTGGCTTACTGTATCACTCAGATTATTCAAATCGTTTGTAGAAATATACGCAGCTTTGTTTTTACCTGCTATAGCTCTGATTCCTACAGTGCAATTTTTAGATTGTGATATTTGCTCAATTTTTGATAGACGCTGAGAAACTGAAGTCTTATTAGTTTCATATATTGTAACTTCCGCATCTTGATTTTGCTTTTTTATTAGTTTAGTAATATCTGCTGCAATATTTAATATATTCATTTTCTATTCCTTAGATTTCTATAAAGATTCTGCACCACCTATAACTTCAATTAAATCAGTCGTAATCGCTGCTTGACGAGAACGATTATAAAGCAATGCTAATTTGTTCAGTATCTCTTTAGTGTTTCTGTTTGCTGATTCCATAGCAACCATTCTAGCACTATTCTCACTCGTTGCACTTTCAAGTAAAGCAGAGTAAAGAGCAATTACAACGTAATCTTGAACCAAAGATTTTAAAATAAATTCAATATTTTGTGGTTCATACTCATAGCCGTAATCTGTTGTTGGACCAGCCAGAGAGCTATCAATCAAGGATGAGTCTTTACTCCATGGTTTTATTGTTTCCAACATTGGTTTTTGCGTGAAGGTATTATAGAATTTACTATAAAAAACTTTAACTTTATCGTATTTACTTAAATCTATACCATCAACCAAAGCTTCTACGTGCTTTAACGTGATTCCCTTACTATTTTCAATTTTTAAGATACTTTTAGAGTCAAATCTATTTTTACCTACATCAAAAGCTTTTTTACCAAGAAATACAATATCTACTTTTTTGCCATTTGCGATTGACTTATTTACACGCTCTTGACTAAATTTGACAATAGAAGAGTTAAAGTTGCCGCACAAGCCACGATCAGACGCAATAATGAATACTAGGTAAGAACCGTCGTTACTGACATTTAGAATTTTTGCCAGTAATTCTTGATCAACTGATGGCATTAATGAAAAAATAATGTTATGCAGCTTAGATACATATAATTTTGAATTTAATAACTTCTTTTGGCTTTGTAACAACTTTGCTGCAGAAACCATTTGCATTATTTTCGTGGTTTTCTGTACAGACCTAATATTCTTAATTCTTAAGGATAATTCCTTTAAGCTCTTCATTTTGTATACAACCCTGATTTATTAAAATATATAACTGTTAGTGTCTAAAAGCAAGTTTTTTTGACATTAAAACCAAGTCTAGCTAAGAAACTTGCAGGTTTATTGTTTGGAGATAAGGATTATATTAAGAAAGTGCTCTAACTTCAGCAATATCAATGTGAAAGTAGCCTAATGGTAATTTCTACACTTTGTGGAATTTTATAATATATAATAAACACAATTAAAACTATTACAACTTGAACACTTATGATCCCATTGTTCTAGTTCCCTGTTACAATTTTTACATTTCCAGCCTGGATCAGGCAAAGCTTCTGAGCCCATCTTGTTTAGCCAATAAATTACCTTGTCGTGTTCTTGCAATGTAACCTTGAGTTGTATTACAATAAAGTAGATTGACATGTAATTAGCTTTTTTCATAGCAGTGTCTAAATATTGACTTGCAAGATCATATTTACCTGAACTCATTGAGGACAAAGCAAGTAAACAGTAACTAAAATAATAATCAGGGCGTAAGTTGTATAGTCTTTCAGCACCTTTACTATTTAAATTGATGTACATTTTAGCTGACTGAGGAGTAGGATTTACTGTATACTCTGCCTCTAGCACTGCAGAAGCTTTTCTGATTTTTCCAAGTTTAATATATAATTCTGCCTTTAAATAATTGATGGGCTGAAAAATTGCACTATAACGTTGTGCTCTAAATAAAGACTTTATAGCCTCCTTAAAATTTCCTTTACTTTCATATTGCTTTGCTAAAGCGCAATAAAACACTGCAAACATTTCTTTATGATCAAAGGGGAGAAAAATATTGGACTTAACTGCTTCCTTCAACCTCAAAATTGCATTAATCCAATCTTCTTTCAATATGCAATGCTCTATTTGAAAGGGAATAGATAGCATTTTATCGTTAATTGAACTAGAGCAATATTCTATAAATTTTTGAAAGACTACTTTTTCTTGTTTGAGGTGGACAATCAGCTTATTGGCTAGAAGTAGAGCTAAGTTACGATTTTTATTTGCAATATTTGTTAAACCGTTACTGAAAAAGCTGTAATTTCCCGTCTTACCTGAGTTAAAGAGCTTTATTAAAGACAACCTATCGCTCTCCTCACTCAGACTTTTAACTAGCTTTTGGGCATTCTCTATATTGTCTAAGTCTATGCTAAAGAAAGCTTCAAAGAGAAGCAATTCTTCCCTATCCCTTCTTCTATTTCTTATGTTGGCAAATGTTGATGAAATGGAGGAAAAAAAGCGTACAAGTGTAATTAATAAAAATAATAAAACTACACAAGTAAAAATAATGAAATATAGATCAATACTTATAGTGTAATTGCCTAATTCCAATTTTATTACTTCACCACTTACCTTGACCCATATACCAAATAAAAACGAAAAAGCGAAAATTATAAAATAAATCATGAGATATATTGTAATAAGTGATGATATATTGTTGAAATATTCTTAGAAGCTACAATAAAACCATTCAATTTATTCAGCCATGGCTTGAATTCTGAATGCGTTAAATTGCTTACTGTAACAGTTATATTTTGCCAATCATTATCATTTATTGACTCCTCAATTTCTGCGAATTTTACTCTTAATGGATCATTTCGGTCGTCTACCTTTATCCAGTTTGAAATGATTTTT
This sequence comes from Wolbachia endosymbiont (group A) of Melitta haemorrhoidalis, assembly GCF_964273365.1. Lineage (NCBI taxonomy): Bacteria > Pseudomonadati > Pseudomonadota > Alphaproteobacteria > Rickettsiales > Anaplasmataceae > Wolbachia > Wolbachia endosymbiont (group A) of Melitta haemorrhoidalis. The sequence continues at coordinate 522,470 of NZ_OZ187004.1, read as the reverse complement.
TTAGACAATGTACTTTTGTTGTAATCGATAGTATCAATAGTTTTTTCAAAAGATAACTTCAATTCGTGTAAGGTATTTATCTCTTTCAAATTTTCTAATTCATCTACTGCATTTTCTATCTCTGGATCGTCAAGCTCTGATATCAAAGGCTTTATTGAATTTATATGGTTATCAAATTTTGCTTCTCGCAATAACGAATTCTTCATTTTAACCACAAGTAATAGCAATTTTGCAAGGTTCTTACATCTTGAGTTATTATCACCTTGCTCACATTGAGTATGCTGACTTCTCTTGAGGTCAAATATCTTTTTTTCTATTCTAGATTGATTAACTTCAAGCAACATTCTAAATTCATCCATGTTTTCCGTTAAAGCTTTCACATTGTTTTCACTCTCTTGCTGATTTATTTTTAAAAAGATTATGTTATTTATTGTGATGTAACCGGTAAATAACAATACAATTAAGAACCAACCTATGTACTTTTGCTGAGTATCATTCATAACGTAGTATCTCCGCAGGATCTTGTGCAGCTGCCTGCAACGCAGGAGCAATTGTCGCTAAAAATGATAAGAGTAACGCAAGTGCAGAAATATTTACTACGTCTTGGGGTACTAATATCACTGGCAAACTTGAAAAAAAGTATATCATAGGATCAAACAGCTTGACGTTAGTAATGTTTTCTAAAAACACTCTAATGCTTTCGATATTGAGAGAAAAAACGACACCTATAATACAGCCAAGACAAGTTCCCGTAAAACCGATTAATAGACCACAAGCGCAAAATATACGCATAATGCTTCCACTTGTTGCACCAAATGTACGCATAATTGCAATCGCGGATTTCTTTTCTTGCACTATCATCATTAAATTTGAGATAATATTAAACGCTGCTACAACTATAATCAAAGTGAGAATTAAAAACATCACATTTCTTTCAGTTTTTAAAGCACTAAAATAATGGCTTTGCTGTGATTGCCAACTTTCAGCTTCCATTCCTATTTCTTTTTCTATAGCATCTGCCAGCTTATCAGCTCTAGTAACGTCGTCTACAAGTACTTCTATATTTTTTATGCTATTTTCATAATTAAAAAAGGCTTGTGCTGATTTTAGAGGCATATATATCAAGGTATTATCATACTCAAACATACCCATATCAAATATTGCTATAACTTTATATTTTTTCATTCGCGGCATTTCACCAAGTAATGCATCAAATTCTTCAGATGATATAAACGTAATTTCGTCGCCATAGTCAATGTTCAAAGCTTCTGCCAATCGTGCTCCTATTATTACCCCTTCATCAAAATTTTTTACATCACCTATAATTACATTATTTGTAACGGCAGTACTATCAAGCAAATCTTTAGTTGACACACCTCGCACTACGCTACCTGCAATTTTACCATTTGCTACAATAATAACTTGATCATTGGTCATAGGAGTAGCTTTTAATATACCAGGAATTCTCTCAATAGATTTTGAAACTGCGTAGTAATCTGAATTTATGTTCCTATCAAAATAAACGTTAATATGGCCATCAATGCCAAGTATTGAGTCAAGCAACTTTGCTCTGAATCCGTTCATCACAGACATCACCACTATTAGTGTTGCAACTCCAAGGGCAATGCCGATAATAGAGAACAAAGTCATTATAGAGCAAAATCTGGCATTTTTCGCTCGCAAATAGCAAGCAGCCATAGTAATTTCAAAGGCAATGGACATTACAAAATATTTTGAGGTTAAACATTATATTTTTGAAACTTCATATAATTGTAGACTTTTCTTTATTTGAAAACTAGAGATTTTTGCTTCCTTAAATTTAGCAGGCTTATAGAATATATTCAATACCTTAACACACAGCTATACGAACATTTGTTTTTGTTAAGGTAATTCATACAGTAAATGGTGTCATGCCAGTGCTTGACACTGGCATCTACCGTCTTAAACATCAAGATAAAAATTATTGTTTTTTATCATAGCATTTAAACAAATGATGATTTTTCTCATTACAGCAACTAAAGCGACTTTAGCGGCTTTGCCAGAGTCAACTAAACGCTGGTAAAATACTTTCATTTTTTTATTATGACGCATTGCAACCACAGCAGACATGTATAATGCTTTTCGAGCATAAAATCTGCCACCTATGATCTGGGCTTTGCTCACTTTCCTTCCGCTTTCACTAGTTTTTGGTGCAACTCCAACTAGACAAGCTATTTCCTTATTATCTAACCTGCCAAGTTCAGGTACCTCTATGAGTAGGATACTTGCGGTTTTCCGTCCAACACCTTTATAGCTAGTTAGCAGTTTGCTTTTTTCCTTCAAATCAGGATCAGAGTTTATTATATCTTCTATGTCTTGCCTAATTTGCTCTAATTGTTTTTTTGCAAATTCTATCTGTTTTTCTATATATTCCCTGGCTTTTCCTGTAACCTTATGCAAACGACACTTATTTGCGTGAACTTCATCGTTTAGATTGCGCTCAACTGCTCTTAGCTCTTTTAGTTCTTCTTGCTTTTGTGAAACTATGTATTCTACTACCTCGTCATTTTTTGTGATAAATTCAGCATATTTTTCTAGTAATTTTGCATCTAATTTATCTGTTTTTGCAAAGTGGTTGCAGGCTTTTGCAAATGCATATACCCGATTTGGGTGAGCTCTGTGAACAGCTATGTTATACAACTTTATGACAAGTTTTTCATAACCACCTGTTTACACATAACTTAACAAATACGTTAGCCATTTTTGACTTTATAAACTCAGATATAGCTGTCTCTACATTTTCTATACGCTGATGTTTATTGTTGATTGAGATATCAAGTGTTTCTTTTGAAACATCAATACCAATGAAAACTGTTCTAGCCATTTTTGTACCTATAAATATAATCAAATAATAATGTAACAGGATTGTGATTCGATCTTTTAGATCCCCCTACCGTTCGTACTCCATTTTTTAAAGCTAGGAGTGTACTGAGATGCCTACGATTTCTATCAATCAATCCAATTGACAGCTAGCTCATTATAGTCTTGCGACTTTGACTTAATATACAATCCAGGAAATTTTTGCTTGCAAATAAGTAAACTGATTTGGTGAGCGTAGAAAGCAGCTGATCTTATGCTGAATAAACGTTTTTGATGAGGTTGCATGAAAGCTGGATCCCAGTGTCGAAGCACTGGGATGACACCCTTCCCTGGTAGAGATTTGCCCTCAAATCACAATGTTCGTACAGTTATGACCTTAACATTAGAATTTCAAAATCTTCCATATACATCATCCAACCTCACTATATCATTATCAGATAAATGCTCTCCTATCTGAAATTCAACTATTTCAAGTGGAAAGCTTGTGCTTCTATTTTCAATCCTATGGGAAACTTCCCTTGGGATTTCTATCATATGGTCTTTTGCTATAGCATATTCTTTGTCTTCTAAACTAACATACCCAACTCCTGATAGCACTATATGGTATTCATCTCTATAGTGATGGAATTGCTTAGAAGTGCAGCTTAATGGATTGATAAAAAGATATTTTATAAGAAAATTTTCGCTCATTAAAATTATACTACAAAATCCCCATGGTTTAACTTCTTTCCTTATCACCTTTACTTTCTTAACTTTATGAATAAATGAAATTAGACTTTTGTTTGGTTGCTTACAAGCTCCACTCAATAAATTTTTATTACTTTCTGTCGTTGAAACTGGTTCTTTTTCTCTAATCACATGCTGAAATGATGCCGGTTCTTTACTAAACTTCTCACTCAATTCTAAAACTGAATTCCAAGTTCCAACATCCAACCAATCGAAATTAGCTTCTATCATTGCAACGTTTTTTGCTTTCTCCATCACCAAGTAATCAATGGATATGCCTTCAATTCCTGCAAAATCTCGTTGTTTTAAATACAGAAATCTCTCTTGCGGTGTGAAATATTTAAAACATAAATTGTAAAGATTCGGGGCAGATTTTTTAATCTCATCTATGTAGCGTTTTGCTTTAAACACAAATATTCCAGAGTTCCAATAATGATCGTTACTTAACTTACGCTCGGGCTTTTCTGTAAAATCTTTCACTATATGACATTTTTCTTTCTGATCATATACTGCATTTATATAGCCGTATTCAGAATTGAATTCATGAGGCTTAACCCCAAAAGTGACTATAGAGTTAGTTTCAGAGGCTAACTTAGACGCTTTTTGAGTAGAAGCATAAAAACTATTCAAATCACCTATAAAATGGTCTGAAGGCAGAATTAACATTGTCTCGTTTTCATTGCAGAGAAGTGCAGCAATTAATATTGCCGCTGCTGTTCCAATTTTCACTGGTTCGAAAATCACTTTATATTCTTGCAGTGCATGCAATTCCTCCATCACTAATGACTCGTACTGTATATTTGTAGCAATTATGGGCGGCATATAATCGCTTTTTAGCCTCAACAAAGTGTTGTGAAACATAGTGTTCTGACTAAATATTTTCTGAAATTGCTTTGGCTTAGATAAAGGCCAAAGTCTGCTACCACTACCACCACACAATATTACAGGGCGCATTTAGTTAAGATATTAATTAAATAATTAATATCTTATACTGAGGGCAAAATACATGCAAGTTTTTGTTGTGGAATAGTTAATAAAGAAAGTAAATGTTGATTTAAAGTAATTGCTAATGAGAGTGATCATGTGTAGCGCCTTGCCCTTGCTGTGAATTTCTTCTATTTTGTAATTCCTCAACATGACCTTTTCTTTTATCACTTAATATTTCATTACCCTTATTTTGTTCTTCCTCAGGACTCTTTAGTATTTCATTACTCTTGCTAACTTCTTTATCATCCCCTTGTTTCTTTGGCCTTCTAGCGTTAAGCTCATCCCATGTGCCCACTAGTGAATCACGATTCCCATGATCCGGCTTTAGCCTTTCTTCACCTTTAATAACATTAAAGTCACTTTTTGCTTCTTCCAAACATCCTTTCAGTTGGTGTTTCCACATGGTGTAGTAAGCATCACCATATTTTTTCTCATTTGCTACAAACAATAAAATTGGAGCCTTAAGTATGGTAGCTCCCATATCCACTAAATTTTTTACTGCCATTGCAGGAGTAAATAAAAGATAACCAAAAGACTTTGCAATTGGGTTTTGTTCGCTTATTAAATGCTCCCCTAACTTTATAGGAAGAGAAGTCAACAATTTAGTACAAACTTTAGCTAAACTTGTAGCAAAAACGATAGGAACAGATATAAGACTTTTATCTAGCTCTAGATTACCATTCTGATCTCTAATTTCTGAAAAATGGGTGCTTAGCTTCTTGTAATCACTAGTGTATAATAATTCTCCATTTCTTCCTTTTTCATCAACAACTTCCTGAACTTTACCTTCTTTATTTTTTACCTCTTTAGTTAGCACAGAAGAATTAGTTAATTCAAATGGATATTGAGGATCCTTAGTTTTTTCAGCTTCAAAAATTGGCACGTGTTTTTTCAAATCCATTCTCGAAAAGCCTAATGGCTCAAAATATGACTTATGCAACTCATTTATCGGAATTTGCTTACCCTGATTGTCTATATAATTGATAGTAAAATAAGATCTATCATTATCTTTATCTTTGGTAACTAAAGATAATCTGAAACTTGGTTGTTCTCCATTCTCATCTTTTTGACCATACAAAAGTTTATAGGTTGGATTTTTATCTTTATCTAGTATAGCATTTCCATGCATATCCCTGTTTTCTATGATTTTAGCAGACTGTACAATTTGATCATAATTTTTTGGATACTGGCATTTCCTTCCATCATACATCATTACCTTTCTAAGGTCTTCGACGTAAACTTGAGATTCAGGTGAAGTAAGCAGACCTTTTGCTTTAAGTGTAAGATCTATTGCTCCCTTTTTTAATGCTTCAAACATATTGTCAAACCAAAATCGCTATAATGCTATAGTTCAATAATAAAACTAGTACACTAATAATATATTAACACAGCACCGGTGATTTTACAAGAAAATATGCCTGTAGAAGATAAAGATTGTAAAAGCGAGGGTTATATAAGTAATGCTTGATAAGTACTTTATGCATGTAATTGTAAAAATCCTCAAAGGTACGCTGTGTATATAATCTTCGCATACTACCTGCATTCCAAGAACTGCGTGCCAAAAAATGCAAAACAACAATACAACAAAAAATAAAAGCTCTAGAGGGTGATTAATAAATTTTTCACTAAAAGACAAAGAGCTATCAGTATAAAATGTGCAAGAAAATGAATAGATAAACCAAGGAAACAGGAACAGTAAAATTACCGCAGAAACACGCTGAACCCACCAATGATGTACTGAATTTCCAGACTGACTCATATAAACATAAATAAAAAAGCCATAGTAGAAAGAAGTAGCGTTACTGTCAGCAGTATAGCACTCCTTGAAACGCCAGTAATTTCTAAATTAAGCCCAACATCCCACAATAAATGACGAATACCATTAAGAAAATGATATACAAAACTTATAAAACATAAGACATAAGCTAATTTAGCAACAGGAGTGAATAATAATGCATTTAAGTACCTTACTATAAGTAACTCAGGAAAGTAAACATGTAATATGAAATACCAAGAAAGTATCATTAATAAAAGGAATAGCAAGATACCAGTCAATCTATGCATAATAGAGAAAAAACTAGTAACTTGTACTTTATATATTTGTAAATGTGGAGAAAGAGGTCTATCACTCATAAAATTCCGTTATCGGGAAATTAAAATAAAGTAGAAGTAAAGACAGCAGTATAGCACATAACAACACCATCATTAAAAATGGTAAATTATGTGCAAAGCCTAAGGAGGTAATCCAGCTGCAGATTCCCCTACTGCTACCTTGTTACGACTTCACCCCAGTCACCGATCCCACTTTAAATAACTCCCTCCTTGCGGTTAGGTCGTTAGCTTCGAGTGAAACCAATTCCCATGGCGTGACGGGCAGTGTGTACAAGACCCGAGAACGTATTCACCGTGGCGTGCTGATCCACGATTACTAGCGATTCCAACTTCATGCACTCGAGTTGCAGAGTACAATCCGAACTGAGATGGCTTTTAAGGGATTAGCTTAGCCTCGCGACTTTGCAGCCCATTGTAGCCACCATTGTAGCACGTGTGTAGCCCACTCCATAAGGGCCATGATGACTTGACATCATCCCCACCTTCCTCCAGTTTATCACTGGCAGTTTCCTTAAAGTCCCCAGCATTACCTGATGGTAACTAAGGATGAGGGTTGCGCTCGTTGCGGGACTTAACCCAACATCTCACGACACGAGCTGACGACAGCCATGCAACACCTGTGTGAAACCCGGCCGAACCGACCCTATCCCTTCGAATAGGTATAATTTCCATGTCAAGGAGTGGTAAGGTTTTTCGCGTTGCATCGAATTAAACCACATGCTCCACCGCTTGTGCGGGTCCCCGTCAATTCCTTTGAGTTTTAATCTTGCGACCGTAGTCCCCAGGCGGAATGTTTAACGCGTTAGCTGTAATACAGAAAGTAAAACTTCCCATATTTAACATTCATCGTTTACAGCGTGGACTACCAGGGTATCTAATCCTGTTTGCTCCCCACGCCTTCGCGCCTCAGCGTCAGATTTGAACCAGATAGACGCCTTCGCCACTGGTGTTCCTCCTAATATTTACGAATTTCACCTCTACACTAGGAATTCCTCTATCCTCTTTCAATCTCTAGATTAGCAGTTTTAAAAGCAATTCCAAGGTTGAGCCTTGGGATTTCACTTTTAACTTACTAATCCGCCTACGCGCCCTTTACGCCCAATAATTCCGAATAACGCTAGCCCTCTCCGTATTACCGCGGCTGCTGGCACGGAGTTAGCCAGGACTTCTTCTGTGAGTACCGTCATTATCTTCCTCACTAAAAGAGCTTTACAACCCAAAGGCCTTCTTCACTCATGCGGCATGGCTGGATCAGGCTTTCGCCCATTGTCCAATATTCCCCACTGCTGCCTCCCGTAGGAGTCTGGACCGTATCTCAGTTCCAGTGTGGCTGATCATCCTCTCAGATCAGCTATAGATCATTGCCTTGGTAGGCTATTACTCCACCAACTAGCTAATCTAATATAGGCTCATCTAATAGCAATAAATTTTTCCCCCGTAGGGCGTATACGGTATTAGTTGCCGTTTCCAACAATTATTCCGTACTACTAGGTAGATTCCTATACATTACTCACCCGTCTGCCACTAAGTTATACCATAGCAAGCTACAATATAACTCCGTTCGACTTGCATGTGTTAGGCCTGCCGCCAGCGTTCATTCTGAGCCAGGATCAAACTCTCAAATTTAGACTTCAACCTATAAAAGGTTGAGGGTACATCGGATAAATCCGACAAAAAATAATTTAGCTTAATACTGCTGTCTTTATTTCTACTTTAGAAATATTTTAATCTCCAACTATTCAAACAACTTTAAGAATATTATTATGTGATATAATCACTATGTCAATATGTTTTTGCAAATCAAAAGCATTAATGTATAAATATATAACTATTTGGAATATTACCATGAAAAAATACATCTTTCTGCTTGCACTCGCGCCAATGTTAGTTGGCATCACATTATACTTATTGCGCAACATTGATAACACAAAACAATCTATAACTGCAGGTGACAAGTTTTACGAAGTATTATTCTTAAAAAAAGATAATAAGCCGCTGCTAGAAGAAATAGATTCAAATTGGGAGTATTTAGCAAATTTTGAACGCGCATTCAATCATATCTCAGATTCAATGCCAACAGACACAGCATCTATTTATAATGATTTGGCAGATGATAAAGATGCTCCTAATGTTTTGCGTGAGTTAGCACAATATTTAGAAGTAATGAGCTTACTTCACTCCAACGGTGAAAAAATAAATAAAGACAAAATTGATAATTTAGAATCAAGCACAGTGTATCCTTATTCAAGCCAAGAAGCTATTGCTGTAGTAAAGATACACAATAACGACGTTAAGGGTGCAACTGAAATATTGCGTTCCCTATTAAATGATAGAAAATGCCCTATCCTAATCAAAGCTAATGCACAAGAATTACTCAGGATATATGGGAGTTAACTCATTGGACTTTTTGCATAGCTTTTGGCAGCGCATCGGATGAAACGAAAAAACTTACTTGACACCCTTCGCCAGCGCCCTTATCATGATAGTGAAGCTATTGTATTTGCTTTCGCCAATCTGCAGATTAAAAGGTAAGGATTACTTAATGTATCGGCGTCTTATGTTCAATTTTTTGCAGTATATAGATACTGTATGTCTTTACAAAACTTCATCTACATCTAGATTTTTATCTAAATAAGCTGAACGCGCTTATAAAGCGTTACAAGACATCAAAAAATGCCAATACTCGACAGAGATAGTAAAAGACTAGCTAACTCGGGGGTTCTTTGTCTTTTTTTCTGCTTAGTAAACTTCTTAAACATTTGCAGCGTAAGTTAGTTGCAATTAAAAGCAGCTTAATCTTGCTTGTCAAGCGTTTAAAACATAAAAAACGCCAATATTTTAAAGCGGATAATAACCCCAGGGCTTCTTTTGCCTTTTTTTTCATTTGGTAAATTTCTTAATATTTATGGCTAAAGATTGCACGAATGTTGCAATTACAAAAACGATTTCTACTAGGGTGTCATCCCAGTGCGTGACACTGGAATCCAGCCTTTATTATGCAGCCACTTGGTTGAAATTAAGTCTTCTGGATCCCAGTGTCAGCTACTTGGATGACACCATTCTTTTTCCTGGATCCAAGTAGTCAGGGCACTGGGATGACAGCTACCCTGACAATCGTCATCCCGCTGCTTGTTAGCGGATACCGCGGCGGTATGACGTAGAAGTTATACTTTTATGCTTACCAACTTAATAAAATTCCTGGATTCCAGTGTCAGCTACTTTCATGACACCAACAGTTGATATTGGTTTGTTGCTTTGCTAGCCAACTACTAGCTATGCCTCAAGTTTCCTATTCAAAATTTTCAATATCAAATCCAATTCATTTGGATTATCATACCGTATCATAACTTTACCCTTAGAATTGTTGTCATTAATTTTGATCTTTAAACCAAGTTGAGAAGATATAGCGCCTTCTATTACTGTCATATCTTGATTTCTAGTATATCTCTGCTCTTTTTGATTGTTGTTTTGATGTAGGTCCTTTATCAGTTTTTCAGTTTGTCTAACGCTTAAGCCCTGAGAAACTATTTTTTCTGCAATACTTTCCGCATTTTCAACATTAATCAACGCTCTTGCATGACCCATAGACAATTTTTTCTCATTGATCATTGTTTTCACCCTATCAGGGAGCAACAACATCCGAATCATATTGGTTATGTGGCTGCGGCTTTTGCCTATAGCTGAAGCTAATTCCTCATGTGTATAGAAAAACTCATCTATCAGTTTTCTGTAAGCTTCACCTTCCTCTATTGGATTAATATCTTGCCTTTGTATGTTTTCAATAATGGATACTTCCAAGCATTCCTTGTCGCTCAGATCTTTTATGATAACCGGTGCACTATCAAGATTTGCAATCTTGCTTGCTCGCCAACGACGTTCTCCAGCTATTATTTCATAACCATCATCATTTGAATCTTTGCGTACCACGATAGGCTGTATAATGCCACTTTTCTTTATCGAATTTGCAAGTTCTCTTAATGACTCCTCGTCAAAATGTTTCCTCGGTTGAAATTTGCTTGGGTGCAGTAATGAAATAGGCAAATGCTCTTGTCGATCTTCTTTATTATCATAATTATCGCCTATGAGGCCGGCAAGACCTCTGCCGAGGCGTCTATCATCCTTCATACTACGCCCTCGCTTACTAGTTTCTTCTCCTTACAACTGCTCGCGTGCTTTTTTAAAATTTCCCTTGCCAAACTTATATATGCTTGTGCACCAGGACACTTAAGATCATACACAATAGCGGGTTTTCCATGAGAAGGCGCTTCTGATAACCGTACGTTACGTGGAATAACAGTCTCATACAATGGGATGATAGTTTTGTATACTTTATCATTTAAATACTGGCAAATATCGTTTTTAATCTGTTCACTGAGTTTGTTGCGCCTGTCATACATTGTTAACACTATCCCTTCTATTGCCAAAAAAGGGTTTAGGTTATTCCTTTTTATTAGCTCCACAGTTTTAACTAAATGGCTTAATCCTTCCAGAGCAAAAAATTCACACTGAAGAGGAACAATAATAGAATTAGCAGCAGTCAAAGCATTTATGGTCAGAAGCCCAAGTGATGGAGGGCAATCGATGATTATATACTCATAATTATCGCGTATCTTCTCCAATGCGCTTTTTAGTACGAATTTTCCTCGCTCAAGTTGCGATAATTCAATTTCTGCAGCTGACAAATCAACTACTGACGAAATTAGCGATAAATTCGGAATTTCCTTTATATTGAAAATTGCCGATTCTATCAATTTATTTTCGCTGCTTAGTAGTATTTTGTATATGTTTTTTTCTTCCCTACTACGATAAGAAATCCCGAGTCCGGTGCTAGCATTTCCTTGAGGATCAAGATCTACCAATAAAGTGCTTTTTCCCACAGCAGCAAAGGCTGTCGATAAATTTATACTAGTTGTGGTTTTGCCAACTCCACCCTTTTGATTTACTATTGCAATAATCTTGCTCACGCCTTTTATCTTATGTATAAAATAATTCTATTGTATATATGCAAGAAACTTTTGCATTAGAAAATTTTTTTGTTGTTAACCACACTAAAATTAGACTGTCTTTTTTGCTTTGTGTAACACACTTTGAACCTTGTTTCCTAATTCATTCAGAGTGAATGGTTTTGGCAAAAAGTGAAAATCTTCTATATTGATGTCATCACTCTTTAAAAAAGCATCTTCTGCATACCCAGAAATAAAAATAACGTTGATATTTGGCCTATAGATCAATGCTTCTTTAACTATTTCTGGGCCGCTCACCTCTGGCATGATTACATCAGTGATTATAAGATCTATGTGTTGACTTTTTTTACTGATTATTTCTAGCGCCTCGCCGCCTATGCTTGCTTCTATTACATCAAATCCTTTTCTTTTGAGTGCTTTAGAGATGAATTCCCTTACTGAATCTTCATCTTCGATTAATAAAATTATACCATTACCTTTAATTTCACTTACTACCGGTTTTTCTGTTTCTTCACTATCTTCCTCTCTATCATTTTCATCTGATATGTAAACCATGGGCAAAAATATGCTAAATTTAGTTCCATGATTTACTTTGCTAGCAACATAGATGTATCCTTCAGTTTGTTTAATAATGCCATATACAGTAGAGAGGCCAAGACCTGTACCAGAGGTAATATCTTTGGTAGAAAAAAATGGATCAAAGATCTTTTCAGTTGTATCACTCGTCATTCCACATCCAGTATCAATTACTTCAATCACAACATAATTTCCATGTTCAATCGCTTCCTTGTCTGGAGAAAACATATCCTGAGGTGTAGAATTTAATGAGTCAATCTTTTGATTAAAGGTTTGTATAGTTAATTCTCCGCCCTTTTCCATAGCAGCACTAGCATTGACTGCTAAGTTAAGTATAACTTGCTCTAATTGCCCTTGATCAGCCCTAACAGCACCCAAGTCTCTACCATAATAAATATTAAATTTTATATTTTCACCTATTAATCTTTTTATCATTTCATAAAGATTAGCTATAGTATTATTTACATCAATAATTTTTGGCTGCAAGGTCTGTCTTCTTGAGAAAGCAAGCAATTGTCTTACTAAATTTGATCCACGCTTTGCATTTTGCTGTATCTGTATTATATCTCCAAAAGATGGGTCACCAGCTGAGTGTTGGAGTAAAAGCAAATCGCAAAATCCTATTATCCCAGTCAATATATTGTTGAAATCATGCGCAATACCACCTGCTAACTGCCCTATAGCTTGCATCTTTTGATAATGCTCAAGCTTTATCTCTAGGTTTTTGTGTTCAGTATTGTCAATAAAATAACAAAGTATGAAGATCATTTTATTATGAAGAAACTTATTGAAATATATTTTTATGTTATTACCGCCGTTGAGCTGTACATCAAAAGACGCATTATTTATTCTATTACTCGAAAAATATTCACGTATTTTCACATGATAACTATCCAATATCAACGTAAAGATTGAATTATTATCTGACCCTGCAAGCTTTATTAGTGCCGTATTTTTCTTTACAAAGTTGCCGTTTATGTCACATTGTGCAATAGCAATTGATGAATTTGCAAAACAAGGGTGTAATTGATAATCAACAATATTTGATTCGGTTGGTGTTATAAAGCCATATATATAGCTATGGTTGTATTTATCACAAAATATAGCAGTGCTCATATAAGCCTTGAATGGAATACCACTTATAGTAAAAAACAAAATTTCATTATCGGTTGTTGTATTGTTATATTTAGATTGAGATATAAAATCACTGATTGAGCTACCTTTTTCCAGTTTTTTTAGTTCAAATATGTCTAAAAATCTTTTATTTACAGATAAAATCACCCCTTTGGCATTTGCAATGTAAGTTCCTATGCTGTGTTTTTCTATTAACTCTTCATATATCTGCTCCTTGTTTATCTGTGTTGCTTTTAATACAAAATACCCATCTGGCCTTGCTATTGGCACTAATGATAAATTTAAAATCTTATTACTATTTATAGCAATTTGGGGATTATCTGGTATCGGCTCAAAGAGCAAAAGAAAGTTAGATACTCTATTCTTCTTGTTTAAGGAAATGCATACCTGTACAGAAGAGTTATTTTTTAGTGCATGATAGAGTACTTTTTTGTCTGCTTCTGAAACATCTCCTATTTCAAGAATCTTGCCTAACGTAATGTCATCATCTATATGATCTTTAAACCTTTCGTAGAACCTTGCGTCAGCATAAATAATACCTTCATCTTTATGTAAAATAAGGCAAAATTCTGTATTATGATTTAGTGCATTTGCAAATATTGCATTTTGAAATTCTATAGTATTAAGTAGGTATCTGTAGCGTTTTACATTATACATCATAAAGAGAGTTGTTAGAATGCTAACTAATAAATTAATCTCTATATTAATATGCTGACTATATATATCAAAAAAGTAGAGTATCGATATTGCTACTGGAGGTAAGAGCATAATAACTGCCATCACAACAATTGACATTCCATAATTTCTTAGTATGAAGTCAACCCTGTTCTCTTTTTTGTTATCTATGTATCTTTTATTCATTATTGTTACTTGGCATTGTTGTACATACGAAAATGTTCTATTATATTGATTTAATTATTATAGATTTATTAACGTCTTTGATAGATAATTATCATCCAAATCTAATTAAGTTCCTTAAATATCAGATATAACAATGTTAATAAGCTAGCAAGAGGATATTATGGAAAAACAAAAAACACAAGCATTTAAATGGTTCTGTGCACTAAGAGATAAGATTATAGAATCTTTCTTATTAATTGAAAAACAATCATCCGCAGAGCCAAAAATCGAAAAGAGAAAGTGGGATCGCCCAGGTGGTGGAGGTGGTGAATCTACAATTATTTTTGGTAATGTTTTTGAAAAAGTTGGAGTAAACGTTTCAAAAGTACACGGAAAATTTGCAGATTCAGCCATTAATGAAATTCCTGGTGCAAGTGAAAGTAACGGAGAGTTCTGGGCAAGCGGTATATCTTTAGTGTCTCATATGCAATCGCCCCTTATCCCTGCAGCACATATGAACACAAGGCTGATATATACTTCAAAACAATGGTTTGGTGGAGGAATGGATTTTACGCCAATATATAAAAATGAAGAAGATTGCAAGTATATCCATGAATCAATCAAAATGACATGTGATAGATTTGACACCGGATATTATCCAAAATTTAAAGAGCAATGTGACAATTATTTTTTCTTACAACACAGAAAAGAGCCACGTGGTATTGGTGGCATTTTCTATGATAATCTGAGTTCTGGCAACTGGGAAAACGTTTTTGAGTTCACAAAAGCAGTAGGTGAAGCCTTTTTGGAAATTTATTCGCACGTCATACGTAAACATATGCAAAAATCTTGGACAAAAGAACAACGAGAAAATCAATTAATAAAACGTGGCAGATATGTAGAATTCAATCTGTTATACGATCGTGGCACAAGGTTTGGTTTAATGACTGACGGCAATCCAGATGCAATTATGATGTCAATGCCACCACTTGTTAAGTGGTTATAGAGAGCTGCTATTAGTAGAAAATAAATCATCATAGTTTAAAATTGTACCATGGTAGTGAGCTTTTATATAGGGGGTATAATCATGGGCATAATAGATAATTTTTTAATTAAATCTGTCAAAAACAATGACATAAAAGATGTTAAACTGACTCTAATTCTCTATGATGCATTAAATAGTTTTAGAAAATTCTTTTCAAAGACTATGTCTCTCAAGAATACAGGATCATTTGATATAAATAATAATCAAGCTTTAAATCAGGCTTTAGGACATGCTACAGATCACAAAATAATGGAATTGCTGATTAATCGTGGAGCTGATATCCACTCAATAGATGAGAATGGAAAGAATGTTATAATTCGTGTTATTGAGAGTTTAGCAGAATCAAAAAATCTAAAATTGGATAGTGAGAAAAACTTACCAGCAGAGATAATTCTTCACCCCACAGTTTCCTTTTTACTAGGAAAAGGCGCAGAGTATTATTCTACAGATGATTTGAATGTTGAAGCTATACAACAAAAACCTCCTAGAACCTCTGAATATGAGCCAATAACTATGTACGCTGAGGTGAACAACAATGTAATACCACCTCAAAAACCTTCTAGAACTTTTGAGTATAAGCCAAAGAGCACTAATTATGATGCTTTGCCTTCAAAAGAGCCAATTTACGCTGAGGTGTATGATGCTAAGGTTAGTAACTCATTAGGGGAGAATGGTTATTTGAGTGTATCAGAAGAATCTATTTATGCTGAAATATATGATTCACATAAAAAATCCACTGAAAATTTATCATTGGAAGATAGTGGTTATTTGAGTATATCAGAAGAACCTATTTATTGCACTATAGATGATCTTTCAGAACAAAAAAAGCCTACTAGCCTAAAACAGAAAGAGCCAGAACAGTCGTCAGAACCTATTTATGCTAGGGTAGATTTGTCCAAGAAAAGAGCAGAAAGAAAAGCAAAAGACATAAAAGCTAATTCTGGAACTTGCCATGGGTTAGTGCAAGATAAAGTGAATGATTGGCAAGTGAAGCTAAATGAGCTAAGTGCTAATAAGTCGATAAGTCAGCAACAGACTAATGATCAAAAAATTAAGACCAAGGCTGGCTTTAGTGTAGAAGAAATAAGGCAGAAATATGAGCGTAGAGATTCTGGCTACGATTCTGGCTATGATTCCGATACAAAAGTTGAACAACAATTAGAATTAGCTCCTAAATCTGAGATAGGTTCAGTGAGTATTGAGCATGGAGTAATAGGAGGCTGTCGATATAAGATTACTGATATATCCCTCTAACTATGTGATTCAAAATAATTGAATTGACTTTATATATGTAATCGATATAACCTAGTTAGATTCAAGTTGACTCTTTCGTCTAGTGGTTAGGACACCACCCTTTCACGGTGGTAACACGGGTTCAAATCCCGTAAGAGTCACTCAAGTAGAATATAATTAAAGTTTTGAATGGGAAAAATTAGGCTCTATGTTGAAGAAGCTTTATCACAAGGCGTGAGTTTAGCACTTAATCCACAACAAAGTCACTATATTTGCAATGTAATGCGGCTTAAGAAGTATGATAATCTCTCTCTTTTTAATGGAAAAGATGGAGAATGGTTAGGAGAAGTAGTTAATATATCGCGTAAATTGACAGAAGTTACACCCAAAGAATGCACTAAACAACAGCAATATGAGGAAAATTTATACCTGTATTGTGCCATGGTAAAAAGTGCTGCTTTGAACAACATAGTAAGACAGGCAACTGAAATGGGAGTAATCTGCATTCAATTTATTTCAACGGAACGTACAGTGGTAAAAAATATTAACCTAAGTAGAGCAAAATTACAAGCAATCGAAGCAGCGGAACAATCAGGTAGGATAAGTATACCAGAGATTTTGCCTCCTATTAACTTTTGTGAGTTACCTGATTCCCAGAGTAAAAATTTTGTTTTGTGTGATGAAACAGGTAAAGCTGACAAAGTGCTGAAAGGCAAAAAAAATGTTGCTATTATTGTTGGCCCTGAAGGTGGTTTTTCATCTTATGAACTTGATCTTGCCGATAAGTTTTGTCAAAAATTGAGTCTAGGAAAAAGAATTTTAAGGGTCGATACTGCTGTAGTTGCTGCACTCACTTTCACCAATTGGTGTAGCTAGATTTTTAAATATGACTAAGGTTTGGGTCATAAAGAAATCTGGTTCAGTGTTGCGCGCACAAAAACCCTGTAGACTTTCTACGAAGCAGTCTGTTGTTAAAGAGGAGCTAATAAAAAACATATTCTAAGATAATATTAAATCTCATATTATATTTTTTCTAAAGTAAACAAATGAATCTTGCATTTTGCCTGAGTTATTGATACTCTGAGTAAAGAAGTCGGGGCGTAGCGCAGCCTGGTAGCGCATTTGGTTTGGGACCAAAGGGTCGGGAGTTCAAATCTCTCCGCCCCGATGTTAGTATAATTGTAAGAACGCTGTAACATAAGAGCAATCTCCATCAGTAAGCAAGTAGCTGACACTGGAATGACATTATTTACCATGTAAATTATGGCATATTACATTTTAACGCTCAAGTTTATAAAATAATTGACAATGTTAATTTTCTAATTTATAAATAGATTTTGAAATGATTACCGAAGGAGGTATAGAGTTTGATAGAAGTATCAGTCCATTATGGTGATGTAGACAGAGCTCTTCCAGTATTGAAAAAAACAATTCAAAAGGAAGGAAGAGGGTTGAAAATGAAAAAACAATATCATGAAAAAAAATCAGAAAAAAGAGCTAAAAAGAAAGCTGAAGCTAAAAAAAAGAGGTACCAACAAGAGTGCAGAAGGCAACGTTATGGTTGGTAGTTTGTACTCAAGTTAATAGTTTATCATTGGTTATTTTATGAATATTCACGAATATCAAGCGAAAGAAGTTTTGCATAAATTTAATGTCCCAGTGCCAAAAGGTTTTGTTGCTACATCTGCAGAAGAAGTAAAGACTCAAGTAAGTCAATTAAAATCTGACGTGTTTGTAGTTAAAGCTCAAATTCATGCAGGTGGTAGGGGTAAAGCCGGTGGCGTAAAGCTAGCAAAGTCAGTTGAAGAAGCTCAACAGTTTGTAAAGGACATGATTGGTATGACTTTAGTTACTCATCAAACAGGGCCAAGCGGGCAGCAAGTAAGAAAAGTGTACGTTGAAGAAGGCTCAAGCATTAAGAAAGAGTATTATTTAAGCCTGGTAATCGACCCGAAGCTCAGTAGGCCAATATTCATATTTTCCTCAGAAGGTGGAATGGACATCGAAGAAGTGGCAAAAAATTCTCCTGCAAAAATTGTGAAATTTGATATTGATCCTGCTACAAGTTTTGATAGCAGCAAGTTAAGCAGCAGTTTTCATTTGAGTCCAGAACAAATAGAAAAGATATCGAACATTGCAAAAAAAATATATGATGCGTTTATTGCAACTGATGCGAGCCAAATTGAAATTAATCCACTGGTTGAAACAAATTCTGGAGATTTTATTGCGCTCGATGCAAAAATTAATTTCGATGATAATGCTTTATATCGTCACCCAGAAATTATGGAACTTCGTGATTATGATGAGGAAGTGAAAGAAGAGATAGAGGCTTCAAAGTATGGGCTCAGTTACATCAAAATGGATGGCAGTATTGGTTGCATGGTAAATGGTGCAGGTCTTGCTATGGCAACAATGGATATAATAAAATACTACGGAGCAGAGCCTGCTAACTTTTTGGATGTTGGTGGTGGAGCGAGTAAAGAAACTGTAACTGAAGCATTTAAAATCATATTGTCTGATAGCAACGTAAAAGGAATTCTGGTTAACATATTTGGTGGTATAATGCGTTGCGATATTATCGCAAGTGGAATTGTTGCGGCTGCAAAAGAAATGAGCATTAAAGTTCCTCTAGTGGTTAGATTATCAGGTACTAATTTTGAAGAAGGAAAAAAAATTTTAGAAGAGTCAGGATTAAATATTATTGCTGCAGATGAGCTAGATGAAGCTGCGCAAAAGATAGTAAAAGAGGTAAAATAAAGCATGTCCGTTTTAGTAAACAAAGATACAAGATTAATATGCCAGGGTTTTACTGGTGCACAAGGCACATTTCATTCAGAGCAAGCAATTGATTACGGAACGAAAATGGTGGGAGGTGTAACTCCTGGAAAGGGTGGGAGCACTCACCTTAATTTACCGGTTTTTAATACTGTAGCAGAAGCCAAAGAAAAAACCGGTGCAAATGCTACAGTTATATATGTACCTGCTAAATTTGCTGCTGCTGCAATACTTGAAGCAATAGATGCAAAAATAGAATTGATAATTTGTATTACAGAGGGCATTCCTATACTTGATATGGTGAAAGTTAAGCGTGCGCTTATCGGCTCAAAAAGTCGATTGATTGGTCCCAACTGCCCGGGAATTATTACCCCTGAAGAATGCAAAATAGGAATTATGCCTGGCCATATCCATAAGCGTGGACACATAGGAATTATGTCTCGCTCCGGAACTTTAACTTACGAGGCAGTAGCACAAACAACCGCTGTTGGTCTTGGTCAATCCACGTGTATCGGAATTGGGGGGGATCCAGTTCATGGTATAACATTTGTCGACTGTATGGAGCTCTTTTTAAAAGATAACGATACTCATGGTATTGTAGTTATTGGTGAAATAGGTGGAAACGAAGAAGAAGATGTATCACATTTTGTGAAAACAGAAAAAACTAAAAAGCCAATCGTTGGTTTTGTAGCAGGCCAAACGGCACCTCCAGGAAGACGTATGGGACACGCTGGAGCAATCATCTCTTCCAGCGGTGGAAGTGCTGGTGCAAAACTAGAAGTTATGCGGAGCGCTGGAATTGCAATTGCTGAAACCCCTGCAGTAATTGGTAAGAAGGTATTGGAAGTAATGCATCACTAGAATTAGGGTCACAAAAACCCTATATCACCGGTCATGAATACGTTATTTGCCCATTCGATTAATAACTTGCCTCCTGGTAAATTTACTGAAGTCTGTTGGGCAACCAGATATCCACGTAGTGTGGATGCAACAAGTGCTGCACAGGCTGCACTACCGCATGATGCAGTAATGCCTGTACCTCTTTCCCAAACTCTTAAAGCTATTTCTCCAGACTTTTCAACTTGTGCAATACTAACATTAATTTTCCGAGGAAATAATGCGTGATTTTCTAGCTTTGGTCCTAAATTTCGCAATGGTATTTCACTTATGTTATCAACAAAAAAAACTATGTGAGGATTGCCAATATTTACTGCAACAGGATCTTTTAGCATTTCAAGCTCTATAGGTAAGTGAAGAGTGTCACACTCAGTAGATAAGGGAATTTCATGCCATTTTAGCAAAGGTTTACCTATGTTAACCTTTATGGATTTATCACCCACTTTAAAACACTCTAAAATGCGTTTGCTTGTTAGCTCAATAATGGAGTATTCAGCACCTTTTTCTGACATTATCAAATATCCAACACAGCGTGCTGCGTTTCCGCACATTTCAGCTCGACTGCCATCAGCATTATAGATATGCATAAAACAGTCTGCAGCATTAGACATTGTTATAATTATCACTTGATCACAACTGCTTTGATCAGCAATTTGTCTATGGTTCCAGTCTAAATTGTTTGTTGAACGTGAGTCTATGATAACGAAATTGTTACCAGTGCCGTGCATTTTGATAAAATTTTCAGAATTTTGGCCACTCATCATAAAAAAATATTTCTTCTATTGGTCTTCTTTTCTTCTTACTTGTTTCAGCACCCTCTTCTTCGTAACCAACCGCTATCACTGACATTACGTTAAAGTCATTGGGTATATTGAACTCTTTCACTATTTTATCTCTATCAAATCCACCCATTTGATGGGCCATTAAGTTCATAACTGCAGCTTGTAACATAAGTCCATAATTCGCTGCACCAGTATCGTGATTAGCCCAAAAATTTTCACCTTTATCAGATTTGCGGAAATTCTTAGCGCTTAAAGATATGATTAACACTTGTGCATCTTTTGCCCATTTTTGATTAGATTCATCAAGGCAATTTAGCAGCTTTTCCCATGCGCTTTGATTGTTCTGTTTGTTGCATATTACGTATCTCCAGGGTTCATCACCAAAACATGAGGGAGTCAGCCTTACAGCTTCCATTAAAATATCCATGTCTTCCTGAGATATTGCTCTTGTAGGATCGTATGAACGTCCGCTGTGTCTTGCTTTCATCAACGATAATAGATCTTGTTTACTCATCATTTTTAATTTAATAGTGCATAAATAATTCATTGTAGCACAATATAAGCAAAATTTAAATTGCAAAACCTCTCATACACATATATTACATTTAATAAGTTATTTTTATTGGGAAGGTATGTTTATAACACAATCTAGCAGCAGATCAACACTGGCTGAAGTATTGTCTTGCGTTTTACTTTTATTCTTGATGGCTCAAATAAGTATACCATTGCAGCCTGTGCCTATCACATTGCAAACTTTAGGAGTAATGCTTATTGGGCTTAAATTTAACCGCAGAACAGCATTCTATTCTGTGCTTACATATCTATCACTTGGTGCAGCAGGATTGCCTGTTCTTGCAAATTTTTCTGGTGGTTATCACGCTCTCCTTGGACCAACAGGTGGATATTTAATTGGCTGTTTAGCTGCTGTTATGGTAATGAGCAAAGTAAATGAATTACTGAACTCTAAGTATAAATCATTTGTATGTAATTCTTTAAGTTGTCTGGCTGGTACAGTTGTAATCTTTATTTGTGGTGTTAGTTGGCTTGCTGTTTACTTGGGTCTGGAACAAGCAATAATGGTGGGTGTTTTACCATTTATCCTTCCTGGTTTGATAAAAATTTTTCTACTTGTAGCAGCTTTGCAATATTTGAAAAAATGATAAAATTTCGCCCTCATCATTTTATGTGCACCCTCGCGTTTCGGGGATATGGGTATTCTCAGGGTTTTGTAGAAAATTATAAAAGGATAGCAAGCAAAGTAATTAGTACTCAAATCGAAGTAGTTGGTAACCTTGATAATATCTGTAGTGCTTGTCCAAATCAGACTAAACAAGGTAAATGCACCACACAAGCTAAAGTTTTAGAGCTAGATAGAAGGCATATGGAAATTTTAGGAATTAAAATTGGCGAGACTTTGACCTGGAGTGAAGCGGTAGAAAAGATTAGGGAGAAAATGTCTTTAGAGAAATTCGAGTACGCATGTGAGGGGTGCAACTGGCAGCCATATGGAATATGTAAAAATGCCCTTTTAAATCTACAAAGGTAGTTGACAAAATGTTAAGATAAATTGAAGCATTTTTGTGGAAATAAAGCGAAATATGGAAGACAAAAGATAAATGCATTCTGAAAGGCTACACAGCATGTTCGTCCCGCTAATTAATAATATCTTTATTATTGTATGAGATAGGTAATTTAGCATTTATGAATTTGTAATGTGTTGCATATAGCTCAAAGAAATAAGGTTTACTGGTTACACGCTGCAGCCAATGCCACAACACTAGGACCTATGTTTATCTGCATGTTAATTTGCGTTGTGATTTTATGGAGGTCTTCTGTTACCTATGCTAGTGAAAATTTGGAGATACAGAAGGCCTTTGATAGTGTTGTCAAGCATATAAAAGCTGATAAAAAATATAAAGATCTTGATGTTATTGAGAGAAAAAGTGATAAATTTAACATCAAAATTGCGCAGAATTCTGGCAAGAGTTTTGACATATACTCTACTTTAAAAAAAGCAAAAGATTCCTTTGAATCAGGAGATAATGAAACAGCTATTTCTCTCCTTAATCAGATCATTGCAAAGTTTCCTTATCATAAAAATGCTTTAATTGGATTGGGAAATATTTATTACGCTAATAAAGAATACAAAAAAGCTGTAGAGATTTACACAAGACTGTTAAAAGAACACCCTAGTAACCCTTACATATTAAAAAATTTTCTGACGATAATCTCACAATATGATCCTGATCTGGCGTTGAGTGAAATGTTAAAATTGTATGATATACATAAAAATTATGCTCCTTTATTAGCAAATTTAGGTCTGATCTATATGAAAAAGGAGGATTATGTAAAAGGTAAAGAGTATATGATAACTGCTATTTCCCTCGATGAAAACAATATTTTTTATACTTATAATTTAGCTGTTATTCTAGATAAACTTTCAGATTTTCAAAATGCTACAATATTCTACTTAAAGTTGTTAAACATGGCTACAACTTCGAAAGATGTGAGTGAAAAAATACCTTTATACAAAGTGACAGCAAGACTAAAATTTATAAAACTTCACAGCACGCACCCAAAGATTTCATAAAAGCTTATAGCTTACCTAAAGCTAATTTATCGTATCTGTTCAAGGGAGTGGCTAATGTGCAAATATTGAAGCAAAGTGTGTGACACACAGCTGTACGAACATTTATTTGCAAAGGTAATTTGCACAACAAATGCATAACTGTACGAACATTGTGATTTTGGCCCATCAGGAGGGTGTCATCCAAGTGCTTGACACTGGGATCCAGGAATTTTATTAAGTTGGCGAGCATAAAAATAGCTGTTTTATGTAAAAATACAACGTTTTAATGATTATGAAAAAGCTGGATTCCAGTGTCAAGCACTGGAATGACACCATTCTTTTTTCTGGATCCCAGTGTCGGCTACTTGGATGACACCATTTATTGTAAGGACTTACCTCACATTTACTCTATGATTATCTTTTTAGATCACCTTGTCTACCTATTTTGCCACTCTGCTGAACGGACAATGGCGTCAACTTAAGGAAAAATATCAGCGATAGTGTATAAAATTTCTCTCTAAAACTTTTACCATTAAATTATCCAGAAGCCGCAGGAAACAGCACTTTTGTTTCTATTTTATTTCAACAAAGAAGTTTAAAATGTGTCCTTTTTAGGTGAAACATGCAAAAAGGAAAAAATTTTATTCTACAAATTAAAAATATAATATACTCGAAAGCTTTTCAGAGAATCCATTGTGTTGAGTTTTACACGAACAAGAAAACTTCCTTTTTCGACAGTATTTTCTATGATTTTAAAGTTAGTTAAAAAAAGTTTGGGAATAGAATGTGAACTTATGGAGCCATTGACATGTACCCTCAAAGCAAGCTTTTTCTAAAGCAAGGTATAAGATTTGCCATACAGGCTTTCAAGAATTTAAGCATCCAAACAGCCTATCAGGATGAACCTGAGTTGGAGAGGCTATAGACTTATTGCAGCAGATGGTTCTGGTATGAGATTACCCAGCTCTGAGGAAATTGTATCCGAGTTTGGCCGCTTTAAACCAAATGGAACAACAGGCACAATGCCACCATTGGCAAGAGTTTCTTTGTTTGTTGATTTGTGTACTTCGCTGATTTGTAGTGCTCGTCTTGCGGCTTGGAATATAGGTGAACAAACGTTGGCGGAAGAGCAATTACCCGAAGTTATCACTCAAATGCGTTCATTAAATCAAATTATTTATCTATGATCGTGGTTATCCTTCAGTAAAATTCATTCAGCAGCATTATGATTTGGAAGTAGATTTTATTTTTCGCTTGCAAAAAAGAAATTATAGCAAGCTATGGGAACGCTGGCGAATTAGATTTCGATTTTATATTAGAAAATGAAAAGCTAAAAAATAAAATGAAAGGACAGAAAGTAAGAGTTATAGTGCTGACATTAGCCAACGGAGAAACAGAGGTATTGATTACTTCACTTTTTGACCGAGTAAAATTTACTTTGGAAGATATCAGCAAAGCTTATGTGTTAAGGTGGCATATAGAGGAGTGCTATAAACGACTCAAAATAGGTGCAGAATTAGAGAATTTTTCTGGCGTAAATTTAGAGGCTGTATTACAAGAATTTTGGGCAAACTTAGTCATGTGTAATATATTGTCGCTTCATATGTGTGATGCACAAGGGCCTTGGAATCCAGATCAAATTGCTGAGTATCGTTTAAATTTTTCAGTTTTATTTGGTGTAATGAGGCAGAAACTCTATCAGGTACTTATTGCGCCAAAAAACTTTCAAGCCCTTTTTAAGTATACGCGCTAAAGTTAAAATCCGACCAGGACGATTGTATAGCCGCGATAAGGTAGATAAGCCCAAACGCCATCATGTCTTTAGGAGAGTTTGCTAATGGAGGCTCTTAAGTTGACGCCATTGCCTGAACGGATACAATTTATTGCTATTTTTGTTTACAATAATAATATTGAGCTATAGAATTAGATCTAAAGGGGCAATTAGCTCAGCTGGTAGAGCATCTCGTTTACACCGAGGAGGTCGGCAGTTCAAGTCTGTCATTGCCCATTTGCTTAACTGAATGTTAGTATTATTAATTACTTCAATCAAAATATAGAAAATGCAGGATAATATAGTACCAATCTCAATAGTAAAAGAGCTGGAAGATTCTTATCTCTCCTACGCAATGAGCGTTATCATAAGCCGGGCTATACCTGACGTGCGGGATGGATTTAAACCTGTTCACAGGCGCATATTATATGCAATGTCAAGAGCTGGATTCGATGCCGGTAAGCCATATAAAAAAGCAGCTCGTATAGTTGGGGATGTAATGGGGAAATATCACCCACATGGTGATGCAGCTATTTACGATTCCTTGGTCAGGATGGCTCAAGATTTTTCTCTTCTTTTACCACTTATTGATGGGCAAGGTAACTTTGGTTCGATAGATGGAGATCCACCAGCTTCAATGCGATACACAGAAGCAAGACTTCAAAAAGTGTCACACTTTTTACTAAATGATATTGATGAAGATACAGTTAATTTTAGGCCAAACTACGATGGAAATGAAACAGAACCAGTTGTGCTGCCTGCAGAGTTTCCGAATCTATTGGTAAACGGTGCAAGTGGTGTTGCAGTTGGTATGGCAACCAATATTCCTTCTCATAATCTTGGAGAAATAATAGATGCTTGTATATTATATGTAGATAATCCTGAAGTTACTTTGGATGAGTTACTTGAAGTGATGCCAGGGCCGGATTTCCCAACTGGGGGAACGATTCTTGGAAGGTCTGGAATAAGATCAGCATTTGCAACGGGTCGTGGATCAATTGTTGTGCAAGGCAAGACTCACATAGAAGACCTGCCACAAGATAGGCAAGCAATAGTGATTGATGAAATACCTTACCAGGTAAATAAAGTAAAATTAATTGAGAAGATAGGTGAGCTTGTAAAAGAAAAAAGAATTGATGGCATAACAGAAATTAGGGATGAGTCCGATAAGTCTGGTATTAGAGTAGTAATTGACCTCAGAAGAAATGCTGAAGCAAGTTTTATACTTAATCAAATATTGGGACTAACTCCACTAAGAAGTAGTTTTAGTGTTAACACTTTAGTACTCAATAACAACAGACCTGCTTTGATGTCGTTAAAAGAAATCATAGCTGCTTTTGTTGACTTTAGAAAAGAAGTGTTAATCAGGAGAACAGAATTTCGTCTAAGAAAAACGAGAGAAAAAGCTCATATATATATAGGGCTCTACATTGCGGTCCTCAGCATAGATGAAGTGATAAAAATCATCCGCGGTGCAAAAGATCCTGCGGAAGCAAGTAGAGAACTTTTAAATAAAGAATGGAAAACTTCGAATGAAATCAACACTATCATCGAGTTGATTTCAGATAGCGCAAGCTTTTTGAAAGATGGAGTGTATAGATTAACTGAGCTACAAATTAAAGCTATCCTTGATATGAAACTGCAGCGTTTAACAGGCCTTGAAAAAGACAAATTAGAAGCTGAGCTAAGTTCAATGATCAACCTGATAAAAGAATATATCGCTTTTCTTGGCTCAGAAGAGAAGTTGATGAAGGAAATAAAAAACAATCTACAAGAAATAAAGAACAGATTTGCTGTGCCGCGAAAAACTTCAATAGAGGAATCAGATACGGACATTGAAGCTGAAGATCTAATTCCACAAGAGGATATGGTGATAACCGTAACTATGAATGGTTATATCAAGCGTGTGAAGCTTTCTCACTACAGAACTCAGCGTCGTGGTGGAAAAGGAAAGCTAGGACAAGGATTAAAAGAAGAGGATGTAATCACAAAATTATTTGTTGGGAATACCCACACTAGCCTCTTATTCTTTTCTAATATTGGTCGAGTTTATAGATTAAAAGTTTATAAGTTGCCTCTTGCAGAACCAACTGCACGTGGAAGAGCACTTGTTAACATATTTCCGCTTAGCGATGGTGAAACTATAACTAATATCATGCCATTACCAAGTGAAAATGACGAAAATCAAAACATAGTTTTTGCTACTGCTCATGGAAACATAAGGCGTAACTCTTTAGCGGACTTTCACTATATTCCAAGCAATGGAAAAATAGCAATAAAGCTCGATGAAGGAGACAAATTAATATCGGTTAAAGTATGCAATGCAATTGATCATGTTTTTCTTTCAACAAGATTCGGCAAAAGTATCAGATTTGTTGTAAGTGATGTGCGTCAATTTAAAAGTCGCAATTCAGATGGCGTAAGAGGTATCAAACTTGCAAAGAATGACAGCGTGATATCCATGACCATATTAAATGGGATAGGTGTAGCAACAGAAACAAAAGAACTTTACTTAAAAGTTCCACTTGCAAAAAGACTGGGAACTGCAATTAATAACTCCATTGATTCTAAATTGGAAAAGACTTTGAATGATTTAGGAATAGATAACGAATTATTCTTAAAACTTGCAGTGAATGAGGAGTTTATATTAACTATTACTGAAAATGGCTTTGGTAAAAGAACTTCTGCGTATGAGTATAGAGTAACTAACAGGGGTGGTGTTGGTATCACCAATATTCTTACTACTAGCAGAAACGGTAATGTTGTTGCTAGTTTTCCAGTTGAGCAGGGTGATAATATAATGCTTATTACAGATAAAGGAAAGTTAATTCGCATTTCGGTCAATGAGATTAGAATTGCAGGACGCAGCACTCAAGGAGTCACTCTGTTTAAAACAGAAAGTAGAGAAAAAGTGGTGTCAGTAGCGAAAATTGAAGATCCTGATTCCACTGAAGATAGTATTTTTGAAGTTGAAAACTCTATCGCTTCTTAACCGTAGTATAGGTTAAACAAAAAGCGCAAGTTTTTGTTGATTAATACGCAGTATTTAAATTAAAATATATACTTATGGCTAAGTAAAGATCAATGGACAAAAAATTAACTAAAAATAAAAAACCACTGGCAGACAAAGAGGATAAAAAAACACCTCCTGTTAAAGATCTTACTAAAAATAAGAGTAGGAGAGATTTTATAACATTAACTACATGCGCTATGGCAGGTATAGGAGCTGCAAGCGGACTTTGGCCACTGGTTAAATCTATGAATCCTTCTGCTGAAGTTCTAGCAACTTCCACAGTGGAGGTGAATTTGTCTGGAATTCAGGAAGGACACGGAGTAAAAGTAAAGTGGCAAGGTAAACCAGTATTCATTCGTAGACGCACAAAGCAAGAAATTGAGGCTGCAAGAGCTGTGAATGTGAAGAGCTTGAGGGATCCTCAATTAGATGAGCAGAGAGTATACGAAGGAAAAGACGAATGGTTAATTATGCTTGGAATATGTACACATCTTGGGTGTGTACCGGTTGACCACGCTACAAGAGATGGTAATGGTTGGTTCTGTCCTTGCCACGGTTCATATTATGATACATCAGGCCGAGTGATTGGGGGTCCTGCACCGAAAAATATGGCTGTACCTGATTATTTTTTTCCCAGTGAGAATGTTGTGGTAATTGGCAAGAAGGCTTAACGGAACTCGTTAAAAAAAACTCACAGGATCAACATCTATTATCACTGCAATACTCGAATTCAAGTTACAATTTTTAATCCAATATTTCAGCTTTTTTTGTATAGATAAACTGTGTTTATTGTGTATTTTTAATAATACCCTATGCCGATACTTATTATTTAAAAAATTTATTGCTGCTGGTGATGGGCCAAGAATTTCAAATTCCTTTCTGTCTACACCTACATTTTTTTCCTGGATACAAGTAGTTAAGCTACTTGGATAACAAAGAAGAGATTTTACTATTTCATTCGCTGCTTTTTGTGTTGCAATCTGATTCTTACCACAAATTATAAGCGCTATTAATCTGCTAAATGGTGGCATTTTGGCTTCGCGTCTTGACTTAAGTTCGATTTCATAAAATGAGTCTCTTTTTTGATGCAGCAATGCTTTTATTATTGAACTTTCAGGATTATTAGTTTGCACTATTACCATTCCTTTTTCATTAAACCTTCCTGATCTGCCTGCAACTTGGTGCAATAATTGATACGTCTTTTCCGCTGCTCTTAAATCAGAATTTTCGAGGCTCAAATCTGCATTTATTACTCCAACCAAAGTTAATTTGGGAAAATTGTGCCCCTTAGCAATTATCTGTGTGCCGATTATAATGTTCACCTCTTCCTTTAACACTAAATCAATGATGTTACTAACCGACTTCTGATCGCTGCTTATCATCGCAGTTTTTGCGTTTGGTATTAATTTCACCATTTCTTCAAGTAACCTTTCAATTCCTATGCCGTAGAGGGACAATGGCTGTTCACTTTGGCAATTAGAGCATTTTTCTGGAAGTTTCAATTGATAAGAGCAGTGGTGGCACAAAAGAGCATTTTTTTTCTTGTGATATGTAAGCCAAACAGCACAATTTAAGCAGGAAATTTTATATCCACACTTTTTACAAATTGCCAGTTGTGCATACCCTCTGCGGTTTAGAAAAAGCATAACCTGCTGTTTTTTCTCTATGGTTTGTTTGATGCTTTCAAAAAGCTCAGAGGAGATCCATTGCTTGTTGTTCCTCATATCTACTACTTTAATGAGTGGCAATTCTGCACCACCAAATCGCTTAGTTAGCTTTACATGATTGTAATTCCCGTTTTTAACATGATGAATCGTTTCAAGCAGTGGAGTAGCTGATGATAAAATAATCGGAATATTTTCAAATTTGGCTAAGATTATCGCCATATCTCGAGCATTATATATAATTCCCTGTTCTTGTTTAAAAGATGAGTCGTGCTCTTCATCAACGATAATCAATTTTAGGTTTTTATAAGGCAAAAAAAGCGCTGACCGTGCACCAATAATTATCTGCGCATTTCCATTTGCTATATTGAGCCAATTATTCCGGCGAGTTTTTGGAGTGAGCCCTGAGTGCCATTCAACTAAGTTTTTTGATATCTGACCGCGAACACGATTTACCAATTGTGAAGTTAAAACAATTTCAGGTAGGAGGATTAAAATTTGTGTATTACCTTCTCCTGATGTCATTTCAACATATTCTGGTGTCATACTAGTACGTGGCAAAGACGGTATGCTAAATGTTACAGTGGGTTTTGCCTTGAGTATAAAGGTGTCATTCCAGTGCTTGACACTGGAATCCAGGAATTTTGATTGTAAATTAGGTATTGGTTTTAAGTTAAAATAAACATTTGTAATGAGGTTATATGAAAAACTGGATCCCAGTGTCAGGCTACTCGGATGACACCCTCTTGGTAGACCCAAATCACAATGTTCGTACAGTTGTGTCTCTGGGCACTGGGATGGTAAAGTCTGAGCAGCATTTGGAACGGCAGTGTCATTCTTAATCAATTGTGCAATCACAGAGAGATAAACTTCCGTTTTTCCAGATCCTGTCTCACCGTCAAGCAAAGTCACTGAATACTCGTTCAAATTGCTGATTATTTTATCACTAGCTATCTGCTGTTCAGGGCTTAATTGGCAACTTATTTCACTTGTTTCCTGCTTTTGTTCAACACAAACCAATTTATCTATGTGATTTACTTTTAACACTCCTCCCATTATCACTTTGGCAAGCATACCAATAGGTATTAAATTGTATTGTGCAACCCACTCTGCAAATGCAATCAATTTTGGTCTAATATTTGGTAAATCGATTTTTTGCTCAATAAATTTTAATTCTCGGTTACTTTTATCACTGTATTTCCAAACTATTCCGATTAAGCGTTTTTTGCCAAATGGCACCACTACGTAATCTCCAAGTAAAATCTCAGTATTTTCCTCAATTGCATATGAAAATAACTGATCAATTGGAAGTGGTAGTAATACGTCAACTGTTTTTGCCATAGTGATTGAGTTTAACATTGTTTTAAAGAGCTTGTAACTTTATTAAGCTTGGCAATATAGATGAATCGGTACAGAGAAAATCTTAACGTTTAACACATTTTTCATAGTACAGACCGTATGATTGATAAATAAAATGATTTATAGAATTTGTGGAGGCTACCAATGGTCAACGACAAGATTACTTTGAACTTTGAAATAGAAAAAGGCGAACCTATAGATCGATACTACTTTTCTGCACATATAAAGCTTACAGATGAAAGCAAAAATCTTTTGCGCGAGAAGCTTGGCAGTACAATTCAATTCGATAATCTAGATGATCACTTCAATCTTAACCATGAGAATTTTTATATCTACTACAACAAATATAGTGAGCACAATGGTAGAAGTGAGCTACACGTTAGGGATGATAACGGTAAATATTTAACCTCCAATCTTCCACTTAATTACTATGGATTCTCAATGGAACTATCACCTGACGGAGCGTCAATTGCAGATTATGGTTTTTATCCTCTGTATGCAATCTATAACCCAAATCACTATGATAAAGCAAAGGAAAAAGTATTTGATGATCACGGTGAATTGTCACCAATTGCATCAAATGTGTTAGATAATTTTTTAAGCAACACAAATAGCTTAACCACACAAGATATATTACAAAATGTATTCTCACAACTGCAGAAGAAAGCTGATGAAGAAGCAGAAAGATTGGCAAGAGAGAGAGAAGCAGAAAGACAAAGGGAGGAAGAGTTAAATGAAAAGAACGAGGAGTTAAAAGAACTTGTAGAAAAGGATGAGATTAAAATATTCAAAGTGGTAAAAGGTAATGATTTAGGTAATGGGCATTCAGCAGTAGTTTTACAACTTGATGGGGAAGAAGGTGACAAGATACCTCTCGACTCTAGTAAATACTACATAGCAGAGTATAGACACCACCCAGAATGGGAAGGCGATGAATATTTAAATTTTGTTAGCCCTGATAGTGATATGCTGGTTAATTATGAAAACTTATTTTTTGTGCTCAATCAAAGCTCCTACTCAGACTTTGAAAGTGGGTTTTATTCAGAAAACAGAACCGATCCCCATAATTATGCTAAATATTCAAAGGAACCATATTTGAGTGGTGACCAGCTATCTGAAAAATTATCTAATGAATTGGAGGAAGATAGCAATCAGATAGGTACTGAATTTACAATTGATGATGAGCAAGTAGACGAAGAAGTTGTGGTAGAGAGTGAAGCCAAGTCTGGGGAGAAAGGAACGGTTGGTGAGGATAACGCAAAAAATACTATACAGGAAGAAGAATCTAACTATATAGATCAAATGCAAGCGGATGATAGCAGCAGTTATAAACCAGCTTTGCAAAGCAATCGTGATGATTATGCTGATACGAAAAAAGCTCTGCAGGAAAAATTGCATGGAGATGAAATACACAAGCAAAGTAATGAGAAAGCTCAAAAAGATATAGAAGTAAAAAAAGTAACTGTGGAAACTGACAGTAGCAGTAATAAGACTGAAAAACAAACAAAACCAACAGAAGATGAACAAGAAACTGTTATGGCAAGTGTGATAGAAAATATGGATAAAAATTCTGATATTGAAGCAGAAACTTCTAACAGTGTTGCAAATTCACAACATCCCTTAAAAATAAAGACAGGAAGTCCTCTTGAAGTGGGAAAGTATAAGGTGGAGCTGCAAGTGACATATGATGATGTAAAGAATTTTTATGATACCGTACGTGGTAAATATCATGCTGGCGATGGATATAACTACGAACAAGTAATGGTTTTATATAATGAAATTGTTAGGCCCGCTCACAATCATCATTACGAGCTGTTTACTCTTGATGAAGCACATGTTGCTAATGATCACCTGTTTATCAAGGGTCAGGATTTTGGAACTCTAAATGATTTTAATGAGATGTTCTATAAAAGTGATGAGTTAATGTGATGTAAAAAGCAAGATTCAATCTGGTGAACGAGAGTTAACTGACAGAGGAGATTGACACGTATGCCTTTATCTTTAAGATTGTTTATCAAGTATAGACATCAGCTCGCCCCATTCTCTTTTACCAATATTACTTTCTTCTCTAGTAACGTTTTCCCCTTTAATTAATTTGCGAATTATTTCTAGACCAGTTCTTGAAATACAGGCTGATTCTAGGCAATATTCAACAAAGGCATTGTAGGCCAGTGGAACCCATTTTTTTATTATATCCAGCATAACTTCTGCATAAACTCTGATTTCATATTGGGCATGCTTATCAGCTCTAAGCTTCAAAAAATGAAGGAGATTATGCAGATCTATTTTCCAATAAAATTGCGTGTAGTAATTAAGCATTAGGTTAGTTCTGGCAATTTCTCTTGCAAGCCCCTGCTCAATAAATTTTTCATAATGAGAATATACTAAATTAGAGTCATTTATTAGAGAATCTATTATTTCCTTTGAGGTATCTGGATCAAAAGCTTCCCCGCTACCTTGTTTATTATTGTCAGATTGTTTTGCAACTTGTTCTGGTTTAGGTGTATAAAATTCATTATCAAGTATTGAATACCTTGCTGAATATTCATTCACATTTGCAGTTCTATGCCTTATCCATTGCCTTGCAACAAAAATTGGAAGTTTCACGTGAAACTTAATTTCACACATTTCAAATGGAGTTGTATGATGATGTCTCATTAAATACTTTATAAGTGCTTCATCCTGACTTATCTGTTTTGTTCCCTTGCCATAAGAAACACGAGCAGCTTGAACTATAGCGCTATCAGAGCCCATATAATCCACTACTCGAATAAATCCATGGTCTAATACCTTATGTTCTTCATATAAGATTGCATCTATTTCTTTTACTATAGTTCGTTTGGTTGCTTCATTCATAAAATATCCTCAAGACGAAATGGAGATATCAGCTCCACATGAATTGAGTTTTTCATGCATTGCTTCATATCCTCTCCATAAATGATGTGAATTGTTTATTATAGTTTCTCCACCGGCTACCAAAGAAGCAAGCACCAAAGCTGCTGTTGATCTTAAGTCAGTAGCATATAGATTAGCTCCAGATAAGCTTTTTATTCCACTTATAGTAGCTTTGCTTTTCTCGATGCTGATATTAGCACCTAACTTTCTCAATTCATCTGCATGTGTAAATCTGTTTTCAAAAATGTTCTCTTCAATTACTGATATCCCATCAGCGATGCACATTGCAGACATCAGTTGTGGTTGCATATCACTGGGAAAATTGGGATATGGATCTGTCGCAACGTTAGCAGACTTAATAGAGCCATTTTTTCTGGAAATAACAATGCCTCCATCATACAGTTCAACCATAGCTCCTATAGTCTCCAACTCATTTGTAATACACCTTATATCAGATAGATTTATTCCTTCCAACTCCAACTTACCACCGGTTATTATAGCAGCTAGTGCATAGGTGCCTGCTTCTATGCGATCTGGTATTATTTTATGAACACATCCATTTAGTGCTTCAACTCCTGTTATTATGACCTTTGTATTATCAATTTCAATATCAGCACCCATTTTCTTCAGAAAATCTATTAAATCAAGAACTTCCGGCTCAGTTGCAGCATTGTTTATTGTTGTCACTCCTTCTGCAAATGTTGCTGCCATTATTACATTTTCTGTTGCGCCAACACTTATTTTCTCAAATGTGATTTCTTTTCCTTGTAGCTTTCCTTTCACTGTTCCAATTATATTATAGCCGTCAATTTCAATTTTAGCTCCCATTTCTTCTAATGCTTTAATATGCATATCAACGGGACGCTTTCCAATGTTGCATCCACCAGGAAATGCTGTTCTCGCTTTGCCAAATCTGCTAAGCATTGGACCCAATATTAGAAAAGAAGTTCTTAGCTTACTTGCGGTTTTATATGGCATCACGTGATTGTTGATATTGCTGCAGTCAATTTTCAAAGTATGGTTCGCTTTATAATTTTTATTGTGCATAAAGTTCACTTCTGCTCCAAGACTTTCAAGCAACTTAGACATTAGATGCACATCAATTAAATCAGGTACATTATGCAAAATTACCGGGGAGCTACTTAATAGACTTGCTGCCATTATTGGTAAAACAGCATTTTTTGAGCCATTAATCTTGATTTTTCCGACCAAAGGTTTGTAGTTATTTCTTATTAATATCTTGTGCATTTAATTAGATATAAAGTATAATTCATTAGTTTATTGAAGTCTTACTAAGTATAATAGATTGACCGTAAAAGGCAAAATTTGCTTTTTCTTCCTCATCATCCCAGTGTCATGCTACCTGCATGACACCTGATGCGAATTGCCCCCGAAATTTTATACTATGAATTACTCAAATGACGCTCTCGAGCTTTATCAAACCAAATAACACCAATTGCAACAATGAAATAACCAGCTGCTCCTAATGTAAGGCGAATTACTGCATCGAAAGTTGACAGAGGAGGAGACGGCATTAGAATGCTCAAAACACTATACACAAGATTATTTGTTGCATGAGCAATAGT
The DNA here is from genome assembly GCF_964273365.1 of Wolbachia endosymbiont (group A) of Melitta haemorrhoidalis. NCBI lineage: Bacteria > Pseudomonadati > Pseudomonadota > Alphaproteobacteria > Rickettsiales > Anaplasmataceae > Wolbachia > Wolbachia endosymbiont (group A) of Melitta haemorrhoidalis. Next base: position 486,683 of record NZ_OZ187004.1, on the reverse strand, counting down.
TACTGGCCAAATCGAGTTGTCTTTTTCAAACAACCAGGTAAACATTATAGACATTGCACAAATATAAAGGGTATAAGCACAAATAGTCGGGAATGTAAAGCCATCCTTCCACAAAGCTGAGCCAGCAACCACATAAGTTGGTATGTGCCATACTGACCAAATAATACCGACAATAATTGCTCTGATATAAAAATTTGATATTTTGCTTTTAAGATTTTTCAAAAGATAGCCACGCCAACCGATCTCTTCACCAAGAGACATAATGATCCACATCACAAAGGTTGATAATAAAACAAATAACATCACTAATGGACTCAAAACTGCACTCAAATCCTTTACACGGTCTAACGTAAAAGACTCTCGGAAAAATGAAAAACCGCAATAAATTGACAAAAGACCATTGGAAATTAGCATACTTACCAGAATAAGTATAAACCCTAATAGACAGTTTTTTGGCGAACTAAGTTTAAAAAGATCCCTTACCTTCTGTTTATTATAAATGGTTAGCAAAATTGCAACTGAAGCCGGAACAAATGTTGTTAATAATGTTATGTCTTTGAAAGGTAAGCACCAAGCTATAATGCACGTCAAAAAATATGTAATTACAACAAATAATGTACAATTAATAGTGGTTAAATTCATGCATACGCCCATCAATTCCTTTTCTGCATTATTGATCTTTATTCATAAATTGTCAATAAAATACTTCTTCAGGGATGAATAGAATATTTTTTCTTTTTGAATTGCTATTGATAGTTTAATTTTTATATGTATTCCCTTTCACAACCGTTTGTCATCCCAGTGTCACGTGCTGGGATGACAGTAGGAGAGCTGCTTGCATGACAAGAGGAGGGTACTGGAATGACAAGAGGAAGACACTGGGGTGACATCAACTAAACTTGTCCAAATATGAGCGATGCATTAGTGCCACCAAAACCAAACGAATTAGAAAGTGCATATTGAATTTTATGCTCCTGAGCTTTAAACGGTACAAAATTTAAATCACATCCTTCTGAAGGCTTGTGTAAATTTAAGGTTGGCGGAATAATTCCATTATTTAACGCAAGAATACTGAATATTGCTTCAACGCTCCCTGCAGCACCAAGTAAATGTCCTATAGAAGATTTAGTTGAAGAAACAGGTATTTTATAAACGTAGTCACCGAATAACTGTTTCATTGCTATTACTTCAATTTTATCTCCAAGTGGCGTTGAAGTTCCATGTGCATTGATATACCCTACTTGATTGGGATTAATTTGTGCGCTCTTTAAAGCAAGCTGCATTGCCTTAAATGCGCCTCTTCCTTCTGGATGTGGTGCTGTAATGTGGTGCGCATCTCCTGTGAGTCCGTACCCAACCAGTTCAGCATGTATTTTTGCCCCCCTTTTTTTCGCATGTTCGTATTCCTCCAGCACCAATATACCTGCTCCTTCACCCATAACAAAACCATCGCGTTCTTCATCCCATGGCCTTGAAGCTTCTTCCGGTTTATCGTTAAATTTAGTTGATAACGCCTTCATAGATGCAAAACCTGCAATTCCAACTCTACACAGTGCACTTTCTGCTCCACCTGCAATCATAACATCCGCTTCACCAAGTTTTATAGTTCTTGCTGAGTTTATGATTGCATGCGCACCTGTTGCACATGCGGTTACTGCTGAATCGTTTGGACCTGTAAATTCGTATTTAATAGAAATATGGCCAGATATCAAATTTATTAGACTTGCAGGGACAAAAAATGGACTGACACGTCTGGGCCCTTTTTCCTGCATGGTAATAACATTTTCCTGAATTGACGGAAGACCACCTATACCAGAGCCAATAGTCACACCAACACGTTCCCGATTGATATTTTGGCTTTCCAAAATTAATGAATCATCTACTGCCTGAATAGCTGCTGCAATACCGTAATGGATAAAACGATCTGTCCTTTTTGAGTCTTTCTCAGAAATATAATCTAGTGGATTGAAATGGTGCTCAATGTTGTCTGATTGCAACGGCACCTGCCCTGCAATTTTGCAAGCAAGATCAGAAGAGTCAAATCTATCCGTATTGATTGCTTTTATGCCAGACTCACTTTTTATTAGCCTTGACCAAGTGTTGTCAACATCTGCCGCTAGTGGAGTGATTAAACCAACACCAGTGACTACTACTCTTCTGCTCATTTAACACTAACTATTAGCCTTTTTTATTATTAATGTACTCAACTATTTGCTCCATAGTTTCCATTTTTTGTGCGTCTTCATCTGGAATTTCTATTCCAAACTCTTCTTCTGCTGCCATGATGATTTCAACTGCATCTAAGCTGTCTGTACCATGCTCCGAAAGCTTTGAAGAGCTGTTGAATTTCTCTACATCCTTACTAATATGCTCTAGTATAATCTTTTTCACTTTTTCTTCTATGTCTTCTCTAGTGCTCTTTGCTAGTTCGCTATTCACATTTCTTACCAAAAAAATAACCTATTCTTTGATGTTATAAAAAATTTTTATGTTTGCAATATCTTTTATAACTGGTAAACTACAGTAAAGTTTTCTACTGCCCTAGCTGGCTAGCGTTACGTGCTAAACAATTAACAATTCAAAAATGCTAGACGAAACAACAAAAAATTTGCTTATTGTAGAAGTAAATAAACTCTTACCCGAAAATAGCGAGAATAAGCTTATATCAGCTATGCGTTATATACTCCTTGCTCCTGCAAAACATATACGCTCCTTTTTAGTCGTAGCTTCATCGCGAGTGTTTAACGCGGAAGCTAAAAAAGTAATATCAGTTGCTGCAGCAATTGAATTTGTTCATGCTTACTCTCTAATTCACGATGATTTACCGTGCATGGACAACAGTGATACTCGCAGAAGCCAGCTAAGCTGCCATAAAAAATTTGATGAAGCAACAGCAGTGCTTGCCGGAGATGCACTACTTACTCTGGCTTTTGAGGTATTATCTTCGTTAAATGAGAAACGCTGTGAGATCATAAAAGTTCTTTCTCAGGCAATAGGAATTAGGGGAATGGTGGGAGGACAGGCTTTAGATATTAACAGTGAGCATATAGATTTTAGCCCCCAACCCTCTGTCATTCAAGTAGCGGACACTGGAATCCAGAAGGCTTTGCCTACAAGCATTTCGTGCAAAAAGCCATGCGATAGTGGAGCTGAACATGAAATGGATTCCAGTGTCAGCTACTTGCATGACACCCTTTCTACCTTAAAACTACAACATTCGTACGGCTGTATGTATGACGCTGGAATGACGTCGGGCCAAGCTGATAAAATAAAAGAAATTCATTTGATGAAAACCGCAAAACTATTTGCAGCTTCATGTGAAATAGGTGCTATAATAGGGGGTGCTACAGACAAGCAACGTAAAGCGTTATATAACTATGGAATAAATCTAGGGCTTATCTTTCAAGCTAAGGATGATATTGAAGACTACGAACAAGATAAAACAAATAATCTTATGTCTGTGCTTGGTAAAAGTGAAGTAGAGGACTATATAGACGGCCTCTTTAAACAAGGCTTGGATAATTTGAGTGCGCTTTCAGGGGATACTAATTATTTATATGATTTATTGAATCAAGTAAAGAAAGATGGTTAGAAAAATTATATTACAAATGCTTATTTCCGTAGTAATGATTCTCACTTTAACTTCTGCTTTTGTGTTTACTATTGTCTATATAAACAAAGGTAAACCGGAAAAAAAGGACAAGCTTTATGAGATAAATGCCACGCATGGTGGTTTGATACAGACGATAGCACATTACCTAGTGAAGCCAATACTTGAATCAGCACTTGACCGCTATATTGAAAAGCATGGGCTGACAGAATATTTAGAAGAAATAACGCAGCAAAAGGAAGAAGATTCAATAAATTTTTATGAAATTACTGAAGGCAGTGGCAGCAAGGCTTTTTGTGGCCTGGAAGTCCTATTGCAAATATATAAAATTTCTAATAATAACTCAGCAACACTCCCTAGCAAAGTTTCTGATGTTACTTTGAAAATAGGTCAAGATGACCTAAAAGAAGTGAGTTTAGGGGTAATAGGTATGAAAGAAGGCGGAGAGCGTGTAGTTACTATTGCCAATGAGAACAAAATGAATTTTAATTCTTATTACGTCAAACTGATCGAAGTAAAGGATAAATATCCCGACTCAGTAAATAATCTGATGGTTTTTAATGACTTAATTAACAAGACTGGAAAACAAGTAAGGTGCGGTGATGAGATATCGGTTAAATATAGCGTAAAGGAGCATAATGGGGAATATATAGTCAAAGATCAAACAGTGCAATTTAGGGTTGGCGATAAAAAAATACCACTTGCTATAGAGCTTGGAGTTGTGGGAATGAGAGCTGGTAATAAAAGAACTATTCTTTCTCCGCCTGACCTTTTGACTATTACTGACGATATGTTAATAAAAGACATAGATTATGATGAAGAAAATATCTCAATAATTGACTTAAGCTTAGATGTTAAGCAAGAGGTCGCAGCACACCATTCTACTGTTGAAAAACAGCCTAAAGAATATAGCTGAAATTTTAGGTCTACTGGCTAATCTTCTGAACACTCTCTATACTACTTAAAGTAGGCTTTTCGTTTTTCCTAAAGTATAAACTTAGATAAATCAAGCTGCTCCGAAATTGACTCAAGTTTATCTTTTACATACTTGCTGTCTATAATGAATTTTTCGCTATTTTTCTCAGAAGCAATGAAACTTATTTCATCTAAAAGCTTCTCCATGACAGTGTGAAGCCTTCTTGCGCCTATATTTTCCACTTGCCTATTAACTGTAAACGCTATTTCAGCTATGGTTTTTATACCATCATCAGTGAACTCAAGTGTCACATTTTCTGTTTTCATTAAAGCTATGTACTGCTTTAACAAACTAGATTCTGGTTCCTTTAATATTCTTATTAAATCCTCTTGAGTAAGTGCCTTAAGTTCTACCCTGATCGGTAATCTGCCCTGCAATTCCGGTAAGAGGTCAGATGGTTTAGACTGATGAAAAGCACCAGATGCAATAAATAATATATAGTCTGTTTTTACATGGCCATACTTAGTTGTAACAGTTGTTCCTTCAAGTAATGGTAACAGATCGCGTTGCACTCCTTCTCTGTTTACTTCACCTTTTACTTCTGTACGCGCTGCAATTTTGTCTATTTCATCCAAAAATACTATACCGTCATTACTAACAAGATCAATGGCTTCTTTGATTATCTTATCTTCATCCATTAGCCTTTCACTTTCTTCATTAATTAATATTTCACGCGCTTCTTTTACCTTCACCGTAATAGTTTTTGTTTTTTTGCTCCCGTTAAACATCTTGCCCATTATTTCTGTTACATTCATCACACCAACTTGCCCACCTGGCATGCCTGGTATATCGAAAGTAGGTAACATACTCTTGCTCTCTCTGACGTTAATAGAAACTTCTCCGTCCTCAAACTCTTTATTCCTCAACCTTTCTCTAAAAATTTTTTTACTCTCTTCGGTTGCATTTTCGCCTACCATAGAGTTTACTATTGTTTTCTCAGCTAAAATTAAAGCCTTTTTAGCTAAGGCTTTACGGGCTTTCTCTTTAACTAAAACTATTGCTGCATCAACTAAATCGCGTATTATCGAATCAACGTCACGTCCAACGTACCCTATTTCAGTAAACTTCGTTGCCTCAATTTTTATGAACGGTGCACCGGCAAGTTTTGCTAAGCGACGAGCTATTTCAGTTTTACCAACCCCTGTATGACCGATCATCAATATATTCTTAGGTATGATTTCATCACGCAATGGAAATGGAACCTGATTGCGACGCCAACGATTTCTGAGCGCAATAGCAACAGCACGCTTTGCATCATCCTGTCCGATTATGAATCTGTCCAATTCTTTAACTATCTTCTGTGGTGGCAGGTCATCTAACAAAACTTGAGTGCTGTCATTAACTTGAACATCGCTGTCATTTGAATCAAAACCACTCTTAGTATCTTTATAGAGGTTATCTTTTTCATCGTAGGTGTCACTACTACAAGACCGCCCTTCTGAAAGGGTTATGGGCTGATTGGAAAAATTGGTGCATAAAGTTTTTTGCTTGGAAGACATATCACTCCTCTATCTTTTCAATAACTACATTATGATTTGTATAAACACATATATCGCCAGCTATCTTCATAGCCTTTTTCGCAATTTCCTCTATTGATATTCCTTTAATGTCAATTAAAGCTCTTGCTGCAGATAGAGCAAAATTTCCCCCAGAGCCAATAGCTGCGACTCCATCTTCAGGTTCAAGAACATCACCTGTTCCCGTAATTACTAATGAAATAGATTTATCTGCAACGATCATCATAGCTTCTAATTTCCTCAGATATTTATCCATTCTCCAGTCTTTTGCAAGTTCAACACATGCTCTCATTAATTGCCCTGGGTGCTTGTCAAGTTTAGATTCTAATCTTTCAAAAAGAGTAAATGCGTCGGCTGTTGCCCCGGCAAATCCAGCAATTACGGAATCACCAGAAAGACGCCTAACTTTTTTTGCTCCAGATTTTATAACAGTGTGGCCCAGTGAAACTTGTCCGTCACCTATTACTACTACACTTTTATCTTTTCTAATTGATAATATAGTAGTGCCATACATTTTATTGTTATCGTGTTGAATCATTTTTCTATCACTTTAAATAAGAATCTCATTATACTTTAATCTTTAGTCAAATTTACTAAATATGTTCAACTATAGCTTATAATATAATACCTTCCTTATAACATTTAAAGTGCAGATGCAAAACATAATTCACCCAGATTTGGAAAAAAGTATAAATAATTGGTTCGAAGCAAAATTTAATGGCCTTACATCGCCATTTTATAGCTCTATAGATCTTAGAAACTCTGGCTATAAAATCGTTCCAGTAGACGCTAATTTATTTCCTGCGGGGTTCAATAACTTAAGTGAAGAATCAAGAACAATGGCAGCAAGATTGATAAAAAGCTACTTTAAAAGACATCAATACAAAAAGGTTCTTATAATACCGGAAAATTATACACGCAATAAAATGTATATAGAAAACGTATTTGTTATAGAGAAAGTACTGCAACTCGCAGGTTTTGAAACTAGAATTGGCCTTTTACATAATGAAGTATACAATTTAATAGAACAGTATGAAACTGTTGTGAAAGAAAACTCTCTGCTAAAGACAACTTCAGGATTTGTGCCTGATGTTATTATACTGAACCGTGATATGACGAGCCACATTCCAGACACGCTAAAAGACGTAAAGCAAGATATAGTACCAAGCCCACTATACGGTTGGCATAGCAGGCAGAAATTTAAGTATTTTGAAATCTATCAAGAATTAGCGTTCGAGTTTTGTAGCGAATTTAAAATGGACCCATGGCTTATTTCTGTGCTTACAGAGAGCTGTGATGGAGTTGATTTTGATGATGATTTGTCACTAGGAGCAGTAGCAACTAAAGTTGACCAAATATTATCTCTAGTGCAAAAAAAATATGAGGAATATGAAATAAAAACACAACCTTACGTTTTTATCAAAGCAAGCAATGGCACATATGGGATGGGCATTATAACAGCAACAAGTGGAGAGGAAATATTAAACCTCAATAAAAAAAAGCGTCATAAAATGAAAAAGATAAAAGAAGGAATAGCAATCAATAGCGTTATTATACAAGAAGGTGTACCAACCATTGACATGTTTAAAAGCAGTTCTGCAGAACCGCTAATATACTATATAGGAGATACTCCAACATGTTACTTATACCGATGTAATAGCAGAAAAGATGTATATTCTAGCTTGAATGCCACTGACTGTGAGTTTCATGATGTTAGCCAGGTTGTAGAAGGTAAAATTCTATCACTTTGGAGTATTGTTAGCAAATTAGCAGTACTAGCGTTGGCAGTAGAAATAAAATCTTTTCATCCCTAATTCTTATACCTCTACAGTGCTGTCATTAGAATGACCGTTTATATTATGAACATCATCAAGTTCAGTGGAAGGATCATCATTGACAGGTTGTTGAAACAATTTGTCAAGCTGAACTGCAAGAAATACTGCACTATATATTATGCTGACTGTTACGCTTAAGTTGAAATTATAGATTATACCATTACCTAAGTTTATTGGTATAGTTGGAGTCTCTATCCTTCTTAATATGAAGTTTAATAAACCTAACGACAAAGTTAATGTGCTAATAATAAGGTCCTTCTTACACTCAGCAGACTTTTCAGGATCCTTATTATCCAGATATTCCTTGCATGTATAATAATAGCTTATAGGTTCTGAAATGAACAAAAATAGGATCGTTGAGGTTAAGTTAATATAACTTATTATGTCTGTATTGCTTCCAGTGCAAAAATGGATGATTTTCAACATCATTAGCGCTTCTATGGTGCTGCTTGCAAGATTAGCCGATTTACCCACAATTTTTGCCAGCTCTTTTTTACTCTCAGGGTTTCTGTAATCCTTAATTAGATCCTGTAGAGTAAATGCAGAATGGGCAATGTATAGAATAGATGTCGGAAACTTTACTAGTCGAGCAACATTCCGTATAAGAAAGATATTGGATCTGTTATTGTCAATGAACTCGCAGCAAAATTGCAGTGAAATCTTACACAATAGGGCTGTTAAACCTGTTGTGATGCAGATTACCTTCCTGAAATCATGATCATAAATATCATGCACCCTTTGTGCGAGTATGTTAGATTTCTTTTTTAGCTTGTTTGGCATGAAATAGTTAATAACTTCCTGTTATTCTATCACATAAAATCCTAAAAGAAAAGCCCTATGAATCAGGACTTTAAGGGAGATTTATGCACAAATCGGCTAAGCATTTTATAAACAAGGGATCGGTACTGAGAGTTGGCACACGAAAGTAATATCCATCCTTGATAATTGCTTTATATTCTATATCAAGTTCAACTAGAGTTTCTGAATGCTCAGAAACAAAAGATATAGGTGATAGAACTACAGGTACACCATCAGCTTTTGCGCGTAATAGCTCACTCTCAGTGCTTGGCTCTAGCCATTTTACAGGACCAATCTTACTCTGATAACATATTGACCAATCTAAGTTATTGATAGCTAACTTTTCTACTATTAACTCTACGCTTCTTTCTACCTGTGAAGCGTAAGGGTCGCCCTTTTTAATGATACTAAGAGGTAAGCTATGGGCTGAAAATAGGACTCTTGGTTTACCGATTTTTCTAGCCAATTTATAGTACTTAGCTATCAGATTAGTGTGAGCTTCAATAAAATCTTGGTTATCATAATAACGGTGAATCATTTTTGTATTGCATTTTAGGCCATACCGTTTAGCATTTTTTTGCCAATTCTCGATGGATGACAGAGTTGTGGTAGTTGAATATTGTGGATACAGTGGCAGCAGAATTACTTCGTCAGGATCAAACTGTTTTACACTTTCAATAACTTCGTCAGCAAATGGACGCCAATAGCGCATGCAGATGAATACCTTGTGTACATGGTTTCTATTTTCGTTTAATTTTAGTTCTGAAGCATTAGCTTGCATTTTTGTATTCTCTAGAATTGGCGATTTACCTCCAATTTCCTCGTATATTTTTCGTGCAGTATTTTCTCGTTTCGCAGATATAAACTTTGCTAAAAGAAACCGAAAGGGATTCGGTAGATTGATTATTCTCCTGTCATAAAAAAGGTTGAATAAAAAAGGACGGACCGCATTTAGTGAATCAGGCCCGCCAAGATTAAATAAGATAACTGCCTTTTTCACCTACGCACTACTACAACAAGTTACTTCTGGGGTGCCTATAAAATTAGCTACACACTCATCAAATTTAGTTATAGGCACTAAATTTCTTACACTGGCATACAATAAGTGGCCTGATCTCTTCAGGTTACTCTTGGTGGATGTGAAGTTCCAATCGAAAAATGTATCGACAAAAAGACTTGGTACCGTTTCAAGAAGTTCAACAGCAGCTAAAGATAGCATTATATAACTTTGCAGGACCTTCAAAAGAACCTTTAGAGGGAAAAGTAAAACTTTAACGAAAAGAGAGGTGCTACTCGTTTCATCCGGTGGTTGCTCTGAGTTAGGCGAATTATACTCGATGTGTTTTCTACTTTTATCGAAAATAGGGTAGATTATAGTATCTTTCTCAAATTCCTTATTCACTGTTTCTTTTGGGCAACCTGTTTGTTTTTCTAATAATTTTTCACGTAGATTAAAAGTTCTGACAATAAAACATGTGGCAATCATTAAGACAGCACAAGCAAGTGCACATTGTAAAAGACTTAAACCACCTACTATAGCCGGCAGTGCAAAACAAACAAGCGGTGCTATGATTATCATTTCAAGCAATGGAATAGTATTCCTTTTCATTGCAAAGGCAGCACCTTTTTTTAATTCTGTATTATGATGTGAACTATATTCCAAATAACTTAAAAAGGCCAAATTAAAAGTTAAAAATCCTTTTGTTCCACAAAAAAGTGATGACTTAAAGTTACTTACTAATTTTTTAGTAGTAGATTTAGCTTGTTTTTTAGTGGTAGGCTCAGCTTGTTTAGTAGTGTTATTTTTACAACATTCACCCATACAATACCTCCTTGATGGTTTATTCTTAACTATAAATAAAAAACTACTTTTATCAAATCAAAATTTGCAATAAAATGAATCCATAAATATACAATCTTATATAAGGAAATAATATGGCAATTGAGAAGACACTTTCAATCTTAAAACCTGATGCAGTAAAAAATAATATTACAGGCAATATAAATTCCTACATCGAACAATCTGGGCTGAAAATCACAGCACAAAAAATGATGTTACTAACAAAAAAACAAGCAGAGCTGTTTTATGAAATTCATAAAGATAGGCCTTTTTTTGGGGAATTAGTAGAGTTTATGACCTCTGGTTCTGTGGTAGTTCAAGTTTTAGTTGGTGAAAATGCAGTAAGTAAATACAGACAAATCATGGGAGCTACCAATCCAAAGCAGGCAGATAAAGGCACAATCAGGGGTGATTTTGCTGATGATATTAGTGAAAATAGAGTCCACGGCTCGGATAGTCTAGAAAATGCTCGTAAGGAGATAGCTTTCTTTTTTGCTGAATGTGAGTTGGTGTAGTTAACTCAGATTGGCGTCATCCAAGTAGCTGACAACATAGAAACGAAAAAACTTGCTTGACAAACTCCACCAGCGCCCTTATCATGATAGTGAAGCTATTGTATTTGCTTTCGCCAATCTGCAGATTAAAAGGTAAGGATTACTTAATGTATCGGCGTCTTATGTTCAATTTTTTGCAGTATATAGATACTGTATGTCTTTACAAAACTTCATCTACATCTAGGTTTTTATCTAAATAAGCTGAACGCGCTTATAAAGCGTTACAAGACATCAAAAAATGCCAATACTCGACAGAGATAGTAAAAGACTAGCTAACTCGGGGATTCTTTGTCTTTTTTTCTGCTTAGTAAATTTCTTAAACATTTGCAGCGTAAGTTAGTTGCAATTAAAAGCGGCTGAATCTCGCTTGTCAAGCGTTTAAAACATAAAAAACGCCAATATTTTAAAGCGGATAATAACCCCAGGGCTTCTTTTGCCTTTTTTTTCATTTGGTAAATTTCTTAATATTTATAGCTAAAGTAATTTAAAAGTCCGTGAAGGGTGTCATGCCAGTGCTTGACACTGGCATCCAGTTTTCCATATAATCTCATCAAAAATGTTTATTTTCTAGCTACTTTTATACTTATCAACCCAGTATGCTTACTTACAATTAAAATTTCTGGATCCCAGTGTCTGGGCACTGGGATGACAGCTAGCCTGACAACCGTCATCCCGCTACTTGTTAGCGGCTAAGAGATACCGCGAATGAATCGCGGTATGACGGTTCGCGGCAGTATGACGTAGAGCTCACGTTAGCTATACTTTTATGCTTACAAACTTAATAAAATTCCTGGATCCCAGTGTCTGGGCACTGGGATGACAAAAAAGGAGGCACTAGGATGACAAAGGAGAGCTACTCGGATGATACCTTTTTTCTACTTAGTTTGGGTTATGCAAGAAGTCTATTATAATCAGGCTTTAAGTGTGCGGAAGTAATTTTTTTCGTTAAAGTAAAAAATTTTTTCTATAGCTGATCAAAGTGGGATCAAGAGAAACTTACCACTTTCTTTACAAAGGGTTTGATGTTACCATTTGACTGCCTATTCTGAATTTATTGAATGAACGTTAACATAAAAAATCTAGTTCATGCTTTCTCTAAATTGCCAAGTTTAGGGCCATCATCATCACGCAGGTTAGTTATACATTTACTCCAAAACAAAGAAAAAGTTATGCTACCACTTGCATCTTTGATTAAAGAGCTAGCAGATCTTATAATAGAGTGTGAAGTTTGCGGAAATCTAGATACTAAGTCACCTTGTTCTATTTGTACTAACCCAAAACGTGACACTAAGTTACTGTGTGTAGTAGAAGAATTAGGTGATCTATGGGCGTTTGAAAAAGGAAATATATATTCAGGTTTATACCATGTTTTGGGTGGCAGATTGTCTGCAATAAATGGCATAGGTCCAAAAGAACTCAACCTTGACACTATTCTGAAAAGAGTGACAGAGTCTAAAATTGAAGAGATAATTATCGCAATTAATCCGACATTAGAGGGTCAAGTTACTGCACAATATATAATTGAATTGCTAAAAAATTTGGATGTGAAAATATCACGTCTTGCTTGCGGCATACCAATGGGCGGAGAAATTGACTATCTTGATGAAGGAACGCTGAGGATAGCACTTACTTCAAGACAAGAATATGAGTTAAATATAAAATAAGACATGTGCTTAAAAAAACTTATATCGCTAATAACATTCAAAAAGAAAGAAATAGCGCCACCACTTAAAGTGGTGGCTTGGGAAAATGACCGTCTAAACTATAAGCAATTTTCAGGTAAATTTAACAATATAATTAAAACAATTGATCAGTCTTTTACAATAATATCTTTGGAAGGATATGATGGATGGGGCAAGACGTTTTTTTTGAAAGAATGGGTAAAAGAGTTAAAACAGCAAAATGAAATTGCAGCTTATTATAGTGCATGGGATATCAATGCATTGGACCAACCACTGCCTTCTTTTTTAAATTTCCTATTTGAAGATTTATTTGTATCGTATAAAGTAAAAAGAAGTGTTATACAACAGTTCAAGAACATAAACCAAGAGCTATTTTCTCTAAACACACTAGGAAAGCTGATCAGTAAATCTCCACTTGCTATGCTTTCAGTATTTCTTGATGCTGCAAAAGAGGCTGATAAAAAAGACATAGGTTTTGTCTTGAGTGAATTAAGTCTTCTCCAAAGAAGAAAAGAGAGTACTAGAGATTTTAAAACACAGTTAGCGGATGTGGTTCATAAAATCAGAAAAGACAAAAACATTTATATAATGGTGGATAATCTTGATGTGTGCCGTCCTAAATTCGTTGTCGATTTTTTGGAATCTATAAAGTATATGCTTGATGTGGAGGGGCTGGTTTTCATTATTTCTGTAAGTAAAGATAAGAGTAATGTACAAAGAGCAATCAGCACAATACTTGGACCAAATTTTGACCTAAAATCTTTTACTGATCTCTCTTTACATTTGCCAAAACAACCGATAGAAAAATTTACAAAAGAACTATTTGAAAATATTAAATTACCGAAAAAGTCAAAAAATTTGATTGTAGATAGTTTTATATTTTATGCAGAAAGCCTGTCACTATCGTTAAAAACAATAGAATACTGCGTAAAAAAAATAAAGCTGTGTCTTCTGAATCACACAAGAGAAGAATTACCTGATCCGAATTTGTTTTCATTTTTGGTAATACTGCAATCGATAAATATTGATATATATGAGGAATTAGGTTTTTCATATCAAAGAGCATTGGAAAAAATTGAAAATGAATATAAATCTTTAGTTCTAAATGGTCAAGAAGAATGGGAAAAACTTAAAACCTCTCTAGAAACTGCTTTTGCAGAGAGGGAGTCAAAAATTAACAAAGCTATAAAGGATATACTATTTTGAAAAGATACCCTACCTTTACATATACAAAGATAGGGTAACATTTGATTAACGCCCTTTTACTATGTCATTACCTTGTTCAAACTTTCTGATTAATTCGCTTACATTGACATTAGATAATTTTTTACCTGCAGATTTGTCATTATGTGAAGCATCAGGTTTACGAAGGTCTTCCTTACTGTTACTCCTAGTAATATTACATCTAACAATGTTTGAATTATTAGACTTATCGCTTACATCTGAAATATTGCTTTTTTCACTACATGAAGACGAATTACTCGACATATTGCCTAAGCTAAAGAGCTTTTTACCTTGATAGATTGGATTCCAATCAAGTGGATTATAAGTTTTTTTGCTAGTCTCAACCTTTTGGTTATTTTGCTGTTTAGGAGAAAAACCAAGTTTTTCTCTTTCTTTCTTGCTTAGCGTTTTGAGAAATTTTACGGTTTCTAATTCATCAGTTGCTTGTACTTTATGTAAATCAAAGCTTTTTTGATGGTTATCCTGCTTAACATTTTTCATCATTTTATCTTTTATTGTTCTATCCTCATCATCAGAAGTGCTGCTACTAATATCACTGATACCACTATCCCCTGAATTGCGGCGTTGTTTGTTAGGAGTGCTATGAATGTTGTCTTCCATGAGTTTTTGCATTGTTGGGCCAAATGTTCTTCCAAGATTGCTACTCACTGTTTTATTACTATCATTTGCTTGAGAATGAGGTACATTTCGCTCAAAAATTGCTTTTATTCCAGCAAATTTAGCTTGGGAAGATTTCGGAGGAACAGGTGGGGCAACCATGCCTTTTGAGTTAATCTTTCCTTCATTTTGAGGAAAAATTTTTGGATTATTTTTTTCTACTGTAGTATTCATTTTTTTACCTCTAAACCTATTAACTAATAAAAGTATAAACTTAGAGGTATTAATTTTGTAATAACAATGCTAATAGATTACCGCAGTTTCAATAAGCATCACCAGAGGATTCTCTATATAATGCTTAAAGGCATTTAAAAACTTTGCTCCGAGTGCCCCATCAACTGCTCTATGGTCAACAGAGAGCGTTACTGTCATTATTTCTGCTATTTCTATTTTCTCATTCATAACAATTGGTTGTTTTTTAGATGCACCAACTGCCATAATGCAAGATTGCGGCGGATTGATTATAGCACTGAAGGCTTTTATACCAAACATCCCTAAGTTGGAGATAGTAAACCCTCCTCCTTGAAACTCTTCAGGTTTCAATTTTCCAGATCTTGCTCTGCTTACTAAATCTTTCACTTCTTTTGATATAGATAAAATACCCTTTTTATCAGCATTTTTTACTATAGGAGTAATTAGCCCATCTTCAAGTGCCACAGCGATTGAAATATCTATATTTGAATATCTCAGTATTTTATTATCTATCCACGAAGAATTTATATCAGGAAATTTTTTCATGCTGAAAGCTGCAGCTTTTATGATTAGATCATTAATTGTTACTTTATTGTTTTCATCTGCTGAGTTAATCTCGTTTTTTAACGATATTAACTTATCAACCTGGCAGTCTACAGTTAAATAAAAATGTGGAACATTCTGTTTTGATTCAGTCAGGCGCTGTGCTATCACTTGGCGCATGTTGCTTACTTCAACTATGGTATCTTTCTCAGGACTTTCAGTATGTATACCACTGCCTAAAAACTCCAACACATCAGCCTTAATTATGCGACCATATGGTCCTGTACCTTTTAATTGCTGCACATTAACCCCTTCATTTTGAGCTATTTTCTTAGCTAATGGGCTTATTTTTGTTCTACCTTCTGCATAACCCTCTGTCATCTGAGTAGCTGACACTGGGATCCATTCTTCTTTTCTAGATCCCAGTGTCAAGCACTGGGATGACATTGAGGGGTTGGATTCCAGCGTCACGCGCTGGAATGACACCGAAGAATGACTTATTGGCTTTCCGTTTAAATCTTGGTGTTCTGATTTTTGATTATCAACAGCACTTTTTGTCACTTCCTTTTTAACTGCACTATTGATGGAAGTTGAAGTATAGTTGTTAAGTGCACTTTCATCTTCTCCTTCTTCCAGCATTAAAGCTATTGGTTGATTTACAGGCACGCCACTTGTTCCTTCTGTTACTAAAATTTTTGCTAAAACTCCTTCATCTATAGATTCAAACTCCATTATGGCTTTATCAGTCTCTATCTCAGCAATTACGTCGCCTACTTCAACTTTGTCTTGTTCTTTTTTATGCCACTTTACAATTTTTCCTCCAGCTTTGCTCATTGTTGGTGAAAGAGCAGGCATTAATATTTCTATAGGCATTGATTTTGCATTTAAAGATCTATTCAATTTTTAATTTACTCTTTATCTTATGTCAACCTAATCGTGAATTATGATGAATAAGTCTGTTACACTATCCCTCACGTTATCCCAGTGCGTGACACTGGGATCTTGGTTCAGTACTATTATCCTATTGTTTTTATTATTTAGCCATAGCTTGTTTGCTAACAACTTTGTTTCAACCAAATCAAATAAGATCAACATGAGAACGGGGCCAGGGTTTCACTATCCTGTAAAATGGATATACACTTGCAAAAATCTGCCCCTGAAAGTGATAGAAGAGTTTGAGAGTTGGAAAAAGGTCTGCGATATAGATGAAGACTGCGGATGGATAAAAGGCAATCTTCTTAGTGATAAGCGCTACGCGATTGTAAAAGAAGATACTTATGGATATCAAAAACAGAGTGTAGACAGCAAGATTACTATGAAAATAGACAAGTTTGTTGTGATGAAGATAGAAAAATGCAACGAAGAATGGTGCTTTCTTTCCACCCCAAAACGCAAAGCATGGGTACAAAAAAAACATATATATGGGGTTGATTAGGTTGACAAAAGATCTGAATTAACACTAGTTTCTAGGCCTTCTGTAGCATGCTCTTCATGTGAAGCAGAGGATGCACTGACTTCTTCATGCTCTGGAGACTGTACAGGGCTATCACAGAAACTCCTTAACATCTCCTCAGCGGATGAATCTAAAATTTGTACAATAGACTTTTCACTTTGTTCTCTTAGCGATTGATCCACTCTAGAAATCAACTCAGAAAACTCGCTACCTGATTTTTCAGCTTCACTTTTTATTTTACTTTCTATGCTTGCAATATTACCTTGGTCAATTTCTTCTTTTGTTATGTTGAATGACTTTGCAACATCTTGATATCCAATCTTGCAATTTCCACAACCAATTATGCAAAAAGTAATAGAATCAGATATTTCGCTTGCAGCCCAATTATGTATAGTGTAAGCCAAATAATTGTCATGGTATTTAATGCTAAATTGTTGTTCTATTAACTCAGAAATTTTATTCTTTAGAGACATAAAGCACCCTCCTACATTCGTTATACCTTTTTGTTAAGATACAGCAATTACACCATTTACTACATGCTTTACTTTAATTAATTATTAAAACAAGAGCATCATTTCCAGAGCTATATCTTTTTACCTTGATAATTCTTTTTTGACTTCCTCTTTAATTATCCCACTTATATTCACGTTAAGATCCCCTACCCAAAAATCAGTCATAGTTTCAAGATCGTATAGATCCTCTATTACTTTTTTAATAGCAGCATTTATTTCTTCTTCGTCAAATTCCTTTATAATAGGTCTAATCTTCACATACCCTGGAGAGCCTTTACCATAAATTCCTTTGCTTTTATTAATGCAGCCACCTGCACCAGATCTACTGCTTCTCAAACCACTTCCACACTCTACTGTTTCATACTTGATTTCACCATTTTCTATATATGCTATTTGATTGTCTTGTGTAGACTTCAGTTTATCTGCCTTTACAATTTTCTCCTCTAGCTTTAAATCTTGCTTATGAATTACTGTTTCCTCATAACCCTTACCACCGTATGTTCTATACTCACCTCCACCTGCAACAGTAATCAGTTGCTGGCAATGTTGCTTCTGCGAATTGCACATTTCTATGAAAACAGGTCCCCCGTCCTTATCTGAGAAGTTACTTTCCTGGTTACCCCCTCCCTCTGTGACTTGCACCTTAATTATAGGATAATTAGGATCGATTTTCAGTTTAGCTTTAATATAATCTCCTGGCATCCCTACTCTGCTTTCAGTAGAATGGCATTTTTGATTGTCACAGCCACTACCTTGTATATGACCTGCTTCACCACTTCCCCACGCTTCTATTTTAATACGATCAAATTTTATTGATAAGTCATCTGTATAAACATCTTTATTTTTATGATCATAGGATTTTTCATTATTTTTTTCAAGATCTGGTTTCTTATTTTTCAGATGTTCCTTGATTATCTCTTTTAATTTTTCTTTTAATTTCTTTTTGAGACCTTCTAAATCGAACCTACACAATTTATCAGCGTAAAAAACCTCTGTTCTGTTTGCTTTAATCAGTTGATCTTTTAATTGTGTACACTTTCGTACTTCATTTTTTTCATCTCTTAATACTTTACCATCCTTATCTTTACAATCCACTTCCTCATACCTTAAGTAGAATGGCTTATCATCTTCATTTTTATTCAAATATTGTTTTGAACGGCTACACTTTCCATCAAAGCAGATGCAACCATCATCACCTTGCTCACATCCTTCTTTATGCTCTACATCCGTCAATTTGTATACTACTTTCAGTCCTTCACCAGATTTTAATTTTTCGTCTATTTTGCTATCTTTCTTCACACAATAACTGCATTCTTCCTTCTTCTGCTCATTTTCATCAGGGAAGAAAACATACTCTTGCTTATTAAATATTATTTTATCCAACCTCTCTTGAGTTTCTTTCAAAGGGTAAACTATTTCCTTGCTTGGAAGATAATAGAACTGATTTGATTCCTTGGAGTAAACAGCATTGTATTTAGTATATCTTGTTCCCATTAATTTTAGTGGTATTATTTTATTTTCTCTTTTAAGAACAAACTCCTCTGGTTCTGGCTGCCATCCAGAAAGACAAAGCATTTTACTGTTAGAATTTCCTTTATACTTTACTTCTATTTCCGGCTGCCCAGAGTTATTAAATTCACATTGAATAGATTTGTCTTTTAACTTTTTCTCAAAATCATTAAAACTATAAAAACTTCCGCCTTTAGAACATTTAATTTGCACATCAGGAACATAGCCATATTCTTTCAGAACTTTAAATTGTTGCGGATTACTTTCTAATATACCTTCTATAATATTATCAATATTACTATCAGTTGTTTTTGCTACTATTGCTGGTTTTACTACTTTTAAAGATAGGGGGCCAATGTTTATAGGATGGTTGAGGTCAGTATTAACATTAAAAGTACAGGAACCATTACTATAGGTTCCATGTGCTTTAGCACAAGTGCTCTCACTCATCTTCATTTCTACTTTCAATGTATTTGCATTTACTATCTCCACTATCTCAGGTTCTGGAGCAGGTGGTGCAGGAAAACAGCGGATGAACTGTGGATTGTTTTCATCTATACTTTGAGTTCCAAGGTATTCAGCGCAGAGCTTATCTTTTTCTCTATAAGTTTTGAAGTAGTACGTGATGCCATCTTTGTCTAAAATAGAGCGCCACTCAGCTTTATTTTCTCCATACCCTTTAGGGAAATCTAATTTTTCTCCAATCTCTCCGTCTCTTCCTTTCAGATCACCAATGATTACCTTAACCTTAGGATTAAAGTAATCATTGTCTTTATCTGTTATAGGAACAATTCTAACTTGTGGAAGCGACATTGCAAGTTGTTCACAAAATGGAGGGGGGCCAGGTGCAAGTGGAACAGGAGCACATTTTACTGCCGTTTGGTAGCAGGTATCACAGACTTTTTCCATCTCCCCAGGACGGAAAATATTCTCACCCGAAAATACTCTAGAACCCCATGAAGAAATTCCTGACATACAAGCCCCTTTTTGACTGCAAGCACATATTTTAGGAGAGTTAGCGAATCTTCTTTTTTCCTCATCAGTAACACCGTCTGCCCATTCCCATTTAAGACCCCGAGCAATTTCTCCTCCAGCTTTTGTTTTATCTCCTTCCCAGTCGATAAAAGCTGCAGCAGAAACTCCAGCTCCTGTACCTTGCGTTCCATATATCTGGCGGCAGGATTCCCCACTTTGTAAGTCATAACAATAACTTTGTCCATCATAAGCACATACTCTAATTTTGGGATTAAAGTAACCATCAACTCCTTGATCTTTTATTGCTTGCACCTTAATTTCCTTTACCCAATCTCCACCAACTATTGCTTCCCACCAAGTATTACTTTCTACAAATGTTGGACAATCAGCATATCCTTGATACGAAAGACCAAGTATCAAAAAAAATATCAATAAGAAATTAAGCCTTACACTTCTCATAAAATACCGGTAACCACTCATTAACTTCTTCTCCTTTTTCTTTTATTGCCTCATACATATACTTTATAGTCTCTTTGTTAGCTGAAAGTACATGTATTTCTTGCATATCCTTCAAATCCAGATTTAAGGTTACTAATCCTTTGTACTGTTTTATCAAAAATAAACCTTCCTGTGTTGGCGTCTGCAGAATTATATTCAGCTCCTCTTTCGATAGAGAAAATGCCTTCATGTATAATCTATTTGCATTGACGTTCGGCATCAAGATTCTTGTATCAACATGTTTATCTAAATATTGAGTAAATTTGCTAGCAAATGCGAGATTTAAATTCTCAGTACTTAGGATTACTACAACATTTAGTTCCGTCATTCTTTGCATCCAGTTATCAAACTCTTTCTCTGTAGGAAAAATATTACTTATCTCCCATGCTTCATCCAAAACAAGTATTGCAGGCGAGCCATCACATTTTGCCTCAAAAGAATATAAAAAATAGTAAAGTATCACGGACATACATTCCTTTTGTTTTGTAAGGTTTGCGGTGTTGAGAGATATAATTTTTGTTTCCCAGTCAATATCTGATTCATCACCATCTTGAAATAAGTAAGCAAAGTCACCATCGTCACACCATCTACTTATCTTACCCCCAAGGAGCAAGAGCACCTCAGAAATTTGTGAAATAGAACGTGATTCCTTGGGTATAGCAAATATAGAATCCACAATTTTTCTTATCTTTTCTTCTACGTCCACCAAGCTCGTATCGGCTACCATTCTTCTGATCAGTTCAACCAACATATTGCGATTGGAAGCACTATCTTCAATGTTTAGTGGATTAAATTTTAGGCTTTTGTCCTTATATTTTGGATCGATTATGTAATATTTACCACTCACTGCTTTAGTAAAAATTATTGATTTTCCAGTGTTATCCAATATGACAATTCTTGGGTTAAACTTTCTTGATTCTGATAATAGAAAATTAATGAGTGAAGTTCTGCCTGAATTTGGAGCTCCGAGTATCGTAGTATGGCCATTATTTCTTTTTCCATGAAAATTAAAGAAGTAAGGATTTCCTTTTTTTGAAAAAAAAATCATTACCGCTTCTTTCCACCTTCTTCCTTTTAATGTACCTGACGTAAAATCGTGCAGCATAGCAAAGCTGCAAGCGTATTTTGTTAAGATATTTTTCGGTTGCGTAATAAAAGCAAAATTGCCTGGAAGTTGTGCCCAAAAATGACTTTCCATATGTAAATCAGTTCTAAACATCATGAAGCCAACTAATGACATTATAGAAGATAAATCACTAATACTTTCAGCTAACTTATTCCTATCATCTGCAAATATTGTAAAAATAATTTTCTGTTGGCAGAAGTCTATACTAGAGGTCTTTTCAAGCTCTATTATTTCTTCAATTCCTGAGCTTTTAAGTAAGGTATTATCCTCACTAATTTGCAGCATGTTGATTTGTTTTTTAAATTCTTTTATTGCTTTGTTATTACTAGTAAATATCATTATTTCTGTAATGATAAATTCAGATTCAAGCTGCAAGCATCTATCTATATTACCTAAAGAGATTTCCCGGTATTCTTTTATGCTGAAAATAGAGCCAAATTTCTGTTGATTTTCAAATATTGTTTGAAACGTATTGAAACCAAAAGCTATTTTAAAATTTCTAATATATTGCGACAGGTCCCTTTCATGTATTGGATAATCTTTGTGCGTTAATGTAACAATATAGTGGAGAAATTCTATCATTTCAGAATATATTTTACCTTCACTAAACCTTAGACTCAGTTTTTTAGCTCCAAAAGGTCCTAAATCATTTTGAATTACGTCAGTTATCTTTTGCAACTCCTGATGGCTTTCTTGTAAAGACAACTTATGCTTATTCTTTATTCTATTGAAAAAAAACGAATTATTAGTATGCTTGCCAAAATCGCTAAACAATATTACAATGTATAGTTCATTTATATACTGTAATTTACTATCAGTTAGTTTATTAAACCACGTTGAATGTAGGTTGTCAGAGAAGTCTTCAGTTTTATTCCATTTCAAGCTCAGTTTATTGCGCTTTCTAACGGTATGAATCCAAACGGTAAAACACAGGCTATTAATATTTTTTGATATGCTTTTTCTAATTTCAGTTCTGAGGTCGCTGTAGTTATCAACAGAAGAATAATCTTCTAACTTGATTATTTTTAACAATTCTCCCTGTTTTGTTAGTATGGTTTCTTCATCGTAATGACAAGCATAAGGAACAAAATCTAAATCAATGCTTTCTAGTAATGCTAAGTTGTTCTTTTTTTTAAGCTTAGAGTTAACTGTTGGTACTTTTAACTGCATATGCGTATTCAATAAAGATAATTAAAAAAGATAAAAATACTATCTTAATTTTTATCTTTTTTTTCGCTATCGGATTGTAATTTTATATCTTTTGCAAAGTTAAATTTTTCTTTTAAGTAGTCTGTTGCCTTTTCTGTACTACCGAACATCAGGACCAGTACACCAAACATTATCATAAAAAAGATTAGACCTCTGAACACTACTGCAAGTATCACTGCAGCTATACACAACCCTATGATTGTTGAAGGACTCATATTTTCTACAGTATCTTTAACTGAAAATGAAGAAATAAAATTTTTTACCGTTTCTTGTATACCCTTTAATTCATCACTCGCCGAACTTGCTTCGCTAGAATATGATGCAAAAATGAAACTTAATAAGGCTATAAAAACCAAAACTTTATTCAATTGAATGCGCATCAACTAAATACCTTTTAAACATTTCTTAAATATAACAACTTTTATATCAATAGGCAAGAACTGAATTCACTTATCCACTACAAGTAACACATATTTAATTTTTACAGACGTGAACATGCTGTAAGCTCTTTATCATCAACAAGAGGACTCACATTAATGGATGTTAATTTACTTGATAGGAAGTTTGAATGCAATTCAGCTACTGCTGCTATAGCAAGCACTGCAACCATAGCAAGTAGTCCTGCTCCTATCAATCCTGATGTCATTGCTCCTGCAACAATGCACCCTATTGTGGAGAGAGCACAACCTGCTACAAGTGCAACGTGAAGATTTCTGTTATTGGGTTGGTTTTTAAGTAGGATATCTTTCTTAACTTGATCTGGATTTGCTTGACCATCTGAGTTTTCATTTTCTTGCATTTTTGGCTCTTTTTTTACAGTCTGCTCTGGCTGCACTTGAGTCTCGTTTTCTTTTGGGGATTCCAAATTTGATTCTAATAACTCAGTTTTTTCTCCACCCTCTGGTTGTAAGCCATTATCTCCTTCAACAGAGCTCAATGTTGAGTTTAAACTTTCCTCAGATGAAGTGCTTGCTATTGATGTTAAACTGTTTTTTCTACTATTTATTGGTGATATCGAGTTTTTTTCACTCAGTCCAGGTGAGTCTATTCCACTATCTGAGTCATTGCCACTACTGAGTTTAGAAGTTTGCTTCTCCTCTATTTCTTTCACAACCTTGCTATATTTTTCAAACACTTCCTCTGCAACCTCTGAATTACTAAGTATTTTATTATCACCACTTTTTTTCTCAGCTACATTCAAGGGTGTTTCTTGTGTGTTGTTTTGCTCTTCAATATGTTTTAGCTGCATTTGATCTTCAATATTTTCTTCAACAGCATTTGGTATTGAGCTTACACTGCTGCTCCTGTTAGTAATATCCAAAATTGTTTTTACTATTGCTGCCTTTTTTTTTGAGTCTAGTTTTTTTGACTCTGTTATTTCTGCTTTCAACGCTGGAAGAAAGTGTTGGATATAATTATTATAATGTTCTCTTTTTTTTCCCACTGATTTTTCTAACTCAGCTAATGCTTCAGGACTAGTTCCTTGCTTGGATGACTCTAAGTGTTTTGCAATAGCCTGCTCATTTTGTCGTTCTCTCAGTATTTTTTCCAATTCAGCCAATGTTTTAGGACTAGCTCCCTGCTTGAACAACCTTTTGCATTCTTTGGAAGTCTCATCTTGATTTTCTTGATAATTTTCTGCTGTTACCTTTTTGTATATAGTGTTGCTCAATTGTTGGTTAATATCTCCTTCCTTACTCTTAGGTTTTTTAAAGGGACTGTGCATAACATTCCTCCATACATAATAAAATGTATAGATACCTTTTTAGCGTTAATTTTACATTAAAACTGGGCAATTATGCCATATATGGATAATTTGCTTATTGTGAGGTCGCTTAACTATTTGCTTTCTGGGCTTTCTACTTCTACAGATTTGCTCTCAATATAATTGTTTGCCTGTTGAACTAACATATTCACT
This sequence comes from Wolbachia endosymbiont (group A) of Melitta haemorrhoidalis, assembly GCF_964273365.1. Classification (NCBI taxonomy): domain Bacteria; kingdom Pseudomonadati; phylum Pseudomonadota; class Alphaproteobacteria; order Rickettsiales; family Anaplasmataceae; genus Wolbachia; species Wolbachia endosymbiont (group A) of Melitta haemorrhoidalis. The sequence continues at coordinate 462,034 of NZ_OZ187004.1, read as the reverse complement.
ACTTCTTTTACAGGCTTTTCCTTATCAACCATGCCAACACTTTGGCCAGCCATTAAAGATCCCGTTTCAACATCTCCATCAATTACTGCTCTTCTTAAAGCTCCAGCCCAGAATTTTTCTATTTCAAGCTGCCCATCTTCTTTTGAGATCTGTCCCTTTTGGTATTCATCAATAACTTCTTTTTGACGCTTCATAAAGTCATCGCTTGCTTTGTTGGCTATAGCTCTTACTGGAATTACAGGAAAATCAGCACTTATCTGTACAGAAGGTATTGCATTACGTGCGGCCGATTTAATAAACACTTCCTTAAAATTTTTGTGGGCAATTGACTCATTAGTGCAGACAAATAATGTACCTATTTGACAGCCACTTGCTCCCATTTCCAGGTAATTAACTATCATTTCACCTCTTCCTATTCCACCTGCAACAAACACTGGTATTTGTTCATTTTTAAAATGAGGCAATATCTCTTGTGCAAGAACAGAAGTGCTAACTGGACCTATATGCCCACCTGCTTCCATTCCTTCTATTATTAATGCATCTACTCCCATTTTTACTAACCTTTTCGCAAGGCTTAATGCTGGTGCAAAGCACATAACTTTAATGCCTGCACCCTTGATTTTTTCTATATTAGGCTTTGTTGGCAGTCCACCGGCAAGCACTATATGGCTCACTTTCGTTTCAATACACACATCTATCAACTCACTCAACTTTGGGTGCATAGTAATTAGATTTACACCAAATGGCTTGTTAGTTAATTGCTGCGTCTCTATGATTTCTTTTTTTAGCAAGTCTGGAAACATTGCACCACATGCAATCACACCAAAACCACCAGCGTTTGAGATTGCTGAGACCAAGTTTCTCTCTGAAACCCAGCTCATAGCACCACCCATTATAGCAAACTCACTGCCAAGAAAATCTGTTCCTTTTTTCCAGAGGCTACTTAACATATAACCTATATCATACGTTTAAAAATGTTTTGTTTATCTATAAATGTGTGTTTTAAGGCGCCAAGTATATGTAAGATTATAAAGAGTACCATAAAATATGCAAGCATCGAATGTAGCTCGTTAGCCGTGTTAGCTAGGTCTTTGTTTTGATTAATCAACAAAGGGATATGAAAAAAATATTTGATCTGTTTGCCAGAAGCAGAAGACATGACATAGCCAGATAGTGGCATTAGCACCATCAAAGAATATAAACCAAAGTGTACTGTTTTACTTGCATTGATTACAAACCGAGAAAAATTTGCTGGAAGTGGTGGAACATAAGTAAAGACGCGAAAAAATATGCGTACTATGATTAATCCAAGAATAGTGATACCGCAAGCCTTATGAATAGCGTATATGTTGAACTTAATTTCATTGCTAAGTGGCAGGCTTTTCATATAAAGTCCAGAACAAAGCATACCGATAATAAAAACAGCCATCAACCAATGGATAACTCTTAAACCTAGGCTATATTTATCGTCTTCCATTTTGATTACCCTAAAGTAGCATTTATATAATAGAAAAACTATTTTTCAATCAAAATCATTAAAGCAATTTAGATTTACCGACAATGTAGCTATACAAATTCGACCCAGCCGGAAGTCAAGGGCACCTAAATCAAGAAACGGATTAAACGAAAAACTTGCTTGACACCCTTCGCCAGCCCCCTTATCATAAAACTGAAGCTATTGTATTTGCTTTCGCCAATCTGCAGATTAAAAGGTAAGGATTACTTAATGTATCGGCGTCTTATGTTCAATTTTTTGCAGTATATAGATACTGTATGTCTTTACAAAACTTCATCTACATCTAGATTTTTATCTAAATAAGCTGAACGCGCTTATAAAGCGTTACAAGACATCAAAAAATGCCAATACTCGACAGAGATAGTAAAAGACTAGCTAACTCGGGGATTCTTTGTCTTTTTTTCTGCTTAGTAAACTTCTTAAACATTTGCAGCGTAAGTTAGTTGCAATTAAAAGCAGCTTAATCTTGCTTGTCAAGCGTTTAAAACATAAAAAACGCCAATATTTTAAAGCGGATAATAACCCCAGGGTTTCTTTTGCCTTTTTTTTTATTTGGTAAATTCCTTAATATTTATAGCTAAACAACAACCGTCATCCCGCTACGTGTTAGCGGCTAAGAGATACCGCGGCGGTATGACGGTTTGCGGCGGCATGACCTCGTCATTCCCCTACGTGTTAGCGGGATCTAGAGATACCGTGACGGTATGACGGTTCGCGCGGTGGCATGACCTCGTCATCCCGCTACGTGTTAGCGGGATCTATGCTTTGAGATACCGCGAATGAATCGCGGTATGACGGTGTAATGATGGTTAAGTAATTCGTCATCCCGCTACGTGTTAGCGGGATCTCTTGTTAGCGCCGCAGCGGTATGACGGTTCGCAGCGGCATGACGATAAGGTTCCAGTGTCAAGCGTTTGGCATGCAAATTTCCTTAAACGTTCGTAAGCTTAAAACTTTACTTTAGATCAAACTGCTGTATAGTGACTTTATAGCTTCAATTTTGTAATGAATATACCTAGTATAGAAAATTGTGATCTTCACAATAAAACCGTCTTACTTAGAGTTGACTTCAATGTTCCTATAAAAGATGGAGAAATTCGTGATGTCACTCGTATTTTGAGAGCATTGCCTACTATTCAGTATTTAGTGAATGCGAGTGCAAAGATTATTATTATATCGCATTTCGGACGCCCAAAGGCCAGAGACAATAATCTGTCGCTAAAAAATGTAATTGACACTTTATCGCAGTTACTAAATAAAAAAGTGAAATTCATTGACGATTGCGTTGGTGAAAAAGTACAAAGAGCAGTAAGTGTTATGGATGCAGGAGATATAATATTACTAGAGAATCTAAGATTTTATAAAGAGGAAGAGCAAAGTGACTCAAATTTTGCCAAACAACTAGCATCTCTAGCGGATATATATGTAAATGATGCATTTTCTTGCTCTCACAGAGCTCACGCTTCTATTTCACGCATTACAGAATTTTTACCTTCTTATGCGGGATTTTGCTTGCAAGATGAGCTAAAGTATCTTGAAAAAGCTGTATCATTTAAAGCTAAACCTATTACTGCGATAGTTGGGGGAGCTAAAATATCAACTAAAATAAAAGTGCTTATGAAGCTAACAGAAAAGGTTGATTACCTAGTTCTAGGTGGTGCAATAGCCAATAATTTTTTGTCATTTAGCAAAGTAAATATAGGGAAATCTTTCTTTCAAAATGGTGTTGACGACCTTCTACATAATATTGTTGAAACAGCAAATAAAAACAATTGCAAAATAGTTGTGCCAGAAGACGTTCTGGTTGCAGTAAACTCTGATTACAGCACTAGTATTTCAAGAAGAACTGAGTCCATTTTGGACGGTGATATAATTTTGGATATCGGACCACAAACTTTGAGTACAATAAGCAGTATAATAGCAAGCAGTAAGACTCTGCTGTGGAATGGACCTATTGGTGTTTTTGAACATTCAGCTTTTGCAAGTGGTACAATAGGGGTAATGAAAATCGTAAGTGACTTAACGCACAAAGGAAAGTTAACCAGCATAATAGGGGGAGGCGATAGTCTATCTGCAATAAGCGCTGCAGGCCTTACCGATAAGGATTTTACATATGTTTCCACTGGTGGAGGAGCATTTTTAGATTGGTTAAGTGGCGATGAAATGCCGGGAGTTGCTGCTCTGCAAAAACGATTAGATTAAAACTTTTTTAAATTATTTCTTATAGGCTAGCTTTTTTGTGAACGTGATTATGTCGAAGACAGTTAAACTAATTTTGTGTTTAATAATACCAATAATAGGATTTATTTTTTATATTAAGGATCATTATTTTCACACCGGCTATGTAGAAGAAAATGTTGAAGTCAATTTTGAACCATTTTTCAGTTCACAACCAGCCACCGTTTCAGAATTAACTGACTTCGATAGAGGAGTGTTGAAAGTTTGTGGAGATTGGGGAGCACATCCAGATAAAGAAGATTTCAAAATTTTACTTAGTTGTCCGCAGCATCAAGAAGTAGTGAAAGGAATATATAAGTGATTACGCCAGATGCGGATTTGGAGTTACTTAAAGATGAACTGGCTAACATTTGGTTTACAAATAGTGGAAGTGAAAAAGAAACTATAGGGTTTGGACATATTTTTTGTGGTGAGCCAAACGATAAATTAGGTGGTATGCATTTTGTAGGTAGATATGTTGAAGCTCAAGAGGATAAATGGGCAGTTGGAATCCTGTGCAATGAATCAGATATTAAGCCGCCGGTTTATACATTTGGAATGAAATATTTGGGTAAGGATGGGGAAGTGAAAGTTAAATGCCCAAATGGATACGCATATAACCTTCATGCCGATAATTTCTGCAACTAAGGCGTTTAAGGAATTAGGAAAAGATGGAATGTGTCTATATGAAATGGAAGATGACAATTATCAATCAGTGTTTGTAAGAAAGAATGATGCTATACTCACGTTCTATCCTGACTTAACACCAAAATGTGATGATAAGAGTACTTATTGTAGTTGCAGTAAATCTTAATTTCAAAACCAATAGGGTGAACAAATGATAAAAATGCTATAGGGTGTAGCAAATCCAAATGAGTTAAAATTTTGATTAAAGGGTTTTGTGAATAATAATGAAGAAGGGCATTATTCGTCTAATAAAAGCAATTCAATACTCTTGTGAAGGAATAAAATCAGCTTTTATATCAGAAATTGCGTTCAGACAGGAGTTACTGCTTTTTATAGTATGTGTCTCAATTTTGTTTGTTTTGGATGTAAGTAATCTAGAACGTGCAGTAATGATAAGCAGCCTATTCCTGGTGTTAATTGTGGAAATTGTTAACACTGCTTTTGAAACGACAATTGAGCGTATTTCCAGTGAACAACACATACTTTCAAAAAAGGTGAAAGATCTAGGTAGTGCAGCAGTTTTTCTTTCATTAATTAACTTCCTGATAACATGGATGATAATATTGATAGGTTAATACGAATGTTATTAAGATATGTTGTCAAACTCACCAATTAAAGTTTTTATATCTTGCGGTAAATCAGAGACAAATTCCATGTATTCCTTACTTTTTGGGTGGTATAAGCCCAGTGTATAAGCATGTAGTGCTTGTCTATTGAAATTACGAATGAAACTAGAGTTTTTAGCATATTTTGTGCTTTTACTACTATTTTTTCCATAAACTTGATCACCAACTATGGAATGTCCTATGTGGCTCATGTGGACTCGAATTTGGTGTGTTCTGCCTGTCTCTAAAGTGCATTTAACGAGGCTTACTTGTCCTATAACTTTTTGCACTAAATAGTGAGTGATTGCTAATTTGCCTGTGATTTTTGTTACACACATCATTTCTTTATTACCGCGTTTGGGAGCAATGTTAGTTTTTATCGTGCCTTGCTGAGAAGATAATGTTCCCCAAACTACTGCTAAGTATTCCCGCTTTATTTTGCGATTCGATAACAATTCAGACAAAAAACTATGGGCTGCTTCATTTTTTGCAATTACCATTAGCCCACTAGTATCTTTATCGAGTCTATGAACAATTCCTGGTCTTACATTAAGGTGAGCGATAACTGCGTTCAAAAGCGTATCATTGTTTGTCCCAGCACCTGGGTGCACTGTTAATCCACTTTGTTTACTCAGAACTATAATGTCCTCATCTTCATAGATGATATCAAGTTTTATGTCATAATTAGGCTCAATTGATGTGGATATGTCAGGTTGAACGAGATGCACCACATACTCTTCATCTGGTTTTACTATGTGGTCATTATTAATTATCGGTGTGCCAAGTAATTTCACCTGCTCATTTTGTATCAATCTTTGCGCTTTACTGCGTGATATGTTGCATTTTTCAGCTATATAGGTGTCTAACCTTAATTTCTCTTTATCATTATTAACACTTAAGGTTATTATTGAGTGATCTATAGTGATTTACCCCGCGCCATTTCCCATGCTGCTTGAACATTTGGGTCTGTAAACATTGTTGCACTAGACTCAATTTGCAGATCACCTTGTTTTTTAATATGGCAAATTGTTTGAGAGCCATCTTTCCAGTGGATTGCAACTTTATTATCAAAATCTCGTAATGTTGCCTCAACCTTTTTTTCTTTATTATCTTTTTCTTCCAGCTTAATAGATTCTAATAAATAATATAGAAAGTCACTTGGTTTGCCGTTGATTTTTTCTTTCCATTCATCTGTTTTTTCTTGTTCAGATTTTTTTTGCTCTAACTTTTCCTTCTTTTGCTGCAGCTTATTTTGTTCTGCTTCCAGCTCTAACTTTCTAACTGTGTCACGTAGTTCTTTGACTTTATTTTCTAACACTAATAATTTATTAGTATTATTTCCATTGTTAGCTTCTAAATCAGGCGTACTTGGTTGAGCTTGCTTCTTTTTTATTTCTTCTAATTCATTCCTTACTACGTTTAATTGCTCCTTCAATTCCGTTTTTTCCTCTTCTGTATCCTCTTTTAACTTTTTTAGCATGCTAAGGAACTCGTTATTATTAGACTGCGTAGTTGATTGAAGCCAGCCTACAAAGCGGCTTGGTTCAAATCGTTCAATTTTATCTTCAGCAATTTTAATAGCATTCTCTAACCTAGAAAAAGTACCTTCAATATCTAGTGAATGTGCTTTTTTTGTCAATTCTTTAGTGTTGTTTAAAACTTCTGAAATTTCTGCATGTAGCCAATCTAAATCTTTTTTGATGTCTTCTCTGATTTTTTTTAGGTGATCAAGCGTTTCTTTAATGTTAATATTTGCAGGCTTTAAAAGACTATTATCAAGTAAATCGCAAGCTTTTTTAAGGTTACTGTCAAATGAGTTGCAAAGCGGACTAAGTAGTTTTTTCATTAGAGATATTAGTTCATTTTCCCTTTTACCAAGCTTATTTTCTACTACTGATACAACCATGCCCTTTCCAGACCAGTATGGAAATAGAAGACCTAAAGAACTGTGTTTTCTAATAGTATGATTTTCATGATCCACGCTATTACTTATTAGATTGCTAAGTGTTGATATGATGCATAAAAGAATAGCGACTAATAAAGCTATTAATATTATTGGAGCATTAATGGATTGTGATATTGCTGAAACTACTATAATAGTACCAAATACATATGATCCAGTAAACAAGAGAATCCTATTTCTATTTTCTGCTTCTATATCTTCTAGTATTTCTCTCTGCGTCTTAGAAATTGGTAAAACTATTGAAAGCTTTTCCCCCTTTTTATCTAAATTTGTTACAATTTCAATTTTTTTAGCTTCTTGAACAATCTGGCTGTACTGTTCATCAACTTGATAGTTTCCTATTTTTTTATCTATTTCATTCTCTTTTATTTTTTGTGTATTTATAAAGTTTATAACAGCAGTAAATAAGAGAACTATAAGAGGAATAAAGGCAAGAGGTGCTGGCGTGAACGCAAACCCAGCAATACTTACTGTAACAGGCTGAATAGAAAAGGCAGTAAATGCTATAAGAGTAGCAATGGTACTTGCTATCGATATAGTACCAGAATACTTTCTTATAGAGCTCAAAATTCTACTGGGCTGGTCAGAAAGTTTTCTAAATCCTAAAAAATCAAAATAGTCTTTGAAAGGATCTTGAGTGTCTGTAACCATAACATTTTTCTAGTTTAAACTTATTTAGGTATACGTTAACCAAACCTTAAAATCAAGTTTCTTAATTTTTCAACATGTGCCAAGGCCTATTGGAGCGCACTGTATTAATCTTTACGTAACGATTTGTTAACCAAACAGAATGTGTGCCATACGTTTCTAGATCAGCATGTTTAATAATTTTAGCGTTGCAAGCTGAATAGTCGAATTCACTTAATTGAATTATTAAATCAACTTTATCACAATTTTCTGAAATATCTTCTTTTTTATAAGCAAGCAGTACTGATTTATTATTTCCTTTATTATATATACAGCCATACTTTAGTCTTTTATCTGGATTGCTATATTTTGTATGATTCAAAATTTGGTTCTGTCCGTTTTGCTTTGCCCACGTTTTGATAACAAAATTTCTGCTTTTTCTAGTGAGAGAATATAGTAAGTTATCACTTTCTTTTACAGCAACATTATCAGCACTGATTAGGATGTCGGGGGTTTTATATGCGGTGCTAAAGCAAATACCCAGCACAATAAAGAAAATTCCGAAGAAGCGCCAATTTCTTTCCCACAAGCACAGCCACAATAACCCAAATGTTATTATAATAATTGATGAGGCAGGAAAAGTACGAATGGGAATAACCAAATACTGAAGACTAGCGATAGCGTTTGTTATATACAAAATGCTGTCAATTGGGCGCTCTATAAATGGCGCTATAATCCATTCAATACCTAAAGGAATCAATAAGACATAAATTATTCCAAGTGGAATAATAATTAATGTAACTATTGGTATAGCAACTAAATTTGTGATAATGCCACTAATTGAAAAATAATTAAAATTATATATCGTATACGGAACAGTTGCTAAACTTGCTATTACTGAGCTGATCATTATCGACACAAAATATTTCATTATTTTTATTTTGAATAATTTATTAGCATTAATTTGATAACTGGCAACCAGTGCCAAAACAGCAGAAAATGACATCTGAAAGCCTGGCTTTAAAATTGCTTCAGGTTCTATGATAAGTATCACTGCAGCAGCAAACGCAATTGCTATTAACCCTCGATATTTTCTCTCTATCATTATTGCAACGAGTACTAAAATCACCATGATGTAGGCACGCTGAGCAGAAATTTGCATACCGGTAATCAACAAATAAAACGTGGTTGGCAAGATAGTAAGGAATGCAGATATTTTCTTGGTGTTATACTTAAGAGTCAAAGTTTCAGATATTGCGAATAAATTACGAAACACTACAAAAAACAGACCAGCAACGAATGATAAATGCAAACCAGATATGGCAAACAAATGTGCTATACCTGAATCTCGTATCGCGTCCATAGTTTTTTGATCTATGCCATCTTTTTTACCGATCAGTAATGCAGAGATTATATCCGCATGTGGTTTCTTGATATTTTGCTGCAGGTTTTCATAAATGTATTGACGGAAAGATTCTATATACTCTAGAAATTGCCTTGCTTCAGCCTTTTTGTGTAGGGCTATTTTGCTTGTTGCAAAACCTGTTGCACTTATTTTCTGGTAATATGCTATTCTTGCAAAATCGTATGCATACTCCGAAGGCGCAATTTTTGGAGGGAAGAGTTTTGCTGATAATTTTACTTGATCGCCTATTTTAATGCCTTTTTCCACTTTGGTTCTAACTGATATTCTGATGTTATCTAGAGCTCTATCCGGTGTCATTCCAGCGCGTGACGCTGGAATCCATATCTTTTTTTTCTGGATCCCAGTATCAAGTACTGGGATGACAGAAGAGGGCGCTGGGATGACAGAAGGGAGCACTGGGATGACAGAGGAGGATTCTGGAATGGTGGAAGGCTTTGTAATAGAAAGCAGAAATTGTTTGTATGAGCCCCTGTCGTTAATATCCTTCACTGTGGCAACGATATCTTTTACATATCTCTCTTTATCAAGAATTTGAGTATCAACTAAAGCTGTTCTTAATTTACTAGCTGTAAATCCTATGAGCACTGCAATTAAAGCGATACACAATATCGCGTACCTTTTATACAATATTGCAATCAAAATTAGTGTGGGTAAAAGCAAAAGAAAAATAGATATGCAGCTTGGTTCAAAACTTAGGGAAAAATAGGTTAGAATTCCTACACACTGAAAAACAGGAAACCACAGTATCAAGTTATATTGTTCATTGCGCAGATTGTTACGTATATAACTAACTATTATGTCAAGAAAAGTTAATAAGTGTGTCGATATTTGCATGTGGTGAAATTTTATTTTTCTTTTTTCATTATTTGTATATATAATAACTAAATAAGCAACGACGCGGGATGGAGCAGCTCGGTAGCTCGTCAGGCTCATAACCTGAAGGTCGTAGGTTCAAATCCTACTCCCGCAACCATTTTTAAGGATATAGTTGTTCCACTTTCCAATCGCTTCCCTCAACAAGAGTGTATCTAAATCTAATATGCTTCCTATATTCACCTTCTTGCCAAAATTCAATTACTTTTGGGATTACGCAAAATCCCACCCAAAAATCAGGACGAGAAACTTGTGTATTGTGAAATTCTTTTTCCTTCAATTTTATAGCTTGCTCAAAATCTTGCCAATCTTTCAGAATGCTCGATTGTTTTGAGCACCATGCGCTAATTTGACTACCCAGCGCTCGAGAAGAGAAGTATTTGTCAGTTCTTTCATCGTTTAGAAGTTTAACCTCTCCTTCAATTCGCACTTGCCTAGCAAATTCTATCCAATGAAACACTAACGCAGCTTTGGGGTTCTCAGTCAATTCTTTCCCTTTTTTACTGTTTACGTTAGTGAAAAACACAAAACCTTCTTTGCTATATTCCTTTAGTAATACCACTCTTGCAGATGGAATACAGTCTTTGCTACAAGTTGCTAGCGTCATTGCAGTTGGTTGTTCACACGGAGAATTAAGTACTGCTTTGTACCACTTTGAAAACAAATCAAATGGATCTTTTTCAAGTGAAAATATCATATCAAAAAATAAAATCTTAATTCTGGCACGCGTTGCAAAAATAAGTGCTACGGCCATTTTGTCGTATAAGTGTTATGATATTATTGCAAATCTTGCAAGGTTTTTGAACTTTACCATATACGTAAAAGTTATTTTGAAAGTATCCAGCAGATCCAGATGGCTGTGCATAATCTTTCAGTGTTGAACCACCTGCAGCAATTGCATCACTCAGAGTATTTTTTATTTCAGCAGCAAGTTTTTCGCACTCTCTATAGGTCAAGTTTTTTGCTGACCTGAGTGGTGATATACGGGCTCTAAACAAGCTCTCAGAAGCATATATGTTGCCTACGCCAACTATTGATTTATTGTCCATTAACGCTGATTTGATATTCACTTTTTTGTTTTTCAGCAACTCCTGTAAATAGTCTCCACTGAATTCATCCGTGAGGGGCTCTATTCCAAAATCGCTAAAAAAATCCGTTTCTTGTTCTTTATTTAAAACGATAACTAATCCAAATCTTCTTGGGTCATTAAAAATTATTGAAGTATTGTCAGAAAATAAAAATACCACGTGATCATGCTTATTCCGCATTTGATCGTGGTCAGCATATATAAGCTTTCCGCTCATGCCAAGATGTATGATTACAGCCACACTACCATCTGTATTCCAGATGGTATACTTACCTCTACGCTTGATGTTGCGTATGACTTTGCCCTTTAGCATATCATCAATATTTTTTGTTATTGGGGCACGTAAATTCCAATTATTCACTATAACATTACTGATTTGCTTGTTTTTAATTTTATCAAGCAAAAAATTAGAGATTACTTCCACTTCCGGTAGTTCTGGCATGATACCTCCTTCAAAACTTAAGTTTCTGATGGTAATTTTGTCGTTCTCAAATACATTCGAGTATTCTGCGGTGCTTTCTCCTAAAAATTCCTCACCACAAACGAGTTTTGAAAGGGTTCTCTGTCTACTCTGTTGCTGCTTTTTTCTTTTCAAAATATTTTGCTTTAAAGCTTTCGCTAATCTTTTTTTCTCCTCTTCTTTTTCCTTATTCTTTTTTGTGTTATTCATTATCATAATATATAAACTTGCCGTTGTAGCTCAGGTGGTAGAGTACGTCATTGGTAATGACGAGGTCCCAAGTTCGAGTCTTGGTAACGGCACACTGATTATACTTATAATATTGCATAACTTGTAAGCAAGGCTTAGAAGAAAGTTACAGAGGTAAGTTGTCATGCTTTTTCCATATCCTTTCTACCTTCTTGTTTTTGAGTAGCTCTAATGCTTTACAAAAGTGATACCTTGTTTTACTTGGCACTATAATGTCATCAATGTATCCATATGATGCAGCAAAAAATGGGTTAGCAAATTTTTCTTTATATTCTTTAATTAACGTTTGCTGATCTTTTTCGTGTCGAAATATAATCTCAACTGCACTTTCAGGGCCCATCACAGCTATTTCAGCAGTTGGCCAGGCATAATTTATATCACCTTTTAGATGTTTCGAATTCATAACAATGTATGCACCACCATACGCTTTTCTAGTGATAAGGCTAATTTTCGGCACGGTCGCTTCAGCGTAAGCGTAAAGCAGTTTCGCTCCGTGTTGTATTATATTATTGTATTCTTGATTTGTACCCGGCAAAAATCCTGGAACATCAATAAGTGTGATGATCGGAATGTTAAATGCGTCACAAAACCTTACAAACCTCGCAGCTTTTCTTGAAGAATCAATATCCAAACATCCTGCAAGGTGCATAGGTTGATTTGCAACAATACCAACAGTGTTTCCTCCAATTCTACCAAAACCAATTATGATATTACGAGCAAAATCAGGTTCTAACTCAAAAAATTTCCTTCCATCACAAACTTTTTCAATAAGTTCATACATATCATAAGGAGTATTAGGATTGCTAGGAATCAGAGTATTTAAAGATTCATCAATATCATTAACTGAATCACAGGTTGATTTAGGTTTCGGTGATTCTTGATTATTTGCTGGTAAGAAAGTAAAGAATTCACGCATTTTTAGCAGCATTTCAACATCATTATTGAATGCAAAATCCGCTACTCCTGTTTTGCTTGTATGAATTTTTGCTCCACCGAGGTCTTCGAAACTTACATCTTCGTAGGTAACCTTTTTTACTACATCTGGCCCGGTTATAAACATATATGAACTGTTTTTCACCATGAAAGTAAAGTCAGTTAATGCTGGGGAATAAACTGCACCTCCTGCACATGGGCCCATAATTAAAGAAATTTGTGGTATAACACCCGATGCATTTACGTTTCTTTGAAAAATTTCTCCATAACCAGCAAGAGAATTTACTCCTTCCTGAATTCTGGCTCCACCAGAATCATTTAGTCCGATAATTGGAACTCTGGCATTAATTGCCATATCCATAATTTTGCATATTTTTTTTGCATGTGACGCACCAAGTGAACCACCAAAGACAGTAAAATCCTGAGAATAAACAAAAACTTTTCTGCCATAAATAGTACCATGACCAATCACTACCCCATCACCTAAAAAATTAGCATTTTGCATGCCAAAATCATTTGCATGATGTTTTACGAATTTATCGTATTCTGCAAAAGAACTTTCATCGAGCAATATACTGAGCCTTTCTCTAGCAGTTAATTTCCCTTTTTCATGTTGTTTGGTAATCCTGTCAGAACCGCCTCCTTTTTCAGCTTCTAGTGCTTTGGTTTTTAGATTTTCTAGTATTTTAAAGTCTTGCATACAATAAAGTAGTTTTCAAATTAGTTGTAGACTTTATTAAGTTTACAAACCCTACTAACTATACACATACACTATTGCTATATGCAACAATGTATGTATGATAATTGTTAATGCTCTGGTGATTCATGGTCACTACTTTGAAAATGTTGCGATGTGTCAACACTTTTCATATTAGAAAGAGGTGGACTAACTGCACTGCTTTTTGTTTGTGCAAAACTTTTAGCAGCTTCAACAACCTTGCTTATACGAGGTTCTTTTTCTAGCTCTTTTAGGTACTTTGAGAAGATTTCACAACTTTTGTCATCCATATGTACCATTATTTTACCAAAACTTTCAGCTTTTTCAGAAGATAAAATCATTTCGATCTTTTCATCGCCTACCCTAAAGGTCATTTTTACTTTGCCTTGCATATCATGATATTGCCAGCTTTTTATTCAGATTAGATTATCTCCTTCTCCTATTCGCAATGCACCATATTCTAAGTCCTTAAATTCCGGGGAGTTCATAAATTTTGCAGGAGTGATCACACTTTTTTCTGGACACTGTACATAATAAAATTTATTATCTCTTTCTACTACAATTTCTTTTTTTTTGTCATTTTCAATACTATCACTTACAATTTGTTTTAGACGTGACAAATATTCGCCGCGTTCTTTCAGTATATCTTCTGGCAATAATCTCCGAACTTCTTGGCTCACATCAGTGCCTGTTGAAACTAGATTAAACATTTCTAACATAAGAGGCCGTAGTTTTTCTTTTCCAGTCTCAGTAACATTTTTATCTTGCTCCATGAGGTGGTATAAGATCAGTATCGAATAATCTATTATTGATGACTTTTTTCTCCTTGGAATACATCAACACTAAACATGACCTTGTGCTTTTTTGCATCGTCTATAGATTTTTGAAGTCTCTTTGCTATGTTTTCGATAGCTTCATCATTAGGTAAGTGTTCAGGCAATGGCGTCAACTTAAGGAAAAATATCAGCGATAGTGTATAAAATTTCTCTCCAAATTTTTTATCATTAAATTATCCAAAGAGTGCAAGGGACAGCACTTTTGTTTCTGTTTTATTTCAACAAAGAAGTCTAAAATGTGTCCTTTTTAGGTGAAATATGCAAAAAGGAAAAAACCTTATTCTACAAATTAAAAATATAATATACTCGAAAACTTTTCAGAAAATCCATTGTGTTGAGTTTTACACGAACAAGCTTTTTCGACAGTATTTTCTATGATTTTAAAGTTAGTTAAAAAAAGTTTGGGAATAGAATGTGAACTTATGGAGCCATTGACATGTACCCTCAAAGCAAGCTTTTTCTAAAGCAAGATATAAGATTTGCCATACAGGCTTTCAAGAATCTAAGCATCCAAACAGCCTATCAGGATGAACCTGAGTTGGAGAGGCTATAGACTTATTGCAGCAGATGGTTCTGGTATGAGATTACCCAGCTCTGGGGAAATTGTATCCGAGTTTGAACCAAATGGAACAACAGGCACCATTGGCAATTTGTTTGTTGATTTGTGTACTTCATTGATTTGCAGTGCTCGTCTTGCAGCTTGGAATATAGGTGAACAAACGTTGGCGGCAGAGCAATTACCCGAAGTTATCACTCAAATGCGTTTATTAAATCAAGAGAAATTATTATTTATCTATGATCGTCTTCAGTAAAATTCATTCAGCAGCATTATAATTTGGAAGTAGATTTTATTTTTCGCTTGCAAAAAAGAAATTATAGTAAGCTATGGGAACGCTGGCGAATTAGATTTTGATTTTATATTAGAAAATGAAAAGCTAAAAAATAAAATGAAAGGACAGAAAGTAAGAGTTATAGTGCTGACATTAGCCAACTGAGAAACAGAGTTTTTGACCGAGACTTTGGAGCAAAGCTTATGTGTTAAGGTGGCACATAGAGGAGTGCTATAAACGACTCAAAGTAGGAGCAGAGTTAGAGAATTTTTCTGGAGAGGCTGTATTACAAGAATTTTGGGCAAACTTGGTCATGTGCAATATATTATCGCTTCATATGTGTGATGCACAAGGGCCTTGGAACCCAGATCAAATTACTGATACCAATTCCCACTGCACAATAAACGGATAGATAACAATGGAAAAAAAGCCATACTATTGCCTTTCTTTCTCACTCCACAATTAAATAACTCTACAATATCGCTTATTTGATTCACTAATAATGAGAATTGGTATGAGTATCGTTTAAATTTTTCAGTTTTATTTGGTGTAATGAGGCAGAAACTCTATCAGGTACTTATTGCGCCAAAAAACTTTCAAGCCCTTTTTAAGTATACGCGCTAAAGTTAAAATCCGACCGGGACAGCCGCAATAAAGTAGATAAGCCTAAACGCCATCATGTCTTTAGGAGAGTTTGCTAATGAAAGTTCTTAAGTTGACGCCATTGGCTGAACGGATACGGAATGACACCATCCTTTTTTCTGGATTCCAGACTGGAATGACACCTCTGGACACTTCCGTCGTAAAGGAACCAGTGTCAGCTACTCGGATGACACCTTTTTTCTACTTAGTTTGGGTTATGCAAGAAGTCTAATGAAGTGAAAATAAATTTATTTACCAAAATAGAGTTGCCTTGGTCTACAGATCTTAGTTTCTTTATCATTTATCATTTCATACCACTGAGTAACCCAACCAGTGGTTCTTGCAAGTGCAAAAATAGGCGTGAACATATTTGAGGGGATATCAATAGCATTCATTATTATACCTGAGTAAAAATCAACATTTGGATATAACTTACGCACGATAAAATATTCATCCTTTAAAGCTATTTCTTCAAGTTTTTTTGCAATTTTAAGCAGTTCATTATTTTGTTCTAGTTTACTTAGAACCTCATGGCAAGCGCCTTCCAATATACGCGCGCGCGGATCATAATTTTTATAAACACGATGTCCAAATCCCATCAATTTAAATGGATCTTTATCATCTTTAGCTTTTTCGATGAATTTATCTATATCTCCACTTTGCTCTATCTCTTTTAGCATATTTATAACTGCCTCATTAGCTCCACCATGTGCTGGTCCCCAAAGTGTAGCAACTCCTGCAGAGAGGCTTGCAAACAGATTAGAACCAGCCGATCCCACCAATCTGACAGCCGCCGTAGAAGCATTCTGTTCATGATCAGCATGGAGAGTAAATATTTTATCCAGAGCTTTTGCAAAAAGGGCGCTTTTATCATTATCAACAGCATCGCCAAATATCATCTTTAAGAAATTTTCACTGTAACTTAATTCATTGTTAGCATTTATGAATTCCTGATTGTTGATATGCCTATAAATCATTGCAATAATTGTGGAAACTTGCGCTATTGCAGAAATTCCAAAATCTAGGTCTTCACCATTGACATTGTTGCCATGCTTTTCATGATAAGATGCTGACAAACTTGCAAAACATGCAACTAAGATTGACATAGGGTGAGCAGTTTTTGGAAATGCTTTAATTACATTTGTAACTTGCTCTGATACTTTGGATGATTCTTGTATTTTGAGAAGAAATTTTTTGTGTTGCTCTGAACTGGGTAATTCACCATAGAGCAATAAATAAATCACAGCAGTAAAATTATTATTCTCTGCCAAATCAGCTATATTATGTCCCCTATATTTAAGAACTCCTTCATCTCCATCAATGAATGTAATTGTAGAAGAGCATGAAGCTGTAGAAACAAACCCTGGATCGTAAGTGAATAATCCTGTCATCTTATATAAATCCTTGATATTTAACACATCAGGACCTGTTGTTCCGCTTAATACAGGTAGCTCGATTTTTAATCCATTACTTAGTTCTAATAGCACTTTTTTATCCATCACTTAAGCTACTTAAATTTTATACAGAATATACAAACTGAGGAGTATATATTAATACAGTTAACTTTACATTAACCGTATTAAGCGGTCATCAATGCTTTTACTTTTGCATTTAAGCGACTTATTTTACGCGCAGCAGTATTCCTATGAATAACACCTTTATTCACACACTTGTGTAAATTAGATTCAGCATTCCGAAATGCCAGAACAACATTTTCTTTGTCGCCAGACTTGATTATATCAACCAATTTTCTAATAGAGGTGCGAGTTTTACTTTTCCGCATCTTATTTATTAAAGTGCGCTTTGCTATTACCTTTATCATTTTTTTAGCACTCTTATGATTTGCCATATATTAATACCTAAAATACTGTACTTTTCTTTTAATTATAAAGTTTTTTTGTTAATTTGCAATATCAGTTTTTCCTATGGTTAATCTACTGCTTCTCTCTTCAATAATTTTTTCTAAACTTTGCAAGAATTCATTTTTGTTTAACCCAGGATATATTGGGGGCAATATTTCTATTACTGCCTTTCCGGGATTCTTTCTCAGAGAAAGTATGCTTTTTGGCCAAAACAAACCAGTGTTTAAAGCAACCGGTAACACAGGAACAGATAATACGCTATATAAAGCAGCAATACCTGGTTGATATTTTATATTTTGGTTTATAGTTGTTCTTGTACCTTCAGGAAATATTATTATGCTTCTATTTTCTTTTATACGCATTTTTGCTAGTTTGATTATATGGCGTATAGAACTGATACCATCTGAACGGTTAATAAAAATCATTTTCAGCGCTATAAGATGCAAACCAATGAATGGAATCCATTTCAATTCACGTTTTAAAATAAAAACCGCTTTTCTAAATAGTAGTATAAAAATAAATGTTTCAAATGGAGATTGGTGTTTAGATGCAATGATAAAAGGTTGCTTAGGGATGTTTTCCATTCCCCTCACTTCATATTTAATGCCACATAATAAACGCAGCATGAATAATACAACTCTCACCGAACAGACGAGGAAAATGGTTATTACACACTCAGAAAAGAAAATTACAGGGAGAGTAATGAAAGTATAGAATACCTCCCATAATATAAGAAAGAAATTAAACAATAAACTTGAAATCACAAACTCACATAAATTTATTTAAATTTAACTTTATTACAAATTAAAAACAATAAATTTAATTATTGATCATCTGAGTAATAGGATGCGAATCAGCTAATTTGTCCTTTAACTTTTCGTTAGCAATATGAGTATATATTTGTGTTGTAGAAAGGTTAGTATGGCCAAGAACTTTCTGTATCAACACAATATTTGCTCCGCTATTTAGTAGATGGGTAGCAAAAGAATGCCTAATCACGTGTGGAGAGATCTTATTTTCATCAATATTGCATTTTCTTGCCAACTCCTTCATTAATTGACCGACCCTCTGCCTTGTAATTGGTTTATTAGGTTTATCACCTGGGAATAGCCAATCGGATTCCTTTTCTTTAGAGATCAGATTATCACGAACTGATAAATAATTTCTAAGGCTCTGCAATGCTTGTTCATTAAAAAGAATTTGCCTCTCTCTACCACTTTTTCCTTTTATTATTATATAGCATTCTTTGTTATTACTGTTTATTAAATGTGACACTTCACATAATTTCATACTAATTAGTTCAGAAACACGCATTCCAGAAGAGTAAAGGATATCTAAAATCGCACATAGCCTTTTACTGCTTATCTCTTTATTCGATTCGCTTGCTGATTTTCTCACTGTGTCCATTAGCAAAAATATTTCTTCGACACTTAAATACTTAGGCAAAGGACGAGAAACTTTTGGATTCTTTAATTCAGCATCATTAGCCGGCGCTGGATTAAAATCTATTATTCCGTCATTAAATAGACACTTGTAAAAATTTTTCATAGCGGATATTTTTCTTGATATAGAGCTACTTTTATATTTTTTTTGTGTACATAAAGATTTCACATAATCTTTAATATTGGTTTTGTTTACACCAACCAAGGTAGTGCCGCTTTCCAATAAAAATTCTTCAAACTGGTGTAAATCCGAATGATAACTTTCCAGAGTATTTCGTGCAGCGGACCTCTCTGAAGCTAAAGCATCTATGTAATATGTTATGTAAAGATTTTCTTTTTTATTTTGCGACTGTTTATTTTTCATTATCAGTTCCTATATTTATTTCTTTGGCTATAATGTGATTAGAAGTGTTCCCTGTGTTTCTTATGAGAAAATATGAGACAAATAAAGCATTTATCAATAGAGTGAACATCACAAACTTTTGCTTTAACCTTTTTCTTAAATTTAATCTTACTCTTATCATAGTTAAATTATAACGTTAAATCTATAAAAAACACCTTATAAAGTGAGCTCTACTATAAATATAGAATACTTCTTAGCTGTATCTATCTATATTTATTATAACATAACATTGATTATAATTCTAACATGGACAGATAGAGATTCCAATTACGTTAGTGTTATGGGTGTTAATAAATTTTTAATATACACCTTTACAAAAGAAGAAATCAAATGGCATCTTTTTTTAATAAAGTGCTAATAAAAGGAACGGTCACATTTGACCCTATAGATTCATTATCTATCTTTTCTATAATTTTATCAATGCTATAGAAAGAACGTTCTATTCTTGCTAAAATATAATTAATCACTTTTAAATCAATTTTTAACTGTTTATCTGAAAATCGTTTTATTAGCATAATTCTTAATAATTCCTCGCTTGCAGGCAAAATTTTTACGCTGATAGTTGATAATATTCGAGAACTTAAATCTCTTAGTTTGAAGTTAAGCTTTTTTGGTGAAATTGAAGAAGTGATTAGCAGCCTCTTGTCGTTTTCTTTCATGTAATTGTAACAATGTAATAATATTGCTTCATCTTTAATGTTTTGTACGTCTTCTAAAATAAAAGCATCGCTATACCTAATCTCGCTTACGAAGTTATTCACATTGATAAAGATTGCATCGTTTATTGATTGCCAAATATGAGCAAGATGAGTTTTACCGGAGCTTTTAGGTCCAAAAAGAATCAGACATTTCCAAGATAAATCATTAACTACCGAATTATATACGTGCTTATTTTCATCTAAGATGATGTAATTTTGCCGGCTATAATCAGCTTGATTGTTGTTAAATAAATTTAATTGCACGTTGAACCTCTTACGTAACCTCTTTCTGGTAGTAATTTTTGCGCAGAAATTTACTTACGCTCCTCAAATGTGTCAGGTATTCTGGGCTCATTTCTCCTCTTACCATAAATTGATTATGCAAAAGGTCTGTTAGCCGTTTTTATAAAGCTCACTTTTAAAATATTTATTGATTGCATATTCTACTGATACATTGAACATTGCTATTATTGGAATAAAAAGTAATATACCTGTAAATCCAAAATATGAAGCGCATATAGTAATTCCCAGAATAATTACAGTTGGATGTATATGAACTTTTTTTCCTATTAATAAAGGAACTAATATGTTTGAATCTATTAATTGTCCAACACCAAATAATAGCAAAACAGCAGCACTTTCAAACCATCCACTAAATTGAGTGATAGCGCTCAAAAACCCAATAATGGTATATAATAATGGCCCTACGTAAGGTATGAACGTTAACATTCCTGATAAAATTCCAATAACAATAGAGTGTTCCAATCCAATTATGCTCAGACTCACAGAGTAAAAGACCATCATGACAATACATACATTTACCTGCCCCTTTAGATAATTAGATATAATGAAATCCACTTTGGAAAAATAATCTGCAATTTTTCCTCTGTAAGGAATAGGGATTAATTTACTAGCTTTTTCTATAATTAAAGGCCAATCACGTAATATATAGAAAAACACTACAGGAGTAATCACCATTAATGATACCGTGTTAAAGCTTGAACTTAACACTTGGATTATAAAGTTACTAGCAATATCAAGAGCATTCATGAAATAAGATACATAGTTGCTGTAATTTTCTGCTAGATTTTTAGATAAATGATCAAATAAGCTATCCTCGATTTTCATATTAAGAAATTCTAATACAGAGGGGATTACTTTAAACTTTAATGAAGGCACTTTACTCACTAAGAAATTTAATATTGAAGTAATTTGAACATATATAATAGGTAAAACAAATGTTATGACTAGTATAAAAGCTATTAATAAAATAAGTATTATAAAAATTACAGAACATGAACGTGGTATTCTATACTTTTCAAACTTGACTACTAGCGGATTAAACAAATATGCAATAATAATAGATATTAAACATGGAAAAATCATAGGACGCATCAGGAATAACATCCCTATTATAAAAAGCAGTATGAAACAAATAGTTATATGACGTTTTTGCATGTGTTTAGCATAGCTAATTTACTGAAAAATATGCAATTTATTTTTCCTATGTTGAAAGTATTTTACGATTTGTAATACTATCATTTTTTACTAAAATTTAGTTGTTTAATCCGCAGGCAAAGATAGATTTTGAGCTCTCTAAATATCTCTTTTGCTATTATAATTATGCTAGTTAATAGGGGAAGTAACTTTTATATGATGTCAGAAATTTTATTTTTCGGAAAGAATCTTGGATAGAGAGGAAAGCTTCTACAAAAAGAAATATGTGCGCTAAGAAATACAAAATAGCAGCATTAATAGTTGCAGCGGGAGTAGGCAGTAGATGCAATTCTACGATTCCTAAGCAATATATAAAACTGGCAGGTAAATCTGTTTTATTTCATACAATTAAAAGATTTCTGGCTAACCAATATATAGATTACATAAGAATAGCAATTAATAGAGACCATGAAAGTTTCTATGAGAAAGCTATATCACTAATTACAGACACTAAATTACTAAGCCCTGTATACGGAGGAGAAAACAGGCAAAGTTCAGTTAAACTAGGGCTTGAAAGCTTACAAAAAATTAACCCAGATTTTGTAGTTATACACGATGCTTGTAGGCCTTTTGTGTCAGATGTTCTGATAGATAACTTGGTTGAATCTATGATTAATGATCAATATACAGGAGTAGTTCCAGCAATAGAAGTTGAAGACACTATGTCATTGGTGAGTAATAGTTTTATTGAATCTACGATTTCAAGAGGAAAGCTCAGAGCCATACAAACCCCTCAAATTTTTAATTTCAAAGAATTATTATCATGCCATCAATCAGTCAAAGAATTTACTGACGATTCATCACTAATGGTAGAGCACAAAAAACATGTTGCGATTATTAAAGGTGAGAAAAGCAATTTTAAGTTAACCACAAAAGAGGATATCAATATGGCAAAGCTTCTTTTTGAAGAGCCAAAATTTCGTGTCGGAGCCGGTTATGATATACATAAGTTCATTAAAGTTCAAAATGGTGCTGAAAGCTTTATAAAAATTTGCGGTGTGAAAATTGAACACAACATGGCAATAGAAGCGCACTCTGATGGTGATGTTGCAATACATGCAATCGTTGATGCAATACTCGGAGCACTGGGATGTGGCGACATAGGAGAGCACTTTCCTCCTAGTTCCTCTGAATGGAAAGATTGCAATTCATCTCACTTTCTTGACTTTGCTGCTAAAAAAGCAAAAGAAAAAGGGTACAGCGTGTCTAATTTAGATATTACTATAGTTTGTGAAGAGCCTAAAATATCGCCTTACAAAGTAGAAATGAAGAAATTCATATCAAAAGCATTAGAAATTGATGATGAATTTGTAAATATCAAAGCAACCACTGCAGAGAAATTAGGTTATATTGGAAGAAATGAAGGAATAGCAGTGCATGCTTCTGTGTTATTGCATACAAACTTTTATTGGAAATAGAAACGAAAAAACTTACTTGACACCCTTCGCCAGCCCCCTTATCATGAAACTGAAGCTATTTATTTATCTTCTCTGTACAGATTAAATGACAAAAAAACTCAACGTATTTGGCGTCTCATGTTTAATTTTTTGCACTATGTGCACCTTATGTCTTTATCAAATTTCTAGCTATACAAGCTAAAATGCGCTTATAAAGCATTTAAAACATCAAAAAACGCCAACTTAAAAAATGGATAGTGAGTAATTAGCTACCCTAGGTTTTCTTTGCCTTTTTTTCTGTTTAGTAAATTTCTTAATGTTTATAATTTAGATTAGTTGCGGCTTAAAAGCAGATGAATCGCGGTTATTAAACGTTTAGAATAAAAAAACGCCATACTTGAAAGTATAATGTAAGTAATTAGCCAACCACGGGGCTTCTTTTGCCTTTTTTTTTATTTGGTAAATTTCTTAATATTTATGGCTAAACGACAATCGTCATCCCGCTACTTGTTAGCGGGATCTAGAGATACCGCGGCGGCATGACGTAGGACTGCTGTCATTCAAGTAGCTGACGCTGGAATCCAGCCTTGCTGTAATCTCATCAAGAACGTTGTGTTTTAACATAAGATCAGCCACTTTTATGCTTACCAACTTAATAAAATTCCTGGATCCAAGTAGTCAGGCTACTCGGATGACACCTTCATAAAGTGAAATGAGATCCCGCTAACAAGCAGCGGGATGACGAGAAAGGGGCTACTCGGATGACACCCTCATAAAGTAAAATGAGATCCCGCTAACAAGCAGCGGAATGACGGGAAAAGAGGTGCTGGGATGACACCTTCATAAAGTGAAATGAGATCCCGCTAACAAGCAGCGGAATGACGGGAAAAGAGGTGCTGGGATGACACCTTCACAAAGTGAAATGAGATCCCGCTAACAAGCAGCGGGATGACGGGAAAAGAGGTGCTAGAATGACACCGTTTACTATGTAACATCTCATCATATCACAATGTTCGTACAGTTGTGGCGGTATGACGTAGAAAAACTGTTAACTTAAATCTATATTGACATGTCCCATTTTACGCTTATCCCTAACCTCTTTTTTCCCATATATGGTTAAACTAGCTTTTTCGTTGCTCAAATACTTATGAGAATCATATATATCATTACCTATTATATTTTTCGTCATACAAGGAAAGCGTAATACTACTTCCTGCATAGGTAGCCCGCATATTATCCTAACTAGCTGTTCAAATTGACTAACGTTACATGCATCCAAGCTCCAGTGGCAAGAATTGTGAGGTCTGGGAGCTAGTTCATTAACTAACAATTCGTTATCCTTAGTAACAAAAAATTCAATAGCCAGAATTCCTATTACATCAAGCGCATTTGCTATTTTCTTTGCAGCTCGTTGTACCTCTTGAGTTAATTTACTATCTATTTTAGCTGGCACTGTTGAAGTATCAAGTATTCCATCAACGTGGTAATTTTCTGCTATAGGAAAAAAAGCTACTTTACCGTTTTTATCTCTTGCAACGACTATTGAAACCTCTTTCAGTAAATCAACACTTGCTTCAAGAATGTACTCTGTATTCCAATCAAAGGAAGCAAATTGCTTCACTTCAGAATCATTCTCAAGCACATATTGCCCTTTTCCATCATAACCCATTTCTGTTGTTTTCAGCCTTGTTGGATAGCCAAAAGCTCTACTGTTTTTCAGTAGCTCATTATAATTTTGTATACTTTTGTATTCAGCAGTTTTTATACTCAAGCTTCTAATGAAATCTTTCTCTCTAAGCCTATTTTGCGCAATGTGTAACGCTTTTTTACCCGGATAAAAATTTACATCGATATCAATTGCACTACATGGAATATTTTCAGACTCAATAGTGACCAAATCCACACTCTGTGCAAAAGATTCAAGCGCTTTCTTATCAGAGAAATCTGCTATTGTGAAATCATCAGCAACAGAGCAAGCCGGATCGTCTTTAGCACTGGCAAAAACATGTGTTTTTTGTCCAAGTTTTGTTGCAGCGATAGCAGTCATTTTACCTAATTGTCCACCACCTATTATTCCTATTACTTTTTTGCTAAGCGCATCTGGTTCATTCATACTATAAATTGATATTTCCTAATTAGAGTATACTTGAAAAATCTATGAAAAAAGTATATAATTAGGATACTATCTTTTTATCATGAATATTCTATAATGATTCTAGAATACACACTAACTACCAACTTTGTTGAAGTTACAGTTTTACCAATTTACATTGAAGAGCAATCCATTCCTTATGAAAATTGCTATGTATGGATGTATAACGTTAAGATAAAAAACAAAAGCCAATCAACTATTCAATTGTTAAGTCGTCATTGGCAAATAATAGATTATAAGGGAAAAATAAATGAAATTGCCGGAGTTGGTGTTATCGGAGAACAGCCTGTGATAAAATCTGGAGAGGTATTTAAATACACAAGTGGAACATACTTAAATGTACCGTCAGGAATAATGCAGGGTAAGTATGAATTTCTGAATGAAGAAAGCATAAAAGTTTTTGAGGTTATGATACCACCCTTTTCTTTGGATAGTCCATACGTCAAAACTAGACCCCATTAACTATCAAAATAGTTTATTTGTAACCAGACTGCATTCTGTGATTTTTAGCAAAGCACGATCTTTCATTTGAGCTTTCTTCAATTTAAAATAAATACAGAAACTAGCTATCTTCAAAAATATGGTTGAATAATTGTTAATAATAGTGTATAATTATTAATATTTTCAAGCATTTTTGCCATGGCTCTTTCAAAATTTCTCGATCCTCGCAATGATTTGTGTTTCAAAAAAATCTTTGGAACGGAAAAAAATAAGAATATCCTGATCCACTTTTTGAACGATATTTTAGGGTTTACTGAGATAAATGCAATACAAGAAGTTGAGTTTCTTAGCACTATTATGGATCCCGAAGTTGCCTCTGATAAACAAAGTATTGTTGATGTTCTCTGCAAGGATTCTCACGGAAATAGATATATAGCAGAAATGCAGCTCGCTAGAGACAAGGGCTTCGAAAAACGCGCTCAATTATATGCCGCTAAAGCCTACTCAAGACAATTAGATAAATCTGGCAACTACATTGATTTAAAGAAAGTCTTCTTTATTGCTATATCAAATTGTAACTTACTTCCTGAAGAAGTTGATTATATTTCTACTCACAATATACGTGATATAAAAACTAACGGCCATTACTTAAAAGATTTTCAGTTTGTCTTTATTGAGTTGCCTAAATTCGCAAAAAATAAAGTAGAGCAGTTAGAAAGTATAGTAGAAAGGTGGTGTTTCTTTTTTAAATACGCAGAAGAAACAACAGAAGAGGACTTAAAAGAGATAGCAGAAAAAGCGCCAATAATAAAGCTAGCATATGATGAATTAGACAAGTTTCGTTGGAACGAAAAAGATTTAGTAGCTTACGAAGAAAGGATAATGGATCTACGGAAAGAAGAAGCCATTCTTGAATACAGACTTGATCTTGCTACTGAAAAAGGCAAAAAAATTGGTAAAGAGGAAGGGAAAATTGAAGGGAAAATTGAAGTCGCAAAAGCAATGCTGGCTAATAATGTTGATGTCAACACTATTGTTAAGTTTACTGGCCTTTCTATTAGTGAGATTGAAGAATTAAGTGGAAATCTGTGAACGGTTACGTTTATTTTTTATCCTTATCATCAAGTGTAAATAAGGTTATTGTAGAGATTAAGCCTATTATAACTATTATTAACGAAAATGGGGCAGCTTCTCTATAGCGCTCATCGCTTACAAGTTCATATATTCTAGTTGATATAGTTTCAAAATTAAATGGTCTTATAATAAGTGTTGCTGTGAGCTCTTTGATAGTATCCATAAATACGAGCAAAAATCCCGATAATATACTCTTCTTGATGAGAGGGATATGAACATTCAAACATGTGGAAATAGGTCCATGACCCATAGTATATGCAGTCCACTCAATTTCATTTGGTGTTTTTTTGAGCCCTGACTCTACCGCCTTGAAAGATATAGCAAAAAAACGAAATAAATATGAGTAAACTAATGCGCCAATAGTTCCTACCAAGCTAATTTCCACAATATATTGAGTAATGAAAGAGGATATTCTGCTTAAAAATATTATTATGCTAATTGCGATAATTGCATTTGGAATTGCGTAGCCTAAAGAAATGAGACGTGCTACATTATTGATTACCTTATTTTTACGCGCCGTATATCCAATAATTATTGCAATGCTAATTGAGATTAGTGCAGTGATGAATGATAAACTAACGCTATTTGCTATTATGTTATAGAATCTTGCTTCATATATGAAAAACCCCTTCTCTATGCTCCAATATATGAGCGGAATCATTGGCAAAATAAAACCTATTAATATCGGCAATACACACATAAGATAAGCAAAGATCAATGGTATAGTGCCACTTATACTCCGTTTGTTGTGATAATCTGAATTGGTATTGATTGAAGAGTAGGATATTCCTTTTTTTTGTAGTTTTTTTTCGATAGCTATTAGTGTTGCAACGAAAATCAACTCTGCAACTGCTAAAACAGTAGTTGAATATTTGTCATGCAGTAAAAACCAGGTGCGATATATTCCTGTTGTGAAAGTATCGATAGCAAGAAACTGTGGTGTGCCGAAATCTGTAATTACTTCCATTAGTACCAAAGACAACCCAGCTATAATTGATGGGCGTATGGAGGGTATGATGACAGAAAACAGGCTCTTCAATGAGGAGAACCCAAGTGTTGACGCAATAGTGACTGAGTTACTAACATTCTTTAGACTTGAGCGGACTAACATATAAACGTATGGATATAGGCTGAATCCCATTACTAATATTCCACCACCTAGGGATTTTATTTCAGGAAACCAATAGTCACCTTTGCTCCACTCTAAAATGTCTCTTAATGAGCTCTGCACCGGACCTGAAAACTCTAGTGTATTTACATAGACGAACGCTACTATATATCCAGGAATCGATATTGGAAAGAATAAAGCAATCTCAAAAATTTTACTTCCAGGAAATGAAAAAAATGTGGTGAGCCAAGCTGGAATTACTCCAAATATGAAAGATATTCCCCCTACTCCTACCATCAAAATTAACGTACTCAGTATATATTCAGGAAAAAGTGTACTGATTACCCATTCGGAATTCGCTGAATCTGTAAATAAGATTGATATTAACGATAGTATAGGACAGACGAATAATATACTTACTAAAAATAAGAATATATTTTTAAATACTCTTAAAAACATTAATTTGAATCTATATTTTATATTAAAATGTTATATGTAAAAACTGAAGATATCCAGTAATTAACAGCCGTACTATTGAATATCTTTATAATTTTGTATATCATGTTTTTAGTTGATAAGTGAATAATCATGAGCTTCGTCATTGCAACTTTCTATCACTTTGTAGAACTCTCTAATTATTATGACATGAAAGACGAAATAAAAGCTGCATGCAACAACGTTGAGTTAAAGGGCACTATACTCCTTGCAGAAGAGGGTGTTAATGCAACAATATCTGGTGAAAGAAACGCAATTGATAAAATATTCGATTTTCTACGTTCTGATTATAGGCTAAGGGACCTTACATGGAAAGAGAGTGCAGCAGAATATCAACCATTTAGCAAGATGAAGGTAAAATTAAAAAGAGAGATTGTGAATCTTGGTGTAAGCAATCTTGATATTTCCCTTAAGGGTAAATATGTTGATCCAGAGCATTGGGATGATTTTACTTCTCAATCTGACGTTTTAGTAATAGATACACGAAACGAGTATGAAGTGAAATTAGGCAAGTTTAAGAATGCAATTAATCCACACACACAATGTTTCCGTGAGTTTCCTCAGTGGACAGAGTCATTTTCTGAGAGTAAAGACCTGAAAGTGGCTATGTACTGCACTGGTGGGATTAGATGCGAAAAATCTACAGCATATATGAAAAGCCTTGGATTTAGTGATGTTTACCATCTTAAAGGCGGCATTCTTTCTTACCTTGAAAAAACTTATAATAAAAATGGTAATTGGAAAGGAGAATGTTTTGTTTTTGATGATAGAATTGCTGTTGATAACTCACTTACTCCAAGCAACACAATAAAATGCATATTCTGCTCAAATCAAGTTTCAACTGATAAACTGAAATCAGTTCCACGTGGCCAAGTGGTTTGTTCTGATTGTAAACTTCAGTGTTATAGCTATAATAAATAAAACATCATACTGCTGCAGTTGTATGCACGTTGTGATTTGAGAGCAACCTCTACCAGAAAGGGTGTCATGCCAGTGCCCAGACACTGGCATCCAGGTTCTTTTTTTCTAGATTCCAGCGTCACACGCTGGAATGACAAAAAAGCTGATTTTTAACGTAGATAATGGTTATGCAAGAAGTCTACTTCTTACCCTTAATCAACTCTAAAGCCTTCTCCAGATCTATACTCTCAATATCTGCACTCTTGCCCAAAGCAACGTTTGTTTTACCGCATTTTATATAGAATCCGTACCTACCGTTGCAGATAAAAACTTCTTTTCCCTTTTCATTAACCCCGAGAGATTTTAACTCTTTGCGTGGACTGTTTGCAATAATTTGTACAGTTTCGCTCAATTCTGTATTCAGCACCTCTTTGGAGCTTTTCTTAAGAGAAAAGTATTTACCATCATAGAAAATATAGTACCCAAATCGTCCAAGGCCTATTTTTACTTCCTTTCCGGTTTCAGGGTGTTCTCCGATTACTTTTGGCAAGGAAAGTAACTGAGTAGCGGTGCTCAGATCAATCTCATTAACATTTATATCTTTTGGTATGGAAACCGTTTTTTTCTTTTTTAACTCGTTATTAAACTCCAGATAAAGTCCAAAAGGACCCTTTTTGATCATCACTTCTTGGTTTGTTATATCATCTATACCTAAACTTTTTGGATATTCTGAATTGTCGTTACTACCTGTAATTTCTTTTGTATGGTTGCATTCAGGATAGTTAGAACATCCAAGGAACACCCCGGCTTTTCCAAAGTTCAATTTCAATATGCCACCTAAGCAAGCAGGGCATTTCGTATTCACCTCTTTTCTTCCTTCTTCTGAACAAAACCAATCGATTACCAAATCGTGAATGCCGCTGAAAACTTCATCATGCGTCATTTGCTTGACAGAGTTTACATGACCAAAAAATGGCACCCAAAAGTGGCCTAATTCTTTTTTCCAATCTGCATGTCCATTTGAAATTAAATCAAGCTTCTCTTCCATTTGTGCTGTGAAATCATACTCTACACAACGCTGAAAAAAAGTTTCTAAAAATATAGTAACGATTTTACCGCGGCTGCTTGGAATAAACCTTTTGCTATCCAATGAAACGTACTCACGATCTTGTAATACCGAAATAATTGTTGCATAAGTTGATGGTCGACCTATACCGATTTCTTCCATTTTTTTTACGATACTTGCTTCACTATAACGAGGTGGCGGTTGAGTGAAATGTTGTTTTGGCTCAACTGAAATCAGCTTACACGCTTCCCCTTCCTTCATGGCAGGTAGCAGGCCTTCATTTTCGGCTTCTATGTTATCTTGGTAGACTCTATAAAAACCATCAAAGAATATACTTGATCCACTTGCTCGCAGAATTACTTTCTGGTCAGTAGAACTAATTTCGACTACCACTTGATCAAGAATCGCCGACTCCATTTGACTTGCAATGGTCCTTTTCCAGATTAAATCATACAATTTAAATTGCTCTGGCGTTAAGTAATCCTTAATACTACCCGGCGTTCTATTGATATCAGTTGGACGAATTGCTTCATGTGCTTCTTGAGCATTTTTGACCTTTTTTACATATTTACGAGGAGACTGCGGTAAATATTTATCACCATATAATGACTTAATTGACCCTCTAATTGAGTTTATAGCCTCATCTGCAATATGAAACCCATCTGTACGCATGTAAGTTATCAACCCTACAGTTTCACCACCAATATCGATACCTTCATATAAATTTTGCGCTATGCGCATAACACTTTTCACATTAAAATACAGTTTATTCACTGCATCTTGCTGAAGACTTGAAGTAATAAACGGAGGAAGCGGGTTTTTCTTAACTTGCTTGCGTTCTACTGTGCTTACAGCATATTGCCTTGATTCAATCTCCCTGACTAAGTCCTTTGCTTCTTCTTCATTCTTAATATCAAATTTTTCTAGCTTTTTATTGTCATAGTGGCTTAGCATAGCAAAAAAAGCCTCATCTTTGCTATTTTGCATTTCTGCCTTTATGCTCCAATACTCCTGTGTTATAAATTTACTAATTTCATCTTCTCGTTCGCATATAATCTTTAATGCAACAGACTGCACTCGCCCTGCAGACTTGCTTCCCGACAATTTTGTCCACAGCAGTGGTGACAAACTAAATCCAACTAGATAATCCAAAGCTCTACGTGCTTGTTGTGCACGCACTAAATCCATATTAATTTCACGTGGATTTTTTATTGCTTCTTGTACTGCTCTTTTTGTTATCTCATTAAAGACTACTCTATAAATGTTGTTTTCATTACTGATTGCTTTCTTTTCTTTTAATGTCTCTATCACATGCCAAGCCATTGCTTCCCCTTCTCTGTCTGGGTCTGTTGCAAGATATATATCTGATGTTTTGCTTGCGGCTTTTACTAACTCTTTTATATACTTTTCTGCTTTTTCAATGGTTTCATACTTTATAGCAAAATCATTATCCGGATCGACAGAACCGTTTTTTGCTGGAAGATCCCTCACATGTCCAAAGGATGCAGCTACTTTGAACTCTTTACTCAAATATTTACCTATTGTCTTTGCTTTCGCAGGTGATTCAACTATTAATAATGCCATATTGTTAATTATTTTAGTACTTAAAGATAATATGTTGAGAAATATACAATGAAAAGTAAAAAAATATTTTAATGGTTCTTGTGAATTTTACGAACCGGGTTGTGGGACCTTTTCAGAAAACCTTTGGACGTTGCTATTTTTAAGTGACTTTGAAGGCTCATTACAATAGTATATGATCGCAGCAGCAACGAGAAGCTAGATTCCAGTGTCAGCTACTTGCATGACAAAAAAAGGAGCGCTGGGATGACATCCTCCCTTGTGGAAATTGCTCTCAAATCACAATGCCCGTACAGCCGTAACCCTAGAGGTACTGTTTCTCACCCACTGCAAATATTGCACGGTACTGTCCACTTGGTCGTCGTGGCGCGTTTCTGGGAACATTAAAATCTCATACTCAAAATCGTTCAGCCATACTGCTTGGTGCGGCAGAAAAACCTTGCCAGACTCTATAGTCGGAACAATTTGATAAAATCGAGTGAGTTTGTCATCATGTGGCATTATTTCAATAATGGGTAAATCACTGTTTGTCTTTAGCTCTTGTACTAATTGCTGACCACTTGTTTTGGCTTCGATCAAAATCGCGTGTGGTGACCATCTTGCAGCTAGTGATAAAACTTGTTCTTTAAGCTTTGGATACTCAAGCTTTGCGCGATATACATCAAGTAAATAGAATTTATTATCTATTTTTGCCCAGGTGGTGCAGACACTAAAGTTGCTCATGTTACTTGTTGAAACCGCAGTATCCCAACTTTGTGTTACATGCGAGAGATTATCAGGAACATTTTTATAGCGCTTTAGCCACTCTCGTTTGACTATACCACTTGAAAGCGGCAGAGGGTTTTGTTGATATTGCGCAGCAAAAGCATAACTCCCAAGTTCAACTTTTATCGTCTCAACTTCTTCTTTTCCTCCATCGAGGGGATATAGCAACTGACCTTCTTCTCTTGAATATAATATCCTTACAGGTGACGCTGGTTTATTATATAATCGCCTGGTCGCACAGTGCTGAGCTACTCGGATGATAGGAACGGGAGGTATTGGCTTTTTGATTGAATAAATAACCTGCTTATTTTCAGAAATCATTGGCAAACAAATATGATGCCATATGTTTTTTGGCTTGGAGAGAAGGTGTCCAGTTAAGTCCTCCTGGTGTAGCCTGTGCATTACAAGAACGATGACTCCTTTTTTTCTATCGTTCAGCCTGGTTACTAAAGTCTGATCAAACCAGTTTGTGGCACGCTTTCTAAGCGTTTCACTCAAAGCTTGAGCAGAACTGAGCGGATCGTCCACAATGATAAAATCACCACCTTCACCAGTTAGTGTTCCACCAACTGATGTTGCGATTCTGTATCCTCTCTGCACTGTTTGAAATTTATATTTGGTATTCTGGTCTTTGGATAGTTCTATCTCTGGAAATAGCGCTCTATACCAACTAGACTGCATCACGCACCTGGTGTCGAGCGAGTGCTTTTCGCTGAGCCGCTGAGAATAACTTGCAACTATTATTCTCGCAGTTGGTTGGTTTCCCAGTATCCATGCGGGCCACGCAACGCTTATGCACATGGACTTCATCGAGCGCGGAGGCATATTGAATATTATTCGTTTCACTTCACCAGCGCTCGCCGCTTCCAGCCTATCTGCTATGACTTTTATATACTGATAATCGTTATACTCACACCCCGGCACTACCGTTTGAAAGCACAGTTCAATGAATTTTAGAAAGTTCATGATATAATGTTGAAACCAGCGCGTAACGCTGGGATGACAAAAAAAGGAGCACTGGAATGACACCCTACTTAACCGTCATACCGCGATTCATTCGCGGTATCTCTTAACATAGATCCCGCTAACACGTAGCGGGATACTTAACCATCATTACACCGTCATACCGCGATTCATTCGCGGTATCTCTTAACATAGATCCCCTACTATACCTTAACATAGATCCCGCTAACAAGCAGCGGGATGACGAATTACTTAACCATCATTACACCGTCATACCGCGATTCATTCGCGGTATCTCTTAGCCGCTAACACGTAGCGGGATGACGAATTACTTAACCATCATTACACCGTCATACCGCGATTCATTCGCGGTATCTCTTAACATAGATCCCCCTACTATACCTTAACATAGATCCCGCTAACAAGCAGCGGGATGACGAATTACTTAACCATCATTACACCGTCATACCGCGATTCATTCGCGGTATCTCTTAACATAGATCCCCCTACTATACCTTAACATAGATCCCGCTAACAAGCAGCGGGATGACGAATTACTTAACCATCATTACACCGTCATACCGCGATTCATTCGCGGTATCTCTTAACATAGATCCCGCTAACACGTAGCGGGATGACGAATTACTTAACCATCATTACACCGTCATACCGCGATTCATTCGCGGTATCTCTTAACATAGATCCCCTACTATACCTTAACATAGATCCCGCTAACAAGCAGCGGGATGACGAATTACTTAACCATCATTACACCGTCATACCGCGATTCATTCGCGGTATCTCTTAGCCGCTAACAAGCAGCGGGATGACGGTTGTTGTTTAGCTATAAATATTAAGAAATTTACCAAATGAAAAAAAAGGCAAAAGAAGCCCCGTGGTTATTATCCGCTTTAAAATATTGGCGTTTTTTATGTTTTAAACGCTTGACAAGCGAGATTCAGCCGCTTTTAATTGCAACTAACCTACGCTGCAAATGTTTAAGAAATTTACTAAGCAGAAAAAAAGACAAAGAATCCCCGAGTTAGCTAGTCTTTTACTATCTCTGTCGAGTATTGGCATTTTTTGATGTCTTGTAACGCTTTATAAGCGCGTTCAGCTTATTTAGATAAAAATCTAGATGTAGATGAAGTTTTGTAAAGACATACAGTATCTATATACTGCAAAAAATTGAACATAAGACGCCGATACATTAAGTAATCCTTACCTTTTAATCTGCAGATTGGCGAAAGCAAATACAATAGCTTCACTATCATGATAAGGGCGCTGGCGAAGGGTGTCAAGTAAGTTTCTATATAATATTTTCTAAAATAAATAGACTTCTCGCATCCAATTTTGGCAGCGCGCGACACACAACTGCAATGACAAGGTGTCGCAAGATAAACATCATATTCACACGAAGTACTTGACTTCACTTGTACTAAGAAGCATTTTATATATGTTGTGTGCCCGTAGCTCAGCTGGATAGAGCAACAGCCTTCTAAGCTGTGGGTCGTAGGTTCGAATCCCACCGGGCACACTCTTTTATCAATACTTTCTATAAATCTTCAAGTACTCTGGCACCACATTTTCAATTGCTAATGGTCGAACCTTCATTGTTTCAAGGTCAACTGACTTTTCGATTGAACTATTCATCATAACTTTCACCTGATCTTGAGTAAGCATAGGGTTCGTATCTCCGGTTATTGGTTTTAGCAGCATAGAAATAATTTTATTTTCTAAAAAGAAAGCTATTAACTTTGCCATTGGAAAAGATACATTGATCAACAAACACTTTCTGTTAGTAACATTCAGAATAAACTTCAATAAGCTTTTGAAAGAGTAAACCTTTGGTCCACCCATGTTATAAATTTTCTTGTCTTGCTTATTAAAACTGATAATACGATATACCACTTCAGCTAAGTCTGTTACACATATTGGCTGAAATTTAGTTGTTCCATTGCCAATTAGTGGTAAGAAAGGAAGAATAGTTGCTAATCTTGCAAATTTATTAAAGAAGTTGTCTTCTTTACCAAATACAAGGCTTGGCCTAATTATTATTGCTTTTTGAAATGCTGAAGTTACAGCTTTTTCACCTTCCAATTTACTTTTGGCATATTTTGACAACTTGCTATTTTCTATTCCCATAGCAGAAAAATGTATCATCATAGGTACATTTTTCATTTTTGCAGCTTTTGCTATCCTTTCAGCTATTTTAACGTGAACAGCGTAAAAATCGTGCTTTTTTGCTTCATATAATATTCCCACTAAGTTTATAGCTACATCACATTCTTCCATACCATCCAGAACTGATTTTTCATCAAAAAAATCGCCTTTAAATATTGATATTTGTCCTAAATTGCCACACAATTTTAAACAAGCAGCTTTTTCCTGATTACGAGTGAATATCTTTATTAAATATCCTTCTGCTGCCAAGCGTCTTACGATGTGTTTCCCTATAAACCCCGTTCCACCAAAAATAATTACACGTTTTGTCACAATTAAAGTTCCTAATAATTTGTTACTGTAAATTAATACAATGATTTCGCTTAATATTTTATTACGAATTCCCGTACAATAAGATCCATTTTCATTCCTCGTGAGCCTTTAACTAGAATTGCGTCATTATTCTGAATAATGTTAGCTAAATCACTTTTCAATTGATTAGAATCATTAAAATGCGTGCCTCTTATATTATCTGGCAAAAGCTCATGCAATTCTAACATAAATTTACCAACTGTATAAACTTTATCTATATTATTTTCTGTGATAATCTTAACCAAATCTGTATGAAACTCTATGCTTTCATCACCAAGTTCCAACATATCACCAAGCAAAGCTACTTTTCTCTGATTAGAATATGTACTCAAAGTTTTTATTGCAGTTTTCATCGAAGCAGGGCTGGCGTTATAGGAGTCATCAATTAAATGTATATATTTTTTATTGCATTTGACCTTATGAATATTGCCTCTACCTTTCGCTACACTAAAATTCTTAAGTGCAAGTGGTAATTTTGATAAATCAAGTCCGAGGCTTTGCACAACTGCTGCAACAGCAAGTAGCGAATAAGCAAAATGCTCACCTTGTACACGTAAATTACAGTTTATAATTTGATTATCACTCAGCCTGATTTTTAAACTTAATCTATTAGCAACTCGGTTTGATGTCATTCCAGCGCGTGACGCTGGAATCCAGTCTTTATTATACAACCGTCTGATATGCTCATTTGCAATTGAACTTCCTGGATCCAAGTAGTCAAGCACTGGGATGACAGAAGATAGTGCTGAAATGACAGAAGATTCATCGTTTCTTATTAAGTTTAGTAAACAAACTTCAGCATTTTTATCTTTACCGAAGCTTATTACATTTCTATTGGCGTGTGATGAGAGATAATCATAATATTTATTATCTCTGCTTAAAACCAAAGTACCGTTATTTTTCATACCATACAGAATTTCTAACTTCGCTTGTGCAACGTCAAATAGTGATGAAAAATTTTCAGTATGTGCAGGTTCGATGTTGGTAATAACTGCAATATTCGGATTACTAATTTTTGATAATTCTTTTATTTCACCAGCTTTATTCATTCCCATTTCAAGAATTAAGTACTGGCAGTTTTTTGGAGCTTTCAGAATTGTCAAAGGCAATCCTATATTATTATTTAAGTTACCTTCGTTTGCATGGGACACTCCATATTGCGATAAAACAGTGTGTAGCATATCCTTTGTAGTGGTTTTTCCGACACTGCCTGTAACTGCAATAACTTTAGCATCAATAAGAACATTTCTAATGTAATATGATGCCATATCGTGCAAAGCTTTCAGGGTATCTTGTACAATAATGAGAGGGAAACTTTTATATTTACCCTCACTCACTATTGCAGCGATAGCCCCTTTTAAAAACGCTTCATGCAAAAAATTATGGCCATCAAAATTCTTTCCCTTGAGGGCAATAAATAAATCACCTTTTTTTATGCTTCTTGTGTCCGTTGAAATATTTGAGCTATGTATCCAATTACAACCATTTACGTCTCTTCCGCCAGTTGCATCAATGATATTATTTGTGTTCCATTTAAACATAATTTAGAGTATTCTTTATAATAAATTGAACAATAAAAGTAGCGAAAATACTACATGTTTTAGACAATGTGCAAATAATGGTTGCAATCCCTATAATTCTATCTTATAATGGATATAGAAGTTTAAATTTTTTCGTCTATAATTAAAATGTATTTAGTTGTAGAAAGTACCTTGGAGGTATGTATGTTCACAGGAAAAAATGAAAAATCTACTTCTATACTAGCTAAAGTTGGTAATGCAGCTTCGGGAGTAGGAAGTTTTCTGGGTAGAGGTGTAAAAGTTCTAGTCAAGGGTGCAGTGTACCCTATATGGCCAAAGAATTGGTTTAAGTCCTGGGATGAAATGCGGCACGACATAAAAAATGGCGGACGTTCTATTATTGGCAACCCACTTGAAGAATATGATCCACCTATAGAAACCACACAAGCTAGTGAGGATCTTGGTGTCCAAATAATGGAGCAAAAGAAAGGAACAGGAAAGGTAACTTTTTTAGCATCAAGGACTCTGACAGGGGATATACCCTATTTGACGCCAGAACGATTAGGTGAAATAAAGCAAAACCTGCCAAATGTAACTATCTTTAAAGAAGAAAATAAAATTGTAATTGAAGTTGATGTTAAAAAAATAATTGAAGACATTAAATATAAAGGAAAGAGTCCAGAGGAGATAAAAAAGCTTGCTATTGAAGAAATTAAACAAAAAGTTGACGGTAACCTTAAAGATCTAGCAAAAATTACTGGTGGAGAATTTAAAGTTCACACAGACTTAAAATTGCTGTATGGTATTGCAGAAAAATTGTATAAGGAATATGATAATCAAAAGCAGTCATCAGACAAAGTTGTGAAGTCTGATGTTGGTCAGCCTTCAGAAACTATAGCTTCAGGTGAGAAAAAATGGGCGCAAGAAGCTATAAAAGCAGGTAAGTCGCAAAGTTGTGGAATGCAAAAATAAGTTATAGGGGAGTATTATGAGTGAAGCTAAAAAAATAGAGGAAAGACATCATAGTCTAACTGTTCCTGGGGATATGTATCACTTACAACCAGGAGTTATTACTGGAAAAAGGGTAAGTGGAATAGAACCCTTTTTGAAAGAACAGCAGGACATGGTAAAAGTAAGGGAACTTGTAAGCTCTTTAAATCTTGAAGATGCTTCTGGTGATGCGATAAAACCACTATCTACACCTAATGTAGAGAAAAACGAAGAAAGAGGGAAAGGTCGCTCTTAAAATATGAGCAATGAAGTTTATGATAGCGATAACATCTTTGCTCAAATATTAAGAGGTGAGTTACCTTGTGAGAAGGTACATGAAAATGAAAATGTACTAGCTTTTCATGATAAGTACCCTGACGCACCAGTTCATATTTTAGTTATATCAAAAAATCAATATATTTCATATGATGATTTCATTCTAAAAGCTCCTGAAGAGGAAATAGCGGATTTCTTCAAAACTGTAAGAGAGATAGCACACAAATATAATCTAGAAAAAACAGGATATAGATTAGTCACTAACTACGGTGAAAATGGAGAGCAGGTTGTACCACACTTTCACGTGCATATTTTAGGTGGTAAAAAGTTAGGAAAGCATGTAAACTCATAGTGTTATATGTTTTGTTAAATGAGCGAATATTTAACCATAGTAATCTTTATCTGCGTATCAATTGTAGTATCTTTTGCTTTAGGTATATTGCCTATGTTTCTTGCAGTGAGTAAGCCAGATGGTGAAAAGCTTTCCACATATGAGTGTGGCTTCAATCCACTATCCAGTGCAAGGAAAAATTTTGACATTAAATTTTACCTAGTTTCAATATTATTTATAATATTTGACTTAGAAATTGCTTTTCTTTTTCCTTGGGCTGTTTCTTTATCTAAGATAAGCTATGGTGGATTTTGGTCTATGATGGTATTTCTTGCAATACTCACTATAGGTTTTATCTATGAATGGTGTAAAGGTGCATTAGAGTGGGAGTAGTTTATGACAAATCAAATTCTATCTAATGATGACTGGGGTCGTTATAAAAAAGAAGGGTTTCTTGTCACTAAATTTGGTGATTTAACAGATTATGTAATGAATTGGGCAAGGTCTGGTTCATTGTGGCCAATGACATTTGGTCTTGCATGTTGCGCAGTTGAGATGATGCATACTGCATCCAGCCGTTATGATCTTGATAGATATGGTATAATGTTTCGTGCAAGCCCACGTCAATCAGATGTGATGATTGTTGCTGGCACACTAACTAATAAAATGGCAGCAGCATTGCGCAAGGTTTATGATCAAATGGCAGACCCGAAGTATGTTATTTCCATGGGAAGTTGTGCAAATGGTGGTGGTTATTACCATTACTCTTATTCAGTAGTCCGAGGCTGTGATAGAATTGTGCCAGTTGACGTGTATGTCCCTGGATGCCCACCAACCGCTGAGGCGTTGCTATATGGAATGCTATGCCTACAAAACAAAATAAAACGGACTCGGAATGGATAAAACTGCAAAGTATATACAAAAAAAGACCAAATGCGAGTGCATTCAAAAAGATGATGGCATTATTGTAATATATTCAACTTTAGATGAAATTGAAAAGTACCTATTCTTTCTACGTGATGATGAAAAGTGTAGGTTTGAACTATTAGTTGATATTTTTGGGGTTGACTATCCAAATAGAGAGAAGCGTTTCGAGCTAATATACAATCTGCTCAGCATTGTGCATAATATTAGAGTACACATAAAGCTTCAGTTATGTGAAAGCGACATGCCTCCAAGTGTAGCGAAGATATTTAGTACGGCTTTGTGGTTTGAGCGTGAAGTGTTTGATATGTATGGAATAGAGTTTTCTGATCACCCTGATTTGCGTAGGATTCTAACAGACTATGGATTCAAAGGTCATCCAATGTTAAAAGATTTCCCTCTCACTGGTTATGAGGAAGTAAGATATGATATAGAGACAAAAAAGGTTGTGTATAATCCTATAGATTTACCGCAAGATTTTCGTATGTTTGATAGCTTATCGCCTTGGGAAGGTAAAACCATAAAAGTAAATACAAAGGAGTAGAAAATGACAGTACAAAGAAAAAAAATATCTTTAATCGGTGCAGGAAATATCGGTGGAACTCTCACCCATATGATTGCACTAAGGGAACTCGGTGATGTTGTTTTACTTGATATTAGTGATGGAATACCACAAGGTAAAACACTCGACATAGCAGAATCATCCCCTATTGATGGATTTAATGTCAATATTACTGGCACAAATAGGTATGAAGATATAAAAAACTCCGATGCAATTATAATAACCGCTGGCATCGCTAGAAAACCTGGAATGAGCAGGGATGACCTCCTGCAAACCAATGCTAAAGTAATGAAGGAGGTTGGCGAAAATATTAAAAAATATTCTCCAAACGCGTTTGTAATAGTGGTTACCAACCCTTTGGATGCCATGGTTTCAGTGGTGCATAAATTTTCAAACCTTTCAACTAATATGATTGTTGGCATGGCAGGAGTGCTTGATTCTTCCCGTTTTCGTTACTTTCTTGCAAGTGAGTTAAATATCTCAGTTGAAGATATATCTGCTTTTGTGCTTGGAGGACATGGCGACACTATGGTACCACTAATCAATTGTGCTTCAGTTGCTGGAATTCCACTTACTCAAATTATCGATATGGGTCTTATCACACAGAAAAAAGTCGATGAAATAGTTGAACGCACTCGCAATGGCGGTAAAGAAATAGTTGATCTGCTTAAGTCTGGATCTGCATACTACGCTCCTGCATCTTCAGCTATATGCATGTTAGAATCATATTTAAAAGATAAGAGGCGCATATTACCATGTGCTGCTTACCTTAATGGTGAATATGGTGTAGAAGAGTTGTTTATTGGTGTTCCTGTAATTATTGGAAAAAACGGAATTGAAAAGATCCTAGAAGTTAAAATGAATGATAGTGAACAAGAAATGTTTAATAAGTCTGTAAACTCGGTGAGAGAGCTGGTGAAATCTTTAGGTTCATAAGCAAATTAATGGTTTTATAGAGCTTCTTTATAGCTCAAACAGCCTAAAAAAGTTGCTTGTGGTTACCTTCGCTACTTGTTCTGGTGACTCATTCCACAACTCTGCCAAACAATCAACAACGTATTTCACCATTGCTGGTTCATTCTTTTTTCCCCTATAAGGCTCAGGTGATAGATATGGTGCATCAGTTTCGACTAAAACACGCTCGCGTGGTACATTTTGTGCAATTTCTCTGAGTAAGCTCGCATTTTTAAAAGTAATAATTCCAGAAAATGAAATATATAACCCCAAATCTATAGATTGATAAGCAAGTTCTTTAGAGGAAGCAAAGCAGTGCATTACTCCACTAAAAGCACCGGCTTTCATTTCTGACCTTAACATATCGATCATCTCATTATCAGCGCTTCTTGTGTGAATAACTAAAGGTAGTCCAGTTATTCTTGACGCTTCTATATGTAATGCAAAACTTTTTTTCTGATTGTCTTTGTTGTCAGATTTATAAAAATCTAACCCGGTTTCACCGATACTAATTACCTTTTGGTTCTTGGTAAATTCAACTAATTCATCAACATGTATACACTCACCGTTTTCTATAGCAGCATCAAGCGGATGTATACCAACAGAGGAGTAGACCTGATCATAGGATGAAGAAATTTTTAATAACTTAGGAACATCGTCAATGCTTACACATATGTTATGCAAAACCTTTACACCATTTTGCTCTGCCCTTGAAATTACTTTTGGTATTTCATCGTCAGAAAAATAAATCAAGTGGCAATGAGAATCTACTATCATGAGCTTATTGTTGAGGCTTTTATTATAGAAGAAAACTCTTCTATCACTGTTTTATAAACTTCTTTTTTAAATGATATAGCACTGGCTACTAAACTATCTATACCTTGCCAACGCCACTCTTTGAACTCTGGATGACCAGTATAATTAATATCAATGTCCTCATCCTCTCCGCAAAACTTCATTAAGAACCACCTTTGCTTTTGACCAGAATATTTTCCATTCCAGCATATTGGTATAACTTCTTCAGGCAAGTTGTAGTATATCCAATCCTTGCTTTTAGTTATAACCTTTACTTTATTAGTACCAACCTCCTCTAGCAACTCACGTAACGCTGCTTGTTCCAGTTCCTCACCATCATCAACACCTCCTTGTGGCATCTGCCAGTAAGAATCGCTATCAAAGCGTTTTCCAATAAAGGCATGTCCTTGTCTGTTAAATAGCATTATGCCAACACAAGGACGGTACTTATCTTTCTGCTCAACCACGAGTACGCTCTGTTTTTAAATGATTTGTTACAGAAGTTTTAATTAATTTTCCATTTTTTTCTTTCTTCATCTCTTCAACAATTTTCTTTGCAACTTCCTTTGCACTCAAGTTCGAGTTATCAATTTCAAGCGAACCCTCAGGTATAAATAGCCTTTTCCCTTCAATTTTCTTTATAGCAAAATCCGGATCAGTAATTTTATTTTCCTGATATCTCTCTTCTGATTGGACACGTCTTACTAGTTTTTCATTATTACAATGTAATACTACAGAAAAAATTTCCATGTCCATTTTTTTACTTAAATTTACCACTGAGTTATATAATCTTTGGTCATAGGGATCACCCTCTATCAATTCATTTGTAAATATATAATGTTTTGATTTTACGTAGTGTTTTTCCAGTATTGCTAATACATTTTCCCTAACTGCAAAAATTTTTTCCCATAGGTCATCTGGAACTTCAGCGTTTTGTAATTTAACAATATCAAATATAATATTATTGAATAGATTATTGCTTACTATTACTGCACCAATGATTTTACACAGTTCCTTTGCAGTAGTAAACTTACCACTGCCTGGAAAGCCGATTAAGTAGATGAGAGTCTTGCCCATAATGAATACTAGTAAAAAGCTATTTTCAATTATATAAAAAGTATATACATTGTACATGCTAAAAACATGATGATAAAATAGATGCAGGTAATACCTTTAACAAGTAGTTGCGTTGAAAATAGTTCATATTTAGAAATTTTGAGTATATAATTATAAATGAATCATATAACCTGTAAACAATGCTTAGCGATATGGAATCGATAAGAAGTACAATTGAAGAGATAATAGATCAAAATAAAGGTCATGATATAGTAACTTTTGATGTGCAGAATAAAACCGTTATTGCAAAATATATGATTATTGCATCTGGTGATTCAAGCCGTCACGTTAAAGCTTTAGCTGAGCACGTAATAAAAAGCCTCAAGCCACATGATAAAATAGATGTAGAAGGTATGGATGAAGGCAATTGGGTAGTTTTGAATTTTCAAGGCATAATGGTTCACATATTCAGGCCGGAAGTAAGGGAGTATTATAAAATAGAAGAGTTATGGAACTGATTGCCTGGATAGCTGGTGCACAACTGCACAAACGTTGTAATTTTGAAGGCAACTCCTGCACAGGTAGTGGTGTCATGAAAGTAGCTGACACTGGAATCCAGTTTTTCATGCAATTTCATCGAAAACGTTGTATAGTGTGCTTGTTTATAATTAAGTTCCAGTGTCTGGGCACTGGCTTCTCTATTAGGGTTACCTTCGGCATTAATGACAGGATAGACTGGGGTTTATAAAATGAAACACGCATCTGAATTTTTAAATTTCATCCAAGAAAGAGGGTACCTATACCAATGCACAAACATTGAAGGACTAGATCAATTATTATTGCAGAGCAATTATATAGTTGCATACATTGGGTTTGATTGCACAGCACCAAGTCTTCATGCTGGTCACCTAATTCAGATTATGATGCTCTGTCACCTACAAAAATTT
This sequence comes from Wolbachia endosymbiont (group A) of Melitta haemorrhoidalis, assembly GCF_964273365.1. Taxonomy (NCBI): domain Bacteria; kingdom Pseudomonadati; phylum Pseudomonadota; class Alphaproteobacteria; order Rickettsiales; family Anaplasmataceae; genus Wolbachia; species Wolbachia endosymbiont (group A) of Melitta haemorrhoidalis. The sequence goes on along the minus strand of NZ_OZ187004.1, from coordinate 417,571 downwards.
GGTTATAAGCCGATAGTCTTACTTGGAGGTGGCACAACAAAAATTGGTGACCCATCCTTCAAAGATAAAGCAAGAAGCATCTTGCCTGTAGAGAACATCAATCAAAATACATCCAGTATAAGGAGAATATTAGAGAAAATGGTGTCTTTTAATGACAGCAAGACTGGTGCAATGATAGTAAATAACGCAGATTGGTTGGATAACATAAAATACATAGATTTTTTGCGTGATATAGGAGCTTATTTTTCTGTAAATCGTATGCTAAGTTTTGATAGTGTGAAAACCAGGCTGGATAGAGAACAAACCTTAAGCTTTCTGGAATTTAATTACATGCTATTGCAAGCTTACGACTTTATTGAATTAAACAAAAAATATGATTGTCGTCTGCAGATTGGAGGGTCAGACCAGTGGGGAAATATAGTAAACGGAATTGAACTTGGAAAAAAGTTGAATTTACCTGAGCTATTTGGCCTTACCATGCCTCTTTTATTAAATGCACAAGGAAAAAAAATGGGCAAAACTGAAAGTGGAGCAGTGTGGCTTGATGATAATATGCTAAAGCCTTACGACTACTGGCAATATTTTCGCAACGTTGATGATCAAGATGTTGGACGTTTTTTAAGATTGCTCACTGATGTGCCAATTGATGAGATTAGAAAATTAGAGTCTTTAAAGGATCAAGAAATAAATGAAGCAAAAAAGGTCTTGGCAACAGAAGTGACAAAAATATGTCATGGTGACAAAGAAGCGGAACTTGCACAATTTGCTGCAATTTCTGCTTTTGAGAATGAAGATAGCTCACTACTTCCTGATTACATCATAAAAAAAGAACAAGTTGCAAGCGGCATATCCTTAGTAGACCTACTACATGACACCGGTTTTGAACCTTCAAAAGGCGCTGCAAAGCGTTTAATACAGGGCAACGGATGCAAGATTAATGATAATGTTGTAAACAATATTGATCATGTAATAAATTTCGAAAGCTTTAAAGATCAGCCATTTATAAAATTATCTGCAGGAAAGAAACGCCATATAAAAGTTGTGGTAGATTAGGTCTCGAAGTAAGAAAACAAATTTTATACAAGTGAGAAATTAGATATGGAGCAAATTTTCAAAATTCGAGAATTATGTATAAAACAACTGGAAAGATAGTAGAAAGCGAAATTCTATTATATATAGCTAAAGTGGCTTAGGTTTACCTACAATTTGAAAAACAACAAATTCGTCATTCCGCTACTCATTAGCGGAATCTATACCGCGAATGAATCCATAACTGTACGGACATTGCAATTTTGGCCTACCAGGAGGGCAATGCCTCTTATCCAAGTACCCTCTTCTTGTCATCCAAGTAGCCGACACTGGGATGGCTTTGTTGCATAGCAACTGAAAAAATCTGGTGGCTACTGACAAAATTCATTATAAAATAGCCATTTAACCTTGAAAGAAAAAATATGCCACAAAAAATGAGGGTCAGTAACCATAGCGAATATAACAAATTTCTAGAAAAAAGAGGAAATATTTTTCATTATATCAACGAAGCCATAGAAAAGTGGTACGAGAATGGTCCAAAAATACCAGGTGGCAACAATATTTATAGCGATAAAGTTGTAATTTTGGTGCACATAATAACTTGTTTATTTAGAATAGGCCTGAGGCAAACAGTTGGGTTTATAGCAGGATACCTTGAGCAAATTGGGAAAAATTTGCAAGTTATCAGCTATTCACAATCATCAAGAAGGTTTAAGAAACTCAATATTAAGATCAATGATTGCAGAAAATAATATGGAAGATATCGAAATTGCTATAGACAGTACAGGAATTAGTATATACAACAACACTCCTGGTCATAGCAAAGAAAATAGCGAAGATAGAAAGTATCGCAGCTATGAACAGACAAGAAAATTGCATGTAATGTTGAATACAAACAGCAAAAAAGCCATAGCTGTAAAATACAGTAACGGCTGATCACTATGGAGCTTGTGATTTGCTAAAAGAAGTCGATTTTCAGTATGTCATAAAAGTACTATATGCAGATAGGGCATATGACAGAGAAAAGCTCTATAAGCTGTGTAATCAATATGGTATAAAAACGAAAATTCCTCCGAAAAACAACGCAGCAGAGCATCCAAAGTTAGACTATATGGCTGAGAGAAATTCTGCAGTCAAGCTCATAAAGTCATATGATGAAGATGGTATAAAGAAGTGGAAAAAAGAGATGAGTTATGGAAAAAGATCTTATATAGAAAGTTTTTTCTCGCGACTGAAACAAACATTCGGGTTTAGTTTTAGGAATAAATCTGAGACAAATAGAGAGAAGGAACTACTTGTTAAATGCTATTTGCTCAATAAGTTCACTGATATTGGTATGGCTAAATTTGAGATAGCTTCATAAATTTATTGTGCGTTACCTACTATCCGAAGAGCGATGCAACAAAGCCCACGCACTGGGATGACAGCAGTCCTACGTCATACCGCGAATGAATCGCGGTATCTCTTAACATAGATCCCTTACTTAACCGTCATACCTTAACATAGATCCCGCTAACAAGCAGCGGGATGACGGTTGTCGTTTAGCTACAAACATTAAGAAATTTACCAAATAAAAAAAAGGCAAAAGAAGCCCCGTGGTTGGCTAATTACTTACATTATACTTTCAAGTATGGCGTTTTTTTATTCTAAACGCTTAATAACCACGACTCAGCTGCTTTTAAGCTGCAACTAATCTAAATTATAAACATTAAGAAATTTACTAAACAGAAAAAAAGGCAAAAGAAACCCTAGGGTAGCTAATTATTCACTATCCATTTTTTAAGTTGGCGTTTTTTAATGTTTTAAATGCTTTATAAGCGTATTTCAGCTTGTGTAGGTAAAAACCCAGAAATTTGATAAAGACATAGAGTGCACATAGTGCAAAAAATTAAACATGAGACGCCAGATACGTGAGTTTTTTTGTCATTTAATCTGTACAGAGAAGATAAATAAATAGCTTCAGTGTTTATGATAAGGGGGCTGGCGGAGTTTGTCAAGTGGTTTTTTAGCCACGTTTCCCTGTTATAATGTTCGTTTGCTTGACCTAAGATCCAGGAGTATTTAAACTGAACCCTATACAGTGCTAAAAATGATAGGAAATCTAAGCGGAATAGTTGATGAAGTGCGCAGTGATCACATAATCCTGAATGTGAATGATGTTGGCTATATGGTGTATCTTTCAGCCAAAACTTTAAATGCATGTTCCATCGGAAGTAGAGTTAAATTACTTATCGAAACCTATGCAAATAACAGAGAAAATGTCGCTCAGCTATATGGTTTTATAAGCAAAGAAGAACAGCAGTGCTTGAGGTTGCTTGTCAAAGTAAGCGGCGTTAGCTATAAAACTGCAATGTCAATTTTGAGTAAATTAACTCCAGAACAGCTATTTTTGGCAATTATGAATGAGGATAAAGTAGCACTCAAGATGAGTGGACTTGGCCTGAAACTCATAAATCGAATCATCACTGAATTGAGTGGCAAAGTGAGTAAACTAGAAATAAATAACAATAACTTTAATCCAATTAATGAAGATGCCCTTTCAGCATTGATCAATCTTGGATATGAAAAAGTGAAAGCTTATGATACGATAAAGAAAATACAAGACAAATCGTCAAATCTGGACACTAAGGATATTATTCGCATGGCGCTTAAGGAGCTCTTAACATTATGAAATCAATATCGTGCGGTAAAGAATATACTGAAGATGTGCGCAATATTAACATCAGGCCTGAGCAACTTGATGATTTTGTCGGGCAAAAAGACTTAATACAAAATTTAAAAGTGTTTATAAACGCTGCACAGACGAGAACTGAAGCTTTAGATCACGTCTTATTGTACGGTCCTCCAGGGCTTGGCAAAACAACTTTAGCACAAATTGTTTCTAAAGAATTAAGAGTTAGCTTTCGCGCAACTTCTGGTCCTTTACTTAGTAAAGCTGGGGACTTGGCTGCAGTGCTTACCACTTTAAATGCAAAAGATGTTCTATTTATCGACGAAATTCATAGATTAAATCGCAGCATCGAAGAAGTTTTATATACTGCTATGGAAGATTTTTGCCTGGACATATTAGTAGGTGAAGGTCCATCTACTCGCACTTTAAGGATAGATCTACCACCATTTACGCTAATTGGAGCAACAACACGGCTTGGATTACTTTCTGCGCCACTCAGAGATCGTTTTGGCATTCCTTTGCATCTTGAGTTTTATTCCTTTGAGGAGCTGGTTAATATTATAAAAAGAGGCGCAAGAGTTCTTTCTGCTGAAATTGAAGAGGATGCAGCACGGGAAATTGCCTGCCGTGCGCGCGGCACTCCAAGAATTGCTTTGAGGTTACTCAGAAGAATAAGGGATTTTGTTGAAGTGAAAGATGATAAAAAAATTACTTATGAAGTCGCTGATTCTGTATTACTAAAATTGGGTGTAGATAAAATGGGACTCAATAAACTTGATATGAATTATCTAAGATTTTTATTCAACACTTCAGGCCCTGTTGGAATTGACACCATATCTATTGCGCTATCCGAAGATGTTGGCAATATTGAAGAAACAGTAGAACCTTATTTAATCAAAATTAGTTTTGTAAAGCGCACACCAAGAGGGCGCGTTCTAACCGATCAAGCAAAGGAGTATTTGAGCTTTCAACATTAAACATCATAATTTATATTGACTAATTGACATGATATCTATATGCTAATATTTATATATTAAAAATAATGGAGGCATATATGTTAAATAGCACTGAAACTGTATCTTTGATTGGAACTTCTTCTAATCTAAATATCAGTTCTTCTGATAATAATCCAATTTCGGATACTAAAAATGTACCTAAATACGTCACTCTTAATAATGAAGAAGAATGGAATGAGTTCTTTATAATGCAGAACAACACTTCTACTAATATCACTAATAAAAAGAAACCAAAACCTTATATTCATAAGGATAGTAATGGTATATATACATATACTGCTCGGGATGAGAATAAATATGGTGGTAAGAACATTATAGGCAAAGTTGCTGAACAAATTAAAGAAGCGATATCTAAAAATATAGAAAATAATGATATAGAATTTATAAAACTTAAAGAAAGCAAAAATGAAGATAATATTATTGAGCCTGCCGTAAGAATTGCGATAGGTAGTAATACAAAAGAAATAAGCATGAGTGACATTCTAAATAACGATTTGTGTAAACAATATGGCGTGAAAGCAATTACATTATTGCTACCTCAAAGTAAAGCAAGGGGGCTACGTTGCCGGGTTGATGAACATGGAACAAGAATTTATGAAGTAGCTAATGGGTCATATCAAATGACTTTAAAGTGGAATGCTCAAGGAAAAGAATGTAATATTAAAATTAATATTCATGATAATGGCTCCGTAGAACTTATTGAGGGTAATGGTGTTACTATGGAGCAATTAGCTGCACATAAAGAAGTAAAAGTAGGAAGGCAATATGAAGCAAAGCCTTTACATGAAGTGTTAGCATCACAATTGCCACAAACACAATTACAACAAAGCTCTGAAGAAGTAAAATTTTTGGAGCAGCATTCAACAAATGTAGAAGACTTGAGCGGCGCATCACAAAAGCATCAAGCTCCTGCTGCTTCAAAATAGGTAAAGTAGTGAAAATTCAGTATAAGTTGCTTGCATCTGCAAGTAACTTATACTTTTATGATGAGCAACACAATACTACCAAGAAATTTCTACGAGCGGCCAACTTTGGTTGTAGCCGGGGAGTTACTAGGAAAGATGCTGAAATTTTCTAACTTTAGTGGAATAATAACCGAAGTTGAAGCCTATATAGGAATGAATGACCCAGCTTGTCACGCGGCAAGAGGCTATACTAATCGAACCTCAGTAATGTTTGGTATGCCGGGGTTTTCATACGTGTACTTTATATATGGAATGTATTACTGTTTAAATATTGTAACAGAAACAGAAGGGTTCCCAGCAGCAGTGTTAATACGAGGATTAAAGCTCATTGAACCGCTTGAAGCAAACTTAGGCGGACCAGGAATACTGTGCAAAAGATTAAACATTACAAAAGAACATAATAAGCAAGACCTTACTATAAGCCACAAATTTTGTGTTTATGAATCTCACCTCAACCCGGATTATGTGTGCACTCCGAGAATCGGAATTAGTAAAGGCCAAGAGAAATTTTGGCGGTTTAAGATTTTCTAAACTTAAGCTCCAGTGATCTTGCGTAGACTATTTGCCAATTGGATAATCACCAGTGAAACAAGCATCACAATATTGTGGTGTAGCATTGTTACGCACTTCTCCTTTAACAGCCTGATATAATCCATCAATACTCAAGAAGGCTAGGCTGTTTACTCCTATAACTTCCTTAATTTCCTCTACAGATTTATTTGCAGCAATTAAATCTTTGCACTCTGGCGTATCTATTCCATAAAAACAAGAATGCTTAATTGGTGGGCTTGAAATTTTGAGGTGAATTTCTTTTACTCCTGCATCCTTTAACATAACTATTATATTTGTTAACGTACTACCACGCACTATACTATCATCTATTAAAATTATGTTTTTACCCTTCAAAGTGTGCCTATTAGCATTGAATTTTAATTTTATTCTAACTTTACGTACTTCAGCGGTTGGTTGTATAAAAGTTCTTCCTATGTAATGATTACGAATTATTCCCAGTTCCATAGGTAATCCTGAATGCTTTGCATATCCAATAGCTGCAGGTATTCCAGAATCAGGTATTGGTACAACCATATCTACATTGTTTTTTGGTGGGCTCTCTTCTGCAAGTATTCTTCCTATTTCTTTTCTTATATCATATATGGACCTATTCTCCATTATGCTGTCTGGTCTCGAAAAGTAAACGTATTCAAAAATACAAAAACTTGATTTTTGCTGTGGGAAAGGAAATGCTGAAGCTAGATTATCATTTCGATCAATGGTGACTAACTCACCTGGTTCTATTTCTCTAACAAACTCTGCATTTACTATATCAAGAGCACAAGTTTCAGATGCAAGAACGTAAGAACCGTTTAACTTCCCTAAAACAAGAGGCCTGATTCCAGATGGATCACGTACTCCAATAACTACTTCTTGATTGATTGCCACAAAAGAATAAGCACCCTGTATTTGCTTTAATGCATATATAAAACTCTCTAAGAAGCTATTTTTTTCACCCCTTGCTGTCAGATGCACTACTACTTCTGTGTCAATATCTGACTGAAAAACGCACTCTTGTTTAATTAATTGTTCGCGTATCGGAGAAATATTAATTAAATTACCATTATGTGCTATAGCAAAATCCCCAAATTTGTTACTTTTGCCAAGCATGGGCTGCGCTCCAAATTTACTACCACTTGTTGAGTATCGAACGTGACCTATTGCACAATCTCCAGGCAAGGATTTTTTTATTTCATCTATATCATCAAATACGCTGCTCACTTGACCTTGAAAGTGATAAGAGTGCAGCTTATCGTTGTTACTGGTTACTACGCCAAAAGACTCTTGACCTCTATGCTGCAAAGCATGGAGAGCAAGTATAGAGTTAAAAGCAGCGCTTTGGTTGCAGCTTATGCCAAATACCCCACATTCCTCACGCATTTCATCTAGCATAAAAACTATTAAGTAAAGTTTAATTTTACTTTAGCATAGGTAAAATACAAGTATTTTGTTGTTCATCTGCTTTTATTGCCAGCAATAATCCTATGCATATCAAGCTTGCAGCAGTTGTACTTCCTCCATAAGAAAGAAATGGCAGTGGATCGCCTATCACAGGCAAGAGGCCTATTGACATTCCGATGTTTATAAAGAAATGAGCGCTAAAAAAGGCGAAAATGCCGATAGATACCGACTTAGAAAAATAATTTTTCGACCTATAAGCGATAGAGAAAATTATGCCAAGTAATGAGGTATAAAGCAAAATTAAAGTCATGCTACCTAAAAAGCCCCACTCCTCACTCAGCACTGCAAAAGCAAAATCTGTACGTTTTTCCGGCAAAAATCCAAGTTGAGTTTGACTTCCACTCACAAAACCTTTACCAAGTAAACCTCCTGAACCAATAGCTATCTGAGATTGCTGCGCATTATAACCTATTCCAAGTGGATCCACTGATGAATCCAAAAACGACAATATCCTTTGCTTGTGATAAGGACGTAAAAAAGGCCAAATAGCCGGTACTGCAAAAATGCCAAGCGTTCCACATATTACCGAATGAGATCTTTTTATTATTGCTGTGAATATAATTGATATCCCTATAAATAACATTATCACAGCTGTGCCTAAATTAGGTTGCTTTAACACCAAGAACACGGGTAAGAAAATAATTATAAGTGCCTTAAGCAATCTTTTAAATTCCATCATTTTATATACACTCTGCTTATCAAAATAGCGAGCAAGCGCAAGTATTAAGCCTACTTTTGCAAATTCTGATGGTTGCAAACTAATTGATCCAATTCTTATCCACCTTGTTGCACCCATTATGTGTGAGCCAAAAAAATTCACTACTAATAGCGAAATCACTGCTGCTACATAAAAAAAGTAGGCGTGCTTCAAATAAAAATCTAGCTCTATGAATGACATAGCTATAGCAAGTAGGAAAAAGAAGGAGAATATGACCAGTTGGTGAATCGCAAATGGCACCCACTTTCCTCCAGCAGAAGAGTATTGAACAACAATGCCAACGCAAAACAGCGCTATCACGTTAATGACTAACAACCAATGAATCTTCTTCAGTCTATCCACAATAAAGACCTTATAACCTTAAAGTATAGTAAAATATGAAACAAAGATAAAAATCAAAAAACCAACTTCTCAACTACTAACCGAATTGGAGTGCTATATATTCCAGTTACTACTGTTAAAACTGCCATAAACAATAGACAGAAAAGCATAGGAAATGGCACATCATTAATTTTGTCCGGTGTCATTCCAGTGCGTGACGTTGCATCATTTTCAAAATACATTTTCTCTACCATCTTCCACATATATATCAATGCAAGGAAAGAGCCAGCAGCAAATGTTACAAGGGAAATCCACGCATGAGATTCGATAATTGCTTTCATTATATACCACTTGCTTACAAAGCCATTTGTTAAAGGCACACCGATTAATGCTAAACTGAGTAGAGTGAACGCAAGTGCTGTATAAGGCATTGATTTCTTGAGTCCCGATAAATTCTCTATTTTTGTTGTATCAAATTTGTAAGAAATACATCCTGCAGCCATAAATAAAGATGTTTTTATTATGCTGTGGTTTACTATGTGAAGAATTGCTGCAAATACACCTGTTTTTGAGTTAAAACTCAGTGCTAAAATTATATAACCAATTTGGCTAATACTAGAGTGAGCAAGCAGTCTTTTTATGTCTTTTGCGGTTATTGCAAATATCGACCCAAATATAACAGCGCAAAGTGCGAGGATAATTATCACGTTGCTTAGTGATGGTTTAAATAAGAAGAAATTTTGATGAAAAACAGTATAAAAGATTCTGATGAAAACATATATCATCACTTTTGTCACTGTGCCTGAAAAGAATATGCTAATGAAACTTGGCGCCTCACTATATGCATTAACCAGCCACCTGCTTAATGGAAACAGTGCCATTTTGATTGAGAGACCAATAAAAATGAACAACGTGCCAAGTTTTATGATGTTGTTATCGTGTAATGGAACTATTCTTTCAGCCATGTCAGACATATTGAGCGTTCCAGTCATTGAATACAAGAGCCCGATGCCAAATAAATAAAATGTTGCGCCTATTGTTCCACTAATTAGATATTCAAATGCTGCAACCAAGGCTTTTTTATCCCTTCCCATTGAAACTAATACATAAGAAGAAAGAGATGAAATTTCCAAGAAAACGTAAAGGTTAAATATGTCGTTTGTTACTAGAATCCCGAGCAGTCCGCTTAAGCACAGTAGAAATAGAGAGTAAAAACCAGTGATTTTGTTTTTGCTAATTTCTTTTTCGTTAATATAAAAGCTATAAAGCACGCTAATCAGCGCTATAAAATTCACCAAAGTTAGAATCAAGGAGTTTAACACGTCGATTCTTAACTCTATTCCATACGGAGGAGCCCAATTTCCAAGGTGATAAGTTATAATTTCACCTTTATATGTTTTAATGAGTAGTATTGATGAAATGATAAGAGTGATTGTTGTTGCAATAAAAGAAATAAACCAAGATACCTTGTGTTTCTTGGCAAGAAAGCAAAACATTGATGCAATTATTGGTATAATAACTTGTAAGATTGGTAATTGCATTAAATTGTTGTTAATATATCGTTAAAGTATTAGTATATATAATACTTTTTGTTTTAATACCCTTATGTTATCTAAAATTTGTAACGCAATAAAACGCCTATTACGAAGAGAAGATAAATTTGTAGGAAGAGATGAAAATGGAAATTCTTACTATGAATCAAGTAAAGGAAAAAGGTGGGTTATGTATAGCAGTGTCTCTGAGCCTACAACAGTGCCTCCGGAATGGCATATATGGCTTCACTATACTGATAATGTAGTACCAGTTAATAATAAAAAAAGAAAAGTAAAACATACTCCTAATTTAACGGGTACAAAAGATGCATACTATCCAAACCAAAAAGTGAAAAATTACTATAAAAGCTGGAGTCCTGATAACTAAAGATGCGAAGGTCAAATATACTTGAAATAACCGCTGGATTATTTGTATTAATTTTCACTATTTTTCTGATTTTCTTTGCTATTGATAAGCTATCTTACATAAAGAAAAACTATAAGGATTGCAATAAAATATATGGTCTTTTTGCTAACGCTAACGGTATAGGAGTTGGTGATAGTGTCAAGATCTCTGGTGTAGATGTTGGAAGCATAACTGGTGTATCACTTGACAAAGCTACCTACGTAGCACGAATCGATATGTGTATAAGCAAAGACATAAAATTGCCAATTGATAGTTTAGCTCTGATCACTAGCAGTGGAGTTGTTGGCAGTAAATTTGTTAATATATCACCTGGATCAGATATTAAACTAATCTTGCATGGTGGTAAAATAGAGTATACTCAAGCTGAAGCAAATATGGGTGGAATAATGGACAGAATTCTTGGTATGTTTACAAAGTGAAAATGGCAGGATTCCAAGTATATCCGTTCAGGTAAAGCCTCCTGTAGTTCTAAAGTATTTAAGGAGTTTGCCTTATTTCTTGCCTTTTCTACCGCTTGCTTTGGGGTTTATAGTATAGAAAGTGCCTTAATAGTTGCAGTGCATGTCTATCAATGATAAAATGAAAATTAATTTATTTTGATATTATGATTGGTTTACTGTTTGCCGTACTGTTGTTCCTCTGTGGTAGTGATGCACTTGCAAAACAGGAGCCACGTTCAATAGCTGGAGATAATCACATAAAGGTGATAAATTATAACCCACAAGCTATACATAAGTATACGGGTTTTTATGGTTATCAGTCCAGTATATTGTTTGAACCAGGGGAGGTAATACAAAACCTTTCAATGGGTGATTCAACTGGTTGGCAACTCCTTCCTCAAGGTAATAGATTGTTTATTAAGCCTATAGATGATATTGCCGATACTAATGCAACTATAATTACCAATAAAAGAGTTTATTACTTTGAACTTCATGCTGAAGAAGCAACTGGACTAGATGATCCAAGATTAGCATATGAAGTAAGGTTTCTTTATCCACTATTTAGCAGTGATGAGATTTACACAACAAATAACGGTGATATCTTCGAACAAGCTAGTCATACCATTATTCCTGATATCAATGATATTGAAGTTGTAAAGAAGGGATTAAATTTTAATTATTCCATCTCGCACGTCAAAGGTAGTCAGTCAATAATACCAATTAAGGTTTTTGATGACGGAAAATTTACATATCTACAATTCAATAAAATAAACTCTGATTTTCCGGCAGTTTTTATGGTTGATTCTGCAGGATATGAGTCTTTAGTAAATTTCCGTACAGTTGATAACTACCTGATAATCGAAAGGGTAAGTTCAGTGTTTACCTTAAGGAATGGATCGAGTACAGTTTGCCTATTTAATGAAACCATACCTTTCAAAAAAGGGTAAAGGCTATAATGCCCGAGATATGGGTGCAAAATTTTTTCTATGATGTTCTGTAATTCCATAAAGGCCAATAGCGTTAAGGTGCTCTTTTGTCCCATATCCTTTATTTTTATACCAATTATATTCAGGATGCTTATTATGCAATTCTTGCATAAGCCGATCTCTCGTAACTTTTGCAACGATTGAAGCTGCTGCAATTGATGTACTCAAATTATCACCATTTACTATGGATTTCACTTGCCATTTCACTTCAGGTGGTTGATTACCATCAACTAGTACATAATCTAATTCTAGGTCCAAGTCTATCAACGCACGTTTCATTGAAAGCTTTGTTGCTTGCAAGATATTGTATGAATTTATTTCTTCTACGCTTGCCATTCCTATACCAAATTTTGCAACGGATGTTATTTTTTCATATAGGACTTGCCTACATTGAGGAGTCAACTTTTTCGAGTCGTTGATTCCATCAATAATTGTATTTCTATCAATAAATACTACGGCTGCGGATATTACTGGACCAGCTAGCGGACCTCTTCCAACTTCATCCACTCCTGCTATCACTCCTGATAATTTATTTTCTAATGTAAAGTCTGGGTATTTCATAGGTTTTTATAATAAGAAAGTTATAGTAAAAACTGAACAGATAATAGAAATTATCCAAAATTTCATAACGATTACATTTTCTGACCATCCCTTCTTCTCAAAGTGATGATGTATTGGTGCCATAAGAAAAACTCTTTTTCCTTCTCCATATTTAAACTTTGTATATTTAAAATATGATATCTGAATAATAACAGATAGAGTCTCTATTACAAAGATTATTCCAATAATGGCAAAAAGCATTTCTCTTTTAATTAGGACACTAGTTAACCCTAAAGCCGCACCTACCGACAAGCTACCAACATCACCCATAAATATTTTTGCTGGATGTGTGTTAAACCACAAGAAACTTAGAATAGCTCCTATAAATGCAATGCAGAATAAAGTAATATTCATATCTGCCTGAGTTATATATGCAATTAGCCCCAAAAAAGCAAAGGAAGTGATAACTTGAGTTGCAGCAAGGCCATCCAAACCATCTGTGAGATTCACAGCATTAGAAGAGCCGACAATTACAAACGCAGCAAACGGAACATATAGATAGCCAAAATCTATTATTACTCCTTTAAATAGGGACGTTTTTGTAAAACATTCAGCAGAGTATAGCTTAAGTATAAACACACCAACCAGAGCAACAATAAACTGAATAAGTATTTTGGTTTTTGCACTTAAACCTCGATAGTGATTTGTCTTCAATTTTAAATAATCATCAATAAATCCAAGTAGAGCAAAAAATAGAGTTATCAATATCAGCAGCAAAATTTCTGGTGTTAACTGAGCCCAGAGTAAAATTGGTAATAAAGAAGAAATCAGTATTATTATTCCGCCCATAGGTGGTACATTCTTTTTTGTTATTAAATGACTTTCTGGTCCACATGATCTAATTGGTTGCCCATCTTTGCTTATTTTTTTTAGAAGCTTTATAAAATAGGGAAAAAGAATAAACCCAAAAACAAATGAGGTAAAAAATACTTTTGTAGCTAAGATCATCTGCTTACTTAAATTGACTAAGTGTCATACCACCTATAGCTAATAAAGTCAACTTCTGTCATCCTATAGCCTGACCCACAACTGTACGAACATTGTGATTTGGGCCCATCAGTAGGGTGTCATCCCAGTCTGGAATCCACAACTGTACGAACGTTGTAGTTTGGACCACCAGTGGGGTGTCATCCCAGTGCCCAGACACTGGTTCTATGCAACTTAATTAAAAACGTTTGTTTTAGTGTAAGACAATTACCTTTAGCTTATCAGCTCAGTTATAAGCAAAATTTCTGGATTCCAGACTGGAATGACACCATTTGCTGTGCAATTTACCTTCAAAAATGAATGTTCGTACAGTTGTGAACCTGTGGCAGGTATTACATAAGAGCATTTCCCTCTTCTAAATTAAAACGCACTTTTGCCTCCTTTGCAGTCTATACTTTAGATGTATTTAATTTACAAATACTAATTATTTATTAATAATGGTGATATGTAAATATAGTTATAAAATAATTGTTACACTTGAATTCCTTCCTGGTTTCTGTTGTTATCAGAACATTTAAAACACTTTAAGAAAGCTGCTTAGTTAAATTAACTTAGACAAGTAAATAGCAGTTTTGCAGCCTGTTTTTATGAATGATGATAAAATGTTGTAGCCAAATGCGCTTTCAGCATTGTGCTGAATTGCAATATCTTTGTGCTCTAACTCCTCGTCGCGAAATTTACTTATAGTTTCTCTTAATTCCCCATCTTCTAAATGTGAAACTTGCTCTTTGTAGTGCTCCCCGATAACTTCTTCAACTGCAGCAGTGCAAGCCATAGCAGCTTTTTTGCCCATAATGGCAGTTGCAACGCCAAGCGACACTCCTAAAACACGCCAAACAGGCAACAAAACAGTAGGACGAACTTTTTGCTCTTTGATTTTCTCATTAAAATAGTGAAAATGCTTTTTTTCCTGCTCTTCCATTTCAATTATTTCATTGATTATAGAAGATTTCTTAAGAATAAATTTTTGACCAGAATAAATGCAAATAGCTCCATATTCTCCAGCGTGATCTACTCTAATTGCCTGTTGCAAGAACTGATTGTTGCTGTACCTTAAATTATTTAGATTTCTTTCTTTCTCCACAATACACCTTACCTGATACGAACAGAGCTACTATGAGATAAATTAGATTCCATGTTGCTAAGGAAACACCTAGAACGTAATGAGGTCTGTCACAAGATGGAGAGTAATTAGGATTTAGTAGATTATTTCTGAGCTCTTCTATACTAACGTTACTACTTGCTTGCTCTGTACAACCTAAAACATCATGAAATAAGTGGAGTTCAAGACCTATATGATAAAAAGATATTACTGCACCTATGAGGTAGCTGCAAAACATTGCATAGATTAGAATTTTGTTGTCTTTAAGCATGCACGCTACTGCAAGTAATCCAGCGATATAGTAAACTATTCGCTCGTATGTACATAACTTGCATGGCAGCATGTTGAAAAAATATTCTAGCACATATGCAAAAATTAGAGCAGCGGCACTCGACAGCAGAAAGATTGCAGGAATTCTGGAATTATTACACATAACTTTAAGTAAATTATCCCTGAAAGTATAAAGCAGAGTATTCATTTTACATAGGGATTTTTATTTTTTTTCAAAAGCAATCTAACTGGCACACCGTCTGCAAAGAAATTTTTTCTGAGATCGTTAATTAAATAGCGTTTGTAACTTTCATCAACACTTTCAGGTATGTTACATATCAAAGAAAAAGCTGGAGGTTTAGTACCAATTTGAGCGATATACTTCATTTTAACTGCTTTGCCTTTTACAAGAGGGTGAGAATGTTTTCCTACAGCATCTATGAGCCACTTATTCAGTTTTGCAGTGCTGATCTTCTTGTTCAAGGATTCACTCACTTCAAGACACTTATCTATCACATCACCGCAGCGCATGCCTTTTAACGCAGAAATTGTTATAGTTGGCACTTCCAAGAATAACCTGGTTACTTCCTGTTGTTTGACAAATTTTATTAACCTGCTTCTGTCATCCTTACCTATTAAATCCCACTTATTTAAAACAACAATAATCCCTTTCCCTCCCTTAATTGCAGCTTCACCAATTGATAAATCCTGCTGCTCAATACCAACTAGGGAGTCTAGCATTAAAACTACCACATGAGAGCGCTTGATTGATTCCATGCTTTTCTCAACAAATCTTGATTCTAAGCCATCTACAACATTCGCCTTTCTGCGGATTCCGGCAGTGTCAATTAGAGTAATTAACTCTCCATCATGATCATATGTAATATCCACAGAATCACGTGTGGTACCTGGCTCTGAACTTGTTATTAGTCTGTTTTCTGCAAGTAAACCATTTAAAAAAGTTGATTTTCCAACATTCGGACGGCCGATGATCGCGATCCTCAGCCTACTCAGTTCATTGTTAGGTAACTCAGTGTTCTCGTTAAAATTTTCAATAACACCAGCTAATGCATCATAAAGATCAACCATGCCAAGATTATGCTCGGCAGAGATATACACCGGGCCAAGAAAATCAAAAAACTGCAAATAATCAACATTTTCGGATTTATGACTCTCGCATTTATTTGCTACTAGTATTACAGGTTTATTTATTTTTCTCTTCAGCCACTTTGCAAACTCTTCATTTCGCTCATTTTGCACTTTTGCATCAACAAGAAAGAAAATTATGTTTGAATTGGATAAAGAAAATTCGATTTGTTCAATAACTTGTAGTGAAAAATTAGTTTGGTCGTTCCATCCTCCTGTATCTATAACTTTAAACTCCAAATCGCTAATTCTCCCCATTCCCTCTCGCCTATCCCTTGTCACTCCTGGAATG
This sequence comes from Wolbachia endosymbiont (group A) of Melitta haemorrhoidalis, assembly GCF_964273365.1. Classification (NCBI taxonomy): domain Bacteria; kingdom Pseudomonadati; phylum Pseudomonadota; class Alphaproteobacteria; order Rickettsiales; family Anaplasmataceae; genus Wolbachia; species Wolbachia endosymbiont (group A) of Melitta haemorrhoidalis. Next base: position 401,056 of record NZ_OZ187004.1, on the reverse strand, counting down.
TTACTCACTACTGCTGCTTTTCTTCCTACTAATCTGTTGAATAGGGTCGATTTTCCAGCATTTGGTAGGCCTACTATGGCGATTTTTAGCATAATTCAAGGGCATGTTCTATATGAAGTAAATTATAACCGAAACTTTTCAATTTAACTATTGACTTCGTAGATTATATAAGCATACTACAGTTAGAATTTTTTTATTTCGTTATGTAAAATATGGGGTAGTTATGCTAGTGTCAGAGCAAATAGAGAGTGTAGATAGAGAAGAATTAAAGCAACAAAATCATATACATAAAGATACAGAGTATTCGGAAGAGACGACAATATATGGGCATATTAATCAACATATGGAAAAAAACATCTCAAATACATTGCATGAAATATATGATGCTCTTATGTCATATAACGAATCGGAACAGCCAATGGCGTCAACTTAAGAACTTTCATTAGCAAACTCTCCTAAAGACATGATGGCGTTTAGGCTTATCTACTTTATTGCGGCTGTCCCGGTCGGATTTTAACTTTAGCGCGTATACTTAAAAAGGGCTTGAAAGTTTTTTGGCGCAATAAGTACCTGATAGAGTTTCTGTCTCATTACACTAAATAAAACTGAAAAATTTAAACGATACTCAGTAATTTGATCTGGGTTCCAAGGCCCTTGTGCATCACATATATGAAGCGATAATATATTGCACATGACCAAGTTTGCCCAAAATTCTTGTAACACAGCCTCTCCAGAAAAATTCTCTAACTCTGCTCCTACTTTGAGTCGTTTATAGCACTCCTCTATGTGCCACCTTAACACATAAGCTTTGCTCCAAAGTCTCGGTCAAAAACTCTGTTTCTCAGTTGGCTAATGTCAGCACTATAACTCTTACTTTCTGTCCTTTCATTTTATTTTTTAGCTTTTCATTTTCTAATATAAAATCAAAATCTAATTCGCCAGCGTTCCCATAGCTTACTATAATTTCTTTTTTGCAAGCGAAAAATAAAATCTACTTCCAAATTATAATGCTGCTGAATGAATTTTACTGAAGACGATCATAGATAAATAATAATTTCTCTTGATTTAATAAACGCATTTGAGTGATAACTTCGGGTAATTGCTCTGCCGCCAACGTTTGTTCACCTATATTCCAAGCTGCAAGACGAGCACTGCAAATCAATGAAGTACACAAATCAACAAACAAATTGCCAATGGTGCCTGTTGTTCCATTTGGTTCAAACTCGGATACAATTTCCCCAGAGCTGGGTAATCTCATACCAGAACCATCTGCTGCAATAAGTCTATAGCCTCTCCAACTCAGGTTCATCCTGATAGGCTGTTTGGATGCTTAAATTCTTGAAAGCCTGTATGGCAAATCTTATATCTTGCTTTAGAAAAAGCTTGCTTTGAGGGTACATGTCAATGGCTCCATAAGTTCACATTCTATTCCCAAACTTTTTTTAACTAACTTTAAAATCATAGAAAATACTGTCGAAAAAGCTTGTTCGTGTAAAACTCAACACAATGGATTTTCTGAAAAGTTTTCGAGTATATTATATTTTTAATTTGTAGAATAAGGTTTTTTCCTTTTTGCATATTTCACCTAAAAAGGACACATTTTAGACTTCTTTGTTGAAATAAAACAGAAACAAAAGTGCTGTCCCTTGCACTCTTTGGATAATTTAATGATAAAAAATTTGGAGAGAAATTTTATACACTATCGCTGATATTTTTCCTTAAGTTGACGCCATTGCCTGAACGGATACAACTTAATTTTTAATCTGCAGGAGTCAAGTTGAGAATGTCCAATTTTCCACTTTCTTTATAGCATAACATACTTCAGCGCCTCTTGCTCCTCTTGAAGTCCAATGGGCTCACCACTTATGTGTAAATTAATCGTTAATGTTGTACACGTTCTTTTCTTTTTCTACTCTCTCTTGCTCTTCAATACAATATATAGCAAGCGGATTAGCTTTAAGTCTTTCGACTCCTATTTCTTCTCCTGTTCCATCGCAGTAACCATAAGTGCCTAATTTTATTTTTTCTAACGCCTCCTTAATTTTTTCTTTTCTATCTTTTCGACGCTTGATTAATTCCTCGTTTCCACTATCTTCATCAGAATAGTATGTATCAATACTATTATCTTCTAGTTCTTGTTTCTCTAACTCAGCGAGTATTGATTGTAACTTTAAGCTGAAGTATTCCAGTTGTTTTACGCTCATATATTCTTCATCTTCTGAAGGAGTGTAATCTTCTGGTGACTTTATTTTTGGTAACTTTTCCATAATTGCATTATCAAAAAAATAATAAAACCTATATAATTTATGAACAAAAAATTATACTACCTCAAAGTAAACACTATAATTTATAATAAACATTTAAAAGCCTAGTATGATCGACTCAGTAAAAAAATTAGTAATAGATGATAAGAACTTTACCTATATAGTATGTATTTTTATCATAATGTTAAGTTTATCTTCATTTACACTTAAAAACAACAATAAACAAGAAGTTATGTTAACATTAACATGGATATGTGCTACATTTGTTTTGCAGATTTCTACAAATAATTTGTTTACATCTGATTATCATGATGGAATATTAGAGCAAATCTTTGTACAGCCACTCTCTTCTAGGCTTATAGTTGCTTATAAAATTTTCGCTCACTGGTTATTATTTGGGTTACCGATTTCAGTAATTTCTTCCATATTCAGCTTTGCAATTCTAGGCAATAGTATTGAACACTCAATAGCAGTTGGAGTGTCTTTATTATTTAATACGCTGATAATCACTAATATTTCAGCTACTGGAAATGCATTGATGATTGGTCAAAACAACTTAGCATCAGGAGTATCGCAAATTCTTGTTTTGCCAATGATAATGCCAACCTTTGTGTATTTTAAAATGCTAACTCAATTTGAAAATTTATCCTTGAATATTTATACACTACTAATCACCATCTTAGTTTTTGTTATTTTGATTGTTAACAGCACCATAACTACTCACATGGCACTAAAATTTGCTGTGGAACAGGATTGAAAAATCTTACTGTTATTCAGTAGACTTCTTGCATAACCTAGAAAAAAGGCAAATAGTTATTATAGATTTAGGTTTATCGACAATTTGAAAAACCTTCATTCCAGCATCCTTCCCTGTCATCCAAGTAGCCCTTCGTTGTCATCCCAGTGTCAAAAACTGGGATAACAGCTAACCTGACAACCGTCATCCCGCTACTTGTTAGCGGCTAAGAGATACCGTGACGGTATGACGGTTCGCGGTGGCATGACGATAAGCCTCATCATCCCGCTACGTGTTAGCGCCGCGGCGGTATGACGATTCGCAGCGGCATGACGAGAAAGGGGCTACTTGGATGATACCTTTTTTCTACTTAGTTTGGGTTATGCAAGAAGTCTATTCCTTCATAAGGAGAAGTAGTTAAAGGAATTTACTCTATTTCTCCCTCTTTTTTTATTATTTTTAATCTATAGTTAACGTAAAAGAGATATGCAAAAACTCTATTGATCCATAGTCTGCAAATTATTAATAACACTTACTTTAAAGAACCTCACTTTACGCTGATCTTTGAGCGCTCTTCTGTGGTATTTTGTAAGAGTATAACTTGTGAAATCGTCTTCCCTATAGATTAAAGAGTTACACTGCTTTATATGTGATGCTATCCACTCTGCATAGTCCTGATGATCGGTTGCAATGAATATTTCCCCTGTTATAAGTATTTTTTTTGCTAATAAATTTAAAAATTCCGTATTAATTAATCGTCTTTTATTGTGACTTCTTTTTGGCCATGGATCTGGAAAGAGAATAAAGAATCTTTCAACACTGTTATCAGGAAAATTTGCAATCAATTCTCTTGCATCTTCTGTCCACATTAAAATATTTTTTATGTTCTGTATTTCTATGTTTGTTAGCAAGCGAGAAACCCCCTTTAAGTAGGGCTCACATCCTATAAATAATAGATCAGGTTCATTGAGCACCTGGTAAAGCATATTTTCACCGTTGCCAAAGCCTATTTCTACCCATATTCTTTTTTGTGAATTTACAATTTTCTCTATAGATTCCTTGCTGTTTTGAATAGAATATTTTTCCAATATTTCATCAACATCAGGTTTTAGCCTGGACCTTCTGGAGAACGATCTAATCCACTTGCTATTCTTAAATAGCATATTCTTGATACATATATAATTTTCTCACTATATTTTATATAGCTTAAACAATTCTCGAAATGAGTTAATGAAAAATTACTTGTCAATAATTGTTAATATTATATAATATATGAGTTCTAATAAAGTTTAAGTTAAAGGTATGAATAATAATAATCCAGTCGTAAATCTACCGGTTACTATCAGAAAGCTATCATCAAACAAATTTATAGAAGAGATATGTCAAGGCCAATTTGAGGATCAAGATAATACCTTGTTTGAAGATTCTTTTGTTAACAAAATTAAAGAAGGAGATGTGGTAGAAGGTGTAATTACAAGAATAAACCCTAACGACGTTGTGGTTGATATTGGTTTAAAATCTGACGGGAGAATTCTGATCAAGGAACTCGGTTGTAATGATGAGGTCATTATTGGCTCGAAAATCAGAGTTTATGTGGAAAGAATTGAAGATTATCATGGTAATGTTGTTCTTAGTCGTGAAAAAGCAATTAGAGACGAAAAATGGAATAAGTTGGAAGAAGATACAGTTACAAGGGCTGAAGTAAGCGGAGTTATTAAACGCTCAATTAAATGTGGCTTTATTGTTGATCTTGGTGACGGAATAAGCGCTTTTTTACCGCTGAGTCATGTGGATTTGAAGCAAGTAAAAGATGCGAAGCACCTTATTGAAACTGAACAAAAGTTCATCGTGCTTAAAATGGATAAGAAGCAGGGCAATATTGTAGTATCAAGAAAGCTGGTGTTAGAAAAATTGCACGCTGGTGAAAAAATTAAATTTTTAGAATCTTTAAATGAAGGCGATATAATAGAAGGGAAAATAAAAAGTATCACTCATTACGGTGTATTTGTCGGTATTCATGAATCAGATGTAGTGGGAGTTATAGATGGATTGTTACATATTACAGATATCTCTTGGAGTAGGGTAAGTCATCCGTCTGCAGTTTTTACTTGTGGTCAGACTATAAAAGTTAAAATTATAAAAATAGATAAGGAAAATGCTAAAATTTCCTTGGGTGTGAAGCAGCTAGAAGATAGCCCTTGGCAAGATGCAGAGTCAAAATATCCAGTTGATAGTGTGCATAAGGGTTATGTAACAAGCATAGAAGATTATGGATTATTTGTTGAGCTTAGACCTGGAATTGAAGGTTTAGTGCACTCGTCAGAAATAACTTGGGTTAAGAGTAATTTACCAGTTAGTAGTCTCGTAACAAGGGGACAAGAAGTATATGTAAAAATTCTCAGTATTGACATTGCTAAGAGTAGGATGAGTTTAAGCATGAAAAGGTGTGTAGACAACCCTTGGCAAGTATTTATCAATAAATATCCTCCTGGTTCTATTGTTTCTGGTGAAGTGAAGAATAATACCGGCTCATATGTATCTGTTGCTTTCGGTGATTCTGAAATAGATGAGAACGTAGAAGGGACAATATATGTGAAAGATTTTAGTTGGTCTAAAAATGGTTCAGATGAGATAAAGAAGTATAATGTAGGTGATAAAATAGAAGCAAAAGTAATAAGGGCTAACGTGAATCGGGCAAGAATTTATCTTGGAATAAAACAAATAGAGTATGATCCTCTTGAAGAACTGATAAAGAAAGTTAAGGTAGGTGATAAAATACAGGTTATTGTAGGTAAGAGAGAAGATAATGGACTAGTCGTTGAAGTTGAGAACGATGTAACCCTTCTAATAGATCAAGAGCATTTACCAGAGAATAAAAAATTCTCTATATCAGAAAAAATAGAAGTTGAAGTATTGGGTGTTGAAGAATATAACATAGCATTATCTGCTAAGTGATAAGGTTTACTTATTTTGGCTTCATATAAATGGCAACAAAGTCTGATATAATAGCGAGGGTAGCAAAAAGACATCCTTTTTTAGATAAGATTGTTATAGCAGCTATAGTTGATAGATTTTTTGGGATACTTTCAAGCACATTGAAACATCATAATAGAGTTGAAATTAGGGGGTTTGGTTCTTTTTCAGTTAGAAGTTATAACTTGAAAGAAACAAGCCATTTAATGTTACAGAAGTTTACAAAGAATCAATACTTTAAAACATATTTTCGTAGCAGTAAAAAATTATCTGATTTGATAAATGAATAAAAATTTATACCATAAATAAGATGAAAGTAGGGGTTTGAGTTTATACTGTACGATAGAAATTTTTAGCACCATATGCAAGTAGTAGAAATAGTTATACGTAATAACACATATAAAATATCTTGCGAAAGTGGGAAGGGGAATCATTTATTACGCCTTGCTAATAGTTTTGACAAGTTAGTTAGTTCTGTATCTCAAAAAACTGGAGGTAAGGGTTCGGATGCATTAAATTTCTTACTTGCAGCACTAATTCTTGAGGATAAAATTTTAGAATTAACAAAGCGATTAGATGAAGTAAATCAAGAGCGCGAAAAGTATAGAAACGAGAAAAGAATAGAATATACTGAGGTACTAGATAAGGTAAATAAGATTATCACTAATCTTGAGTGCATAAAGGATTAGCTTCAATAAAGCAAGCAATTAAATTGACTATCTGACTATTCAAGCCAGGAGGGAGGTTTGTCTTACGAGTTATGTAACAATATAATTCGTAATCATCAAGATCAACTATTTTTTCGTATTCGATTAGTTCGCTTAAGGAAAATTTATCAAGATATTTCAATGCGAAATGCCCTAAAAGTATATCGGTTTCTTTGCAACCCCTATGCCAGCTTCTATATATTAATTTTCTTCTGAGTAGTGAGGTATCTGTCATTACAATTAAACTTTTTTTAATTTAAAAGTTAAACTAAATACTTGTCAAGCGAGGCGCATTTTAATATACTTAACATTTTGTTAAGATCTAAATATACAGGTGGAATTAATTTCTAATCTTATCCATCAATTTAGCGATGGAATATATTATTTTTTATCATTTTCTTTAATAATTTCTGTCATAGTATTCGTGCATGAATATGGGCATTATGTTGTTGCCAAAGCATGCAAAGTTAAAGTTGAATCTTTTTCCATAGGTTTTGGTCCTGAAATTTTTGGTTTTAACGATAAGTCTGGAACTAGATGGAAATTAAGCGTTGTTCCATTGGGTGGTTATGTTAAAATGCTAGGAGATACTAATGCAGCGAGTGTCCCAGCTGATCAACAAGAATTAACGGAAGAAGAAAAATTGTATTCATTTCATACAAAACCGCGTCATAAAAAAGCAGCAGTAGTTTTTGCAGGGCCTTTTGCAAACATGGTATTTGCTGTTATAGCTTTTACAATATTTTTTAGCATAGCAGGTTATTATCGCACTCCACCGGTGATTGAAAATGTAATCGAAGGTAGTGCAGCTAAGCAAGCTGGTTTGTTGCCAGGTGACACTATTACACAAATCAATGAGCATAAAATAAAATACTTTGAAGATATTTCACGTGTGATAATGTCGAATCCTAAAACAAGAATGGAGATTGAGTATAGCAGAAATAATGAGAAGCACAGGACCAGTTTAACTCCATTAATAATCAAGGACAAAGACGTTTTTGGCAACACAATAGAAAGAGAAACTATAGGGATTATTTCAGTCAATACATTAAAGCAGTCGTCTTTTCTTGGGGCTGTGAGCTTATCAGTAAGTGAAACTTACCACACTATGTGCTTAACGATTAAAGCTATCTTTCAAATTATTGTTGGTAAGAGGAGTGCAAGTGAAATAGGTGGACCAATAAAAATCGCAAAATATTCAGGACAATCAGCTAAAAAGGGATTTATTATGGTTCTATATTTTATGGCAATCATTTCAGCTAATTTAGCTGCAATTAACTTGCTGCCAATACCACTGCTAGATGGTGGGCATTTATTTCATTATATCATAGAAGCGGTTATACGTAGGGATTTAAGCTTGAAATGTCAAAAATATGCAGCTATTTTTGGTGCTTTAGTGTTGTTTTTGCTTATGGCAACTGGAATGTCAAATGATATTAGGGATCTTTTTTGAAATAAAATATGAAAAAGCTATTTTATATACTGGTAGTGGTTTTTATTTCTTTTCCTGCCCTGCTTGTTGCTTTAGGAACTGCGGAAAAAGTGCAGGTGAAAGATGTCAAATGTATTGGTAATGAGAGGGTAAGCAACCAGACAATAGGGTTCTATATAAAACTAAAATCTGGTGATTATATAAACGACGATGATATAGACTCAATTATAAAAGATCTATATAAAACAAAGTTATTTGCTAGTGTTAATGCTTACATAGATGATAAAAAAAATTTAGTAATAAAAATTCAAGAAAATCCACTGATTAACAAGGTAGTGTTAAAAGGCAATAAGTTATTTAACAGCAAAGAGCTGCTAAGTAATGTGATTCAATCAAAGTCGCTAACTATTTTAACTGAAACAAAATTGCAAAACGATTTAGTGAATTTAGTCACTACTTATAGAAATAACGGTAAGATTGGTGTTAAAATTGAATATGACCTGAATAAGCTTGATGGCAATAGAGTCAATCTAATTTTTAAAATAAAAGAAGGCAAAACCTCTAAAATTAAGGATATAAGATTTATAGGCAACAAAAACTTTTCTGAAAATGAGCTAGAGCAAGTTATCAAAAGACATAGTAATGACATATTTAGTAAGTTATTTAGAGCTATTTTTAAAGGCGGAAATCATTATTCACCGCAATATCTATTGATTAACACAGAATTGCTCGATCATTTTTATTCATCTAAAGGATATATTCAAAATAATATTCAACCAATTGTTGAGGTTGATAATAACAATCAAACAGAGTTAACTTTTTTGATTGACGAAGGACAGCAGTATTTATTTGGAAATAATGAGGTTAATATTGAAACTGAAATTCAGGATTTGAGCCTAAAAGAAGAAATATTGGATTTTATAACAGAGGAAAACGATAAGATATTTAATAGAGTTAAAATTAATAATACAGTAGAAAAAATAAACAAATATTTAAATGAGAAAGGATATATATTTGCAAAAGTTAATCCAGAGTATGCACAACGTGACAATGTTGTAGATGTAACCTACAGAGTGCTGCCGGGTAAAAAGATTTATATAAATCAAATTACAATTGATGGTAACGATCGCACTTTAGATAAAGTGATCAGAAGTAAGCTAAGTGTAGCAGAAGGTGATGCGTACAATATATCTGAGATTCAAAAGTCACGTAAAAAACTAATGAGTAGTGATTTTTTTGAAACAGTGAAAGTAAATAGTTATGCAGTTAATGATAATGCAGTAAATCTTGACTTAAGTGTTAAAGAAAAAAACACTACTTCGTTGTATTTGGGAGGAGGTGTGTCTCTTCCTGGTGGAGCATTGATTAAAATTGACCTCAAAGACCGTAATTTATTTGGTACTGGAAAAGAGCTCTCTTTTGCTCTTGAAAAAAGTCAATACGTATTTTCTACTGATTTAGAGTTTGTTGAAAATAATTTTAACGATTCTGATACGTCACTAGGCATGGGTGTATTTTATGAAAAACAAGATAAACCAAACACTACTTTTGATAGTTGCGATATGGGATTTTTTACAAAGTTATCATATAAAGTCACAGAGAACTTAACTAATTCCCTTCGCTATTCTTATAAGTATAATCATATACACATGGATAATAAGGGTGGACAAGACACCGATATCTCTGAAATAATACTGGACCGAAAAGGTAAACATCAGATTTCATCAGTGGGATACACGTTGGCATATAATAAACTGGATAACCTCTATACTCCAAAAGAAGGGTATTTACTGCGTTTAAGTCAGGATATTTCAGGATTGGGAGGAAACGTGAATTTCCTGAAATCTGAATTCTTATCTTTTTATACGCACCCTATATTAAGCAAAATTGACGATGATATAACGCTACGCTTTAAGATGGCGGCAGGTCATATTTTTTCTTATACTGATGAAAATCTAAACATTGGCCAGCACTTTTTTAAAGGGGGTAATGAGATTAGAGGGTTTGACCTTTCCGGTATTGGACCAAGAGCAGAAGACAAAAATAAAAGCTCATTAGGAGGCAAAACTTATTTTAATCTAACACAGCAAGTGGATTTTCCTCTACCAAAACTATATGACTATGCTGGTATCAAAGGCTCACTATTTGTTGACTATGCAACACTTTTTGGCTTAGATGATAAAAATAAGAAGTATGAAGGGAAATACTATGATAGCAAGCTTGTGAGAGTGTCACCAGGTTTTGGCTTTTCAATGCTTTCTCCTTTTGGTAGACTTAGATTGGATTTCGGGTTTCCTTTAGTAAAGGAATCTTATGATATAATACCATCACCAAATGTTAAATTTTCTATTGAAGCGGGGATTTGAATGAAATATATACAGTTATTTATATCAGTTATTGCCTTAATTATTTCCTTATTTGTGGGGTATAAGTTTGTAGGATATCAACCTCAGAACACAAAGGCTGCAATTATCGATAGTGACAAAGTCATCAATGAATCTCTTGCTCTGCAAAATATACAACAACAAATAAAGGAGCAGAATTCTAGATTACAACAAGAATTTGAAAATGAGTTAGAAAAACTTAAGCCATCAAAAGAAGAATTTGACCTTTTGTCAGAAGAAGCAAAAAAGGAAAAGACAGGACAATTTAATAAGCACACTGTAAATGTTAGAGATAATTATGCTAAAAAAATGTTACATTTAGAAGAAAGCTATAGAGAAGCAGTAGAGAGTGTTTTTAACAAGATAAAAGAAGTCGCTAAAAAAACGGCAGAAAAAAACAACATAGATTTGGTACTATTTATTTCAAAAAAGAACCAAGTTTTATACTCCATGGATGAAGTTGATTTATCAGATGTGGTATTAAACAATATAAACAAGGAAATACCTGAATTTGCTTTAAAAGGCATTGAATAGACTTATGCAATTTAATATCAGTGATATTATAAAAACACTACCACATTCTTATCCGTTTCTCTTAGTAGATAGAGTTATAGAGTGTGATCCTGGTAAAAGTATAAAAGCAATCAAAAATGTGACTTTCAATGAGCCATTTTTTATTGGCCACTTCCCTGGTCATCCGATAATGCCAGGAGTCTTGATAATTGAATCTCTAGCTCAGGCATCTGCTATATGTGTTCTAGGTAAAGAAACAATAGAAAATAAAGTTGTTTACTTGAGATCCATTGAAAATGCAAAATTCAGAAAGCTAGTTACTCCAGGGGACACATTGATTCTTCAAGCTAACATTCAAAGTGTGTGTTTAGGTGTATACAAATTTAGGTGTATTGCATCTGTTAGCGAAGAAAAAGTTGCAGAAGCAACAATCTCAGCAGTATTGCAAAATAAATAAAATCTTCATCTGTAAGAAACAGCATGTACACTTTATAGTATAGCAATGAAGCTGAATTTCAAAATCTCATTTTCGAATCTATATACTCGCAATGGATTAACAAAATTAGATGAGACATTTTTGAATTATATTAAATCATGTGATGAGAGCTTGTTTTGTTCATTAATTGAAGCAAGAGAAAAAGCAGCTTCTTCTTCGATGTCATCCCAGTGTCACCTCCCATCATCCCAGTGTCACCCCCCGTCATCCCAGTGCTTGACACTGGGATCTAGAAAACAAGAAGGACGGTCAGCTACTTGGATGACAGATAGTCAGTTAATAGTAGACCTCTCATATTTACTTGATGAATTTATTGCAAAACTTTTCAATGTTGAAAAAGAAATAGAGGAGCTAAAGAAAAAGCACAACGACTTTGCTGTAATATATAAGTGCAAAAGATTATTTGTCCAACGCTATGCATTGAAGAAATACACTAATGTGGCGAATATAGATATTACTAACAAACTAAGTCATTTTCTCACTTTGCCAACAACAGAAAAAAATTTTGCTGAGCAGGTGATGCATTGGTTTGAAGATAAAGAAAATCACAAAGAAGAAATAGAACTTGCAGCACAATATGCAGTGTGGAGAGTAAAAAATAAACAGAGTATATTATTCAGTATTCATAAAAAAATCGACCACGAAAACCTCATACCATTTTCTAAAAAAGAAGTGGACAAAGTTGAAGTGCTGTATTCAAATGAAGTAAAAAGACGATACGGTTTTGATCTAACAAGCAAAAAGGTGAGTTTGAATAAAGCACTAGATAATGCTCACTACTGCATATTTTGTCATAAGCAAAATAAGGACAGCTGCTCAAAGGGGCTAATTAATAACGACAATACTTTTAAACAATCTCCACTAAAAGTTGAACTGCACGGCTGCCCACTAGAGCAGAAAATATCAGAAATGAATCTGGTGAAAAGCGAAGGATACAGCATTGCAAGTCTTGCAATTGTGATGATAGATAACCCATTATGTGCGGCTACTGGACACAGAATATGCAATGACTGCATGAATTCGTGCATATATCAAAAACAAGAACCCGTAAATGTGCCAGCAATTGAAACAAGGATTCTGGATGATGTGCTCAGTTTACCGTACGGATTTGAAATATATTCTCTGCTCAGCCGTTGGAATCCTTTAAATTTTCAGCGTTCATTGCCAAGAGAAAACACCGGAAAAAACGTTCTAGTTGTAGGCCTTGGTCCTGCTGGTTTTAATTTAGCTCATCATTTGTTGAATGATGGGCATAACGTTATCACCATTGATGGACTAAAGATTGAACCTTTGATCGATAATTTCCAGCTAATTAAAGATTTCAAACACGAAAAATTGAGTGAACGCACGGCAGGAGGGTTTGGTGGGGTGGCAGAATATGGCATTACTTCTCGGTGGGATAAGAATTACTTAAAGATTATTAGATTACTGCTGGAAAGACGTGAGCATTTCGCACTTTATGGAGGCATTCGTTTTGGTGGCACGATTAATGTTGATGACGCGTTCAACTCGGGTTTTGATCACATCGCCCTAGCACTTGGCTCTGGTAAGCCACGAATGATCAAAATAAAAAACATACTAGCTCGTGGAGTACGCATGGCATCTGATTTTCTGATGTCGTTACAACTGACTGGCGCTCTTAAATTTGATTCTATAGCAAATCTGCAAGTTCGTATGCCGATAGTTGTCATAGGTGCGGGGCTTACTGCGATTGACACTGCCACTGAAGCTTTAGCGTATTATCCAATTCAAGTAGAAAAATTTCTTCTTCGTTATGAGATATTAGTTGATAAGTATGGAAAGGACTGTGTTGAAAAAGATTGGACAGAAGAAGAGCGCGAAATTGCGAATGAGTTTATATCGCACGCACAATTGATCCGAGAAAAGCAAAAGTTAGCAAAAAAAGAGAATAGAGAAATAAAAACATTAGAGTTAATGCAGAGCCTCGGGGGAGTGAAAGTTATATATAGAAAAGAGCTAAAAGATTCACCAAGTTATCGATTAAATAGCGAAGAGGTGCAAAATGCACTGTCAGAAGGAATTTACTTTATTGAAAACTTAGAGCCAGTTGAAGTTGTGACGGATAAATATAACCATGCTGAATTAATAAAACTGATAGACACAAAATCCGGCGAAATCAAACGTATAAAAGCACGTTCTATTTTTATAGCAGCAGGTACTGAGCCAAATACAGTTATTGCAACAGAAGATAAAAAGCATTTTAAATTAAGTAATGGGTATTTTACTCATTTGAATTCATCAGGAAAAGAAATAGACCCAATATTTTCTCCTAAAATGCAAAATAAAGATAGAATATTAGTGTATAAGCAAGGCAATAAAACAATCAGCTTTTTTGGTGATCTTCACCCTTCGTATAGTGGCAGCGTCGTGAAAGCTATGGCAAGTGCTAAGAACGGCTACCCTATTATTTCTCAGCTTTTGAGTGGAGTTAATAGCTTCGTTTCTGTCATTCCAGTGTGTGATGTTGTGGGCCAGAAAAAAAATGCGTGGTCAAGTGTTGAAGACCTGGCTAATAAAGAATTATTTAATAGAATCAAAGAGCAATTCACTGCAAAGGTTATAAAAGTTCAATATTTAACAGACAAAGTTGTGGAAATAGTGATCAAAGCACCACTTGCGGCAAAGAATTTTAAGCCTGGGCAATTCTTTAGATTGCAAAATTTTGAAACCAATGGCAGAAAAGCCAATAATACAAACCTTGCTATGGAAGGTATAGCCGTAACCGGCACTGAAGTAGACAAAAAAAAAGGAATTATTTCCACTATTGTGCTGGAAATCGGCGGCTCCACTAATTTATGCAGACACTTAAGAGAAGGCGAGCAAATAATTCTTATGGGCCCAACTGGCAGACCTACTGAGGTTTACTAAGTCTCAATATTAAAGTGATGCCAAATTTTATTTCAAAAAGTAAATAATTTACTAACGCTCGTGCACAAATTAAAAATAAATTATGCACGAGTGTAGCGTTATGAATTAGGAGTGCTATATTAAAGCTTACCTCACTATTAAAGCTATCGGTCAGATTAGATTAAAAACCTAATCTGACCGGTTTCTCTATAACCCTCTAAACTCTGATATAATTATATGATAATTAGTTTAATTAGTGGTTAATATGCAAATTGATTTTATTCATATATTGAGATAGCATAAACCATATTGGTTTTAATTATTGTGCAACTTTATAAATCGTCACTGTTACTTCTACTGACTGTATTAATAGTTATAGTCCTAAAATTACCTGAAAATTTGAGCATTGCAGTAAATTGGTCTCTCCCAATTCTAGATTTTGATTTATCTTTTCGTACCATACTAATATCTTTTTTATCAGTTGCATTTTTAGCTGTTCTACCAGCACAAAATTTGACTTTTTCAGAGATGCTATCTTTTGCTGCTTACACTATTAGTTCACTTTATGCAGTTTTATCTGAACATATGATATTGGTTATAATATTCTGTGAATTAATGACCATCAGTGCATTTTTTATTATCGCAGCTAGCTGTAGAGATAGTGGACCTGCAATAAGGTACGCTTGTGTACACTTTTTCGTTGGAGTTATATTAATAGCAGGATTGGCACTTCAAAGCACTAACCTGATAATTTTGGGTTTATTGATAAACTGCGCTTGTTTTCCTTTTTCATTTTGGGTTGTTGATGCATATCCTGCTGCATCGCTACATGGCACCACATATCTCTCTTTATTTACCACTAAAGTCTCTTTTTTAGTGATGCTTTTACACACTTATAACCTATGGCAAGATTGTACTGAAATATTAGCGCTTGTAGGCGCCATCACTTCAATTTACAGCATTATATTTGCTTCTCTTGAGCAAAATATTCGCAGATTTTTATGCTATAACGTTGTAGGACAAATGGGCTTGCTGATTATTGCAGGAAGTTTGCTCAGTCCTTCGGAAAAAGCAATACCAATTTTGATACTGCATATAATCTTCTCTCTTGTTTATCAATCATTATTGTTTGTGGTCAGTAATTCGATTATTTCACAAACAAAAACAATTAGTTTTAATGGAGTGGGTAAACTGATGTCAGTGGAAGGCATGTGTGCTATAATCGCAATACTTACAATGGCTGCATTTCCTGGAACCGTTGGATTTATCAGTAAATCATATATCACAGCTGAAATTGAAATGAACACTGTTGCCTTAAAAGGGTATAAAAATTTATATAAGCTTCTAAATTTGCTGCTTCATTTAAGCGTGGGGCTAAAGTTTCTTTATTACTTATTTATTGCAAAAAGTAAGTCAAAACCTTTAGCAGAGAGAGGAGGCAAAATGACTATGATTATTTTAGCATTTATATGCGTAATCGCTGGCAATCCTTACTTACCTATTTACAATAAACCTTCGATTTTCGATTTTGTGTACAACACAAAAAATATTTGGTCGCAATTTAATTTATTACTATGTACCACTTTATTGTTTATTCCTTTACGCAAGTTATTTTACCCGAGAGTAAATTTTAAAATGGATGTTGATTGGATTTTTAGAGCTTTCATACCCTATATTATCTTGCTGTTCAATCAGTTAGTCTCTAAAACTAGAGAAATGTTTGCCAGCGTAGTGCAAAACTTGACTAATCCACTTGTTGGTTTATACTTTAATAATATTACTAAACTTAAAGAAGTGCTGAGTTATAACTCAGTGAGTTTTGTTTCAGCTTCTTCTCTCTTTTTAATGAGTATTCTACTAATGCTATTATGTTTAAATCGTTAACTGAAAGTTTAAATTCTGTATTTAGTAAACTGAGAGGAAAGTCAATCATTTCTGAAGATGATTTTAATCTTGCCATGCGTGAAATACGCATAGCCTTAATTGAAGCTGACGTTTCACTTGAAGTTGCAAAAAAATTCATCAACGACATTAAAGATAAAGTGATTGGGGAAAAAGTCATAAAAAGTGTTTCTCCAGCACAAATGATAATTAAAATTGTACAGGATAATTTAGTTGCAGTTCTCGGATCAGAGAAAAGTGACTTAAATCTAGCAGTTAAACCCCCTGCTGTGATTATGATGGTGGGCTTACAAGGTGCAGGTAAAACAACTACCTCAGGAAAGCTTGCTTTAAAACTAAAAAAGCAAAAGAAAAAAGTGATGCTTGCCTCTTTAGACATTTATAGGCCTGCTGCCCAGAAACAACTTGAAGTGCTAGGTAAACAAATAGATGTGCAAACTTTACCTGTAGTAATAGATGAGAAGCCCATTACAATTACAAAAAGGGCAATAGCAATAGCAAAGAACGATAATTATGATGTATTAATACTAGACACTGCAGGCAGGCTTCATATTGACAATAATATGATGAATGAGTTGAAAGCCGTAAAGGAAATAGCTTCACCTGCAGAAGTTATTTTAGTAGCCGACGCAATGATAGGCCAGGATGCGGTCAACATTGCCAAATCATTCAATGAGGTAATAGGTGTAACCGGCATTATTCTCACCCGTGTTGATGGTGATGCACGTGGTGGTGCTGCTCTTTCTATGAAAATGATCGCCGATTGTCCAATTAAATTTATTGCTTGTGGTGAAAAATTAAGTGACCTCGATGATTTTTATCCCGATAGAATTGCAAAAAGGATACTTAGCATGGGTGATGTTGTCTCATTGGTTGAAAAAGCTGCTGAGATTGTTGGTCAGGAAGAAATTGATAAGTTACAAAAGAAAGTAAAAAAAGGTAAATTCGACCTAAACGACCTAGTGGGAATGTTAAAAACTCTGAGTAAAATGGATGGCATTAGCAACATAATGAAATTCATTCCTAGTTCATTTACAAAAAAGCTAAGTAGCAGTGTGCCAGATGACAATAAAGTGAAAAAATATATAGCCATCATAAACTCAATGACTGAAAAAGAAAGGCAAAATCCAGATATTTTAAATGGCAAAAGAAGACTTAGAATTTCTAAGGGGTCCGGAACAACTGTAACTGACATTAATCTTCTAATTAAGCAGTATAATCAAATGAGCTCTATGGTAAATAAGTTCAGTAAAGTTGACCATAGTAAACTCAAAGAATCTGATTTGATGGATATGCTAAGCAGAAAGTAAGTCAGCAGGTAGTGGAATGAGACAAATCATCAGTAAACCTTTAGCTATATCAAAAGCGGCTTAGGTCTCGCAAAAAAATTTACAGCTTCTTGCTAGCCAAGAAATTTATTATTAATTTTAAGAAATACTATAGCTGACCCAAGCAACACGTCATACCGCCGCGGTATCTCTAGATCCCGCTAACACGTAGCGGGATGACGAGGCTTACCTTATCGGATTGTTTCAACACGTCATACCGCGATTCATTCGCGGTATCTCAGCCGCTAACAAGCAGCGGGATGACGAGCTTATCGTCACGCCGCCACGAACCGTCATACCGCCGCGAACCGTCATACCGCGATTCATTCGCGGTATCTCAAAGCATAGATCCCGCTAACACGTAGCGGGATGACGAGGTCATGCCACCGCGCGAACCGTCATACCGTCACGGTATCTCTAGATCCCGCTAACACGTAGCGGGATGACGAATTACTTAACCATCATCTACACCGTCATACCGCGATTCATTCGCGGTATCTCAAAGCATAGATCCCGCTAACACGTAGCGGGATGACGGTTGTTGTTTAGCTATAAATATTAAGAAATTTACCAAACGAAAAAAAAGGCAAAAGAAGCCCTGGGGTTATTATCCGCTTTAAAATATTGGCGTTTTTTATGTTTTAAACGCTTGACAAGCAAGATTTAGCTGCTTTTAATTGCAACTAACCTACGCTGCAAATGTTTAAGAAATTTACTAAGCAGAAAAAAAGACAAAGAACCCCCGAGTTAGCTAGTCTTTTACTATCTCTGTCGAGTATTGGCATTTTTTGATGTCTTGTAACGCTTTATAAGCGCGTTCAGCTTATTTAGATAAAAATCTAGATGTAGATGAAGTTTTGTAAAGACATACAGTATCTATATACTGCAAAAAATTGAACATAAGACGCCGATACATTAAGTAATCCTTACCTTTTAATCTGCAGATTGGCGAAAGCAAATACAATAGCTTCACTATCATGATAAGGGCGCTGGCGGAGTTTGTCAAGTAAGTTTTTTCGTTTCTATTGTAATGACAGTTATGGCCTGTGCAAGAAATCTATTGATTTACAGCAGGTTCTTTGTTACAGTCCACAGTTATGCAAAGAAACTTAAAGCCTCATGAGTTTATTTACAGCCAGTGGTTTACATAATTTGGAGCTGTATAGCTGAGTATTGTATATGATAATATTGATAACAAACGATGATGGCTTTGGAAGTGAAGGAATAAAATTACTCAAAGAGGTTGCACGGAATTTTGCGTCAGAAATATGGATAGTGGCACCAGATACTGATAGAAGCGGAGCTGCAAGATCTCTTGATTATCCAGTGAAACAATCTATTGGAATAAAACAACATAGTGAAAGGGAATTTAGTGTGTCTGGTACTCCTGCAGATTGTGTCATTATTGCGCTAAATAAAGTTATGAATAAAAAACCAGACTTAATATTGTCCGGAGTAAATATTGGATCAAATGTCGGGGACGATATTTGTTATTCAGGAACAATTGGTGCTGTAATGGAAGGTGCTGCAAGGTCTATACCTTCTATTGCGCTAAGCCAAGTTTATCATGATAAAATAGACTGGCACAATACAAAGGTTTTTGCACCAAAGGTTATTGCCAAGCTAGTTAAGGTTGGTTGGCCTAAAAACATAGTGATGAGTGTAAATTTTCCTGCTACGGAAAAAGTAAAAGGAGTAGAATTTGCTGAACAAGGTGAATATAACATTGATGGGGATTTAACTTTTACTGAAAATTCGAATGGCTCTTTTAGCTTAAATTGGTCTCGAGAGCACTCAGGCAGTGGTAGTATAAATAAAATAAAAGAAGGATTTATTACTATTACACCGGTAAAATTAGATTTTACAGATTATGATACTTTGAATACTATGAAAAATTCTTGTGCAGACGAATTTTCTTCTATAGCTGACTGAGAAAAACATTTGCATTGCTCCTAATAGATATTTTCTATTGTGTTATCGCGAGCAATTATTTTTTCTTCACCTGTATCCATGTTTTTAATCTTTAAAGTTTTACTACTCAATTCTTCATCGCCAAAGATTAAAGCAGCTTTAGCATTTGCTTGATTTGCTTTTTTCATTCGGGTTCTGAGCGTTCCGCTATATTCATAGATTACATATAAACCATTTCTGCGCAATTCATTTGCAAGTGTTAAAGCATGTTTTTCAGCCTCTCTACCGATTGGAATTAGGTAAATAGGTCGCTCTTCTTTCGGAGAATAATTGATTAACTCCATTATGCGCTCAATACCCCCTGCAAATCCTATTGCTGGAGTGTGTTTTCCACCTACTGAAGATACTAAATTATCGTATCTTCCACCGGCAAAAACTGCCCCTTGTGCACCTAAATCCTCTGTAACAAACTCAAACACTGTGTGGCAATAATAATCCAAACCTCGAACTAGTTTATTGTTTACGGTATAAGGTATATCAAGAATTGTTAATCCATTTAGTATTTGTTCAAAGAAATCTGAGGACTCTTTCGTATAATAATTGCTGATTTTAGGCGCATCAGAAATTATTGATTTATCTTTCTCATCCTTGGAATCCAGTATTCTGAGTGGATTTTTGATCAACCTATTTTTGCTATCTTCTGATAGATCATTTTGATACTTTGTAAAGTATAAGATCAAAGCTTCTCTATATTTAGTTATTGTTTCACCATCACCTAAAGAGTTGATTTCCAGCTTTACATTTTTATTGATGCCAAATTCAGTTAGTAAGTGCTGAGCGAGTGATATCAATTCAATATCAGCTTTTGGATCTTCTATGCCAAAAACCTCAAAATTTATCTGATGAAATTGCCTTTGTCTTCCCTTTTGCGGTCTTTCATAGCGAAATGCAGGTCCTGTTGAGAATAATTTTATCGGTGTTTGCAGTTTTTTTTCAATGAGTAGCCTGACAATCGCTGCAGTGAACTCAGGACGTAAAGTTATGCTCTTTCCCCCTTTATCATTGAAGCTATACATCTCTTTAGTGATGATGTCTGAGCTATCACCTAAGGTTTTTGTAAAAACCTCCGTGCACTCAAATATTGGAGTTTGGGCGGGCAAAAAGCCGTATAAACTTGAGATTCTGTTTGCTGTTTGCTCTATGTATTTAAACTTGTACCATTCATCAAACAGGAGATCTTTTGTTCCTCTAACCGTTTGATTAGTCATAGTGTGGTCTCTATACCTGCAATCTCTGGTATGTGGTAGCTCAGCATATTTTGCACTCCTTGCTTTAAAGTAATTGCAGCACTTGGGCATCCAGAGCAAGCTCCTTGCAACTCAACATAAACTATTCCATCTTTATAGCCACGAAATTTGATATCGCCACCATCTTGAGCAACTGCAGGTTTGATATGACTTTCCATCAATTCTTTTATTCTATTTACAATTTCTATATCATTTTTATCAAAAAATTCTTCATCTGGATCATTCACTTCTTCTTTATCTAGTGCTTTTCCACCAGAAGTAAAGTGATTCATGATTGTAGTTAAAACTTCTACTTTTAATATATCCCAATTAATTCCATCCAATTTTGTTACTGAAATAAAATCATGACCGAAAAATACTCTTACCACATGCTCTATTTGAAAAAGATTTGCTGCTAGTTTAGAATTTTTTATCTCATTCGCATTTGAAAAATCAGCAGTTTCTCCTTCGTTTAAAATTTCAAATCCAGGAAGGAATTTTAGCGTATTTGGGTTTGGTGTTTCTTCAATCTGGATGAACATGTTATTTACCATGACAATTATAATTGTTACTATTTAATCATAAAATGATAAAAAAATATACATGTCATTCATCTTTTTTCTTTTTTTAGTATTCATAGTAATTACATTTGTCTTGCCTAGCGTTGTTATATTTTTTCTTTTCCTGACAAAAAAAAATAATATGAGTTTCATGATGAACTCTATATTGAGTAAGTTTTTGAACGAATTTAGTAGCAGTAGAAGTTATACTGAAAATTACACTGGTGATAACATGTCCAAGGATGAAGCATTAAAGATACTGGGGCTGAATCCTGAGGCAAGTCAAAATGAAATCAATAAAGCATATCAAAATTTAATGAAATTAGTTCACCCAGATAAGGGAGGCTCGGAATATTTTGCGCAAAAGCTAAATGCGGCACGTGATAAATTGTTAAAAAAGTGATCTTAAAAAAAGTTTTCGTTTAACGAATTTCTTCCTTTGCTTTTTCTAAATACTCCAATATTGCTTCATGTAGTGCAGTCCATGTTATCTGTTCTTCCAGGGAAGGTATAAATTCTTGTCTCCAAGCATTCTTAAACTCCTGAAACCACTGTTTTTCAAAACCCTGAAATTCTAAAGAAATATCTACTTTAAAGCTATCAATTAA
The DNA here is from genome assembly GCF_964273365.1 of Wolbachia endosymbiont (group A) of Melitta haemorrhoidalis. Classification (NCBI taxonomy): domain Bacteria; kingdom Pseudomonadati; phylum Pseudomonadota; class Alphaproteobacteria; order Rickettsiales; family Anaplasmataceae; genus Wolbachia; species Wolbachia endosymbiont (group A) of Melitta haemorrhoidalis. The sequence continues at coordinate 379,088 of NZ_OZ187004.1, read as the reverse complement.
ACTGGAAACTTCTGCAGCTTTAGAGCTATCTAGTGATTTTAAAGATAACACTCCACTCTTTAAAATCTCTAACTCTTCCAATACATTAAGCTTAAATGGTTTATAGAGTGAAGACCATATGCGATATCTTAAATAAGAATCATAGTATAACTTAATTTTGTACATTAAAGTGGTAGATGCATCAGGAGAAATGTTATTCTCATATTGTGCAAGAGAAGATAATAAATTCTCATAATCTACTTTGCTTAAACATGGTTGTAGAGTCGATTTAATTTTTTCACTAAAGGTTAGATAACTAGAAGAAATGCCATGACTATATTCACTAAAGAATTCAGGAAATATATCTGCTTGTTCTAGTTTAAGAGGTAGATCTTTTCTAATTTCTCTTGGTAAATTATGTATTGAAAACTGATAAATAACCCATACAAAATTCTCATCAAACTCATCTGAGTAATCAGCATTATTATCAGGAAAAATTACATTACCTTTCTTATCATTCCAAGGTTCTATCTTATAGAAAAATCTGTTCAGCCTTTGTTTTAATTTCAAAATACCTTCATTTCTATCACCTGCTTTATACAATGTTTTGCCCATTTTGTGTTTAGCATCTTTAGGGTTTATTCTGTCACTTATGTGCAATCCAATTTCATTTTTCTCTAATAACTCCCAATCAAACAATTTGTGTGGATCTGGTTTACGCATTGTATAGCCAAGCTCTGGATCATACACTATAGTTCCTATTTCAGAATGACTAAATATCATATCCCTTTTAATTTTAAAACGCTCCATAAGGTATAAAATCAGCTCTTTAACAGATCTCATTTGCTCTTCCGGAAAAGGCTCAAGTCCTGTGTTTACAATTTCAATACCTACAGAATAGTTGTTAAGCTTCCGTAACTCTTCAAGCTTACTATCTACCTTAACTCTTGCATAACTAATACCAGCATGCCATGCTTCTTTCTCTAATGGAACCATTAAGGTGATGCTGCCATCCCTATCGACAATAAAATGAACTGACAATCCTCTAGCATTCAGCGTATCTTTTGTACCTTTTAGTGTTGATGTTTCAGTATGGTGAACTATAACCATTAACACTTTTTTACCTGCCCTATCACCATAATTTAAAGCTGAAGCTGGATCTAAAAATAACAAATCCTGATCTTTCAATAATGGTAATTTTTCTTGTAAATCTTGAAAATCATTCTCGATATTGCTTGAACTGGATACTTGCCCAGATATGAGAAATGCTGAGACAGTAATCAGTAAAACTAATAAATATTTGTTGACTTTAGATAGTTGGATTTTCATACCATCTTCATAAACACTTTGTAGATAATTTTTCATTATATAGTTAGAATAGGGTTGTTGAATAAATTTACAAGACAAAATCATACTAGTCTGGTAGTAGTAACATGTTCAGAGATGGAGCATTTAAAGTGCTAGGAATAGATTCTGGAGCGAACCAAAATGAAATCAATAAAGCATATCAAAATTTAATGAAATTAGTTCACCCAGATAAAGGAGGCTCGGAATATTTTGCACAAAAATTAAACGCAGCACGTGACAGGTTGCTGAAGAGGTAATTAATATTGCTTTAAAGTTTTTATTTGTGCGTAAAGGATAAGTTGCTACAATAAAAAAATAAGATAAAAGTAGCAATGGACATGTGTTCAGAAAGGTTTAAGTTATGCAGGAAGATAACAAAAAAGAAACAATAAAAGAAGAAAAAGGCATATTAGGATGGATAGAATATAGATTGCCTATATTTTCTTTTCTAAGACACACTGCTTCTTACCAAGTGCCAAAAAACTTAAATTATGCTTGGAACTTTGGCTCTTTGGCTGGTATAGCGCTGATTTTACAAATAATAACAGGTATATTTCTTGCTATGCACTACACTCCGCATGTTGATTATGCGTTTAATAGTGTAGAGCGCATAATGCGAGATGTGAATTACGGGTGGTTAATACGCTACACTCACGCTGTTGGAGCATCGCTCTTCTTTATGGTAGTCTATGTTCATATAATGCGTGGATTATATTACGGATCTTATAAAAGACCGAGAGAGATGGTGTGGTTTATTGGAATATTTATATTTTTTGCAATGATGGCAACTGCCTTTATGGGATATGTATTGCCTTGGGGACAAATGAGTTTCTGGGGTGCAACAGTTATAACCAACTTATTTTCTGCTATACCTTTAATTGGCAATAAAATAGTTATATGGTTATGGGGTGGTTTTTCAGTGGATAACCCAACACTTAACCGTTTTTTCGCTCTGCATTATCTTCTGCCTTTTGTTATTATTGCTTTAGCTATGCTTCATGTGATAGCTCTGCATAGGTTTGGCTCTGGTAACCCAAGTGGAGTGGAGGTAAAATCAGATAAGGATACCATCCCTCTCTATCCTTATTATATAGTCAAGGATTGCATAACTTTTGGTCTGTTTTTTGTAGTTTTGTTCGCATTTGTTTTCTATGCTCCCAATTATCTTGGGCATCCAGACAATTATATAGAAGCTGATTCTATGGTCACTCCGGTACATATAGTGCCAGAGTGGTATTTTTTACCTTTTTATGCAATGCTACGTTCAATTCCAGATAAACTTACTGGTGTGCTTACCATGTTTGCGTCTATTTTAGTGTGGTTTTTGTTACCTTGGCTTGATAAATCAAAAGTTAAAAGTGGTGCTTATCGCCCGGTGTTTAAGAAATTTTTTTGGGTTTTTGCAATAAATTTTGTACTTCTTGCCTGGCTTGGAGGACAAGAGGTAAAAGAGCCTTACATCACTATGAGTAGGCTATCTACTCTTTATTACTTTGCATACTTTGTGATAGTTTTACCACTGCTTAGTAAGTATGAAAAGCCAAAAGAACCACCAAAAACCTTAAGTGATTCTGTGCCGGAGATGAGGTGATGTCAATTCAAAGCAGATCTCTTACAAAATTCTCTGTCATCCCAGAGCTCTCTTCTGTCATCCCAGAGCCCTCTTTTGTCATCCCAGTGCTTGACACTGGGATCCAGAAAAAAAATAAATGGATTCCAGCATCATGTACACAATTGTATGAACGTTGTATACAACACACAGTGTCATTCCACTATCTTCCGTTGTCATCCCAGTGCTTGACACTGGGATCCAGGTATAAAAATACTTACAAATCATGCAATGGACAACAGATTCTAGGAGTGCATGATAACCATAATGTCAGTGATGAAATAAGCTGGATTCCAGTGTCAGCTACTTGCATGACATCAATTCGAAATTTACTAAAACAGTGGTTATGCATGGGATCTAATGTATTTGCAATCTTCTGCATGTTATTTCTATCTAGTCTTATATCTGCAGAAGAATTTAAATCATCACCAAATAAGAAAATAGACTGGAAATTTGATGGAATTGTCGGATCTTTCGATAGAGAGTCAATTCAGCGTGGCTATAAAGTGTATAAAGAAGTCTGTGCTGCTTGTCATTCAATGAATAGGGTAGCATTTCGTAATTTGCAAGATGTCGGTTTTTCTGAAGAAGATGTAAAACAAATAGCAGCTTCTTATCAAGTTAAAGATGGTCCGAATGATTTGGGTGAAATATTTGACAGACCTGGAGTACCTTCGGATTATTTTATTGCGCCTTTTGATACAAAAGAAGCAGCTGCAGCAAGCAACAATGGTGCAGTCCCACCAGACTTATCATTAATTATTAAAGCAAGGCATGATGGTGCAAATTATGTCTATTCATTGTTAACAGGCTATCAAAACGGCGAACACGATGAAAATGATTTATATTTTAATTCGTATTTTCCAACAGGCAGATTAGCTATGGCGCCACCACTTTCTGAAGGAATGGTGGAATATGATGGTGCAAGGCAAGCCACAGTTGAAAATATGGCGTATGATGTGATAAATTTTTTACAATGGGCAGCAGAGCCAGAATTAGAGCGCCGGCATAAACTTGGATTAAAAGTAGTGGCGTATTTTATAATTTTAACAGTGTTTTTTGTATTAACTAACAACAAAGTTTGGAGCAAGCTCTATAAAAAGAAGTGATAGTCAATTTTGCCTCAAGCACAATGGTTGTCATCCAAGTAGCTAACACTGGTTCCTTTATGACGGTGTCATCCGAGTAGCTGACACTGGGATGGCTTTGTCGCATCGTACCTTATACGGTAATAATTTACGATAAATTCATGTAGCCATTTCGAATTTAGCCATACCAATGTCAGTAAATTTATTAAGCAAACAGCACTTAATGAGCAGTTCTTTTTCACGATTTATAGCTCTTTTCATAGAAGTCCGGATGTGATAAGGATAGATAATGATAAGGAGGTTGAATGCCAGCAGCATATAGTTATGATTTAAGAAAAAAAGCAATGGAGGCGCTAGACGAAGGAGAAAGCAGAGAAGCAGTGGCAGCAAGATTTAAGATTGGACGAACTACTTTATGGGAGTGGCAGCACTGTAGGCTTGACCATAAATTATGTTAAGATAGAAAATGACTATTTTAGATAGAGCTTGATGTAATGCAGTGCGATACAAAATAACGGTAGAATATAATGGTAGTAATTTCTCTGGTTGGCAAAAACAGCAACACTCTGCTAACTCAATCCAGGAGAAGATAGAAAATGCTATATTTAATTTTAGTGGTGAGAAAGTTACTTTGTACTGTGGTGGCAGGACTGATGCAGGAGTTCATGCTTTAGGACAAGTTGCTCATTTTGATATGGAAAAGGAATTTGAGCTTTATAGAATAAGGAATGCAATAAACTATCATTTAAAATCAATTCCTATAGTCGTGCTTAATGCAGAAGTTGTAGATGATGCGTTTCACGCACGGTTTTCAGCAAAAAAAAGATATTACGAATATAGAATAGTTAATCGCTATGCTCCTGCCGCTCTGGAGACGGGTTATGTATGGCAAGTGTTTAGCCCACTTGATGTAAATATTATGCGTGAAGCTGCTAAACATCTACTTGGAAAACATGACCTTTCAAGTTTCCGTTCAAAAGATTGTCAAGCCGCAAATCCGATAAGAACAATTGATGATATCGATATAATACAAAATGGGAATCATATACACATCAAAATATCTGCTATTTCCTTTTTACATAACCAAGTGAGGATTATTGTGGGTACTTTAGTTGAATTTGGAAAAAATAGAACCAATCCGCAAGAAATGCTAAATATATTAAACCAATGCAAAAGAAGTGCCGCTGGAGTTACTGCACCACCTTTTGGCTTATATTTGGTAAAGATAGATTACTAATTTAATAAAAGCTAGTGAAATAAGTGCCATACCGCCACGGTATCTCCAGATTCCGCTAACAAGCAGCGAGATGACGAGTTTAAGTTCTCATTGGCATTACTACATATAATGCACTTGAATCGTCTTCATCAGTGATAATTGTAGCACTATTACCATCGGCTAAGCTAAACTTACATTTATTTTTTATGCAGGATAGAACATCAAGTAAATAACGCGAGTTGAACCCTATTTCTATAGGGGCTTCATTGTAGTCCACTTCTATGGATTCAGTTGCATCACTGCACTCTTGGGAGTTTGAATGCAGAGTTAGCAGCTTTTCTTGTAGTGAGAATTTAATAGATTTTACTTTATCAGATACAACAACGGAAACTCGATCTATAACGTCTGAAAGTTTTTTACTTTCAATAATCATATGCTTATCTTGAGATGCTGGAATAACTGCTTTATAATTTGGAAAAGTTCCATCTATTAATTTTGATATTAGAATATATTCACCGCATGTAAACTTGATTTTTCTGTCTGAGAGTTTTACTTTAATTTCATTACAATCGTCCAATATTTTTAACAGCTCCATAACAGTTTTACGTGGAATGATCACACCAAATTCGCCATTGATGTTCCCAGGCTTTGGCCTCTTTATACATGATAAACGATGGCCATCAGTTGCAACGCAGTACAGAAATTGCTCATCTGTATGTAGATATATTCCATTTAAATTATACCTTGTATCATCTAGTGATACAGCAAATTTTGTTTTAGTTAATAAGTCTATCAGGTCTGTATTTAGTAGAGTAAAATCATGTTTATAATTGTCTTCTTCAAGAGCAGGAAAGCTGCTTGAAACTACATTCGGTAAAGAAAAGTTTGCATTTCCGCAAGACATCAATAATTTTCCTTGGTTGTTTACTTCAAAATTGACATCCAAATCAGCGGGTAACTTCTTCACTATGTCATGTAAAGTATGCGCTGAAATTTTTACTTCTCCTTCTGTTAATACGGTTGCAGCAAGTGAGGCAAACATTGAAATGTCAAGATCAGTTGCCATTAATTTTATGCTGCCGTGTTGTGCTTTGATATTTATACACGCCAAAACATCTATTGCATTACGCCTTTCAACCACTCCACTTACTCTGGATAATGTATTTAAAAGACTTGTGCGGCTCACGCTAAAACGCATCTGCTCGCACACAGAATTTTGCTTTTTGATTTCTGTATCTACACCTGCAACCTCTGACATTGCTAACTCTCAAAAATATATTTTAAATGATATCCACATCCCATATAAAGTAAAGTGCTATTTATATTTCCATTGAAAGAGTAGTCTAGTTTATACTATAGCTGGGTATTCTGTTACAATAATTTACTTTGTATGGCATAAATCATGCATTTTTTGATACGCTTTTTGAAAACCAAGTAGGGAATAAGTATCATCAATGGTCACTGTTTTTGTTTTTCCATTAACTACCATTGATAATCCCTGCTTCATTTTTAGAATGAGATCTTGATCTATTTTTGTATGCTCTGCCCACGCAAAACTTCCCTGTATTATGGGCAGTGTATATTTAATTTTTTTGTCGATATTGAGAGCTACAGGCTCCTTATCATACTGAAAACCAGAGGTAACGCTTACCTCATCTGCTTTTTTATCAACATAACTAACCATTACATACGGCTTGCGATTGGTTGTATAATATTCGCTTTTTTTTTTAGGATAGGATACAATATAACATACTTTCTCTCCATCTTCCAATGCAGTATACACGAGCCAATCTTTATATTTTTCCTTCAATTGTACATCACTAACCGATGCAAAAGCGCCTATCGAAAAAAATATTAGAAATATAAAAAAACTACGCATGCAAACCAAATTTCAAACTTTCAGATTGTATATATTGTTTTACCTTAGCCATCGCCTGCTCAGCCAACTGCCTTATTCTTTCTCTTGAAACACAATATTTTTTACTAAGTTCATCCAGAGTTTGAATGTTTTCAGACAAATATCTACTGATAAAAATGTCTCTTGCCCTTTCGTTGAGACTCGCTAGTGCATTGTTTAAAATTGTTTCTTTTAATTCTTTTTCTTCATGATTCTGATAGGTTACTTCTTGACTGACCAAGTTACATGGGATCATATCTTGCAACTCCCTTTTAGAGTCATCACCTATTTTTATGCAATCGTTTAGCGACTGATCCTTACAAGCCATACGGTAATTCATCTGCAGAACGTCTCCTTCGGATACAGAAAGCTCATTAGATATTGCTTTTATTTCTTCATTATTTAAAGTTTCCCTGTTTGTATACTGTAAAATTCTTTTTTTTATTTTACGTAAACTAAAAAACAATCTTCTTTGTGCTTGCGTTGTGCCTATTTTCACAAACGACCAAGATTTCAATATAAAGTCTTTTATTGAAGCTTCAATCCACCACACTGCATAAGTTGAAAAACGAAACCCTAAATCAGGATTAAACTTTTTCACTGCGTGCATTAAACCCATATTTCCTTCCATAACCAGGTCCATCAACAATAGCCCATAATTTTTGAATTTCATTGCAATTTTCACTACCAAATTCAAATGGCTGGTAATCAATTTATGAGCAGAAGAAACATCCTTATATTGGTTCCAATTTTTTGCTAATCGTACCTCTTCCTCTTGAGACAGCATAGGAAATTTTTGCACCCTAGCAATATATTGCATGAGATTGGTTCTGCTATCGACACATAAGTTTGCCATTGAGGTCAACATAACAACTTAAATCAAAACTTCATGCATATAATATATTGATTTTCCAGCAAAAATTCAAGCTTTGATTTGAAAAAAGTACAAATTTTCCATCTAATTTCTTGGAGACAGTAGGCCGCAGTGTTAGCTAATTGGATAACATTATGTAACCTTAGATGATATTCTACCAGTACAATGGTAAACGTTATAGCTTAAACACATAGCAAATAGTGTTATTCCAGTGCCTTGACACTGGAATCCACATTTCTTTTTTCTAGATCCCAGTGTCATGCCACTTAGATGGCAAGAAAAAACTCACTGGGATAACAAGACTGAGATAGACTAGAAATTAAACGCTACTCCAGCTTCTGCACCAACAGTGCTGTAAAGAACTTTGTATGCGCCTGCATCAGTAACCTGTCTGGTTGAATCTTTAGGATCTGTTTTTTTTCCATCAAAATTAGCACCATAAGAACCGAAATAACGAGCTCCAGCATAAAGTTTGACTTCTGGAGTTACATCATAACTAACACCAGCTTTTACTTGACCAGCAAAACCAAATTTACTTTTTTGATCATTCACAGCGGGTTCCAAAGGAGTGCTAATATACGCTGCACCAACACCAACACCAATGTATGGAGTGATAGGCATATCTTCAATTGCTATATCGTAATACACGTTCACTAATCCTGAAATTGCTGTTACACTGTCTGCAATAGTATTTGCTGGGTCAAATGTTACATCTTTAACATCATTTTTGTTTAGGTATGAATAAACTCCTTCAACATCAACCCTGATGTCGTCCATTTTGTAACCAAATGCACCACCACCAGCTATAAAAGATGGTTTTAATGGACTGTAATCACTCTTGTCTTTCTTATAGGTAATACCATCAACTTTTGTGAAAAGAGGTAAAAATTCACCGTTGTATTGCAAACGAACGTAGTAGCTAGTTTCTTCATCACTTATTGGACCAACAGGATCTGAAAAAGCAGAGTTTGATAAACTTAGCAACGTTGCTAAAGCGGCTGCTGAAAAAAACTTTTTATAATGCATAATTGTCCTCGTAAAAAAATTAAAATTCCACTTTAGCAGTCTAAGTAACAACTAAAGTTAAGTCAAGTGCTAACTTAATAACACAAAATATTCTACATTTTAACTAATTTTTAGGAGAAGACAAAGATTTTATTAATGAATAAATACGACTTTTTTACTCTTGATTTTTTGGTATAGCTAACACAGGTAAGATTTACTATCGAAAGACCTCGTCATTCCGCTGCTTGTTAGCGGATGAGAAATCCACAACTGTACGAACATTGCAATTTGGGCCTACCAGGAGGGCAATGCCTCTTATCCAAGTACCATCTTCTTGTCATCCCAGTCTGGGATCCAGGAATTTTATTAAGTTGGTAAGCATAAAAGTAGCCGTTTTATGTTAAAACACAATGTTCTTGATGAGATTACGGCAAGGCTGGATCCAGACTGGAATGACATCGTTTACTATGTGCCATATTGCAATGTTTGTACAGTTGTGGAATGAATCACGGTATGACGTAGGGCTATGCTAGTATAGGTACATTATATGAAGAAGTACTAGCGTTGGGAATATTAGAAAAAAAATACTTACACTAAAAGAAACTTCAGTAGTAAATTCAAAAAGGAAGTTTAAACCCAGATGGTAAACCCATCATACCTGCAAGATCAGAAGTTGCATTCGCCATATCTTCTTCTGCTTTTTTAACGGCATCATTAAACGCTGCTGTTACTAAATCCTCTACTATATCTTTTTCCTCATTTCTCATAAGTTCTAAGTCTATGTTCACCTTTTTAGCTTTATAGCTACCTATTTTTATGACTTCCACTAATACAGAAACTTTGCCACCACCAGAAATACCTTGAAACTCTTTTCCAACATATTTTTCTTGAGCTTCTGCAAGCTTTTTTTGCATCTCTTGCGCTTGTTTCATTATTTGACTAAAATCCACAACTTACTCCTTATTTTCTATATTAACTACTTTTGCACCTTTAAACGTGTCAAGGATATCCTTAACTGCAGGTGCATAATTTAAATTACTCACTTCCCTGTTTATATAACCTGTATCAACTGCAACAACCCACTCTTGCTGAGTCACCTGGTTTAAGTAATTTTTTAAATCATTGCAAAAATTACTATCCAACTTAGATACAGCTTTTAATTTTAAATATCCAGGTTTACAATCTATTAATTGTAGATTATTACACAGTTGTTTGTAAAGATAAATTTGGTTACTTCGCCTTAATAGTTGCAAAATCTTATCAAAATCGTAATTTTGTTGTTTATTTTCCACATGGATCCCAGTGTCACGCACTGGGATGACAGAGTGGGGTTGTTGTTTACTTTCCACATATTTTTTTGGATCCGAGTAGTCAGCTACTTGGATGACAGAGGGGGAAGGTGCAACAGGTCTGCCCTGTCTATTTCCTTGCTCTACATTCTGCGAAAGAACTTTTTTGATCACCTGTTCCGGAGAAGGCAGATCAGAAAGATAACAGAGGCTAATTAACATCATTTCAGCAGCAACATCGTTGCATGTTGAAGTTTTTATATCTTGAATACCTTTAAGCAACATCTTCCACAATCTCGAAAAAAATATTAAAGATCTCTTTATACTTAAATCTTTTATCCTATTCTTTTCATGCTCTGTAACTGCATTATCAATCTCTTTTGTAATCAAAAAACGGCATACTAACTGAATTGTTTGCAATAGACCTTCAAAAATACTAAGTGGGTTTGCTGTTTTTACCGCCTTGTCAAACACTGATAGAGCTTTCTGTAAATCACCTTCTAATATTGCCCCTAATAGATCGAATATAATATCTTTATCCACTAGGCCAAGTATGTCTGTCACATTTTTAGTGGATATTGCACCATCTTTGCTATATAGCACTGCTTGATTCATCAAAAACAAGGCGTTACGCATTGAATTTCCAGAGTGTCGTGCAATTAATTCTAATGCTCCCTTTTCAATGGAATAACTCTCTTTTTGTGCAACATCATTTAAACGTTCCACTATTTTAGCTACAGGAATGTTGTGTAAATCAAATCTTTGACAACGTGCAATAATAGTTATTGGTATCTTTTTTATTTCCGTAGTTGCTAAAATGAACTTTACACTAGATGGTGGCTCTTCTAGGGTTTTAAGTAATGCGTTAAATGCACTGCTAGATAGCATGTGTACTTCATCTATAATGTAGACTTTGAATTTAGAGCTTATAGGTGAATAGCAAATATCTCCCAGGATTACTTTAATATCGTCAATGCTAGTGTGACTTGCTGCATCGATTTCAATTACATCTGGATGGCTTGAATTTTTTATTGCTAGACAATTTTCACATGATCCGCAAGGTTCAAAAATTGGCCCCAGGGAACAATTCAAACATAAAGCTATTATCCTTGCAGTGGTGGTTTTACCAACTCCACTACTACCAGAGAGCAGTATAGATTGTGGGATTTTGTTTAAAATAAAAGCATTTTCTAATACACGCACTAATATATCTTGACCTACTAGATCTTTGAAGCTACTAGGACGATGTTTTAATGCTATATTCATAGCCTCGGATAAAACAAATAATGAAATAGGTATGCAACCCAAAAAGGTTCTGATATGGCTGCTTCATTTCTGATCTGACCAAATTACAGAGTTTTTGCCTGCATACCTTATAAAATATTATACTTTTTTTTTTATTTAGCAAGGTATATCCTATATTAGCTCTATAATTTGATATGTTAAATTTTTTACAGTGCTATTTTGAAGTAAACAAAAAGTTAGTTGTCATGCAAGTCACTACAAGATTGTCACTCCAATGTTTATTTATGTCATTTCAGCGCTTATTTATGTCATCCCAGTGCCTAGGCATACAGCTGTATGAATGTTGTGATATAAGAGCAATTTTTACCGAAAAGGATGTCATCCCAGTGCTTGACTACTTGGATCCAGAAAACTTAACTGTAAATGAGCGCACTAGGCAATTGTATAACAAGAACTGGATTCCAGTGTCAGCTACTTGCATGACACTACCTGCTACGCAAACTTCTGTGGACTACAAAGAAAGTTCGTACAGTTGTAGGTCAAGCCATAGAGTAACAAAAAAAGGATATTGGTATAACAAAAGAGGAACATTATGATTTTATATCATTTTCCTCTTTGTCCATTTTCACGAAAAGTTAGAGCTTTTCTAAAAGAAAAAAAATTAGGCTGTGATCTAGTGTATGAAAATCCGTGGGAAAAGCGGAATGAATTTATGGAGATCAATCCAACCGGGCAAGTACCAGTGTTAATAGATAATAACTTTGTAATAGCGGATAGTAATGCCATTTGTGAATATATAGAAGAGACTTACAATAGCGACGTCAAATTACTTGGTTCATCCACTATTATTAAGTCTAAAATACGCGCTCTAATCAATTGGTTCGATAACAAATTTTACAATGAAGTTACTAAGTATATTATGAATGAAAAAGTAATTACTAACCGCAGCCCTGACTCTAGATTTCTTCATGCAGCTCAGCATAACCTGCCTTGCCATATGGAATACACCGAACACTTAATTAACAAGAACGTTTGGCTTGCAACTGATAAGTTCACTTTAGCTGATATTACTTTAGCATCGCATATTTCCGTAATGGATTATGTAAGTAGTTTTCCATGGGAAAAAAGTAAAATTTTAAAAGAATGGTACTCCATTGTTAAATCAAAGCCTTGTTTTCGTGAGATATTATTAGAGAGGATTTCTGGTTTAATCCCTCCTAAACATTATGCTGACCTTGATTTTTAACTTATGTTAGCTTTAAAGCTACAGTCATTCCTTCATCAGTTGGAATCAATATAGAGAAATATTTTTTTTCATCTGATAATCTATTATTAAACTCCCTCATGGCATGCCATGATTTTTCTGATACTTCTTTTGGAGGCGATTCTAAAAATACTGTGTTAAACAGTAGAGTGTTATCTGCAACGATTAGCCCATCTTGTTTAATGTATGACTCTGCCCAATCTAAATACTTAGGATAACTACTTTTGTCAGCATCAATAAATATCATGTCAAATGGTGCTTTTGCTGATAATTCATTAATTTTTTCCAGTGCATCGCCTTCTATTAGAGTAATTTTATCACTTAGATTAAAAGCACTAAAATTTTTTTTTGCTATTCTTGAGTGTTGAGGATTATTTTCTATTGTATATATATGACCGTCTTTTAGTAGAGCTTTTGCCATGCAAATCGACGAGTAACCGTATAACGTGCCAATCTCAACAATACTTTTGATTTTTTGGATTTTTATAAATAAACTTAATAGCTTTCCTTCTTCAGGGCCAATTTGAATATGTTGCTTTTTTTCAAGAATACAATATTCTTCTATTTTTTTATATTCTTTTGCAAATAGATTTCTTATGTATGACAATTTTATACTAAAATTATTACGCATATATTATAAATTAGGGAGACTTAATTCATACACAATTTATAAATATAATAATATAGTTTAAAATAATAAAAACATTTATTTTAAGTTATTATTTCATAGTATAAAATTTTAAGTGACAAAAATTATTATATATCGTACTATAGTTAACTAGTATAATAAACAGTCGATTATTATGCTAGAATTAAAGGGATTGTTTATGCGCATTTCTCTTTTTAAAATATAATTTTTATAATCAATTAGAGGGGGTTATATGTCTTATACTATTGCTGGTGAAGTTGAAACGTTAAACAAAAAATCTAACAAGAATGAAGGGGTTATGTTACTACATAATCCAGCTTATCGTGAAAAGTATAAAGAACGTTTTGATGAAGCTCAGAGAAAAGTTATGGATATGGTTCAGTTTTATGATGGGACAATAGTATTAATAGAGAATAAAATCGCTATGTATTACTACACTTGGCACAGTAAAAAAAGAGAGTTTGAGCGTAAAAAACAACAAACAGTAGTGAAAAACAATGACTCAGCATAGAGTCTTTTATATGGTAAGCTACAGTGGTATTACTTCACTATAGCTTTTCCATATAATTTATCTATCACATTAGTGAAATATTTCAGCTCTTTATACCCTCCATGTTTAACTTTATTATGCTCTATATATGATTTATCATCGTTAAGCTTGATGAAAAATATTGGAGTGGCTGTGATACCAAGTTTATTAATTGCCAGTGATTTATCATTTACGATTTTATCCATTATTTTCTTATCATTAATGCATTGGTTAAATGCATCTTGCTTTAAGTTGCTTAGTGCAGCAATTCTTTGTAGTAAAGTCAAATCACTTAAATTGTAGTAATTCCACGAATCTATTGAGTTAAAAACAGCTTTGTTAAAATTAAAGTAGTCTTCTTGTTTTTCGTAGCAATGACTTAGCATTGCAGCCTTTAGCCCTCTGTAATCCAAAGGAAAATGACGAAATATATATAACATCTTACCTGTGTCTATATATTTCTCTTTAATTTTAGGAAAAACATTCCTATGAAAAAGAGAGCAGTGATAACAAGTTAATGAAGCATATTCTATCATTAGAATTGGTGCTTTTGGATCTCCTAATAATTTATCATTAGGTAATGGCGATAATAGCTCATTTGATGTTATTTCATTGGGTTTTTTTTGAATGTATTGGTTATCGGATAAATCTTGCTTAACAACTGCATAAGAATTAACACTTATGAAAATTAATAAAAACAATAGTCTAAAAATCATTACAATATAAACACTTAACTTACTAAAAAAAATTATACATTTATATTAATAATGTCAAGATAACTTTTGTTTAGCAAGGCTTTCAGCCCTATCTTTAAATGCAGCAATTATTTTACTTTGTGTATACTTATATACTGAGTTTAATAAAGTGGAAAATGAGTTGGACTTAAACTTAAACTCTATATAAAACTTTACCATAGTTTTATTTTCATCTATGGGAATGAATTGCCATTCATTGTATAGATGTTTAAATATTCCATTTGATGATACAGCTTTTATCCAACCTTCATTTGTTCCACTTGGAGAAAGAGAAGTAACTTCTGATGTATATCTACCTTTAATTCCATGAAAAGCTGCGAGGAGATCCACAACCATTTGGTTGTTAATTTTTTCTTTTATATAAACGGCTTTGCACCAAGGAACAAAATCAGGATACCTTTCAACATCAATTACAATTTGGAATACTTCATTAGGCAAACATAGGAAAACACCCTGTTCTTTGTATTGATGAAGCATAAATGTTAAACCAATCAAAATAGGATCCGTATCTACCGTCAGCCTTAGTAGATTCCTGAGACTAAAGTTAAGGTGGGCATCGCGTATCAATTTCAACGAAATTAACAGAGGCAATTCCCTTGACTAGAAATTATCGCTCGGGAAATTTAACTTAACTCATAACGCATAGAACAGACCCTTAATTAATTGTAGATGATTTATACAAGGTGTGTCTATAGATATATTAAAGCTAGCGATTATTATTTAATCTTTATTAAACTTTGCATTCTAAGTATCATAGCTAATAAATATATCTTATGAACATTACTAAAGTTTTAACTATCATTGTTTTTATTGTAATTTCTTCAAGTGCTTACACTAATTGTACAGATCACAAAATTTTTGTGCATACTATGAAGCAACAAGTGGATGGTATATCTACAAAGGAGAATAAAAAAAACCGGGAATGTGTGCAAAAAAAGCTTCAGGAGGTCATTCAAAACAATGTTAACCTCAAAGGAATATCGCAATTCGTCATAGGAAAACATTGGGCTTTAGTTAAACAAAAAGAAAAAGAAGATTTTTTAAGAGAGTATGAAGTGTATCTTACGCGTTTGTGCGTTAAAATTTTATATAAATACATGCATGATAGTGAAATGATCATAATGAGTACAAAAGCAGTTGACGATGAAACTTGCTTAATTGGTACAAGATTTTCTTACGGTGATGAAGAATTTACAAATATTGATTTTAAAGTTACTAAAAATAACAGTTCTTTCTTGATAAGTGATGTTGTAATGAGTGGAATAAGTATTGCTATTAATCAACGTTATCAATTTAGTGAAAAAATCGACACGCATGGCATAGCAAGCGTTATAGCTGAATTAAAATGCAATAACAATCCATGATATATATGCCTCATTGGCCTAAGCCACTTGGTAGCAGGCCGAATGATTTTTCTCTTGATCGCATAAAAGGCTTTCTTAGCAAACTAGATAACCCCGAGAAAAAAGTGCCTCCCGTAATTCATATAGCTGGAACTAATGGGAAAGGCTCAACACTAGCATTTATAAGATATATAATGCAAGCAGCAGGGTATAAGGTACACGCATACACTTCTCCACATTTAGTGAGTTTTAATGAGAGGATAGTGATAGCCGGCAGCTATATCGACGATAATGAATTATATAGCTTATTAGAAGAATGTCGTGCAGTAATTGCAGAACAACCTATCACTCTGTTTGAAGCTGCAACTATTGCAGCTTTTTTAGCTTTTTCTCGTCATAAAGCCGATATAACTTTAGTTGAAGTGGGTATGGGTGGAAGGCTTGATGCAACAAATGTTATAGATAATCCGATTTTAACAATAATTACTTCCATTGCACTTGATCATACGGAATATCTTGGCCCTACTGTAGAAATTATAGCAGGTGAAAAGGCTGGAATAATGAAACCTAATGTTCCTTGCGTAATAGCACCGCAAGAAAAATCTATAGTGAACACGCTAGAACACCACGCAATAAATAAGAAATCTCCCTTGTATAGAGGAGGTCTTGAATGGAATTGCAAAAAAAAGAACAACAAAATGGTTTTTCAATCAGCTATTCAATCAATAGAATTTCCTTTGCCATCTTTAAAGGGTGATCATCAGGTGATTAATGCAGGCAATGCTATTGCAGCATGTAGTATTTTAAGTGGAAAGTATGAATTTGATATTGGAGAAGAGGATATCACTTCAGGTTTACAGTGCACTTATTGGCCTGCACGGCTAGAGTCTATAAAAGAAGGTAATTTAATTTTCCTACTACCGAAAGATTGGCAATTATTTTTAGATGGTGCACACAATAATGATGGTGCTAGAGTACTATCTCAGTGGGTAAAAGATAATTTTGCTGAAGGTATTTATATGGTTTTTGGTGTTACTAGTAACAGAAATGTGGAAGAGTTCTTAGAGCACTTAAAGCCATATATCAAGCTACTATGTGCGGTTTGTGTTAAGTCTGAACCTAAAGCAACAAATACAAATTTGATTAGGGAAAAAGCCAATAACATAGGAATAAAAGCAGTTGAATGTGAATCAATTGGCGATGCAATATCAAATCACATATTAAAAGCCTCTACCCAAAACGTCAAAACCATACTAATCTGTGGCTCATTGTTCCTAGCTAGAGACTTCGCTATGGAGAATAGCTAACTTTGATGATATTAACTGACCGATGGGGAAATAACTTTGATTGCTCATAGTACTGCTTGGCTTTTCGTTATCGACTTCTATAAACTGATCATCACCTTTAAATTGCTCCTCAATTGAATTTATAGCTGTCTTTTTGAGAATATAATTACTTGCAGCATTTAAAATAGGTGAAGTAACAATTAAAAGCGTGAATGGTAATGAAAGTAATAAGCCGGATAACATCATAGAGTTAGTTATACCAAAGCCGTTGGCAACTAAATCTAATCCCATACCGAAAAACATTAAAGATGTACAGATTGTGTTGCTCAAAATAACTGAATTTTTTAGCCACTTTAATTTAGTCCTATCACTCTTTGAAAAATTTTCGCATTCTTGGTCAAAGTTAAACAATAATAAAATATTAGTCTGATGATTAAACTCTTTCCCATTTCTAGTATAAATGCTCTTAACAGCTAGATTTAAAATAGATCCTGCTAACAAGGGAGCAAGAAAACCTACTGCTATTGGTACATTAGAAGAAATACCATTAATTATTAAAAATGCAATTGATGTGAAGGATACTAAAAGAACTCCTAAGAGATTTGAATAAGAAGAATATTTTACATAAGCAGTTACATTATTGTTAATTGACTGCTGCTTATTATAGAGTTTATTTCTGCACTTATCATCTAAGTATTTTTGCAATTCTTCATAACTGCGACTCCACAACTTACCGCGTAATTCTTTTATTAAATTATTTCTTTTATTGAGACCTTTCTCCAATGGCTCTATTATAAATTCTTCAAAAAATGGCTTATTTAATGCAATAACCTTAAATTTCTCCTCCGCTTCTTTATTGTTTGGGTTTTTATCTGAGAGGTTGTCCGGAAACAAGTAAAAGGCTATAATATCTGAAATTTTAGTACGGGGTAAAGATGAGAAAAAAGTATCCAACAGATCTAAGCGAAAGGGAATGGGCAAGAATAGAAAAACACTTCAGAGTATCATACAAGAAAGGAGGAAGGCCGCCAAAGTATAGCAAAAAAGAAATATTAGAAGCAATTTTCTATGTATTGCGTACAGGGTGTCAATGGCGGTATTTACCAAATGATTTTCCGCTATGGAAGACTGTGTATGAGCAGTTCAGGCAATGGAAGAAGCAGGGAATTTTTGAGAAAATGAATTATGAAATTACAAAATATAGTAGAAGAAAAATAGGAAGGAATGAGCAGCCGAGTGCCTGTATAGTAGATAGTCAATCTGTAAAGACTACAGAAAAGGGGGGATCAAAGGCTATGATGGAAGTAAAAAAGTAAAGGGTAGAAAAAGGCATATAATTACAGACACTCAGGGTTTTATACTAGGTTGTTACGTAGGCGCTGCTAACGAAAATGATAGAGATGGTATTAAAATAGCATTAAACAATATGAGAACAAAATATACTAAAGTTAAAAAAATGTGGGCTGACATGGGATACCAAGGAAGAAATTTAAAGAATCACATAAAGGAAGAATATGACATAGATATTGAAATTGTTAAAAGGCCTCCATGTAGATTTTGGGTGCACAAAGATACGCCACCTGAGCTACTACCAACAAGAGAACAAGGGTTTAAAGTACAGCCAAGAAGATGGGTTGTAGAAAGGACTTTTGCTTGGGTTAATAGGAATAGAAGGCTATCGAAGGAGTATGATTTACTCACAACATCCACTGAGAATTTCATATACCTAGCTATGAGTAGGGTTATGTTAAAGAGGGAATATGCTTGAATTTACTAGTTTCCGGACAACCTCTGAGTGATATTTTAACGATAATTTACGGTATTGTTGACTAAGCTTTTTCTTAATATTCTTAATGTCAGAATTTACCACATCCTCCTTTTGAATATTAAATGTTAAAAACAACTGCTTTAAAGCGTGGTACTCATTTTCATTCAAAACATTTCTAGCCACATTACACCTACAAATTAACTAACTATTAATGTTCTATAATATACATATTTCCAAACTATGTCAATTATTTCATAAATATCTTTGGTAAAAATTATTTCTGTTATGACTAGCATGATAAGTGTATGAAGCGACTAAAATTGTCATTACAGCGCTTAGTGTACGACAGTGCTCCAACATTTAGGGTTGCAGTTTTCATGGCAGATCTGAGTAGCTGACCCATCTAAGAGGTGTCATTCAAGTAGCTGACACTGGAATGGCTTTGTTGCATCGCACCTTATACGGTAGTAATTTACAATAAATTCATGTAGCCATTTCGAATTTAGTCATTTCAGTGTTGGCTACTTGGATGACACCACCTGCTATGCTGCAAATTGCAACGTTCGTACACTAAAGTATAGTGTGTTACTAACGAAGGCAAACAAATATCTGCTTTATGAAAACGTTAATATTTTTCATTGAAATAATACATAAATACTAGAAAAACCTTGGCAGGTTATTCGCGTTTGATTATCATAGAGAATTATATAAATTAATAAATGATCTATGGCAAGTAACCCAGAAGAAAGAAATAGTGATAAACAAAAAGCGCTAGATAACGCAATAAGCCAGATTGAAAAAGCATTCGGTAAAGGTGCAATAATGAAGTTGAAGCAAAACCCTGTAGAAAAAATAGACACAATATCCACAGGATCAATTGCGCTTGATTCGGCTCTAGGTGTTGGAGGTCTGCCAAAAGGGCGTATAATTGAAATATTTGGCCCCGAGAGTTCTGGTAAAACCACTCTTGCCTTGCACGTGATTGCTGAAGCACAAAAAAAAGGAGGATCATGCGCATTTATCGATGCAGAACATGCATTGGATGTCTTATATGCTCGTAAACTTGGGGTAAGCACTGATGATTTAGTGATTTCACAACCAGACACTGGAGAGCAGGCGTTGCATATTGTTGAGTATTTAGTGTGTTCTGGTGCGGTTGATGTGATAGTTATTGACTCTGTCGCAGCATTAACTCCAAGAGCTGAAATTGAAGGTGATATGGGTGATCAACATATGGGGCTGCAAGCAAGGCTTCTAAGTCATGGGCTACGGAAACTAACCTCTGCCGTTTCAAAAGCGAACTGTATATTGATATTTATTAATCAAATTCGTATGAAAATAGGAGTAGTGTATGGAAATCCTGAAACTACCACGGGTGGAAATGCATTAAAATTCTATACTTCTGTAAGGCTTGATATAAGAAAAGTTGGTGTAATAAAAGACAAAGAAAATATTACAGGTAATGAAACAAGAGTTAAAGTTGTAAAAAATAAAGTTGCTCCTCCATTTAGAGAAGCGAAATTTGATATAATGTACAATGAAGGTATATCAAAACTCGGAGAAATAATAGATATGGGAGCAAAGCTTGGTGTGCTTGAAAAAGCAGGCGCTTACTATTCATATAACAACACACGTCTTGGGCAAGGAAGAGAGAATGTAAAAACTTACCTAAAAACAAACAAAGAAGTCGCAAATGAAATAGAAACGAAAATCAGAGATTTACTCAGAAATCATGATAATTCTATCATAATAGACGAGGATAGTGAGCAACTTTTAGAAGAATCAGTTTTCTGATCTAAACTTAGGCATTAGATTTTGTGTTGGACGGGTTGTTACAGTATGACGGTAATTCTATGTGCTAATATAACAATCTGTAATGTTACCTTGTATCAAAAAGACTTTGCTGAAGCAGTTAAAAAAAGCTTTTCATGAGAAATTATAAATGATAAATTGTTAACAATAGGTTATTGTTAATAAGATTATGTGTTTTGGTTTACCTAATATAAACAGGGAAGGTTATTCATTTATAGTAGTTTCCTTTATAGTAACGTGTATAGCATTCTCTATATCTTGGGGGTTTGGCGTTACGTGCTTGTTTCCGACATTATTGTGTACTTATTTCTTTCGTGATCCAGCAAGAGCTGTGCCAAACAATAAGAATCTTATATTAAGTCCTGCTGATGGTGTGATTTCAAAAATTGAAGAAGTTAATTATCCTTTATCAGCAGAAAACGGAGAGGAGAAGAAGTTTACGCTTGTTAGCATATTTTTAAGTGTTTTGAACGTCCATGTGAACCGTATACCAATATCTGGTACGATAAAGGAAATGAGTTATAAAAAAGGCAAGTTTGTATCCGCAATGAGCAATAGGTCTAGTAATGAAAATGAAAAGCAGGTTATTGTAATTGAATACGAAAAGGGGAAAGAAATTATTGTGGAGCAAATAGCTGGATTAATTGCACGTCGTATCGTTTGTAATTTAGGAATATCCCAGAACGTAAAAGCAGGTGAAAGGTTTGGAATTATAAGGTTTGGCAGTAGAGTGAATATCTATGTTCCTGCTGATACAGAAGTCAGAGTTTCAGAAGGGCAAACTGTTATTGGTGGTGAAACAATTATAGCAAACTTAAATAAGGAAAACGTTCAAGAGAAGCTTACTTTTGACGTTATATGAATAACGATGGAAGTAACAGTAGATTCTTACCTATTACTAAATTATTCCCAAACTTTATAACTTTATTGGGTTTATGTTCTGGTCTCACTTCACTTAAATTTACATTTAATGAACAATGGGAATTCTCAGTAATTTTTATCATCATTGCAGCAATAATAGATGGAATGGATGGCAGAATAGCTAGAATTCTAAAATCAACTAGCGATTTTGGAGCCCAGCTTGATTCTTTTGCAGATTTTCTAAATTTTGGTGCAGCGCCTGCATTTCTTTTGTATTTTTGGAAGCTAAACGAAATCAAAGTCATAGGTTGGATTTTAGTAATGATATACGTAATCTGCATATCAATAAGACTTGCAAGATTTAATGTTTCGCTACACTCAGAACAACCATACTGGGAAAAATTTTTCTTTTCTGGTGTTCCAGCTCCAGTGTGTGCTTTACTTTCTTTGTTACCAATAATTATTACCTTTCAATCTCATGAGAGTGAATACTTACTTCTCATAGAGCGATTTTTTAACACAAGAAACGTAGCTTGTTACTTTCTGGCCATTTCATTTTTTTCGATAAGTCACATTCCAACTTTCTCTGCAAAATATATTTATATTCCCAAAAGCCTATCCTATATATTTGTGTCATTTTTTGGAGTACTTATTGTATTTTTCATCAGTAAGCCCTGGATGACTCTACCAATTTTAGGTATAGTGTATACACTTACTATTCCAATAAGCATCGGGTTTTACATATATTTTACATATAAAACTCGTTAGCTAACAAAAAATAGAAAACTGCATGATTTTGAAGATAAGTGAACTATTAAATTCATTTCTGTATATAAAGATATTCAACATTCCATTTATAATTATTTGGGTAATTGCAACTGGAATCTTTTGTACTGCCCAGTTCAAATTCATTAACTTTAGGTTACTTAAATATGGAATACAGACGCTATTCAATCTAAAGTGTAATAACAGCAACAATGGCATAATCACTCATATTCAAGCGTTTGCAACAGTAATTTCAGGAACAGTTGGTCTTGGAACAATATCAGGAGTTGCAATAGCTATCACAATAGGGGGCCCAAGTGCAGTTTTTTGGATGGTAATTACCGGAATACTTGGTATGTCGATAAAGTTTGCCGAGGTGGTGCTTGCATTTACTTATCGCTCTGAAAATACAACTGGCGGGGCTTTTTATTACATGAAGTACGGGCTTGCAAAAATTGGATTTGCAAAAACTGGTAGATTTCTTGCCTTCACTTATGCGATTATGCTACTTATTGCAATGATTTTGGGCGGTATACCATTTCAAGCAAATCAAATAGCAGCACTATCAAATAACCTCCTAGAATACAACGCATCCATTATTATATCCCTGCTTGTCTTTATTGTAATATTGGGAGGAATAAAGCGCATTGCTTTCGTTTCAACGAGCTTAGCACCAATTATGATAGTGCTATATGTGGGTATGTGTATATATTTAATTTATGTAAACGGAAGTAATTTGCTGAATGCTCTATCCATAATATTCCAAGATATCTTCAATAAATCAGCTATAGGAAGCGGAGTATTGAGCGGATTAATAGCCGGAGTGAGAAGATCAGTGTTTGCTAACGAAGCAGGTACCGGAACAGCAGCTATAGCACATTCAGCTGTAAAAGAAGAAGATCCAATTAAAGTTGGGTGCGTTGCAATGATTGCACCACTTATAGACACAATATTAATCTCATTTTTGACTGGTATTGTGATAATTATCACTGGTATGCATAGCACTGATAACGTGGGTGATATTACACTAATTAGTTCGATATTTTCAACAGCTTTGCCCTTGTTCAGCAAGTTAGTTTTTCCGCTAATGATGTTTTCCTTTGCATTTTCCACAATAATAGCTTATTGTTACTACTGTGAAGTTGCTTTGCTGTATTTATTTGGTAGTAAAAAAATACTGATACCGTTCCAAATTCTTATAGTGGTTTCAGTGTATATCAGCTGTATGTCAAAGAATATAGAATTTATATCTTATCTAGGTGACAGTTTGTTTATGTGCCTTATGATTCCAAATGCTGTTGCAATATATCTACTAAGAAGGGAAGTTTTGAATACAATAGATTCTTATTACAATTCTAAAGGGTATTAACATGATTTATAGATTGCTTTGTATGGTGTTATTTTGCCTATTGTTTAATGATGTGTACGCTGCTTCAGGTTTTTACGAAAGTTATGACGCTGTGTTGAATGGAATAAATAACTTCATGAATGAAGTACTGTTTTTCAAGATCCTTTACGTGCCATTTATAATCCTTCTACTAGTTTTTGGTTATGTGTTTCTAACATTACGTTTTGGATTTCTCAACATAAGAATGTTTAAGCATGCGTTTGCTATTTTATGTGGAAAATATGACACGAATCACCATGATGGTCATATTACGCATTTTCAGGCATTTATGACTGCACTTTCAAGCACAGTAGGCCTTGGAACTGTTGCTGGAGTCGCAATTGCAGTTTCAATGGGTGGACCAGGAGCGGTGCCTTGGATGATGATTACAGGTTTTTTTGGTATGTCAGCAAAATTTGCTGAGGTAACGTTGGCGTTTAGACATAGAACAGAAGATCAGGACCAATTGTTTAGTGGTCCCTTTCAGTATATAAGGAATGGTCTGGAGGAATTTGGATTTAAAAAACTTGGTATTGTGCTGGCTGCCATGTATGCAGTATTCTTTGTATTATCAGGTCTTGGTGGAAGTGTAGCGTTTCAAACCAACCAAATGGTTTCAATATTATCTGGCTATTCAAGTTGGGTAGATGGTCACTCTTGGTTTCTTTCTTCCATAATTTCTGCGCTGCTTGCTCTAGTGATTATTGGCGGAATTAAAAGGATAGCTAGAGTATCTTCTGCACTAGTGCCTATTATGTCACTTATATATATCTTTAGTTGTATTATTATTATTGCATTTAATATTCATAACCTTGGTTATACGTTGAAAATATTATTTTCCACTATGATAGATTTCAATGCTGTTGGCGGAGGGATGGTAGGAGCATTTGTTGCTGGAATTCAAAGGGCAATCTTTGCCAGCGAAGCAGGTGTTGGTTCTGCTTCAATTACTCATGCAACAACTAAAGATGAAGAACCAGTAAGAACTGGACTAGTCGCTATGATAGAACCATGCTTTGACACAATGTTAATTTGCTGTTTAACAGGAATAACAATAGTAATAACAGGTGCATACCAAACAGGTGTTGGTGAGGGAATATTAATTACTCACAAAGCATTTGAGACAGTTTCTCCATGGTTTCCTATCCTTCTAACAGTAGCTGCTCCTTTGTTTGCATTTTCTTCAGTAATTTCGTTTGTATATTGTTGTGAAATGGGGTGGCTATATTTATTCGGTGCAAAAAGTATAGTGATATACCGCATAGCGGTAATAATTGTGGCGTTTTTCTCTGGTCTTTCTAAAGATATAATGGCTATTGCCAATATCGGTGGAACTTTATTCTCTTGTTTAGCTCTCATCAACATGACAGCGCTTATACTGTTTAGTAATCAGATTAACGATGAAGTTCAGTGCTACCTAAAAAGGCTGAGGAATAATAAAATTAATTAGGTTCTTGGTATAATGGAAAAGTATGTAGTCCTTATACTGTCCTACATACTCGGTTCAATACCGTTTAGCTTAATCATTACAAGAATAAAAGGGATAAACTTAAGAGAAGTAGGTTCAGGAAACATTGGTGCTACAAACGTTGCAAGGACGGGAAATAAATTTCTTGCTGCTTTGGCATTATTTCTGGATTCCTTTAAGGGATTTATTGCCGTTTATATAGCACAACAATTTTGTGATAATAACGATTTTTATATATATGTATCTGCAATTTTAGCAGTTTTAGGACACATGTTTCCTATTTGGCTAAAATTCAGTGGAGGAAAGGGCGTTGCAACCACTCTAGGGATACTGATAGCATTTAACATCGATATTACTTTAGTATTCGTAATAATTTGGATAATAGTCTTTCTTGCCTTTAGATACTCTTCCCTTGCTTCACTCAGTGCTACTTCAACGGCTGTAGCATGGTCCTTTTTTTTTCAGAGGAATTTGTTCTTAACATTACTAATTATAGGAGCACTGGTCTTCCTAAAACACCACAGAAATATTGTGAATCTTCTGCAAGGTAAAGAGTATAAATTTTATAGATAATGTACTGCCAAATTATTGACACTTAAACTACGAGACAAATTGCTTGACGGTATGATTTTGTCCTCTTTGTTTAAGTCTATGATTTTTGCTTTTGTTATATTCTCTACTTCTTGAGGTGTTAAAAGACCATCTTCAATGAATTCCTTTTTTGTTTCTCTTATTTTTTCATAAAGTTGAGTAACGTGATCTTTATTTCCTTCATATACACTTTCAATTTCTAACTCTAGCTTATGTGAAGCTCCTTTTTTTAACATTTCATCCATTGCTGCTTTTGTTACTTTTAACCTTTCTTGCAAAATTTTCTTTATTTTTTCCTTATCATTTTCGTTATTTTTACTGAGTTCTACATATACCCTATAACATCTTTTTTCTCTTGGGAGCATTCTTAACCCATCTAACATGCTAATTATCTGACCTTCAATAGTCTTCTCAGCCTTTAATTTAAATTCTGCTACTTCTTCTTCTATTATCTTATTAGCTATTCTCTTAGCTCCATCCAAAGATGAATCCTTGAGAGAAAAATCTGTCTCGAGTAGATCTCGATTTAATAGCTCTAAGAATACTTTTTTTCCGATGTTTTCGAGTAAACTTTCTTGGTCATCTAAATCATGCTCCTGCAGTTTATTTCTCATGTGCTGAACCAGCTCACAACATTGTAATTTATTTAACTTTATAGAGCTAATATTTTTCATTAACGTCAGCACAATTTGTTCACTATATTGAGAAGTAATACTCAATAATTTTCTCATTAAAGGAATACTTACTTCTGAAATAAAATCATCAACTATTTTTTGACTTTCATCGTCTTCATAACCATTTTGAACGTCATACCAAGCCTTAAGAATTTCTTTATTGTTTTTCTTGTTTTTTAACCTGTCTAACATAAACTCACGTGCTTTATTTTGTGCTTCTGAGAGCAACATTTCCCTTGGGGGAGTAAATCTAATTTCTGGATCAGGATGAATACCCTCTAGCGTGCTTAACATTCTATAGATAATACCGGTGAAGCAAGTGTTAGGAATTCGCTCTTTTCTAGAGAAAGTTTGGCTATCAATTAAATTAGAAATCAATGCATCCTTTTTACTCTTAACGGCTTCTCCGTCTCCATCATTGCAAGCCCTTAAAACTAAAAGCAGAACCTGCCCACCTGTAAAGCCGGAGCTATGCTTTTGATCATCTTTGCAAAAGTCATCTAAAAATGCAATTACTCTTCCTTTATCCTCATCACTAAACTCATATGAATTGTTTATATATCCAATGAATTGAATATATTCATCATTTTTGATTACGTCTTCAGGTACTTGTTCACTATACTTACCTTTTAATTTATCAATATTTTTAATGATATCATCATTTAATTGATGGGGCAGTAAATGTTCAAGCTTAACATCAAAACTATTAACCATACCACGTAAATTCTCTTTTATACCTTCCAAAAAGAAATTTATAGAAGCTTTAAGCAGCGTAAATGGGTTAAAATCTTTTGGCCTTAGTTCACTCTGCAATAAAATTAATAGCATTGTAAGTGGTATAGTTCCCAGTAACGAAATAAGCAAGAAAGTGGTAGTGAAAGTTAGATATGTTATGAAAGCAGAAAACAAGAGGAAGGCTGCTACCTTGATTGTATTGTTTTTAAAAAATATTTCCCAATATTCCCTTTTGCTCATTTTTTGCTGTTTTGCCGTTTTTATTTCTTTGTAGATATAAAGAGTTTTAATTTCAGACCTGAAGAACATAGTACCAAGAGAAAAAAGAACATTAACAGGATTAGTGATAATGCTTAACGAGACAAAAGCTCCAAAGTAGCTAACAAATTTTAGCTTACTAGAATCCTTTGAAGGAAATTGTATTTGAGAAATACCTATCATAGCTTACCTTCAACATCATTACACTCTAGTAATAGCATAATAATTTAAAACGTCAATGTTTAAGTATCTTATTATCCGCACACTCATCGTATTCGATCTCGACTGTAGAGTGTGCTATCTCGAACTTATCTAGCAATATTTTTTTTATTTCATATAAAACATTGGTGTGCTGCACATTTTGCTTTATTTTAGCATGCATGGTAATTATAAAATAATTATCAGACAGCGACCATGTATGTATGTGGTGCACATCTATCACTTCAGGTAATTCTGATGTGATCTTACTTTTTATCTCTTCAGCAGATATACCCTCAGGCGTACCTTCAAGGAGTATATGGCAAGAATTTTTGAGAATTTTATAGCCGCTATTTAGAATTATCACACTAACAAATACTGATAAGATTGGATCTACTATTTGCCATCCAGTAAGCATGATAATTATAGATGCAAGTATAGCAGCTACAGAACCTAAAATATCTCCTATAACGTGTAGTACAGCACTTTTTATGTTTATATTGCTCTCGCATTTACTATGTAATATAAAAAAGACTATTATGTTAGAGACAAGACCGAGTGTAGCAATTATTAACATTACTTTCCACTCAACATTGACTGGAAAAATAAACCTCTTTATTGACTCAATTATAATGATTACTGCAATGAGGAATAGAGTTAAACCATTAACAAATGCTGCAATTATCTGCAACCGATGATATCCGTATGATCTCTGCAAATCGGATTTCTTAGCTGAAAACCTATGTGCTAACCAGCTTAAAACCAAGGCAAAGAGGTCAGTGAGCATATGCCCTGCATCTGATAATAGAGCAAGCGAATGTGAAATTATTCCACCTACTATTTCCATAAACATTGTTATCGCAACTATTATTATGGAATAGATTAAGCGCTTGGACTGCGCTGCTGAGTGTTTACCGTTATGCACTGCTGTCATATAAAATCTTTTCATAAACAAAAACGTGGGTAACACTGGGTTCGAACCAGCGACCGCTTGCACGTCAAGCAAGTGCTCTACCAACTGAGCTAATTACCCATCGTGGTTTTAGTATAGTGCTTTGGTGGAATGAAAGTCAATAAACCACTTTGCTTTTGTCCTTGTCCAATGTGATTCCGGAATATAGCTGTATAGAATTTCAGCCATATTCTAAATTTTACATATTAAGTTAACTATCTATACTTTATTTATTAAGATATAAATTATATTAATACAGGGATTTACGTTTTTTTTAGGGAAATTACTTTATGCTTGATATTGAAAGATCAGCAAATTAGAGGTTAAAATTATGACAATTAGTCAACAAGTAAATAAAAATATAACTAAAGCAGAATATTTCAACAATAACGGCAAAGGGTTTAATTCGCCACATGTTATAGAAGTTGAAGATTTAAATATTAAAGTAGAGGTTTATTCTCACAATTTAAGAGCAAGTAAAGTTGCTAACATTGAAAGTGAGATAAGAGAAACAGCTACTAATTTTAAAAACGCATTCGAGTTAGAACGCGGCAGTTCAGAACAAACATTTAAAATTTACATGTTTGATGACAAGGATGATTACACTCACCTTGGCGGAAGCGAGCGTTTCGGTTCTTACCTTGGAGACGAAGGTGGTAAATGTTACTACAAAGGGAAAGCTGACGTTTTTGCTGAAATGTACGTCTACCAGCAAGGTGGCATTCATAACCTTCAGCATGAATTTGCACATGGTTTAACTTACTTGGCTACAGGAGGCAAATCTTTACCTACAGTATTAATGGAAGGAATTGCAGACTACTTTGAGCATCATTCAGATCATAAATTCAATTCTCAAGGATCAAGTATCGACAAAACTGAAGCTGCAAATTTGGATTTAGATAAAATTTTAAGTTTAGAATACTCAAAGGACAGCGAAGCAAATAGCTTGGTTTATAAAACAGGTCATGCGTTGATAATGTACTTACAGGAAAAAGATCCTAGTTTATTAAGAGACTACCTAGATGCTTTACGTCAAGGTAACTCAGATGAGTCAAAAAGTTTCTTGAAAGACATAAAAGGACACGATACTGACTTCAAAAGTTGGCTTGCTGAGAATGATACAGAAACTGCAATGGAACATCTCAACGCTTTGCAAGTTACAAAAGGAGATTTCATAGCAATTGGTCAAGAAATAGTGGGTGGAGAAATTAAAAACGTATCCTACTATAAAGCAAATATAGAAAAAATGGATGGAGAAAACGTTGGAAGTTTTTCTCCTGTAGAACACGTTGCATTTTATGATGTTGCTCGTGCTATAAATAGGGCAACAAATGATACACTTGATATATCAAAGGAATATCATTTCCTCAAGGTAGTAAAAACTTCCGATGGACAGGATAAACTAACTTACTCTGACCAACAAGGTAATGAATATCGAAACAGTCAAGAGTATAAAAATCAGGCTTTAAGGATATTATCAAAATATGATACAGAAATTAAGAATCAGGTAGATGAATTTGATAATTTGAATAAAGAACGTGGTGAAATGTATCAAAAATATCATAAAGGAGAGATTACTATTGAAGAGTTACGTAATGAGGAAAATACAGACCAGCATTTTTAAAGTTTGATCAACTAAAAAACAAAGCTGTTGATAAGATTGAAAATAATTCCCAAGCAGCAAAAATATTAGATGGGCTGGTCAATATCGATCCAAACTTAATCAGAGGTACTCATATTGATCTACAAGAAGGTAAGATTTTTTCTATGCAAGCTCATGGTCAAGGAGATATGGGTGCACTGTCTATATATGACGGAAATACAAAGCTTGGAGAATTATTGAGCGAATCAGGATTTTTTAAGCAAGTTGAAGGCCAAACTAAAGAAACTTTCGTTTTTGAGGATATATTACACAACTTAAATGTTTCATACGAAGGTGGTGCTTACATGGCAGTTACAAAAGAAAACGGTCATTATAAAGCTTCCCTAATAGATGGCAGAACAGTTGAACGTGATGAATACTTTGATGAGGCGCATTTACATGAAAATGAATTGTTGCATCCTAGCACTGGACACATCCAAAAAGATTTAGATTCTCTGCTCCTTAGAGGTACCAAAATTTTGAATCATCAGGATTCAGAGCATGCCCAATATTCTGATGAGCAAAAGGCAAATGGAGTAATCGTAGAAAAAGGAAAACTACTGGATAATAAGGGAACAGATAGGACAGACGACGATGTACACGAAGCGGTTGTAAAACAAGGAGGCGAAAATTTACATACATTCAAAAATATGGGCTTTTATATTACCGAAAAAGGTGATCTATTTATTCATGACCATGGAGCAAATGTAAGGTTTCAACTACCACAAAGTATTACTCATCTAAAATTAGTGGAAAAAGACGGAACATATAAGCTTGTTCCGGTGACGAAAGATGGAAATGAACATCCAATAGGTATGCCAAATATATCAGATGAATATAGATACATAGATCCAATATTTGCACATGAATATGAAAAGAGAGATTATTCCCATAAACATGTAAATGTGGGCCTTATAAACTTAGAGAAATATGGCTCTGGCAAACTTTTTGCTATAAAGTACGACCCAAATGATTATCACATACAAAGAAACTCCAGCGGTGAAATAGTTAGAATAAAAGATCAAACATATTTCACTAAAGTAAAATTGTTTGATGGTGATGAAGAAATTGGAATGTTGTCTAATAACTTTCACAATTTCAAAGGGAAAATATTCTTTTCTGCTGACTACAACTACAGTTATAACGATTTCCTAGCATCTGTTTCTCCTCAAGTTGAAATTGAAGATATGGGAAATGGAAGTAAAAAAATAACTTTTGATCAAGGCAGTGGCGATATCGGTGATACTAATAGAGGCTACACGGACTATCAGAGAATATTTACAAAAGAGAAACAAACCGAAAGTCCAAAAGGGCAAGTAAGTGAAACTAAGACAGAAGTTCATAGTACTACTAATGTTGTTGCACAAGCTGCTGAAGAGAAAACTGCATCAAACGACAATAGTGAAATGCAGTCTGATCAGCCACAAATTCCAACAAGGGCAAAAAGGTCAGCTTCAGTGGAGGAGAAAGAGCAAGAACAGGTAGTATTAAAAGACACAATTCTCAAAATAGAAAAGAGCTACGAGCAGGACTCAGAAGGGAAGCATAAGGCAAATGTAACGATAAATTATAATGATGTGAAAGCCTTGTATGATAGAGCGGAAGGAGCAGAAAAGCAATCTGTGTTAGATTTTTGGAACAAACTGCACACATCAGATTATAAGGTTGGTGCTTTGCCGGAAGACAAATACTATTTTGAAAAAGGCAAATTCGTAATCCACGATAGTGGCACAAAGAAGCTTATAGTGTTACCTGAAGATAAGGTGTCCATCAAGATAATGAAGGATGGTGATAGTTATAGTTTAGCTATATCAAGTGGTAATGGCAAAGTAATAAACAGCATTAGTAAAATAGATAATCCAAATTACGAATTGCTGTCAGATTCAAGTCATTTCAATTCAGGGGAGCAAGATAATATTGTATTATCAGATCAACATCACGAATATAATCTTTATCTAGAGAATGGTTTTGTGAAAATGTTCGATTGCGCAAGCGATCACATTTATCACGACCACAACTCGGCCTATATCTAATACATACAAGGAGGGCAGTGCCCTCTTCTTGTCATTCCAGTGTCAAGCACTGCCGTCTTGGATGGAAACCAGCGTCACGCCCTGGAATGACAGGGTTTGTCATCCGAGTAGCCCCTTCGGTGTCATCCCAGTGCCCAGACACTGGGATGGCTTTGTTGCATCGCTACTTATGAAAGGCTAACTATAATTAGGATTATAAGCAACCTATTGAAAATCTTGTTTTTTTGCAATCAATCTGATCAAATTTAAGAATAGTAATTTATTATTTATATTAATAAATTTAATTCTATTGAAAATAGCTAAAGCATTGAAATTCTTGAATTTTAGCCGGATTAGTGAGTGGTAGTGAAATTTCTTTTACTCAAATTTAGGTATTCACTGACCGTTCTTGTTATAAATACCAGAATAATAAGCTACTGATATTCTCCACCTTTTTTATCTTTAATCCATCATAGCTAGCGATGCAACAAAGCCCACTGGGATCCAGAAAACTTAACTTTAAATAAGTGGCTGCATAATAAAGGCTGGATTCCAGACTGGAATGACATCATCTGCTACACACTTGAATGACAAGAGAAGAATTCTGAAACAACAAGTTTCAAGGAAATCTTATGTAAAATCTAACATTAACGAAAATTATACTATTTTCATGCATGCTATGGTTTTTGTAATTAATGGAGGGTGATATGGCGTTGAGTGAAAAATTGAGTACAATAGATACAATAGAAAACCTTGCAACTAACAAAAATTTTTTAGGAAAATTGATAGTGGAACTCAATAAAGGTGCTAATGATAAAGGTATATATACTAAAAAAGGTGTGGATGATGAGTTGAGAAAGAAAGCTAATACTGCAGATGTTTACACTAAAAGAAATGTAAATGATGAGTTGGCAAAAAAAGCTGACAAGAATTACGTCGATGCTGAGCTAGGAGAGAAAGCTGGTGCAGCTGATCTAGCCAACAAAGCTAATACTGCAGATGTTTACACTAAAACTGATGCAGACACTGCTTTTGTCAAAGCTACAGAGCTTAAAACAAAAGCTGCAGCGAAAGATGTCGTGGATGCTATAATTGCTTCTACTGATTTTACCGATAAAGTATACACTAAAAATGATGCAGATACTGCGTTTGTTAAAACTGCAGATCTTGCAACAAAAGTTGCAAAAAAAGCTGTTGTGGATGCTTTAATACCAGAATTAGCAAAAGGTGCTGATGATAATGGTATCTATACCAAAAAAGGTGTTGATGATGCATTTGTTAAAACTTTAGGACTTACAGATACGCTAAAAACAGAAGTAGTAAAACAGCCTGTTGTGGATGCTTTAATACCAGAATTAGCAAAAGGTGATGATGATAATGGTATCTATACTAAAAAAGGTGTTGATGACACGTTTCTTAAAACTGCAGATCTTGGAACAAAAGTTGCAGAAAAAGCTGTTGTGGATGCTTTAATACCAGAATTAGCAAAAGGTGCTGATGATAATGGTATCTATACCAAAAAAGGTGTTGATGATGCATTTGTTAAAACTTTAGGACTTACAGATACGCTAAAAACAGAAGTAGTAAAACAGCCTGTTGTGGATGCTATAACTGCTTCTCCTGATTTTACAAATAAGGTATATATTAAAGCTGCTCCAGCCGATGAAGTTTACACTAAAACTGCTGCAGAGACTGCTTTTGTTAAAGCTACAGAGCTTAAAACAAAAGCTGCAGCGAAAGATGTCGTGAATGCTATATTTGATGCAAAAGACGGCGACAAATCAATTTTAGTGGATAAATTAGGAGGATTTCTTGATGCTACTGACACAGCGTATGGTGACAAAAATGATCAAACAGCAAAGGTGTTCTTAGGAGGTAAAGGGCTAAAAGGGGAGACAGGAGCCACTGGTCCTAAAGGAGCAGATGGTAAAGATGGAGCTCAAGGCCCACAAGGAGAGACAGGGGAGACAGGGGAGACAGGAGCAGATGGTAAAAGTCCAACAGCTGCTGAAATAGCTACTGAGAACCTGTCTTGAAAGGGAATAAAGAAAAGAGTATGATGAGGTAAGCAAAAAATAGGAGGGTAAATTGTATCCAAGTGATATAAGTGACAAGGAATGGGAAATTTTAGAGCCCTATGTTGCACAAGGAGCGATAGGACGACCAAGAAAACATAACATCAGAACAATTATTAATGCAATAAGGTATATAATGAGGGGTGGTTGCCAGTGGAGAATGCTACCAAAGGATTTTCCCCCATGGAAAACGGTGTATGACTATTTTATCAGGTGGCGTAATAATGGAAAATTGAAAAAAATACATGACATGCTAGTAAAAGAGGTAAGAAAAATGGTTGGTAAAAATGAAACACCTTCAGTAGGTATAATTGACAGTCAATCAGTGAAAACGACTCAAAAAGGGGATCAAGAGGATATGATGCCGGTAAAAAAATAAAGGGTAGAAAACGCCATATTATTGTAGATACACTAGGTCTTGTAATTACTGCAGAGGTACACAGCGCAAGCATTCAGGATCGTGATGGTGCTACCAATCTTTTTATTCAAGCTAAATGCAAAGCTCCAACATTACGTAAGTTTTTTGCTGATCAAGGATACAAAGGTAAATTACAAAATCGATGTTTGTTGGAAACTGGATGTTTGCTAATGATTACCAAGAAATTGGTTGATACAGGATTTCAGGTTATTCCTAAACGTTGGATTGTAGAACGAACCTTTGCTTGGCTTTCCAATTTTAGACGCATGAGCAAGGATTACGAGCATTCTCCTCTTACTTCAAAAAACAATATCTTATTTAATATGATTACTTCTATGCTTACTAAATTAGCTGCTTAACTCCTTTCAAGACAGGTTCTGAGAAAGCCTTACAAGAGCATGTAACAAAGATAAGCATACAAAGTCCAGAATTTAAAAGAGCTGTGCAAGAGGAAATGTCACAACCGTATTTTGAGCCTCCAACAAGTGATGATGCTGCACTTAATTGGACTTGGTAATACAGCTTAGATCCAAGTAGTCACGCTACTTGGATGACGTCATATGGTCCTCTGATGACGGAAAAAGGACTCGGATAACACCCTACAATGTCATTCCAGCGCGTGACGCTGGAATGGCTTTGTTGCATCGCTACTTATGAAAGGCTAACTATAGTTAGAATTATAAGCAACCTATTGAAAATCTTGTTTTTTTGCAATCAATCTGATCAAATTTAAGAATAGTAATTTATTATTTATATTAATAAATTTAATTCTATTGAAAATAGCTAAAGCATTGAAATTCTTGAATTTTAGCCAGATTAGTGAGTGGTAGTGAAATTTCTTTTACTCAAATTTAGGTATTCACTGACCGTTCTTATTATAAATACCAGAATAATAAGCTACTGATATTCTCCATCTTTTTTATCTTTAATCCATCATAGCTAGCGATGCAACAAAGCCCGCTGGAATCCAGCCTTTTCATAATCATTAAAATGTTGTATTTTAACATAAAACGGCTACTTTT
Source organism: Wolbachia endosymbiont (group A) of Melitta haemorrhoidalis (assembly GCF_964273365.1). Classification (NCBI taxonomy): domain Bacteria; kingdom Pseudomonadati; phylum Pseudomonadota; class Alphaproteobacteria; order Rickettsiales; family Anaplasmataceae; genus Wolbachia; species Wolbachia endosymbiont (group A) of Melitta haemorrhoidalis. Next base: position 343,075 of record NZ_OZ187004.1, on the reverse strand, counting down.
ATGCTTACTAACTTAATAAAATTCCTGGATCCCAGTGTCTGGGCACTGGGATGACACCCTACTAGCAGAAGTTACTCTCAAATGTTTGTTCATGTTAGCTACAAACATTAAGAAATTTACCAAACGAAAAAAAGGCAAAAGAAGCCCCAGTCATTGTCTATTTTCAGTATTGGCGTTTTTTAAGTCTTAAACACTGCAATTTAGCTGCTTTTAAATGCAACTCATCTTAGTTTAAATGTTTAAGAAATTTACTAAGCAGAAAAAAAGGCAAAAGAAATCCCGTATTAGCTAGTTGTCACTCTCTAATCCTGCAAATTGGCGTGCTATACTGTCTTAAACGCTTTATAAGCGCGTTTCAGCTTATATAGGTAAAAACCCAGAAATGTTGTGAAGACGTAGGGTGCGCATAGTGCAAAAAATTAAAAATAAGACGCCAATTACGTAATACTGTTGTCGTTTAATCTGCACAGATTGAAGATAAATGAATACCTTCAGTTTCATGATAAGAGGGCTGGCGAAGGGTGTCAAGTAAGTTTTTTCGTTTCTACCAGCTACTTGGATGACACCACATAAATTAATAAATAGGAAAATTACTACAAATCCTTTCAACTTTAGCTTTTACTGCTTTTTCGACACTTGAGCTATTTCCGCTGATTAATCCTTGAATTACTTCATTTATTAGACCAGCTATCTCTTTAAAATTTTCTGCCTCAAGTCCGCGTGTTGTCTCAGCAGCGGTGCCAAAACGGAGCCCTGAAGTGATGGTCGGCTTTGCTGTATCAAATGGTACAGAGTTTTTATTACAGGTAATACCGGCTCTCTCAAGGCTATCTACAACGTCTTTTCCAGTTAATTTCTGCGATCTTAAGTCAACTAGCACTATATGAGAGTCAGTGCCACCGGTTATAATGTCAAGTCCATGCTTTTGCAATTCTTGAGCCAGCACTTTCGCATTTTCCACGACTTTCTTGCTATAAGTCTTAAACTCTGGTGCTAATGCTTCTTTAAATGCAACAGCTTTTGCAGCTATCACATGCATAAGTGGCCCGCCCTGCAATCCTGGAAAAACTGCGGATTGAATTTTTTTGTGTAATGCTTCATCATTGGTCATCACTATTCCACCACGAGGACCACGCAAAGTTTTGTGAGTCGTGGAAGTCATAACATGTGCATATTCAGCAGGGGATGGATATTCGCCCGCTGCAATAAGCCCTGCATAGTGAGCAATGTCTGCAAGCAAATAAGCACCAACTTTATCTGCAATCTCGCGAAAGCGTTTGAAGTCCATTTTTCTTGGATAAGCAGAAGCACCAGCTATGATCAATTTCGGTTTATGCTCCAGCGCCAGCTTTTCTATCTCATCCATATCCAGCAAGTAAGTGTCTTTATTCACTGTATATTGAATTGACTTAAACCATTTACCAGAAAGGCTTGGTGCCGCACCATGAGTTAGATGCCCACCGCAACTCAGTGATAATCCAAGTATTGTATCGCCTGGAGTAAGCAGTGAAGCAAATACCGCCTGGTTTGCCTGAGAACCAGAATGAGGTTGAACGTTTGCAAATTTAACACCAAACAACTTACAAAGTCTTTCTATAGCCAGACTTTCAATTTTGTCCACATGCTCACAACCACAGTAATATCTTTTACCTGGATAACCTTCTGCGTATTTATTAGTCAGAAAAGAGCCTTGTGCCTCCATTACCGCTTTGCTTGCAAAATTTTCTGATGCAATTAATTGCAATTGTGATTTTTGGCGTTGTAATTCTTTTTCTATAGACTGATAAACCTCGTTATCAAAAGACTTTAAACTATTTTTAGAGCCACAGATTTTTTTTAAAACACTCATCATAGATCAAACCTCGCTTTAATTTTAAGATGCACAAGCAATTTTAAGACTGCTTATCCTGCTTTTTTAACCATAAGAGCCCAAAAACAGCTATCAGCAAACATACAGGAATAATAGATGTTGCTTTTATCAGCAATTCAGCACTATACACAGGATTTCCTTGTATCACTGTCCTATCCCAACACAAATCTATTATTTTTGCGATCCCAGTGTGAAAAAAATAGCCAAAAACCATGACTATCATATTTGACACAGCTGTAGTTAATCCTATTAAGTTATTATTTACATAACTTAATGCTTTGTACAGTGTTACTATTTGATATCCAGAAGCGAAACCTATAACAAGAAGTGCAGGCAATACAATATACAATCCGCCAGCCTGTGTAAAAAGTAAAAGGAAACTAGCAATCATTGCAAAGGAACAGACAATAATAACTTCATAATGTCTATTTGGATATTTTTCTAATATGTGAGCAAAAGAGAGCAATCCAGCTGCAAATCCTACATATATAACAGAAGAAATTGAAGACGCTAGATCACCGGCCATTTGATATACCTCACATAAAAAAGCTTTTGTCCAAGCATCAGCAAAACCTTCTAGTGGACCTACCATTAAGCCACCAAAAAAACTAATTAGAATGATATATTTATTGAAAAGCACAGTTTTTAGATCCTTCATGCTAATTTTTTCTTTTCGAAAGTCGTAAGCATTGTAAGGAATAACTAAAAATAAAGATAAAGCGAGTAAGAAACCAAACCCTGAAAGAATATAAATTACGTAATTCCAACCAAACTCATCAAGCAAAAGTTCTATTGGTAGACCACCATATATTGCCCCTAATAGCCCTATAATAACAGATATGCTTGCCATTTTTGCTGATTTTTCTCGCGGAAAATACATACTGGCAACTTTAAATACTCCTATTACTGACGCAGACGAGCCAATCCCAACAATTATCCTACCTAATACTGAATAATACCACTCATCAAAGCACACAAGAGGTAATGTTCCAATAGATACCAAGACAGCACAAATAGGTAAAACAATTTTTGGACCGAATCTATCAAAACAAAGACCAACAGGGATATGAACTAGTGTAAATCCCACATAGTAGAGACCATTAAATTGCCCTAAATCTGCAATGCTTATATTAAATTTTGTTATTAATACAGGCGCAATTATGTTTGGCATGACACGTAACACATACTGGTATGCATAGAAAAGAGATACTATCAACCATACAAAAAAATTACTTTTCGACATACCTACCACCTAATAAAACCCAATTACAATTAAAACAAAAATATCAAAGTAAAATAAAGTATTATATTTCATAATAACAAGAGCCTTAAATTAGTACATCTAACGATTTTATCATACGAGCCTTCGATAAATTATCTACTTATTACAATCAACTTCTCTAAAATCTTTATTTTTTAACCATAAGAGCCCAAAAACAGCCACCAGCAAACATACAGGAATAACTGATGTTGCTTTTATCAGCAATTCAGCACCATACACAGGATTTCCTTGTATTATTGTTCTATCCCAACACAAATCTACTATTTTTGCGATCCCAGTGTGAAAAAAATAGCCAAAAACCATAACTATCATGTTTGACACAGCTGTAGCCAGGCCTACTAAGTTATTATTTACATAACTTATCGCTTTGTAAATGGTAACCACCTGATATCCAGATGTGAAGCCAATAATAAAAAGCGTAGGTAATACAACATACAAGCCACCAATCTGAGTAAAAAGCAAAAGAAAACTAGCGATCATTGCAAATGAGCATGCAATTATTACTTCATAATGCTTATTTTTATATTTTTCCAATAAATAAGCCAAAGAGAATGATCCTGTTAACATTCCTATCAATATTACGGAAGAGAGAGAAGATGCCAAGTCTTCATTCATTTTATATACTTCAAAAAAGAATGCTTTCACCCAACCATCGGCAAAACCTTGCATTGGACCGACCATGAGTCCACCAAAAAAGCTAATTAGAATAATATGCTTGTTGAAAAGTATGTTTTTTAAGTCTCTAATGCTAACTTTTTCCTGTTGAGCATTGCTTTCAGGCGTTACTAAGAACAGCAACAGAGCAAGTAAACACCCAAATGCTGAGAAGGTATAGATAACATAATTCCAGCCAAATTTATCGAGTAAGAAGTCTAAAGGTAATCCGCCACATATCCCTCCCAAAATTCCTATAATTATAGATAAGCTGGCCATTCTTGCTGATTTTTCTTGCGCAAAATACATGCTTGCAACTTTAAAAAGCCCAATTGCTGAAGCGGATGACCCAATTCCAACGACTATTCTGCCAAGTATTGAATAATACCACTCATCAAAGCATATAAGTGGTAATGTTCCGGTAAATGTTAAGATAATACAAATAGGCAAAACAAATTTTGGCCCGAATTTGTCAAGAGCAAGACCAATAGGTATGTGAGCCAGCGTATAGCCTACATAGTATAACCCACCAAACTGGCCAACATCTGCAATACTTATGTTAAATTTTGTTATCAATTCAGGCGCAATTATGTTTGGAATTACGCGTAATATATATTGGTACGCATAAAACAGTGACGCCAACAGCCAGACTAAAAAATTCCTCTGCAACATGAATCTCAGCTAAAATTTAGGATTATAGATACTTTAGTTATAAAAAACAATACTATATTAATCATCTAAATCTGCTTAGCTCTTTTTACAGCTTATAACTTTAAGTAGCCAAAAGCCTATCATTCCTATTAGTAGGCATATAGGTATTATTAACATAGACTTAACCATTACATCAGTTCCATAAAATGGCTTTCCATCGATAATTTCACCGTTCCAATAAAAATTCATTATATTTGCAATAATGACGTGAAAAAAATAACCAAAACTCATAACTATGGAATTACCTACAGATCCTGCACTTGCTACTGCTTCGTTTTTTACACAACTTACAACTTTAGCAGTAAAAACAATTTGGTATGCAGAAGCAAGACCAATAATGAATAGTAATATACATGCCAGGAGTTCACTAATATTGCATATAAAAAGTAATAAGAACACAATTATCATGGCCATAGCACAAGAAATTATTATTTCATAGTGCTTGGTTGGATTTTTTGCTAATATGTAAGGAAGTAATAAATGCCCAAAGCCAAAGCCTATTAGTATCCATTTTGAAATGCTATATGCAATGTGTCTATCTATAGCGTACATCTCATGCAAGAATGTTGCGGACCACGCATCTGCAAAGCCTTCTAATGGTCCAACCATAAAACCGCCAAACAAACCTATCAATAAAATATCTTTATTAAATATAACTTTGCTTAAATTTTTAATATTTAATTCTTCGTCTGAGGTGCCAACTTTAGGTATAGATATAAAGGTAGTTAAAGCAAGCAATAATCCAAGCATTATACACACAGTAAATAAATAATCCCACCCAAACTTATCAAGTAAGACATGTAATGGTTTGGTGGCAAATACACCACCTGAAATGCCAATAATAACCGATATGCTGAACATCATGGCAAATTTTTCTCTATGGTAATAGATTCTTATTATTTTAAAGAGTCCAAGTACTGAAGCAGAGGATCCAATACCAGTAATTATTCTTCCAATAATAGAATAACTCCAATCATTAGAACTGACTAAAGGTAAAGCACCTAAAGATGTTAATGCAATACAAATCGGTATAACAACTTTAGAACCAAATCTATCTAAAAGAATACCTACAGGAATATGTGCTAACACATAACCTACATAATACAGTCCACAAAATTGTCCTATTTCTGTTGTTCCTATATTAAACCTTACTACCAATTCAGGAATTATAATATTTGGAATTACGCGTAAGAGGTTGTCCGGAAACTAGTAAATTCAAGCATATTCCCTCTTTAACATAACCCTACTCATAGCTAGGTATATGAAATTCTCAGTGGATGTTGTGAGTAAATCATACTCCTTCGATAGCCTTCTATTCCTATTAACCCAAGCAAAAGTCCTTTCTACAACCCATCTTCTTGGCTGTACTTTAAACCCTTGTTCTCTTGTTGGTAGTAGCTCAGGTGGCGTATCTTTGTGCACCCAAAATCTACATGGAGGCCTTTTAACAATTTCAATATCTATGTCATATTCTTCCTTTATGTGATTCTTTAAATTTCTTCCTTGGTATCCCATGTCAGCCCACATTTTTTTAACTTTAGTATATTTTGTTCTCATATTGTTTAATGCTATTTTAATACCATCTCTATCATTTTCGTTAGCAGCGCCTACGTAACAACCTAGTATAAAACCCTGAGTGTCTGTAATTATATGCCTTTTTCTACCCTTTACTTTTTTACTTCCATCATAGCCTTTGATCCCCCCTTTTCTGTAGTCTTTACAGATTGACTATCTACTATACAGGCACTCGGCTGCTCATTCCTTCCTATTTTTCTTCTACTATATTTTGTAATTTCATAATTCATTTTCTCAAAAATTCCCTGCTTCTTCCATTGCCTGAACTGCTCATACACAGTCTTCCATAGCGGAAAATCATTTGGTAAATACCGCCATTGACACCCTGTACGCAATACATAGAAAATTGCTTCTAATATTTCTTTTTTGCTATACTTTGGCGGCCTTCCTCCTTTCTTGTATGATACTCTGAAGTGTTTTTCTATTCTTGCCCATTCCCTTTCGCTTAGATCTGTTGGATACTTTTTTCTCATCTTTACCCCGTACTAAAATTTCAGATATTATAGCCTTTTACTTGTTTCCGGACAACCTCTAATATATATTGGTATGCATAAAACAGTGACGCCAACAACCAGATTAAAAAATTCCTCTGCAATACTTTACCCCAAAGCTAGCATTATAGATACTCTGTTTATAGAAAACAATATTTTTATGAATACTTATTTTAATTTACCGGAATTTTATACAGTTGAACTCATAGCCAACATAAGTAGTTTATGCATTAACTAAATTTTCCAGGTTCAAGTTTGGATGATGGAAAAAGTTCACTTTTTCTATTTTTAAAAGAGACCTTTTATTTTACTTATAATTTTTTCTACCATATCTACAACTGGCTCATGAATAAGGTATATGAAAAAAATTACACCACAAATGATAAGTATATTTATGATTTTACCCTTATTCATCTTTATCTTGAGCTTCACTTTTGTTACAAGATCCATTTTATTTATGTTTTTATTTCATGCTGACAATTATATCTTAAATACCATAATTTTCAGTAAAATTTGACTTCAGAAGTATTCTATTAATTCAATATTAACCTTTTTATGTGTAAAATAGTTAATATAATATTAAAGCAGGCTGATGAATATAAGCACGATAGATAATACGCTGCAAAATTACATAACAAAATACATTGAACAAACATTCGCTACACACGTGCTAGGCAATAGATACGACAAATTGTATAGGAAACTTCTAAGTGGTATAGAAGAGATAATAAAGCTTGCTGTAAATGAAGCAAAACACTACGATGAAAATTTAGAAGATCTATATAACGATTCAAGATTTAATAAGAAATTTATTCAAGCTGTTGCTAAACATCAGGTGTCGGAATTTTTAAATACTTATCCGAAAAGAAAAGAAATTGTTGCAGAATTTTACAATGAACATCACATTAACGAAAGTGATTTAAAGACTCTGGAAAAGGGGAAAGATTTAGTAAATAAAATAAATAACATTAACTTACTGCAACAAAATGAAAAAAATGAGGAATTCAATATTAGAAAGACACTTGCTCAATCAATAAAAATGCCTTCCATAGAAAAACACAAGTTAGAACATTCAAAATAACCTTGGCGAAGTATGGCAAAATATACAACTTATGGATAGTCTATTTCATTTTAACTCCTGGCACGCTTTAGTAATACTATCACATCCAATTTCTAATTGTTCCTGAGAGGTTGCATAAGAAATTCTGATAAAATTTTCTAGACCAAATGCAATTCCTGGAACCACAGCAACCAAATGATCTCCCAGTAAGTATTCAGTAAAATCTAAATCATTATTTATTATCTTACCACTTTTTGTGCTTTTACTGAGCAATCCTTCACATGAGACAAATAAATAAAACGCACCTTGTGGAACAGACGCTGATAATCCCGGGGCAGAATTTAGCTCTTTCACCATAAAATCTCTACGACTCTTAAAAATCCTTGTTCTTTCTTTCAAAAAACTATGATCACCGTTTAATGCTGCTGCTGCTGCTGCTTGTGCTATCGAATTTGGATTAGAAGTGCTTTGAGACTGCAGCGTAGAGATAGCTTTTACCACATCACTTCTACCTGCAATATACCCTATTCTCCAGCCTGTCATTGCATAGGCTTTTGATACTCCATTGACTACAAAAACTCTATCATAAAGCTTCGGCTCAACCTGAGCGATAGTAAAAAACTTTTCGTCGTATATTATATGCTCATAAATATCATCTGTAACGACATTCATATGTGGATATTCAAGCAATATTTGTGCTATGTCTTTCAATTCATCACATGTGTACACAGCTCCTGCAGGGTTGTTCGGTGAGTTAAGAATTAACCATTTAGTTTTTTTAGTTATCCTGCTTTTCAATAATTCCGCTGTCAGTTTAAAATTTTGTTTGCATTCTACTACAACTGGCAAGCCGCCAAAAAGACTTACCATATCAACATATGAAACCCAATAAGGAGCTGGAATAATAACTTCATCTCCAGAGTTAATTGTTGCCATGAACAAATTGAATAACACCTGCTTAGCACCTGTACCAACACAGATTTGGTTAAGCGTGTACTCGAGGTTATTATCCTTTCTTAACTTATTAATTATTGCTTCTTTCAGCTCACGCGTTCCATCAACAGCAGTATATTTAGTCTTACCTTCACTTATTGCTTGAATAGCTGCTTTTTTTATATGATCTGGAGTATCAAAATCCGGTTCTCCTGCAGCTAAAACACAGATCTTTTTTCCTTCATTTTTCAACTTATTTGCCTTATCAGTTACAGCAATCGTAGGTGATGATTTTATTAGGGACATTCTTTTTGCAAGGTCTGACATATCTTACTGAAGCTAAATTCAAATGATAAACCCCGTACAACAAAAAAGCTAGAATTTTGTGTATTGTATTAGTAGCTTTTTACCAGGTTTACCAATGCAGCAATATTTTCAACTGGAGTATCAGGGAGTACTCCATGTCCGAGATTAAATATGAAGGGTAAATCTCTAAAGCAATCTATTATACGTTTTGCTTCTTTGATTGCTTCCGTTTTATTATAGGCTAAAAGATTAGGATCAAGGTTTCCTTGTAGAGGGATGTTTAGATTCGCTTTCGCCCATTTTATTGGAACATTATAATCTATACTTACTGCAGATACACCTGTTTGTTCGCAGTAATCTTTATAAAGATTTCCAGCAGACCTTGGAAAACCTATTATTGGAAAATCAGAAAATCTATCCTTTATTGCCAAGATAATTCTCTTTGTTGGTTCGATAACATATTCTTTAAACAATGGTTCCGATAACGCACCAGCATTACTGTCAAATAGCTGAATAACATCTGCTCCAAATTCTATCTGTTTAATTAGATAAATAATCGTTACTTCCGTTATTCGTTCAATTATTTCCTTCAAACACGAAGGATAAAAATTTAATACTTTGGAAAAAGTTTTGCTGCTCCTACCTTCTATGATGTATGAGGCTACTGTCCATGGTCCACCAGCAAATCCTATGAGAGATTTTTCTTTTGGTAATTGGCTTCTGACTTTTTTTATAGCGTTTAGAATTGGTAAGGTTTTAGTTTCAATTTCTTGTGGACCCTTCAATTCCTTAGGACTTTCCACGGGTTTTATTATTGGACCTACACCGCGTACGAAATTCACGTCACAACCCAAAACATCAGCTATTATTAAAATGTCTGAAAAAATTATCGCCGCATCCATGTCAAATCTTGTCACCGGCTGTAACGTCAATTCTGTCACTAAATCTGTGTTGTAGCATATCTCCATAAAATTATTCATATTTTCTACTGCTTTGCGGTACTCAGGAAGAGACCTGCCAGCCTGACGCATTAGCCAGATAGGCACTCTTCCACCCGGCTCATTTCTCTTAATAATTTTCGCTATTGTTGTTTTGCCGCTTTCCAATCTATTCTATTTATTCTTTTGTATATTAAAGTATAGTAATAATAATAGTTCTATCAATAACTTGTTACTAACTTAAAATTCAGTAAAAATTGGCGTTGTTCAACTTGTGGATAAATATGTGAGTAACTTTCGTATATTATTGATTTTCTGTTATGATTTATGTGTATAAGTAAGGTGTTTAGAGTGTTAGTAATTTTCTTTTATGGAAAATACTTTACCATCATGCATTGTTACACAACTATGTATATGTTGTTGAAAAAGTTGTTGATCAATTGTTGGTATTTTATATCAACAAATAATTCACAAATTAATTTGACATTATTCACATGCTTATTAAACATTTAATAACAGTTTTCTTGATAAATCTAATCTGAAAACGTTTTTGCCATTACAGGGAATAAATTGAGTAAAAAAAGAACCTTAGTAGAAAAAATAGCATATAGAATTTTTCTCTTCCTTTTCAAAAAAGCTTCTGTGTTGAAAAAGTGTGCGACTGAGGCATTAATGAAAGATCTGCCAGACCTTAATATATTTAATGGTCTATTAAAATTCCGCGATTGTGGTATAATGGATATAATGACTCCACGTACAGAGATATGCGCAGTAGACATTGAGTCAAGCGAGCGTGAAATAATAAAGAAGATAAAAAACACTTGCCACACTAAAATACCAATTTATAAAAATAACTTTGATAACGTAATAGGCTTTTTTTATGTAAAAGATGTTATTTTTAATAGGGATAAAAATTTTAATCTGAAACATATTATACAAAGCGTAATATTTGTTCCACCCTCGATGAAGACAACTAATCTTTTTGTTAGGATGAACTCTTCTAAATCATGCTTAGCTATCGTATTGGATGAATATGGTGGAACTGATGGTTTAATTTCAATGACTGATCTTATAGAGGAACTAATACCAAACATTGATAGTGAAAACGAAATAAATTCAGAATATACCATTACTGAATTGTCTCAAAATAAGTTTGAAGTATCAGCAAGGGCTCTTATAAAAGATATAGAAGAGGATCTAAAAATAGAATTACGTGACCCTGAAGAAGACTATGTTACACTTGGTGGTTTGATTCTTTCGATTGCTGGTAAAGTGCCTTCTGTAGATGAAGTCATTAAATATAAAAATGGTATGAAGTTTATCATCAAAGATGCAAATGAGCGCTACATTAATAAAATAGTACTAGACTTAAGTGATTACAAAAATTAGATTTGGTACCCCTTGTCGGGGAATGCCTTGACACGAAGAAAAAGTTGTAATAACCAAATATGCAACTCAAGTTATAGTTAAACCTATTTCCAGCAAATTATTTTCGCAAGTATAATGCATTTCAGTGTTATAGTACTCTAATAATAAAGAGGTCATATAGATATTAATATCTTTTGTATTTAAATTAGTGTCATTTTTTTTGATTAATTTGTCTACTAATGATTTGCTTATTGGTTTGTGTTCATTTAGAATTTTTATAGTTAATAGCATTTTATCTTCTGTTTGACTCAGTAAAACAGATACTAGTTCAACTTCCGCCACTGCACTGGCTATAGTTAGCACCATATTAGAAATTATCTTATTTATCTTTTCAATTAAATCTTCCTTATTTTTTGCAGAGTATGCGTCTATTTTCCACGTAAGCTTTACTTTTTTTTTAATAAATAATTTTCGATATTAGATTTGGTCTTATCAAAGCTATAATTATCCATTGAAGAAGAATATGCCTGCTTCATAACTTTATGTTTATATATTAAATCATCGGAGCTTTCTTTAAGAAACAACAACGCTTCCTTCTGCGCATCAGCATCATTCTTATCTATTACTTCAAGCTCTTCTACGCCAAACGTTATTCCATTCATAGAGTTAGCAAAGTCATGAAGCAGCCGTCCTGATAGCAGTTCCGTTATTAACAGTATGTTTTTGGTATTTTCGTTCATTGGATAATTATAAATGATTTAAGTTACCCTATATTGGTAAGTATATAATAGTCAATTAAGAGAAAGTTTCGTTGCACTTTTTATATCAAGGCATTAATATAGTATTAACAATTTTAAAATTTATAAAAGGATTATGAATACTTATACCAGATCAGGAATAGATATTGAACTATATAATAAGTTAATAAAAGAAGTCAAGCCTATTGCTCAAGAAACTACTAGAGAAGAAGTAATCAGCGAAATAGGTTCATTTTCTGCGTTATTTGATTTTGCTGCACTAAGTAAGAAGTATGACCATCCAGTACTCGTTTCCTCAACTGATGGAGTAGGTACGAAACTGTTGATAGCTCAAGAAGTGAATAAACATGATACTATAGGTATAGATTTAGTTGCAATGTGTGTAAATGACTTACTTGCACAAGGAGCAACGCCTTTGTTTTTCCTTGATTACTTTGCAACAGGCGTTTTGACCAAAGATGTTTTATTATCTGTGGTTAAGGGCATTGCAGAGGGGTGCAAGCAAGCTAAAATAGCATTGGTTGGTGGGGAAACTGCAGAAATGCCTGGAATGTATGGTAATAATCACTATGACCTTGCAGGGTTTGTGGTTGGTGTAGTTGATCGAAAGCAAATTCTTCCAAACTGTAGTATGATGAAAGCAGGTGATTATATAGTTGGCTTAGAGTCAAGTGGAATTCACTCAAATGGGTTTTCTTTAGTGCGCCATGTTTTCAAAAGCTTAGGTATAAATTATAACGATACATCTCTATGGAATAATAAATCTTGGAGTGAAATACTACTTGAACCAACAAAAATATATGTTGATTCTTTGCTGCCTATCATGTCACAAGTAAAAGGTATTGCGCACATCACGGGTGGTGGTTTGGTAGACAATATTCCGCGAATTCTTCCAAAAAACTTATTTGCAAACATAGACATTAATTCCTGGAAATGGCCAGATATATTTTTATGGCTAACAAAGGAGGGTAAAATAGAGAAGAAAGAAATGCTAAAAACATTTAATTGTGGTATTGGTATGGTATTGATCGTAAGTTCTGAGAATATGCAAAACGTGAAAAATCATTTCCAAAAACGTGGAGAAAAAATTGAAATTATTGGAAAACTTGATGAGGCATGTAACCCTCCACTTGATAGAGTAGTATTTAGTTAACCTAACTTTACTGACAGTCTTTTTGCAACTTCTAGGTATGCTTCCTTTAAATCTCCTAAATTCAAACGAAAGACATCTTTATCTAGCTTTTTATAAGTATTTTTATCCCATAATCTGCAGTTATCAGGGCTAATTTCATCAGCTAAAACGATTTTAGTACTGTCATTTATTAATCTGCCAAATTCTAACTTGAGATCAACTAAATATATACTTGCATTTGAAAATAGGTGAACTAATATTTCGTTGATTTTTAAAGTTGTAGTTTTAACTTCATCCATTTCTTTGCTAGATAGCCAATCAAAATACAGTATGTGATTTTCACTTACCATTGGGTCGGCTAGGTCATCATTTTTGTAAAAAAAATCGATTATAGGAGATGCAAGCCTCTCACCTTCTTTGATATTAAAACGTTTGCAAAAGCTGCCAGCTGCGACATTTCTAACTACTACCTCAAGAGGTATTATCTTGAGTTTTTTGACTAGCTGTTCTCTTTCGTTTAGAGTTTTTATAAAGTGTGTGCTAATTTCTGCTTTCTCAAGCTTTTCCATGATAAAAGCACTAATATGATTATTAATTATTCCTTTACCATCGATTATTTCATATTTTTCCTTATTGAATGCTGTAACATCATCTTTAAAGTGCTGTATGACAATTGATAAGTCTTCAGTTTCAATAATGGCTTTCGCTTTACCTTCGTATATCGTTTTATTCAGTGACATGTTTAATTTAACTATATATTATATCAATTTACTATTCTTAGAGTATAGCCCCAAATAACTTAAAATAAACCTTAATGGCATTCAATGTTACAATATTAACCATATTCCCAGAAATGTTCCCGGGGTTTTTGAACTATTCTCTTGCCGGAAAAGCGTTAGAAAAAAAAATATGGAACCTTGAAGTAATAAATATTCGTTCTTTTGCGAAAGATAAACATTCAACTGTGGATGATGTTCCATATGGAGGTGGAGCAGGAATGGTTATGCGTTCTGATGTAGTTGGTGATGCAGTAGATAGTATGCTCTCTGTTCATAAAAACACTAAGTTTATTTACATGACTCCATCTGGAACTAAGTTTAATCAGAATATTGCCAGAGAATTATTAGAGTTTCCTCATATAACAATATTGTGTGGTCGATTTGAAGGTATTGACCAAAGGATAATTGATGCGTATACTCCTTATGAGTTAAGTATTGGAGATTATATACTTTCAGGAGGTGAGCCAGCTGCAATGGTGGTTCTTGATGCATGCATTAGACTTCTTCCAGGTGTAGTAAATAATACCGATAGTATTACTGAAGAAAGTTTTAATTATGGTGGTGGTGTACTTGAATATCCTCAATATACTAGACCTGAGCAGTGGAAGGGATATAAAGTACCTGAGGTTTTGTTATCTGGCAATCACAAAAAAATAAGTGATTGGAGGCAGAAGCAGTCTCATGTTATAACAAAAAAGCGTAGGCCTGAATTATTGAGTGGAGAGATAAATGACAAATTTACTTAAAAAATTTAACGAACAGCAAATGCAAGTGTTAGCTAAAGAAATACCAGAATTTCGTCCTGGCGATGATTTGAAGGTCACTTTTAAAGTAGTTGACGGTACAAGTGAACGTATACAGATATTTGAAGGTGTATGTATATCAAAAAGGAACCGCGGGTTACATTCTTCTTTTGCAGTCAGAAAAGTGAGCCATGGAGAAAGTATAGTGTCTCAGTTTTTTGTTTATTCTCCTGCACTGGTTTCAGTGCAAGTGACAAGAAAAGGAAAGGTTCGTAGAGCAAAACTATATTATCTGTGCAAACTATTTGGAAAAGCTGCAAGGATCAAAGAACGTACTACTTATGTTAAAAAGAAATCTAAGTAGATACAATAGGGAATGACATCAACGGTTATTAAACTGGACGTTTGTACAGCTGTGGGCTTGACGATGGGATCCAGGAAAAATAAATGAGTATAAAGAAAAAATTCCTTAAATTACTTCAGTCAAGGCGTGTACATGCTCGTATAAAAAGGAAAAATAAAAAGAACAGAGCGCTACGCTTTTGTTCTTTCACGGCACTAGTTATCTCACTTGGCTGTCCTGTGTGTATATTGTTGAGTATATTAGTTAACTCTTACAGTGCCTTAACAGTAACGAAAATTTTATTGCCAGTTGAAACAAATGCTGATCTTACTTTGGCGAGTAATCCTAGTGATTTGCGGTATAAGTCCATTGGCTTACTCAACGATTCTTTACGTAAGGTGTTTGGAGGAACTGATTTTAAAGACGGTGACGAAATTTTAAGTCGTAATTCTTACAAAGAACTAGAGAAATTTTTTCGTAAGAAAGTAAAAGATAGTGGTGAATATGAGATCTGGTTTACCGCGTCAAGTATAATTAATTCAATAAATAAAGATAAATATTTGAATGATCGTTATGCTAAATTACTTGATTGGCTAAAAGAAAAGAGGAGAGTGAAAAAATTTTTTAATAAGTCTTTATTCCTTAAATCTGACTCTCGTGAACCTGAAAATGCAGGGATTTTAGGAGCGTTTATCGGTTCATTAATGACAATTATAGTGTGCCTAGCATTAGCATTACCAATAGGAATTATGTCGGGCATCTGTCTTTACGAATTTATGCCTAAAAATAGGCTAATGACTAATATTGTAGAAATTAGCATGAATAATCTTGCTGCAGTGCCTTCAATAATATTTGGTGTAGTGGGCTTAACTCTCTATCTTGGCATATTTGGGCTACCACGCTCTTCACCACTTGTTGGTGGAATGACTCTTTCATTTATGATGTTACCTAATATTATAATTGCAACAAAAAATGCCTTTGCGAATGTTCCTATTACGATAAAAGATGCAGCGTTTGCGCTCGGTGCACCTCACATCAAGGTGATATTAGATCACTCTTTACCGATTGCGTTACCAAGAATAATACATGGTACTGTGCTTGCAATTGCAAGGATTTTAGGTGAATCTTCTCCTTTACTTATGATGGGTATGGTGGCATTTATTGCTGATACACCTACGTCCTTTTTCGATCCGGCGACTGTTCTACCTGTGCAAATATACATATGGTCAAGCAATCCTGAAATTGCATTTGTTGAACTTGCTGCTATCGCAATTATAGCTTTATTATTGGTGTTATTTGCGTTAAATTTAGTAGCAAATTTTGTAAAAAGGAAATTCGAATTTTTTAATTTTTAGCAATTCATGAAAATCACAGTCCTATCTGGTTATGGCTTAAATTGCGAAAAAGAAACTGCATTTGCATTTATGGAATGCAGCAGAAAACTTGGTATTGGTAATATTGAAGTAAAAATCGTTCACATTAACGATATCATAGATAATCCAGGTGAACTGAAATTAAGCAATATACTTGCAATTCCAGGGGGTTTTTCCTATGGTGATGACACTGGTGCTGGTAATGCGTTTGCTTTACGTATTAAAAACAACTTGTTGGATGAGTTTCAAGAGTTTTTATCTCAGGACAAGCTGATTATAGGAATATGTAATGGTTGTCAGATATTAGTAAAATTAATTCCAGAATTCTCTAGTCTAGCTTTAATCCATAATGATATAGGCAATTACCAATGCCGCTGGATTAGAGTGAGAGTTAATCCGCAGAGTAATTCTGTTTGGCTACGGGGTCTGAGTGAACTATATCTCCCTGTTGCTCATGGGGAAGGCAAATTTTTTATGGATCAAGATATTTTGAACCAATTGATTGAGAGCAATTCCACCGCATTACGTTACATTGATAAAAATGGCAACTATGCTAACCTACAATTTCCTTACAATCCGAATGGATCTACATACGACCTAGCAGCTTTATCAGATAAAAGTGGAAGAGTGCTAGCTTTAATGCCCCATCCAGAAAGGGGAATATTTTTTACCCAGCAAGATAATTGGCCCCTTGAAAAAGAAAAGAGCAAGCGTTTAGGTGTTGCTGTGCCAAAATATGGCGATGGAATGCTTATATTTGAAAATGCACTAAAGTATTTTTGTTAAAATTTATTGATAGGGATTTATGGTCGAAATTATCCCCTGATATTGCAAAAAACTTGCTTGACAAGCCTTGCCAGTCCCCTTATCATGAAACTGAAGCTATTTATTTATCTTCGCAATCTGTGCAGGTTAATGACAAAAAACTTAGGGTATTTGGCGTCTCATGTTTAATTTTTCGCACTACGTGCATCGCATGTCTTTAAAAATTTCTGGGTTTTTACCTATATAAGCCGAAACGCGCTTACAAAGCGTTTAAGACAGCAAAAAACGTCAAATTGACAAGGGAGAATTTGAATGCTAGCTACTACGGGGTTTCTTTGCCTTTTTTCCTGCTTAGTAAATTTCTTAAACACTTGCGGTGTAGGTTAGTTGCAAGTTAAAAGCAGCTAAATCGCTCTTAATCAAGCGTTTTAGAATAAAAAAAACGCCGATATTTTAGTACATAGTGAATAGCCAACCACCACGGGGCTTCTTTTGCCTTTTTTTTCGTTTGGTAAATTTCTTAACATTTATAGCTAAACAATAACCGTCATCCCGCTACGTGTTAGCGGGATCTAGAGATACCGTGACGGTATGACGGTCTGCGGCGGTATGACGGTTCGCGGTGGCATGACGATAAGCCTCGTCATCCCGCTACGTGTTAGCGGGATCTGCCGAGATACCGTGGCGGTATGACGTCTCGCTTGCAACCTATAGCCTTGTCATTCCAGTGCTCCTTTTTTTGTCATCCCAGCGTCACGCGCTGGTTTCAACATTATATCATGAACTTTCTAAAATTCATTGAGTTATGCTTTCAAACGGTAGTGCCGGGGTGTGAGTATAATAATTATCGGTACATAAAAGTCATAGCAGATAGGCTGGAAGCAGCGAGCGCTGGTGAAGTGAAACGAATAATATTCAATATGCCTCCGCGCTCGATGAAGTCCATATGTGTAAGTGTTGCGTGGCCCGCATGGATACTGGGAAATCAGCCAACTGCAAGAATAATAGTTGCAAGCTACTCTCGGCTGCTTAGCGAAAAGCACTCGCTCGATACAAGATGCATAATGCAGTCTAGTTGGTATAGAGAGTGTTTCCAGAGGTAGAACTATCCAAAGATCAGAATACCAAATACAAATTTCAAACAGTGCAGAGAGGATACAGAATCGCAACGTCAGTTGGAGGGACGTTAACAGGTGAAGGTGGTGATTTCATCATCGTGGATGATCCACTGAGTCCCGCCCAAGCTTTGAGTGAAACGTTTAGAAAGCGTGCTACAAATTGGTTTGACCAGACTTTAGTAGCCAGGCTCAACAATAGAAAAAAAGGAGTAATTGTTCTTGTGATGCATAGGCTCCACCTGGAAGATTTGACCGGACACCTTCTCTCCAAACCGAAAAGCATATGGCATCATATTTGTTTACCAATAATAGCTGAAAATAAGGAGATTACTTATTCAATCAAAAAGCCAGCGCCTCCTGTTCCTGTCACCAGAATAGCTTGGTCAACTATAAATGAGTACACCAGAAATAAAACAGCATTACCTGCAAAAATACTATACTTAAGAGAAGAAGGTCAGTTGCTATACCACCTAGATGGAGGAAAAGAAGAAGTTGAGATGATAAAGGTTGAACTTGGAAGTTACGCTTTTGCTGCACAATATCAACAAAACCCTCTGCCACTTTCAAGTGGTATAATTAAACGAGAGTGGCTGAAGCGCTATAGAAATTTTTCTGATAGTCTCTCATATGTCACTCAGAGCTGGGACACTGCAGTTTCAACAAGCAGCATGAGCAACTTTAGCGTCTGCACCACCTGGACAAAAGTGGGCAATAAATTCTATTTACTCGATGTATATCGCGCAAAGCTTGAGTATCCAAAGCTTAAAGAGCAAGTTCTGTCACTAGCTGCAAGATGGACACCGCACGCAATTTTAATCGAAGCAAAAACAAGTGGTCAGCAATTGGTGCAAGAGCTAAAGACAAACAGTGATTTACCAATTATCGAAATAGTACCACATGATGACAAACTCACTCGATTTTATCAAATTGTTCCGATTATAGAGTCTGGCAAGGTTTTTCTGCCGCACCAAGCAGTATGGCTGAACGATTTTGAGTATGAGATTTTAATGTTTCCTGAAACTCGACACGATGATCAAGTGGATAGTACCGTGCAATATTTGCAGTGGGTGAGAGATAGTAGCTCTAGGGTCGCAGCTTTACGGGCATTGTGATTTAAGCCTACCAGATCCAAGAGTCAGCTACTTGCATGACACCCTGACAACCGTCATCCCGCTACGTGTTAGCGGGATCTAGAGATACCGCGGCGGTATGACGGTCTGCGGCGGAATGACGGTTAAGCAATTCGTCATCCCGCTACATGTTAGCGGGATCTCTTGTTAGCGGATGAGATACCGCGAATGAATCGCGGTATGACGGTTAAGTACGTGTTAGCGGCTAAGAGATACCGCGGC
This sequence comes from Wolbachia endosymbiont (group A) of Melitta haemorrhoidalis, assembly GCF_964273365.1. Lineage (NCBI taxonomy): Bacteria > Pseudomonadati > Pseudomonadota > Alphaproteobacteria > Rickettsiales > Anaplasmataceae > Wolbachia > Wolbachia endosymbiont (group A) of Melitta haemorrhoidalis. The sequence goes on along the minus strand of NZ_OZ187004.1, from coordinate 323,524 downwards.
GGTATGACGGTCTGCGGCGGAATGACGGTTAAGCAATTCGTCATCCCGCTACATGTTAGCGGGATCTCTTGTTAGCGGATGAGATACCGCGAATGAATCGCGGTATGACGGTTAAGTACGTGTTAGCGGCTAAGAGATACTGCGGCGGTATGACGGTCTGCGGCGGAATGACGGTTAAGCAATTCGTCATCCCGCTACATGTTAGCGGGATCTCTTGTTAGCGGATGAGATACCGCGAATGAATCGCGGTATGACGGTTAAGTACGTGTTAGCGGCTAAGAGATACTGCGGCGGTATGACGTAGAGCTCGCGTTAGCTATAAGATTAGCTAACATTCTGCACGTCCATAAAAAACAAACCTTCTTTTTCGTCTTGAACGCTAATAATAGCGTGAGTGTTAAAAGGTAAAGGATCATTTGTATGTCCATGGCCTACCCCTTTCATAGTAAATACAGGAAAGTTAACACTTTTTGCAAACCTTTCTTTTACAACTTCAACAAGGTTATCGTTATAGCAGTTAACGAAATCCCCAAAGATTACTGCATGTACTCCATCAAAGATGTGAGCTTGTTTTAGGTGATCTAAACTGCGCTCTATTGCGTATGGGTAGACTCTTATGTCCTCTAAAAATAGAATTTTACCTTTCGCATTTATTTGCCAAACAGTTCCTATACTGTTTTCAACTAAAGTCATATTACCACCGATGATTTTAGACTCTAATCTGCCATCTTTTAGTCTAATGCCATTATTTATCGTCTTTAGGTTATCAAATCTGATAGAATCCCGCTTGTTAAGAATTAACTCTTTCAATTTTTCAACAGAGCTTTCAGAAACGGAGTTATTTACTATCATTTCCAACATGGTGCCGTGAAGAGTTTGCCAATCATATTTAGCTTGTAGATGGATGTGCAAGGCAGTTATATCGCTATAGCCTATGAGGATCTTTTTGTTTTGAGCAATCCTTTCTTTTTTATCATTGGGTAACTTTTCTAGATAGGGAATTAACCGAGAAGCCCCTTCTCCTCCTCTGATACACCAAATTATTTTACTATCACCGGTTAGTGCACTAATCAAATCATTTGCTCTGAATTCATCAGAGTTGGAATAAAATGGATTATCATTACTATATATTTTCTCCGAAATATGGGGATTAAAATCCAAAGCTTCTACATATTCTTTTATGGTAGTCAGGTCTGATTCTTTTCCCTTGGAGGAAGGAGCAATAATATCAACTTGGTCCATTGCATGAATACCTGTGTTAGCACATAAAGTGAGAATGAAATATAAAAGATAAACAATCATTAAAATATCTTATAAAACTCTTTTTTTAGTATATCATCCAATTCAGAGAGTGGAACTTTCACTCCTAGTTCTTCCATTGACGTGACGCCATAATCTTGCAACCCACAAGGAATAATACCCTTATAGTGAGAGAGGTCTGGAAAGACGTTAAGCGCTATGCCATGATAAGTTACCCATTTTCTTAAGCGAATACCAAAAGCTGCAATTTTTTTTTCTACTCCGTTATGGTTTACCCAAATGCCTATTCTATCTTCTCTAAACTCTCCAAGTATATTAAATTGCTTTAAAACATTTATGATCCACTTACTTAGATCTCTAATATATAGCTTTATATCGCATTTGTTTCTTTTTTTAAGGTTTAACATTAAATATATAATGCGCTGTCCTGGACCATGATATGTGTGTTTACCACCCCTTCCTGTTTTATATATGGGAAATAGTTTTTCAACAATATCATCAGCTGTTGCACTGATTCCTGCAGTATAAAGTGGAGGGTGCTGGAGTAGCCATACCAATTCGTCTGCTGAATTATTGTGAATTTGTTGAATTTTCTCTTCCATGGATTTTACAGCACAGTTATAATCAATAAGCTGATTAGATATTAGCCATTCTGTCATATTCTATTTCTTTTTTTTTAGTATAGCAGTTCGTTTTTTCCTGTTATTCCAGTGTGTGACACTGGGCGCAGCCTTTCTTATTCCTAATATACTTAATACTAACTTCTGTGCTATTTCTCCTTAACAAACATAGTACATGACAAATGTTTAATTATTTGTCAACACAGGTCCTCTTTACGTATAGGCAACTTTTTTTATTGAAAAATTCAGAAAAATGTTGTATAATTATTAGTAGATTTTAGGTAAAATATATGGCAAACTCAAAATTTAGCATAACTTTCAACAACGAAATTTCAGAGTGTCTTGCTGGACTGGCTAAAATAAGAAATAAGTCCATTAAAGAACTAACAGAGAAGCTAATACAAGAAGCAATTGAAAATGAGGAAGATAAAATACTAATTGAGCGTGCTGCTAAACGTAATGTTTCAGGTGTAAAGAAAATTAGAAGTGAGGATGTAGACTGGAATACAATATTATCTTCATAGAAAGCGTTCTTGAGAAAGACCTTCCAGCTCTTCCAAAAACAATAAGATTAAGGATCATAAATGCGATAAATAAGCGCCTTACAGTTGATCCCATTAACCTTGGTGAGCCATTATATTACAGATTTAAAGGACAAAGAAGATTAAGGGTAGGTGATTATCGCGTTATCTATTCCGTAAATATTATAAAATATGAAGTGGTTATCACAGAGATAGGACACAGAAAAGATATTTATAAGTAAGTACATCATATAAATATTAAATATATTTTTACTCCTTCCTGATTCATTTTCTACCTTAGGTGGCTTCGCTCAGCTCAAAAAAAAAGTTCATTCTTTTTGCTACCCCTTATTGTGCCTGCCATTTAACTATTGTGTAGAGATTGCTCTCAAACATAATGTTCGTACGTTAGTATATCCTTCCTGTGACACCAATTGATATAATTCTACCACAAATTCAATTTTTTAGGAGGCATATATGAATCTCAATATTTTTCAAAGAAAAAAAAGCGCAGTATTTACTAAATATTCTGCTTTGCAGCTAATGATGGAGCCAAGTTGGAGTAAGCGTGATTATGTAAGTTTTGCTGAGGAAGGTTACATAAAAAATGTTATTGCCTTTCGAGCAATTAATATGATTGCAAGTGCTGCATCTTCGGTACCTTTTACTCTCTGCCAGCTTACTGAACAGGGAAAATCGCAATTAAAAGCCCATCCATTACTGAAATTACTTTATTCTCCTAATCCAATGACATCAAAATCGGAATTTATTGAGGGGATTGTAACTTATCGGTTAGTTAACGGCAATTCTTATATATTGATGGTTGAGTCACAGAATAGTAGAAAACCACCAACAGAGCTTTATCTTCTGCGCCCCGATAGGGTTGAAATTGTTCCAGGGAGAAATAACGTTCCTTATATCTATCGTTATACCATAAATAACAACAGTTATGACTTTAAAGTTGATAAACTAACTGGATGTTCAGCAGTGTTGCACTTAAAGACCTTTAATCCTTTGAATGATTGGTATGGGTTATCACCAATTGAGGCAGCTGCATATAGCATAGATCAACATAATCAGGCGGGTGCTTGGAATCAAGCGATGTTGCAAAACGGAGCAAGACCAAGTGGTGCAATAGTTGTAAAATCAGCAAAAGATGGAAGTGGTGGAAGTTTAAGTCAAGAGCAGTACCAACGCTTAAAAGCGCAGATAAATGATCATTATTCAGGTTCTATAAACGCTGGAAGACCGATATTGCTTGAAGGAGGCTTGGAGTGGAAAGAAATGAGCTTATCGCCAAGGGATATGGATTTTATTGAGTCCAAACACAGCTCAGCTCGTGATATTGCGCTAGCTTTTGGCGTTCCACCGCAATTGCTTGGCATACCGGGTGATAACACTTATAGCAATTTAGTCGAAGCACGCTTATCCCTCTGGGAGCAGACGGTTTTACCAACGCTAGAAAATATTATCTGTCACCTGAATTCTTGGCTGATACCAAGATTTGGTGAAGATCTGTGCTTGTCGTATGACAAAGATGCAATAGAAATTCTCATGGAAAAAAGACAAAAGTTGTGGAAATACGTAGAAAACGCAAGCTTCATGACGCTCAACGAAAAGAGAGAAGCATTTGGCTTGCCACCACTGCCAGGTGGTGATGAGTTAGGTTAAGTTTGTATCCGTTCAGATGAGTTCATTGTCCCCTAAACCGTACGCCTAAGTAAATCAACCATTTCTCTTGCTGACTAAAGCGGTGAAGATTTGGTCTACATCAAAACTCATCTTAGGACGCCAAATAGGGCCATCCAAATGCATATCGATATAGATTGGATTACTATAGCCTGGTGGAATGAAAAAGAACCTGAATATAGAAGCTAAAGCGAAGTTAGATAAGGTTAAATTAGAAGAGATCGACCCTGATGCTTGATCAATCCCGAACTGTAAACTAGTTGAACATATACCACTCTTAATACTTGCTTTTCCGCTAATATTTTCAAAAAATGTTTTACCATTATATATATCAATATAAGCAAGTGTGGAAATTTCAGATTTATTCTTACTGCTTAACAAATTAGTGATAAATGAATTGAAATCTACATTAGTAACTTCTATTCCTTGCGCTTGTAAGTTTACATCTCCTGATAAGTTACTAGCCCAATCATGAAAACTTTTTCCTTGAGTTTTGATTTCACCATTTAAGCTTACCTGACCATTTACATTGTCAATTCCTATAACCTTACCAATCTTTTTAGTGTCCAAATTTACAATAGAAAATCTTGTATTTATTGAGTCTGATCTTAAATAACCCTGAAAAAACACTTGCCCGCGTTCTAATACGTAACTTGCCTGCCTGATAGTGATAGTGTTGTTTCTCATTACCGCATCCAAATTAAAATCTTTTAAAACATTCTGCTCGGTTTTAAATTCTGCAGTATTGATTTGCACATTTGCATCAAAGCCTTCTTTATCATCCAAAAAATCAAGCTGCTTTGTTGACCATTGAATTTGATCTATCTCATTTCTTGAATTTCTTTTCGTCTCTACTAAATTTGGTAATGTAATAATTTTTCCATTAAATTTACTGCCCGTAAGGTTAACATCTAATAAAGGTTTGGCGTATTTTTGATCTGCTAATATTTTTGCATTACCGGTAATATCGAAATCTTCTCCAGATAGTTTTATTTTATCTGCAACTAGCTTACCTTTTTCCATTTTCAGCAAAAAATCCAAATTTTTAATTTTCGTATCATTCAATGTAAGGTTATTAACACGGGCCTTTATATTTGTATCATACTGAAAATTTTTCAGCCATTGCATTTTAGGTAAACTGCTAAATAATGAATGATCATATTTATCTGCATCAAGATTATGCATGCTAAATTCACCATCGATCACACTGCGTTTTTTTGTGTGGCTTACTCTAATTGATCCTTGCAAGGATTCCTTATTATTTAGCAGTCTAATGTCTGAGATAGATAATATTCTTGGTGCAAGGTGCAGTTTAGAACTTAGTGTAAATTGATTTTTCTGGTTTTCTTTCATCTTTATAGAAGGGAAAAAACATGAAATGAATGACTCAAAATCATTTCCTTCGACTAATAAATCACCGTTGAATTCAGATAGGACATTATTGTTTGAGATCTCTCCTGATAAGTAAGATATATTATTGATTCCAGGAAATTTAAGAAGCGTATTAACTTTTACTTTGCCATCAGTGGATTTTAGTACAGCACGGAAATTGTCCAATATTTTGTTTTGATATTGAATGTTAGAAGCTTCCATATTAAAATTTAAGCTCAAGTTCTTTGGCACAACTGCTCTAAAACATTCCAGAAGATCCTTCATATTCATTGTTCTTTGTGAATCATTTTGTATGGAATCTAAATCAACTTTACTGAAGCTAATATTGAAATTAGTGTGATTGCCTTTTCTATCATTTTGTATTGTACCGCTGGCTTGCATGCTTTTGGAATCAATTTTTAAGTCAGTTGCCGTAAACTCACTTTCATTAAGACTTATATTGGATGATATCTTGATATTTTCGCTAGGAATAACACAAGAGAGAAAGCTAAGATTAATGATTTTTGCTAAATCACTCACAGAACCGGAACTGTTATTAATTGTTAATGTTAAATTACCCTGGAGTTCTTCTTGATTTCTATTACCTGTAAATAGCAAATTTACAAAATTTGATTCAACACTAATGTGTACATTCCTTTTTGTGATATTAACCTTTCCTGAAAAATCGTAATTATTATCACCTACCTTTACTTTACCAAAAAACTGCTTATTTTTTTTTACAGCAACTTCCTTTATGTTAACAATATCAGCGAAATCATTCTTGAAACTTACTTGGCTGTCTTTTATTACTATATCGACTGTGTTACCACTGGCGTTTGTATTTATAATATTAAGTAAATTTTCTTTGTTGCTTTTCATGCCAAACAATGTGATTGACTTTGGTTGCAACGAAAATAAAAACAACGATAGGAACGATGGCCTTATTTCAATTTTTCTTACACTAATTAAATCTGACAACTTTTGCTCTTTATTTTCGTTGTATTGTACGTATACATTATAAATAGTGAGCTTTGGGGTAATCAACGAAACTTTAATTTTTCCCCCAATATGCACTTTAGCATCATACGTCTTCTCTAACTCTTTTATGATATATTTCCTGTAGCCACTCCAATCCTTAAAAGTTGCAGCAACATGCATGAGAATTAATAGCAGTGAGATTGATAATATAGCATATAAAGAAAGTCTCATAATTTACACATGCTTAAAGTTTCCCTTAAATATTAAATAGAGAATACCAAAATAAACAATAACACTCAAAGCTATTAAAGTCGTTAAATAAACAATACGAGCCAACATTTTATCAAAAAATAATCCTGCCAACAAAGAATTAAAAATATAAAGGGCTATTGACATGACTGCCGTTGCTACAAAAATTTTCATGACATTTAACAATAACGCTTGGCTAACCTTATACATTTTATTTATTGTTAAATAACTAATTAATAGAATAGAGTTTATCCAAGTGGAAACAGAAGTAGCAATAGCAATCCCCGTATGCTGATACTCGTTCATTAACAAAAGGTTTAGCACTACATTAATTCCAAGACACATTAGCGAAAATATGGTTGGTATTTTCAGATTGCCTTTAGCAAAAAATGTAGGTAGCAATACTTTATTTATAATAAATGCAGGTAAAGAAAGAGAAAATGCTATTAAAGTGGGAACAGTTTGCTGCACTGCATAATGATCAAACCGGCCGTAAGAAAAAAGCGTAAGTAAAATTATGTCGGGAATAATGATAAAGGCAGCAGTTGTTGGCATAATTAACATTAATCCTATGTTGAGAGCCTTGTTCTGTATTTTGACTATATTTTCAGTATTATCCACCTGTTTTGAAATTAAAGGAAGAAGCACTGTACCAATTGCAGTACCGATTATTCCCTGCGGTAGTTGATTTAGTCTATCGGCATAATATATATAGGACACCGCATTTGGTATAAAACTCGCCATGATTGTATCAATCCATAAGCTTATTTGAGTTACACAATTGTTGATAATTGCAGGTATCACACGCTTAAAAAATAACCTTACTTCATTGCTTAATTCAAGGCTAAAAGAAAAAGCTGCCTTTAACTTGTATGCACTAAATAGTATCAAAAGTAGCTGGAAAATTCCTCCTATAAGGACAGCTATAGAAAGGTTGTGCGCTGGAGTTTTTACGTAAGGCACAAACAAACTGATGATTAAACAGAGATTCAAAACGATTGGTGCAATAGCTGTTGAAGCAAAATGCTGCTTTACTTGCAGCATTCCACCAATAAGTGATGCAATTGAAACAAAGATTATGTAGGGCATCATAATTCTTGATAAAGTAACAGTAAGGGTAAACTTACTTTGGTCAAATCCAGGAGCAAAAATTTGAATCATATAAGGGGAGAAAGTTTGCATGATAAGGCAAAAAATTACTAAGATAATAAACGTAATGGATATTACACTACTTGCAAAATTAAATGCCTTTTTATTATCATATGATTCTGTCGAATATAATGGTATGAATGAGGTAGTGAACGCTCCTTCTGCAAAAAATGCTCGAAATAGATTGGCAAAACGAAACGAAGAAAAAAATATGTCTGCAAGAGAGTTCGCACCAATAACCGTAGCAATCAATACATCTCTTATTAACCCTGAGATCCTTGAAATAGCCGTAAAAAAACTAAATGTGAAAATACTTTTAAACATACCACTACTTCATTAGTGTCAATACAATTAACTATAATGGTAAAAGTATCAATGAAAATATTTATTGGCTAAACTTAAAACCCTCTGCAAAAGGAGAGTTAAATAATCAATTGACTATTTGCGCTCTTATGTTAGAAATTTTATATCTTGGCGGGCGTAGCTCAGTTGGTAGAGCGTCAGTTTGTGGTACTGAATGTCGCCAGTTCGATCCTGGTCGCTCGCCCCACTAAAACCCGATAATTTGAAAAACCGTCATCCCGCTGCTTGTTAGCGGGATCTAGAGATACCGTGACGGTATGACGTGAGTTAGCTATACATTGGCCACTGATGATTGAAATAGTTAATTACTGTAAAATTTGACATTAACCGCTAATAGTTAGAATATTAGTAGAGTAAGAATTACTCAAGAAGGCATGCATAAATATGATGTAGTAGTAGTAGGTGGTGGTCATGCAGGGTGCGAAGCTGCTGCTGCAGCAGCTCGCCTTGGTGCAAACACGCTGCTTATAACTCATAAAATTTCAACTATAGGGGAAATGTCCTGCAATCCAGCAATCGGAGGAGTTGCAAAGGGCGTTGTAGTCAGGGAAGTTGACGCTCTTGATGGAATAATGGGAAGAGCAATCGATCAAGCAAGTATACACTCAGTCATTTTAAATAGCAGCAGAGGTGCAGCAGTATGGGGCCCGCGTGCACAGGCAGACCGAAAATTATACAAGCAAGCAATACAGGAAATTATTCTAAATTATAATAATTTGACGGTAAAAGAAGAGTCGGTTGACGATTTTCTTATAGAGAGTAATAACAATGGAGAATTGTGCATTAAAGCTGTAATAACAAGCTCAGGGGAGCATATACTGACAAGTAAAGTCGTTCTAACTACAGGGACTTTTCTGCGGGGTGTGATTCATATAGGAGAGCAGGTAACTCCTTCAGGGAGAATGGGAGATAAGCCTGCCGTAGAACTTGCAAATACGTTGAAGAAATATAATTTTAAATTAGGTAGATTGCGTACCGGAACTCCGCCAAGGCTTGATCGTGGCACTATAAACTGGTCAATATTGCAAGAACAAGTGGGTGATAATCCACCTGTGCCGTTTTCTTACTTAACAGAAAAAATTAATCAACCTCAGGTATCATGCTTTATTACCCATACTAATGAAAACACGCATAAAATAATTAGAGAGAATCTGCACAGGTCAGCTTCTTCGTATTTGGATGATATTATAGCACCAAGATACTGCCCATCCATTGAAACTAAGGTTAAAAAATTCGCAGAAAAAAGTAGTCATCAAATATTTTTAGAACCAGAGGGCTTGAATGATGATACTATATACCCGAACGGAATTTCAAATTCATTGCCTATTGAAGTGCAGTGTGAAATGATAAAGAGTATCAAGGGACTTGAAAATGCAGAAATACTAAGACCTGGATATGCAGTTGAGTATGACTATATTGATCCACGAGAACTAAGCCATACTCTTGAAACTAAGAAAATTAAAGGCCTATATTTTGCTGGCCAAATTAATGGCACTACTGGATATGAAGAAGCAGCAGGGCAAGGAATTATTGCCGGAATTAATGCAGCACTCTCTGCATCTGAAAAAAAAGAAAGCTTTGTTCTTCATCGCACAGACTCATATATCGGCGTAATGATAGATGATCTAGTCACCAAAGGGGTGATCGAACCTTATAGATTATTTACCTCACGTGCAGAATATAGGCTAGCTATCAGGTCAGACAATGCAGATAGAAGATTAACACAAAAAGGTTATGATATTTCCCTTGTTTCGCATGAGAGATACTCTGTTTTACAGAATAAACTTGAATCCATTAAGCAGCTTGAAGAGAAGTTAGGGAGTCTGACGATTACTCCTGAGCAGCTTAGGTCTTATGGTATCAAAATATCTTATGATGGGATAAGAAAAACGGCACTAGATTTACTTAGCTATCCAAACATCGACTGGAATAAATTACAAGAAATATGGCCGGAGTTAAGCAGCATCACGCGCTGGGATGGCACCGCAATGGGTAGCATAACTAAGAATGAAATATGCGAAGCGGTTGAAATTGAAGCAAAATACAAACCTTATCTAATAAGACAAGAAGCGGATATGAAGTTTTTACGAGAGGAAATTAACACTCAAATTCCAATTGATTTTAACTATTCACAAGTTAAAGGCCTGTCAAGTGAAGTAATAGAAAAGTTGCAGACGATAAAACCAGCGACGATTGGCATTGCAAAGCAAATACAAGGCATCACTCCTGCAGCGATAGTGAGCATATTAGTGTATTTGAGAAACAGGAAAACGAAAGTGGCTGCTAATTTTGTATGAGGTGTTCTATGTCAAAAATCGAAGAATTTCGTTCTTTTATGCACGAGATAAACGTTGATGCATTTATGTTGCATACTAAAGATGAATATTTAAATGAGTATTCAGAGGAGCTAACAAAGCTGTGTGGCTTTACAGGAACAAATGGGCTACTTATCGTTACAAAAGACAACAAGTGCCCATTTTTTACGGATGGACGCTATATCACACAAGCTCGCAATCAGCTCGATCGGGGCAATTTTCAAGTATATAATATACAAGAAGAGGATCCACGCGAATGGATAAAAGCAAACTTAACATCGACTGCCTCACTAGGTTATTATTTGCAATATTTTACCATAGAAGATATAAGAAAGTATGAGAATATCTGTAAATTAATACCCTGTTTAGCTGGAAAAAAAAGTGACTATCGAAAACAAGCAGTGGTTTTACATTCTATTGAATATGCTGGTGAAAGTAGTAAGGACAAATGTGAAAAAGTCGCTAAAAGTATAGATAAAGAAGCTGAAGCAGTGCTTTTAACTGATCCAAATTCAATTTCGTGGTTATTAAATTTAAGAAATGAAAATGCTAAATATACTCCATGTATATTGGGCCGTGCTATATTGTATAAAAGCGGTAATGTTGGTTTGTTTATTCAAGATAAAGAACATTCAACTATAGAAGCAAATTTAGGCAATCATATAAATATTTTTGATATTAGTGAGCTAGAAAATTCGCTGCACAAGCTAAATTCAATAGTCATGGATCCAAGCACAACTCCAATGAGTATCATGGCTGTAATAAAAGATAAACAGGTAGCTGAGAGAGAAGATCCTTGTCTAATTTATAAAGCAGCAAAAAACCAAACTGAAATAGCTGGGGCTATAAATGCGCATATCAGAGATGGAGTGGCAGTTACAAATTTTCTATATTGGCTTGAAAATAATGTTGGTACAGAACTTGAAGCTGAAGAAAAGATTTTAGAATACAGAAAAGAGCAGAATTTGTTTAAGCAACTAAGTTTTCCAATAATTTCAGCATTTAATGAGAATGGGGCAATAATTCACTATCGTGCAAGCAGTAAGACGAATAAAGTAATTCAGAAAGATGGACTGTATTTGATTGACTCTGGTGGCCAGTACCTTGACGGCACAACTGATGTGACAAGAACTGTAGCAATTGGCAATCCAACTGATGAACAAATAACCCACTATACAATAGTACTCAAAGCTCACATTGCTATAGCAAGTGTCATCTTTCCTCCTGGCACTACTGGTGGAGAATTGGATATATTAGCACGTACGCATTTATGGAAATTTGGAATGGACTATATGCATGGTACAGGGCATGGAGTAGGAAGTTACCTATCAGTACACGAAGGACCACAAGCAATATCAAAAAGTAATAAAGTGAAACTCACGCCAGGGATGATACTTTCCAACGAACCTGGCTATTACATTCCGGGAGAGTATGGAATAAGAATTGAAAATCTGATATATGTTGACAGGCAAGAAAACGGCTTCTTAAACTTTAAACAACTGACCTCTATTCCATATGATAGAAGACTAATAAATGTGCAAATGCTTACTAAGGATGAAATTGAATGGATAAATGGCTACCATCAATTTGTCTATAAAAACTTAGAAAATAGCGTAAAAGATAAGGAATGGTTAAAGAAGGTATGTGACCCTTTATAAGCAAAGGAGCATTTTTTATTATTTAAAAAGTATTAATGCAATTGTGACAGGTATTTTGTATTGTTTTTAATTTTAAAATAATATATAATAAAGAACACGTATTTTTAGGTAGGTTATAATTATGATAGACAAAGGGCAAGAAGATGAATTTATGAAGCAGTATATGGATACTTGCAAAGAGCAAATAGAAAAATTAGCCAAGGATCCTGAATTGCTTAATCAGACTTTAAAACCACTTATGCAAATGTCTCAGCAGCTTATGGCTGGTGGTATGTTAGAAGGGGCTATGCCTGGCATGATACCTGATTTGGGCAGTATGGATGTTAACAAGATGATTGCTCAGATGAAGGAAATGATTGACTACATAAGAGGTAACTATAAGGAACTAATGAAAGAGCACAGCTCGCAGATTCAAGAGCTTGATGAATCCAGTAAAAAGCTAAGAGGCTTAGTTAAAAAATTGATAGAAAAGATCGAAAGTAAGTAAATAACATCTGGATTTCTGTCATTCTATATACAACTTTCTAGTTGGACGGTAAGTCGAGGTCAATTATTGATGCCATGAAAGTAGCTGACACTGGTTCCTTTATGACGGCAGTGCCCAGAGGTGTCATCCCAGTGCTTGACACTGGAATCCAGGAAACTTAACTTTACACCAGGTAATAAGAACTGGATTCCAGTGTCAGCTACTTTCATCTGCCACGCGAATTGCCTGCAAATTGCAATGTTCATACAGTTATGAGCTAGTGTACATAATTGCACATGGGTTTTTACAAATTTGAAAATTAGTGTTAAATAAAAATATAAATGCAAAAGGAAAAGAAATGATTGAACTTAAAGGCCCAGAAATTTGTGCAGGCGGAAATAAGAAAAATTTGATTATTTTTTTACATGGTTGGGGCTCAAGTGGCGATAATTTCATTCACCTTGCTAAAGTTATGAGCAAGTTTTTACTGGGTTCATATTTTGCAGTACCCAATGCTCCGTTTGAAAGAGAAATAGGTGATGGTTATCAGTGGTTCAGCTTGGAAGATCGTAGTGAGGAAGCGCTATATAATGGAGTAAAAAATGCTACATCAATTGTAAATCATTTCATTGATACAAAATTAAAGGAGCTTAATTTAAAAGATACGCAACTTTCTTTAGTTGGATTTTCTCAAGGAGCAATGCTTGCAATACATACAGCTCTCACCCGCTCTCAATCCTGTGCATCAGTTGTTGCATACTCTGGTAGATTTCTTTCACCTTCAAAAACTGCACCAGAGATCAAGTCAAAACCTAACATATGTGTTATCCATGGTGATGCTGACGACGTGGTACCTTTTTCGTCCCTCGACTTAGCGGTTAAAGCTCTGAAAGAAAATGGAGTAAATGTTGAAGGACACCCAATTCATGCATTAGGGCATATTATTAATGAAGAGGGAATAAAATTAGGAGTAGAATTTATCAAGAAGAATTTTAAAAATTAATTTTCATGCACTTGTTTTGCTTTGGTTATGGATATGTAGCTAAATTTTTATCGAAAAAATTACTGAACTTAGGTTGGAAAGTCAGTGGCACATCAAGAAGTAAAGATATACAAAATGTAATCCTCTTTAATTATGAGAAGGTTAGCCAAGATCTGCTTAAAAGCGCAACGCACGTTTTAATTTCTATTCCTCCAGATGGTGATGATGTTGTGGAGAGATACGGTGATTGCCTGCAAAATGTTAAATGGTTTGGTTATTTGTCTGCAACTAGCGTCTATGGTGATCACTCTGGTAATTGGGTGAATGAGGAATCTGAAACAAAACCTATAGAAATCAGAGGAGAAAAGCGCCTTAGATCTGAAAGGAAGTGGCTGAATAGCAGATTGCCTGTACATATTTTTCGTTTAGCTGGAATATACGGTCCTGGTAGGAACGTGTTAATTGACTTGCAGCTTAGCAAAGCAAGAAATGTGAAAAAAGAAGGGCATTTTTTTTCTCGTATTCACGTTGAAGATATATCGAATATTTTATTTTCTTCCATGCAAAACATAAAACCTGGTGAAATATACAATTGTGCAGACGATTTACCCACTACACAATCTGAAGTGATAATGTATGCAGCCAAACTTCTCAATGTTAGCCCTCCAGAGCCAATTGAGTTACCAGATTATGCACAGAGTTTTTATTTAGGATCAAAAAGAGTAAGTAATGTTAAAATTAAAAAAGATCTTAATGTCTCTCTAATTTATCCTAACTACAAGGTGGGATTAGAGAGTTTGCATGTAAAAAAAACTGAAATCACATCAGAATGATAGATAGGCTTATTGTCACTGCCATTAAGTTAAGGAAAGAATGGTTAAAAACTGAACTAAAAAGTCAGAAATAATTAAGGATTTATGACAAATGCTGAAACAGAATAGAGTAAACTTTAAAGCAGATAAACTCTGAAGTGTAAATTACTTAAGAAATAGTGACCTTACCCAGAAAAAGTGGAGAGAAAGAAAAGAGTTTTTTTGGGTAAAATAAAATTTTGGAGGATTAGAAATGGTAAGAGAATATACGGCAGAATTCAAATTGGAAGCTGTTAAACTGGCAAATGAACAAAGAAAGGCAGGTCAAACAATTACAAAAATAGCAAGAGATTTAGGAATAAAGGGTGGTTTATTAGGAAAATGGATAAAGAAACACAACGAAAAAAAGTCGGCGGCAAATGCATTTCCAGATGTAGCACCTTATGACAAAGAGAGGTTTGATTTACAAAGCAAGAGTAACAAGGGAAAGAGACATTTAAAAAAAAGCCCTGGCCAGTCAAAAAGAGTAAAATATTTTTTTATATAGTAACTGCTATAAAGTACAGGAATTATGTAGGATTTTCTGCTAGTGGCTACTATAAGTGGACCACAAGAAAAATAAGCAGTAGAGAATCAGCAAATAAAGAGCTACTCGAAGCTATTCAAAAAATATATCAAGTTTCTAAATGTAGATATGGAGCTCCTAAAATTCATGCTGAATTGAAGGCTTTGGGTAAAAGTTGCAATTTGAAAACGGTGCAAAGTATTATGCAGAAAAATGACATCAGGGCTATACTGAGAAGAAAGTTTAAAATTAAAAAACAACAAACAGATAATAGAGCTGTAGCTCCCAATATACTAGATCAAAACTTTATTGTTGATCAACCAAATAAAGTATGGGATTACTTACATCAAAACCAAGGAGGGATGGCTATATTTGGCAGCAATAATTCTCACGTATGGTAGTTAATGAGTAGTGCAATAAATAAACAATTGGTTATGAACTCTTTATTAATGGCCATTAATAGGCGTAAACCTGTTAAAAATCTACTGCTGCACAGTGACCAAGGTTCACAATATACTGCGCAAGGGTATCAATATCTCTTAGCTGTAAAGAATATAGATGAGTAATAAAGGCTGTTGTTACGACAATTCTGTTGCAGAAAGCTTCTTTAGCTCATTGAAAAGAGAAATACTTATTGATACTTCACAACACTCTGCTCAACAAACTAGAACTGCAATATTTGAATACATAGAAATTTTTTATAACAAACAACGTCACTATTAACTATTGCATTCCAGAACAATTTGATGCATCATTCTTTTTGTAAAAAACATTCCACACTTTCTCTCCACTTTTTCTGGGTAAGGTCATATGTGTACATCCCCATCATGAATGCTATTTTCGGTAAAATCTCTTACAACGCTCAAAAGCAGAAAAACAAAAACTTGATTTTCTCAGCTAAATAGTGGACCATCAAAAGCACGCATAAATATCTACAATGAAAGAAAAAACTTTCACAATCATCGATGGCTATGGTTTTCTTTTCAGAGCTTACTATGTACTACCTCACTTAATTACCACAACAGGAATGCCAATAGGTGGTGTATATGGCTTTCTGAATATGGTTCTTAAGTACATTGCCCATTCGGACTACTTAACTATAGCACTTGATGCAGGGAAAAAGAATTTTAGGCACAATTTATATCCTGAGTACAAAGCGAACAGAGTAACGCCTCCTGAGGATCTAACTCCACAGTTCACCATACTGAGGGAAGCGGTAGAAGCTTTTAACCTCAGCTATGAAGAGATTGAAGGTTATGAAGCAGATGATATAATTGCAACACTAGCTGCAAAATACGCCAACCACCAAGACTTTAAAGTGGTAGTCGTTTCATCAGATAAAGATTTGTTCCAGCTTTTGAATTACAATATTCTAATATTTGATCCTATTAAAAATATATACATAGATGAAAAACAAATAGTAGAAAAATTTGGTGTAAATTCAAACAAGCTTCTTGATTTATTTTCTCTAACTGGTGATGCATCTGACAACATTCCAGGCGTTCCGGGAATAGGTCCGAAGACTGCAGCTAAATTACTGGATGAATTTGATTCATTGAATAATATTATAGAGAACATTGATAATATCGAGCAAACGAGGATTCGTAATATTCTCACCGAACATAAGGAAAAAGCTCTAATTTCAAGAGAACTTTTATCACTATGCGAAAAAGTAGACCTTCAACATGATATTGCAAAATATGAAGTCCATTCTCCAAATATGGAAAAACTATTATCCTTTTTAAAGAAGTATGAATTCAATTCCTTAATAGGGAAAGTGGAAAAGCTTTTTTCCTATAATGGGTCTAGCACAAAAGAGAAAATAGAATATAGTAGTGAAGAGTTAGAGAAATTTTTGGAGCATTGTAGATATGAAGGCAAAATTGCAATTCATTACCACCTTGAAAACAATGTATTAAGTCTATCTTATAGCGAAAGTAATATTTTTTATATAGAGCAAGACAGCATACAAGATGCACTCATTATAATTAACTTAACTTTGCTCTCAAATGGAGTGCTTAAAATAATACATAACATTAAAGAGATCAGGAAAATCTTCCCTACAGTAGAGAAGATGCTAGATTCAGTTGATGATTTGATGATAATGTCGTATAGCTTGGATACAGGAAAGCATGATCACAGTATTCCAAACATAGTTGCGCATAATTTGAGTGAAAATGCAGAAATTTTCTCGGCAAAAACTTTAATAGCAATTCATGAAAAGCTAAAGCAAAGGTTATTTCAGGAAAAATTGCTCACAATTTACGAGCGCTTCGATAAGCCACTTATGAAAGTAATATTTGATATGGAGAAAAATGGGATATTACTGAACATACAAAAATTACAGGAGCTGTCCGATAAATTTCAGCAGGTAATTGCCGTGCTTGAAGATGAGATATATAATTTGGCAGGAGAAAGATTTAATATTGCTTCGCCAAAACAATTAAGTGATGTTTTATTCAACAAAATGGGGCTTAATAAAAAGAAAAAGTCAAAAAAATCTGGATCGTATAGCACCAATTATGAAGTTCTAGAGGCACTCGAAGAAGAAGGGGTAGAAATCGCAAGTAAAATCTTAAATTGGCGACATTTAAGTAAATTAAAAGGCACCTACACTGATGCATTAATAAAGCAAGTTGATCCACTTGATGGTAGAATACACACAAGCTTTTCAACGACTGCAACTGCAACTGGAAGGCTGAGCTCCAGCAATCCTAATTTACAGAATATTCCTATCAGAAGCGAAGAGGGAAATCTTATCAGACAAGCATTTATTGCGCCAAAAGGGCATAAGATAATTTCTGCTGACTATTCGCAAATAGAATTAAGACTCCTGGCACACGTTGCAAACGTTGCAGCATTTAAAGAAGCTTTTGCAAACGGACAAGATATTCATGAGATCACCGCAAGGCAAGTTTTTGGAGTGCAAGAAATAGATGAGCAATTAAGACGCAAAGCAAAATCCATCAATTTTGGAATTATATATGGCATTAGCCCATTTGGTCTTGCAAAGCGGCTTGGAATTACCATTGCGGAAGCTGCTGAATACATTAATTACTATTTTTCCTGTTACCCAGAAATAAAGGCCTATATGGAAAAAACAGTGTCTATCGCAAGATTGCATGGTTATGTAGAAACTTTGTTTGGCAGGAGATGCTTTGTAAGAGACATAAACAATACAATTCCTTATATAAGACAATTTGCAGAAAGGGCAGCAATAAACGCACCACTGCAAGGAACCGCTGCTGATATAATAAAACGTGCGACAATTCAGCTTTTTGACCAATTAAAAGTAGGTAAAATAATCCTCCAGGTTCACGATGAACTACTGGTTGAAGTAGAAGACGAAAAGGTACAAGAAACAGCAAAACTTATGAAAGATATAATGGAAAATGCAATAGAAATTTCTGTACCACTTGAAGTAGAAATAAAAGTTGGCGACAACTGGGGTCTAAATTCCCTTAATTATGACTTAAACATCGTGAATTCTAGGAGTATAAATCATTTGAACTAATACGAAAAATATGTTAGAATAGAACATAGCAAATGCAAATAGGTCAGCCATGATAGGCCCACAAGTAAAAAGTTCAAAACCTCCAAAGTTACCTACTCAGGTAACTAACAAAGATGAGAAAGTTTTTAAATTTGAAAAAGAGAAACATCAGTTAATCTATCGTACTTTCCTAGATATTTTTAAAAATCCAGAAAAACTAGAAGAGCAAACGAAACAGGAAATAGAAAAGAAGGAACAGGAAATAGAAAAGAAGAAACAGAAATTGAAAGAAAAACAAAAATTACAGAGTGATCTGAAGTCATTAAAGGAACGGTTACCTCGATTACAGGATGAAAATGAAAAGAAAATTTTTACTTTTGTATTTGAGAATAGTGGAAAGATATTCAACAATGTCAAGCTAGAAGATGTAGAACCACTCAGTGAAGAGAATTTTTCTCAGTTTTTACTTTCTGTGTTTAAAGAAATTAGGGAGCAAGGCTTAGCTAGAGAAGAGAAATTAAATGATGATAAAATACGACAAATAATAACCAAGTGTGTAGCTGATATACGGGGTACAGAAGCTAAAGATTCATCCATAAAGTTCGTATTGGAAATGCCGCTGCTGCTAATTGGAGGGATCAAAATAGACCCGAAAAATATTTCTGGCTCCTTTATGGATGGGGTGAAAGAAAAAATACCATTCTTAGGTAAAGACAAAAAAGAGGAAGATGAACCACCACTTAGTGATGAAGAGATGGTAAAAACGTTCTTACGTAAATCTTTATTTCCTATTACTCTTTTTGCTTTTTCAGCATTAATATTTGGCACTGGCCCAATTGCATTAGCAATTAGTGGTGGTCTCCTTGTATGGACTGAAGTAAGTACAATCAAAAGTCTTTTTTCAAATAACAAAAAAGGTACTTTGTATGACCCTAGCTCACAAGATAAAGATGATACAGAAAAGAGAGCAAAACTGAATGGAAAAATTCTCGAGGGCATTGATGATATTTTAAAAACCCCAGTTACAGAAGTTGAGAAAGGTACCTCTGTTTCTGAACAAATTTCCCAAGGAAAAGAAAAGAGTGAAAAACAACCTGTTCCTGAGCAAATTTCCCAGGAAAACAACAGGGGAAACGAAGAAAGCAAACAGCAAGATCAACCTTGGACAAGAAAGGAAAACGAACGAAAGGAAGAAAACACAAGCAACAAACAAGCAGGGATTACCTAGGTTTGCCAAAAGTGAGTTGTGTAAGAGGTCTACTATTATTCTATAGCATATACAACAGGAGTATGGTCAGACGGATTTTCTAGCTTACGCAATCTATCATCTATGTAGCATGTTTCCAATTTATCTACAGCTTGTGGTGATAACAGCATATAATCTATGCGCATTCCTTGATTATTTCTGAGTGAATTGCCTTGATAATGCCACCAAGTGAATTGTTGCAAATTTGGGTGAGATATTCTAAACGCATCTTTAAACCCAAGATTCAAGATCGCTCTTAACTTCTCACGTTCTCTTATATGAAAGCACACTTGGCCATTCAATAAGTTTGAATCAAAGACATCAATTTCATCCGGTGCAACATTATAATCGCCAGCTATAATAGTTAACTCTTCATTCTTTAACAAAGTGCTCATCCTTTCATATAGATTATCAAAAAACTTGAGTTTATATTCAAATGCTTGAGAGTCCGGGCTTTGACCGTTTGGAACGTATACACTTCCCACCCTTACCTTCTGATTATTGTGCTTTATTATGCACTCTATATAACGCGCTTCTTGATAACCTTCTACGATATCAATCTTAAACTTCTCCAGTATCGGATATTTAGATAAAACACAAACGCCATTTCTTGCAACTTGTCCATAGACAGCACATTCATATCCCAGCTTCTCTATCTCTGCATAAGGAAATTGCTCTTCCATACATTTTATCTCTTGCAGCAAAATTATATCTATCTGACTATCAACTATAAAACTACAAAGTTGGTTAACTCTTTTACGTATGGAGTTTACATTCCAAGTTGCAATCTTTAGCATCAACAATCCTTATTAATTATATCAATTAAACTCTCCCCAGTAGGCAACCTCGATGTTATAATTTTTTTCCATTTGATTAACTTTAAACTATCAGCAATGTTTTTACTCATGGTATATGCAACTGCATTATTCATCACATGAGATAACCCACTTTTTAGAACTAATGAACAAAATACCCTTGCTGTCTGTGAGGAAAAAAAAGCAACACTACCAATTTTACCATCCAACAGTAAATTTTTACACCTATTAGTTAGACTCCTTTTAATGATTGTTTTATAGAGTACAACTTCTCTTACGTTAAAATCTTCTTCAGATAATCTCTTTTTTAGGTCACATGATACTTCTTGTCCTCTTATATATAAGAACTTTATTGCACTTGAATAGTGAGCTTTTATGAATGATATCAGACCATCAACGTTGCTGTCTGCTGAGATTATATCAGAAAATCCCAAATTTTTTGCAGCCTGCATGGTTGAATTACCAACTGTAATAATCGGAAAGTCATCCACTTTGCATATTTGACTAAAAGCCTTTACACTGTTTTTACTTGTGGATATTACAACGTCAAATTCGTGTGCAGATATATCAGGATTTAAGTACTTTATTGTGAATACTGGTTCTATATAAACTTTGTATCCATACTTTCTCAATATATTTCTTGTATTGAACGAATCCAATAAAGGCCTCGTTAATAAAATAGACTTCATTCTGATTTATTTCACTACTAGTAAAATAGTACCCTTTATACACAAATTACTGAATAAAAACTTTTATTTTGATAGCTTGAGCAATTATTCAAGTAATTGATGTGGAAGTAGGAGTACTAAGCGCTCCTACCCCAATAAGCCCACAATTTCTGCTTACACTTTTTTGACGCTAATTACATCGAACTCTTTTGAATGGCTTCCTTCAGTGGAATTATATAGCTAATATTCCTGTATAAGTTAAATAAGTTAATACTTAAGCTTGTACTCTTGCAGTATTTGAAGAGAGATTCTCAAGGACGTTTTTTGTCTGTGGTTCACTAATCATAGTTTGAACGATATTAGCTGCCATAATAACACAGCCTAGAATAAAAAAAGGCGTAGAAACAAAATAAATAACAGAAGACTCAAAAAGCGACATAGATGCAATACCTCCTATTAGAAATGAAGCACTGGATGCTATATCAAGATAGATCTTTGTTAACTTTTTTTGTCCTGGAGTGTTTTTTATGCCAGATTTCTTATTAAGATTCTGTTGTCGGGAATGATCATTTAGTGACCATATATTTAAAGCAAACGAAAGTGCACTGAATATAGTGCCGGCAATACTAAAATACAGACTTAAGACAGGAATATTCAAGACCAATGCCGCTATGTATCCAATGAAAGAGATAGTAGATAGTGTAGTAACTAAGCGTTTCGAGTAAGTTCGTACCTTCTTTCTGTAGGCTAACTTATCTTTTTCACCATACATAGCATAAATATTACCTAATATGTTATATTATAACATTAATTAATTCAATAAGCAATATGGAAGCTAAGAGTGCCCGAGAGAAGACTTGAACTTCCACAACTTAAAAAGTTACTAGCACCTGAAGCTAGCGCGTCTACCAATTCCGCCACCCGGGCTTTTTATAGTTTACTATGTTAAAGTTAAATAATATACTTAAACAATTTTTAGTTCAAAGGTAATGCCAAATCTAGATCAAATATTTTTTGCTCAAAACAATGTTAATATTAATAACGTATATAAAATAGTCAATAACGCTTTGAGCAATAGCGATGGTGGTGAGCTGTTTCTAGAATTTTGCCAGTCGGAGTCCCTGGTTTTTGAGGATAACATATTAAAACACATGGACTTGAATACTAGAAGGGGATTTGGTTTAAGGTCTTTTTGTGAAGATAGTACATCTTTCGTTTGTTCTTCTGAGATCAGCGAAAAAGAAATTAGTAATGCTGCTTCTATGGTAAAAAGCTCAGTGTCTTTAAACAAGACAAATTCAATAAATTTAAACGAAGAGACAAAAAGCCTATATTCGAGGATTAACCCTATAAATGAAATGGATCTGAATTCAAAGATTAAGCTACTCAATGAGGTTAATGAGTATGTAAGGTCCAAAAATAACTGCGTGAAGCAAGTAAAAATAACTCTAAGTGGAGAATGGCAAGTTGTACAAATAATAAAGGGTGATCACAGATTAAGCGATATCAGGCCTCTGGTACGTTTTAATGTGCTAGTCATTGTAGAAAAAGATGGCCGTACCGAAAGAGGTTCTGCAGGGCATGGTGGAAGGGACTCTTATAGTAAGTTTATTTCTGAGAAAAAGTGGAAAGAAGTTGCAAACCAAGCGTTAGAACAAGCACTGGTAAATCTTGAAGCAATTCCAACTCCAGCCGGAGAAATGACAGTCGTTTTAGGTCCAGGCTGGCCAGGAATATTGTTACACGAAGCCGTGGGTCATGGACTTGAGGGCGACTTCAATCGCAAAAAAGTCTCAGCATTTTCAAATTCTGTGGGTAAACAAGTAGCAGCTAGTGACATCACAGTAGTTGATGACGGAACTCTGCCCAATTTGCGCGGCTCTATCAGCGTAGACGATGAAGGCACTCCACCCAGTTATAATATATTGATAGAGGATGGGATCCTAAAAGGATACATGCAGGATCATATGAACGCTAAACTCATGGGTGTAAGCCCAACTGGTAATGGTAGAAGAGAAAGTTATAAAGAAGTTATTATGCCGCGCATGACAAACACCTATATGTTGCCCGGAAAGTATACACCGAAGGAAATAATATCTAGCGTAAAGAAAGGTCTATATGCAGTAAATTTCGGTGGTGGGCAGGTTGATATAACGTCAGGAAAATTTGTTTTTTCATCTTCGGAAGCTTACCTAATAGAAAATGGCAAAATTACACAGCCAGTAAAAGGAGCAACACTAATTGGTGACGGTCCAACAGTGTTGAAAAAAGTATCTATGGTTGGTAATGACTTAAAGTTAGATCCTGGTGTTGGCACATGCTCGAAAGATGGACAAAATGTGCCCGTTGGAGTTGGTCAGCCGACACTCAAAGTCGACGCAATAACTGTTGGTGGAACTGAGATATAGATAAGGGCTAAAACGGATTCCAGCGCACGGCGCACAGCTGTACAAACATTATGATTTGGAAGCAATTGCCACCAATAGGGTGTCATCCCAGTGTCTGGGCACTGCCTTTGTGTTTGAGGCAAAACTGGCTATAACATTTAACACACTGCTTTCGCAAATAAATGTTCGTACAGTTATGTGTCAGCTACTTGGATGACACTTTTGTACTTGATGCAAGATTATATCTTGAAAAAATTAAGTTTTAATGCTATAAAATAATTGTAAATTTTGTCTCCGTGGTAGCTTTATGAATGTTGAAAGTAAAAAAATACACGATGCTAAAATAAAATTACCAATATTTCTTGATTATCAATCTACTACTAAAGTAGATCCCCGTGTTTTAGAGGTGATGATACCTTACTTTGGTGAGTTCAGCAATGCACACTCTCGCAGCCATTCATTTGGTTGGACTGCTGAAGAAGCAGTGGAAAAAGCAAGGAAACACATCGCTGATCTGGTGAACGCAGATAGCAAAGAAATTATCTTTACCTCAGGTGCAACTGAGTCAAATAATACGGCAATCAAGGGCGTTGCTCACTTTTATAAAAATAAAGGAAATCATATAATCACTGTCTGCACGGAGCATAAGTGTGTTCTGGATTCTTGTCGGCATCTGGAAAATGAAGGCTTTAAAGTTACATATTTGCCTGTTAAGCAAAACGGAATTATAGATTTATCAAAGCTTGAGGAAGCAATTACTGATAAAACAATTTTGATTTCAGTAATGATGGTAAATAATGAAATCGGAGTAATTCAGCCTGTAAAGGAGATTGGTAAAATATGCAGAAAGCATAATATATTTTTCCATACAGATGCAGCTCAAAGCTTTGGAAAAGTTCCAATTGATGTTAATGAGATGTGCATTGATCTTATGAGTCTCTCTAGCCACAAGATTTATGGACCTATGGGAATAGGCGCATTATATGTACGTAGAAAGAATCCTCGTGTTAGGCTGATACCACTAATTAGTGGTGGTGGACAGGAAAGAGGCATGCGTTCTGGAACAGTTCCAACACCTCTTGCAGTTGGTTTTGGTGAAGCGGCACGTATTGCTAGAGAAGAAATGAAAAAAGAAACAACTAGAGTGGAAGAATTAAGGGATATTTTGTATAACAAGATAAAAGAAGCGTTTCCTGATATCGTTTTAAATGGTGATTATGAAAATAGAATTCCTGGCAACCTAAACTTGAGCTTTCCCTATGTTGAGGGTGAGTCTCTCATCATGGCAATCAAGGATTTAGCAGTAAGTTCTGGTTCTGCGTGCACGTCTGCGTCTCTTGAGCCTTCCTATGTAGTACGGTCGCTAAATAATGGCCATGACCTTGAGCATTCATCAATTAGATTTGGCCTAGGCCGATTTACAACTAGAGAAGAAGTTTTGTATGCAGCAGATCTTGTTGCTAAAAATGTTGGCCGACTGAGAGAAATGAGCCCACTTTGGGAGATGGTACAAGAAGGAGTAGATTTGAACACCGTGAAATGGGACTCTCATTAAATGTATCCGTTCCAACTGCAAATGCACTTTGAAATTACTCTGTACCGTTCACACTTAATTCTTCAATCTCACTAATAGAAAGGCCAGTAAATTTGACAATAGTGTTGACATCAACATTGTTAGCCAGCATTGCTTTTGCGACTTCGATTTTTCCTTCGATTTTTCCTTCAATTTTCCCTTCCTCTTTACCGATTTTGATGCCTCTTTCTTCGCCAATTTGGATGCCTTTTTCAGTAGCAAGGTCAAGTCTGTATTCAAGAATGGCTTCTTCTTTCCGTAGATCCATTATTCTTTCTTCATAAGCTACTAAATCTTTTTCATTCCAGCTAAACCTGTCTAATTCATCGTAGGCTAACTTTATTATTGGTGCTTTTTCTGCTATTTTCCTTAAGTCTTCTTCCGTAGTTTCATCTGCATATTTGAAGAAAAATAACCAACGATCCACTATGCTTTCTAGCTGTTCTTCCTTATTCTTAGGAAATTTAGGTAGTTCAATAAATACAAATTGAAAATCTTTTAAGTCATGCTCATTGGTTTTCTCATCTCTTATAGTGTGGCTGGATATATAATCAAGCTTATCAGGAAATAAATTACAATTAGAGATAGCAATAAAGAAAACCTTCTTTAAATCAATGTACTTACCAGATTTATCAGCTTGCCTTGAGTAAGCCTTAGCAGCATATAGTTGAGCTCGTTTTTCGAAGCCTTTATCGCGAGTGAGCTGCATTTCAATCACATACCTAGCCCCACTAGAGTCCCTGCAAAGAACATCAACTATACTTTGCTTATCAGAGGCAATTTCAGGATCCATTATAGTACTGAGGAATTCCACTTCTTGTATAGTATTTATCTCGGTAAACCCTAAAATATCATTCAAAAAATGTATGAGAATATTCTTATTTTTTTCAGTGCCAAATATTTTTTTGAAGGTTAAATCCAGCTTAGGGTCGAGAAACTTAGATAAAGCCATAGCCAAAGTGCTTAAAAATATTAATAATTATACACTATTATTAACAATTATTCAACCATATTTTTGAAGATAGCTATGCCGCCGCGAACCGTCATACCGCCGCGGTATCTCTAGATCCCGCTAACAAGCAGCGGGATGACGAATTACTTAACCGTCATACCACCGCGAACCGTCATACCGCGATTCATTCGCGGTATCTCGGCATAGATTCCGCTAACAAGTAGCGGAATGACGATTGTGTATCGTGTTTTGCTAAAAATCACAGAATGCAGTCTGGTTACATTACTCTAGCTATACGCAACAACTTTACTTTCAACAATTTTGTGAGCAATAATACGACTTTCATAATCAATATTTATTATATCAGATAGTGAATTAATATCAGTATAACTACCAAAACTTTCCATTGTTGATTCCACTACCTCTACTATTTTTAAAAAGCCGATTCGTGACTTCAAAAATTCATTAACAGCTATTTCATTTGCAGCATTGAGCACAATACTGTTTGTTTGTGGAGCAGAAGAGTTTAACACTGCCATGCTAAGCTTTAGCGCAGGAAAACGCTTATGGTCTGGTTCTTGAAAGGTCAATTTTCCTTGCTTTGTTAAATCTAATTTACGATTTAAAGCTGATCTTTCCGGCCAAGATAGAGCATATGAAATAGGAATTGCCATGTCAGTTTCTGCAAGCACAGCAAAGTTGAACCCACCCTTATAAGTTACAATTCCATGTACTATTGACTCAGGATGCACTATTGCTTCAATTTTATCCGGGCTGATATTAAACAAGTTATGTGCTTCTATTATCTCTAGTGCCTTATTCATCATTGTTGCGCTATCAACCGAGATTTTCTTTCCCATATTCCAAGTGGGGTGACTAAGCGCCTTATCTACCATAACATTTCTTAATTGCTCAAGGCTATAATTTAAGAATGGTCCACCAGAAGCAGTAAGTATGATCTTTTCTACGCATTTGTCGTCATTTTGCAAAATTTGAAAAATTGCATTGTGCTCAGAGTCAATAGGGATTATTTGTACATTTTTTTCTTTAGCTTTTTTGAGTAATAACTTTCCACCGCAAACAATGCTTTCTTTGTTTGCCAATGCAATGACTTTGGTACCGCTTTCTATAACTTCCATAACTGGCCCAAGGCCTGCAATGCCAACTATTGCAACAACTGAGAGATCAACAGGTATGGTAGCAATATTTGTAGCACCAATTGCTATTTTTACATCTGTACCAAGTAAACTTTCTTTCAAATCTTTGTAAAGCCTTTCATCGGAGATAGCAACATATTTTGCATTTAGCAGTTTTGCTTGGTGTGCCAGTAGAGCAAAGTTCGAATGGGCACTTAGTGCTTCCACTTGGTATTCTTCTTTTCTCTTTGAGAGCAAATCTACAGTCTTTTTTCCAACACTTCCTGTTGACCCTAAAACTGAAACCTTTTTCACTAAGACAAACTCATGTTAATTATAACAACAGCAACTTTTCTTATTAGGCCTTCTCGCATACTATTCAGCAGTTTTTAAGCGTTTAACCAAGTTCATGCCCGTGGTCATCGCCAACAGATGGTGAAGGACCAGGTGAAAAAGATTGACCATGGTGATCACCTGCATCATGCATGTCTTGCAAACCATCAGCATTATGAGCCATTTCATTATTGGCATGAGGGTAATCATCTGAGTGAGGTCCCTCATCACCATGAGCCATATCCATTCCTTCTGATGGCATATCTTCCCCACCTCCACCTGAAAAATATTCTGCAAGGCCTTCAAGAAATTTTATGCCAAACATATTACCTGACTTTCCAAACAATGTTACTAGACTACTGCCACTCACCAAACCTTCAAACACGTTACTATAAGCAGCAATTGCTCCTTCATGAAAGTTGAACAACCATTTCATTCCATCGACAACTGTTGAAACAGAGTCACTATGACCAAGACCAAAACCACTTTTCTCACCAGCAGCCTCTTGGTGTTGCTGCTGCGCTTGCCATTCTGCAATGTTTGGACCTTGAGCTTCACTCATAAGTTTTTATTCTCAACCTTAAGTTATTATTTTATCACAAATATTGCAAAATATCAATAGAGCTTTTGAATATAGCTAATACAAACAATTTCTGTCATCCTATATATAGCTAAACTGACTTACGACAATTTGAAAAACGACAAATTCGTCATTCCGCTACTAGTTAGCGGAATCTATGCCGAGATACCGCGAATGAATCGCGGTATGACGTGTTAGCTATAGGATCCAGTTTGAAAAAAATCTGAATTCCAATGTTCACTACCTTTTACAAAGTTAAAACTTAAAAATATGACTGTTAGCAATAGTGTATATATCTTTAGCTATATATAATGAATGAATTTTTTTATATATTCGTTATTAGTATTTTGTATTTCCTGAACAGTTCCATGGGAAATGATCTCCCCTTCATATAATACTGCTATTTTATCAGCTATTTTAAATGCGCTATGAATATCATGTGTAATCGTGATAATTGTAGGGTTAAGATCTCTAGATAATTTTATTATTATCTCGTTTACTATATCTGACATAATTGGGTCCAATCCTGAAGTTGGTTCATCCAAAATAATGATTTCTGGATTGTGTGCAATCGCCCTTGCAAGTGCCACTCTTTTTTTCATTCCACCTGATAGCTCTATTGGAAACATATCTGCTATGCTTTCCTCCAGTCCAACATCATTTAACTTCTCGATTGCTAGCTGTTTTGCCTCTTTTTTGCTGATATTAAAGCGCTTTTTATAATTAAAAGATATATTTTCCCACACTGTAACGTAGTCAAATAAAGCGGAATTTTGAAATAAAACCCCAAATTTATTTTTGCTTTTACTATTTATTTTAACAGACCCTGAGTCTGGAGCAAGCAAGCCGATAATTGTTTTTGTTAATACAGATTTGCCGCTTCCTGAGCCACCAAGTATGACTAATGATTCCCCTTTTAATATATCAAAATTTAGATCCTTTAGTACTGTCCTATCATCAAAAGATAAGCTTAAGTTCAATATTGATATTATGGGGTTACGCATGTATCAAAGTAATCATGTAGTTTGCTAAAATGATCAGTATGGACGATAAAACAACAGTTGATGTTGTAGCAACACCTACTCCTCGTGCACCTTCTTTGCAATGGTAACCGTAATAGCAGCTTGAGACAGAAATTATGGCGCCAAATACAGTTGCTTTTATTAGCCCAGTTATAAAATCATACGTATTAAAGAACTGAGCTGTGTGTTTAATGTATATATTTAAATTGTGGTTAAATTCGAAGACTGCAGTGATACATCCTCCAAATATTCCTATTAAATCTGCACATACTGTAAGTATGGGAAATACTATGATTGACGCTAAAATCCTTGGTGCAATTAAATATTTAAAAGGGTTGATGTTCAAGGTTGTAAGTGCATCTATTTGCTCGGTGATGCGCATTGTACCAATTTCTGCTGCAACTGATGATCCAACCTTTCCTACCATTATTAAGCTGATCAAAACTGGTCCTAACTCTTTAATGATAGTGATCGTAACAAGTTTGGGTATTATCTGTTCTTGGTTAATTAATGGGTCACTCAAGCTACTTTGTAAAACTATTGCCGCTCCTATAAAAACTCCAGTGAGCCCAACAATTGGCAGAGAGAAAAAGCCTATCTCTATAATTTGTCTTGCTATGTTGCTAAAATAATATGGTGGCACAAGGCAGTGGTATAGAGATTGAATAAAAAATATGAATGCACTACCAAGCCTTAACAAAAAATTGATAAAGTACCTACCAATTATTCTAACACTATTTATATCAAAAAAGCTCACTTTGTATTCATTTTAGCTAGAGGTTAGTCTTACTGATTTTATTAAAATTTTTATTAACTTTATCGCAAAGTATAGCTGAGATATGTTTTAAGTTCAACATACTTGATGTTTTAATTTAAAGCTCATATAGCTAACCCAAGAAAGGTTTTCCTACGTCATACCGCCACGGTATCCACAACTGTACGAACGTTGTAGTTTGGGAGCAATTCCCACCAGTGGGCCAGTGCCCAGACACTGGGATGGCTTTGTTGCATCGCTAGCTATGATGGATTAAAGATAAAAAAGGTGGAGAATATCAGTAGCTTATTATTCTGGTATTTATAACAAGAACGGTCAGTGAATACCTAAATTTGAGTAAAAGAAATTTCACTACCACTCACTAATCCGGCTAAAATTCAAGAATTTCAATGCTTTAGCTATTTTCAATAGAATTAAATTTATTAATATAAATAACAAGTTACTATTCTTAAATTTGATCAGATTGATTGCAAAAAAAACAAGATTTTCAATAAGTTGCTTATAATCCTAATTATAGTTAGCCTCTCATAAGTAGCGATGCAACAAAGCCCACTGGGATCCAGCTTCTATGCAACTTAATTAAAAACGTTTGTTTTAGCGTAAGACAACTACCTTTAGCTCATCAGCTCAGTTATAAGCAAAATTTCTGGATTCCAGACTGGAATGACATCATCTGTTGTGCAATTTACCTTCAAAAATGAATGTTCGTACAGCTATGGATTCATTCGCGGTATAGATTCCGCTAACGAGTAGCGGAATGACGGTTTTTCAAATTGTAGAGCCACTTTAGCTATAGAACTCAATTACATAAGCAAACCTTACTTATTTTACTATCCCTGTTTACTTCCTGTAAAAAACATGTTACTAATGTATTGTATTTTGTAGTAGAATGGAGGAAATTTTGGCAGTTCCAAAAAGAAAAAAGTCAAAGTCAAGGCGTAATATGCATCGTTCTCATCATGCTATTGAGCCTAAGAATGTTGTGGTATGTTCAACAACTGGGGAATTCATGTTGCCTCATAACGTAGCAGTTGATGGCAGTTACAAAGGAAAACGGGTTTTCATCAAGCAACAGGCAGAGTGACTATTATGATATGTTACCTACGGTCAATAATAATATAGTTATTGCACTTGACGCTATGGGGGGCGATTTTGCGCCTCTTTCCGTAATTCAGGGTGCTGGTTTTTTTTTAGACAACCTTGTTGACCCAGGCATTAAAGTTTTTTTTCATATTTATGGAGATAAGGAAGAAGTATCTCCTTTGCTTTTGAAATATAAAAAAGTAAGTAACAATTCTGAATTTACTCATTGTTCTGACAATGTCCTTGCAAATGATAAGCCATCTTTTGCACTGAGGCATCGTAAAGACTCAAGTATGAAAGCTGCCATTGAGGCAGTAAAAAAAGGTAAAGCTTTCGGAGTGGTGTCTTCAGGCAACACCGGAGCATTGATGGCAATTTCCAGATTTATTTTAGGAACATTACCAAACATTTATCGTCCTGCTATTGCCTCTATCTGTCCAACTAAGACAAAAAGCTTCGCTTTGCTTGACCTTGGTGCAAATGTTGATTGTAATGCCGACTCATTATTTCAATTTGCGTTAATGGGTAGTATATTTGCAAAAATAGCATTAAAAATTGACAATCCTGAAGTTGCTTTGCTAAATATCGGCACAGAAGAAGTTAAAGGTAATGACTCAGTGCGCGGCGCTTTTGAGTTGCTTAAAAACGCTCCAGGCATTAATTTCAAAGGGTATATAGAGGCAAGTGAATTTTTAGAGGGTAATATAGATGTGATTGTTGCTGATGGTTTTGTTGGCAATGTAATGCTCAAAACGGCTGAGGCAACCGCTAGTACCTTTATCAATCTAATAAAGCAGGAAGTATTCAATTCGTGGATAGCGAAAATGCTTGTTGGTATATTGTTAAAATCCAAACTAAATAAAGCTTTAACGCGTTTTAATCCCAAAATTAGAAGTGGAGCTATGTTTTTAGGGCTGAATGGTATCATCATTAAAAGTCATGGAAATTCTGATGCTATTTCTTTTGCCCATGCCATAAAATTTGCAGTAAATGCAATTAGTGAAAATTTAAATCAAAAGATAATTAACGGGGTAAGTCATATTGAATAAAAGTTTCATATTAAGCACTGGATCTTACCTACCAAGAAAAATGTTGAGTAACAACGAAATTGCATCGATAGTTGAGACGAGCGATGAATGGATAAGGCAGAGAACAGGAATAGTTCAAAGGCATATAGCAGATGAAGGAGAACTAACGTCAGATCTAGCTGTGAATGCAGCAAAAAGTGCTATAGAAAAAGCTAAAATTTCAGTAGATGAAATTGACTTGATTATAGTTGCTACAACAACTCCTGATAAAACTTTTCCTAGCTGTGCAACGATTGTACAAAGTAAGTTAAAATGTAAAAACGCATTTGCTTTTGATGTACAAGCAGCATGCTCTGGTTTTATATATGCAGTTACAGTTGCTGATTCGCTCATAAAATCTAACAATAGAATTAAATATGCATTGGTTATAGGTGCTGAAATAATGTCTAGGATTGTTGATTGGGAAAATAGGTCAACTTGTGTACTCTTTGGTGATGGTGCTGGTGCAGTAATAATGAAATCAGCATGTCATTTTAACGTCATTCCAACAAATGATGCTGATACTTGGGTGGCAGAGAAGGGGGTTACAAAAGGTATAATTTCAACTAGCCTATATTCTGATGGCAATGTGGACATACTATGTACGAACGGAGGGATATCCTCAACTGGTGATTCTGGAAAAATATGCATGAATGGAAGAGAAGTGTTTAAACATGCAGTGGATAAGTTAACAGCCTCAGTAGAGGAAACTCTGAAATGCAATAATTTGAAAATCACTGATATTGACTGGTTAATTCCCCATCAAGCAAACATTCGTATTATTGAAGCAGTAGTAAAGAAATTAGATTTTCCTATAGAGAAAGTGATTAATACCGTTGATAAGCATGCAAACACCTCAGCGGCATCAATTCCACTGGCCTTAGACTATGCAATACAAGAATCAAAAATAAAATCAGGAAATCTGGTACTGCTGATTTCAATAGGTGCAGGCCTGACCTGGGGTTCTGTGTTGCTGCACTATTAGACTTCCTGCATTACCTCCTGTCATCCAAGTACCCTCTTTGTCATTCCAGTGCCTCTTTCTCCTGTCATCCCAGTGCCCCCTTTTGTCATCCCAGTAGCCCCTTCGGTGTCATTCCAGTCTGGAATCCAGTTCTTATTGTACATTCACCTGGTGTAAAGTTAAGTTTCCTGGATCCCAGTGTCAGCTACTCGGATGACAAAAAAAGGAGCACTGGGATGACAGCAGTCCTACGTCATACCGCGATTCATTCGCGGTATCTCTAGATCCCGCTAACAAGCAGCGGGATGACGGTTGTCGTTTAGCCACAAATATTTAAGAAATTTACCAAATGAAAAAAAAGGCAAAAGAAGCCCTGGGGTTATTATCCGCTTTAAAATATTGGCGTTTTTTATGTTTTAAACGCTTGACAAGCGAGATTAAGCTGCTTTTAATTGCAACTAACTTACGCTGCAAACGTTTAAGAAATTTACTAAGCAGAAAAAAAGACAAAGAATCCCCGAGTTAGCTAGTCTTTTACTATCTCTGTCGAGTATTGGCATTTTTTGATGTCTTGTAACGCTTTGTAAGCGCGTTCAGCTTATTTAGATAAAAATCTAGATGTAGATGAAGTTTTGTAAAGACATACAGTATCTATATACTGCAAAAAATTGAACATAAGACGCCGATACATTAAGTAATCCTTACCTTTTAATCTGCAGATTGGCGAAAGCAAATACAATAGCTTCAGTTTCATGATAAGGGAGCTGGCGAGATTTGTCAAGGAAGTTTTTCTTTCCCGTGAATTCCCTTTGAGGTTGAATATTGAAAATTAACCGGAGAGTTGTGGATTACTTTGTATATGTCATAACAAGCCATGGCGCTCTCAGCAAAACCATTTAGTATTAATTTTAGTTTGCCTGAATAAGTAGCTATATCTCCGATTGCATATATCCTATCTCTACTGGTTTTAAGTGTAGCTGGGTCAACAACTATGCGGCTATGTTCTAACTGTATACCCCAATTGTTTATTGGACCAAGATTCATTGACAATCCAAAAAATGGCAGCAAAAAATCAGCGGATATTTCTTTTTCTTCCTTAGAGGCAATGTTTTTTACTATCACTGCGCTCAACTGCCCATTACTTCCTGCTAGTTCGTGTAATTGATATGGCACTACCAGTTCTATTTTTCCATCAATTTCAAGTGATTCTAATTTATTTCTAGTTTCAGGAGTGCAGCGAAATTCCTTTCTCCTATGTATCACATAAATTTTCTTCGCAACTTTAGAAAGTTCTACAGTCCAATCAGCCGCAGAATCACCCCCACCTGCAATGACTATAGTTTTATCCTGAAAATCAGAAATTTTATTTACACTGTAAAATACAGATTTATTTTCATATTCTAATATACCACTTAAGGGTGGACGGTTAGGTTCAAACATTCCATTACCTGCAGCAACAATAACAGCCTTACATTTTACCTCTGTACCTATGCTCGTTATGATAGTAAAGTTTTCACCTTCGTTATTTGAAATCTTTTCTACTTTTTGACTTAAATGGTAAATAGGCTTAAATGGCGAAGCTTGCTCCATTAGCTGCTCAATTAATTTTTGGGCAGTAATTACAGGATAACCAGGTATATCGTATATTGGCTTTTCTGGGTAAAGAGCTGTGCATTGTCCTCCTGCTTGATCCAAAACATCTATTATATGACATCTCATATCAAGCATTCCCGCTTGAAAAGCAGTGAATATTCCAACAGGTCCTGCACCTATTATTACTATATCGGTTTTCATATTCAGATGGTGATCTATTTATAGATATTAGCTTTCTTTGCTAACAAGGTCAATTTACAAAGGGATGTATTTTTAAAAGATGTGGCTAGATTAGACAAGATTTCCAGCGTTACGAACCACATAGTCCAAATAAGCTCTAAAAATCAGCTAACATAGTGGGATGCTAAAAGTAGCGTGCGGACGGAATGGGATTCGAACCCATGGTACGCTCATCACGTACGTCAGTTTTCAAGACTGGTGCCTTAAACCGCTCGGCCATCCGTCCATTTCTTTTCTATCACAACATTTGATTTTAAGCAATCTATAAAAGCTTTACTTGCCCACGCAAAAGTTGCTAAACACACTACTCAATATTTCCTCAACATCAATAATTCCAATCACCGCACCAAGTTCAAATGCAGCAAGCCTCAAATCTTCAGATATCAACTCAATTGGATTATCGATATTAAAACGTTGTAAATGTTCCAGTGCTTTCTTCATGTGATTCCTATGTCTTTGCCGAGTAATCACAGGAGTGTCTCTATCATGCCCAAATTTTTCCTCTGCCTTCTCTTTTATGAGAGAGATCAATTTGTTTGTACCTATTTCCTTTAGAATAGAAATGGGTAAAAGATCTATGCCATTAATTTTTATATTGTGATTATTGATAACATCGTCAGCTTTGCTCAATACATAAATGGTGTCATTTTGGTCTGATGTCATGCAAGTAGCTGACACTGGAATCCAGCTATGAACATTGTTTTCAGCACATGTTTCTAGAATCCATTGTCTATTGCATAATTTGCAAGTATTTTTATATCTGGATCCCAGTGTCACGCACTGGGATGACACCGTTTGTTGATTACAATATTTGCATAGTTGTGTGTCAACGACAGATGGTATATTGCCTGCGGCTTGATAATTGACATCGTGTCGTTGTTCAAAAGGAAATAGCTCTATTCTTAAATCAGCTTCAAAAGACCTCTTTTTCGCTCGACTTATACCTTCTAATTCTATTGGATCTGAACTTTCACGAATTCCAGCAGTATCAGAGAGAATGATTGGGTATCCGCCAATGTCAATATGAGCTTCAAGTATATCTCTTGTTGTGCCTGCATATTCAGAAACAATAGCAATATCACGCTTGGCTAAGAAATTAAACAGAGTTGATTTACCGACATTTGGTTCACCAGTTATTACAATATGTAAACCCTCACGCAACCTTTCGCCCCGTCTATTATCATTTAAATGCTCTTGTATCAACTGCACGAGAGATTGCACTTCATTATTAATTTTTTCCAATTCACTTTTTTCTGCCCAAATGTCCTCTGGAAAGTCTATATATGCTTCGATTTTGGATTGTATCGTTATTAATCTTTGCCTCCAATTGCTGTATAGTCTCTCCAATTCTCCTGATATCTGCTTAATCGCTTGTTTAGCTTGCATTTTCGTCTCAGCATCAATTAAGTCTGCAATCCCTTCTATTTGCGTTAAGTCAAATTTACCATTTAGAAAAGCCCTAAGTGAGAATTCTCCAGGCTTGGCCATAACGAAAACTTTTGATAATTCCTCCAAGATGATTTTTATAACTGCCTTGCTTCCATGCACTTGTAACTCTATAACGTCCTCGCCAGTGAAACTGTTTGGAGCAGGGAAATAGATGATTATTCCATTATCTATCAATTGACTGGAATCATCATATAGATCAACTAAAGTAGCAAATCTTGGTTTAATTTCTTTCTTAATATGAAAATGATTTAAAGCTTTAAGCGCGTAGTTGCCTGAAATTCTGATTACTGCAACTCCTGACTTACCAAATACGGTCGATAAAGCGAAAATAGTTTCATTTGTGTTTGTCATTATTTATATAAACTACTTAGCAATATTACACTTAAGAAACCAAAATACCTAAAAAGTCACCCAGGTGAAAATATTTATTTTGAAAACTGATAATATGATTTATAATGACTGACACAAGTTTTAAATATTTTATGCTCAAGAAATTAGCTTGGTACTGGTCTTTTGTAGAGTTAATTAAAGGGTTTGTTATTACATTAAAATATATGTTTAAGCCAAAGGTTACTTTGAGGTATCCTATGGAGAAGGGCCCTTTAAGTCCAAGGTTTCGTGGTGAGCATGCGTTGCGTAGGTATCCAAACGGTGAAGAACGATGCATAGCTTGTAAATTATGTGAAGTTATCTGCCCTGCTCAAGCAATAGTTATTGAAGCAGAGGAAAGAGAAGACGGTAGTCGCCGCACCACGCGCTATGATATTGATATGACAAAATGCATATACTGCGGACTTTGCCAAGAGGCATGTCCAGTTGATGCAATTGTTGAAGGTCCTAACTTTGAATTTGCTACTGAAACAAGAGAGGAGCTAATGTACAATAAAGAAAAGTTATTGCGTAATGGTGAAGTTTGGGAAGACGCAATTGCACTCAGGTTAAAAAAGAATAGGCCTTATTATTAATGTTCAGAGCTTATAACCCTGTTATCCATTATGATTTAGGGGCAGTGCCCACTAGGGGTGGTGTCATCCCAGTAGCTGATACACAACTGTACAAACATTTGTTTGCGAGGGCAGTATGTTAAATGTTATAGCCTGTTTTGCCTCAAACACAAAGGTGTCATCCCAGTGCTTGACACTGGGGTCCAGGTATAAAAATATTTGCAAATTGTGCAATGGACAACAGATTTTAGGAGCATACGTTAAACTAATTTCCATTATAAAAATAAGATGGATCCCAGTGTCACGCACTGGGATGACAAAGAGAGGGTTAGACAAAAGGGTCGATAAATGATTAGGATTACTTTTTCAGCCGAACAAAAAGTAAAAGAATACAGTGGTAAAGTTACTGGCTTTGATATATTACAACCGGATGTTTTGAAAGAAGCAATTGCCTTTAAGGTAAATGGTGAGTTGCATGATCTCTCACGTGAAATTGAAGCTGATGCAGAGATAGAGGTGATACAACTGAGTGACGAAGCGGGTTTAGATATAATAAGGCATGATGCTGCTCACATAATGGCACAGGCAGTGAAAGAGCTATTTCCTAATACTCAGATTACTATCGGCCCAACAATTCAGGACGGTTTTTACTATGATTTTGCTACAGGTCGTACCTTCACTACGGACGATCTTACCGCAATAGAAAAGAAAATGAAAGAGATTGTAAAAAGTAACCACAGATTTGTTCGAGAAGTTTGGACTCGCAAGCAGTCAGTTGATTTCTTTAGTGGTATAGGCGAAAAATATAAGGTTGATATTATCTCATCCATACCAGAGGGTGAAAACCTAACTGTTTATAGGCAAGGTGATTTTGTTGACCTATGCCGTGGTCCGCACTCACCATCAACCGGTAGAGTTAAAGCGTTTAAACTTATGAAAGTAGCGGGTGCATACTGGCGAGGTGATGCAAAGGGCCCAATGTTGCAGCGAATATATGGCACAGCATGGAGAAATAAGGATGAATTAAACGCTTATCTTGAGTGTCTCAAAGAAGCAGAGAAACGTGATCACCGCAAAATTGCCAAGGATATGGATTTATTTCACATCCAAGAGGAAGCTGTTGGGCAGGTTTTTTGGCATGAACAAGGATATATTCTATATAATGTTCTTGAGTCTTACATCAGAAAGAAGCTAATAAATAATGGCTATTTTGAGGTAAAAACTCCTATTTTAGTAAGTAAAGAGCTGTGGGAAAGATCTGGACATTGGGATAAGTTTCGTGAAAATATGTTTATTGTTGACGAATCTGAGAATAAAAAGTTAGCAATAAAACCCATGAATTGTCCTTGTCATGTGCAGATTTTTAATTCTCACACCAGGAGCTACCGTGATTTACCAATACGTATGGCAGAGTTTGGCACATGCCATAGAAATGAAAGCTCAGGCTCATTGCACGGACTGATGCGAGTGCGTGGTTTTACGCAAGACGATGCACACATTTTTTGTATGGAAGAACAAGTGAATTCTGAGACTATAAAGTTTTGTGACCTTTTAAAAGAAGTATATTCAGAGCTTGGATTTAATGAAATTTCTGTGAAATTTTCAGACCGTCCAGATATTAGAGCAGGTAATGATGAAGTGTGGGATAGAGCTGAAAAAGCGCTGCTTGAAGCCGTTAAAGAAGCGGGCTTGAGTTATAAACTTAACCCTGGTGAAGGTGCATTTTATGGTCCAAAGTTAGAGTTCGTTTTGAAAGACGCAATAGGCAGAAATTGGCAATGTGGAACATTACAAGTTGATTTCATTTTACCAGAACGTCTGGGAGCTTTTTATATAGGGGCAGATGGGCACAAGCATCACCCTGTCATGTTACATAGGGCAATTCTTGGGACTTTTGAGCGTTTTATCGGAATTTTGATAGAAAATTATGCAGGAAAATTTCCAGTTTGGCTTGCTCCAACGCAACTTGCTATTCTGACCATTACAAATGAAGCTGACGGTTACGCCACAGAAATTAGCAATATTTTAAAAGAACAAGGTGTGAGAGTCAAGACTGATTTGACCAATGAAAAAATTAGTTATAAGATACGTTTGCATAGTTCAAACAAGGTTCCTATATTGTGGATTGTAGGCAAAAATGAAGTTACAAGTAAAACTGTGTCAGTAAGAAATTTAGGATCGGAAAGACAGGAGTCTTTTTCTTTGGAAAAGGCTAATGAATCGCTGTTAAAAAGTATTAATTTGAATTAAGGGAGTTAAAGTTTGCAAGTTAAAAAGAACAATAAAAACAGAATTAATGGATTTATCACAGCTAAGGAGGTACGCTTAGTTGATCATAGTGGTGAAATGGTCGGAATCGTGCCAATAGAACGAGCTTTGGAATTTGCACAGGGTGTTGGTTTAGACTTGGTGGAAATTGCACCTGATTCAACCCCTCCAGTATGTAAAATTCTGGATTATAGCAAGCAAAAGTATGATATAAAAAAGAAAGCAAGTGAAGCAAAAAAGAAACAAAAAACATTAACTATAAAAGAAATTAAACTGGGTCCCAATATTGGTGATCACGATTACGGAACAAAATTGCGTCAAGCAAGAGACTTACTTGCCCACGGACATAAAATTAAAGTCACAATGAGATTTAGAGGGAGAGAGCTTATAAACACTGAAGTTGGACTGGAAAAATTAGAACGGCTAATTCGAGACACTGAAGATATCGCAAAGGTAGAATTGGCACCTAAAAGAGAAGGGAATCAATATTTTTTAGCTCTGGTTGCTAAGTAGCAAAACGGCTTAAGAAGTATAAGTAAAGTTAAATTATCGCTCTCTCTTTGATAACATGGCGAAAATGTCTTATTAATCCTTGAATCGGCCAAGCTGCAGCATCGCCAAGTGCGCAAATTGTATGTCCTTCTATTTGAGTTGTAAGGTCAAGCAGCTTATCTATTTCATCAGGCTTAATATCTCCTGCCACCATCCTCTTCATAATCCTCCACATCCATCCAGTACCTTCACGGCATGGTGTGCATTGTCCACAGGACTCATGCATATAAAAGTGTGATAACCTCTCTATTGCAGCTATTATATCAGTTGATTTATTCATCACTATTACAGCAGCAGTACCAAGCCCTGATTGTGCAGTTCTTAATGAATCAAAATCCATTTCAATAGTATCGCATATAGATTTTGGAATTAATGGCACTGAAGACCCACCAGGTATTACAGCAAGTAAATTATCCCAACCCCCTCGCACTCCACCTGCGTATTTTTCAATCAATTCACGTAATGGAATTCCGAGCTCTTCTTCAACATTACACGGGTTGTTTACGTGCCCTGAAATACAAAAGACCTTGGTACCAGTATTATTTGGTTTACCAAGAGATGCAAACCATTCTCCTCCGCGATTCAGAATATCTGGAACCATGGCTATAGTTTCAACGTTGTTTATTGTGGTTGGGCAGCCAAAAAGTCCAACACCTGCGGGAAATGGAGGCTTCATGCGAGGAAAGCCCTTTTTTCCTTCAATTGATTCGAGTTGAGCTGTTTCTTCCCCACATATGTAAGCTCCTGC
Source organism: Wolbachia endosymbiont (group A) of Melitta haemorrhoidalis (assembly GCF_964273365.1). Classification (NCBI taxonomy): domain Bacteria; kingdom Pseudomonadati; phylum Pseudomonadota; class Alphaproteobacteria; order Rickettsiales; family Anaplasmataceae; genus Wolbachia; species Wolbachia endosymbiont (group A) of Melitta haemorrhoidalis. Next base: position 282,638 of record NZ_OZ187004.1, on the reverse strand, counting down.
GCCCCTATGGATAAACACATCAAGATCATAACCTGATTTGCAGGCATTTTTTCCAATTAAGTTTTCTTTATAGGCTTCCTCAAGTGCTTTTTTCAGAACTAAATATTCATTATAAAATTCACCCCTGATATAAATATACGCAACTGATGCGCTGATCGCTCTGCTGGCCAGGAGAATTCCCTCAAGTAACTTATGTGGCTCATATCGCAATATATCTCTATCTTTACATGTACCAGGTTCTGACTCATCTGCATTGACTACTAAATATGCTTTTGGGAGATTTTTGGGCATAAAGCTCCACTTAAGGCCGGTGGAAAATCCTGCACCCCCTCGACCTCTCAAGCCAGATTTCTTTACTTCATCAATGATTTTTTCTGATCCTAAATCCAGTAATTCCTTTGTTTTTTGCCAACCACCACGTTTTTTTGCACCCTCAAGTAGTGGAGTTTCTTTACCATTTAGGTTGGTGAATATTTTGTCTTGTTCTTTTAGCATGTTTTTCAAAATTTGTGAGTGATCCCGACGCGATTCGAACGCGTGACCCACTGATTAAAAGTCAGTTGCTCTACCGGCTGAGCTACGGGATCATTTCATTTTTCAGCTATACTAAACATCAATACAGTTTTTATCCGTTTTAATCAAACTAAAATTTTCATGTGTGGTTAAATAAATTATATAATATACTGCGTTAGTGATAATTTAGTTAAAAAATTTTTAAAGGAAAACTTCTTGTTAATTTTCAGTTCACAGATTTATTTGGATGGTGTGACGTATAACGCTAAGGAGACAAAAAAATAGAGAAGTGTGTACACCCTGCAGAATTTGTACACTATTTAGCAATAGCCTAATAGATAAATATTTCTTGCATTTCAGCCTGAGTGATTTATGCTTTAAGCAAGAATTACCTGGGGGTATAGCTCAGCTGGTAGAGCATCTGTTTTGCACGCAGAAGGTCAGCGGTTCGATCCCGCTTGCCTCCACCAGTCTATACAGCTCTAGCCGCCACAAAACCTGTCAAAGCAGCTTATTTTAATCTATGAGGATTTTATACTATTTCCCTGAAAATCTCTATTTCTTTTCGTAACTTTTCTCTACACAAGTAATGTTGGTTATTACAATTGTAATATATACTAACTTAACAATAAATTAATCAATAAATGTTAGAATACTAACAATTAATTTATTGGTAACGCCTATGAGTGGAAAAAAGCATGTTTTTAAGATGATACCTGGAAAAGAGGTGTTTAGAAAAACCCCGACTACAAGGATAAAGTGGCCTGAAGGTAATGATCCTACAATGCCTATTAAAAAAGTTGAGCTTGTATCGCTGGATGATAAAAACGATGTAGTACTAGGCTTATTGCCTATAAAACTTTGCAGCAGTTCTTGCCTAGACAGTTACATATGTCTGGAGGAAGAAAATGAAGGAAATCTGGTAGCCAAAGATTATAAAAGTGATTCTAACTTAGATTATGTAAAAAGTAACCATACATTTGTATATTACGGTAATGAGTTGGCTAAGTTATCATATACAAGAGAACTTGTGCAGCCTTTCAAAACTATGTGTAGCAGTTCTATTAAATCAAAAAAATTGGAATACAAATATGTAACATGGGAAGATTCAGATACTGGCAACAATAAATATTATTTTTCAGACGAGGCAGGAAATATAATCGATTCACCTGACAATGAGGTATTACAAGACATTATGTTATACTACGGTGAGAGACATATAAGAGATGTGCTACTGTTGCTATCAAGCACGTTTACCAAAGTTTTTATTCAGGGCCTAACAGACGACCAACTAAAAACTCTTACCAATACTCTTAGTAACGAGCAACTGCAAAAAATAATTCCTGAACTGAGCTCAAGCCAACTACAGACCTTAGCAAAGAACTTAACAGATAACCAACTCCAAGCTTTAGTAGATCATCTAACCAACCACCAATTACAAACTCTTGCTCAGGAACTAAATCCAGAAAAATTACAAATAATTGTTCCTATTTTAAATGATGCTCAGCTTGAAGCTCTAGTTAGAGACTTAAATCCAGAGCAAGTAAAAGAAATTTTACCTCACTTAAAAGTGGATCAGTTCAAAGCACTTATTAAAACTTTAAATGACGAGCAATTTACAGTGCTTGCAAAAGACTTGGCTGAGCACCACTTGACAATACTTTCTAAAGAATTAGAAGGTGAGCAGTTGAAAGCTTTAGTAAATAGTCTGCAAGAAGAACAACTGAAAGACTTAGTTAATAAGCTTGATCCTGAGAAACTCGAAGCAATTGCTCAGGATTTAACTGATTCTAATAAGATTCAGATTATCATTAAGTCTTTAGTTGACAACCCAGACAAACTTCAAGCTTTTGCTCGCAATATGTCTAATGAGCAGTTTAAAGAACTTTTGGATAACGTAGGTGCAGAAGAGCTTAAAGACATCATTCACAAACTGCCTTATGAGAAAGTGACAGCTGTGATTGGTGATCTCGGCAGTAAGGATCAGTCTAAAGCTATTATTGATGCATTAAAAGGGGAACTTGAAAAGCAGAGTAAACAGAACGAGAAAATGATTGAGATACTCGACAAGCTTAAAGGAACAGGTGATGAGGACATAAATATAGATGAAGAGGGATGGCAAGCCCCATATTTTCAAGGTATTGATACTGAATTGACGATGATGGGAGAGTATATTCAGAGTGAGTATGGAATTTAGGAAATTTTGGAAGATTACCTATATGTAGTTTAGCTAACTTTGAAATTTTAATTTTTTATAGGAGTTAATATGAGTGATTACAGTGAACAGAAGAATGTAAGCAATTTCAAAATAATGGACAAAATAGAAGTTAAACATAGACCTTCATCTTTTGAGAAACAGAAAGAAAATAATGCACAAGTTAGTTATGTTCACAAGATTTTCGATAAATTAGTCAAAGACCTAAATGATGGGTTTGTTCCTAATTTGGACGATGTGCTGCACTCTAATAAAGAGTCTCTTGGCGCATTAAACGTTAATCTAGAAACAGAGAAAGGTAAACTTGGCAACCTAATTGAAGAGGTTGGTAACAATAATAAAGATTTAATAAAAAAGCTTAATGATTTGCAAGAAGAGATAAAACAACTAAAATCAGAAAAATCTGGTGGTGAGGACATAGACATAGATCAAGATGAATGGACAGCACCAACCCATCCTGATATATTGTGGTAGTTAAGAAAGTAACAGCTTGCTAGCAGGCTGTTACTCTCTCTACATACTATTTCAATATAGCCAGATTAAGGAATCTATTTTAAAACTTTCGGCATATAGTTCTCATCATGTTTTGCAAACACCGTATCTGCAAGAAAGGTATTATTATCAGACATTTTACCTTGCACAACAACACCACTTTTTTCTGAAAACATCGGTGGAAGTATTCCCTGGTATTTTACCACAACGCTTTTGTTAAAATCTGTCATTTGAAAAACTACTTCACTTTCGCTCCGTATCACACTATCTTCAACAACCATTCCACCAACACGGATTGGCTTTTGACTATTTGGTAAAACTATTGCCTCACTTACTGTATAGAAAAATGAGATATTTTCTTTGAGCGTTGTTAAAATAAAAAAGACTATGCAGCTTAAAAAGCAGAAAATTCCTGAAGTTATAAGTAATCGCTTATGTTTCTTCTTCATTATTATCTTTCAGGCTTTCTAGAATTTTTTTACTTTTAGTATAGCAAGAAATGGTAAAAATTAGCTCTCCAACAATCAGCGTGAAACTAATAAGGTAAGCAAAAATTACATATGTATTCATAATGCACTGCCAATAAATAACTCACCTGCATCAAAATAAATTAAGCTTCCATCCTTTTGCTGCAACACCAATTTACCACTTTTATCTATATCAGCAAAAATTCCTTCATACAATTTGTCAGCTAACTTTACACTGATTTGCTCATTCATTTTGAATGCTTTTTTTAACCACATTTCTCTTATAGCATAAAACCCATCAAATAGCCATTGCTTTCTTAGCTTATTAAAATTTATTATTAATTCCTTTAACAGATCTATGTTAGACACAGACTCACCGTAATTGCTAATGCACGTTGTTCCTGGAAGTGGTGCATGACTGACATTAATTCCAATTCCTATAATGAGCCAATTCGAATTGGATCTTTTTTCAAGCAATATTCCACTTATTTTCTTGCCATCAATAAGGGCATCATTTGGCCACTTATACTGGAGATTTAGACCATTTATAAATGACAGTATAGTATTTCCAACAGCAAGAGCAGTAACAAAAGTCAATTCTGTTAATTTGCTAACATCCGCAATTTTATTCACCAAACCCTTCTCTGTCATCCCAATGCCCTCTGATGTCATCCCAGTGCTTGACACTGGGATCCATTCTTCTTTTTTTCTAGATTCCAGCGTCACGCGCTGGAATGACACCGAAAGCTGGCTTTCATTCAGATAATCGTTAAAGAGGTTTATCACCAAACTCGCATAAAAATTACCCTCTGGAGAAACCCAACTTTTTCCGGTGCGCCCCCTGCCTTCTGTTTGTTTATCGGCAATAATAACGGTTTCATTTGATATTCCTTTATCAATTAAATCCAACGCTTCTTTATTAGTGCTTGAAACTTCTTTGTAATGATGAATATGAAAGCCCTCAGGGATCACCTTGTCAGCCCTTTAGTTCAATGAGTGAGTAAAGATCTTCTACATACAAGAAAAGAACGAGGTTGATCAGTGAAGCCACTGAAGTGATAATGAATAGACCCTTAGAATAAGCAACCTTATTACCACTAGCTTTATCAAAATACATAACTTTCATGATATTTAAATAATAGTAGCATGATATCACACTCGCTATTACAAGGATCAAGGACAGGCTGATAAAGCCAGAATTTATTAAACTTTTGAATATAAAAAATTTAGCGAAAAACCCAGCAAGTGGAGGTATTCCCGACATTGAGAGTAACAGCACAGAAAGATGAAATGCTACAATTGGGCGTTTCTTCCCTATACCAGGTAAATTTGCAATATCACAATCGTCATCGTCAATTTGTACGAGATATGAGAATAGCCCTATGCTTGTGATGATATATATCACCAGATACATTAAGGCACTATCTGTTCCTGCTTGTGTAAAAATAGAAAGTGAAGCAAATATAAAACCAATGTGACCAATTGAACTGTAAGCAAGCAGCCTTTTTAAGTTTTGCTGACGTAAGGCCCCAAAAGCTGAGATAAGCACAGACAATGCTGAAACGTATAAGAAAATAGGCTGAACATAACTTTTTACATTTACTAACTCTTCATTCATCAATCGAATTAAAAATGTTACAAGTGCAGCTTTTGGGGCCGTAGAAAAAAACGCAGTTACTATGGTAGGTGCACCTTGATAGACATCTGGAGCCCACATATGAAAAGGAGCAATAGCAAGCTTGAAACACAAACCAATTAGGACAAAGACTAACCCAAAAACTATTCCATAAGTTATCTGATGGTTTTGCAAGAATGAACCGAGCTCAGAGAAATTGACTTGTCCTGTATATCCATAAAGCAGCGACATTCCATATAGCATAATGCAGGAAGATAATGCACTGAGTGTAAAATATTTCACTCCTGCTTCACATGAATAAATCGAATCTTTATTAAAGCTCGCAAGAACATACAAAGATATACTCATCAACTCAAAAGCTAAATAAAAAGAAATCAGACTATTTGCTGAAACCAAAGTTATCATGCCAAATAGCGCAAAAAGAATCAGCATTGAAAATTCATACTTATAGTCATATTTTGATAAATTCAGCATCAAAAGTATTAAAATTCCTGTGCTGAGAATTAACCCTTGGGCTGACCTGATGTATAAATTGAGTTTTAACAACGAATTAAAGAGAAAAATTTCATTGTTTTCTGCCGAAAGAATTAAAATAATCAAAGTTACCACTGTGCAGCCAAGTGCTAATAAGTTGATAGTTCTGCGGTTAAATATAATCCCAAGCAGCAGCAACACTAACGAGGAGATAATAGAGAACGTTTCCGGCAATATCTGTATATAATTCATAGCGCATTATATTTGACTAACAAATTTGCCATACATGGCTTCAAATAATTCAGTGCAAGGGTTGGGTAGAATCCAAGCAAAATAACAAACACTGCAAGCAGAATTAAGACAGAAAATTCTATGCTATCCAAGCGGTTATTTAATAATTTAGAATAGCTAACCCCCCATATTATTTGCTTACATAAATTCAGCATATAAACTGCGCTTAAAATAGTGCCAAGTGCGATAAATCCTGTAAAAAACCCTATGCTCTTAAACATTCCAACCATAGCCAAAAACTCACCTATGAATCCAGATGTTCCAGGTAGCCCTATTGAAGCCATTGAAAATAAAATGAACATAAAACCAAATTTTGGCATTGTGTTTACTATGCCAAAATATTTTGCAATCTCCAAAGTTCCAGTTCGAGTATATAGCATTCCAACACACAAAAATAAAGCAGCAGAAATAAGGCCATGACTAATCATTTGAAATATGCTACCCAGTACTCCTTCCTCACAAAATGAAAAGAGGCCAGCAGTAACGATCCCCATATGTGCTATTGAAGAATAAGCTATTAACTTCTTTATATCATCTTGAGCAAACGCAACTAGCGAAGCATATATCACCGCAATAATGCTCAGCACAACAACGAAATTTGAAAAATATAAACTTGCCTGAGGAAGCATTGGAATAGAAAACCTTAAAAATCCATATCCTCCCATTTTAATAAGCAAGCCAGCTAAAATCACAGATCCAGAAGTTGGTGATTGTACATGCGCATCAGGAAGCCAAGTGTGAAATGGAAACATCGGTACTTTTATTGCAAAAGAAATAAAAAATGCAATCCACAGCAATGACTGCACTTCAAGATCAAGGCTTGGCACTAATGTAGCTAATTTTTGTATATTAAACGTTCCAAAAATGTTATAGATGTAAACCAATCCAAGTAGAAATAATAATGAGCCAGTTAATGTATAAAGAAACAACTTAAACGTTGCATATACCCTGTGTTTTCCTCCCCAGATGCCAATAATAAAGAACATTGGTATTAAAACAGCTTCAAAAAACACATAAAAGCTTATAGCATTCAGTGAAACGAAAAAACCGACTACAAAACTCTCAAGCAGTAGAAACAATGCCATATAGGCTTTTAGGGTCGTATAACTCATTTTGCAGTTGTAGAGTATACAAATTACAAACAAGAAAGTTGTAAGCAGAAGGAAAAGCAACGATATACCATCTATCCCTATTCCAACATTTCTAATTGGGTAGCTGACAAACTGAAAGTCCGCATTGTTATAATCAAATTCTATACAAGCTACAATGCTAAGCAAAAATGGAAGTACAGCAAAAAATAGAGCAAGGAATCTTAAGTGTATAGATTGATGATTAATCCTGATTAAGGATAAAATCAACGCTCCTATCAGTGGAAGCAAGAATATACTAAGTAACAACACCTTCTATTTAATTCCAATAATATATAAAGCACCGATTATTAGAGTAACAAACATAATAAATGCATAATCAAATATATAACCAGTTTGTAACTTTATAGAACTTTTTGAACATTCATTAACCAACCTTACAACACCATTTGGTCCAAATGAATCAATAGCCTTAACATCAAACTTCCATAGAAGCCTAGATATAAACCTTATCGGTGCAATTATAACAAACTCATACACCTCATCAAAGTACCATTTATTCTGCAAAAACTTAAGTAAAAATTTACTCTTAATTTGCCTAATTACTTGATATTGGTAAATTAGGTACGCAAGTGCTATTCCACTTAGGCTTGCTAAGGTTGGCAGTAGTTTTATAAAGAAATTATGAACTCCATGCTCATCAATCATCACTAAACTTGATTTCCAAAACGCATTACTAGTTATGTTCAAAATATTTGCTCCCCATATTCCAGAAAATACTGATCCAAAAGCGAGTATCAGTAATGGTATAAGCATAATCTTTGGTGCCTCATGTATATTAATTTTACTTTGTTTTTGGCTGTGGAACACAAGAAGCAATAACCTCCAAGAGTAAAACGCTGTGAAGAATGCAACAACTAAGCTTATTACAAAAGCAAAGCTATCCGTGCTATAAGCATGTTCAATTATCAAATCCTTTGAATAAAAACCTGCAAATGGGAATATCCCAGAAAGCGCAAGAGATCCAATCCACATGAGAGCGTAAGTGCAAGGGATTTTCTTCCAGCAATTTCCCATTTTCTGAATGTTTTGCTCATGATGCATTGCATGAATCACATTGCCAGCACCAAGAAATAGTAGAGCTTTAAAAAAAGCGTGTGTCATTAAATGAAAAATAGCAACATTGTAAGCAGAAAGCCCACATGCCATGAACATATAACCAAGTTGACTGCAGGTTGAATAAGCAATTATTTTCTTTATATCGTTCTGAGTAATTGCAACGGTGGCTGCAAAAAAAGCAGTGAGTGCTCCAACGATAACTATTAATTCTCGTGCCACATTTGATAACTCAAACAATGGAGAACACTTTGCTACTAAAAATATACCTGCTGTTACCATCGTTGCTGCGTGAATAAGTGCAGAAACAGGAGTTGGCCCTTCCATTGCATCTGGCAACCAAACATGTAAACCAAGCTGTGCAGATTTACCCATACAGCCAATAAAAAGTAATATGCATATTATATGAGTTACTTTGAATTCACAGCAGAATGCCCTAATGTTCTGCGTGCCAAGAAGATCAGTTGTGTCAAAAACTTCAGTAAAATTCAAAGAGTGAAATGTATAATAAATAAGAAAGATTCCAATCAATAGTGCAAAGTCTCCTACCCTATTCACAACAAATGCTTTAATTGCTGCATTATTTGCAGAATATTTTTGGAACCAAAATCCTATGAGTAAATAAGAACATAGGCCAACCCCTTCCCAGCCAAAAAAAAGCTGCACGAAATTATCGCTTACAACCAGCACAATCATGCAAAACGTAAATAGCGATAGGTAAGAAAAAAACCTCGACTTCCCCTTATCATGCTCCATATAACCGATAGAGTAGAGATGTACTACCAGTGAAACGGTGGTAATAACAATAAGCATTAAGGATGAGAGAGCATCCACACTAATTGCCCAATTTACTTTTAAGATGCTCAATGAAAACAAAGGAAATAAACTCAAGTGATAATTTTCAGAGAAGGTGAGAAAAACATACCAAGATAAAACTGCAGATATTCCAATCCCTGCCGTTGTAACTAACTGACTTTTTCTAAAAAGTGCTGCAAATAGCGAACCAAAAAGTGGCAAAAATACTATTAATTTCAGTATATCCATCATACTTTCATTCTTTCATTAAATTTGCTTGTTCAACATCTATATTGCCACGGCTTCTATAATATACAACCAATATTGCAAGCCCAACTCCTGACTCTGCTGCCGCAACAGTCAACACAAACATCACAAAAATTTGCCCAACTATATCATTCATAAAGGCAGAAAAAGCAACTAGATTGATGTTAATCGCCAACAATAATATTTCTATTGATAACAATATATTGATTATGCTCTTACGGTTGATGAAAATACCGCACACCCCAACAGTGAACAAAATAGCAGTAACTATCAAAAAATGATTTAATCCTATTTCCATTCCACTCCTTTTCCAAATTTAGCCTTAACCAATTTTACAGATGAAGATTGCGTCAATTGCTTTAATACATTCTGTTTTTTAACTCCTTTTTTCTTGTCCTGCAAAGTAAGAGCAATTGCACCGACAATTGCAACAAGTAGCAAAATTCCAGAAAGATGAAAAGCGTACATGTAGTCAGTGTAGAGCAAATTACCGATAGCTTTCACGTTATTGGCATTATAGTTTATAACATTACTTATATTCAGCGTTGAGCTGCGGATTACAAAACTGATAATCAAAAAAAACACACCACACAATATAGCACCAAGAGTGAAATGCTTCGCAAAACCCTGGCGCAATCTTATGTAGTCAATATCGAGCATCATAACTACAAAGAGGAACAACACTGCAACTGCACCGATGTATACTATCAGTACCATCATAGCGATGAATTCAGCTCCAAGGAGAATGAAAAGCACTGCAGAGTTAACGAAGGTGAAAATTAAAAATAATACTGCATGCACAGGATTTCTTACACTAATTACGCATACAGCAGATAAAATGCTAAGAATTGCAAAAAAATAAAAGAAAAAAGGCATTGATACTTTAACTGCAACAATAGTTACTAATTTAAAGTGACTATCGTTGTAAAGTCAATATTATATTAAACGTTTGAAAACATTGTACTACAAAGCTCCAGCTCCATTTTAAATTATTATACAGAGCGCTTTCTAAGTCCTTAATTTATCAATATATAATATGTGTATGTTAGTAATTAATGGCGGCTCAAAATGTACAACATATTTGGTTATTTTAAAAGCAACAATAGTTCTAACGCACAAAGTAGCAGACTAGATGGAGAAAGTTATCAATACACCACAAGAGACTATATGACAATTTACTTTAATAACACACTAGCAAGTTTCAGTAGATCATTGAGAGAATTTAAAGAAAAAGCGTATGGATTTATGTATGATATCGGAACTTGGTTGAAAGAAACATATGAAAATCTCACTGAACGACCTGCAACGCATAATCGCTATACCCCAAAAGAAAAACCCCTTGTTGAAGTTGAAGAAATAGAAATGAAGGAACTAAACCGTACATATAAGCCATTCCAAACTCCACTTATCCACCCAACAAGCAGAAGTTCTGGTGCCAATACCTCAAATCAAGTTGTTGTTACTCGACATACACCTGAAACTACTAAAACAAAATAGATGTAAAACCTACGTTTAAATATGTAGTACTTGAGTGAAGCATTCTTTAACTGTTCTATTCAATAAAACCTTTACAATATTTCAATCATAGGTTTAACTTTACGAAGTTATAATCTATAGGGCTACGATGAACGATTATCTCTCACTGCTAAATCCAGAACAACAATCAGCTGTAACTAACATAGATGGACCAGTTTTGATACTGGCAGGAGCCGGGACGGGAAAAACAAGAACGATTACTTCAAGAATAGCACACATAATTAGAAACGGTCACGCTTATTCTGATGAGATATTAGCAGTTACATTTACAAATAAAGCAGCAAATGAGATGGTATCAAGGGTACTTGAGCTAACGGGCACAAACATACCATGGCTTGGCACTTTCCATGCAATTGCAGCAAAAATCTTGCGCCTGCACGCAGAAATTGTGGGCTTAAACCCCAATTTTACAATCATTGGTGTGGATGACCAATTACAGGTAATAAAAAATATTATCAATGAAATAAATCCTGATTACCTATCAGAAAAATGTAAGACCATTATGAATATTATTCAGCAATGGAAAGAGAAGTGCTTATTGCCATCTGAAGTGGAAGATATTCAATCATTTAGGCCAGTATATGTAACTGCACTCAAAGTCTATCACCAGTATCAGGAAAGGTTGAAATTCCTTAATTCTGTCGATTTTGGTGACTTATTGCTATATAACATACAGCTCTTTAATCAAAAGACCGAAGTTCTGTCCTACTACCAAAACAAGTTTAAATATGTTATGGTAGATGAATATCAAGATACAAATGCGATACAATATCTTTGGCTAAAATACCTTGCAAAAGAGCACTCAAATATTTGCTGTGTAGGAGATGATGACCAGTCGATATATAGTTGGCGTGGTGCAGAAGTTGAAAATATTTTGAAGTTTTCTGATGATTTTAAAAATGCAAAAACCGTTAAACTAGAGTGTAACTACAGGTCAACATCCCACATACTTGCAACTGCGTCATATGTTATCAATCACAATAAGACTCGCTTAGAAAAAAAATTGTGGACAACAAACATTGAAGGGGAAAAGGTAAATCTAATAAAATTATGGGATGGGAAAGCTGAAGCAAGGTTCATAAGCGAACAGATATTGAAACTCAATAAATACAGATTTAGTGACATTGCAGTGCTGGTAAGGGCCACTTTTCAAACTAGAGTTCTCGAAGAGTATTTTATAAAATATTCAATTCCCTACAAGATTATAAGTGGCGTAAAATTCTACGAACGTCAGGAAGTCAGGGATATAATTGCATATTTAAGACTTGTTACAAACAATAACGATGACTTAGCTTTCGAAAGGATAGTAAATCGGCCAAAAAGAAGCATAGGAGCTACAACTCTAAAGAAAATATACACGACTGCTCAGGATAACAAAATTTCTTTTTTTGAGGCAGCAAAAATATTAGTTAATAGTAATCAGGTAACCGAAAGAATTAAACTCTCACTCAACGATTTTTTAAATAAAATTAAAGCTTGGGAAGAAATAGTAAGCGTAAAACCACTGCATGAATTCGTTAAAATCGTAGCAAACCAATCAGGATATATTGAAATGCTTGAAAATGAGGAGGTAACAGGCTTAGCACGAATAGAAAATGTTAAAGAGCTCATCTCATCTTTAAAAAATTTCGATAATGCCACAACTTTCTTGGAGCATATAAGTCTGGTGATGGAAGTGGATAATATGAATAACGATGACACCGTATATGTTATGACTCTTCATGCAGCCAAAGGACTTGAATTCCCGTGCGTGTTTCTACCTGGTTGGGAAGAGGGATTATTTCCTCATCAAAGATCTTTTGATGACAAAAGTGGTAAAGCTTTAGAAGAAGAAAGGAGACTCGCATATGTTGGCATAACCAGAGCCAAAGAAAGGTTAATCATTTCATGTGCAGATAGGAGGGAAATTAACAACCAGTGGCAACCGATGCGCACTTCTCGGTTCATTAAAGAATTGCCAAGAGAAAATGTTGAGGTAATTAAAAGCAACATTGCCTACTGTTGAAGCTATAATTGCAGATAAACATATCTTACAAATCTGAATTACTTTAACTATATGTTTCTCCTGGCAAAAATTCTGTAACCGTTCACACTTAATTCTTCAATCTCATACCAATTTCTATTACATAACAAACAAATAGACAATAGAAGTGAGAAGGTTATACTAAGGCAGTATAATGATGGAGTTTTGGAATGGCATTGGTATCAGGTTGCAATTTTAGCTTACATTATGCCAATCTTTCTTCAATTGCTGCTCGCATAAATTCTGCCTGTCTTTTAGTTCTGCAGTGCACTATCGCATCATCCACATATCTTTCAAATGGTACTGTTGGGTGATTTTGTTTCATCCATATATCAAATGCATGGTGCATAAATATGTTTGAAATGATTGGGCTTATTGAACCTCCTTGCGGAACTCCTTTTTTCCCTAACTACCTTACTGCCATCTGCTTGCTGAATAGGGGATTTCATCCACCTTTCAACATACAGTATGTGTATTAAATAAGACTTGACCTGACACTTTAAAAAAGTAAGTTAAAAATAATAAAAATAAAGGAGTGTTAGATATGAGTACAATACAGACAAAAATATTAAAACCAAAGCTAGGATTATTAGAACTAGCAAAACAACTAGGAAATGTGTCTCAAGCATGCAAAGTGATGGGATACTCAAGAGATACATTTTATCGCTTTAAGGAGTTATATGAAAATGGAGGAGAGGAAGCATTACATGAAATAAGTAAGAAAAAACCGCTATTAGCAAACAGAGTTTCCGACGATATAGAAAGAGCAGTGATTAGTATAGCAACAGAATTTCCAGCATATGGGCAAGAAAGAGCTGCAAATGAACTGAGAAAAAGAGGTATAATAATTTCTCAGGGAGGAGTAAGGTCTGTATGGCTAAGAAATGACCTTGAAACTCTCAAAAAGAGACTTAAAGCACTAGAGACAAAAGTAGCTCAAGACGGAATCATTTTAACTGAAGAACAACTTGCAGCTTTAGAAAAAGTGAAAGAACAAAGGGAAGCTCATGGTGAAATTGAGACGCAACATCCAGGTTATTTGGGTTCTCAAGATACCTATTATGTGGGCAATATCAAAGGTATAGGGCGCATTTATCAGCAAACTTTTGTTGATACTTATTCCAGAGTTGCAATGGTTAAACTTTACACGGACAGAACAGCTATTACAGCTGCAGATCTTCTCAACGATAGAGTTATTCCATTTTTTGATGAGCAGAAAATTCCATTATTACGCATTTTAACTGATAGGGGTACGGAGTATTGTGGCAAGCCCGAAAATCACGCTTATCAGCTTTATTTGGGCATAGAAAACATCGATCATTCTAGAACTAAAGCCAACTCTCCACAGACTAATGGCATATGTGAAAGGTTTCATAGAACCATGCAAGATGAGTGTTACAATATCATCTTTAGAAAGAAAATCTACAGTTCTTTGGAAGATCTACAGATTGATGTTGATCATTGGTTGCGTTCTTATAATGAGACAAGACCTCACTCGGGTAAATATTGCTATGGCAAAACGCCTATGCAAACTTTTCTTGATAGCAAATATATTGCTTTTCAGAAAAATATTAGTAGCATTACACAAGAGCCTGATATTAGTTTTGACTACCTCAATTCTTCTGTCAGTTAATTCTTGTCTGTCAGATCAAATCTTGTCTTTTACACCTTATTGCATTAATAATTGTTCTGATATTGTGCTTTCTTGGCCTCCCTATCTTTCCTTGTGCAACATGTGGCTCCAAAATTTCCCATTCCTTATCACTTATATCACTTGGATACAATTTTCCCTCCTATTTTTTACTTACACTATCATATTTTTTTCCTCATTCCTTTTTAAGACATACTCTTAGACAACTGGACGTCAAGCCTATCCTAGTGCTGCATATCAAGCTCATACTCAGTATGTAAATCTTTGACTAAAGCTACAGCGCATTCTTTTTGAACAATTATACTGATTTTGATTTCAGATGTTGTGATAGCAAGTATTTCTATCTTTTTTTCGCTTAAAACCTTGAGTGTGCGGTGCATCACTTCAGTGTTAGACATAACACCAATACCAATTATTGAAATTTTAGCTACATTATCGTTTATAGCATAATTTTCATTCTTATTCAGTAACTTTTCCATTAAATCAATATCAAATTTGGAGATAACAAAACTTGACCCATGTATCATATCAATTTTAACGTTTGCTCCTGCTATATCTCTTAAAGTACGCAAGTTATTTGCAAGGTTAGTGAAAGTTACAAGAGCTTCATTAGTGCTATAAGTTATTCCAGTAATTAAGTATCTCTCTAGTACATCCCTTTTGTGTAGCACTGTGGTGCCTTCTACTTCCTTAAAAGTGGATAGCACTTGCACTTTAATGTTATGTTTCATTGCAAGTTGTACTGAACGATTATGCAGTATTTTAGCACCAGATGACGACATTTCCAACATTTCATCGTAAGAGATAAATTTGAGCTTGCGTGCCTTTGGAACAATTCTCGGGTCTGCTGTATATATTCCATCAATATCAGTAAAAATTTCGCAAGTTCTAACACCAAAGGCTACCGCGAAGGCAACTGCTGATATATCAGAGCCTCCTCTTCCAAAAGTAGTGATTCTATCATCATTTATACCCTGAAAACCAGCAATGATCGCAGCAGTATAACCCTCAGCAAAAGATCTTTTCACACGTTCAATCTTTATTGTTTTTATTTTAGACTCAGAATAAAAATCATCAGTTACAATTGGTAACTGCCAGGCAAGCCACGATTTAGCATTAACTCCGATCGATTGGAGAGTGATAGCTAATAGACCGCAAGAGATTTGTTCTCCTGCTGAAAGCATAACGTCATACTCTGATAACTCTTGTCTATAACTTAAATTTGAGATTTGCCTAGCCTGAAAAACCATTTGGTCAGTAAATCCTGCAACAGCAGATACAACAACGATTACATTACAACCTTTCTCAATATCGTTTTTTATCAAATTTGCAACTCGGTTTAAATCAGTTAGCGAAGTCCCACCAAATTTTTTTATGATTATTTTGTCCATAGTTACAATATAACTCTCTTCTGAAGAAAAATATAGTTTTTGTAGAGATAGCAGCTTGCAAGCCATTCAGAAAAGGGAAGACAAAGCTATAGCTAACGCGTCATACCACGATTCATTCCATAGCTGTACGAACATTCATTTTTGAAGGTAAATTGCACAGCAAATGGTGTCATCCCAGTGCCTAGACACTGGGATCCAGAAGACTTAATTTCAACCAAGTGGCTGCATAATAAAGGCTGGATTCCAGTGCCAAGCACTGGAATGACACCCTCCCTTGTGGAAATTGCTCTCAAATCACAATGTTCGTACAGCTATGGATTCATTCGCGGTATAGATTCCGCTAACTAGTAGCGGAATGACGAATTTGTTGTTTTAAAATTGTCAGTAAATCTAAGTCAGTTTAGCTATATAGCACGAACTAAACCACTAAGCAGCAGAAGACCTTGCATGACCTCCAAAAAATGTTTTTACTCTTTCAAGATAAGTAAGTGGTTCTGCAGGAATTTCTATCTCGTCTATCTTATAAGATATTGCTGCATCTATGACTTCATCTGTTATTAATTCTCTTAGCCTTTGTTTTATTTGCCCTCTCCGAATATGTTCTCCATAGTCGTTATAAAACTTTACATATAATTCCTTAAACACAAATTCTTTTATAGCATCTCTTGTATAGGAAATGCCATCCTTTACTTCATCACTCACGCTGCTCAAATCCACCCCAGAACTTGGTGAATACAAATTATCAAAATTTTCTTTCAAAACTTTTATTTTATGGTAGTGCTTATCCACATATTTCTCAAGAAATCTTTTAGTAGCATCACTAGCCAACTTTCCTATTGGCTGAGGCTCTAGTTGAGCTGCAAAATTATTTTCCGCTTTAAGACCACTTAATGCATAAATGATACGGTTGAGCATTCCAGGACCACATTGGCGATTACTTTCCTCAAAGCGAACCAGTAATATAGACTTCAATAATTCTATATCTGCATTTTGCTTTCTTGCCGCAATTAAAACTAAATTTATAGCCTGTGTCAATGTCAATCCGGTTTGTGAATCTGCCCAATTTACCCACTCCCCAGTTTCATAACCATCCAATCTTAGATAAGGTTCTATCATTCGTTTTTGCTGACTTGTTAAACCGCTTATATAACTTTTAAACTCTTCATCCAACTCATTTAACGGCGTACCATGTTCTTCCTTTAATTTTTTGGCACATTCAATAACGCTTTGCTGAAAACTTCTAGTATGAACGCTCTGACTACTAGTACCCACATCACTTACATTAAACAAAAAGCTTAGCTGCTTTACATTCAAACCCAAAGGTGAAAAGAGTTTTACTGATGGATATTTTATTAACTCAAGAAGTGCTACTGGAATTAGCAGTGCATAATTTAACAATAATAAACCAAAATTAAATATAAGAAACCCACGTAGAGCTGATACCTTTGATGCAATATACAAAAATGGAAGCTGTAGGTAATATATCAAGTGTATACTGAAGAATAAGATTTTGTCCTTTAATTTTATTGTTGGATCTTTATAAACCTCAAACAACATGCTATTGCTATCAATATTGTTGTTTTTAAAGGAGGTATAGTTGTTTATGATCTTCTCTTGCAAGGGAAGAAGCATTTTATTCAGGCAAATAAACGCAGCAATAACAATAAAACCTGTAGCCAAAAATGCTAGTGCAGGGCTAGAAGTGCTTGTAGATAAATAGGCATAAAGACCATCAACAATTAAGTTTTTGTATAATCTTTCAAAGGGACGAACTAGAATCGGGTCAAGGATATAGTTAACAAGAAGATTTAAATAATACACGAGAAACAAAAGTGCAATCAAAAATGCAATAATACTACAAACAACCAAAAATGCTTTTAATCTCGGATTCATAACCCCCTCTTAATAATCTGTTAATATAATCTATTTTAGGAATAAATTGAAAAAAATGCAAGTTTTTATGTTAAAAGATCAATTGAAATTTCTGAGTTTAGGGTATATTGTTAATCTATTTAGATAAGAATTATTGTGTCAAATAAAATAGGTTTTTGGGCTATTTTTGCCTTAGTGATTAGCAGCCAAATTGGCTCTGGAATTTTTATGCTTCCAATTAGCCTTGCTCCATATGGCATGTATAGCCTTATAAGCTGGATAATATCAGGGCTTGGTGCTATATCTCTTGCTTTAGTTTTTGCCTCACTCTGCGCAAAATTTCCGGAAACGGGTGGCCCTCACGTCTATGTAAAGCATGCTTTTGGCCCTGCTGCAGCTTTTTTTGTTGGTTGGACGTATTGGGTGATCTCATGGGTTAGCACAACAGCCGTAATAGTTGTGGGTGTTGGTTATCTTACACCATTTTTCCATGAAGATATTC
The DNA here is from genome assembly GCF_964273365.1 of Wolbachia endosymbiont (group A) of Melitta haemorrhoidalis. Classification (NCBI taxonomy): domain Bacteria; kingdom Pseudomonadati; phylum Pseudomonadota; class Alphaproteobacteria; order Rickettsiales; family Anaplasmataceae; genus Wolbachia; species Wolbachia endosymbiont (group A) of Melitta haemorrhoidalis. Next base: position 264,309 of record NZ_OZ187004.1, on the reverse strand, counting down.
AAAACGTACATCTGTTTTTAGAGATGTTATTACTTACAATTATTACACTAATAAATTTTAGAGGAGTAGCTACTGCTGGACGTGTTGAGTTTTTATTGACGGTGATAAAAATTTCTGTATTGCTTGTAATACCTATAGCAGCATTGTTTTTTTTTGATAGAAATAACTTCATCATAAGTGAAGAAATATCAAATCTTACAACATCGCAGATTCTTGCCCGTTCTACACTTATTACTCTATGGGGTTTTATTGGAGTTGAATTGGCAACAGCACCTGCAGGGTCAGTTGATAATCCAGCTAGAACAATACCAAGAGCTGTGGTACTTGGAACAATCTCTGTTGCTGTTGTGTATTTTATCAACAATCTTGCAATTATGGGATTAATAAATGGCAATGATTTAGCAAGTTCAAGAGCACCATATGTTGACGCAATAAAAATTATGGCCTCTGGCAATTGGCACTTGATTATTTCTATAACTGCGTTCATTTTTTGTGTTGGTACTTTAAACGCTTGGGTACTAGCTAGTGGACAAGTGGCCCTTGGCCTTGCAAAAGATAAACTGATGCCACAGTTTTTTGCTCAAAGAAACAAGCACGGTTCTCCTTTCTGGGGCATAACAACTAGCTCAGTTGGAACTGCAACTTTACTAATCCTCACTTCAAGCAACAATTTTGCTAAGCAGATCACATCAATTATCGACTTTTCTGTAGTTTCATTTTTATTTGTTTACCTTGCATGCAGTCTTGCTTTTCTCAAAGTTATTGTGCAAGAAAAGAGTTGTTACAAATTTTTGATTGGCAGTATAGCAACAACCTTTTGCTGCTGGGTAATATTTGAAACTTCTGTGAATACCTTGCTGATCGCAAGCTTATTCACTGCAAGTGGCGTACCTCTTTATTTATTTTGGTATCGCAGAGTTTCTGTATAGCAAATGTTATGTATCTGTTCAGCAGAGTGGCAAAATAAGGTAGACGAGAAAAGACAACTATAGGAAGAAATGGGTGTCATGCCAGTGCGTGACACTGGCATCCAGTTCTTTCGCGCAGTTCCATCAAAAACGTTGTAAAGGATTAATCGCTTTCGTGTTTACCAACTTAGTGCCCAATCTGGATCCCAGATACTGTCTCTGCTGTCAAACAAATTATCCAACAAAATTACAATTAAATGGTTGATTATTTTTAAGAATACCAAAAAAGACATGCATTAATTTTCGCATTAACGCAAGAACTATGACTTTTGGACATTTGCCTTTACTTGCTAGACGCTGACAAAACTTTTGAAAATGATTATTATGGTTTTTGACTACTATAGCTGGCATATAAAGAGCTTTTCGAATACGCTCAGATCCTATTTTGCATATGCAACTTCTCTTACTTACTGACGATCCCGATTGATAATGTCCTGGATTTAGACCAGCAAAAGCTGTAAATTGTTTAGCATTGTCAAAGTTATCAACTGATGGCATTTCTGCGACAACAGCAACAGCAGTAAGATATCCTATACCTTTTATAGTCTTAAGGTTTTCCACCATATTTTTTAGATGTGGATAGTTATTTATATGCTCATTAATTTCTTTTTCGAGAACAATAATTTGCTCCTCTATTGCCAAAATTACTTTAGATATAGCTTCTTTGCAACTGGAATGCATATTTTTGTTTTCCAAGCGATTTGTCTGTTGCACCTTATCATCTTTTAGCGATTGCATGCAACGGTAAAGCTCCCTCAAATGCCTCATTTCAGGTGCAATGGGCTTCCAAAGAGCAGGTTTGTTGGCGATACAAAATCTAGCTATCATAGCTGCATCTGATTTATCTGTCTTATTTCTGAGCAGCTCACTTTTGCCAAAAGCTTTCTGGGTTTACTATACTGACATTATGTCCTAAATCGTGCATAAAAGTAGCCAAATCTTCTCCATACCAACTAGTTGCTTCAAGACATAAATGAGTAAGATTTGCTCCATGGCCATTGCACCAAACTACAAGTTTTGCAAAACCATCTTGATTATTTTGAAAGACTTTGTGTCGTTTTTTACTGTCCACTAACAAACAAACATCAAATTTCTTTTTTGAAATATCCACACCCAAAATAGCATTTACTTGCATAAAATTGCCTCCAAGACTATAAATAAACTGAGAGTTTAGACTAACCTTGTAATACGGGATATAATTCCAAAAGATACTGTTCAGTCTTTAACTCTATGGGAGGGAAGCAAAATCTGGCTTAATGGCATTAGTGTCGCATCAGCTTCACCCTCCCTGTGAGGTATTTTAGCTCTAATGCCTCACATCATAAAGATACAAGTGTCACGCACTGGGATGACGAGAAAGGAGCACTGGAATTTTTGTTTCAATATTTGTACATGAGCCATGCATCTGAACAGATACAATGTTATAACTAGAGATAATTTTTAAATGATTGATATTTATGAACTACGACTTTTCTTGTTGTCCACTTGTTCAACATTACCCTTCTCAAGTTTACTATCTACTTCTTTTGTGTGTTCATCATCTATACTAGTTTCATCTTTTATCTTACTAGGGTAATCTTCCTGCGATTTTTTATATGCTTCCATGTTGTCATATATAGGGTTACTGATGATTTCTATTTTTTCAGGTGTGAAAATCCTTGCTAAAAATCTCCTTATTATTGGTATTGACCTTAAGAGATCTCTTAGCTTTGAAGATTCTTGTCTTTTGTTTAGAGACTGTTGGTCTATTTTAGAGGTTTTTACACCATACTTTTTATCATCAAAATTTATTGTAGGCTTTCTTTTATTCGAAAGAACACTTTGGGCCTTTGATCCATTGGTTCCTTCAGGCCCTTGAGGTGTAGACATTGCAGGTTTAACCTTAGTTTCATCGTATTCCTTACTCATCTTTCATTTCATTATGTAATATTACTAATATTGCATAATAATAGCTAAATTACAATTAATTGCAAGGTAAAAATATTAAAACAATTGTAAATTTTGTCAGTAAAAATATAATAGAACTTTAAAATTAGAGGTTCATCTATATGAGATACAAAATTGCTGTTATTGGAGCAACCGGAAGAGTAGGGCGTGAGGTATTAAGCACGCTTGCTGAATTTCAAGATGAGGCGATAGATTGCGTTATTGCACTTGCATCGAAAAAATCAGAAGGGAAGAAGGTGAGCTTTGGTGACAAAGAGTTAACAGTTTTATGCCTTGAGGATTATGACTTCGTTGGAACTAATGTAGCCATTTTCTGTGCTGGATCTCATGTTTCTGAAGAGTATGTACCAATTGCAACACAGGCTGGATGCATCGTGATAGATAACAGTTCCCATTTTAGAATGAAAGAGGGTGTGCCACTCATTATTCCAGAGATTAATAAAGAAAAAATTATGGAATATAAAAACCACAACATAATATCCAATCCAAACTGTACTACAATACAGATGCTGCTAGTACTACATCTATTACACCAAAAAGCAAAAATAAAGAGAATCGTTGCTTCAACTTATCAATCAACTTCTGGTGCAGGCAAAGCAGCAATGGATGAGCTCTATGACCAGACAAAAAAAATCTTTATGAACGAAGCTAAAAAACCCAAGATATTCTCTAAGCAAATAGCATTCAATTGCATTCCCCATGTAGGAGAATTCATGGAAAATGGCTCTACAGAAGAGGAATGGAAAATGCAAGAGGAGACAAAAAAAATTTTAGAGGAAGATATAAAAGTTACTGCAACTTGTGTAAGGGTACCCGTCTTTATCGGTCACGCTATGGCAGTAAATGTGGAATTTGATCAACATATCACTGAAGAACAAGCTCGTGAAGTGCTAAGTGAAGCCGAAGATAGTGGAGTTTTAGTGTACAACAGGCGTGAAGATAGTGAATACATAACTCAAATTGATGTTGTACAGGAGAATGCTGTATATGTATCGCGTATTAGAAGAGACAATACTGTTGAGCACGGATTAAATATGTGGATAGTGGCTGACAACCTGCGCAAAGGCGCAGCATTAAATATAGTGCAGATTCTTGAGATTTTGATAAGAGAGCATTTGTCAATCAAGTGCATATAGAGCGCACGTACGTTGTAATTCGAAGGAAATTGTATATCACATGGCAGCGCGTGACGCTGGAATGGCTTTGTTGCATCGCTACTTATGAAAGGCTAACTATAATTAGGATTATAAGCAACTTATTGAAAATCTTGTTTTTTTTGCAATCAATCTGATCAAATTTAAGAATAGTAACTTGTTATTTATATTAATAAATTTAATTCTATTGAAAATAGCTAAAGCATTGAAATTCTTGAATTTTAGCCGGATTAGTGAGTGGTAGTGAAATTTCTTTTACTCAAATTTAGGTATTCACTGACCGTTCTTGTTATAAATACCAGAATAATAAGCTACTGATATTCTCCACCTTTTTTATCTTTAATCCATCATAGCTAGCGATGCAACAAAGCCGGCTGGATTCCAGTGTCAAGCACTGGAATGACACCATTTGCTGTGCAGTTTACCTTCAAAAATGAATGTTCGTACAGCTATGGAATAAATCGCGGTATGACGGTTCGCAGCGGTATAGTAACTCGTCACCCCGCTACTTGTTAGCGGCTGAGATACCGCGGCGGTATGACGTAGAAGCTATACTTTTATACTCACCAACTCAGTATCCAATCTGGATCCAAGTAGTCAAGCTATTCGGATGACACCCTCATAAAGTGAAATGAGATCCCGCTAACACGTAGCGGGATGACGAGAAAGGGGCTACTCGGATGACACCCTCATAAAGTGAAATGAGATCCCGCTAACACGTAGCGGGATGACGGGAAAAGAGGTACTGGGAGACATCCTTCCTGGTAGACCCAAATCACAATGTTCGCACAGTTGTGCGTCACGCGCTGCCGAACACTGTATGGTTATACAAGAAAAATTAAGGCTTAAAAGGAATTTTAAGTATCAGGACTCAAGGTTTTTATTCCTTCTTAATAAAACATAAAAAGCCCCTTTACCACCATGTTTTTTCGTAGCTTGTTGGTAGTATAGAACCATATACTGGATTTTAGTATCATTTAACCACTTATTTAAGTTATTCTTTATAGTGTCTGTTTTATTTGTTGCACTGCCGTATCCCGTAATTACCAATAAACATCTATTTCCTGCTCGATAATTTTTGATAATAAAATCTATCAATTTACAGTAAGCATCCTCTATATTATAGCCATGCAAATCGAGCTTATCGCTTATAAAATATTTACCCCTATCAATCTTTGATTTTGTGTTGTAGTCAAGACAAAATGATGAGTTACCATTATTGGTATTAAGAAAATTCCCTTGTAAGTCGGAGGTACCTTTATCAACCATAGACTTTATATTTACTTTATGATCAACTTTCAAAGTAACTTTTCTACATTCTATTGGCTTAACATTTTTTTGCCAATCCAACTCATCGTCCGACATAAACGCATTAATCGAATTGTATAATTTTACAACAATATCTAAACATAGTAAAATGTTGCTTATTCTATAAAAACCCGATTTTCAATAATACGATGAAATCGTCAAAAACTAATGAGAATTTTTGGCTGTATGGAAAGCACACCTGCATGTCAGCACTGAAGAATAAAAATAGGCGGTGTATAGAACTGTTAGTAACAGAAAATTTCTATAGAGAACACGAAAAAGAAATTAAGCAATATGCAAATAGTAAGGGCATTAAAGTTCGATTAGTAGAAAACAAAATACTTAATGACGTTTTACCCAAAGGTGCTAACCATCAAGGAATTGCTTTAAATGTTGCCCCTATTCTTTATAACTTAAGCATCGAAGAAGTAGCTGAAAGCTCAAACGACAGTTCTACTATAGTCATTTTAGATCAAGTCACTGACACGCACAATATTGGATCAATTTTAAGAACTTCAGCTTGTTTTAATGTCGACGCATTGGTTTTACCACATAACCATTCACCGAGTGAAAATGCATCTATTGCAAAAGCAGCAAGTGGGGCTTTAGATATTGTTCCGCTAATATACGTTACAAATATAGTAAAAACTATGCAGTATTTAAAAAAGGTCGGCTACTGGTGTTACGGGTTTGATTGCAATGCTAAAGAAAATATAGATGAAATAAAGAGTTTTGAGAAAAAAAGAGTAATTATTTTTGGTTCTGAAGAGAAAGGAATGCGGAGGTTAGTTAAAGAAAATTGTGATTATCTTTTAAAAATCCCAATGTCAAATGCAATTAACAGTTTAAATGTTTCAAACGCAGCAGCAATAGGCCTATATTCTATTTATATTAAAACAAATGCCAGCGCATAGCTGTTTATAATAAAAACACTTGATAAAAATATGGTTTTATATTATAATGTGTTAAGTAATGGATAAAAGGAGTTATATTATGTCTTATATGAGAAATGAACAGGATATTCGCTCTCAAGGCGTTTATTATAGTGCTGGGCTTAGAAGTTACCTAACTAAAGTATATAATTACATGGCTTTAGCTTTGGGCGTCACAGGGCTTGTTGCATTTTTAACAGTATTTTCTGGTCTTTTTCAAGTAATTTATTCTAATCCCGTTCTATCGCTTGTGGTAATGTTATCTCCGGTTGCATTGGTGTTCTACATGTCTTATAGAATTCAACACCTAAGTGCTCAGTCTGCCGTTACTATATTTTTCTCGTTCTCAGTGTTAATGGGGCTTTCCTTATCTTATGTTTTTATAGTTTATACTGCAGAAAATATAGCAAGGGCGTTTTTCATTACATCAATCATGTTTGGCTCTATGGCTTTATATGGCAATACTACAAAAAGAGATCTTACAAGTATGGGCTCTTTCTTGATTATGGGAGTTTGGGGGTTAATCATTGCGTCTATAGTAAATTTATTTCTTGGAAGTAGTCCTCTCCACTTTGCAATATCGTTCATATCAGTAATAGTCTTTACCTTAATGACTGCGTATGATGCTCAAAGAATCAAGGACGTTTATTATAAACATAATGACGGATCAGAAGTTGCTACTACTAAATTGGCAATACTCGGTGCAACTAATCTTTATTTTGACTTTATTAATATATTTCTCAATCTACTCAGGTTACTTAACTTGTTCAACAATAGGGATTAGATGTTTTCCTTTTTAAGGAAAGGCAGTAAGAATTCTATAGTTTTCTTTTTAGTATCTTTAGTTGTGTCGATGATATGTCTTGCATATGCATCGGTACCTCTATATAGCATTTTCTGTAAAGCTACTGGGTATGGTGGCACAATAAGAAAAGTAACTAACACAACAACAAATATAACTAACCAAAAGATCAGGGTCCATTTCAATGCTGATATAATGTCCGATCTACCTTGGGAGTTTAAATCAGAAACTAACTACGTTGACGTAAACATAGGAGAACAAAGTTTAGCGTTTTATTACGCAAAAAATCTATCTGATCAGCCTTCATTTGGTATGGCGGTGTATAATGTTACGCCTTTCAAAGCAGGTAAGTATTTCAATAAAGTTGCATGCTTTTGTTTTGAAGAGCAAATGTTGCTACCAAAACAAAAAGCAGCTATGCCCGTATCTTTCTATATAGATCCTGAGATAATGCTTGATAGTAATACAAAAGATTTGGGCGAAATAACACTATCATACACGTTCTTTAAGCTTAAGTAACAGAATGTTTGCAAACCGTGTCATTTCAGTAATCAATAGGGTGTCATCCAAGTAGCTGACACTGGAATGACAGGAGGTAACGCAAGAAGTCTATTGATTGTGAAAACAATAACTTTGCAAAATATTAATTGTTAGATAACATAATCAAAGTTTTTATCTTAATATTCATCATGGTTAGAGCTATACAAATTAAAAAAACTGGGGGACCAGAAGTATTAGAATTTGTAGATAAGAGTATAGGTGAGCCAAAAGGCGAGGAAGTTTTAGTACGTCACACAACTATCGGCTTAAATCGTTATGATTTAGAGCACAGAAAAGGTACGCGCAAAATTAAAAATTTACCATCAGTGCTTGGGGTAGAAGCAGTGGGAGTTATTGAAAAGCTTGGTAAAAAAATCAGTGATGGATTGAAGGTTGGAGACAGAGTTGGATATTGCACAGCTCCTCCAGGGGCATATTGTGAAAAGCGCATTATACACCAGAAATATCTGATAAAAATTCCAGATGACATATCTGATGAAGTTGCTGCTGCAGTGCTGTTTAAAGGTATGACAGCTCACTATTTAGTTAATCAATCTTATAAAGTTAGGCCTGGTGCTTTCGTGCTAGTTCATGGGGCTAATGGTGGTTTAGGACAAATAATATGCCAATGGGCAAAGGATAAAAAAGGTGTAGTGATAGGTTCTGTAAGCTCTGATGAAAAAATGAAGATAGCTTTACAAAGTGGCTGCACATACGCAATAAACTACAATGATAAAGACTTCGTTTCTAAAGTTATGGAGATTACGCAAAACAGAGGAGTAGGTGCAGTGTATGACCCTATAGGTTACGCTACAAGCAAGCTTTCTTTTGAATCTTTAGGCAGGTTCGGCATATACGTTTCCTATGGGCAGATATCAGGTAACGCTCCTATTAGTTTTTCTTTACTTAGTTCACGTTCGTTATTTGCAACTGGAACCTCAATATACCATTATAAGCATGATAGATTCACATTAGTGCTTACCACAATGGAAATCTTCGAGATGATAAGAAAAAAACTTTTAACTGTACGGATCAATAAAAAATATAAATTTGATGAAATAATTCAAGCACATCGTGATATGGAAAATAGAAAAGCGAGTGGGTTAAATATTATCAAAATCTCTTAAATAAATTAGTAATTTAAACTAACCATTCATTAAGTCATATCAACTAGAACTTCACATATTTAATTCTCCTTTTGGGGGAATTAAAAGCATATAGCTAAACTGACTTAGATTTACCGACAACCGTCATCCCGCTACGTGTTAGCGGAATCTATACCGCGAATAGACTTCTTGCATAACCCAAATTAAGTAGAAAAAGGTATCATCCGAGTAACTGACACTGGTTCCTTTATGACGGTAGTAGCCCCCCTTCTCCTGTCATTCCAGTGCTCCCTTTCTTGTCATCCAAGTAGCTGACACTGGGATGGCTTTGTTGCATCACACTTTATGAGATGGTGATTTATGGTAAATTCATGTAACTATCTCAAATTTAGCCATACCAATATCAGTGAATTTATTAAGCAAATAGCATTTAGTTCTTTTTCTCGATTTATCTCAGATTTATTCCTAAAACTAAATCCGAATATTTGCTTTAATCTTGAGAAAAACCCTTCAATATAAGATCTTTTCCCATAATTTACTTCTTTTTTCCATTCTTTCATGCCATCTTCACCGTATAATTTTATTAACCTAATAGCAGCATTCCTGTCAGACATATAATCTATTTCTGGATGTTCTGCCGCATTGTTTATTGGTGGAATTTTTGTCTTTATATCATATTCGTTACACAACTTATAAAACTTGTGCCTATCACATGCTCTATCTGCATATAGTGCTTTTATGGCATGCTGAAAATCAACTTCTTTTAGCAAATCACAAGCTCCATAGTGATCAGAGTAGACACCGTTACTGTATTTTACAGCTATGGCTTTTTTGTTGTTTATATTCAACATTACGTGCAATTTTCTCGTTTGCTCATAGCCACGATATTTTCTGTCAGTGCTATTTTCCTTGCTGTGACCAGGAGTGTTGTTGTATATACTAATTCCTGTACTGTCTATAGCAATTTCGATATCTTCCATATTATTTTTATCAATTCTGCAATCATTTATCTTAATATTAAGTTTCTTAAACCTTCTTGATGCTTGTGAATAGCTGATAACTGCCAAATCTCTTCCTATTTGTTGCAAATACCCTTTTATAAACCCGACTGTTTGTCTTAAACCAATTCTAAAGAAACTGACGATTATATGCACCAAAATCACAACTTTATCACTATAAATATAGTTGCCGCCCTGCATTTTTGGACAATTCTCGTACCAATTTTCTATGGCGTCATTGATATAACAAAAAATGCTTCCTCTTTCTTGGAGAAATTTGTTATATTCATGGCAGTTACTGACTCTCATTTTTTGTGGCATATTTTTTCTTCAACAGTTAAATGGCTATTTATAATGAATTTTGTCAGTAACTGCCAGTTCTTTTCACTTGAGCGATGCAACAAAGCCCACTGGGATCCAGTTTCACCTTGTGATGGTGTCATGAAAGTAGCTGACACTGGTTTCCATCCAAGACGGTGTCATTCCTTACTATTACCCACAAATATAAATGGACTAAAAAGTAAAATATTACAATATTAAAGTTTGCAAATATTGAGGGTGTAAAATGGCAAGTAAAAGTAGTGAATGGGCTAAAAATGAATTTGGAGATAAAAGGTTAACTGAGCGATTAGTAAAGATTGCTGATATGTTTGACAAAATTACCTGAAAGTTAGATTAATCAAGCATGTGAAAGTTGGTCAGAAGCAAAAACAGCATAACGTTTTTTTCAAAATGAGAATGTAAAAGAAAGTGATATTTTAGCTACACATATTAATAAGACGGTTGAGAGAACAAAAGCTCACAAGAGGGTTCTTGTCATTCAAGATACCAGTTACATTGTATATAATAACCATAAAAAAACAAGCGGATTAGCAAATTTGTCCAGTTATGATACTGCAAAAGGTATTATAATGCATACAGCTCTTGCCGTTAGTATAGAAGGTTTGGTACTAGGGATACTAGATCAAAAAGTTTATTCAAGACCTGAAGAAACTGAGAACCTTAAAAAAAAGAGCGATCGCATTGAAGATAAAGAAAGCGTAAAGTGGTTGGAAACTTTAAGAAAAACAAATAATATTATTGATCCAACTCAAACTGAGACTATAACTGTATGCGATAGAGAAGCAGATATATATGACTTTTTTGAGCTTGCACATAATCTTAATTCGGCAGTGCTAGTTAGAGCATGCAGAGATAGAGCAGTAAATAGAAAATCTCGATATCCTGAAAAAGGTGAGCAGAAGTTATGGGCATTTATTAAATCCTCTCATTGTGCAGGTACGGTAGAAGTTGAAGTTCCTGTAAAAGATAATAAGCCAAAAAGAACAGCACGTTTGGAAGTTAGATTTGGAAAGTTTATGATGAATCCATCTAAGAATAATATTAGGCATAAGACGGAAGAACTACCTAAATTACCACTTTATGCAGTTTATGTTGTTGAGAAAACTCCCCTTCCCTTAAAAAAAACCGCTAGAATGGATGCTATTAACGAATCTTTCAGTTAATACTTTCGATGAAGCTGTTGAAAAAATTAGTTGGTATCAACTATGTTTTTTAAAAATTTTTTTATTTGTGTAATTTTGCAAATTATATGGGCAATAAAAACCCGTTTGTCATAGAAATAGAATTTTATATCAAACAGCTACCACAGCAATTTCTGCTTAAGCTAATGAATATGTGCTTTAAGTCTGTGTGGACGCACATATTCATTAGCCAATTTCAGTTACCGTTGTGAAGATTTTTAAGTATGCAAATTAATTGCTTCTTTAAGTCTTGTATTAGCAATTACTATAATTTTACGCATTAGGGCTGTTATAGCCACCATCTTCTTCTTACCACTTTCAACAAGCTTAGAATAAAAGGCGCCAAGTATAGATTTTGACCTTGTAGCAGCCATAGCGGCTGTAAAGAGCTTTGAACGAACGTTACTTCTACCACCTGTAATCCTTCGGTAACCAACAGCTTTACCACTTTCTTTTGGATGCGGTGCAACTCCGGCAAGACTTGCTACTTCTTTTCTATTTAAGTAACCAAGCTCTGGCATTAAACACAAAAAATCTTGTGATAACTTTTTACCTATTCCAGGAACTGTTTTAAGAATTTTTTGGCGTTGTTGTAATTCGCGGCTTTCATCAATAATCTTTTGTATAGTATCATTGAGTTCGTTTATTTGACTATCGAAAAACTCAATGGTCTTTTGACAGCTTTCTTTTATATGATCATTTTCCGGTGCTTCAAGTCTGCATTTTTCTTGAGTTCTCATTTGCGTAATATCATCACGACGTTGACAAAGTGCAGCCAAAGTTGATTGTTCTGTAGAGGTAGGTACAAATAGAGAGATAGTTCTATGGCGTTCAAATCCATATTGAGCAAGAGCTCTTGCATCTGATCTATCAGACTTTGCTAAAGTTCCGTGAGATAAAATAAAGCTTTTTACTTTACGAGTATTAGCTCGATGCACGGCAATATTTTTGTCGGTAAGAAAATGTGATAAGCCAAGCTCATATTTCCCTGTATTTTCTAAAGTCACTAAAGCATTAGGTAGAATATCTGAAAACTCTTGAAATAATTGTTGCCAACCAGAAGCATTATTATCAAATTCGACAGCATTCTTCTGTTTGTGAATTGCAACGACATTTTTAAATTTTCCGATGTCAATGCCAATAAAATTTTGATAAGATGTAACCATAATAAACCTCGATAGTTTTAGTTAATTTAAGATTGTAAACGGGTGCATATATATGTCCCAAGCAACTATTCAAACGTATCGAGAGATAGGGCTAGCGTACCTTGATACCAACGGTTGTAATACCAATTTCCTTTCGGTCGCGCACGCCCGCTATTCCTAGTGAGCAGGGTTATCTTTCTCTCTTATCTCTTTTATATCACGTTTTTAACTTACAATTGCCTTAGATGGAAAATAGAGATATTACATAAAATTTTAAATCCGGTCTCAAAGTTGAAGAATGTAGGCTTGGAATAGCAGAAAGACTAATGAGATATCTAACAGTTATGAGTATTATTGCTTGGAGGATCTTCTTTATTACATCAATTGCAAGAGCTAACCCAACATTACCATGTACTACCTTATTAGCTGAAGAAGAATGGAAAGTTTTATACGTTAAAATACACAGAAAACCATGTCCAAGTGTAGTTCCCAACATAAAAGAAGCTGTTTCATGAACTTGGAGGCCATTTAGCAAGAAAAAATGACCCAAAACCAGGACCAATTACTCTTTGGAAAGGATATAAACGTCTCTTTGATTTAGCAGAAGGATGGCGACTTGCTCACGAACTTTATATTTGTGGGTAATAGTAAGTTGTTAGGGGGATCTGGAGATACCGCGGCGGTATGACGTAGGGAAATCTTACTTATTATAGCTATAGTTCTACATGAATTACAAAAGTAATATTTACTAGATCTTAATATTTTAGATCTATATTTTAATAAATAATGAGCTGTAATTAGTATGAATAATCCATTTAAAAGTGAGAACTATAAAAAAAATCTCGATTCTCTGATCAAAGCTGTAAAGCTAGGAAATGCAGAGAAACAATATAACAAAACGTTAAGGGATTTATCTCATGCATTAGAAGGTTTTACAGGTGAGGCAAAAGGTATAGCTGAGTTTGTTATATATACTGACTTGAACAATTATGTAGAACAGCCATTAGGTCTTTTTAAAACATTAATGAATAGAATTTTGGGAAAAAATTTTCCAACCAAGAACAGTAGTATAAGTAATTTTGTAAATGATGAGTTGTCAAGTTTCACTTTAGAAACAGCAGCTAAGTATACAAGAATTTTAAAAAAAATTGATCTCTTGGAACAATTAGAAAAAGATTTCAGAAAAAATAATATTTTAAAAGATTCTTTAAATTTAGAACAAAGTGAAAAGAGTCAAGGAAAAGATAGATCACACGAAGTGAGTTTGGAAGGTAGAAAGCAAAAGGAAGGTACTTTTGAGCTGCGAAAAGAAGAACAGCCGAAAGAAAAATTAGGTGGTAATCGCATGAGGCAAATAAAGCGACCAACAACAGCACCTCCGGCTGCTCCAGATTCGAGGAAGGTACGCTTTAAATCAGAAATATCCTCAGATGGAGAAAGCAAGGCAAAGTCTACATCTTCTTTACTAAAAGGAGCTAATAGTTTTAGTATGCCTGATGCTAAGGAAAATCCTTCTGAGGATTCAGGCTATGAAAGTTCATTAGATCAGGGGTCTGAATATGAAGACATATCAAATTATCAAGAGAAAAAGCAAAAGGAAAATCCTTTATATGAGCAGAGAGAAGATTCAGGCTATGGAAGTTCATTAAATGAAGAGTCTGTATACAAAGAGATATCAAATTATCAAGAGAAGAAGAGTAAAATTTTAATAGAAAATTCGCAGAGTTCAAAATCGCCCAAAGAAGAGCCAATTTATGCAACAGTTCCTAAAGAACATATAGAAGCAAAAAGAGAACGTAAGCAGAAACAACAACCTCAATCCCTCGTACCACCAAAACCACCGCAAGTGCCAAAAAAAATGTTTACTACTGGTCAAGAAGTTAGACAAGAATCGAAAGTGGTAATCAAAGATAAACCTGCAGTACCGCCAAAGCCTAAAAATCTAAGCCGTGCTAATCAAAAAGTAAGCACAGAGCCAAAAGTAGTAGGAGTAATTCTTAAAAAATCAGCTGAAAGAGTACCACTAAAATCTGAAAATCAAGACAATAGGAAATCAGCACAAAAAGCTGCTGGTAAGGCGATACCAAAAGTAGCAGCAGCTACTATGAAAGGAGGAGCTAATCGCGAGATGGGCAGTAAAGTAAAGGCATTAAAAGAAAAATTTGAGCAAAATCAAGCAAAAGGAAATGCTAATGTACAGCTTGCTGAAAGCAAAACCACTCCAGCAGCACAAGCGGATATCGGTGTGAAGAAAAAACAATCTCATTCATTTCTAACAGAGAATAAAAGATCTGCAACGAAACACGTAACAGCAAAATCTGATCCAAAATCTCATGTCAGCAAAAATTCCCTTCTCACGCATGCAAATGTAAAGGAAATGGTTGCACAAATTGAGAAAGGAAAAGGAGGAAGATAGTAACATTTGGGAAAAAAACATATGTGTCAAGTCAAGAGATTGTGAGCAAATTTAGGAAATTATAGCTAAACTGACTTAGATTTACCGACAATTTGAAAAACCGTCATTCCGCTAACTATAGTATTTTCAAAAGCGAATGATAAAGGTATAATATGTTTTTTTAAAGTAGGGAAAGCGATGGTATATAGTGTAGATTTAAGGGAAAAAGCAGTGTCTTTGGTAGAAAAAGGAAAGTCAAAGGTTGAAGTTGCAGAGGTTTTTGAGATAGGGATAGCAACACTATATAGATGGCTAAAAAAGAAAGCTACTGGCCAAGGTCTCAAAGCGGTAAAAAGTACTGGTTTTATTCGAAAAATAGATCCAGAAATACTCAAAGAATATGTCAAAAAACACCCAGATCACACACTAGCAGAAATGAAACAAAACCTTGGCTTTGGGATAAGTGCAATTTGGTATAGATTAAGACAGCTAAAAATAACCTTTAAAAAAAGTCACATTCTATCAAGAGCGCAATCAAGAAGATAGGCAGCAATTTATCGATAAAGTCTCAAAAATAGACCACTGTAGCATTTTATATATAGATGAAGCAGGAGTTGATAATAGACTATACCGAGAATATGCACGAGCTCCAAGAGGAGAAAAAATATATGCTGATGTTCCAGGAAAAAAGCGGGAAAGAGTGAGTATAATAGGTGGATGAGAAGTTTATTGCACCAATGACCTTCACAGGAGGGTGTAATAAAGATATATTTAATGTATGGTTAGAGCGAAGATTACTTCCACAATTACAGCGTGATACAACCATAGTTATGGATAATGCTACATTCCATAAAACTCCCAAAACAAAGTCATTAATAGAGTCTTTTGGCTGTCATTTGCTTTATCTTCCAACATATTCACCTGATCTAAATCCGATAGAGCATTGTTGGCACACCATCAAAAGTTGCCTCAGACCTCTAATGCATCAATGTACAGACTTACACCTTTTAGTTGGTAATACCATTTTAGACGTTTATCATTCGTTTTAGAAAATACTATAGTTGAAATAGCGCAGTTACTCACCCCATAAATTTGGTGCTCTCTTTCAATCAAAGGTGTCTTGCTGCTTGAAATGTTTTCTTTGTAAAAATTTGGCTTATCTTTATATCATCTCATTCAAACAGCATTAACATAACTTATGCCTTTTTTGGATGTAGAAATTTTCTAGGAATTGTCTTTTTGAATTCTATGGTATTTTGTTTAACATTGAAACAAGAGGCCAGTGTCACGCACTGGCATGACACCCATTTGTTCCTATAGTTGTCTTTTCTCGTCTACCTTATTTTGCCACTCTGCTGAACAGATACATAAAGAAAGTGGAAAATTGGACATTCTCAACTCGGCTCCTGCAGATTAAAAATTAAGTTGAATAAAAATTGGATTTGACGCAGTTTTTTCCCATAGTTTAAGAAATTAAAAGTTTAACGATTAGAATTATAATTACAAACCACAATAAAAAATAGACTTTTCCATTTGATTTATTTTTAATTTGGATGTTTTCTAATTTTTTATCAGCTATTAGGTTTAATTTTTCTATAAGGCTAAATATCCCTTGGATTGTTTTTACAGGATAAGAACTTCTAATTTTTTCCCTATACCCTATTTTATTTTCATGTTGACTGCTTATCCACGCTTCAACTACTTTCCACATATTGATTTCTGAGTAGATCTTTCTACATGTCCCTTCCAGTAAAATCATAGTTTTCTGCAGCAATAACAATTGTGTTTGAACTTTCATATCAAAATCACCAGTTATTTTTAATAGCTGAGCAAGTAAACTAGCAAATGAAATCTTCTGTATAGGCTGCCCAATAATGGGTTCACCTATTGCCCTGCAAGCTGTGACAAAATTTCTATGCTGTGATGAAACATAACCAGCCCTAAAGTGCATTTTTGCAACGTGATCATAATCCCGATTTAAAAAGCCTTTGAGTATCTCTATAACGTAATAGCATGTCTCACGATCTATTCTACCCATGATTCCACAATCCAGGGCAATAATATTGTTATTACTATCAACCATTAGATTTCCAGGATGCATATCAGCATGAAAAAAACAATCCCTGTATACTTGATTGCAAAACGATTCTATAAGATTGATAGCTATTTGCTTACGATTATTCAGTTTTTCAACTTCGTATATTGGCGTTGCTTCTATCCATTCTAATGTTAAAACCTTTTTCGAAGTTCTATTCCAATCTATTTCAGGTACGTAAAAACCTCTGTCATTTTTTGTGTTTTCCTTTAGTTCCGAAGAGTGAGCAGCTTCAAAACGTAGATCTAACTCTAATCGGCAAATTTCAGCAAAAGTTTTGACTAATTCAATTGGCCTCAGCCTTTTTGATTGTTCGCTAAATTTTTCTGCAATTTCTGCAAGCCAAGAAAGCATTTTTATATCCCTTGAGAATGTTTTCTCAATATTTGGCCTTAAAACCTTCACAGCAACTTCCTTACCCTCAGTTGTAACCGCTCTATGCACCTGAGAAATCGATGCTGCTGCAATTGGCTTTTCAGAAAAGCTTGAAAAAATGTCGCTCAATTTACAATTAAACTCACTTTCTATAGTTTTAACTGCTATTTTATGTGAAAACGATGGCAATCTATCACATATCAATAACAAGTTATTTGTTATATCCTCATTTAAAACATCAGTACGTGATGAGATAGACTGCCCAAACTTAATGAACACCGGACCTAATTTTTCAAGAGCACGCTTTAGTTTATGGCCTTGTATCTTATTTATTGATTTCTTTGATGGTGGAAGTAAATAAGGTAATATATTGTAACGCGTCAGCACCGTAGTTATGTGCAGAAGACGCAAAATATTTTGAATCATTTCGCTGCGTAACTGCTAAATATTTCATTTAGGGTTCTATTTTTCATAATCTCATCAGGCTTGCCTTGGCAATAGATAGTATTATTTATACAAATTATGTAATCTGAGGATGGTAGAGCAGAGTTAAGATCATGAGAAGTCATAAGAATCGACACTAATCGGTTTTTTGCTATTTTGCTTATAATATCATAGAACTTAGCCCGTGCGTTAATATCCATTGCACTAACTGGCTCATCTAGAATGATCAAGTCAGGCTCTGCAATTAAACAACGTGCAAGTAGCAATAATTGTGTTTGCCCTGCAGAAATTTCTAACACTTGATTCTTCAAAATGTTACCGATACCAGCCAACTCTATCGTTTCTGTAATAATGGATTGATTTTTCTTTAGTCTTTTCAAGGAGCTATTTAAAAGGAAATATTCAACTGTTATTGGCATCAAATTACTAATACTAAAATTTTGCGGCATATAGCCAATTTTTATGTTGTCAGCAAATACGATATTACCGGTACAGCTTTTATTTATGCCAGCAATTGCTTTCACTAAAGAGGTTTTACCTCCACCATTTGGACCAAGTATTGTAATTACGTCTCCTCTTTCCATGAACATATTGATATTGTCAAGGATTCTTTTACCATCATATGTGAGAGCAAGATTTTCTATTTTTAGAACATGATTATTGACATTATTTAATTTATTGACAAAATTTAACTTCTTCTCAACATTTATATGAGACATTTACTGACTTTGTTTCTATTACTTTCATTTACACTATACTATAATATCGCCTTTTCATCCAATTTAAAAGTTGTAGCTACAATCAAACCTATCCACTCACTTGTAGCTTCTGTTACAGAAGGGATTTTAGAACCGGAATTGCTTGGCTATGCAACATCTGCGCATAATTATATATTAAAGCCATCTGATGCGAGTAATTTAGAATCAAGTGACGTTATATTTTATGTTGACGATAACTTAGAGACGTTTGTTCAAACTTTCGCCAAAAATAATAAAGAACTAGTGCAATTGTCAAGGGCAATCAACCTACTTCCTACTCGGCCACATTCATTTTCTAGAAAAATCACTCACATTCAAGATGAAAAAGATTTACACATGTGGCTGAGTCCCGAAAATGCAAAGAGCATGATACTTTCTATAAGTGCAACATTGTCTAACATAGATAAAGAAAATTCCCATCGATACAGTTCTAATGCAACAAAAGCTATAAAAAAAATAGACCAAGAAGTAAAAGAAATCATGAAAGAACTGAATGATTTTAAAAATCAAAAATACATCGTTACTCATGATGCTTATCAATATTTTGAAAAATATTTCGGTCTAAATCATCCAAGCGCTATTCTTTCTATAGAAGAGGATTCTTACATAGGTATGAAGAGTTTAATGAAGCTAAAAAAGATAATGAAGGAAGAAAACGTTAAATGTATATTTGCTCATTCACAGGAAGATAGCATAAAGCCTAACGCCCTTTCTAATGACGCAAAAATGGTAATTCTTGACCCTATTGGATCAGACATAGAGCCTGGAAAAGATGCATATCTAGCTATAATCAATAGCATTGCACAAAATTTTAAGTCTTGTTTTGTTGAGTAATAAGTTCCCTTTTAGCTTACTGTTTTATTGTTCTACAAATCAAGAAGAAGTGAGTTTACAACAAATGGTGTCATTCCAGTCTGGAATCCAGCTTTTTCATAATCATCAAAACGTTGTATTTTAACATAAAATGGCTGCTTTTATGCTTACTAACTTAATAAAATTCCTGGATCCCAGTGGGCTTTGTTGCATCACACTTTATGAGATGGTGATTTATGGTAAATTCATGTAACTATCTCAAATTTAGCCATACCAATATCAGTGAATTTATTAAGCAAATAGCATTTAGTTCTTTTTCTCGATTTATCTCAGATTTATTCCTAAAACTAAATCCGAATATTTGCTTTAATCTTGAGAAAAACCCTTCAATATAAGATCTTTTCCCATAATTTACTTCTTTTTTCCATTCTTTCATGCCATCTTCACCGTATAATTTTATTAACCTAATAGCAGCATTCCTGTCAGACATATAATCTATTTCTGGATGTTCTGCCGCATTGTTTATTGGTGGAATTTTTGTCTTTATATCATATTCGTTACACAACTTATAAAACTTGTGCCTATCACATGCTCTATCTGCATATAGTGCTTTTATGGCATGCTGAAAATCAACTTCTTTTAGCAAATCACAAGCTCCATAGTGATCAGAGTAGACACCGTTACTGTATTTTACAGCTATGGCTTTTTTGTTGTTTATATTCAACATTACGTGCAATTTTCTCGTTTGCTCATAGCCACGATATTTTCTGTCAGTGCTATTTTCCTTGCTGTGACCAGGAGTGTTGTTGTATATACTAATTCCTGTACTGTCTATAGCAATTTCGATATCTTCCATATTATTTTTATCAATTCTGCAATCATTTATCTTAATATTAAGTTTCTTAAACCTTCTTGATGCTTGTGAATAGCTGATAACTGCCAAATCTCTTCCTATTTGTTGCAAATACCCTTTTATAAACCCGACTGTTTGTCTTAAACCAATTCTAAAGAAACTGACGATTATATGCACCAAAATCACAACTTTATCACTATAAATATAGTTGCCGCCCTGCATTTTTGGACAATTCTCGTACCAATTTTCTATGGCGTCATTGATATAACAAAAAATGCTTCCTCTTTCTTGGAGAAATTTGTTATATTCATGGCAGTTACTGACTCTCATTTTTTGTGGCATATTTTTTCTTCAACAGTTAAATGGCTATTTATAATGAATTTTGTCAGTAACTGCCAGTTCTTTTCACTTGAGCGATGCAACAAAGCCATCCCAGTGTCAAGCACTGGGATGACATCGTAGGGGTGCTGGCCTGATAACCGTCATCCCGCTACTTGTTAGCGGGATCTAGAGATACCGCGAATGAATCGCGGTATGACGGTTCGCGGCGGCATGACGATAAGGTTTATACCTTGTCATCCCAGTGCTTGACACCGAGATTGATTTATCTTGTCTACCTTATTTTGCCACTCCGCTGAACGGATACCATATTATGCAGGTTTAGAATTATGCTTTATTCTTACGTTTATGTCTTGGCCCAATACAATCAATAAGTTAAGCAAGTATTCTAAGGAGAACCCTTCGATTTTTGACCTATTGATTTGAGATACTTTAGGTTGATCAATCTTTAGAGCGTTTGCTGCTTTTTTCTGTGTTGTGTACTTCTTACTTATTAATTGTGCAATGACCTTTATTAATTTCAGTTTTGTATCTTTCACATCCCCCAACTCTACTATTATAGGATAACTTAATTGTAAATTTTGCATAATAATAAAATTCCTTATAAAAAAATTACTTTAGTTTTTCTTCTTTAAATAACACATGCCTTCTGACTACTGGGTCATACTTCCTAAACTCCAGTTTTTTGGTGAGCTTTTTTGGATTACGCTTTTTTACATAAAAATAGCCAGTTGATTTTTCTTCACCAGTTTTTGTTATCTTGATTGCAGTGCTGACTAACTTAACGAGCAAAGAAGCATTTTTTTTCGCCATACTTATAATGATATAATAAATTCTATGCGAGTTTATTACGCAAAATACTAAAAGTCAATCGAATAATGCAGATTGCAAAATCCTTGACAATCAACAGTGCATTAAGTAGCATAAAGTTAACTTCAGAATAAAAAGCAAACGGTAAATAAGTGACAAATAGTGGTAAAAGGGTATTATTGATAGAAAATTCTATCTGTTCTAATGAGGTAAGAGTTGCCTTGTCAATTAATAACAAGGTTGTAGAATTTGAACAAGAATTCAAGGAAAAAAAACAATTAAGAGGTAATATATACGTTGCTTATATAAAGCGTATAGAGCCTTCTTTGCAAGCCGTATTTATTGAATATGGGAAAAATAAGCAAGGTTTTTTGTCTTTTTCCGAGATATCTCTAGATTACTTCAACATTCCAGAAAAAGAAAAGGAAACTATCTTTGAGGGCTACTCAAATGACGATTGTATAGAAGAAGCCTCAGCAAATGTTTCTTCAGATTCTGCAGCTAGTAAGAATGTCAACGGATCAGGTAGTGGTTTTGTAAGAGAGGTACCTTTATATAAAAAATACAAATTACAAGATGTTATTTCAGTAAATCAAAAAGTATTGGTCCAGCTAACTAAAGAGGAACGAGGCAATAAAGGAGCTTCATTTACAACATACATAACTTTAGTGGGTAGATACTGTGTTTTCATGCCAAATTCCATGAGCAAAGGTGGAGTGTCCCGCAGAATTGAAGATGCTAATGTCAGAAAGCAGTTAAAGGAGATACTGAGTTCAATAAACTTGCCAAAAAGATCAGGTTTAATAGTAAGAACTGTTGGTTCAGGAAAAAATAAGAAAGAAATTGAGCAGGATTACAATTACTTATCCTCATTATGGCAGAGCATTCAAAAAAATGCCTTCTCTGTAAACGTTCCATCATTAATTTACAATGAAGCAGATGTAATTATGAGATCTGTTCGTGATTTTTGTAGCGATGGTATAGAAGTTATAGTGTCTGGAAAGGAAGCTTTTGAGGCAGTTAGGCAATATGCTAACAATGCACTAAAAGGTAGTAAGTTGCGCTATAGATTGTATAGAGGTTATGCTCCGATCTTTACTTACTACGGAATCGAAGATCAAATTTCTGAGTTATATAGCAATAGAGTAGAATTGCCATCTGGTGGGTCTTTGATAATAACTTTAACTGAGGCGTTTGTTTCAATAGACGTAAATTCAGGAAAGATGACAGGAGAAGATAGCATAGAAGAAACAGCTTATAGAACCAACATGGAAGCAGTACCTGAAATATCAAGACAGGTGAATCTTAGGGGCCTATCAGGATTAATAGTAGTCGATTTTATTGATATGTTGAAATATCAGTATTGCAGAGCTGTTGAGTCTGCTATAAAGCAAGCGTTTAAAGATGATAAAGCTAAAGTTCAATTTAGCTACATAAATGACTTTGGTTTAATGGTATTTTCAAGACAAAGAATTAAACCAAACATACAAGAAATTAATACTACAGAGTGTTTACACTGCAAAGGTACTGGAAGAGTAAAATCAAACGAAGTAATTGTTTCATCAATACTAAGGGATTTACAACATATTGCTAACAAGAATCGAAATAAGTCTTTTGATTTAGTAGCACACAGTGCAGTTATAGCGCACATTTTTAATAACAAACGCAATACAGTTTCTACAATCGAAAAAGAGTTTAATATTACATTGAACGTTAGTATTGATAACAGTTTAGATGTAAATACATTTGTTTTAAAACAAGGAGATGATGTTAATTTAAACGGTTATAAGCCATTACAGAACTCTGGATACCAAATTGGGGATAGCAGCAATGAAGAAGCTGATAATTCAAATAAACTACGAGGCAATTTTTGGCTGACTAAGTGGCTTTCGCGCCTTTTAAGTTCTAATAACTAATTAGAAACCTAAATTGGGCTTGTAATTAATGAGCCCTATACTTATATATTCTTATATCAGATAATATTTACAATGGGGTACTCATTATGGGAAGAGCAATAGGCATAGATCTCGGAACAACAAATTCTTGTGTTGCAATAATGCAGGGCAAGGATACAAAGGTAATAGAAAATAAAGAAGGGGCAAGAACTACTCCATCTATAGTTGCATTGACTTCTTCAGGAGAAAGGTTGATTGGTGCTCCAGCAAAAAGGCAAGCAACCACCAATGCAAGTAATACCTTTTTTGCTACTAAGAGATTAATAGGCCGTCAATATAGTGATCCTGAGATGAAAAATCTAAGTGTACCATACAAAGTATTTGCAGCAAAAAGTGGTGATGCATGGGTTAAAACAACTGATAATAAAGAATATTCTCCTAGTCAAATTGGTGCATTTATACTACAAAACATGAAAGAGGCAGCAGAAGCTTATCTTGGAGAGGAAGTAAAAGATGCTGTGATAACAGTGCCAGCATACTTCAACGACTCTCAACGTCAAGCAACAAAAGATGCAGGAAAAATTGCCGGATTAAATGTACTCAGAATAGTAAATGAACCGACTGCTGCAGCACTTGCTTATGGTCTTGATAAGAAACATGGGCACACAATAGTAGTATATGACCTTGGTGGTGGTACATTTGACGTTTCAATACTTGAAATAGGTGATGGAGTTTTCGAAGTGAAAGCAACAAACGGTGATACCCATCTTGGAGGTGAAGACTTTGATAATGGAGTAGTGAGTTATTTACTAGATGAATTCAAGAAAAGTAATGGCATTGATTTGAAAAATGATCCAATGGCTATGCAAAGAATCAAAGAAGCTGCTGAAAAAGCGAAAATTGAATTATCAAGTGCAATGGAAACGGAAATAAATCTACCGTTTATTACAGCTGATGCAAGTGGTCCAAAACACTTAAATATGAAATTAACGAGAGCAAAACTTGAAAGCTTAGTGAATGATTTAATCGAAAGAACTATGGCTCCTTGTAAAAAAGCTCTTGAGGATGCTGGTTTATCTGCTAGTCAAATTGGCGAAGTGGTTCTTGTTGGTGGCATGACTCGTATGCCAAAAGTCATAGAGAAAGTTAAAGAATTCTTTGGCAAAGATCCACATAGAGGAGTTAACCCTGATGAAGTTGTAGCAATTGGAGCTGCAATACAGGCGGGGATCATTCAAGGTGATGTAAGAGATGTGTTACTACTTGATGTGACCCCACTTTCTCTTGGTATTGAAACTCTAGGAGGAGTATTCACTCCACTTATTGAGCGTAATACTACAATTCCTACTAAAAAATCTCAGGTGTTTTCAACTGCAGAAGATAACCAAACAGCTGTTACAATTAAGGTGCATCAGGGTGAAAGAAAACTGGCAGTTGATAATAAGCTACTCGGTCAGTTTAGTTTGGAAGGGATACCTCCTGCTCCGCGCGGAAGGCCACAAATTGAAGTGACATTTGATATAGATGCAAATGGAATAGCACACGTTTCTGCAAAAGATAAAGCTACTGGAAAAGAGCAAAAAATACGCATTCAATCTTCAGGTGGTTTATCTGATGATGAAATAAATCGCATGGTAAAAGAAGCTGAAGAAAAAGCGCAAGAAGATGAAAAGCGCAAAAAGTTTATTGAAGTGAAGAATCAAGCGGATAGCTTAGTCCATTCTACAGAAAAGTCTCTGACAGAGTATGGTGATAAAGTTTCACCAGAAGATAGATCTGCTATTGAAAATGCAGTTAACGAATTAAAAGAAGTTAGTAAATCTGATAACATTGATGACGCTGATTCAATACAGCAGAAAGTCACTAATCTTTCTCAATTATCTATGAAACTTGGAGAAGCTATGTATCAAGCATCTCAACAAAATAGTGCTGAAAATGGCTTTTCATCAGAAGGAAATCCAAATGATAAAGAGGAAAAAGTAGTAGATTCTGATTATCAAGACATAGATAATAAAGAAGAGAATAAGTAATTGCGATTGTCATCCAAGTAGCTGATACTGGGATGACAAGAGGAGCATATTGTTGCTTAAAGAAACCATTATGGATATTATTAAAACAATAGAAGAAAAGATACGCGATTCGATAGATGTAATTGATATCAACATTATCGATGAATCAGCAAAGCATGCTGATCATTATTTTGCTTCATCTTCAACATTACCTTCGCACATTAAATTAATATTAATATCTGACGGCTTTATTGGAATGAGCGTTCTAAAAAGACACAAGTTGATTTATGAGTTATTGAAGGGTGAGATAGAGCTAATACATGCAATTTCTCTTCACTTGTATACGCAAGATGAGTACAATTTAAAAAATAAATAATAAAAATGTGAAGGAAGAGTCTATATTAGTTAAAGCAGGAAGAAAATTTAATGACTATAAAGGTTCCATGAACCCGCCAGTTTATCATTCTTCTACCATATTATTCCCTACTTACAAGGACTACTTAAATGCAGCAAATGGAGAAAGTATATACGATGTAATCAATGATGGTGTTGCAAGGGATTATAGCTACAGTAATGTTGGTACTCCTACTGTTCATTATCTTTCAAATGCACTGGCTGAAATTGAAGGGAGTGGACAAGCGCTTATTTATCCTTCCGGACTATTTGCACTTACTTTTGCTATTC
This sequence comes from Wolbachia endosymbiont (group A) of Melitta haemorrhoidalis, assembly GCF_964273365.1. Lineage (NCBI taxonomy): Bacteria > Pseudomonadati > Pseudomonadota > Alphaproteobacteria > Rickettsiales > Anaplasmataceae > Wolbachia > Wolbachia endosymbiont (group A) of Melitta haemorrhoidalis. The sequence continues at coordinate 238,416 of NZ_OZ187004.1, read as the reverse complement.
TAACTTTCGCTAAAGCAGGCTCGCACGTTTTAATTCAAGATAATAGTTATTATAGGCTTAGGAGGTTTGCAGAAAATGAGCTACCAAAAAGAGGAACAGAAGTAACTTTTTATGATCCAACACAGGATATAACTGATTTAATTCAGAGTAATACTTCATTGATAATGATCGAGACTCCTGGTTCTGTAACGTTTGAGATTTCGAATATAGAGCATATAGTAAAAGTTGCTAAGGAACATAAAATTGTGACCGTTTGTGACAATTCATGGGCCACTCCTTTGTTATTTAAGCCGCTTGATTATGGAGTTGATGTTGCACTATATGCGGTGACAAAGTATCTAGCCGGTCACTCAGATTTAGTGATGGGAGCTATGGTTGCTGAAGGTGAAACTTTTAAATTGCTTTATGAGAGCTATAAAAATTATGGAGTAACCATTCAATCGCACGACTGCTACCTTGCACATAGGGGACTAAGAACACTGCACACACGTATAAAAAGGCACCAAAATACAGCAATGGAAGTGGCAAAGTGGCTAGAAAAACATTTAAAAATCAAAAAAGTTTTGTACCCAGCACTTCCCTCCCATCCTCAACACGAATTATGGAAAAGTTACTTCAAAGGAGCAAGTAGCGTATTCAGTATAATACTGGATAGAGAATATTCATGTGAAGAACTAAGCTGCATGGTTGATCATATGAAAATTTTTAGTATTGGTGCTTCTTGGGGAGGGTGCGACAGTTTGATATTACCAATAGATCGTAGATCTATGTCAAGATCTGTAATGAATTCAGATTATGGTGGAAGTTTCATGCGGATATTTTGTGGACTAGAAGATTCTGAGGATTTGATCTCTGATTTAAATGCTGCACTAGCAAGACTGCTATGTTTGAATATCAAAGCTGGCAGATGAAACTGAGAGAATTACTGCATAACATTATTGATGTTAACTTTGATATTGAAATCAAGGGCGTTACATGTAATCCCAAGAGAGTCAAGGAAGGTTATCTTTTTGTTTGTGTGTCAGAAAGGAGTAAAGAATACGCAACATGCGATACTGGAATCCATATCCTTCCTACTGAATCACAGTGTTACGTACACAACTGTGTAGACGTTGTGATACAAGGGGCCAAGAAAGATGTCATCCCAGTGCTTGACTACTTGGATCCAGAAAATTTAATTGCAAATGAGCACACTAGGCAATTGTATAATAAAAACTGGATTCCAGTGTCACGCACTGGAATGACAGATACTTCGAGCTTTGCAGTGCTTGAACACCCAAACCCTCAAGAAATATACAGCGAAATAGTCAGCAGGTTTTATCAATTCAAACAGCCCAAATATGTTGCTGCTGTAACTGGTACAAATGGTAAAACTTCAGTAGTAGAATTTTGCCGCCAGATCTGGCAAAACTCTGGCTATAATGCTGCGTCTATTGGAACACTTGAAACATGCATCAATAATGGCAGAAAAGGTAATAGCAACAGCCTTACCACTCCAGGTGCAGAAGACCTTTACGCAACATTGCGTGGTATAAGTGTAGAACACTTAGTGTTGGAATCATCAAGTCATGGGATTGATCAATACAGAATCCATGGATTAAAGTTGAGTGCTGCAGCTTTTACTAATTTCTCGCAAGATCATTTAGATTACCATAAAAGTCTTGGTGGATATTTAGAAACTAAAAAAAGGTTATTTTACGAAGTATTACCAGAAGGAAAAACAGCGATTTTAAATGCGGATATAGATGAATACGGCGCATTGCTTAAAATAGCTGAAAAACGCAGTAATAAAGTTGTGACTTATGGAAAAAAAGGCTCTGATATTACTTTATTAGAGCAAACATCAACCCCTAATGGTCAACATCTTACAGTAAAAATTGATAACCAAATTTACAATACATTTTTCCCAGTTTTAGGAAAATTTCAAGCATATAATCTGCTATGTGCAATTGGTATATCTGGATTAAATTACAGAGAAATATGCGTAGAAAAACTCGTTTCTCCACCAGGAAGAATGGAAAAAGTGAAACCTTTTGCATTCGTGGATTACGCTCATACTCCAAGTGCGCTTAAACAAGCCCTATTGTCTTTAAAATGGCATATCAACAAAAAAATAATTCTAGTTTTTGGATGCGGTGGAAATCGCGATCAGACGAAACGTTCAGAAATGGGCAAAATAGCACAAATGTATGCAGATAAAGTAATAATTACAGATGATAATTCGCGTGATGAAGATCCGGCAAAAATTCGCCACGATATTTTGCTACATTGCCCTGATGCACTGGAGATAGGAGGTAGGAGAGAAGCTATAGAGAAAGGCGTAGATATTGCCTATAACGAGGGTATGATTCTGCTAGTTGCAGGAAAGGGAAATGAGAAATTTCAAATTATAGGCAACCAAACTTTTGAATTTAGCGATGTTGAGGTTATTAAAAATCATGCCTTAACATACTGATTTTCGCAATGGGCTTACCTCCGCTAATGTGCGAATATTGAAGCAAAAGTGATGTCATCCCAGTGCTTGACACTGGGATGGCTTTGTTGCATAGCAACTGAAAAAATCTGGTGGCTACTGACAAAATTCATTATAAAATAGCCATTTAACCTTGAAAGAAAAAATATGCCACAAAAAATGAGGGTCAGTAACCATAGCGAATATAACAAATTTCTAGAAAAAAGAGGAAATATTTTTCATTATATCAACGAAGCCATAGAAAAGTGGTACGAGAATGGTCCAAAAATACCAGGTGGCAACAATATTTATAGCGATAAAGTTGTAATTTTGGTGCACATAATAACTTGTTTATTTAGAATAGGCCTGAGGCAAACAGTTGGGTTTATAGCAGGATACCTTGAGCAAATTGGGAAAAATTTGCAAGTTATCAGCTATTCACAATCATCAAGAAGGTTTAAGAAACTCAATATTAAGATCAATGATTGCAGAATTGATAAAAATAATATGGAAGATATCGAAATTGCTATAGACAGTACAGGAATTAGTATATACAACAACACTCCTGGTCATAGCAAAGAAAATAGCGAAGATAGAAAGTATCGCAGCTATGAACAGACAAGAAAATTGCATGTAATGTTGAATATAAACAACAAAAAAGCCATAGCTGTAAAATACAGTAACGGTGTCTACTCTGATCACTATGGAGCTTGTGATTTGCTAAAAGAAGTCGATTTTCAGTATGTCATAAAAGTACTATATGCAGATAGGGCATATGACAGAGAAAAGCTCTATAAGCTGTGTAATCAATATGGTATAAAAACGAAAATTCCTCCGAAAAACAACGCAGCAGAGCATCCAAAGTTAGACTATATGGCTGAGAGAAATTCTGCAGTCAAGCTCATAAAGTCATATGATGAAGATGGTATAAAGAAGTGGAAAAAAGAGATGAGTTATGGAAAAAGATCTTATATAGAAAGTTTTTTCTCGCAACTGAAACAAACATTCGGGTTTAGTTTTAGGAATAAATCTGAGACAAATAGAGAGAAGGAACTACTTGTTAAATGCTATTTGCTCAATAAGTTCACTGATATTGGTATGGCTAAATTTGAGATAGCTTCATAAATTTATTGTGCGTTACCTACTATCCGAAGAGCGATGCAACAAAGCCATCCCAGTGTCAAGCACTGGGATGACACCCTCCTTGGCAAACAATGTTCGTACAGCTATGTGCGTGACGCTGGCGCTGGAATCTAGAAAAAAATAGATCCAAGTAGTCAAGCTACTTGGATGATACTGACTGCTAATTTTTTATGCAAGAGGTCCAATCATTCACCGTTCTTGCAAGTGATAGCACTCTCACTTCTTTTGCACCGGAGTTTAAAATTTCCTGAGAGCAAGATCTTACAGTTGCTCCGGTTGTTACCACATCATCAACTAATATCACGATTTTATTTTCGATAATTTTCTTGTTGCTTGTTTTAAAAGCCTTCTTTAAATTTTTTTCACGCTGTTTAAGTGAAAGACCAGCTTGAGGCGCAGTATGGCGAAGGCGTTTTATTGCAAATGGCGTATAGGATAAATTGGACAACTTACTCAATTCTTTTGCAAGCAGTGCTGCTTGATTATATTTACGTTTAAACAAGCGCATTTTATGTAACGGTATAGGAATTATGATCTCTGCGTTCTGAAATGTATCCTGATTAGCTTGGTGTATCCACTTTGCATAGATTTTTACGTAATTCAAATTATCAAAAAATTTGAAATTTATAATCATGTTTCTACTATGTTGATCATAAGCAAAAACTGATCTTAATACTTTAAACGGTGGAGGATTGATGATGCACTTACCACACGTATAAATATTGTCTGAGATTACTACGCCACAAACATTGCAGTAATGCTTAGTTAGAAAATTGATTTTTTTGTTGCATTCACTACACAGATTAAGATTTTCATCAATGATACATTCGCAACTTACGCATACGCTTGGAAATATGAGATTTGTAGCTTTTTTTAGTAAGAGAAGGTTCACAACTCATTAAATATATTATAAAATTTATATAGTATAGCTAAAGTAACTTGTGCTTACACTCTTTCACTTTTTATTTCATCTCAATATAGTTCAAACTAAGCCACTGCTGAAAAAGCAGAACTTATAACTCAGTAGATAAACGCTGATATTTTTCTGGTTCCTGTATTTCACTCAACTTACTTTGCACTTTGTCACAAGCCCACACAAGTGGCGTTATGATTGACGCGGCAGCCCAAACGATAGCAGCGCAAGCATAACTTACAATCTTGTTAAATACTCTAGCTACTGCATTAGCACAATCTTGCCCAGCACTTAAAAATGCATTTGAATGATCAACTAATGACTTTGTACTTGCTTTTAAACAATAGTCCCCTGTTATTTTTGACAATCACTTGACTGGAAAGTATGACAAACATGCCACTATCAAAAATAAAGGTTGCAATATTATGTTGGCTGCTAAAACAGCACCCAGTGTACACAATGAATACACTCCCTCTGCTCTGTGGCCCACGTATTCACATTTATCATTATCTTGATAATACTTGTTATAATTGTCTTTACTCTCAACTCCACAAATTACATCTTTCACAGGTCCTAGCACATTATCAACGTAACGTACAGATTTATAGAAACTATTTTCTGGAACTAGTGTGTTATCTTCTGCTTTCTTAGCAGGTACAACTCCATATTCAACGTACCTTCTAAAGTATCGATATACTGACATTCTTATCTCCAAATCATAAATATGCAACCTAGCCTAATATAATTAAGAAATAGTTTATAATAAATACGTTTTAAGATACCTGCCTGTAACACTTTCTGGAATTTTTACCACTTCTTCTGGAGTTCCAGTAGCAATCACTTCTCCGCCTTTTATTCCGCCCTCTGGTCCGATGTCTATTATATAATCTGCAGTTTTTATAACGTGCAAATTGTGCTCGATAACTATAACAGTGTTTCCCAGATCGACTAATCTATGGAGTATTTTTAGTAAGTTATTTATATCTTCAAAGTGTAATCCAGTTGTTGGCTCATCAAGAATATACAATGTTCTTCCGGTAAATCGTTTTGATAGCTCCTTGGACAGCTTTATTCGTTGTGCTTCACCCCCAGACAACGTTGTTGACGACTGTCCGAGTTTTATATAGCCAAGCCCCACTTCCTGCAAAGAAATCAACTTTTCTTTTACCATTGGAAGGTTTTCAAAAAAATCACAAGCTTGATCTATCGTCATATCAAGGACATCAGAGATTGATTTTTCTTTATAAGTAACTTCCAATGTTTCCCGATTATACCTTCGCCCTTTACATTGCTCACACTTCACATAAACGTCCGGTAGAAAATGCATCTCTATCTTTAAGTGCCCATCACCTTTACAAGCCTCACACCTTCCCCCTCTGGTATTAAATGAAAACCGGCCTATATTATATCCCCTTGCTTTTGACTCCGAAAGACCTGCAAACCAATTTCTTATATGAGTGAACATACCAACATATGTTGCTGGATTTGACGCAGGAGTTCTACCAATTGGCGACTGATCAACTTCTATAACTTTATCTATATATTCAAGGCCTTCTATTCTATCACACTGACCATACCTTGCAGACGAATGATGTATCTTATGTGCTGAATATTTATATAACGTTTCTATGACTAAACTTGATTTTCCCCCTCCTGATATTCCAGTAACACAAATAAGATTCCCTATAGGAAATTTAACGTTCACATTTTTTAAGTTATTTTCACATGCATTTATTACTTTTATGAACTGAGTTGCTTGCTTTCTTCTCCTTGGAATTAAAATTTTTTTCTCTCCACTCAAATATTGCCCTGTTATGCTCCCCGAATTTCTTTGCACCTGGTCTGGTGTTCCTTCTGCAACAACTTTTCCACCATTTACGCCAGCTCCAGGACCAATATCAATCGCATAATCAGCAGCCATTATTGTATCTTCATCATGCTCAACAACGATTACAGTGTTACCCATGTCTCTTAAGTTTTTTAGTGTGGCAATTAACCGATCATTATCACATTGATGAAGGCCAATCGAGGGTTCATCAAGAACATATAAAACCCCCGTTAATCCTGAGCCAATTTGCGAAGCAAGTCTGATCCTCTGACTCTCGCCGCCAGAGAGAGTGCTAGATTCTCGATCAAGCGTTAGGTAATTCAACCCTACATTCTTTAAAAATGTTAGCCTCTTGATTATTTCACTTAGTATTTTATTTGAGATTTGCTTCTGTTGTTCTGTGAGCTTGTCTGGCAAATTTTCAAACCACTTAAGGGATTCATCGATACTAAGCCCTGATATTTCACCTATATGTTTGCTATCAATTTTTACTGTAAGCGCTTCTTTTCTCAATCTATAGCCAGTGCATTCTCTGCAGTGAGTAACAGAGCAATATCGCTCAACAAGCGTTTCATCATAATCCATCTGGTTTTCTAAGATACTGACCAAACCTTGAAATTTACCGAAGCCAAAGAGTATCATATCTTTTACTTCTTGATCTATGTTCTTCCACGGAACATCAAGGCTAAATTTACAATTTTCAGCCAGTGATAGAATTGCACTTTTTAAAAATCCATAACCTGTGTGCACTTGACGGAACATTGATCCCACTGGCTTTAAAGCGCCTTCAGATATTGAAAGAGTTTCATCTGGCACTATCAGCTTCACATCAATAGCCAGCTTTTTACCAAGCCCATTACACGAACCACATGCACCGTAAGGGCTGTTAAAAGAAAATAATCTTGGTTCTATTTCCTCAAGAGTGAAACCAGACTCGGGGCATGCAAAATTCTCTGAAAAAGTCAGAATTTGACCATTTTTATACTCGGAATTATGGTTGTCAGGTAGGTTTACTATTTCTACATACATTAGACCATTACCAAGTTTTAGTGCGGATTCTATACTACTTGGCAGTCGATTTCCTATATCGCCCAATATTGATATTCTATCTGCAACCACAAAAATGTCGTGTTTCTTGTTCTTATCGAGTTTAGGCAAGTCATCTACATTGTACACTTCACCATCTATTTTGAACCTTACGTAACCTTGTCTTTTAATTTCCAATATCTCTTTAAGATGTTCTCCCTTTCTACCACGCACAACAGGGGCAAGTATATATATCTTAGTTTCTAAAGGTAACGCAATTATAGTATCTACAATTTGAGACACCGTTTGTTTTGTTATTGGTAATCCAGTTGCAGGTGAATAAGGAACTCCTATTCGTGCATATACTAAGCGCAAGTAATCGTAAATTTCGGTAACAGTTCCAACTGTTGACCTTGGATTTTTTGAGATCGATTTCTGGTTGATAGATATTGCAGGAGAGAGACCTGTAATCGACTCAACATCTGGTTTATCCTGAATGTTGAGAAATTGACGCGCGTAAGCTGACAGGCTTTCAACGTACCGGCGTTGGCCTTCTGCATAAATCGTATCAAATGCAAGGCTAGACTTGCCAGAACCACTTAGCCCAGTTATAACAACTAGCTTATTTTTCGGTATATTGACGTCTACACCTTGCAGATTATGTTCCCTTGCGCCCTTAACTCTGATAAAATCGTCCATATTATACCATATAGCGTATTAACCATTATAGCCTCAAAATACGTGAATTTATAGTGATATATTGATTTTCTATTGATTTTTTCAACTGTTACGGAAAATTAAGCAGCGTTTGATAAATCGTCATTCCGCTACTTGTTAGCGGCTGAGATACCGCGACGGTATGACGGTTAAGTAGGCCAGTGCCTCTATGATGTCATCCCAGTGTCAAGCACATAGCTGTACGAACGTTGTAGTTTAGGAGCAATTCCCACCAGTGGGCCAGTGCCCAGACACTGGTTCTATGCAACTTAATTAAAAACGTTTGTTTTAGCGTAAGACAACTACCTTTAGCTCATCAGCTCAGTTATAAGCAAAATTTCTGGATTCCAGACTGGAATGACACCATTTGCTGTGCAATTTACCTTCAAAAATGAATGTTCGTACAGCTATGTGTCAAGCACTGGGATGACACCATTCTTTTTTCTGGATTCCAGTGTCTGGGCACTGGAATGACACCCCCCTGATAGGCTAAAATCATAGTGTTTGTACAGTTGTGGGTTTAGGCTACCTATAAATTCTAAACTGTTGTTACGTATTAGGACCACCAAATACACCCCCAGGACCCAAAGTCAGTTTAGCTATATCAGAAAACAGGTTATGTGGAAATCTTAAAATACTTCTTGTTCGCCAAGCAAAATAAATACATTCCTACAAACAAGCAGATGCTCAATACTGACACATAAGAAAACTTAAAAATTAAATCTCTAATGTATATTGATAAGCATTTACCTGCAGAAAATTTGTATAGTAATCCAACACATACAACGGCACTATCAACCACTGATGCTATAATTAAAGTAATGAAATTTGCCATATGAAAATTCAACTTGGACTTCAATTTTTCAAAAATAATTATGCTTGAGAGAAGAGATACTAAAATTGCAGTATATGAAATCAATATCATCAAATTAAAACTTTGCCATTTAAAAACACAACATAGCGCTGTACACACTATTAAGTTGTACGTAGCTTTGCTTCTGCCATAAAATTCAACCATTGAATTTACAACTAAAGCAGCTCCCACAAATAAGGCAGCACATATCATCAATTTATTTGAAGTGTTGAGTAAAGAAAGACTGATAAACAGGAGTATCGATAAAATAGACATAATTACCTACCCAAAATTAATAACATACATTCATTCTAAATAAACATTACATATAGTAAAAGAGTTATTTAGCATAATAAGAAAAATATTTTATATTAGCATGCCACATCTTTCAGATCTACTTTTAAAACATCCTTTATGTTTAGCACCTTTTTCTCTGTTACTTTGCCAATACATGAATAAACTGCACCTTCAAACAATTCTTCAAACCTCTTCTGATTTTGTGGTGCAATAGTAACCAAAATTCTACTTTGCGATTCAGAAAACATTATTATCTTGTTTATTATGTCTGTATTTTGTATTTTTCCTATTGGCACTAGTGAAAGATCGATTTCAGCACCAAGGTCTCCTGCAATTAGCGATTTTGCCAGAGCAATAACTAATCCGCCTAAGTTTGGTGCAATTGCAGAGGCAATTATGCCATCTTTTATTGCCTGGTTGTAACGCTCATACAACTTCCTAGCGCTCTTTGCATCAACTTTTGGTACGTTGTTATTACCTATTCCACTATATAACTGATATTCAGATCTACCAAGTTCATCAAGTGTTTCTCCAAGCACATATATCAAGTCCCCTGGCATTTTTACATCAAGCGATACCGCATTTTCAATATTTTCTATAATTCCAATTGCTGAGATGAGTAATGAAGGTGGTGCAGAGATTATCACTTTCTCGCCATTTTCATCATATCCCTTGAAGTCATTGAACATACTGTCTTTTCCGGATATGAATGGTGTTTTAAATGCAGTTGCGAAGTCGTAACAAGCCTCTGCAGCTTTCTTTAGTTGCCACAACCTTTCTGGATTATAAGCATCACACCAGCAAAAATTGTCGAGCAACGCTAGATGATTTATATTTCCTCCTGCGGCTACATAGTTGCGTATCGCGGTGTCAATTGCACATGCTGCCATGTGGTAGGTGTCAATTTCTCCATAACTTGAGCCAAATCCTTGCGATTTTACAACACCTTTATTTGAAGAAAGAACAGGCCTTGAGACAACAGCTTCACTGCACACTCTTCCTTTGCCTTGCAGTGGTTTCAGTATTGACGATCCTTGAACCTCATGGTCATATTGCACCACTATAAACTCTTTGCTGCGTATGTTTGGTCTGCTTAGCATTTCTTTTAGTTCAGTCTCTTGATTTACTGTGTTGTGTGCTGGAATGACAGCAGGCTCCTTAGACCACGGCTTTGTTTGTAAATGCACTTTGGGATTACCGTCATGCAGAAATTCAGTTTCGATGTCCATTATTACTTTCCCTTCAGGACATTTAACAACAGCTTTACCACTCTCATTAAACTCTCCAATCACACAAACCTCCACATCATGTTTTTTCATGATTTGCTTGAACATAGGGAGATTTTCTTCTGGCACTGCTAAGGTCATTCTCTCTTGTGATTCTGATATCCATATTTCCCACGGAGCCATACCATCGTTTTTAAGGAGAACCTTGCTCAAATCAACTTCAAATCCGTCTTTTCCCATTTCACCAATAGACGACGACAGCCCACCTGCTCCGTTATCCGTTATTGCATTATAAAGATCAAGATCTCTTGCTTTTATGACGGCATTGGATAATTTTTTTTGTGTTATAGGGTCACCAATTTGCACAATTGTTGAAGGGCTATTTCCCGATAAAGCCTCTGAAGAGAACGTTGCACCGTGAATTCCATCTCTTCCAACTCTTCCGCCAATAATTACAATCTTATCGCCATTTTTTGGTCCTTTAATGTGTGAAGGTGCATTATTTATATTGCGTGGAATAATTCCAATGCTTCCGACAAAAACTAATGGCTTGCCACAAAATCTATCGTCGAAATATACCGATCCAAGTTGTGTTGGAATACCAGAGCAATTACCAGCAACATTAACACCGTGAATCACTTCTTTCATTATATATTTTGGCGGTAAGATCTCATCAGTGCGCTCTTTATCCCTATAAAATTTGCCTTTTGCTTCTTTGGCAAAGCAAAAGTAATAGGTATTCATTATAGGCTCTGCGCCTTTCCCGAAACCCACTATATCGCGATTAACTCCAAGCACTCCGGTCATTGCTCCACCAAATGGATCAAGAGCTGAAGGGCTATTGTGAGTTTCAACTTTATCTACAATCAAGTAATCGTCATCAAAAATTATTCCTCCTGCGTTGTCGGAGAAAACTGACACGCATATGTCAGAATTTATCTCACGCGTTGCACGCTTAATATAATGAGCATATAGACCGTCTTTTATTTCATCAATAGGGGAGCAAAAAATATTGTGTTTACAATGTTCAGACCAAGTCTGTGCCAGAGACTCAAGTTCAATATCATATGGATTTCTACCAAGTTTTTTAAAGTAATCCTTTATAGCTTTCATTGCTGCCAGCGAGAGCCCTAAAGTGCCATTACCATCGATTCCATCTCTGCTGATTTTCTCAAGTTCTTGGTCACTTACATTTAAATCAACAGATTTAGCCCCATTACTACTTGATATCACTCCAGTGCTCTCTTTTGTCATCCCAGCCTTTTTTTCTGTCATCCCAGTGCTTGACACTGGGATCCATTCTTTTTTTTCCTGGTCACGCGCTGGAATGACACCGGAGTGGGTATTTAATGACTTATATTTACCATAATATTTCCAGCTATAGTTATTATTTTCTTTACAGATAAGTGTGCAATACTCAGTGATGGGGTTGAACTCTTGTTTTATATCATCTTCGGTTGGTAAATCTCCTTGACTTAGAATCAATTTTGAACTTCTTGCTTTGATCTCAATTGGTGTCATTCCAGCGCGTGACGCTGGAATCTGCGTTTTCTCTTTCTGGATCCCAGTGTCAAGCACTGGGATGACAAAAGAAGGGGCTGGGATGACAGGCTGGTCGATATAGCCTTTGCTTATTAAATACTCTCTAACAATTTGTTTCACTGTGTTGCCTACATTATCGGTCATGCCAGGTAGGAAGCTTATTTCCAAGCCCCACTTTGCTTGTGGTTCTATGAAATCATACGGAACTTCTTCAAGGTTTTCATTGTAGGAATAATAACGGCAGTCTTGTATGACTTTATTATAAAATAGCCCGCAAATTTCTTCATATAATTTGGATGGTAATCCTTTGCGTATGTAAATCGAGTAAACGTTGACTAACCATCTGCGGCCAATTTGCTCGCATTTATTTAAAACTTCTATTCTAATGTTTGCCATGTAATGTTATAAAAAATTTTAATATATAATAGCATACAAGCACGTTTATATTTTGAATAATTTCTATACAATAAAATATTGTATTAATTGTTACTGTTAGTGGGAAGAGTTTTTACCGTTAATGTGGATGAATCTCTTTTTGATGTGCTGGTTCAGCACATATTTTCTGAATATGAAAGAGAAAAAATTCCTGAAGTAAAAATCATACTTCCTTGCAAGAGGGATGTGATAGCGCTGCTGAGTGCATTCAAGAATCATAACGCTAAAAAATGCATAATTTTGCCAGAGATAGTTTCGCTAGAGAATATTGATGAGGAAGATTTAATATTAAATCTTGATAGGGTTAAAGTTATCAAGCCAACAAAAAGGACACTGCTACTCATTCAATTCATATTGGAGTGGAATAGAAAAAATAATGATAATTTTCCAATTGATTTAGCTTATAGCCTGCCATCACTGCTTGATAAAATTCAATCTACCCAAACAACGGATTGTTATCAATTTGATGAACATTCAAAAAAAATAGAGAATTTCATAAGCTTACTCACTGAGACTTGGAGTAAAACTTTAAAAGATTTAGAAGTAGTAGATATATTAAAACATAAGAGTGATTACATAAACAATATGATAATCTCTTTACAAAAAGACCAATATATAATCTTTGTTGGAATTGGAAAGGATAAGTCGTTAATTAGGGCTATATATGATCTGCCATTTGGAAAAATAATTTTGCCTAACTTGAATTTGAAAATTAAAGAGAAAGACTGGAAATCGCTTGATAAAAAACATTATCAATATTGCCTGAAAGATCTGCTCGATTATTTAAAAGTGGATAGAAGGGATGTTAGTTTTCTGCCAGAAGCGTGTTCTCCAGTGCCCAGACACTGGGATCCAGAAAACTTAACTTTAAATGAGCGCACCAGGTGGCTGTATAATGAAAACTGGATCCCAGTGTCAGCTACTTGGATGACAGAAGAAAGGGCTGGGATAACAGGAAGTCCTGAGGAATATCTAGATTACGTCTTTGATACAACTGCCGATCTAAGCAAAGTTAGTAGTGGACATGTTGGCAATATTGAAGTCATCACTTGTGATTCCAGAGAGGAAGAAGCACAAGTGACATCATTAATTATAGAAAATGAAGGTTATGAAAACATTTCTTTGGTCGTCTTTGATAAATTACTTGCAGCTCGTATAGCATGTTTATCAAGGCAACACAGTGCCATACCGGAAAATTACCCTTATATAACGCTTCTGCTTTATAGTATCGAAGTTTTGACCTCAAATTGGAGCAGTGTGTCATTACTTTCGCTCCTTAAACATAGGCTAGTGACTTTTGGTTACACTCAAGAAGAGTACACTCGGATTTTATCTGAATTTGAAATAGAGATATTACGCAACTTTAGTACAAATGGTCTGAGCGATATTATAAATGCTATCAATGCCCATAAAAAGCTAAAATACAAAGAAGATATATTACTTATTATCAGTAAGTTAGAGGTTATATTTAATCCTTTACTTCGTTCTATAAATTGCTCTATTTTCGATGTGGTAGCAACTCATTTGCAGTGTATTAATATATTATCTGGTATAAATTTTTCAGAGCTAAATAGTGAAATAGGTAATTTTACCTGTAATTTCTCAAATGCATGTGAGGGTGTAGGAATTAAATGCTCCTTAGAGTTATATAGCCAAATTCTGACCTTATTTTTAGAGAAAGAGTTTTTCTTTGTAGCAAGTGACTTGAATAAATTCAGCTTATATCACAACAAAGTTGTAATACTTGCTGGATTTAATGAAGCGCCAAGCTTTCAAAGTCCGCTTTTGAATGCACTTACGAGAGAAAAATTTAATCTTCCTTCTGCGCAAGAAGAGCAGGGGTATTTTTTTTATACTTTACACAATTTGTTTTGTGCAAGTAAGGTTTATATTACAAGATCGCTAAGCCATAGAAAGCCAATTCTATTGCAGCGTTTGGAAATTCTACTCAAGGAGGGGAAGCAGCCGTATCGTGATTGGCTAAGGATATTAAATACGCCTGAATGTACTGTTCCATGTACTCAGCCTATGCCAAAACCTCAAACCGAAGTTAGAAAAGAAAAAATGCAGGTGATGTCTTGCAGTGCAATAGAAAAGCTAATTCGTAATCCTTATTCATTTTACGTTGAATATATACTGGGTCTTAAACAATTAAGAGACTTGAATTTCAAGCCATCGATATTGGAATTTGGCACTATGGTACACAACATTCTTGCAAGATATTTACGCAACAAAAAATCGCCAATGAGCATTGCACGAAAAGCATTCTCGACTAGTCAGTTTAATTTTTCAAATATGTGGTGGGTAAGACTGCAAAGGATAATTCAATCTTTTGTCGAATTTGATGAAACTCGAAGCAATTATGTTGAGTTGGAAAAGAACTTTTCCTGTCCGATATTTCATATTCCAGCGCGTGACACTGGTTCTTGTGATCAGTATGAAACTGCTTGGATGACAAATAAGCCACAAGAAATTTCACTGATAGCAAGATGTGATAGAGTTGAGTATCTACCAAGTGGGCAAGTGGCAATTATAGACTATAAGCTTGGTACACCACCTTCCAATGAAGAAGTAATGTCGGGATTTTTTCCGCAATTAATTTTACAAGCCTTAGCGGTAGAACATATAACAAAAAGAGAAGTCTCAGAACTTGCTTATTGGAAACTTGATTATGATAAAATAAAAGTTATTTCTATACAAAATTATAGATACAAAATGCAAGAATTAAAAAATGATCTGCCTGGTTTTTTATCTAACTATTTAAGTAATTCCACACCCTTTATTGCCTCTCCATATTTTGATAAATTCCTGAGATTTAACAGCTATAAACAGCTAGAAAGGGTAGGAGAGTGGTTGTAAATGGTGTCATCCGAGTACCTGACACTGGTTTCCATCCAAAAGGGTGTCATCCCAGTGCCCAGACACTGGGATGGCTTTGTTGCATCACACTTTATGAGATGGTGATTTATGGTAAATTCATGTAACTATCTCAAATTTAGCCATACCAATATCAGTGAATTTATTAAGCAAATAGCATTTAGTTCTTTTTCTCGATTTATCTCAGATTTATTCCTAAAACTAAATCCGAATATTTGCTTTAATCTTGAGAAAAACCCTTCAATATAAGATCTTTTCCCATAATTTACTTCTTTTTTCCATTCTTTCATGCCATCTTCACCGTATAATTTTATTAACCTAATAGCAGCATTCCTGTCAGACATATAATCTATTTCTGGATGTTCTGCCGCATTGTTTATTGGTGGAATTTTTGTCTTTATATCATATTCGTTACACAACTTATAAAACTTGTGCCTATCACATGCTCTATCTGCATATAGTGCTTTTATGGCATGCTGAAAATCAACTTCTTTTAGCAAATCACAAGCTCCATAGTGATCAGAGTAGACACCGTTACTGTATTTTACAGCTATGGCTTTTTTGTTGTTTATATTCAACATTACGTGCAATTTTCTCGTTTGCTCATAGCCACGATATTTTCTGTCAGTGCTATTTTCCTTGCTGTGACCAGGAGTGTTGTTGTATATACTAATTCCTGTACTGTCTATAGCAATTTCGATATCTTCCATATTAGAGGTTGTCCGGAAACAAGTAAAAGGCTATAATATCTGAAATTTTAGTACGGGGTAAAGATGAGAAAAAAGTATCCAACAGATCTAAGCGAAAGGGAATGGGCAAGAATAGAAAAACACTTCAGAGTATCATACAAGAAAGGAGGAAGGCCGCCAAAGTATAGCAAAAAAGAAATATTAGAAGCAATTTTCTATGTATTGCGTACAGGGTGTCAATGGCGGTATTTACCAAATGATTTTCCGCTATGGAAGACTGTGTATGAGCAGTTCAGGCAATGGAAGAAGCAGGGAATTTTTGAGAAAATGAATTATGAAATTACAAAATATAGTAGAAGAAAAATAGGAAGGAATGAGCAGCCGAGTGCCTGTATAGTAGATAGTCAATCTGTAAAGACTACAGAAAAGGGGGGATCAAAGGCTATGATGGAAGTAAAAAAGTAAAGGGTAGAAAAAGGCATATAATTACAGACACTCAGGGTTTTATACTAGGTTGTTACGTAGGCGCTGCTAACGAAAATGATAGAGATGGTATTAAAATAGCATTAAACAATATGAGAACAAAATATACTAAAGTTAAAAAAATGTGGGCTGACATGGGATACCAAGGAAGAAATTTAAAGAATCACATAAAGGAAGAATATGACATAGATATTGAAATTGTTAAAAGGCCTCCATGTAGATTTTGGGTGCACAAAGATACGCCACCTGAGCTACTACCAACAAGAGAACAAGGGTTTAAAGTACAGCCAAGAAGATGGGTTGTAGAAAGGACTTTTGCTTGGGTTAATAGGAATAGAAGGCTATCGAAGGAGTATGATTTACTCACAACATCCACTGAGAATTTCATATACCTAGCTATGAGTAGGGTTATGTTAAAGAGGGAATATGCTTGAATTTACTAGTTTCCGGACAACCTCTTATAGCTCTTTCCATAAAAGTCCGGATGTGATAGGATAAGGGTAGATGATGATAAGGAGGTTGAATGCCAGCAGCATATAGTTATGATTTAAGAAAAAAAGCAATGGAAGCGCTAGACGAAGGAGAAAGCAGAGAAACAGTGGCAGCAAGATTTAAGATTGGACGAACTACTTTATGGGAGTGGCAGCAAAGAAGAAAAGAAACAGGAGACTTTCAATCAAAAAAACTTGGAAATGGGGGTTACAATCACAAAATTACCGACTGGGATACCTTTGCCAAATTTGCCAGAGAACACGGAGGAAAGACTCTATCGGAAATGGCTAAACTTTGGAACAACGTTAGTATCCAAACGATCTATCGAGCCCTTAAAAAAATTGGATTTACGCGCAAAAAAAGACATATGGATACAAGGAAAGAAACGAAGAAAAACGTGCTGAATTTTTGAAAATTATAGCGACAAAAGAACCTAAAAACTTAGTGTATATAGATGAGTCTGGCATTGATAACACCGAACTACGGATATTGCCAGAAAGGACAGCGGTTTTATGCCTTAAAATCTGGAAAGAAAACTCAACGAATCAGTATGGTTGCAGCCTTAAGTGGAAGAAAGATAGTTGTTCCGTTAACCTTTGAAGGCCACTGTAATATGGATGTTTTTAATGGATGGTTTGAGCAATTTTTGACACCGATCTTGGAACCTGGACAGACTGTCATTCTTGACAATGCTACTTTTCATAAGTCTGATAAGATTATCGAGCTTGCTAAGAACCTGTCTTGAAAGGGAATAAAGAAAAGAGTATGATGAGGTAAGCAAAAAATAGGAGGGTAAATTGTATCCAAGTGATATAAGTGACAAGGAATGGGAAATTTTAGAGCCCTATGTTGCACAAGGAGCGATAGGACGACCAAGAAAACATAACATCAGAACAATTATTAATGCAATAAGGTATATAATGAGGGGTGGTTGCCAGTGGAGAATGCTACCAAAGGATTTTCCCCCATGGAAAACGGTGTATGACTATTTTATCAGGTGGCGTAATAATGGAAAATTGAAAAAAATACATGACATGCTAGTAAAAGAGGTAAGAAAAATGGTTGGTAAAAATGAAACACCTTCAGTAGGTATAATTGACAGTCAATCAGTGAAAACGACTCAAAAAGGGGATCAAGAGGATATGATGCCGGTAAAAAAATAAAGGGTAGAAAACGCCATATTATTGTAGATACACTAGGTCTTGTAATTACTGCAGAGGTACACAGCGCAAGCATTCAGGATCGTGATGGTGCTACCAATCTTTTTATTCAAGCTAAATGCAAAGCTCCAACATTACGTAAGTTTTTTGCTGATCAAGGATACAAAGGTAAATTACAAAATCGATGTTTGTTGGAAACTGGATGTTTGCTAACGATTACCAAGAAATTGGTTGATACAGGATTTCAGGTTATTCCTAAACGTTGGATTGTAGAACGAACCTTTGCTTGGCTTTCCAATTTTAGACGCATGAGCAAGGATTACGAGCATTCTCCTCTTACTTCAAAAAACAATATCTTATTTAATATGATTACTTCTATGCTTACTAAATTAGCTGCTTAACTCCTTTCAAGACAGGTTCTAAAGGGGTTGGTGCAGAAATTTTGTATCTGCCGCCTTATTCTCCAGATTTCAACAAAATTGAGCATCATTGGTTTGCTATAAAAAACAGAGCCAGGAAAAACATTCCTCTATTCGAATCCTTTCGTCGTGCTGTTGATTCTGCCTTCCTATGACCTGTTCGGACTATTATGAGAAATGCTATACTACATAAGGCCTAATTTCCGGAAGATCAACTTTTTGGTGAACATAAGGTTTTTCGCATATTACAAGCTCTCCTCCGCATTCGCAAATATTAGGCAACTCTATTTTTACTACTTTATCCGCTTCCATTGTAGCATGAAAATTTCCTTTATGCCCAACCTGATCGCCAACATTCCTTTCGCTTTTTGGCTTGTCCTTTTTTGTTTTGTACAATTCTTTAGAGCTCGGTAGAGATGAATTTTTCGAGTTTAAACCAAGCCTTTCCTCTAATTCAGCGTTCTCTATCTTTAAAGCTTTATTTTCTGCTTTTAAGTTTTCTATCTCTGCTTTCAGTTTTTCTATTTTTTGCTGTAAATTTTTGCAAAGTTCTAAAAGGTTTACCACATTACCTCACTTTTGCTCTATGATTATCTTTTTAGATCACTTTGTCTACCTTATTCTACCACTCCGCTGAACGGATACCTTGGGTTAGCTATAGCTAACACCACAATTGTACTAACATTGTGATTTGAGAACAACCTTCACCAGAAAGGGTGTCATTCCAGTGTTAAGCACTGGAATGACGAGAGGTAACGCAAGAAGTTTACTCTTAATAAAAACCTGATGATGAATCATTATTACCAAATTTCGGCCTATTTCTGTTGCTGAAACCAGAACGAGGACGAGGAGGCCTCTTATGGTGACTTCCTCCAGGTTTTCTACTAAATGAATTATTGTAATAATTATCCCTGTCATTTGGACCATCTTTCCTTTCCTCGTTGTAAAGCTCACCTTCAAAAAACTCTCCCGTCTCTTGATCAACCCGACGTCTTGACAACTTTGGACACCCACCTTTTTCGAAGTCAATTACTAGTGCTTTGAAAGTATCATCTTGTTTAAGTACGCTCTCTATAGAATCTATATGTTCATTAGCTACTTCACTTATGTGCATTTTTCCTTTTCTGCCATTAAGAAATTCAAGCTCTACAATAGACTTCTCTATTCTTACAACCTTGACATCAACTATAGAACCTTGTTCTAGTTCTGTTATTGAATCAATCATCATACTCTTTGCAATTTCAGCTTCAGTGCCACTCGTAGCAAAAACAGAAACTTTACCATCATCTCCTATTTCAATTTTTGCATTACTTCTTTCACACACACTGCGTATATTTTTCCCCTTAGAACCTATAGCAGCAGAAATTTTGTCTTTATCTATGTAAAATGATAACATCCTTGGTGCATGGTCTTTGACATCATCACTGTGTTCTGAAATCACTGCATTCATTTTTTCTAAAATATGTAATCTTCCAGCTTTTGCCTGTTCTAAAGATTTTTCAACAATTTCAAAGCTTATACCAGAAATTTTCATGTCCATTTGTAGCGCCGTAACCCCTTCACTAGTTCCTGCTACTTTAAAGTCCATATCACCAAGATAATCTTCATCACCAAGTATATCGGAAAGTATTACATACTCGTCTTTATCTTTGATGAGACCCATAGCAATTCCAGCAACAGGGGCCTTTATTGGCACACCCGTATCCATTAAAGCAAGAGAAGTCCCACAAACTGTTGCCATAGAAGAAGAACCATCAGACTCCAAAATTTCGGACACTACTCTTATTGTATAAGGAAATTCAGACTTATCGGGTAAAACAGGATGAATTGCTTTCCAAGCAAGTTTGCCATGACCGATTTCTCTTCTTCCTGGTGCACGCGCAGCAGAAGTTTCTCCAACAGCAAATGAGGGAAAGTTATAATGCAACATGAAATGCTCACGTCTATCCCCTTCAATATCATCCACAATTTGCTCATCTTGAGTGGTGCCAAGAGCAGTAACAACCAGTGCCTGAGTATTGCCTCTTGTAAATAGTGCAGAACCGTGAGTTTTGGACAGAATATCAACTTCAACTTCTATCTGACGTATCTCATCATGCTTACGACCGTCTATCCTTACACTTTTCTTCCTAATTATTTCACGTACTAAAGATCTTTCAAAGTTTTTTACTGCATACGTAATTAACTTTTCGTCTTTTCCAGTTTCTTTAAGAGTATTCAATATATTCTCTCTGATCGCTTCTAGAGCTTGAACTCGCTCTTGTTTTACTGTTTGCGAATATGCTTTTTCAAAATCTTTACCGTATTTTTCGAGCTCTTGTGTTATATCTGATGCATCAATAGGGGCAAAGCTCTCAGGTTTATTGCCAATTGTATCAGCAAACTCTTTTATGAGCTTAATGACAGGCTTAAGGTGTTCATGGCCAAATTTTATTGCATTAAAAACATTTTCTTCAGAGAGCTCTTTCACTTCTGATTCAACCATTAAAATTGAATTTTCATCACCAGACAAAAACAGATCCAAGCTGCTTGCTTTCATCTCTTGAACAGAAGGGTTGAGTATATAGTTATTATTTTCATCACAACCAACCATCACTCCAGCTATAGTAAAGTGAAAGGGAACACCAGAAATTGCAAGAGCTGCAACAGCACCAATCAATGCTGGCACTTCAGGAGGATTGACTGTATCATAAGTTAATAGATTGCACACCACACTAATTTCATCATGAAATCCTTCTGGGAATAGTGGTCTTATACTTCTATCTATTACTCTTGAGATTAAAGTTTCTCTATCAGATGGCTTGCCTTCTCTTTTAAAAAACCCGCCAGGGATCTTACCCATGGCATAGCTTTTTGCGATAAACTGCACATTTAAAGGTAGGAAATCAACGCTTTCTTCCTTCTTTTTACGGACAACAGTTACTAAAACAGAAGTATCACCGTAATTTACAACTACTGAACCATGAGCTTGGCGTGCTATTTTTCCTGTTTCTAAAGATAAGGCACGACCACCCCACTCTATAGATTTTTTTATAATTTTAAACATATTAAATTCCTCGATTATTTTCTAATGCCTAACTTCTCTATTAATTCCTGATAGGCTTCATTACCAAATTTACGCTTTATATAATTTAAGTGCTTGCGTCTTCTACCTATCAATATAAGTAAACCACGCTTAGAGTGATGGTCATGCTTGTGCACTTTAAAATGCTCAGTTAAGTTACTGATCCTCTCGGTCAAAATTGCACATTGTACAAAAGATGAGCCTGTATCATCTTCTTTAATTGCATATATATTTATCAAACTCTTTTTCTTTTCGGATGTTATCGACATCTAAACCTCATTTTAAATATTAAAAACACGAATAGGTTTCACACAACCATAAATAAAACTGCAGATTGCAATAGGTACACTACCCACCACCGTACAACAAATATCATGATTCTTTAAATTACGCAAGTTATTTAATACAACTTCCTGACCTTTTCTGATTTTCCCCGCATCTTCTAGGGAAATTTCAACTTTGAACATCGATTTTAAAGCCGATTCAATGGGGATGACGAAACTTTTTGTATTACTCCCTGTCACTCCATCATCTTCTGTCATCCCACCCCCCTCTGTCATCCAAGTAGCTGACACTGGGATGGCTTTGTTGCATCGCTCTTCGGATAGTAGGTAACGCACAATAAATTTATGAAGCTATCTCAAATTTAGCCATACCAATATCAGTGAACTTATTGAGCAAATAGCATTTAACAAGTAGTTCCTTCTCTCTATTTGTCTCAGATTTATTCCTAAAACTAAACCCGAATGTTTGTTTCAGTTGCGAGAAAAAACTTTCTATATAAGATCTTTTTCCATAACTCATCTCTTTTTTCCACTTCTTTATACCATCTTCATCATATGACTTTATGAGCTTGACTGCAGAATTTCTCTCAGCCATATAGTCTAACTTTGGATGCTCTGCTGCGTTGTTTTTCGGAGGAATTTTCTTTTTTATACCATATTGATTACACAGCTTATAGAGCTTTTCTCTGTCATATGCCCTATCTGCATATAGTACTTTTATGACATACTGAAAATCGACTTCTTTTAGCAAATCACAAGCTCCATAGTGATCAGAGTAGACACCGTTACTGTATTTTACAGCTATGGCTTTTTTGTTGTTTATATTCAACATTACGTGCAATTTTCTCGTTTGCTCATAGCCACGATATTTTCTGTCAGTGCTATTTTCCTTGCTGTGACCAGGAGTGTTGTTGTATATACTAATTCCTGTACTGTCTATAGCAATTTCGATATCTTCCATATTATTTTTATCAATTCTGCAATCATTTATCTTAATATTAAGTTTCTTAAACCTTCTTGATGCTTGTGAATAGCTGATAACTGCCAAATCTCTTCCTATTTGTTGCAAATACCCTTTTATAAACCCGACTGTTTGTCTTAAACCAATTCTAAAGAAACTGACGATTATATGCACCAAAATCACAACTTTATCACTATAAATATAGTTGCCGCCCTGCATTTTTGGACAATTCTCGTACCAATTTTCTATGGCGTCATTGATATAACAAAAAATGCTTCCTCTTTCTTGGAGAAATTTGTTATATTCATGGCAGTTACTGACTCTCATTTTTTGTGGCATATTTTTTCTTCAACAGTTAAATGGCTATTTATAATGAATTTTGTCAGTAACTGCCAGTTCTTTTCACTTGAGCGATGCAACAAAGCCCACTGGGATCCAGTTTCACCTTGTGATGGTGTCATGAAAGTAGCTGACACTGGTTTCCATCCAAGACGGTGTCATTCCTTACTATTACCCACAAATATAAATGGACTAAAAAGTAAAATATTACAATATTAAAGTTTGCAAATATTGAGGGTGTAAAATGGCAAGTAAAAGTAGTGAATGGGCTAAAAATGAATTTGGAGATAAAAGGTTAACTGAGCGATTAGTAAAGATTGCTGATATGTTTGACAAAATTACCTGAAAGTTAGATTAATCAAGCATGTGAAAGTTGGTCAGAAGCAAAAACAGCATAACGTTTTTTTCAAAATGAGAATGTAAAAGAAAGTGATATTTTAGCTACACATATTAATAAGACGGTTGAGAGAACAAAAGCTCACAAGAGGGTTCTTGTCATTCAAGATACCAGTTACATTGTATATAATAACCATAAAAAAACAAGCGGATTAGCAAATTTGTCCAGTTATGATACTGCAAAAGGTATTATAATGCATACAGCTCTTGCCGTTAGTATAGAAGGTTTGGTACTAGGGATACTAGATCAAAAAGTTTATTCAAGACCTGAAGAAACTGAGAACCTTAAAAAAAAGAGCGATCGCATTGAAGATAAAGAAAGCGTAAAGTGGTTGGAAACTTTAAGAAAAACAAATAATATTATTGATCCAACTCAAACTGAGACTATAACTGTATGCGATAGAGAAGCAGATATATATGACTTTTTTGAGCTTGCACATAATCTTAATTCGGCAGTGCTAGTTAGAGCATGCAGAGATAGAGCAGTAAATAGAAAATCTCGATATCCTGAAAAAGGTGAGCAGAAGTTATGGGCATTTATTAAATCCTCTCATTGTGCAGGTACGGTAGAAGTTGAAGTTCCTGTAAAAGATAATAAGCCAAAAAGAACAGCACGTTTGGAAGTTAGATTTGGAAAGTTTATGATGAATCCATCTAAGAATAATATTAGGCATAAGACGGAAGAACTACCTAAATTACCACTTTATGCAGTTTATGTTGTTGAGAAAACTCCCCTTCCCTTAAAAAAAACCGCTAGAATGGATGCTATTAACGAATCTTTCAGTTAATACTTTCGATGAAGCTGTTGAAAAAATTAGTTGGTATCAACTATGTTTTTTAAAAATTTTTTTATTTGTGTAATTTTGCAAATTATATGGGCAATAAAAACCCGTTTGTCATAGAAATAGAATTTTATATCAAACAGCTACCACAGCAATTTCTGCTTAAGCTAATGAATATGTGCTTTAAGTCTGTGTGGACGCACATATTCATTAGCCAATTTCAGTTACCGTTGTGAAGATTTTTAAGTATGCAAATTAATTGCTTCTTTAAGTCTTGTATTAGCAATTACTATAATTTTACGCATTAGGGCTGTTATAGCCACCATCTTCTTCTTACCACTTTCAACAAGCTTAGAATAAAAGGCGCCAAGTATAGATTTTGACCTTGTAGCAGCCATAGCGGCTGTAAAGAGCTTTGAACGAACGTTACTTCTACCACCTGTAATCCTTCGGTAACCAACAGCTTTACCACTTTCTTTTGGATGCGGTGCAACTCCGGCAAGACTTGCTACTTCTTTTCTATTTAAGTAACCAAGCTCTGGCATTAAACACAAAAAATCTTGTGATAACTTTTTACCTATTCCAGGAACTGTTTTAAGAATTTTTTGGCGTTGTTGTAATTCGCGGCTTTCATCAATAATCTTTTGTATAGTATCATTGAGTTCGTTTATTTGACTATCGAAAAACTCAATGGTCTTTTGACAGCTTTCTTTTATATGATCATTTTCCGGTGCTTCAAGTCTGCATTTTTCTTGAGTTCTCATTTGCGTAATATCATCACGACGTTGACAAAGTGCAGCCAAAGTTGATTGTTCTGTAGAGGTAGGTACAAATAGAGAGATAGTTCTATGGCGTTCAAATCCATATTGAGCAAGAGCTCTTGCATCTGATCTATCAGACTTTGCTAAAGTTCCGTGAGATAAAATAAAGCTTTTTACTTTACGAGTATTAGCTCGATGCACGGCAATATTTTTGTCGGTAAGAAAATGTGATAAGCCAAGCTCATATTTCCCTGTATTTTCTAAAGTCACTAAAGCATTAGGTAGAATATCTGAAAACTCTTGAAATAATTGTTGCCAACCAGAAGCATTATTATCAAATTCGACAGCATTCTTCTGTTTGTGAATTGCAACGACATTTTTAAATTTTCCGATGTCAATGCCAATAAAATTTTGATAAGATGTAACCATAATAAACCTCGATAGTTTTAGTTAATTTAAGATTGTAAACGGGTGCATATATATGTCCCAAGCAACTATTCAAACGTATCGAGAGATAGGGCTAGCGTACCTTGATACCAACGGTTGTAATACCAATTTCCTTTCGGTCGCGCACGCCCGCTATTCCTAGTGAGCAGGGTTATCTTTCTCTCTTATCTCTTTTATATCACGTTTTTAACTTACAATTGCCTTAGATGGAAAATAGAGATATTACATAAAATTTTAAATCCGGTCTCAAAGTTGAAGAATGTAGGCTTGGAATAGCAGAAAGACTAATGAGATATCTAACAGTTATGAGTATTATTGCTTGGAGGATCTTCTTTATTACATCAATTGCAAGAGCTAACCCAACATTACCATGTACTACCTTATTAGCTGAAGAAGAATGGAAAGTTTTATACGTTAAAATACACAGAAAACCATGTCCAAGTGTAGTTCCCAACATAAAAGAAGCTGTTTCATGAACTTGGAGGCCATTTAGCAAGAAAAAATGACCCAAAACCAGGACCAATTACTCTTTGGAAAGGATATAAACGTCTCTTTGATTTAGCAGAAGGATGGCGACTTGCTCACGAACCTCATATTTGTGGGTAATAGTAAGATTTGATATGCTGCCAACACTTATGTTCAAATTAAAAATGTCATTTATGATACTAGCCACTTCACGCTTTGAGTTTTTGTAAAATCCGCTGAGTGCTGCAATTATAGACTTAACCCTTGGACCAAATGTATCTGGCGTAACACCTTCTGGTAACTTGCTACTTTTTCTTTTTCTGCATCTCCAACAACGACCATGTTCCAATTACTACATAAGGCCTAATTTCCGGAAGATCAACTTTTTGGTGAACATAAGGTTTTTCGCATATTACAAGCTCTCCTCCGCATTCGCAAATATTAGGCAACTCTATTTTTACTACTTTATCCGCTTCCATTGTGGCATGAAAATTTCCTTTATGCCCAACCTGATCGCCAACATTCCTTTCGCTTTTTGGCTTGTCCTTTTTTATTTTGTATAGCTCTTTTGAGCTGGGCAGGGATGAGTTTTTTGAATTTAAACCGAGCCTTTCCTTTAATTCAGCGTTCTCTATCTTTAAAGCTTTATTTTCTGCTTTTAAGTTTTCTATCTCTGCTTTCAGTTTTTCTATTTTTTGCTGTAAATTTTTGCAAAGTTCTCAAAGGTTTACCACATTACCTCACTTTTGCTCTATGATTATCTTTATTATCTTGCTTTGTCTACCTTATTCTACCACTCCGCTGAACGGATACAATTTACTAAACAGAAAAAAAGGCAAAAGAAACCCTAGGGTAGCTAGTTATTCACTATCCATTTTTTAAGTTGGCGTTTTTTAATGTTTTAAATAGCGCATTTCAGCTTATATTAGGTAAAAACCTAGAAATTTTATAAAGACATAAGGTGCACATAGTGCAAAAAATTAAGCATGATTTACGCCAAATACATTAAGTTTTTTGTCATTAATCCACTGCAGAGATTGCGAAGATAAATAAATAGCTTCAGTGTTATAATAAGGGGGCTGGCGAAGCTTGTCAAGGAAGTTTTTATGATTTATCTAACGAACTTTACACTTGCTAAAGTTGTACCATCTTGGTAACTTTAACTGAAAGAAGTTATTTTTTATCCAATATGAAAAAAGCCTTTATATTCACATCCTTAATAGCAATTATATTGATAGTTATTACTTATTTATACAGAAACGACGGAACTAATGACTCACAAGTGGTAAATGTTTATTCATCGCGCAAAGAAGAATTAGTACGTACTTTGTTTGATGAATTCACGAAAAATACAGGTATTAAAGTACGTTACATCATTGATGATTATTCTCAGCTACTTTCACGAATGGAAAACGGTGGTGAAGCTGACTTATTTTTGACTGCTGATGCAATCAACTTAATTCTAGCAAAAAAAAGAGGACTTTTATCTCAAGTAGATTCAGAGGTTTTAAAAAGTGTTATACCTGCAAGATTTAGAGACAGTGAAGATTATTGGTTTGGTCTTACAAAAAGAGCTAGGATATTGGTTTACAATAAAGAGTCAGTAGACCCTAAGGACTTAAGTACTTATGAAGATTTAGCAAATGAAAAATGGAAAGGAAAAATATTAGTGCGTTCTTCTACAAGTCCATATAACAGATCGTTAATTGCTTTTATGATTGCAAATAATGGTTTTGAAAAGACGAAAGAATGGGTAAGCGGAATTGTGAGCAATATGGCAAGAAAACCAAGTGGTGGTGATACTGATCAAATTTACGCCGTAGCAGCGGGTGAGGGAGATGTTGCAATAGTAAACAGCTACTACTTTGCGAGAATTCTTTCATCAGAAAATAAAAAGAATGTTGCAGACAAGCTAGGGGCTTTTTTTCCTAATCGCAACGATCACGGTGTAATGGTAAACATCAGTGGTGCAGCAGTAACAAAAAACGCAAAAAACAGGGAAAATGCTATAGTCTTATTGGAATTTTTAGTAAGCAAGCAGGCTCAAGAGTTATACGCTAAAAAAAACCAAGAATATCCTATTATTGAAGGCGTTGAAACTTCCGATATACTAAAATCTTGGGGAAATTATTCACAAAGTGATTTGCCTCTAAGTGAACTTGAGAAGCATCTTTTTGAGGCTGTTATGATAGCGGATGAGTGTAAGTGGAAGTAATCCCCAGCGCCACTAAACATTGGGATGAAAGATTTATGCTAATATACCTTACTCTTGACTCGCTGAACTTTTTCTTCCTTCTAACTTAATTTTGACTTTACTATCTTTTTCCGTTCTTTCACCAAAACAATTGCTGCACAAGAAGTCTATTGAAAAAAGGTAATAAGAAAGTAGAATAGGTTCAAGTAGTTGAAAAGGAAACTATGAACAAGAGAAGGAATTTGTTAAACATCTCAGACCTTACAGTCGATGATGTAGAAAATATAACTAAGTTGGCCAACCAGTACCTTAAAAAAGAAGTTGCAAATAGTCATATCTTGGAAAATAAGACAGTAATAAATTTATTCTTTGAAGATTCAACGCGTACACTTGCGTCTTTTGAAATAGCAGCAAAAAGCCTTGGAGCAAATGTTGTAACTTTGCCAATAAGATCTTCTTCTATTAACAAGGGAGAAGATCTAAAAGACATGATCAAAACATTAAATGCAATGAATCCTGATTACATAATAATCAGGCATAAAAGTAGTGGTATCATTAATACACTGGCAAAGTATGTTAACTGCTCGCTAATCAATGCAGGCGATGGAAGTAGTGAACATCCAACTCAAGCTCTTGCAGACTATCTTGTAATCAGCAATCACAAAAAGCAAATAAAGGACCTCAAAGTTGTGATATGTGGAGATATTCTGCACAGTAGAGTTGCAAGATCAAATATAAGATTGCTAAAAATGTTTGGAGCAGAGATAAACTTGGTCGCACCACCAACTTTGATTTGTAAGCATTTTCCTGAAGTAGATTCAGTCCATTATTCATTAATTGAAGGTATAAAGGATGCTGACGTAATTATGCTTTTGAGATTGCAGAAAGAGCGCATGAATAATAGTTCTTCAGAGAAAGAATATTTTTATTTGTATGGACTTGATTCACAAAAGCTATCATACGCAAAACCAGATGCGATTGTTATGCACCCAGGGCCAATAAACAGAGGGATTGAGATTAGCAGCGATGTAGCAGATTGTGTTATTTTACAGCAAGTAGAATTTGGATTGGCAATACGTAAGGCAGTGTTGCACTATTATAGGCCTTGCTAATATTAAAAGATGCTACACAACTAATGCAAAAAGGGGGGGCATGAAATGACAAGGCTTGTAAATGGTTTGAGAATGGCCATTAAGATGTTAAGGCCGAGGATATGGTGTGGAAGTTTTTACGAAAGCCTGAAGTCAATCAACAACCTTGCAGAACGGCAAATTAGACGGCTATCGTAAAAACAGCTTTTTCACCTGGTCGGAACATGGAGAAAGATTTGTGGAAAGAATGTTGTCGATATTTTTGACATCACGTCTCAATGGCCAAAATCCCTTCCAAAAGTTACGACTGCTTAGTTCTTTATTCATTCTCACAATCCGTGAACGGTTACAACCTAGATTCCAGTGGGCTTTGTTGCATCGCTAGCTATGATGGATTAAAGATAAAAAAGATAGGGAATATCAGTAGCTTATTATTCTGGTATTTATAACAAGAACGGTCAATGAATACCTAAATTTGAGTAAAAGAAATTTCACTACCATTTACCAATCCGGCTAAAATTCAAGAATTTCAATGCTTTAGCTATTTTCAATAGAATTAAATTTATTAATATAAATAACAAATTACTATTCTTAAATTTGATCAGATTGATTGCAAAAAAACAAGATTTTCAATAGGTTGCTTATAATCCTAACTATAGTTAGCCTTTCATAAGTAGCGATGCAACAAAGCCATTCCAGTGTCAGCTACTTTCATAACACCATATTACCTTAACAAAAGCAAATGTTCGTACAGATGTGCATCAGCTACTTTCATCTGCCACCTGCAAATTGCAATGTTCGTACAGTTATGTGTCACGCTACTTGGATGACACCGTTGAAAGAAATGAACCGCCTTTTCAAAATTGTTTTGAATAGAGGAATAACATTCACAAGTAAAATTTCATATTACCATTTTTTAATTTATGTATTATAATAAGCTTAATCTATAAGAAAAACAAAGTTGGAAAAGTTGGAAGAACTAAGCAAAAACTGGGTGATAAGAACGGGAAGATTTTTATCTTCATTGTTTTTTTTACTGTTGATTGCGCTATCAATACGTAGTTTTTTATTCGAGCCATTTCATATACCTTCTGGTTCAATGAAAAGCACCCTACTTGAAGGGGATTACATTTTTACTAGTAAATATTCATACGGTTACAGTAAACACTCCTTTCCATTTTCTCCAAACATTTTTAGCGGCAGGATTTTTTATACCCCTCCAAAGCGTGGCGACATAGTAGTTTTCAAACCCACAAGAAATGACAGCATCAGGTTTGTTAAGCGAGTAATAGGAACACCAGGTGACAAAGTGCAAATGATAGAGGGAGAATTATACCTAAATGATCAGAAAGTAGAGCGAAGGCAAATTGAAAGTTTTTTTGATTATGAGTCAAATCGTAACATACCAAGATATATAGAAACGCTTTTAAGTGGCAAGGAACATGAGATTTTGGTAGATGACATTTCTAATAAGCTATCATATAACACTCCGGTTTATTATGTACCTAACGATCAATTTTTCGTTATGGGAGACAATAGAAATAATTCTTTAGATAGTAGGTTTCCTGAAGTTGGTTTTGTACCAATGGAAAATATCATTGGGCGTGTAAGCATAGTTGGTTTATCATTTAAATTAGGAAAGGTCGATTGGTTACCATTTAATTTCAGGTTACCTGTTGCTTTGAGATTAAATAGGGTATTGCACAAGGTTGTGTAAGCTTTTTCTACCTATTTGTTAATTCACACAACTCTAAAGAAGAATTTTCTAACTCGGCGATAGTGTTGTTAATTTCATTCAAGTCATTGCCTTGTAAAGCGTTTTTTGCATTTTGTAATAGGTTTTTCAACTTTTGATCAGTGGAAAGGTTATTATTGTTTTCAACCAAGTGTATGAGTTTATTTCCATTAATTTTAGCGCCTGCAAGGGAACGAGCCTTCATATCCTCGTCAAAGCTGTTTATTGACTGGTCAACCATATTTTGAATATCAGCTTCACTCAAGCCAAAACTTGAATTTACTTCAACTGTCTGCTCGATTCTGGTGGTTTTTTCTCTTGCAGTAACAGTCAAGATTCCGTCAACGTTAACTGTGAATTCTATTTCAACTCTTGCAGAACCTGCAGGCAGTGGCGGTATACCTTTTAGTTCAAACTGCGCTAGAGATTTGTTATCCTCTATCATTTCACGTTCTCCCTGACAAACGTGAATTTTCATTGCTGTTTGTCCATCGACATAAGTTGTAAACTCTTTTGTTTCTGAAACTGGCAGTGGCGTATTTCTTGGTATGATTTTTTCAACTATGCCTCCCATAGTTTCTATGCCAAGTGATAGAGGTAAAACATCCAGGAGAATATTCCTATCTTTTGAGCTCGAAGTTAAATCATGAGCCTGCAGAGCTGCCCCAATGGCAACTGCTTTATCTGGATCCACGTCATTTAGTACTTTATTTCCAAAGAGTTTGACTAGTGAATTTTGAACCAATGGTGTTCTAGTTGCACCACCAACTAAAATTACTCCTCTTATATCGTCAATTTTAAGATCTATATCACTTATAGTACGAGTGACTATATTGATAGTCCTATTAACTAAAGGACTTATTGCCTGTTCAAATTCTTCTCTGGTAATTTCACATTTAAATGGCTTGCCGTTAATATTGAATTCAAAAGTGCCTACGGTGTTTTCGCTCAGGTATTCTTTTACAATACGTGATTCAATAAGTGTTGTCATGCAAGTAGCTGACACTGGAATCCAGTTCTTATTATATAACTTTCTAGTGTGTTCATTTGTAATCAAACTTTCTGGATCCCAGACTGGGATGACACTAGAGCATTCTTTGTTTAAACCTACCTTTTCTCTATACTTATCAATCACAATTGAACTCAGCAAATGATCAAAATCATCACCGCCGAGTTTGGTGTCACCACCAACCGCAAGAACTTGAAACACTCCTTGGTGCAATTTCAATATCGAAATATCGAACGTTCCGCCACCAAGGTCATAAACTGCATATATTCCACTGCTATTGTTCTTTTCAATGGAGTAAGAAAGCGCTGCAGCGGTTGGCTCGTTAACGAGGCGAAGAACTTCTATTCCAGCTAATTTTGCCGCATATTTGGTTGCGTTACGTGCTGAATCGTCAAAGTAAGCTGGCACAGTAATCACTGCTTTTTTTACTTCCAGCCCCTTAGACTTTTTTACCCTCTCACATAAAGCTTTTAATATCTCAGCAGAAATCTCAATAGGAGTAAGATACTTTTCCTCTGCGCATTTTATTCTAATAACTTTTTCGCTTTCATGATCTATTTCAAAATTGACGCCTTCTTTATTTAATTCTTCAACACTTTTACCCATTAAACGCTTTATTGAGTAGATTGCATTTTGACCGACATCGTAGCCAGTTTTCAATGTATTATTTTCATATGAAAGAGCAGAAGGCAGCAGTTCTCTTCCTTGTTCATCTTTAAATATCTCCACATTGCCAGCTTTATTTACCATGGCAATTAAAGAATTGGTAGTACCAAGATCTATACCAAAAACTACTTCACTTGAATTTGGTTCAGAAATTTGAATCGGTTGCATTCTTTTTCACCTCCTCAAATGACTTATATAAATATTTCAATCTTAAGACTTGTGTAGCAGCTCCATCAAAATTCTTTACAGCAAAAGTGTTAATTAGGTTTTTAACGCAACCTTTTATTTTTTCATCAATCATCCTGCTTGCAAATTGTAGATCATCGCAGTCCAGCAAATATTCTCTTATTTCCATTGATTCACTTAATATTTCAGAATTTAAGTGGTCCTTTTGGCTTTTCACATCAAAAAAATCTAGCAAATGCTCGGCACGTTTTAGCGGTGACTTTAGTATCTGATAAGCTCTGTTAATATTTTCCATGTTTTGGGACTGTCTTTCATTTATATCAGTTTTGCTTAGCTCAATATATTTTTTCTCTAACTCATCAAAGCTGATATTGAAAGTTGGTTCAATTTCAAACAATGTAAAATAGCTGCTAGACATGAAAACTCTCTCCACAACCACATTTTCCTTTCTCATTAGGATTTTTGAAAACAAAACCCGATGAAAATTTTTCTTCTACATAATCCATTTCAGAGCCAAGAATAAACATGACGGATTTTGGATCGATCAACACTTTAACTTTTTGGTCATCACTGCAGTTTTCTTCAATTACCGACTCTAAAGGACGAGTATCATATGCATATTCAATATCATATTTTAAACCAGAACATCCTTTTTGCTTAATTAGCACTCTTATTCCTATTGCTTCTTCCGGTTTCTCAAGGTTAGTATGCTTCTTTTGGTCCAATAAATACCTGATCCTTTCTACTGCTTCCGCAGTTATAGTGATAAGTTTTTTATTCTTTTTTACAGTTTCACCTCCGCCTACTTCTTTCATGCTTTAGTTCTCAATGTCCACCTTTACTTTGTTTGCTTTGATAGTCATAAATAGCGGCCTTTATAGCATCTTCAGCAAGCACCGAACAGTGTATCTTCACTGGAGGTAAAGACAACTCTTCCACTATTTGAGTATTCTTTATCTGTGTAACGTCACTGATGGTTCTTCCCTTTATCATCTCTGTTAACAAGGAACTTGAAGCAATGGCAGAACCGCAGCCAAAAGTTTTAAATTTTGCATCTTCAATAACACCTTTGTCATTGACCTTTATCTGCAATTTCATTACATCACCGCACGATGGTGCACCAACTAAACCAGTACCAACACTTGGATCATTTTTATCCAGAGAGCCAACATTCCTTGGATTTTCATAATGATCTAAAATTTTCTCATTATAACTCATAAAATTACCTATAAACTGCTATTTTACATTATAACATATTTAGGTTAAAAACTAAAGGAAAACAATCGTTTTACGTGATTTTTACTTTCAAAATTCCCGTAAAACGACTGTTTAACTTTACAAATACACATAATACGTGTATTTCTTTACAATCAGCGTCTCTATGTTGTCATTAAGTTTATAATTTAAAAAGGAGTATTCCCTTGAGTTTGTTTAGTAACCTTTATAAAGGCTTGTTAAAAACTTCTTCTCGCTTTAGCGACGGGGTGAAAAGTATTTTTTCTGGCAAAAAAAAATTAGATCAGTCGCTTTTAGATGAGCTAGAAGAATTGCTAATTAGCATGGATATTGGTCATAAAACTTCTAAGTTGATTATCGATAGGCTCACAAGCATCAAGTTTGACAAGGAAGTTGAACATAATATTATCTCGCAGCAGTTAATGAACGAAATAGAAGCTATATTGAGCCCAGTTGTACAGCCGTTAATTTTAAATAAAAAACCACATATAATAATGGTATGCGGAGTAAACGGTAACGGTAAAACCACAACTATAGGTAAGCTTGCATATAAATATAAGGAAATGGGAAAATCCGTTATGCTTGTTGCATGCGATACATTTAGAGCGGCTGCTAGTGAGCAATTAAACATTTGGGCAGAACGTTCTGATTGCTTAATTGTTACTGGAGAGTACGGTAGCGACTCTGCAAGTGTGGCATACAGAGCTGTAAGTCAAGCTATAAAAGACAACGTTGATGTTGTTCTAATTGACACAGCAGGAAGGCTGCAAAATAATGTGAACCTTATGGAGGAGTTATCAAAAATATATAGAACGATAAAGAAATTGGATGACACTGCCCCTCATGATGTTATTTTAGTTCTTGATGCAACTACCGGCCAAAATGCTTATAGCCAATTAGAAGCATTTAGCAAAATGGTTAATGTTACCGGGCTAATCGTAACAAAGCTAGATGGCACTGCTAAGGGTGGAGTGGTAATTGGACTTGCAGAAGCTTATAAGATAAAGTTACATGCTATAGGAATTGGCGAAAATATAGAGGACTTAAGGGAGTTTACTAGCAAAGAATTTGCTGAAGCGTTATTTAATTGTAATTAAAGACTTCTCTTAATTCCCTTACGTGACCAAGCTTGATTATTTCAATATCATGAGAAGAATAGTTACCATTTTTAGGCATAATTGCTTTTTTGAATCCTAACTTTTGTGCTTCTTTTAGTCTGAGATCAGCATGCGAGATGTTCCTAATTTCTCCTGAAAGTGCAACTTCACCGCAGATTATTGAAGAAGTTGGCAGCGGTAAATTTACTATACTTGAAATAAGGGAAGCAGCAACAGCAAGATCAGCCGATGGTTCCTGTATTTTGAGTCCCCCTGCAATGTTTAGGTATACCTCTTTATCATGCAAAAACATTTTGCAACGAGCATTTAGCACCGCGATGATCATAGCCAATCTATTAATATCCCACCCAACTACTGCCCTTCTTGGGGTTGCCATATTAGTTCCTGCTATTAATGCTTGAACTTCCATTAAAATTGGTCTTGAACCTTCAATTCCTGCAAATACGGCGCTGCCAACTACTTCTCTGTCATGGGCCATCAGAAACAATGATGATGGGTTATCAACAGGCACAAGTCCTGCTTCAGACATCTCAAAAACACCAATTTCATTTGCAGGGCCAAATCTATTTTTAATAGTACGCAAAATGCGATATTGATTGCTATTTTCACCTTCAAAATATAATACCGTATCCACCATATGCTCCAAAGTTTTAGGTCCAGCTATTTGTCCATCCTTAGTTATATGACCAACTATTAAGAGAGAAATACCATATTGTTTCGCAAGAATGGTTAATTCATGTGCGCAAGTGCGGACCTGAGTTACAGTTCCTGGTGCTGATGTAATTCTGCTATCATACATTGTTTGTATAGAGTCAATTACTAAGAATTTAATACTTTTGTTTTCCTTTATTGTTGCTACTACATCAGTTAAAGACACTGTAGATAAAAGCTTAATTTTAGGTTCATTTATCTTAAGACGCTTTGCTCTGAGACTCACTTGCTCTAAAGATTCCTCGCCAGATACATAAAGACATTCAAAAGAGGAAAGTTGCACAACATTAGCTGCAATTCTAAGCAAAAGGGTGGATTTCCCAATTCCAGGTTCGCCTCCAATTAAAATGCTAGCACCTTGAACGATACCCCCACCAAAAACTCTATCTAATTCTTCTATTCCTGTTAGAAAACGACTTGGAGTGATAATTTCGCTACCTGATAACGTCTTTATTAAAATTGGCGCAGATATACTTCTTTTGCCCGTTTTTACTGCTATTTCCTCAACAATTGTATCCCAATTGTCACATGCAATACACTTCCCTACCCACCTACCAGTGCTGTGACCACAGGATTGACATACATATACAGTTTTCATCAAAGCCAAAATTATTTTGTTGTAATTGTAATAAAAATTAGCTGAATATGCGAAGTAAATCTATAGCTAACCCAAGAAAGGGTTCCCTATGTCATACCGCGATTCATTCGCGGTATCTCAAAGCATAGATCCCGCTAACACGTAGCGGGATGACGAGGTCATGCCACCGCGCGAACCGTCATACCGTCATGGTATCTCTAGATCCCGCTAACACGTAGGGGAATGACGAGGTCATGCCGCCGCAAACCGTCATACCGCCGCGGTATCTCTTAGCCGCTAACACGTAGCGGGATGACGGTTGTCGTTTAGCTACAAACGTTAAGAAATTTACCAAATGAAAAAAAAGGCAAAAGAAGCCCTGGGGTTATTATCCGCTTTAAAATATTGGCGTTTTTTATGTTTTAAACGCTTGACAAGCAAGATTAAGCTGCTTTTAATTGCAACTAACTTACGCTGCAAATGTTTAAGAAGTTTACTAAGCAGAAAAAAAGACAAAGAATCCCCGAGTTAGCTAGTCTTTTACTATCTCTGTCGAGTATTGGCATTTTTTGATGTCTTGTAACGCTTTATAAGCGCGTTCAGCTTATTTAGATAAAAATCTAGATGTAGATGAAGTTTTGTAAAGACATACAGTATCTATGTACTGCAAAAAATTAAACATAAGACGCCGATACATTAAGTAATCCTTACCTTTTAATCTGCAGATTGGCGAAAGCAAATACAATAGCTTCAATTTTATGATAAGGGGGCTGGCGAAGGGTGTCAAGTAAGTTTTTTGTTTCTATTCCCAATGTTATATGGTTATGTAAGAAGTCTAATAGCAAATTTTTAAGTTCCTCTTTAACTCTTTAACCAGCGGGCTCGCATGAGGAGAGGAGAGTAAAGGTCCTCTTCCATAGATATCTTCACACTTTTTTCTTCTTCTGTAGTTGGCGGACGAGTAAGAAAGTGAACCTTTGGTGCACCACTAATTATTGCCATCGGTGTTTGCTCTGCCCCTTCTCCCATAACTAAAACAGCAGATGTTGCCAGTGCATCAAGAAGATTGACTTGTGTTACTTGCAGTGGTTGATTATAAAGATCTGGCTTGCCTATATAGGAATAAAGTGGTTCAAATCCACACCAACCAAGAGCAACGCCCGTAACCCCAAGGCGCATAGGTGTTATGTTACTATCTGTAATCAAAATACCAAGATGTTTTATGCAGTGTTTTGTCTTGAGATAGTTCCATATTGATAGAGCTGTTTTCTGAACATCCTTTGGGTATAAAATATACATTTCATTACCATTTGATTCATCAATACCAGCAGATGGAATTAAGATATTGTCTTTGATTGTTAAATAGATGCCGTAAGAATTATGGTCTACATCAACAATTGCATCAGCTTCTCTTTTGATTAGCTCTTCTTTAGAACAAGCAGTTTTGCAAACCACTTGTTTTTGACAAATAGAAATGATTTTTGATGTGATAGCAAGAACAACTTCCTCTCCTAGCAACTCTGAAACATAGCGATCAAGAACCTGCTCTAATACTTCCCCACATTCAATGCGGTGGGTATAAATTGCTTTAACATGCATATTAACGTATTAGCCTACATA
Organism: Wolbachia endosymbiont (group A) of Melitta haemorrhoidalis; assembly: GCF_964273365.1. NCBI lineage: Bacteria > Pseudomonadati > Pseudomonadota > Alphaproteobacteria > Rickettsiales > Anaplasmataceae > Wolbachia > Wolbachia endosymbiont (group A) of Melitta haemorrhoidalis. The sequence goes on along the minus strand of NZ_OZ187004.1, from coordinate 200,222 downwards.
TAGTATAATCTTTCGTTTTGGTGAGAATAGTTTTATGCCATCCATCAAGAAGTGTTAAGTTGAAATATACATCACCTTTATAGGGTTTGTGAATTTCTGTTATGATAAATTCTGAGATTAGATCATACTCCAAAAAAAGATGCGCTATTTGTGTTCCACCAATCATGAAGACTTTAGAATTACTTTGGATTGACAAAAACTCTTGCATAGAAGAAATAATAGTGCATTTTACTCCTCTGTTAAAACAAGAATTTAATTTGTTACGAGAAAAAACAACAGGGATACGATCCTTCAATATGTTTTGAGGCATAGTTTCAAATGTTTTTCTTCCCATAACAATAACTTGTTTGTCAGTCACCTGACGAAAATGATCTAACTCACTTGGATAATGCCAGGGCAATCCATTATTTATTCCAATTACCCCCTTGGGATCAACAGCCATAATTCCGATAACTAGCATCCCTGTAAAGCAGCTTGAGCTACAAAGAATCGCATGTGATCACGCACATTATGCACTCGAAGGAAATCAACCTTGTTGTGCAATGCAGATGATAAAGCAATTGTTTCTAAATCTCGGTTAAAGACAGGTTCTGTAGAAAAAGAAGAAATAAATGACTTTCTAGAATGACCAACCAGAACTTTGCAGCCAAAATTTTGTAACGTTTCTATACTGCGTAAAATCTGGATATTCTGGTACATAGATTTGCCAAAACCAATACCAGGATCAATAATGATCGAGCTTTGATCAAAACCTAGGGCAAGTAACCTGTTAATGCTCTTTTCTGCCCAATTATTTATGGTATCAATTGGATCAATGTCACTTGGGATAATGTTGTCACTATGTGGTGGTATGGAGAGTGAATGCATAATAACGATACTACATCCACTGCTAGCAATCGCTTTTAAGGTATTATCATCTAGGTCTCCCTTCTGATCGTTTACCCAGGCAATGTTGTAGTGTTCCAAAACATTTAAAATAACGTCTGACCAGAAGCTATCAATGCTGACTTTAATGTCACCAACTTTCATATATTGATTAAGGTCATCAAGCACTGGTTTTAAGCGTGCATATTCTGCTTTTGGAGTTTGTATTGAGGAGCCAGGTCTTGTTGATTGAGCACCAAGTTCAACTATGCTTGCACCATCTGATAACAGCCGCAGTGCCTGCTTGGTTGCTTGATCTGCATCATAATAAAGACCACCATCTGAAAATGAATCAGGAGTAATATTGACAATACCCACAAGCTCTGGCGAAAGCGTAAAACTCTTTAAAAAACAATCTTGAATATTAGGGATATCATAAGCAACAGTACCGAACGTTTTGTTGATTATTGGAGTATTATCCATAGGGCTCAGCATTGCCATCAAGTGAAGCAAAAATGGTCTGTTTATCAATTCTGGGTGAGGAATCTTAAGGTAGGATGTATCAAGTGTCAGGTCATCCCATAACAAAATATCCAAATCAATAACGCGAGGTGCCCATTTTTCATAGACCTGCAGACGGCCAATGTCACATTCAATTTGTTTAAGGCCCTTTAACAGCTCTTCAGGAGAAGAAGAACAACTTCCATACACAACCATATTTAGAAATGGCCTGTCCCACCCAGGTGGAGCATCATTTGGTAAAATAGCCTTAGTTTCCAGAATAATTGAAGATTTTAAATTTTTAAAATAGCGCTCCTGCAGTAACTGAGCAGCCTTTTGTAAATGGGAAAAGCGATTCCCCATATTTGAGCCAATAGAAATGTAAATCATTCTTGCAACGCATTACGATAAGTAAAGAAAACACCTCCATGCACACTGGGGACAGGTGGTGCAACTTTGTGAATAGTTACGCCTATAGAAGAAATAATAAGCTTTTTTTGCATCACAAGGTTATTAATGGTCCTGTATATATCATGAGTTAAATGCTCGATTAAGTTGAATTGCTTGCTTTGAACGAGAGATTGAATACTCTGAACTACCTCCAAGTAGCATATAGTATCCTCAAGCCGGTCAGTTGTAAGTCCTAAAGGGGGGGATTTAAAGGTAAAATCAATATTAACACTAACTAATTGAGAATGATACTTCTCTTCTGCACTATAGCCTAAATGAACCCAAAGCCGTAAGTCAGATATAAGAAGATTACATGCAGACATTGCATTCCAACATCACTGAGTTTAAGCTACTTACAACTACTAACACACGCTAGCATTCATCATTCCATCAAGAAAACCCCACAAGAGCCTTGCTCCCTTTTGAGCACCCTGCATAACTTTATCTTGCTCTTTTTCATCTAGATCTTCAATGAGATTTGCACATTCCTCAGAATGCCATTCATCAGCATGCATATGGACCGTAAAAAATTGAAGAGAACGCTCATCACTTATTGAATAGTGTTTTTTTAAACCTTCAATTTTAGACTTGGAAACCTCTGGAGTTTGACGTTCGTAAGCGTACAAGGCTCCAAGACCTGCTGCAAAACCTGATCTTACAATGTCAAAGTAACCATCAATTAATTCTTGTGTCTCCTTAATCTGTGCACTTTCACGAAGATCAGATCGCGCAACGCCAAGCCCTTCAGCAAAACGTTTCCATAACTCTGGATGATTTTCATCACCTTGTTCCTCTTCTATTAAATTACCAAGTAAAACCTGTCGCATTTTTAGATCTGGGCACAGAAAATGTATACCACTGATGTAACGAGGAAACGCAGCAACGTGGTGATAATATTCTTTAGCATAGGTTTGTAAAGCTTGCAAGCTTAAGCTTCCTGTATTCCATGACTGGTAAAATGGATGATTTAGTAAGTGCAATTCATCTAACTTGTTATTTAGAGACTTAGTAAATTCCATCATTTCCCCCATTACATTAATATATAGTTCATATACTATAGTTTTCTCATTGTTACGATCATGCTAACAATGGTGGGATTGGTAGGACTCGAACCTACGGCCAATTCGTTATGAGCGAACTGCTCTAACCGACTGAGCTACAATCCCTTTTATCAATATTTATAATACACACAAAAGCAAATTTGTCTATTAGCTTATTTCACTATCAACCCAACTTAGCAGATCATTTGTTGCACCAATTTTGCGTGCAATTTCCTTACCATCTTGAAATATAATCAAAGTAGGTATAGATTGAACCCCATACTTACTTGGCACTTCAGTCCCTTCATCTATGTCGAATTTGCAGATCTTAATCTTGCCTTTTCTGTCTTTAGCCAATTGTTCGATACGTGGCATTAGACTTTTACATGGCCCACACCATTCTGCCCAAAAGTCTATCAGAACAAACCCTTTATAGTCAGTGACTTCAGATTTGAAATTTTGATCATTTACCGATGTAATATCATCACTCATAAAATACCTAAATTTTTGTAAAATATAGCGTATCTATTAGCAGTTAATCAACTAAATTCTTACCGCAGAGCTTGAAAAATTGCCCTAAAGTGTTTTGCACAAACAAAAAACTTCTATTACATCTGGTGGTTAAAGATATCCACGTTTTCCCAACCCATTAAGTCTAACTCAATACGAGTAGGAAGAAATTCAAAGCACTTTTGGGCCAATTCTTTTCTATTTTCACGTTCCAGCATTAAGTCTAGCTTTTCCTTTATCCTGTGGAGATACAAAACATCAGATGCAGCATAACTTTTTTGTTTGTCTGTTAAATTTTCATTTCCCCAATCAGAAGATTGCTGCTGCTTATTTAGTTTGGTATCAAGCAGCTCTAAGCACAACTCTTTTAAGCTATGATTATCTGTGTAAGTGCGAACTAAACGTGAAGCTATCTTTGTGCAATAGCACGGAAGTGCCCAAGTTTCCAAGTAATAACGTATTATGCTCACATCAAATCGCGCGAAGTGAAATATTTTAGTTATATTTTTATCCTCTAATATTTTTCTTAAATTTGGCGCTGTATAATCGTTCTTGAGTTGAACTAAGTGAGCGTTGCCATCATTAAAAGAGAGCTGCACAAGGCATAATCTATCTCTGCTATGAAGTAGCCCCATTGCCTCGGTATCAACAGCTATAGACCTTATATCATCTGGTATTGAACTAGCTGGCAAGTCGTCTTTATATAAAAATATTCCCATAAAATTAATACATTTTTTGGCACAATTGAAAACCTATGATAATCAAAAATGAGTCTTAAGTATACGAAAAGATCATAGAAGGAACCACGCAAATTTATGGGCTCTCACATTTTTCGTGTACACGGGGTTTACAAATCGCTGTATATGCCTATAATTAAGTAAATTTAGGTTAATTTAATTGCGGGAGTAGCTCAGTTGGTAGAGCGCAACCTTGCCAAGGTTGAGGTCGAGGGTTCGAACCCCTTCTCCCGCTCTTTGCTTTCAAAATCATTTCGTCAAAAATCCCTTGACAAACTCCGCCAGCCCCCTTATCATGAAACTGAAGCTATTGTATTTGCTTTCGCCAATCTGCAGATTAAAAGGTAAGGATTACTTAATGTATCGGCGTCTTATGTTCAATTTTTTGCAGTATATAGATACTGTATGTCTTTACAAAACTTCATCTACATCTAGATTTTTATCTAAATAAGCTGAACGCGCTTATAAAGCGTTACAAGACATCAAAAAATGCCAATACTCGACAGAGATAGTAAAAGACTAGCTAACTCGGGGATTCTTTGTCTTTTTTTCTGCTTAGTAAATTTCTTAAACATTTGCAGCGTAAGTTAGTTGCAATTAAAAGCAGCTTAATCTTGCTTGTCAAGCGTTTAAAACATAAAAAACGCCAATATTTTAAAGCGGATAATAACCCCAGGGCTTCTTTTGCCTTTTTTTTCGTTTGGTAAATTTCTTAATGTTTATAGCTAAACGACAATCGTCATCCCGCTACTTGTTAGCGGGATCTCTTGTTAGCGGCTGAGATACCGCGAATGAATCGCGGTATGACGTAGGACTGCTGTCATTCCAGCGCGTGACGCTGGAATCCCAAAAAAAGGATGATGTCATCCCAGTGCGTGACACTGGGATGGCTTTGTTGCATCGCTCAAGTGAAAAGAACTGGCAGTTACTGACAAAATTCATTATAAATAGCCATTTAACTGTTGAAGAAAAAATATGCCACAAAGAATGAGAGTCAGTAACTGCCATGAATATAACAAATTTCTCCAAGAAAGAGGAAGCATTTTTTGTTATATCAATGACGCCATAGAAAATTGGTACGAGAATTGTCCAAAAATGCAGGGCGGCAACTATATTTATAGTGATAAAGTTGTGATTTTGGTGCATATAATCGTCAGTTTCTTTAGAATTGGTTTAAGACAAACAGTCGGGTTTATAAAAGGGTATTTGCAACAAATAGGAAGAGATTTGGCAGTTATCAGCTATTCACAAGCATCAAGAAGGTTTAAGAAACTTAATATTAAGATAAATGATTGCAGAATTGATAAAAATATAGCTCTTTCCATAAAAGTCCGGATGTGATAGGATAAGGGTAGATGATGATAAGGAGGTTGAATGCCAGCAGCATATAGTTATGATTTAAGAAAAAAAGCAATGGAAGCGCTAGACGAAGGAGAAAGCAGAGAAACAGTGGCAGCAAGATTTAAGATTGGACGAACTACTTTATGGGAGTGGCAGCAAAGAAGAAAAGAAACAGGAGACTTTCAATCAAAAAAACTTGGAAATGGGGGTTACAATCACAAAATTACCGACTGGGATACCTTTGCCAAATTTGCCAGAGAATACGGAGGAAAGACTCTATCGGAAATGGCTAAACTTTGGAACAACGTTAGTATCCAAACGATCTATCGAGCCCTTAAAAAAATTGGATTTACGCGCAAAAAAAGACATATGGATACAAGGAAAGAAACGAAGAAAAACGTGCTGAATTTTTGAAAATTATAGCGACAAAAGAACCTAAAAACTTAGTGTATATAGATGAGTCTGGCATTGATAACACCGAACTACGGATATTGCCAGAAAGGACAGCGGTTTTATGCCTTAAAATCTGGAAAGAAAACTCAACGAATCAGTATGGTTGCAGCCTTAAGTGGAAGAAAGATAGTTGTTCCGTTAACCTTTGAAGGCCACTGTAATATGGATGTTTTTAATGGATGGTTTGAGCAATTTTTGACACCGATCTTGGAACCTGGACAGACTGACCTTACCCAGAAAAAGTGGAGAGAAAGAAAAGAGTTTTTTTGGGTAAAATAAAATTTTGGAGGATTAGAAATGGCAAGAGAATATACGGCAGAATTCAAATTGGAAGCTGTTAAGCTGGCAAATGAACAAAGAAAGGTAGGTCAACCAGTTGCAAAAGTAGCAAGAGATCTAGGAATAAGGGATAGTGTATTAGGAAAATGGATGAAGAAATATAACGAAAAAAAGTCAGCGGCAAATGCATTTCCAGATGTAGCACCTTATGACAAAGAGAGATTTGATTTACAGAAAGAGTTAGCAAAAGTAACAAGAGAAAGAGACATTTTAAAAAAAGCCCTGGCCAGTCAAAAAGAGTAAAATATTTTTTTATAAAAGAGCATAGTATAGCTCTTTTTACAATAATCCGAACAGACCGTAATATGCTACTGGCCTGCTATAGCCATAAACACATATCTTATCGCATTCGGACTATTATAAGAAAGGCTATAACTGCTATAAAGTACAGGAATTATGTAGGATTTTCTGCTAGTGGCTACTATAAGTGGACTACAAGGAAAATAAGCAGTAGAGAATCAGCAAATAAAGAGTTATTAGCAGATATTCAAAAAATATATCAAGCTTCTAAATGTAGATATGGAGCTCCTAAAATTCATGCTGAATTAAAGGCTTTGGGTAAAAGTTGCAACTTAAAAACAGTGCAAAGTATTATGCAGAAAAATGGTATTCAGGCTATATTGAGAAGAAAATTTAAAATTAAGAAACAACAAACGGACAGTAGCTCCCAATATATTAGACCAAAACTTTATTGTCGATCAACCAAATAAAGTATGGGATTACTTATATAAAAACCAAAGAAGGATGGCTATATTTGGCAACAATAATCGATCTATATTCACGCATGGTAGTTAATGAGCAGTTCAATAAATAAACAATTGGTTATGGACTCTTTATTAATGGCCGTTAACAAGCGTAAACCTGCCAAAAATCTACTATTACATAGTGATCAAGGTTCACAATATACTTTGCAAGGTTATCAATATCTCTTATCCATAAAAAACATAGATGAGTCATAAAGGTTGTTGTTACGACAATTCTGTTGTGGAAAGCTTCTTTAGCTCATTGAAAAGAGAAATACTTATTGATACTTCACAACACTCTGCTCAACAAACTAGAACTGCAATATTTGAATACATAGAAATTTTTTATAACAAACAACGTCACTATTAACTATTGCATTCCTGAGCATTTTGATTCATCATTCTCTTTGTGAAAAACATTCCAAACTTTCTCTCCACTTTTTCTGGGTAAGGTCAGTCAGCTACTTGGATGACAGGGGAGGGAGGTGCTACCCTGACAATCGTCATCCCGCTACGTGTTAGCGGGATCTAGAGATACCGCGAATGAATCGCGGTATGACGGTCTGCAGCGGTATGACGTAGGGCTGCACTAGCTATATCATGCATTTTATTAACCGACACTATAAACAATATCCTTACAATTATGAGATTGAACCACAACTTGCTCAAGCGTTAAGCTGCTGCGTTTAGCGTCTTTACTGTGATTTTCCCCAAGAACATTTGTTCTTTCTCGTTTTATTTCCTCAATGAATTTCCCATTAACATCTTTAGGATCAATCTCTTCTTCAGAATATATAAGGTTAGTGCAATTTGTTTTTCTATAATAATGCACGCCAAGACATATAATTGATAATGCAAGTATACCAGAACCTATAAGTAATGATAATCCTATGTTATTAGTCAAAGGGTTTTGGTAAAATTTTTGTACACCATTAACACCATGTGTTGCAAGTAGCCCTAGAGGAAACGCTATATTTGCAGCAACTACACCAGTAAATAATGCAGTAAATATTGGTCTGTCGTTAATTACTGATTTTATTTTATTAGTTCTAGTAATTACTTTTTCGTCAATGTTAGTGAAGCCTTGTTTAGCTTCCCAAGCATTAAGTACAAAATTTGAATGAGTGCCATTGCTATATTCCAGTCTTACAGATTTTATAGCTTTATCTTTTGGCTGGTGCTCCAACACCTCAGCTAAAATTTTATCCGCATCTTTTTTTTGAATGGAATGTTCTTCAGTATCTATAAATTGCCTTGTTGCAAAAAATATTGGACCAATTGCAAGCAATGCAGCAAGTGCGATAACTGGTATAGTGATATATTTTGGGCTGTTTGTAAAAAATGCAATAAATTTTGCTTTATCTTGTAAATATAATAAAGCTGCAGATATACTGAGTATAATAGCACTTGCAGTAAAAATTATAAAGCCCTTCTGCTGCATGGAATACTTTGCTCTTGGCAAGAATCTGTTTGTTTTTTTATTTTTTAAAATTGCATCGTCATTTATGTTAAATTTACTATTTGTAAGCAAAGACTTTTTAGAGCCATCTGCTGCGCTTGTGTATGATGGTAGTGAGCCAGTTGGAGGTATACTTGAGCTGTTAGTTCTTTGTAAATCTTCTAATATTTCACTATTCCAAGGTGGACTAAATACTGTCTCTTGAGAAGGTGATCTGCTTAGAGTTGAATTTTGTGGCACGTCAACATGAGTTTCTTCACCTTTTGTTTCTTCTAGGGAAGGAGGTGATACTTGAGTCTCAAGAGTTAACGGATCTCTTGAATTAGCATTGCTGTTTTTTTTCTCTTTAAATTCTTCCTCTAACAAAGCTTCTAAAGCTGTATTTTCATCATTTTTTTTCGGAGTACTTGTCCTAAGTGCTGGTATTGGTAAAATTCCTGGTGTTATCTCGCCATCTTCACTTATTGATGTGGAAGAAATTAATGTTACTGTTTGTTCTTCATTTACTGGTCCAGGCATATTCACTCCAAAATTAATTACTATGCTGCATTGATTACGCTATAGTTATTAAGATATAGTAAATACCAATTTACGGATAATTATTAGTATAGAAATTGTCTATCAAAGATTCTTTCATTCAGAGGGTAATCTTTGTCAAAAAGCAAAGTGATTGTGTTCTCATGGTCTTTTTGTATTTTTATCTGTGATATATCATGAAATTCTTTGTAATCTGATACTACAAGTGCTGGACGGTTTTTTGTGTCGTTAATGTCAATTTGTACGATTGTATCGTTTGATATTAACGCTCCATTCCAATGCCTTGGGTAATAGCTATTGATAGAAGTGAGTGCAAGTAAATTTGAATTTAGCGGCAAGATTGGGCCACCGGCAGAGAAGTTGTATGCAGTGCTGCCTGTGGGGGTAGATAATATTACTCCGTCCCCTCTAAATTTTTCTACTTTTAGCTTATCATTAATAGTAATATTCATCTCTACTATTTGGTTCGCTTTTCTAAAAACGTATACTTCGTTTACTGCTATGTAATGATATCTCTTGCCACTTGTGTCTGTTGCTTCCATTTTTAGCAAAGTTAACTGAGTTGAAGTTGCATGCTCTATATGATCAATTAAATCTTCACTGCAGCTAAAGCATTTATTCATCAAAAACCCAACATTGCCAGTGTTTATCCCATACACATGCATGTTTTTATTTTCTATGACGTAATTGTGCAAAGTGCGTAGCATAAAGCCATCACCGCCAACAACTATCAATAGATCGATTTCGGACTTATTTTCTTCTGTTATATTGATAAAATTAAGTTTCTTTAATAGTTTAGATACTTCCTGCGATTTTGGTGATGGAGAAGCAACATAGCCTATATTTTTGTATTTATGCATGCTTCAGTAAACTCTCTAAAACTTAAAGAGGAGGAGAATTAGAAAATGCTTCCATATTTATCGTTAAACTTAGCTAATTTGCTAGTTTTACTTGCTAACCCGCTTGTCAAACTTCCAGTCCATGCAGGGTGAGTAAGAGGATCTCTATCAAGTTTTACCCTATCTCCCTCCTTTCCATAAGTGGAACGAGTTTCAAACTCTTGACCGTCTGTCATAACTATAATAATTTTATGATAATTCATTGTTGTTTATAAACTTTTAGTCAGTTAATATTCTAGTGAACTTAATTCACTAAGTCAATCATTATTCTAAAATATTGACAAAAAATAAATAAAGTAGTATATTTAATAAGGAATAAATAATAACTATCATGATTTTTGCTTTCCCCGGTCAGGGCTCTCAGTTTGTAGGAATGGGAAAGAGCTTATATAGTGAGTTTTCTGTTGCAAGACAAGTATTTAATGAAGTAGATAGCATATTGGATGGAAAGCTGTCTCATTTAATCTTCAACGGTCCTATTGAAGAATTAACCATTACAGAAAACGCTCAGCCAGCTATAATGGCAGTATCAATTGCAATGCTACGTGTTATGGAGCATGTGTTTGGCAAATCTCTTTTCACTGATCACAATGTTAAATATGTTTGTGGGCATTCAGTTGGCGAATATACAGCGCTGTGTGCTGCAGGAGCGTTAACGCTTGAGTCTGCAATCGAGCTGCTGAAAGTTCGCAGCGAAGCAATGCATGAAGCTTCACTGAAATGTAAAGGCGGAATGGTTGCGTTGCTTGGAGCAGAGATAAATGAAGTGGAAGATATATTGAAATCAGTTCAAATTGACGGAATTTGTGAAATTGCAAACGATAACGGTGGCGGACAAGTGGTTATAAGTGGCACTAGAGAAGCTCTTGAAATGTTACCCGATTTATTCAAAAACTCGAGTGTGAGGAAACTAATTAAATTACAGGTTAGTGGGCCTTTTCATTCATCTCTTATGAAACCTGCTGATGAAAAAGTTTTGGAGTTTTTGAAGGGTATTAAAATAACCCGTCCTATAGTTCCTTTGATATCAAATGTTACAGCTAAAGAGGAGAGTGATCCCAAAGTTATAAAAACTTTACTCGCCAAGCAAGTTGTAAGCAGAGTGAAATGGAGAGAAATGGTTTTGTATATGTCAAGCCGTGGCATTAACAAATTTGTTGAAATTGGCCCTAATAAAGTTTTATCTAATTTGGTCAAAAGAATTGACCAATCTATCAGTACAAAAAATATAGATAGTATTGGTGATATTGACAGCTTCTTTAATGAATCATTAGTACTAACAGCGAAAAATTTAAAAGTTGGATTAAGTTAAAACACATCTATTTGATGTCATTCCGGTGCATAACGCTGCCTAGCTGGAATGACAGAGGGTAATGCAAGAAATCAACGAACTGCCTGTCATTTCGTTTGGTTTTTTAATTCCAAGTAGCTGTAAAATAGTAGGGGCAATGTCAGATAACCTTCCGTCTCTTAGTTTTAGATTATCGCAAGACACAATAAATGGCACTTTATTTAGAGTGTGTGCTGTATGAGGTGTATTATTTTCTTCATCGAACATACATTCCACGTTACCATGGTCTGCAGTAACAATTAATGCGGTGTTGCTTGACTTTTTAACAGCATTCAGCACTTTCGCAAGACAATCATCTACAGCTAGCACAGCTTTCTCGGCTGCTTTTATATTACCTGTATGCCCTACCATATCAGGATTAGCGTAATTTACAACTATCAGTGCGAATTCTTGGGAGTGAATTTTTTCTACAAGCTTTTCTGTGAGCTCGAAGGCTGACATTTCGGGCTGCAAATCGTAAGTTTGAACTTTTGGTGAGGGAATGAGTATTCTTTCTTCACCAGAGAAAGGTTCTTCTTTTCCACAATTGAAAAAGAAAGTCACATGAGCGTATTTCTCGGTTTCGGCGATACGTAATTGTCGTAATTTATTGTCTTCTATTGTTTGTCCTAGAGTATCAGCGAAAGAAGTAGGAGGAAAAATATAAGGAATTTTGAGATCTTCTTTATACTTCATCATACTTAAAATTGAAGAGAATTTTGCTACCTTAGCGTAATCTGTTTTGCCAAGCAAAATACTTGCTAATTGTATCATTCGATCAGCACGAAAGTTAGCCAACAGCACTCCATCTTCTGGTTTTATACCTTGATAGTCACCTATTACTGCGGGCCTGATAAACTCATCAGTTATGTTATTTTGATAATTTTCATCAATCAACGATACTGCATTATCATGACAAGGTGCCTTTGCAAATGCGATAGCCTCATAAGCTTCAATTGTTCTCTCCCACCTGTTGTCACGGTCCATAGCATAGTAACGCCCAGAAACAGTAGCAATTCTTGTGTCATTTCCCTTTATACTCTTTGTAAATTCTTGAATGCATTTTTTTCCTGAATTTGGCAATGTGTCTCTGCCATCTAAAAATGCATGTATCACCACTTTGATTCCATGCTGTGATATTTTATTTGCTAAAGTCGAAATGTGCTTTTGATGCGAATGAACACCACCATCTGATATCAACCCCATTATATGGCATATGCCGTTCTTACTTTTTAGATCATTAATAAAACTTTGTAGATTTACATTGTTTTCTATTGTTCCAATCTCTTGATTAATGCGCTGAAGGCTTTGCATTACTACTCTACCACTGCCAATATTCATATGGCCAACTTCTGAATTACCTATTTGACCACCAGGTAACCCCACATCAGCTCCACAGGCGGATAAACTACATTTTGGATAATTAGAGCTAATGTATTGCCAACAAGGTGGATTTGCGTTGCTAATAGCGTTGTATTTATTATTCTCTATTCCATTTCCCCAGCCATCTAGTATACATAAAACCACTGATTTAATGTTCATATAAAATCAACACTAGAATTTCACAGAGAAAAGCTCCCCGGGCCGGATTCGAACCAGCGACCAATTGGTTAACAGCCAACTGCTCTACCACTGAGCTACCGAGGAATAAACCGCTTTTAATTTACCATGTTGAACGTTGGTTGTAAACGTTTTTTGTATAGACTTTAAGTCCAACTGGTCACAGAAACGAAAAAACTTACTTGACAAACTCCGCCAGCCCTCTTATTGTAGTATTAAGGGTATTTCTGACTCAAAACTTGTTTTTGATCCGCGCGGGTTCAATAACAAAAATTCAGTAAAAAACTTGGAGTATCTATTGGCGGATTACATAAAATTATAGCGGCTGCATGTCTTTTTAATTTTTTCTACATTCAGCCAAATCGCGCTTATTTTAAGCGTTAGCACATTATTACAGCGCCAATTTAAAGTATTAGAGGGTCAAAACTCGCACCACGGGGCTTCTTTGCCTTTTTTTTTATTTGGTAAATTTTTTAACGTTTGTGGCTAAGCGACAGCCGTCATCCCGCTGCTTGTTAGCGGGATCTCTTGTTAGCGGCTGAGATACCGCGAATGAATCGCGGTATGACGGTTCGCAGAGGCATGACGGTTCGTGGCAGCACGATAAGCTCGTCATCCCGCTACGTGTTAGCGGGATCTCTTGTTAGCGGCTGAGATACCGCGAATGAATCGCGGTATGACGGTTTGTGGCGGTATGACGATAAGACACAAAGCCTAATGGAAAAAACTGCGAACGCCAGTGAAAAACATAGCAATTTTATTTTCATTTGCAGCTTTTATCACATCTTGATCTTTCAGCGAGCCACCTGGCTGAATTATAGCTGTAATTCCATGTTTTGCACTTTCTACTATGCTATCTGGGAATGGAAAAAATGCATCTGAAGCAAGCACTGCACCTTTACATTTTTCACCTGCTTTTTTCACTGCAATGTTCACACTATCTATTCTGCTTGTTTGCCCTGCGCCGATGCCAATAGCACAACCATCTTTTGCTATAACTATTGCGTTGGATTTCACATGTTTACATATTTTCCAGGCAAAAATAAGATCTTCCTTTTCTTTTTCTGTTGTAGTGCACTTTGTTACTTGTTCTGCTTTTATTGTGTGGTCATTATTTTCTTGCACCAAAAACCCACCAACAACATTTTTAATTTGGTATTTCACATTTTGTTGGAAAGATTTATGAATAATCACTCTTAAATTTTTCTTTCTTTGTAAAATTTTTAGTGCCTCATTGTTTACCGATGGTGCTATCACTACTTCCAAAAATATCTCGTTTAATTTTTCTGCTAGCTTTAAATCTATCTCCCGATTTAAGGCAACTATGCCACCAAAACTGCTTACTTCATCACATGATAGAGCCTTTTCATATGCCTCCAAAGCATTATTACTAACAGCAGCGCCACATGGGTTATTGTGCTTTATTATCACTGCTGCAGGCTCTTCGAATTCAGAAGTTATGTTAAGTGCGGACTCTATATCTACTATATTATTATAACTCAACTCTTTTCCATGTAGTTTTTCCAACGGATATTCTGTAAATTGATTACTATAAAATGCAGCTTTTTGATGGGGATTTTCACCATACCTGAGTTCTTGTACTTTATGCCCATATAGTGCGAAAAACTCTGGCAACTCATTATTTTTACTCTGGGATAAAAACCAACTGTGAATATTAGAATCGTAGTGTGCAGTGAGAGCAAATGCTTTGGTTGCTAAGTGTTTTCTATATTCCAATGTTGTTTTATTGTTATTTTCTATCATCTCAGCTTTCAGTGCTTCATAGTCTTGAATGCTAGAAATAACTGAAGTAAAACGAAAGTTTTTTGCTGCAGCTCTAATTAACGCCACCCCGCCGATATCAATTTGTTCTATAATTTGCTCTTCATTTGAGCTGCTACTTACTGTCTCCCAAAATGGGTATAGGTTAGTTATAAGCAGCTCTATTGGCTCAATTTCTAGATCTTGCACTTCCTTTTTGTGCTTTTCTCGATCATAAAGTATTCCTCCATGAATTTTAGGGTGTAAAGTTTTCACTCTACCACCCAGTATCTCTGGAAATTGTGTGTAATCTGAGACCTCTTGTGTTTTTATTCCTGCACTAGATAGCGTTTTATAAGTATTTCCCGTTGAAAGAATTTCTATTTGTTGCTGCGTTAAAAACGATGCAAGATCAATTATATTCGTTTTATCGTATACTGATATTAAAGCTCTTTTTATTTTCATTTTTATATGGAAAGTTTTTTAAGATTATATCTAAGAAAAGGAAATTTAGCTATTACATTTCTACACTAATTTAAAGCAGCCTATTCTATAAATTTTTTTACCATGCTTGATTTCAAGCCACGAATAAAATCTTCAATACTGCAAGGATTTCTCCCTTCCATTTGTACAACTTTAGGAATTAAAGTGCCACCTTTTAAACTTATGTGCATATTATCGTTAACAATCTTACCTTGTTCTGAAGCGAGAGCTTCAAAGTCAGCATCAAGTATCCTGATACGTTTATTTTCTATCTTAATGAATGCTTTTGGGTAAAACGCTTTAACCTTTCTATAAGCAACTTCACAGGCATCACTTGCATAAATTTTATAGTCTTCCACTTTGTCAGCGTAACATGCATTGTTATCGTTCTGTTTTAAGGGAAGCTGTTTTTCAATTTCGTTTAGCACTTTCAGCAGTAAATCACTGCCTAGCTTAGATAATTTATCATGCAATGTCTTGTAATTATCGTTCTTTTCGATAAGAAATTTTTCCTGTTTTAAAATAGGGCCGGAATCTAATCCTTCATCCAATTGCATAATGCTAACCCCGGTTTCTTGATCTCCTGCTAAAATTGTGTGCTGTATCGGGGCTGCACCACGCCACCTTGGTAGTAATGAAGGATGAATATTAATACAACCATATTTTGGAATATTCAAAATTTCTCTTGGAAGTATCAACCCATACGCGGCTACAACTGCAACGTCTGGTTTGAAATTTCTAAATTTTTCTTGCTCTGCCGAAAACTTTAGAGAGATAGGAGTACATACCTCTATGTTACTTTCTTCAGCGATAACATGTACTGGAGATTTCGTTGGCTTCTGTCCACGCCCCGAAGGTTTTGGAGCCTTGGTGTATACTGCCACCACTTCGCTCTTTGATTTCAGTAACAAGCCCAGAGAATTAACAGCAAATCCTGGTGATCCCATGAAAATAATTCTCATGGTGTTTTTGCTTTAAGAATTCTCCGCTAATTTACCACTTACAGTTTCTACTAATTTGGCAAAATCATCCTTATAATTAACTGCCATCTCAGCAAGAATTTTTCTATTTAAATCAATGCCGGCAAGTGTAAGACCATGCATAAACCTACCATAAGTAAGCCCATGCTCTCTTGCTGCTGCATTAATACGTATTATCCATAAGCTACGGAAATCACGTTTACGGGTTCTTCTGTCTCTATAAGCATATTGCAGTGCTTTTTCAACTCTTTGTAATGCAATTCTATAACAACTTTTTGCGCGCCCTCTATAACCCTTTGCCAGTTTCAATATTTTTTTATGACGAGCGTGAGTAGTGACTCCACGTTTTACCCGAGCCATTTTATTTTACCTCCATTTTGTTAAATACCGTAAGGCATATGAAGCTTAACTATACGCGAGTCAGATTTACCAAGAATCGTTGTACCGCGCTGATTACGAATATTAGATTTACTTCTCTTTACCATGCCATGCCTTTTGCCTGACTGAGTAGAAATAACTTTACCCTTAGCTGTAAGGTGAAAGCGCTTTTTCACAGAAGATTTGGTTTTTAATTTTATTTTCTTCATATTCCAAATAAATTTACAAGCACTACTATTGAGTTCTTTAATAGTAATTAAGCATTAGTATAAATAATTTTATTAAAGAATCAAATTAAAATTGTATATTAAAGGAGTTTAAAAGTAATTACGCCCAATATGTGTGTTATACCTTCTTTATTCCCAAGTGGCAACAATACTTGCCTCATTTTAACACTTTCACTTTCTTCCTCTTCATTGATCGGGCATTTACTCTCTATTACAGTATCAAGTTTATCAATAACTGCATCTATTTTATATAGTCGCAAAAATGGTGCATCAATTGCATACTTATTATCAATGCGCGTCTTTTTCTCAAAACCATAGAATTCAACAGCCTTTTCTCCTGCATTTTCACAAATATAACCTTGATCCTTGACTTCAATGACAAAACAATGCTGCCATGATTCCATTATTTCTGCAGTGTCTATTTCATGCCTTTCTGGCCAATCTCTGTCTGATCCTTTTATGTCATTCCAGTGTTGAGTCACCACATTTGCTATTCTTTTTTCTTTGCCTACATAAATTTCCATTCCAATTTCCACATATAAAACACAGATATGAGGTAAATTTATCGTGAATATATTGATTTTTTCTTACCACAAGGTGCATGTCACTAGAAGTTCTGAGATCTAGAGAGTGGTATTGATTTTATTTCCATTACAACTTATTATTTATAGATAACCTCAATAAAAACGATGAAGCTAAACGAAATCAGAGAAAGATTTATAAAATTTTTTGTAAATAATGACCACGAGCAGGTTTCTTCTTCTCCTTTGATTCCAGAACATGACCCAACGCTCATGTTCACAAATGCTGGTATGGTGCAGTTTAAAAATATTTTTACTGGTGCTCAAAAAACTGAAATGAAACGTGCTGTCTCAAGTCAAAAGTGCCTAAGAGCAGGCGGTAAACACAATGATCTGGAAAATGTTGGCTATACAACTCGGCATCACACATTTTTTGAAATGCTCGGAAATTTTAGCTTCGGTGATTACTTTAAGGAAACTGCGATAGAATTTGCGTGGGAATTTATCACTAAAGAGTTATCTCTTGATAAAAACAGACTATCCATAACCGTCTACCATACTGATGATGAGGCGTACGAGATTTGGCGTAAGATAAGTGGCTTTTCAAGTGATAAAATCATAAGAATTGCAACGGATGATAACTTTTGGAGTATGGGAAGCACTGGTCCGTGCGGTCCATGTTCTGAAATTTTTTATGACCATGGGAGTCCTAATTTACAAGAGGGCGATAGAATTGTTGAAATCTGGAATCTGGTATTCATGGAATTTAATAAAGATGAAGAAGGTAATTTACATAAATTGCCAAAAAAATGTATCGATACTGGAATGGGCCTTGAGAGAATAGCTGCTGTAATGCAAAATGTCCATGATAACTATGATATTGATTTATTTTCTGCTTTGATAAGTAAATCACAGGAGTACTGTGGAAGAACGGAAAATAAAATAGCGCATAAGATCGTAGCAGATCATCTTCGCGCGGCTGCATTTCTCATCGCAGAAGGAGTGCTTCCTGGAAATGAGGGCAGGAATTACGTATTACGCAGATTAATTAGGAGAGCCGCGCGTTATATTCACCTGCTTGGATATAATGATTCCCTACTCCATCGTATTTTTCCAGTGTTGATAGATAGCACGAGTTCGGCTTATATGGGAGCTGAATTAGTCAGAGCTAAAAGCTTAATAGAAACGACGTTAAAATCAGAGGAAGAAAACTTTAAAGACACTTTGATGAAAGGTATCAATCTCCTGGAGAAATTCACTGCAGATTTAAAACCAGGCGATACTTTGCCTGGAGAATCAGCGTTTAAGCTATATGACACCTACGGATTTCCTTTGGATATTACACTCGATATTTTAAAAGAGAAAAAAATAAATTTTGACCAGAAGGGTTTTGATGATGCAATGGGAGAACAAAAAGAGAGAGCACGTGCTAAATGGGCTGGATCTGGTGAAAAATCTGTTGAGCAAGTATGGTTTGATTTGATCAATAAATTTGGCAAAACAAAATTTGTTGGTTATGAGTTCAATGAAGTAAGTGATGCGAAAATACTAGCTATAGTTTCCTCTAAAAATGAAGTAATTGATTCTGCAAAGGAGGGAGAAAAGATAACCATTATACTTGATAAAACACCTTTTTATGGCGAGTCAGGTGGACAAGTGGGAGATACTGGCAGTCTGATCAAATCTGATAGAAGTATTATTATAGTCGAGAATACCAATAAGGTTAATGACCTATATTTGCACAGATGCATAGTTAAGTTCGGTTCAATTTGTAAAGGTAACACAGTTGCAGCAAGCATTGACAAGGAAAGAAGGCAAACCTTAAGAAGAAATCATTCAGCTACACATCTTCTGCACTTTACACTCAGAAAAATTCTAGGTGATCATGTCACTCAAAAAGGTTCCCTAGTTGCACCAGATAGACTGAGATTCGACTTCAGCCATAACACTCAAATGACTCAAGATCAGTTGTTTTGGGTAGAGGATATGGTAAACTCTCTAATCAGAGAAAATCTTTCCGCATCTACAAAAATTCAAAGCATGAATCAGGCAATAGACGAAGGAGCTATGGCGTTATTCGGCGAAAAATATAGCGATCAAGTAAGAGTAGTGAAGATTGGAGATTCAAGGGAACTGTGTGGTGGCACGCACGTTGAACATACTGGAGAAATCGGTTTATTTAAGATAGTAACAGAGAGTTCTGTTGCTTTTGGAGTGAGGAGAATTGAAGCTTTAACTGGTCAGGAAGCAATCAATTATGTACGTGATAATGAAATTAACTTAAAAAAAGTTGCAGAATTCGTAAAAGCGCCAGTGAGTGAAATAACAAGCAGATTAAGTATTTTAAGTCAAGAACACAAAAAATCCGAAACCAAAATAAAAAACCTATATAAAAAGCTTGTGAGTGCAGAGAATATAAAAAGCACCGAAATAAATGGAATAAATTTTATAAGCCACACTTTCACTGATATTCCAGCAAATGTAATAAGAGAGTTTGTTTTGCAGCAACAAAAACCAAAAACGGTAATAGCTTTTACGGCAACAGAAAAAGATAAAACAGTCTTGATTATTAAAGTAAGTAAAGACTTAATCAATAAGATTAGCGCAAAAGAACTAATATCCATAGCAGTTAAAAAGAACTGTGGTGGGAATGCTGAACTTGCACAAACAGGCTGTGATAGCAATAAAATAGATGATGCCATTACAGCCATTTATAGCAAAATAACAGCTTCTAAGCACTCTACGTCATACCACCACGAACCGTCATACCGCCGCGGCGCTAACAAGCAGCGGGATACTTAACCATCGTCTACACCGTCATACCGCGATTCATTCGCGGTATCTCTTAGCCGCTAACAAGAGATCCCGCTAACAAGCAGCGGGATGACGAATTACTATGCCGCCGCGAACCGTCATACCGTTGCAAACCGTCATACCGTTGCAAACCGTCATACCGCGATTCATTCGCGGTATCTCTTAGCATAGATCCCGCTAACAGGTAGCGGGATGACGGTTGTCAGGCTAGCTGTCATCCAAGTAGCTCGACTACTTGGATCCAGGAAAAAGAATAGTGTCATGAAAGTAGCTGACACTGATTCCTTTATGATGGTGTCATCCCAGTGCCCAGACACTGGGATCCAGGAAACTTAATTGCAAGTAATGCATTGGATTTGGTGAGTATGGGTTTTGCGTTATAGAATGAAGCACTTTTGGTGAATTTATAAAGAAAGCTGGATCCCAGTGTCAAGCACTGGGATGACAAGGTATAAACCTTATCGTCATGCCGCCGCGAACCGTCATACCGCGATTCATTCGCGGTATCTCAGCCGCTAACAAGAGATCCCGCTAACAAGTAGCGGGATGACGGTTGTTGTTTAGCTATAAATATTAAGAAATTTACCAAATGAAAAAAAAGGCAAAAGAAGCCCCGTGGTTATTATCCGCTTTAAAATATTGGCGTTTTTTATGTTTTAAACGCTTGACAAGCGAGATTCAGCCGCTTTTAATTGCAACTAACCTACGCTGCAAATGTTTAAGAAATTTACTAAGCAGAAAAAAAGACAAAGAATCCCCGAGTTAGCTAGTCTTTTACTATCTCTGTCGAGTATTGGCATTTTTTGATGTCTTGTAACGCTTTATAAGCGCGTTCAGCTTATTTAGATAAAAATCTAGATGTAGATGAAGTTTTGTAAAGACATACAGTATCTATATACTGCAAAAAATTGAACATAAGACGCCGATACATTAAGTAATCCTTACCTTTTAATCTGCAGATTGGCGAAAGCAAATACAATAGCTTCAGTTTCATGATAAGGGGGCTAGCGGAGTTTGTCAAGGAATTCTTATTAAAACTAAAGAGCTCAAATGAAAGGAGGTAAACTCTAAAGTATACATTTAGTAGCGCTTTCTATGAGAGAAATCGTATTACCTATTCCGTAAAGCTTTATGAAAGATCCCATTCTTGGACCGGTTTTTTGGCCAAGTAACGTTTCATATAATAGCTGAAACCAGTCACGTAAGTTGGTGTAATCATATTTTTTTCCAATAGAAAATACCTGAGATTGAATTTCTTCAGCAGTAGCAGTTGTAGATAGAGAATGTAAAGTGTCCTTCAAATCTAGTAACGCTGCTTTTTCTTTTTCATTTGGAGTTTTATATGATTTTGTTGGCTTGATAAAATCGTGATAATACTTTACTGCAAAGTCTGAAAGTCTATCAAGCATTTTATTATTTTCTGGTGTAACGTTTGGTGCATAAGAGGATATAAAACCCCATAGGATCTCTTTGTTTTCAGCATTACAAGCTGCTGCTAGGTTTAAAAGTAGTGAGAAATTTATGCCTGAAGTTTCTATACTGGGAACATTGCCCTGGTGAATGTGCCAAGCAGGATTATTTATATCCTTTTCTTTGTTCTCATGATAACGCTTTACAAATTCTAAATATTCATCAGTTGATTTTGGTATCACATCAAAATATAAACGTTTAGCTTTTTTAGGACTCTGAAAAATGTACAATGCTAAGCTCTCTGTTGGTGCGTAAGTTAGCCACTCTTCAATTGAAATGCCATTTCCTTTTGATTTTGATATTTTCTTTCCTTCTTTATCAAGAAAAAGCTCGTAGCAAAATAGAAGTGGTGGCTTTTCTCCAAGTATTTCACATATTTGACTTGAAAGCACAGCAGATGGAGTTAAATCTTTTCCGTGAGCTTCGTAATTTACTCCAAATGCGGCCCACCTCATTCCCCAATCAGGTTTCCATTGCAGTTTACATTTTCCTTTTGTCACTGGAACTTCTATTTTTTCCCCGTTTGGGTCTTCATATGTGATTGTTCCTTTCTCTGTATTTGTTTCAATTACTGGAACTTGTAAAACTTGAGAAGTTTTTGGGCATATTGGCAAGAATGGACTATAAGTCTGCTGTCTTTCTTCCCGAAATGATGGAAGCATTACGTCCATCACTTTATCATAATTTTTCAGTAAGAGTAAAAGTTTTTCATCGTAAACGCCAGATTTATAACACTCTGTTGCACTCCTGAACTCGTATTCAAATTCAAACATATCAAGAAATTTACACAACAATGAATTCATATGATGACCATAACTCTGATGAGTGCCAAATGGATCAGGTATCATAGTCAATGGTTTATTTAAGTGCTCTCTTAGCATCTCTTGATTTGGCACATTATCTGGTATTTTTCGCAAACCATCCATATCATCTGAAACTGCAATGATTTTGGTTTTTATACCAGGAGCTATTTTTTTTAATGCATTTACAATAACTGTAGTGCGGAAAACCTCTCCAAAGGTTCCTATGTGGGGTAAACCAGAGGGTCCATAACCAGTTTCAAATATTATTTCTTTTTTATTAGGAAACTCTTGCAATATTTTTTCTGCTTCTTGAAATGGCCAATTTGTCATTATCGGGATTAAATAATGTATCTTAACTTAAAGTGCTACTAGTTTCAATGGATTTTTAATATAATGATATAGTATTAGTGTTAGAGCTATTATTAGAAGGTTAAAGATATGTCCACAGGTAGTATACAAACAGATCAATTATTTAAAGGTCTTACAAGACCTGCAATGCTCTTTGGTGTGAGTTATATGTTTGCAATATTAAACGTCCTGATTTGCATGCTAATTTTCATTAATTCAAATGATTTAAGAGTGATTCTCTTAATGTTACCAGGTATACATGGACTTGGTTATATAGCTTCTGCAAAAGAACCGTTGTTTATTGAATTATTTATGGTAAAATTGGGAAAGTGCTCGAAATGTTTAAATCGTTTTTACCATGGAGCCAATTCTTATGATATTGCTTAACGTTGTGTGATGCTGAGGTTTAGGGCTATTCAATCAAAGAATAAATCTACTCTGAACAGGGAAGTTCACGCTGCTGAATTTATTCCTTATTCTTGCTATTGGAATAGCACAACCTTGATGACAAAAGAAAATTGGTTGGTTAAGGTTATAAAATTAAGTGGTTTTGCATTTGAAACTGCCGATGACGAGGATTTAGTCATACAGAACAACATCAGGAATCAGATGCTAAGAAGCATTTCATCTCCGGCATTTAGTTTGTATTTTCATACTATCAGACGTAAGAAAAATATTTTTTCTGATGAATTTGCAAGTCAAGGTTTGCCGAATTTTTTCGCTAATCACGTAAATCTAAAATGGAGAGAAAAACACGCAACAAGGCAATCATTTATTAATGACCTATACATTACGATTATCCGTAGAGCGGACACAAAAGGAGTAGAATTTTTGTCACATCTACTAAAAAAATTCGGACATGTAACTTCAAAACATGCTTGGGAAAGTGATATACGTGCCACGTATGAAGATTTAGAGGAAACGACAAATCGTGTAGTGACAAGCCTTAGAAATTATTCGCCTAAAATTCTTGGAGTAAAAGAAACTCCAGATGGTTTGTTCTGCGAAATAATGGAGTTTCTATCTAGAATCGTAAATTGTGGCTTCGTTACAAATACGCTTTTTCCGCTAAGAACTGAAATATCAAGATACTTACCAGTACATAGGTTATTCTTTGGCCGTAAGATGATACAGGTTGTGACTCATAATGAGAGTAAATATGCTGGAATAATTAGTATCAAAGAATATGGAAATCATACTTCTGCAGGAATGCTTGATTCGTTTTTACAACTTCCTTACGAGTTTATAATTACGCAATCTTTTCAATTTATAAACAGGCAAATGGCGATTGGAAAAATGCAGATACAGCAAAATCGAATGATACAGTCTGCAGATAAAGCTATTTCTCAAATAGCAGAAATTTCTCAAGCGCTTGATGACGCAATGAGTGGTAAGATTGCGTTTGGTCAACATCACCTGACTATTTTATGTATAGAAAAAAGTCCTAAATCATTGGATAACGCTCTGTCGTTGGTAGAATCAGAGCTTTCTAATTGCGGTGTTTACCCTATACGTGAGAGAGTTAACCTTGAACCAGCATTTTGGGCGCAAATTCCTGGTAATTTCGATTATATAGTGAGAAAAGCTACAATAAGTAGTCTTAATTTGGCTGGATTTGCATCTCAACATAATTATCCTACTGGTAATAAATTCAATAACCACTGGGGAGATGCCGTTACAGTTTTTGACACGACATCTGGTACTCCATTTTTTTTCAACTTTCATATAAGGGATGTTGGACACACTATGATAATTGGCCCAACTGGTGCTGGTAAAACTGTTTTAATGAATTTCCTGTGTGCCCAAGCGATGAAGTTTTCTCCAAGGATATTCTTTTTTGATAAAGATCGCGGTGCAGAGATTTTCTTAAGAGCACTTAGTGGTATCTATACTGTAATAGAACCAAGAACTAAAACAAATTTTAATCCTTTACAACTTGATGATACCTCTGATAATAGAACATTTTTAATGGAGTGGATAAAGTCTTTAATTTCGGTATATAATGATAAATTTACTTCAGAAGATATTGCACGAATTAATGATGCAATTGAAGGAAATTTTAAATTAAGAAAAGAAGACAGATTCTTGAGAAACCTCGTACCGTTTTTAGGGCTTGCAGGTCCTGATACTCTAGCTGGGGCAATATCTATGTGGCATGATAATGGTTCTCATGCTGCAATATTTGACAATAAAGAAGATTTGCTAGATTTTTCACGAGCAAGAGTATTTGGTTTTGAGATGGCTAGCTTGCTCAAAGATCCTGTTGCTCTTGGACCGGTCTTGATTTATTTATTTCATAGGATTAGTATATCTCTTGATGGCACTCCATCTATTATCGTTCTTGATGAGGCATGGGCGTTAATAGATAATCCAGTTTTTGCACCCAAGATAAAAGACTGGTTGAAGGTACTGAGAAAACTAAATGCTTTTGTGATTTTTGCTACTCAGAGTGTTGAGGATGCAAGTAAAAGTACTATTAGCGATACGCTTGTACAACAAACAGCGACACAGATTTTTTTACCAAATCTGAAAGCTACTAGTGTCTATCGGGATGTTTTTATGTTAACTGAACGTGAATATATATTAATTAAGCACACAGATCCGAGTACTAGATTCTTTTTGGTGAAACAAGGAGTCAATGCTGTAGTAGCTAGAATAGACTTAAAAGGCCTGGATGATATAATCAACGTATTATCCGGACGTGCAGAAAGTGTTCTATTGTTACACGATATATTAAATGAAGTTGGGGACAACCCAAAAGTATGGTTGCCTATATTTTATCAGAAGGTAAAAAATGTTTAAGACTAAGCTGTCATTGCTATTAATTGCGATATTTTTACTAAATATAGACTTTTTACTCTCATATCCAGTGCTTGCAGATGGAGTAAGTGGTACTGACAAGACAGAATTTGTTAGCAGATTTAATTCCACTGGCAGTTTTAGTCGTGCCTCTAATCCTGATTGTGGAGCGTTTAAAACAGCTGCAGCACTTGCTGGAATAGCGATTGCTGTTGGCGCAATATTTACTGGCATTGTTTTGATCGTTTCTTCTGCTGGTTTGTTTACCGCTCTTGTTATTGTTGGAATGATAGCTGCAATTGTTGGAGTCTGGAAAGCGATAGGAGGGCTTGTTGTTTGTGAACATAGTTTTGTTAAACACCCAGTTGCACGTGATCATGATGGAAAATACAAAAATTTTAAATTAGAAGACACAGGTTATAGTGGCTGCACCAATGAAAATTACCAAACAGAAGAGGAATATTTTTCTTGTTTGCAAAATAAAGCTCGGGAAGACGTGAACAAAAAAGATTATGACGGGAAAAGAGCAGAAAAAGAAGCCTTAAATTCTAACGTTCAGGAGAGTACAGAGAGTTATTACTGGCCAAAAAATGGTGTGCAATACAGTGAATATATAGAAGTATGTCATCGAAACCCTTTAACTTTTGGTAATCTTTTTAATAAGGTAGACTTTAATTCCAGAGGAAAACCTGGATACATAGACTTTGATGTCAGGGAGAAAGACACTGGATACGTAGATGGGTCATGGTCCTCGAAGGTTGATGGTGGTCTGGAATGTAGAGTTCTCAAAGCAGGACAGAGCGAACCCATACATGGAGCTACATTCAAAGCAGTGAGAAAAACGGGCAGATTATGTGTGGAGTTAGCCAGTGTTAGCATGCTTGGTATCGAAATGACTCCTTGGCCGCAAGGGGTTGATATGGGGTGCACGGAATTGCCACCTGACCCACTTGCTCCTATGTGTGAAAAATCTGTGATGATATTCAAAAATAAAGATGGTACAGGAGAGGAAAAAGTTCCTATTGGTAATAATGATGACTATAAAACTATTATCAGATCTAAAGAAAAAAGACTCAACGGACAAGGGGGGAAAATTTTTGTAGGTTATGATAATGCTGGCTGTTTTAGCTCGTATGTTTCTGAAGCTTGTTATAACCAGGCAGGGAGTAAATCATTAGCTCCTATTCCCGTAACTTCTATGATAGTGCAATGCATTAAGGAATCGTTAGATAATTTAGTTGCAGGTAAAGGTGCACCAAATGGTGAGAGTTTTATATCTGTAGCACAGAAAAGGCTGAAAAACACTGTAACTGCTGTTTTAGTTTTAGCTTTAATACTGTTCTCTATAAAAGCCATGTCTGGTGGAGTTCAGAGGCCTCAAGAAATGTATATGTTGATCATAAAATTCGCTTTAGTGATTTACTTCACAACAGGCAGTACCATGTCTCATTATTATGGAGAATTAACTCGTCTCTCAAATGGTTTGTCAGAGATAGTGCTAAAAGCATCATCTGAAAGTAAAGGCATATGTAATTATAAAGCAGGTACAGATTATGAATATACTCGTGCAGGAAAGAGGGTATCTTACAGTTATCTTGCACCTTGGGATAGGCTTGATTGTAGAATTTTATTTTATTTAGGTGCCCCTTTAGATGGAATTGGTGGCAAAATTGGTACTGGAGGTGTTGCAACGTTAGCAGTCTTGCTTGGTGCTGCTCCTGTCTTATTAGTTGCAGGTTCGGTAATCGGTATTATTTTTGCTGGTGGACAGATTTTAATAGCTCTTGTTGCTATATTTATGGCCATTTTGCTGATGATGGTTATTTTGTGGCTGTGCTATGTATTTATTTTATCTCTAGTTGCTTTGAGTGTAATCATCATTTTATCACCTTTGTTCATCCCTATGGTTTTATTCCAACACACCAAAGGATATTTTGACGGCTGGGTAAGAGAATTGATCACCTATAGCTTATACCCGGTTATCCTTTTTGCGTTTTTGTCTTTTATGTTTATAGCATGTGATAAAATCTATTATAAAAATTTAAATTTTGAACCGGATAAGTCATATGAAAATAACCAAGCAAAACCCTCAGCTAGTAAGAAAAAACAGTGGTTTAAATTGAGAGATGGGGAATGTGATAACAATGAAACTACTCTTGCATGTATGATGCAAAATTATAGCTTTAAAAAGAGCAGCATACTTGGTCTATTTGATTTTACATACATGGAATTTGGCAGCTCTCTCATCGGAGAATTATTAAAATTGTGTTTAGTATTATTCCTCTTTTACCACTTTTTAAACATTCTTCCTGGCATGGCTGCTGAACTTGCTGGTAACCATAGAGCAGCACTTGGCTCAGGTCAGACACCTGGACAAATGGTGGGCAAAGCTTTATCTGCTGCCAAAGCTGCTGCTGGGGGTGTTGCTGGAGTTGCTGGTGCTGCTGCTAAGAAGTTGAGTGGTGGAGACAAGAGTAAATCTCGAGGTTCTGGTTCTAGTAGCTCCGAGAGTGTTAACAAAAGCACTGAATGAGTTGGATTTATGCTAAAATTTTTGCTGATAATACCGTTTTTTTTTCTGTCAGGCTGCGGGGAACATCACTGTATTAAGCCAGAAAATTTATCAGGTTTGCGTGAAAAACTAGATATAGTGTCAACAGAGCAGAAATGGGTTGATTCTGGTGTTAATATCTCAGATAGAATAAGAGTAACAGAGATTGATATAGTGCCTAGTAAGGTTAATTTTTGTCCTAAGCAGTATGCAGATTTTGCAATTGGGCCTGGGAGAAATGACGTTGCATTACCATTTGCACTTAAAAAAGGCGATACGATAAGCTTTAGTGTGATTGGAAGTAAAGTGTGTAAAGATAAAGAGAGTGAGACAAAAATCAGGTATTTGAAAATCGACGAAAAGTGTAGCGAGCAAGAAACAGAACATTTTGCACATGTTTTAAATCAAGAGAAATGCCAAGGTGGCAAGGATGGGATATGTCCTAATAAATATATAATAGGCGATGTGCAATGGTTGAGAGGAAGAGAGTACTGGGATTCAGATTTTTCGAAGTTAGATCAAGATGAAAGAAAAAAGGAAATTGAAAATATTATTAACTCTATAAAACAAGGAGAAAATATAGATTGCAGCAAGCTTTCAGAGAGCAGTGCAAGTAAGATAGATACGCACATTTTAAATTCACTCTGTAGACGTATATGTAAATTTTCTTCTGGTCGTAGAGGCGAGGATTGCGTGTATATTGAATATAATAATATAGAAATTGAGCTATTCAATGCTTTAAATTCTAGTGGTGAATCTGTTGTTGCTGAAATTATTAGTAACGTATTAAAGGGAAAACAGGTAAAAACTGACATTACACTATTACGTGCTTACATGGATAATGAGAATTTTGAACACATTCCAGAAGGTGGTTTATGCACTAATTGTGATCACAAGATAAGAGATAACTATCGAACACCAAGATTAATTTTTAGTTTATGTAGTAGAAATGACAAGTACTGCTACGATCAAAATGACAAAGGTGGTTTCAATATAAGAGTAACAAAGAACCACAGTCTAGAAAATAGCTTGTATATAAGCGTCTCTGACAAACTTCCTGAGCATAAGCCTGGTGAAAACCAAGCGGATATATCTGTAGATATCAGCAAAGTTCATGATACTGAGTACATGGAAGGCTTAAAGGAAAAGTTAAAAGAAAAAAAAGGCACCATATATTATGGAATAAGAGACCATGGCTGCGATTACAAAAATGAAGGTCAATTTAGTATTAACCTAACAACTAAAGAGCCACCTACAAAAACTTTTAGTGCAATATATAATTTCTTTGATGAAAAAGTGAAAACTGCATTTTTCGGCTCTAATTATAAAGACCCTAACGCAATTCACTCTGATACTAGTCCTGTAAAGTCTCTTTACGAAAGTTTTATAAAATCAAGCAGAACAAATACCATTAGATCTACTATAATATCACTATTAGTACTATATATAATCTTATATACTCTTTATTACTTTTTTGGATTAACTCATATTTCTATATATGAGTTTTTAATTATATGCGTAAAGATAGGAATCATCGCCCAGCTATTGCAGGATAATAGCTGGGACTTTTTTTATAACAACGCATTCTCTATATTTATTAACACTCCAAAACAACTAATAGAAATAGCAAATTTTAGAGGCACTACTTCAAATGTTTTTGAGTTTCTTGATTTGCCGCTCAATAGGTTCTTGTCATCGCATTCAGTATTGTTAATAGTATCTCTTATATTTTCTGGCCCTTTGGGCATTGTATCTTTTTGCTTGGTGATTTGGGGTTTAATCACAGTGAGCTTATCTATTTTTAATGCCTTATTTTCTTTTATTACATCTATAGCAATAGTTGCGTTATTGCTTTCTTTAGCACCTATTTTTATTATTTGTCTTTTATTTGCGTATACTAGGCAGATGTTTCACAACTGGGTTAAAAATTTAGCAAGATTTGCGATTCATCCAGTAGTGCTTTTAATTTTTATATCACTGATAAGCCAGGTTATGGATTATATTGTGTATTCAGTATTTGATTTTGAGGTCTGCTCTACATGTATACTTAATATTAACTTAAAGATTTTTAACCCTTGTATTTTTTATGGTTATGCTTCCAAATATACACCTAATATTACCGCTATGATGGCTTTTGTTATTTTGGGACACGCTATGAAAGCTTTAGTTGAAGCTTCTTCGACAATATCTGACTCGTTGTTTGGTGCTTATGTAGCAAGCGAACCTGGAAGACAGTATCAACAAAGCTTAATGGGAACAGTAGGGTTAGATGAACAAAGCGTTCAAAGAAGAGAAAGAGGAGGTGCTTCTCAACAGTCAGGTACGTCAAGACCTCAAATACCACAAGGGACTCAAAGGTCAACGCCTCAGATACCACCACCAGGAAGACAGCAATGATAAGTAAAAGATCACTATTGTTGATACTGTGTCTTGCAATCACTGGTTGTAACATGGATTGTGTCGAACCTGGGTTGCAGAGCAGAAACACTAGTGTTAACGTGGATGTTCCAGTTCATAAAGCTGGTGAAGAAGTTAAAATTCATTGGGTTGATTCTGGTCAAGTAATTAGTAAGGGTGAGGAAATCAAATTCACCCTCGATGGATCAGTAAATTTTTGCCCTTTTAAAGAAGACAAAAATCCAAGGAAAGTACTTGTGCCAGCTAGCTTTTGTGCTGATGGCTCAGAACCAAATTATAGTAAAGCTGCAAATATTAACGATGTGCCTAATAATTATGGCGTTGATGAAAAAGGCGTAAATAAAAACGAATTGTGCGGTGGTAAAGGATTTGGCAGCAATAGACGTTATGTAGACACTGGAATTAAAGTAAATCCTGGTGATAAGTTAAGCTTTAGCTTAGTTCCCAGAAAAATAACAATTGATTATGACAATCCAGGAGGGAAAGGTATCAGCTTTGATGACAATTGTTATAGAGCTGAAGAAGGAGGTGAAAAAGTGTCAGCAAGTGAAATATTGAATGTTAGCAAGCAAGAAGGAGAGGAATTTTTTTGTGAGGGCAAGGATGGAAAGAGAAATAAAATAAAATTTTTACCTCTTGATAAAACAAAAGCAAAGGAAAGCAAAGTGCTAGTTGGCAATGGGTACACTCCATATGATAATAAGGTACATTTTAATAAAGGTTATGTTAAAAACAACGAACCATGGATACATGGCTCGCTGTTCGATTTACGCCGAGCTAAAATAGGATTGAATGAGTTATGTGATGGAAAAAACTGTAGTTTGGATGAGAAAAAAAAGTACAGTTCTTATGAGCTTAATTGTTACTATCAGAATATATGTTATACTAGAAAAGGTATATGGAGCTATGATTCAGGTCGAGCAGGAGAACGGAACTGTGTCTCCTCTATAAGGTATAAGAAGTACGATAAAGGAAATAAATGTGATATGTATTCTTATCTAGAAAAAATGGAAGGGAATGTTAAAGCAGGTAGTTTTACTGAAGATGATAAATCTTGGGCTGAGGCTCTTGTTGCAAAAATTGGTGATCTTGGTGATCAAGATACTGATAAAGGTATGCAATGTCTTCCAGATAATGAAGTAGGTGCAAGAAAGGATAATGTGTGTTCGCAAATTAGTGACAATTTCGAGGATTTTTCTCTGAAATTAAATAGTGACTATGCAGTAAATGACAATGTAAAATATGGTAGTAGTGTGATGCTTGCTATAGCAGATTATGGTTACTATGGAGCTAATAGGGGCGGGTACCATGTTAAAGTGACTAGATCGTGTGAATATATCAATGGTGAAAAACTGTATGTGTATTTGGGTGATAACCCGCCAGGGGATCCATCTGCTCCAAAGACTAATGATTTCAAAAAAGTAGAGCACTTAGATAAAACAAAGGATAAGGTATATTATATAATAGATGGAGGTCTTTTAACAGATGAATGCAAAGACAAAAAACCTATAACAGATGAATGCAAACCTAAGAAGATATATTTCGGCATCAATGTAAGCAACGTAGAGAAAGATGACATTACGGACAAAAATGGCAAATATTACGAAAACAATAAGTATAGTGTAACTTTATTTGTCAAAAGAAAAATTAATGATTTTATTTCATCGAATGTAAACGGGGTATTTAAATTTATAAAAGAAGAAGTAATTGGGGACAGCGTTAAAGATTCATACAAAGGATATGCAAGAGGTCTTCTTCAGGGGGTAAGAGCTTTACTTACTCTATACGTTATATTTACTGTCATTGGCTATATGCTTGGAACAATACAGCTAAGTAAATTTGATTTCATTGTAAGGATGTTCAAGATAGCATTTATAGCTTTTGCCTTTAGCGATAGAAGCTGGGAACTCTTTGGTACAACTTTATCCAGACTTTTTGTAGATGGTAGCACTTATTTAGTTGATAGCTTTTCTGGCTATATAGGGGAAGGGGGGAGAAAATTTGCATTCTTAGACTTGACAGCAGGAGTATTATTCACAACAGAAACTTGGCTAAAGTTTTTATCGTTGATGCTCTCTGGTCCTTTTGGCTTTATTGCATTTTTGGCAATACTCTATGCTACTTTTATGTTCTTAAAATGCATTATTAGCGCTACGTTTAAATATGTAATATCTACTGTTCTAGTGGCGTTTTTACTGTCATTAACACCTTTATTTATCGTATTTATTCTATTTCAAAAGACTAAACCCTTGTTTGATAATTGGATAAAAACGTTGGCTCATGTTTCATTAGAACCAGTCATTTTATTTTCATTTTTATCTCTTTTAAATCAGTTGATGTATTCAGTTTTATATAACCTCACAAATTTTTCTGCATGCTATCAATGTTTAATTAGCGTAAATTTCTTATCGTATGATCTGTGCTTGATGAAATCAATACTGCCTCTTGGATACAGTCCTGGCACTAGCGTTGATGTTGCACTCAGTACCGGAGAAAGGGCTGGTGGACACTTTGCAGCATTACCTATAGACCTAATCCAGGCGTTTATATACCTCATTATTGCCGGTGCAATGGAAGCTTTTGTTTCTATATCGGAAACTATGGTACAAACACTATTTAGCTCTGGTTATGGAGTTACTGGCGGTGTTGGTACAGTTGCTAAGAGCGCATCGCAAGCTATGCTGTCAACCGTTGGCCTTGATGATAAGACCCAAAGTATGATACAGAGTATCAAGCAGAAAATGAGTGAAGATCGGGGAAAAATTGAGGCTAAATTACCTAACACACCAAAGCAACCAGACAAAAAAGAAGATTCTAAAGGAAGTTCTGATAAAACAACGAGTGATAGACCTAAAACATTAAAACAATCAGATCAGCAAAAAAATTCTGATGAAACAATAAGAAGTGATCCTAGTGCTAAAGCTAAAAACAAGGAAGAAAATGGAGAGGAGTAAGATATAAATGATATTATGGAGTAACTAATTAAAAAGATATTTTAAGTAAAGTTTTAGAAATTTATTCTGTATTTGGAAAAAGTTTAGATATGCAATCACGTTTAGGCAAATGTTGGTTTAGGGTATTACTTCTTGCAGCTTATGTGCTGATCACAGGTTGTAGTAAAA
This sequence comes from Wolbachia endosymbiont (group A) of Melitta haemorrhoidalis, assembly GCF_964273365.1. Lineage (NCBI taxonomy): Bacteria > Pseudomonadati > Pseudomonadota > Alphaproteobacteria > Rickettsiales > Anaplasmataceae > Wolbachia > Wolbachia endosymbiont (group A) of Melitta haemorrhoidalis. The sequence continues at coordinate 166,784 of NZ_OZ187004.1, read as the reverse complement.
ACGATATGCCTTTTCCAAGGTGTATATCTGCTGACTATTTTGGTCCTAAACCTATTGCAGTAAGCGCTCATTTTTCAAGCGACCACGATGCGTTTATTCCAGGAGATGGAGAAGTTATTGATCCTGAAACTGGCGAAATTAATTATGGTTTTCACCATAACCAAGTGGTGAAGTGGGAGGATACCGGACTCGAAACCAATGGAGATAGTTTAAAAGTGCGAGTTAATGGTGCATGGACATCTTGGAGTAATAATAACAAGAAGGAATCTAAAAAAGGCAGTTATACCTTACAAAGCTTGGAGCAGTTAAAATATGCAACTAAATTTGAAGGTAAACAAAGTGATAATAGTTTACCTAATTTTCACTTAGTTTGTAATGATTATAAACCTAGCATACAAAAATTTTCAAGTAAGTCTGATACAAGTTGCACTGTAAATTGCAAGTGCATTAATGAAGATGATAGTGCAAATACAGTATCACGTGGTGCTCCATGTTGGTTTACCAACGGTCATGGTGCTTATCTTTTGTTTCAAACGGGGAAAGATGATCCTAACGAAAATCTAAAGTTAATGCGCGATCCTCAATATCCTACTGTACATCTAGGTTATAACTCCACAGCAGAGGGCGACAATGGATTTTTTACTTTAGACAGAGATAACACTAAATTAAAGGACAGAAATTGTAATGAGTTGAAGTTAAAAAAGGGATGGAAAATATATGTAAAAATATTAGATAGATATTACTTAGATAATGTAGGTGGCTACTCTTTTGAGTTCTTAAGTGGAGTGCAGCAGCCAAGTAGTTTTGGGTTTTTTGATTACATTTATAACTATCTAAAATGTGTATTATTGATTAACGAAAATTGCAAAGAACATTTTAATAGCAATGATCCTGCAGTTGCACAAGCTATGTTCGAAAATATAGCTGAAAAAAGTACGAGCTTTCACAATTTTGTTCTTTCCTTGCTTGTTCTATTTGTAATGATTTCATCGCTTCTTTATCTTTTTGGCATGATACAAGAAACTAAGCATGATATGCTCATCAGAATGATGAAAATCACTCTAGTAATAGTGCTTATATCTCCTGGAAGTTTTAGATTTTTCTATGATCATTTTCTTGTTTTATTCGTTAAAGGTCTTGAACAATTGATAAGTGTAATTACTAACTTTGCTCCCAACATGAACACCGGAAGTATTGCTCAAGGAGATGAAGCTAAGTTGTTTAGCTTCATGGAGGACATGTTCAATAAGTTTTTTGCTTATTCTGTTTGGAAAAAGTTTGCAGCGTTTTTACATTACCAAATGTGGGCAAGCCTTCTTATGATACCGGCAATTTTCATAGGGATTGTGCTATACTTCTTGCTGTGCTTATATGCTTACATAATATTTCTCTCTGGTTTTATGGGTATAGCTTTTCTTATAGCCATTATGCCACTGTTTCTAATTTCTATTTTATTTTCACCGCTGAAAAGTCTATTTGAAGGTTGGATAAAATTCTGCATCAGCTTTTGTTTACAGTCGATTATGATATTTGCTCTCTTGTCATTACTGGCTTCCATTATAATGAATACCTTTTATAGGCAGTTAGGTTTTACTGTATGCTACAATAAATGGTTTGAGGTAAGGTTATGTGCTCCAAAATGGGTGTTTGGTGGTTTTTGTATCGTTGATAAGCAGTACTTTGGTTGGACCCCAGGGCAAATTTTCGTACCTTACACTCTTGGAGAAGCTTCTCCGCTGAACGTAGATAAGAACATAGAAGGTATAGAAAAGATAAGCAGAGAAGGTGGTACAATAAAATTTACTGGCGGTGCTGGGTATATCCCTCTTCCACCGGATTACATTGAAAAAGGGTTTCGTTATATAGATTATCCTTTCTTTAACCCAATTCCTGGTACTAAAGAGAATCCAGCAGACCATTATATTGCAGAAAGTGATATGGTAGTAGATAATAGCTGTAGTGTAAAAGATTTAGTGCGTTTAACAAATAGTTTATCCCATGCATCAGAAAAAGCTGATATCTTATTATTGATTAATAATATAAGTAAAAAGACAGAAATCTATTGTAAGCAGCCAGGAAATGAAAGCAGGTGTACTAATTACAAGGAAATCATAGAAAAAGTAATTCTACAGCCAAGTTTAAAAAGTGAAATAAAGTCTTTAGTGCAAGATATAATTAGACAAGATGGGAGCTGCCAATCACAGAATTTTTATAAGGTAAATAGAAACTATCAAGAAAATAGTGATTACCAAAGGGTGCAAGACATACAGAGAGGTTATTTAATCAATGCAGGGGAAATCTTTATACTATTCTTGCTTTCATTTTTAATGTTCTCCTTACGCACGTTCGTACAACAAATGGGCTCAAGTATCGCTGGTGGTGGATTCAGCGTTTACAATATATCTAGTATGTATCAGGCATCGCCTTTGACTGGCATAATGGAAGGATTCAAACAGCAGTGGCAAAATTTTGCTGGTAGAGGACTTGAGTCTTTAGGCAGTTGGGCTACTCATTTACCGGATAGATTAGCCGGAGGTGCAGCTAATCTGCTGGGGAGAGTACCAAGAGTTGGAGGAGTGCTGAAATACGCTATTGATGTGCCACGTAAATTTGTAGGTGCTACTATTGAAGCAACAAAATTTGCAACATCACCTAAAAATGACGTTGATAAACTTGAGGAAAAGATCTACAGGGCATTTGGAGTTGATAAGGAAGATATTACACACAGAAGGATCGGTAAATATTTAGATTATTATAAAGGATACGTAGGATCACATTTGGGCTATACAATAGAAGATGCTATGAAGTTTACTTGGGAGCATGGCCTTGATTCTATAGGAGTTAGCCGCCGTACAGGAGAAAAAGATGGTTATCCAAATAACTTACTTTTTAGAGCAAAATCGCATAGGCAAGATTTCTTGAATAAGCTTCATGATGACACCATAGGCCGTAAGAGAGAACCAGAAAAAGACAATCCTGATCAATCAAATAAGGTAGAACGAGAGTTAGGCACGGAACTAGTAAGAGATAACCATGATCAGCCACTAGAAGAAGGCGACCCTCTTCGACTACGAGGGGGAGGTCAGCCAGATAAGGTAGTACGAGAACTAAGCACAGAACAAGAAGACAAGCCTAATCAACTACAGCATGATCAGCCAACAGAAGAAGATAAGCCTGATCAATCAAATGAAGTGACACGAAATTTAGGCACGGAACCAAAAGGTTCAGATGAAATTGATGATTTTGGATCTGCTTTTGAAGGTATGGAAAAACGTGCTGAAAGAGAAGGCAGAAGAAATCAAGATAAAGTTTACAACCTCTCACCACTTTTTGAAATGAACACTCCAGAAGCTATAAAAAAACGTGCTGAAAGAGAGGAAAAAAGAAATCGAGAAGACAGTAAAAGGAAATTACCGGAACCAATGAGGAAACCAGATGCAAAAGGAGATGAGAAGAGGATTGAAGATGAAGACTAATAAAAATTTCAAAGGCCTTGATTATTATAAATTGCAGCAAGACAAAGATGGCAACATAAAGTTAAATGACTACGACGACATTTTAAATGCGCGTAGGGCAAGGGTAGACTTGTTGCGGGATAACACATCACTTGACAAGGATGTCAATTTTGCTAAATTGAATAAAGCTTTGAGTGAGAAATTTGTAGATAATCATAGTTTATTGTCTGAATTTGATAAGGAAGACAAAGAGATTGTACAAGAAAGGATTAAGGTGTTTAGTATTTTAGAAAGTCTTGAAGACCTTAAAAGCGTGAAAAGTGAAGATCTGTTAGAGGTTAGCTTACTGCTGTCAGATCTTAGCTTCATAGAGAGAAATGTTGTACTAAATACCGATCAGAATTCTGATCTAGCAGGATTTAAAAACCTATTTATTGAAAAAAAAGCATCTGGTGAAGAGTATAGTGAAGAAGAATGTAGAGGCTTTCTTGATAATATAGATAAAATCAATACTATAATTAAGTTAGAGTTAGAAAGCAGAATTGAAGGGCTAAATCATGATGAAAAAAATGATCATGATGATTTACAAGATGAGATTGGTCAAGCAATTAATGCAGCAGGCAAATCAGAAAAAGATAACTGATGAGTCTTGTGTTTTTCTTACAAGCGACTCGATAGCTTCTCTCTATTAAACTGCTAAAGCCATATTGACATTAATCATATAGTATAAATAATTAATTATTTTGGAGCTTATTTAATATGCTACGCATCATTGCAGGCAAATATCGCGGAAGAAAAATAACTACAGGTAAGCATTTAGCTGCACGGCCAACTATGAGTATTGTCCGAGAAGCAATATTTAATATGCTTTCCTCAAGAAAACCTATTTATAACTTGAATGTACTTGATTTATTCTGTGGTAGTGGTTCTTTTTCATTTGAAGCGCTTTCTCGCGGCGCTAAACATGCATTTATGGTAGATTCAGATTATTACAATTTGCAATTGCCTAAAAAAACAGCAAAAGATTTTGGAATTACGGACAATGTTACGCTAATTTGCTGCAGTGCTAACTGCTTACCACAACCTATTTCAAAATGTGACATAGTTTTTATAGACCCACCTTACAATAGCAATCTAGTTGAATCAACGTTGAATGGACTAGCTCACTCAGGCTGGTTAAGTGATGATGCATTGATAATTCTAGAGATTAGGAAAAACGAAGATTTTGAGTGCAATAAAAACTTCAGTATAATCTTGGAACGCACCTACGGTATAGCGAGAATAATTTTTCTTTCTCTATTAACTTGAACTTGCATATACTTTTCATTGATGAGTTCCAGTTCTATTTTCGTCAAGTTTCCGGAGAAATTACTTATTCTGTACTGCCCTAGATCAAAATTTTTATTAAATTCAGAGTCTATTAAATATTCATGTGCTTCTTCAATAAATTTATTTTCTTTTTCTTCGTAACTGGTGTATTTTGTTGTACCATTATTATCCTCACAATAAACTAAATGTTCTTTATGATCAGCATGAATATTTTTATTTTCACAAACCTTTTCAGGATCGTGCTCAAGTACTTTTCTACCAACAATCAATAGCTTATAAGAAATTTTCTATGATTCCTTTTAAGCGAGTTTTGAATTTTTGAAATGTCATGACATTGTTGATACGGTTATCAAGAAACGATAAAGTATCCACAAAATCTTCTGAATAATCATTGATAAAAAAAAGTATCGTACTTAAGTACACTCCAGCTAATATTGCTCTTTTTGTATAGTAGTTAAAATCTGTTGATTGGTCATGAATGCCATACCAAATCGCACTAATAGTTCTGTATAAAAGTTTACTAGAAAAATATGTATTTTTTGGTGATACGGAGAATGATAAAACATTTTTTAAAAGTTCTCTATAATTCGGTAGCTTAGCATAGTTTGAAAGGTGTATTTGAATAGCTAACTTTACTCGCTCTCGCACTTTCATATCTTCTAAATTAGAATTTCTTAATTCAGCTTCCATTGAGCTATTTAAGTCCTCTGCTATGTGCTCCAAAGCGCTATATATTCCATTCTGAAATTTGCAAAAGCTATTAGCTAGATTAAGGTCAGTGCACACCTTTAATAGGGTTTCATCGCTTATCCCTTCAAATGGAATAACCCTAATTAGCTTATCTATTATTAACTTTTGTTCCACGCAACATCATACTAAACAGCATGTGTGATTGTACCTGAGATTTTCAAACATTCTACAAAATGCTTCACCACGTTCCTCGAAATTTTTCCATTGATCAAAAGAAGCACACGCGGGAGAAAGTAATATTGTTACTTCTTCTGCGCTATTTAAGGCCTCTTCAAAAGCCAATCTGAATGCATCTTCTAGATTGCAACATTTAACATAATCTACTTTATTCTCCATAACATTTGCAAAAGCTTCGGTTGATTCTCCAATAAGAAAAGCTTTTCTAACCCTTGTAAAATGCTTGCTTAATGATTCTATTCCACCTTTTTTGCTTCTTCCACCAGCGATCCAATTTATGTTTTCATAAGATAAGATCGCCTTTTCGCTCGATTTTGCATTAGTTGCTTTGCTATCGTTCACGAAAAACACATTTCTTATTTTGCCAAGCAGTTCATTCCTATGCCTCAGTCCTGAAAAGGACTTGATTCCATTGATAATAGTGTTGCTATCTACTCCAAGTACCTTACATACGGCATATGTGGCTGCTATGTTTTCTGCGTTGGATATTAGGTTTATTTTCACGTCGCTTACTGATAAGCTATGATTCTCTAGTTTTAACGAGATCTTCTGGATCCCAGTGCCCCTTTTGTCATCCAAGTAGCTGACACTGGGATCCAGATAATTTCGATCTATACCAGTAATCTGTTCACTATAATCAAGCAAATTGTTACCTGCCAATGATATTAGATCTCTTGCACCACCCTCTGTCATCTGAGTAGTTGGCAATGGTTTTTCTTTTCTGGATTCCAGCGTCACGCGCTGGAATGACATCGGGGAATATGTTACTGAGATTGGAATTTTGTCTCCAGTGAATTTGTTGAATATATCAGCAGTAATCTCATTGTCACATCCTATTACGGCAACCTCACTACCGTTTATCAGTTTTAATTTAGTTGCTATGTAGTTCTCCATACTTCCATGCCTATCTATGTGATCTGGTGTAATATTGAGCAGTGCTGAAATGTCCACGTTAATTTCATTCATCAACTCCAATTGAAAAGAGGAGAGTTCGATTACATAAATTTCTGCATCTCTTTCTAGATCCAAAACAGGAACGCCTAAATTTCCACCAATAGCTACTTTTTTCCCTGCAGATTTTAATATGTGCCCTATTAGTGATGTAGTGGTTGATTTACCATTTGTTCCTGTGACGCCTATTACCTTCTGGTTCGTAGTTTTAGCTTCAAGAAATAGCTCAATGTCTGATTTTATTTTGCAATCAAATCTCCTTGCAAGTTTTACTATCCAATGTGGCTCTGTTGGCACTCCAGGGCTTAAAACCAATGCACTGATCTCATGCCAATTGTATTCCTTGGGATGAATAAAATTACATTTTTTATACATCATTTTTGCATTTGCTATTTGCTCTTCATGATCATCCCATGCATATATTCTTGCACCACTCTTTGTTAGAGCGTTAATGGCGGATAAACCAGTTTTACCAAGACCAAAAACCGCAACGTTTTGATTTTTGTATTTGTTTAGTTGCACTGCTAGATAACTTATGCGAACCATTTTATAAAGATATCGTACAAATTACAACAGACTTCTTTCGTAGGTTACAACTGTCATTCAATAGAAACGAAAAAACTTACTTGACACCCTCTGCCAGTCCCCTTATCATGAAACTGAAGCTATTGTATTTGCTTTCGCCAATCTGCAGATTAAAAGGTAAGGATTACTTAATGTATCGGCGTCTTATGTTCAATTTTTTGCAGTATATAGATACTGTATGTCTTTACAAAACTTCATCTACATCTAGATTTTTATCTAAATAAGCTGAACGCGCTTATAAAGCGTTACAAGACATCAAAAAATGCCAATACTCGACAGAGATAGTAAAAGACTAGCTAACTCGGGGATTCTTTGTCTTTTTTTCTGCTTGGTAAATTTCTTAAACATTTGCAGCGTAGGTTAGTTGCAATTAAAAGCAGCTGAATTTCGCTTGTCAAGCGTTTAAAACATAAAAAACGCCAATATTTTAAAGCAGATAATAACCACGGGGCTTCTTTTGCCTTTTTTTCGCTTAGTAAATTTCTTAACGTTTGTAGCTAAACAACAACCGTCATCCCGCTACTTGTTAGCGGGATCTCTTGTTAGCGGCTGAGATACCGCGAATGAATCGCGGTATGACGGTTCGTGGCGGTATAGCAGTTCGTCATCCCGCTGCTTGTTAGCGGCTAAGAGATACCGCGGCAGTATGACGGTTAAGTGGGGTGTCATCCCAGTGTCAGCTACTCGGATGACAGGAGAAGGAGGCTACTTGCATGACACCATTCTTTTTTCTGGATCCAAGTAATCAGGGCACTGGGATGACAAGAAGAGGGCACTGCCGTCATAAAGGAACCAGTGTCAGCTACTCGGATGACAACAAAGAGCTACTTGGATAACAAGAAATATAGGTACTGGAATTGTAAAGAGTTTGCAAATATTAGTTATTACCTGTAGGATATAAAGAAATTAGTAAGGATTTTAATAGGAATAATATGCCATCTGTTACTTTTATTTTACCTGATGGGAGTAAGAAAAGTTATGAAGCTGCAGAGGGAGAAACTCTGCTCAATTTAGCCCATAGAAGTGATCCAGATCTGCTTGAAGGTGCATGTGAAGGCTCTCTTGCTTGTTCTACATGCCACGTGATTGTTGATCCAAAATCTTATGATGCTGTAGAAACGCATAATCCCATATCTGATGAGGAAAATGATATGTTAGACCTAGCTTTCGGCTTAACAGAGACATCAAGACTTGGGTGCCAAATAAAAATCACAAAAGATATCGACGGCTTGTGTGTAACCATACCAAGGGGTACAAGAAATATATCATTGGATAAACAGGGGAGTGATTAGCTATGCGTAAGATTTTTATCTATATTATCATCTCTTTACTTTTGTTTATTCCTGTAGCGTATAGTGGTTTTTGGTATTTTTCTGCATGTAAGGTAAAAAATCTTTTAGCTGAAACAATACTATACATTAACGACGAAAAATTTGATATTTCACATGATTTTAGTGGATTTCCTTCTAACCTAATTTTTCGTGTGACAAACCCAAAATTTTCCAATGAGCAATTAACCATCTCATCTGATGCTTTATTGATAAAAAATAGATTGTTTGATAAATCAGTATATATCTACATACCAAGCAATGAAGTCAATATTGCTGTTCATGGTGATGAGAAAAAGAATATAAAATGCCACACAAACGATAGCAGCCACTTTGTTGTTAGACTAAACGATTTACCATCTTCATTGCGATTCAACAGCGTGATAGACTATATAGATACACTTCGTTACGAAGATTATGGATTAAAATGTGATGTTTCAGAAAATCAGCAAAGTGTTATAACTGAAGTGAATGATAAAAGTAATTACATTCAATTTCACCTCGATAAAGAACCAAGTGGAAATACTAAACTAGGATTTGATTTTTATACTTATCGGTATAAAAATACTGCAAGTCCTGAAAGTTACCTTAGTATCGACACTAAATTTGATTACGAATTTGTAAACCACATCTCAGCTTCCAGAGTTAATTTCAACATAGAGAAATTTTTAATTCAAAGTAATAATTTTTCTCTTGCTGCAGATGGTGGAGTGCAAAATTATAATTTGGTTACGTCTTCATTTAAAGACAAAATCAACGTGGCTATATCAAATTATAAAGAATTAATCTCGTTTATGATTGGTGACTCAAAAACTTCAGATGCGTTTGAAAAATTAATGTCTTTCTTATCAGAAAAAACAACTGATGACAGCGTTCAATTTTCAATAAAGTACGATGATGATGTAGGGTCAAGCTTTATTGGAAAGTTATCCATCACTGATTTTATGAACCAACTCAGTAAAATAATCCAATTAACCAAGAATGAGAATAGTAATTAGCTTACTTTTCATATTGATATTCCACTCAGGCGTAAACGCTTTTACTCTGGATAATAAACTCAGAGATAAAAGCATGGAAAAACGAGCAACCAGTTTATTTGAAATAATAAGGTGTCCAATATGTTCTGGCGAATCATTGTCTGAATCTGGATCTCAGATCGCGTATGATATGCGAGAAGCAATTCGTAAAAAAATCAATGATGGATACACAGATGAAGAGATAATCTCAGAGTTAAAAAATTCTTACGGCAATTCAATTATAATCGTACCACCTAGCACTTACATTTTGTGGTTTATTCCACTTACAACTCTGCTTATTGGGTGTTTTTTAATACAAAGATACATCAATACAACCACTTAAACCTTTTATATATAGCTAAAGTGACTTAGGTTCTCTAATTGCACATAAGTCAACAATAATTTTCACACAAATCAAAACAGCATATCTTCTCCATAATCCTTGGTAATTTTACATAAGTTAAAAGTAGCATATGGTTCTCTCCGCGGTCTGAGATGACAATAAATTTGTCAAGCCGCATCATACTTGTTAGGCGGAAGTGGACGGCAACATGTTTACCACGAAGTCTAACTAAGTTCTTGCTTGTCCCTTCCATCGGCATTGCTATCTTTATTTTCAATAAAATTATTGTCCTATGCTCTTTTGATGTTTATTGATAATAAAATTCTGTTTTATCAACCAACATCCTATGCATAATTACAGCTAATTTTCTTGCTACTGCTACAATTGCTTTTTTCATTCCTTTTTTCTTCGCAACCCCAGTTTTTTAATTTAAATGTCCTCTTGGTAACTGTAAGCATTGTTTGTGCAGCTTCATATAACATACTTCTACATTCCGCTGGTCCCATCTTTGATATGCTGCCATGCCGATCAACTTCTCCAGAAGAATATTGCCTTGGTGTCAACCCTATATACCCCAGTTGCGGATTAGCCAACGAAGTAAAGCTTAGAAATGCAGCGGCTGCATGGAATATGAAACAAGCGTAGAAAAAATGTGTACCAAAAAATTTATCGGTGATCTATGGCGAGTATGCTCAATCTCAAATTTGTTTTTCAGAGAGCCAAAAACTGTCTCAATAATCGATCTTTTTCTTAACAAAATCTTCTCATTTAGCGCCATTAATGAGTTTTTCATACCCTTTTTTATACTGGTTACAAGCTTTAACCCTCTATCGAATAATTCGTGAAAAAGATCTTTTTTGATATATCCTTTATCTCCAAACAATAATCCAGTCAATTTCTTAGTTAAATTTGGCACAGGTATCAACGTTGCCTTTTATCACCGTAACCCCTTGAATTTCGCCAGTTTCATTGATTACTAGATGTACCGAAAAACCACCCATAAGTAGTCTTTCCAATCTTTGCCAACCCTTTGAAAACTTTGTTTCTCGAGGTCCTTTTTGGATGGCAAACAGCGATAGATTATGTACGAAATCCCTGTCACTTTTGACTGTTCGCAAAACCATTGCATTAAGAGCGCTAAATACCATAAAACCCACGATTTTAACCTGATAAACCTACTATAGGATGGCAATTTTGGAAACGCTGATTCGTATAATAATTTCAAATAATGCACATAGAAAATTTTAAAATTGTCGCACTTGATATAGCAATATTATGGTAAAAATCTCTGAATGCGTAATCTCTGGCGTCCTGGTTGGTTTTTTGCCACTTGGTAGAAGTTTTTCTGCAAAATTTTCATCGACTGTATTGCAAAAATCATCGACTATACAAAAGATTTCTGTTACTTTCTCTTTCATTGGTAACCTCCTATTTTAGGAATGAATATCAAATACCTCGGAGTTTACCCTATTTCCTTACCTTTTCTATTTTTTCTAATTTACAACTGGGGTTAGCAGTGCTGTGAGAATGGTTGAAAGCGCAAAAGAAAACCTCTCGGAAGTTAAAAATATACTGGTCGATGCAGGTTATACAGGAGAAAATTTTGCAACTAAAATAAAAACGATTATTGGAGCAACTGTAGAAGTAATAAAACGAAGTGAATTACATTCCTTTGCTGTATTGCCACAAAGATGGGTTGTAGAGCGATCTTTCGCTTGGTTAGAAAAATGCAGACGATTGTGGAAAAATTGCGAGCGAAAACTTAACACTAGCCTACAAATGGTCGTTCTTTCCTTCATTTCTCTTCTATTGAGAAGATTTTAAACAGGTTCTAAATCTTTATTTTAAAAATGTCATATTGACCACCGGTACCTGAAAATACTATTCCAATTGATCAGAGCTATCCATTTCCTTAATTTTTGTAACGTTGTCATAGGAGTACTATAATTTAGTATCAACTATGTTTTATTGTTTTTGCATCTAAAAAAATTTAGCTTATTCAAGCAGCATTTTGCCTTTTTTTGGATGTAGGGATTTTTTAGGAATTGTCTTCTTGAATTCTATGGTATTTTGTTTAACATTGAAACAAGATTCCAGTGTCAGCTACTTGCATGACATTGTTGGTTAATGTTTTATGGCTTTACGATAGCTATACAACTTATCTTAAAAGCAATATAGTGTTCACTATGCAATGAATCAAAGATAGTAAGTAAAGTCTATGGAATTTCAAATCGCTACACATTTTCAACCGGCTGGGGATCAACCACAGGCAATCGATAGCTTAATTGCAGGGCTAAATAGCAATAAAAGAGATCAGGTTTTGCTTGGAGTTACTGGTTCTGGGAAAACTTTTACTATGGCAAATGTTATTGCAAGGACAAACAGGCCTGCATTAATTATGGCACACAATAAAACTTTAGCAGCACAGCTTTATGAGGAAATGAAAGGATTGTTTCCCCATAATGCTGTTGAATACTTCATTTCTTATTATGATTATTATCAACCTGAAGCCTATTTACCACAAACTGATACTTATATCGAAAAAGATTCTGCAATTAACGAAAGAATTGAGATGCTGCGTTATTCCACCGTCTGCTCCCTTTTGGAGCGCAGGGATACGATCGTAGTTGCCAGTGTTTCCTGCATATACGGTCTTGGTTCGCCTGAGAGCTACCGCAGCATGATCATACCGCTTAGTGTTGGAAATAAAATTCGTATTAATGATTTCCTGAGCAACTTAACTGATCTTCAATACAAGCGCTCTGATGCCAGGTTTGAGAGAGGATATTTCAGAGTGCGCGGCGATATTGTTGATATATTTCCTTCCCATTATGAAAATAAAGCTTGGCGTTTATCGTTATTTGGCGATGAAATAGAAGAAATTTCTGAAGTTGATGCTATAACGGGCAATGTTACCAAAGGCGTAAATAAAATCACCATTTTTCCAAATAGCTATTACATAACCCCACGTGAGGCTTTGTTGCAGGCAATTGAACTAGTCAAAAAAGAGCTGCATGAACGCTTGGATTATTACTACTCGCAAAACAAGATTGTTGAAGCAAAGCGCCTCGAGCAACGCACTAATTTTGATATCGAAATGATGAGAACAACAGGAATATGTAAAGGTATTGAAAATTATTCGCGTTATCTCTATGGAATGGAAGCTGGGGATCCACCACCTACTTTGTTTGAATATTTACCCAAAGACGTAATTTTATTTGTTGATGAGAGTCATGTCACCGTTCCTCAGGTTGGTGCGATGTACAGTGGTAATGAGGCGCGTAAAAAGAAATTGATCGACTATGGCTTCAGGCTCCCTTCCGCTTTTGATAATCGTCCATTAAAATTTGAAGAGTGGGAGGGAGTTAGGCCGCAGACTGTTTACATTTCAGCCACTCCCGGAAAGTATGAGTTGGCAAAGACCAATAATGTATTTATAGAGCAAGTTATCCGTCCAACAGGGCTTACAGACCCAATCTGCATTGTAAAACCAATAGAGAGTCAAATTGATGATGTAATTCATGAGGCACAAGTGACAATAGGGAAGGGATTTTGTGTTTTAATCACTACATTGACGAAAAAAATGGCTGAAAATTTAGCTGAATATATGAGTGAATTGAATATGAAAGTGAGTTATTTGCATTCTGATATTGGTGCGCTGGAGAGAATAGAAATTATATACAAATTGAGATCTAAAGAAATCGATGTTTTAGTAGGTGTTAACTTGCTGAGGGAAGGTCTTGATATTCCAGAGTGTGGGTTGGTTGCAATTTTGGATGCTGATAAAGAAGGATTTTTGCGATCGGAAACTTCATTAATTCAAACGATTGGTCGTGCTGCGCGTAATGCTGAAGGTAGAGTAATTTTGTATGCAGATAAAATCACTGGTTCTCTGGACCGTGCATTAAGAGAGACCGAAAGAAGAAGAAAAAAACAAGAAGAACATAATATATTGCACAATATTGTCCCAAAGACTATAATAAAACCTATATCAAACACCTTACAGGAGAGGGCAATAGCAGAACCGAAAGTAAATACTAATAAGGATGATTTGAGAAAGCAAATGATAGAGCATGCTGAAAATTTAGAATTTGAAGAAGCAGCAAGAATAAAAAAATTATTGTAAGGTTAAATAACACATGATGTAATGTGCATAGTATAAAAATGTAAATAATTTTATTGATATCTTTATATTAATACTTTTTAAACATTTAGTACCGCGCAATATCTGCAATGGATGAGAAAAACTAACACCAGTGCCTTTAGGGTCAGGGACTTTGCCCTAACCCTAATAAAACGCTTAGGTGGCTGAGAGCGGTGGATTAGATCAATTGCTTCTAAATTTTTTTATGGGAGAGTGCTGCTCGGCCTTAGTGGCATACAGGTCTGTGGATATTGTCAATTCTTCCATTCCCACACTCAACTCTAGAGTACGTTTTGGCGATCCTCCTCTAGTATTCTCACAATCCATAGACTCATAACCACTTGTTGTTGCCTCAGCTTTAGAGCTTACGTTTTCAGCATCAGTCGCCTCCGCTGAAGAGATACCGCTGTCTTTATTATCTTCGGACTTCATCTTTTCAGCTTTTGACGTACCTTTAGCAGGCCATTGCTCTTTCCTAAACGACTCTACTTCCGAACCATCATAATCACGGTTAATCCAGTATCCACCTTTGTCTTTTGTAATTGAAATATATTCTAATACGCTTTCATCGGGATAACAGGTTTTAATTGCTTTTTTAGGGGATAACCCATGTTCTTGCACCTGAAAATTTACCCATTTGTCCTTTTCAGATTTCACTGCCTTTTCGACGATGTTAATGTCGATATCTTTTATTTCTACTTTTCCCTCATGCTCCCGACTAAAAAGTTCTTTTAAGTTAAGTAAGGCACCACGACTTATATTAGCAACAACTGTTGTTTCTTGGTTTTTCTCACAATTAGAAAGAAATTGAAATGGAAACTCATTGAGATCATAGGCTTCTTCCTTATTGACACGATACTCTTCTTTCGTTTTATCTATTATCTCCTCTAAATACTCTTTTACATCAACACTATCATCAATTAAACTAGCAATCTTCCCATTTTTTACAATAAAGTTAGTATGAGGAGGATCCAAAGCATAATTATTTAAGTTAAACCAATAAAGCAATGCTTTAAACAACTTTTCTTCTTCCTTTTCCTTAGTAACTTGCTGTTTTTTAGGTTCCTCATTAGAAACCTCAGGATTTAAGAATGTTGAATCATCCCATGCTATAGGAGAAGAAATCGATGATGATCTACTCAAAGATAGCTGTGATTGATCACCAGTGGATTGACTTGAATCTATTTTCCCCGGCACCAACTGAAACAGCCCCCCTTTTCCTCCCTCTCTTTCTGATCCTTGCCTGGAAGGACTCTCTAACCCTTCACCACGACTTCGCTTGGGAAACTCCTGTTTCGGTGATGACAATTCAGTTAAGCCAGAACTTGGACCACCACTTGAAGAACCAGAATCCTTAGGTTTCGGAGGTGAATTACTATCATAACCACTGTCTGTATCTTTTTTCCTTTGGTTGGGCGGTGTTCTTGGTGGCTCAGGCGATAATAACCCATGCCGACTTCTAAAATTCTCAAGATTAACTGCAAATTCAAAACGTCCGTTTATTTCATTATATGCAATTGGAGACTGCATAATTTTAGGAAGTAAAAGAGCAATCTGTTTATTAGAGAAAGCATAAACTGGCTCTTTACAATTAGCAAATTGTGGATTTGCAGTTTTGCCTCTAATATCACTTATAAAATTATCATTTATAAAACCATTAGGTATTTCTTTATTAAATACTCTATTAATGTTCCTTACATCCCTAGAACTTAAAGATTTCAACTGACCATTCTCTTCTATAAAAGGTATAAGAGCAAAACTATGCCCATTCTTTATTTTGTTTTTGTTTGTAAAGTCATCATAATCATACCCGTCAACAAACTTTCCTGTCGCTTTAAGAATTAGTTCACTCAAAACATTTTTACAATTTTCAACTTTAGACTCTACGCTGCCTGGAGTTCTAAAATCAAGCGCTACTCGCCCTTTAACATATTCTGTTACACTCCTGACTACCTTATCACTCACATTTTTAATGTATAACATACCATCTTTATATTCATAAAAGTCTGAACTCTTAAGACCACACGCCTCTAATCTTGAGTTAAATTCACTGATATAAAGACTCTTCAATAGCTCAAAAATCCTCGGATTATACCTTTTTTCGAGGTACTCGTTGCTAAAAGCTATACAGTATAGATAAGGACTACCTATCGCTCCTGTTCCAACAGTTCCATTGACCCATTCATATGCTTGTTCCTTCGTTATTCCTACTAATTCTTGTAGAAGTGCAGCCACTTTAGATCTCACAGCCCCCTCAAACTCATTAGCAAAATGAACCTTCAAGTTACGAATTACTCCATTATCTGTAGAATCTGCAAGCTTTACTTTCACTATGCCATTACCTAAATCCTCTTTATCAGGAGTAGGATCTAGAATAAATGGAAAATAGTTTAAGTTATAATATTCACTTGCTACCTCAGTTCCATCACTGTAGTGCTGCTTTATTATCTCCTCTCCTATTCTTCGCAGATATTCTTTTGTATTAGTACCACTAGCAAATAAACCAACAATCTTTTGACCTTCTACAGTAAAATTAGTATTGACCTTATCAATACCATAATTATTTAAGTTAAATGCGTTAACTAGCTCTTTTGTAGAATTACCCATAACTCCCCCTACTAAAATTGTGATGAAACAACATTACTTACTTTTACCTTTACTACTGCCAGCGCTAGTAGAGCTACTACTCTCCATTTGCGAGCCAGGCTTGCTACTTTCACGTCTCTGTCTTTCACGTGCCTCAAGCATTACCGGATTAGAACCGCTATACTTTTCATACCTGCTGCTTGGAGTAAACCCTTTATCGCTATCTTTTTTATCATTATTACTATACATATTGACCCCTAAGTAAAAATATTATGTAACTAATATACTAAAAATAAATTGTAGTGCAAGCACTTTTTTTATATTTTTTAGTATAAATTTTATTCGTCATTTTTATACTCCTGGATTCCAGCGTCACGCACTGGAATGACATGGTGAGGCGTCATCCAAGTAGCTGACGCTGGTTTCCATCCAAGAGGGTGTCATCCCAGTGCCCAGACACTGGGATCTAACTACCTTCACGATTATGTCTTTCCTACTGATTGACCTTCTACACATTTCTCAACTTTTACATCATTAGTCAATCCTCTTGGTGATTGAGCATCATTCACAGAACCTTCATTCTCAGCACCATTCCAAACACCTATTTTAAAATTGGCAAGTTCTTTTGCAAGTTCGGTGTAAAGGTTATCCGCTTCTTTCTTATTAACATTACCATTCAGACGGCTTGCTGCATAACTAGCAGACTCGTTTTTCTTCCCATTATCAAGCTTGTTTCCTTGTCCATTAGTGGGTGGCGTGGTTCCTCTTCCATTAACACTAGTATTCGCATCCCTTTCTCGGAAACCAATATTCTTTATTTTATTAAAATTAATTTTTATCCCACTTGCCACAGGCTTCTTGTCTGGAAGTTTCGGTGGACACACCTCTTTCTTCGGTTCCTCCGGCTTCGCTTTTTTCTCTTCTTCCACTTTTTGTTTTTGTGAATTTTCATGAGATTTTCTTTCAAGCTCAGTAAGACGCAATAGATGTTTCAAAGGATCTGACGCAATTTCAAGTTCTGGTTTGCTCAGAACAACCGGTCTTACAAATCCTGGTGAAACTTCAAAAAGGAAAACTGGCACTTTAGGCTTTTCTCTTTCATCCACTTTTATTTCTACGTTTTCGCAAACTTCTTTATTTTCTTCCTTTAATGATGTTTTTTCTGCTTTTTTATCTTCTTTTTCTGTAGATGCCTCTACCGCAGCCGCCAACTCAACTCCAAACATCTCTGCGAACATTGTAACAATCCATCCGACAACGGCCATTTGTAACCTGAGTTTCAGATCTTGCAATGCAGTTAATCTTTCTAACGCCCTTGCAAACTCTTCTTCTGATAACTCACCACTGCCTAATTTCTCCTGCAATTCTTTTATCTCTTTGTCCAACTTCTGATTGAAACTTAAATCGCGTGCAAAAATCTTCTTGATTAACTCCTTAAGCTTGTCACGCATAAATTTAATTATCGAAAGAAGCCAATTTTTTTCTTTCTTCTCCTTGAGCATTTGGTAGATTTTCGGATCATCTACATCTACTTCAAAAAGGTTGAAGAGAGATTCAAAGAAATTCCAGAAATCTCCGAGTACTCTTCCTTTTTCACCAGTGAAGTAATCCTCAACATCACCTTCTCCGATATGTAGCTCTGCTTGAGATGATATTTCATCGATACAACTAGAAGCCTGACGCTCACACTCGAGCCTTCTGAGCAAATCTTGTCTGGTGAGCGCCTCTATGGCTGCTTTTAGTTCATTTAGCTTCTGCTCTGCAGAGAAATCTTGCTCCCTGATTTTTCCTTGGAAGATTGAGCTACCGTTTCCGTTATTATCTGAAAAATTTTCCATTATTTTTGCCTCCTCAATAAAATTACTGCCTTTGTTGTTACCTGAAAAGCTTTCCACCATTTTTACTTCCTTCATAAAACTTAATAATTTAATTCTACAGTACTAAATATTTAAGAACTATTAATGTAAAGATGTCAATAAAATTATTTACATTTTTACACTATATATATATTATATTATGTGCTATTTAACCTTTCAATAATATTTTTTATTTTTACTGCTTCTTCAAACTCTAGCATGCGCTTTTCTTAAATTATCCTTATTAATATTTGCTTTTGCCTCTATCACCACTTTTTCTTGTAAAGTATTTGATATAGATTTTATTATACTCTTTGGCATAACATTTGCAACATACTTTATCTATAAATGGAAATTATTATACTTGCAGCTAGACACAATTTGAAATAATTTACACTATAAAGTTAAGGAACGAGATCCCAGATACAAGTGTCTGGGCACTGGGATGACAGGAGGGGGGGTTGGAATGACACCAGTATGGTTATTAATTGAATAAATAACCTCCTTATTTTCAGAAATCATTGGCAAACAAATGTGATGCCATATGTTTTTTGGCTTAGATAAGAGGTGCCCAGTTAAGTCTTCCAGGTGGAGCCTATGCATCACAAGCACAATTACTCCTTTTTTTCTATCGTTGAGTCTCGTTACTAAAGTCTGATCGAACCAGTTTGTGGCACGTTTTCTAAATGTTTCACTCAAAGCTTGAGCAGGGTTAAGCGGATCATCCACAATAATAGAGTCACCACCTTCACCGGTTAATGTTCCTCCAACTGATGTTGCGATTCTGTATCCTCTCTGCACTGTTTGGAATTTATATTTAGTGTTCTGGTCTTTGGATAGTTCTACCTCTGGAAATAGTTCTTTATACCAATCAGATTGCATTATGCACCTGGTATCAAGCGAATGTTTTTCACTAAGCAACTTAGAATAACTTGCAACTATTATTCTTGCAGTTGGCTGATTTCCCAGTATCCATGCGGGCCACGCAACACTCATACATATGGACTTCATTGAACGCGGAGGCATATTGAATATTATGCGCCTTACTTCGCCAGCATTCGCTGCTTCCAGCCTGTCTGCTATGACTTTTATGTACTGATAATCATTATACTCACATCCCGGCACCACTGTTTGAAAGCACAGTTCAATGAATTTTAGAAAATTTATATTATCCATATGTGTATTTTAGTGAATGGAATGTAGACTTTAATAGTTTTGATTTGTCTTGTAAGATTGAGGTGTTACAGTGACAGGCTTACAATGCTGCTAATTTAGTAAATAACCTACGAGTGCTATTTCTTCAACTTTATCGAAGTAAAGAATTGATTTCCATTGCGGTAAATGAGCAACATTATTGAATCTTTACCGTTTTTCTTTACTGCTGAATCAACTTGTTTTTGAAAATCATTAGTATTTTCTATATCGGTTCCATCTAATTGGATAATAATGTCTCCTTTTTTAATACCACGCAACGTGGCATTACTGTTACTATCTACATTGGTAACTATCACACCTTTTGTAGGTACATTATTTTTACTTTCTTTTGATTCTTTTGGCAGATTTGAAACAGTTAAACCGGTTACATAATCAGATGTTGATTTATTTTCTTCTTGATTGTTATCTTGGCCATCATTTGTAGATTCTCCGATCACAACTTTAATATTAACCTCTTTGCTCTTTCTAAGTAACTTAACTTGCACTTTTTTCTCAGGTCCAGCTCTTGAAACCATTTGAGGTAATTGTGTCATTCTATCGATTTTTTTACCGTCAAATTCTAATAATATATCACCTACTTTAATCCCACCTTTTTCTGCAGGACTATCCTTTACTATACTTGCAACCAATGCGCCTTTTATATCTTTTAAACCCAAGGACTCAGCAAATTCTTTCGTTATAGGCTGAACTTGCACACCAAGCCAACCATGTTTTATTTTTTTGCCACTTTTTAATGTGTCAATAATTGACATAGCTAAATTAGATGGTATGGCAAAACCTATACCCACGTTGCCGCCAGACTCAGATGGAGAATAGATAGCAGTATTAATACCTATAACTTTTCCATTTAAATCAAATAACGGTCCTCCAGAATTACCCCTATTAATTGCAGCATCAGTTTGAATAAATTCATTCATAGTGCCAATACTAATGTCCCTGGACCTTGCAGATATAATTCCTGTGCTTACAGAGCCACCCAAACCAAATGGGTTACCTATTGCCATAACCGTATCACCAACCCTTGCTTTATCAGAATCACCAAATGCAACAGAAGAAAGATCTTTATCAGAATTAATCTTAAGCACAGCAAGATCAGTTCTTGCATCATAGCCTAAAACTTCTGCTTTGAAATAAGTATTATCGTTCATAGTAACTGTGATATCTTTGGCGTTTTTAATAACGTGATAATTGGTTACTATAGTTCCACCTTTATCTATAATAAACCCAGAACCAAGCAACACCACCTCTTTGTTAACACTAGGGCCCCTATCCATAAAAAACTGATCAAAATGCTCAAAAAATTCTCTAAAATCATCAAAAAAATTATTTCCTGGCATAGATGGAACTCTAGTTCTGCTGTTATTTTCTTGTTTGATGATTTGTTCGCTTGAAATATTTACAACCGCAGGAATGAGTTCTTCCACTAAATCGGCAAGTCCTTGATTACAGTTGCATGCAGTAGTGCTAGCATCAACGACCTTTTTTGCATTCCAATCAAACATATTAGCATACGAAGAAAACGCAATTAGAAAATATGCAAATATAGATAAAATAAATGCCTTACTTTTCATAAATTATTTCCATCCTTTATTTAAAATATCTAAAAAGTTATTGTTTGGTGAAAGTACAAATTTAGTATTATTTTCGGCAAATGATTTACTGTAAGCGCTCATAGAGCGATAAAAGTTAAAGAACTCTTCATCAACCTTAAATGCCTCATTATAAATTCTAGTTGCTTCAGCATAACCACGGCCCCTTATTTCGTACGATTCTTTTACTGCACTGGAGATAATTTCCCTTTTTAATTTATCAGCTTTTGATCTAACTTCCTGCCCAGCTTGCTCTCCTTCTGCTCTAATTTCTTTTGCTTCTTTTTCCCTTTCAGTTTGCATACGGCGAAATATTGCAGAACTATTTTCTTCTGGTAAATCTGCTCTCTTAATTCTTACATCTATTATTTCTATGCCAAATTTTTCAGCTTCAGAATAAACTCCACGCTGAATCAATTGCATAACCTCTGATCTTTTTTCATTCAACAAGCTAATCAACGAAAATCTGCCTATATTTTCTCTTATGTGTGCTTCTATAACCGGATATAATCTTCTAACCAGCCCTGATTCATTCCTCACAGCCTGGTAAAAAGTAACAGGATTTGTTATTTTATATTTTGCATACGCATCTACTATAATACGTTTTTGATCCGCTGTTATCACTTCCCTTGGGATCTTATCAGGACTTAAATCTAAAACTCTTTTATCAAGAAACTCTACACTATTTATGAATGGCAACTTAAAATATAAGCCACTTTCCCTAACATCCCTTACAACTTTACCCAGTTGTATAACTATTGCTTGCTTTGTTTCTTGCACAACAAATATTGAATTAAATAAAACAATCAATAAAACAACAAATACAGAAACAAAAACAATTTTAATATTACTACTCATGGTTATTTTCCTAAATTTGTAAGAGGTAAATAAGAAAACATACCTTTCAGATCATCAGTTACAACAACTTTGTCTACCTTACTGAAAATATTTTCCATAGTTTCAAGATAAATACGATTCTTAACGAGAGAAGGATTCTGTCTATATTCCTCATAAAGAGATAAAAAGCGATTTGCATTACCTTTTGCTTCATTTATTATTTCATTTTCATATGCTTGTGCATCTAATTTTATCTTTATCGCTTCACCCTTTGCTCGAGGTATAATATCATTATTATAAGCATATGCTTCGTTTATAGTACGCTCTTTGTCTGCACGAGCACTTTGTACATCTCTAAACGAACTGATTACTTTTTCTGGTGGATCAATTTTTTTCATTTGAACAGATAAAATCTCTATACCCATTTGGTATCCATCAAGAATCTGCTGCAATAGAATTCTAGTATCTCTAGAAATTTCTGGTCTGCCTTGACCAAGTGCAAAAGAGATCGTATTTTTACCTATTATTTCTCTCATGGCACTTTCAGCAGCATTTTTAACACTGAAACCGGGTTTGTAATCCCGCACTTTGAATAAATAGTCCTTAGCATCTCTAACGCGCCACTGAACCTCGAAGTTAACGTTGACTATATTTTCATCTCCAGTTAGCATCACGCCTTCACCGCGATCTGTATCTCGCCCATAAGAACTACTTACCCCAATTTCTTCACGATTTACTTCCTTAACGTTCACTTTAAAAACCTTGCCAATAGGGTAGGGGAAGTGATAACGCAAACCAGGTGTTTCCGTATTAGAATATTTACCAAAGGTAAGTTCTATACTTTCTTCACTAGGATGGACAATATAAAAGCCAGTGCAAGCATAGAACAGCAAAATAATGAAAATGATGAAATAAGGTTTTTTGCCCCTGTTTCTGGTTAATCCATTAAGAAAGAACCTTATATCAGATACAGCTTTACTTAAAATATCTTCATTATTAGGAGTTTTGTTCCCTACCGGTTTCTTTCCCAGATTCCAAGGATTATTATCATCAAACATAATGATTGATTCTATAATTAATACGCTAATATTACTTCTTTAATAAGAAAATGCAAACATAAATTGCTATTTTATTTACAAATTAATCATCAGGATGGAAAACATGATCGTACACTTCCTTTTCTCTATGTAATATGGTCGACTCTATGGAATTTTCTGGCTTTTTTTTGAATTCTTTGTTGTCACTCTTTAAGTGCACTACGTCTTTGTGAAAATGGGAATTATACCTAAATAGTAAAGCTATTATTATTAAAGTTATAATAGCCAAAAAGATGAGTGTTCTTTTTCTATACTTCATAAATGCTGCAGCTTCTTGACCTAATTTTCTATGTTACCACAAAACACGTCAAGCGAAATTATTTGAAGACAAATAAATACTGGCAATCAATTTAACACTAACTTAAGAATCAAGGAATACAATTATAATATATTTAATTAATAGTGAGGTTTAAAATGTTACATAATGAAAAAAATTCAAATTCTGTTGGAACTCAACAAAACCAACCAGAAGATAGTTTTGATTTGAATAAAACGATGCAAAATCTACCAAATTCAGATATTGCTAATGATCACAAGAAGCTAAAAGAAAGAATGACTGACCTGTTAAAAGGAGATACAGAATTCTCTAAGATGAAACAAGGAGATAAGATTCTTGTAGTAAGTACAGCAAGTGGGTTATTTACGGCAGTACTACCACTTTTGGCAGTTGGTGCAACACTTGCTATACCGGGTGCTATAGTTGGTCTTGCTTTATATTTCGCTGTAAAAGTCGCTGTAAAAGCAGTTCAATCTGGATATAAAGGGCTCAAGTGGTCAGCAGAAAAAACAGTTGATGGGGCGAAATATACTGCTGGGAAAGTTAAGGACGCATCAACATACGCTGCCGGAAAAGTTAGAGATGGTGCTATGCATGTTAAAGATAAGGTGAAAGAAGGTTATGAACATTCAGTAGATTCACTGAAAAAAGGCGCTAGTTTTGTAGGCGAAGGAGTGGCAAATAAGTTCCATAAGGCATCTGGTGAGACGGACTATTTAGATAAGGTAAAAAGGTTTACTCCAGATGCAATTAAGAAATCTGACGAAATAAGAAATGATATGAAAGCAATTTTTGCTGATAAAGGAAATAATTCTGGGTTAGTGAAAAATATACTTTCTGGAATATCGTCAGAAATTGATTTAAAAATGGCAGAGAAGGCAAAATCAGGGGAGATTGAACATACTTCTGGATGGCAAGTACAGAAAGAATTCATTAATAATTTAAATGAAAAAAGCTTGCATAACTTGTTAACACAAAGGTCATTACCTAAAGGTAGTTATTTCATCGACAGTGTTTTCTCTGAACATCACGATGAAATTAAGAAGGTTATTAAAGAATGTAGAGAAAATCATTTGTACTCAAGCGTAAGCAATATGTTTGACAGAGCAGAGAAAAAAGCTAACAGGCCTTCTGTCAAAAGTTTAACTAGGTCTGTGTCATCATCATTCTCTTCACTGGGAAGAAAAGGCTCTGAACAATCTAACAGCTTGTCAAAAAGCAATTCACTAAATTCTATAGGAACTGAAAGTACTGCTACTGTCTCTGATTCAGATTCTCAGAACTTTGCAACAGTCCGTAGAAGCAATTCATCTAGTAGCTTAACTCCTAAGCTTACTCCAGTTGCTCCACCAGAACTACCTAGAAGCGCCTCATTGACTAACTTAAATGGACAAAGTTCTTTCAGTGAAGATGTTCTCAGTGATCCTATTGTGGAGCAAAACCTGGATAGTTTGAGTAACAGAACTCTCACTCACAGTAATTCTACTGATAGTGGAATGGGTTCTGGTTCTTCTACGCTAACAAGAAAACAAGTTCTTCCTTTAAAAGAAGAATTTGACAGAGAACTCGAAGAAAAGTTGGCAAAACGACGCGCATCTCTAGATCAACCTAGTGCAGAACCTGTCAACTCAAGAGCTACAGCAACTCCAGGAACAGTGTAATAAGTAAAACTTCTACCTTCTCCAAAAGGATGTTACTCAATGAGTAACGTCCTTTTTTTGTTTTTAAACTATAGAAAAATCCTAGATCCCAGCGGTATGCGTACAACCGTATGAACATTGTGATTTCTCTGCTAGGAAAGGTGTCATCCGAGTAGCTGACACTGGGATCCAGGAAAGTTTGCTTGTTTACAAGCAAACTAGCATAGAAAGTGGTTACAACGTTTTCGATGAGATTATATGGAAAACTGGATTCCAGTGTCAAGCACTGGAATGACATCACAGGGGCACTGGGATGACACCTTTACGTTTGAGGCAAACTAGCTATAACACTTAACATACTACCTTTGCAAACAAATGTTCATACAGTACGCGCTGGCGTTATTTTCTCTTGATGAATAAATCTCGGTAGAGTATAGTAGCAATGCATTTATGTAGCTACTAATGAATAATTTAGTTTTGGTTTATACAACTTTTTCAAATTTTGAGGAGGCTAAAACTGTTTCTGAAGAATTGTTAAACGAGAAATTAATTGTATGTGTAAATATATTTCCTGAAGTGAATTCTCTGTATTTATGGAAGGGTGAAATTAACAGTAGTTGTGAAATAGTAGCAATTATGAAAAGCAAAAATGATCAAGTTGATAAAATTGTAGAAAAAATCGAAGCAATGCATTCTTATGATCAGCCAGCTATTGCTGTGATGCCCATAGAAAAAGCAAATAAATCTTTTACTAATTGGGCTAATAGTGTTATTGATGTAAGTAGTATTGGGGTGTAGCCAAGTGGTAAGGCAGCGGTTTTTGATACCGCCACGCGAAGGTTCGAATCCTTCCACCCCAGCCATATTGAAGTGGGTGTGAAATGATATCACTTTTCTATAAATTAAGATTATTGAATTATATATTAGGTAGTCTAAAAGATATAATTGTGAAACTGTTTCTCTTCACAATGTATCTTTACACATTCAGCATTGTGCTCATGTTTCTCAGCAATGGTTTTTGGTATGCTGTAGAATTTTGCTCTTTCAAAAATGCGTTTTACCGTTTGTTTCAATATTGCAAGTGGTATTATGAAAATAGGGAAGATCTCGGTTACGGAATTTCTATTCGAATATTAGTGGCGTTTCTTACTCCGCATTTTCTCTATAAATTATTACTTGGCACAGGCTGGAAGTCCTTTTTAAAGGAAAAGATAATACAGATACTCAACACAAGAAGAAAAAAGGGTAGTGAGTTCAGTAACAGTAGCAAACCAAGTGGCAGTAGTTATAGTGATAAGAATAATTACAGCAATAACAGTGGTAACAATGAGCGTCAAGCTCAAGATGCAAAGCGAAAAGTAAACATGATAAAGCAGCTATTAATCAAAGATATAGAGGCAACTATAGATAGGAGATTGAATTATATTTTTTTCGGTAAAAGGAGTAAACCTCATTAAGTATATAAAAAGGCTTTATCTAGTAAGGCTTTTTAAGGTTGGCTGTATTTTATTTTTTACGTATACCGGATCACAATCAGCCAATATACATGTGTGCACAAAATCTTGACTAAAGTCTGATAACCAAGAAATTGCCTTACGTTTTTCTACCAAGCTTTCTGTTTTTTTGCAGTGACTTGCTGCATCAATCATTGCCTGCGCTATTACTGATTTCCACAGCAAATAATACCTTTGTATATCATCTGACGTACTATTTGTTTCATAGTGGTTAAAAAATTCTTTAAAATTGAAGTTGTTTGACATAATGATACCTCTTTGGATTGAAATTTGAAATGATTTGAGTTTATGTCGCCACAGCAGATTCCGCTAACAAGCAGCGGGATAACGAATTACTTAACCGTCATTACACCGTCATACCGCGATTCATTCGCGGTATCTCAGCCGCTAACAAGAGATCCCGCTAACAAGCAGCGGGATGACGGTTGTCGTTTAGCCATAAACATTAAGAAATTTACCAAATGAAAAAAAAGGCAAAAGAAGCCCCGTGGTTATTATCCGCTTTAAAATATTGGCGTTTTTTATGTTTTAAACGCTTGACAAGCGAGATTCAGCCGCTTTTAATTGCAACTAACTTACGCTGCAAATGTTTAAGAAATTTACTAAGCAGAAAAAAAGACAAAGAGTCCCCGAGTTAGCTAGTCTTTTACTATCTCTGTCGAGTATTGGCATTTTTTGATGTCTTGTAACGCTTTATAAGCGCGTTCAGCTTATTTAGATAAAAATCTAGATGTAGATGAAGTTTTGTAAAGACATACAGTATCTATATACTGCAAAAAATTGAACATAAGACGCCGATACATTAAGTAATCCTTACCTTTTAATCTGCAGATTGGCGAAAGCAAATACAATAGCTTCAGTTTCATGATAAGGGGGTTGGCGAAGGGTGTCAAGTAAGTTTTTTTGTTTCTGCGGGCTACCTGGTTTTTCTACTGAAATTTTGAAAAATGTAATCTACTCCTATATTCAAATATATCAAGCAGTAATTCAAAATCAGCCATTGCGCCTTTTGCGTTATTATACGCGAGATTGAGCAGCTCTTTGTCCTGATATAAATCAGCAAATTTAAATTCCATACATCCTGATTGTTTTGTGCCTAAAATATCTCCACTGCCTCTTAGCATCATATCCCTTTCAGCAATGTAAAATCCATCTTGTGACTCACACATGATCTTTAACTTTGAAGATGAGCTTTTACTTAAATTATCGTATAATAATACACAAAAAGATGGCTTGTTTCCTCGCCCTACTCTGCCTCTTAACTGATGCAATTGTGATAACCCAAATTGCTCTGCATTTTCTATAATCATGATGGTTGCATCTGGCACATCTATACCAACTTCTATCACAGTGGTTGCAACAAGCAGAGAAAATTCATTCCTTTTGAAGGAAAACATAACTTGATCTTTCTGCTCCTGAGTCAATTTTCCGTGTATTATCCCGACTTTATCAAGAAATGTTTTTTGTAATTCTTGAAAACGCATCTCTGCTGCAGCAATATTGGTCTCTTCGTTTTCTTCTATATATGGACAAATCCAATATGCTTTTTCGCCCCTGTTTATAGCACCTTTTAGCTTTTCAATAACATCTGGCACCCTACTAATGTTCATAGTTACAGTTTTTATTGGCAATCTGGATTTTGGTTTTTCTTTCAAAATTGAACATTCAACGTCACCATACATAGCTTGCTGCAAGGTTCTTGGAATGGGAGTTGCAGTAACGAAAAGTATATCGGCATTTTCTCCTTTTCCTACCAAGCGATTTCTCTGCATCACTCCAAATCGCTGTTGCTCGTCTATGACTGCAAGCCCTAAATTTTTAAATGTAACGTTAGCTTGAAATAGTGCATGAGTGCCAATCACTATATTTAAAACACCACTTGCAAGTTCGTTCATGATAATCTTTCTTTCCTTGCGCGAAGTTTTACCAGTAAGCAGCGCAACTTTTATATCGGTACAGGATAAAACTTCCTCAATCCAATTATAATGTTGCTCCGCCAAGATAGTAGTCGGTGCCATTAGAGCTGCCTGCATGTTGTTTTCTACCACATTTATCATTGCAAAAAGTGCAACTACGGTTTTGCCACTACCAACATCACCTTGCAGCAAGCTTATCATGCGATACTTGGATTTTTGTCTCTCTGAGATCTCATCTATTGCACGAGTTTGATCATTTGTTAATTGAAACGACAATTCATTTAAAACTTGCTCTTTGTATTTACTCAATATTATAAATTCTCTTCCCCTTTCTTTCACATGATTTTTTCTTGCAAGTTTCAGCGCTAGCTGATACGCAAACAATTCATCATAAGCAAGCCTTTTTCTACAAACCTCAGCTTCCACCAATGAGCTTGGTCTGTGCAACTTTATGATGCTTTCCCTCCAACTTAACCATTTTTTTTGCTTGATTAATGTATCATCTATCCACTCTGGTAAATCAGGCAATTCCTTTAGATTAGAGCTTATTATGTTCCCAATGCGCTTATTGGTAATGCCACGGCATAATTGGTAAACTGGCTCTATGCAAGCTATTTCTTTAAATTGGTTGATGTCAAGCGACACGTAATCTGGATGAGTAATTTGCCAATGTTCAGCAAATTTTTCGAGTTTGCCACTGATGATCACATTCGCTCCAATTGGAAATAGTTTATATAAATACTTAACTGAGTAATTAAAAAAGACTATGAATATATACTGACTCTCACTTTCAACGACTATTTTATATGGTCTACCTCTAAAAGTGGGCGACTGATGTTCATAAACTTTTGCAATGAAAGTTGTAAATTCTCCAACTCGAGCATCAGATAGTAACTTGCTTCTATCCACATAACTAAGTGGCTTATAAAACAGCAGATCCACCACCTTGTCCCCACCACAAAGTTTAGGTAATATTGCGGAATGAAATTTAGGTATATTCTCCAGCCTGCTATTTAGAAAAATCTGATTGCTCATTGAGATTCATACATGTGTAAAACTGTTATAGAGCCTTTTTAAAATCTTGTCACCTTATGGTCAGGTATGCACTATAGCTAGCACAGCTCTCTAACGTTATACCGCGATTCATTCGCGGTATCTCAGCCGCTAACACGTAACGGAATGACGAATTTGTTGTTTTTAAAATCGTCGGTAAGCCTAAGTTACCCCTAACTATATTTGCTATCATAGGGCTTATAGTAGGTATTTTATTAACTTATTAATCATTTTTATGTATTATTATACCATTAGCAGTCTATATCAAGGTATTAATGATGAACAGCTCTACACCAAAAGAAAAGGAAAATCCAATAGTTACACTAAGAGCTCAAGCAGAAAAGTTTGGTTTTAGCAGGTTGAGGGCTGGTAAAGATAATGCTGAAGCGAATTCTGGTGCAACTATGTACGTAGATCTTCCAAGAATGAAACTTGTTATTCAGAACAAAGTTATAACAAAAGAGCTTGTTGATGAATTATATAATAAACATACCAACCTCATTTCAAATGACAAAAATAAGTACCGCCAATTTGTAAAACAAGTTTTTACAGAGCTATTTGAATATGCTGAAGCAGAAGTTCCAAATGATTCTATTCTAGAAGAACTAATCACTAATTGTAACCAGGCTGCTTATGTGGGTGCATTGTATGGTAAAGGAGGACCTATCCTTCATTTAGCTGAAACATATGGGTTATTGTTTCAGTCTAATCATGTAACACATATTAATTGTAGTGATCCAAGTCATGCGGCAATCAGAATTGAAGAAAAAATTGCAGTTCGCACTTTTGCAGAACTGGAAGAAGAATTATGTAAATTGGATAGCTCGCTAGAATTCACACTTAAGTCTCAAGGTGATAAAAATGTAACATATGAAGATGGTAAATTGTCACTTACTGTTCCTAAGAGACTGAAGGACTATAATATAGGTGTATGTATTAAATAAGACTTGACCTGACACTTTAAAAAAGTAAGTTAAAAATAATAAAAATAAAGGAGTGTTAGATATGAGTACAATACAGACAAAAATATTAAAACCAAAGCTAGGATTATTAGAACTAGCAAAACAACTAGGAAATGTGTCTCAAGCATGCAAAGTGATGGGATACTCAAGAGATACATTTTATCGCTTTAAGGAGTTATATGAAAATGGAGGAGAGGAAGCATTACATGAAATAAGTAAGAAAAAACCGCTATTAGCAAACAGAGTTTCCGACGATATAGAAAGAGCAGTGATTAGTATAGCAACAGAATTTCCAGCATATGGGCAAGAAAGAGCTGCAAATGAACTGAGAAAAAGAGGTATAATAATTTCTCAGGGAGGAGTAAGGTCTGTATGGCTAAGAAATGACCTTGAAACTCTCAAAAAGAGACTTAAAGCACTAGAGACAAAAGTAGCTCAAGACGGAATCATTTTAACTGAAGAACAACTTGCAGCTTTAGAAAAAGTGAAAGAACAAAGGGAAGCTCATGGTGAAATTGAGACGCAACATCCAGGTTATTTGGGTTCTCAAGATACCTATTATGTGGGCAATATCAAAGGTATAGGGCGCATTTATCAGCAAACTTTTGTTGATACTTATTCCAGAGTTGCAATGGTTAAACTTTACACGGACAGAACAGCTATTACAGCTGCAGATCTTCTCAACGATAGAGTTATTCCATTTTTTGATGAGCAGAAAATTCCATTATTACGCATTTTAACTGATAGGGGTACGGAGTATTGTGGCAAGCCCGAAAATCACGCTTATCAGCTTTATTTGGGCATAGAAAACATCGATCATTCTAGAACTAAAGCCAACTCTCCACAGACTAATGGCATATGTGAAAGGTTTCATAGAACCATGCAAGATGAGTGTTACAATATCATCTTTAGAAAGAAAATCTACAGTTCTTTGGAAGATCTACAGATTGATGTTGATCATTGGTTGCGTTCTTATAATGAGACAAGACCTCACTCGGGTAAATATTGCTATGGCAAAACGCCTATGCAAACTTTTCTTGATAGCAAATATATTGCTTTTCAGAAAAATATTAGTAGCATTACACAAGAGCCTGATATTAGTTTTGACTACCTCAATTCTTCTGTCAGTTAATTCTTGTCTGTCAGATCAAATCTTGTCTTTTACACCTGGAAACTAACAATTAAAATATTTCAAGCGCTGTTAGCTCATTTGCACAATCAATGACTTCAGAACTTGGGAACTGGTTTTTAAACCAAGTGTACTGGCGTTTTGCGTAGTGTCTTGTGTTTGTTTGAGCAATCTGTATCGCTTCGTCTAAAGTAATCTCACCTTTCAAATACTTTACAATTTCTGGCACTCCATGTGCTTTCATAGCTGGCAAATGTGGAGCTAAGTTCATACTAAGTAGCTTTTTTACTTCATCAATTGCTCCATTTTCGATCATTTTGATAAAACGAGAATTTATTTTTTGGTATACATCCTCACGTTTAGGCAAAATTGTATATATCTTAAAATTATCGAATAAAGGAGGCTGTCTATTTTCTTGCCATACAAAGATTGTCTTACCAGTTTCAGTGATAACTTCAAGTGCTCTTGAAAGACGGTGCGAGTCATTAATACAGATTTTATCTTGAACTTTTGAGTCTTTGCTTAATACTAATTTATAGAACTCCTCTTTACTTAAATTTTTCCTGAGCTCACTTACGTTTTTTCTCACTTCCTGACTTATTTGTGGCATTGATGATAAGCCTTTGATGAAACTGCTGATGTAAAGCCCGCTTCCTCCAGTGATGATAGGTATTTGAGCATTTTCTAATGCGTGATTAACTTCTTTTTCTAAATCCTCTAACCATAGACCCACGGAATAATTTTCTTTTGCTGAAACATAACCATATAATTTATAAAATTCTTCTTGCTTTAGTGGTTGAGCAGTAATTATGGGAATTTCTTTGTATACCTGCTTTGAATCACAATTTATTATACTAATATTTCCATATTTTTCTCTCAGGTTATCGCATAATTCTGATTTACCTGAGGCCGTAATTCCTGTAATAATTACTATATTATTTTTCATTTATATTAATTTAATTAACATATGATAAAGTGTAGTAAAAGTTTGGATTCTACAATCTAAAGTTTGGAGATTTTTATGGCAGAAAACAACGACAATAATTCATTTACTAAGCGTTTCACAAACAGGACTCCTGGCGGTACAGGGGAAGGTTTTTCCAGTAAGTATTCGTCTCAAAACACCAAAGAACGGGCATTAGGGGAAAAAGGAAAAATTTCTGAATTAGCAGGCAAAAAAACCGAATCCAAGGAAGCTTTTTCTGAAAGTGGCGGCATAAAAAGTAAAAGCAGAACTGTCAATGAAAGATCTTTTGCTGATGCAACAAAAAGAAGTAGGTCAGATCTTATATACTTAGTCCGTGGTAAAGATCGTGGAAAATCAGCGTGGCATTATGTATTAGTTGATAAAGAGAAAAGAGAAATGTTTCTAGCAAAAAGCAGAACTGGCTCTATAGATGTTGCAGACTATGGAGAGATTTTGTATTCAGGATGGGGAGAGGATCCACCACAGGCAATAATTGATAAAGTCAATGAAGAGTTTGGGTTGTAGCAAATCTGCATAACAAATGGTAAGCTGCGTTGCATTACGTTTACAAAAACTAGCAGTTACTATATAAGATACAGTGCAACAAAACTGATCTAGTTGTTATGAATAAGTTTTTAGCTATATGGTATCTAAAATAATAAATGCAATACAGAACAATTTATTAGTGTGTTTTCCAACAGAAACAGTGTATGCTCTTGCTTGTAATGCACTAGATAATGAATCTATAGGAAAAATATATCAGATAAAGAAACGCTCTCAAAATAAACCACTGTCTATATTTGTTAGTGATATTTACAATTTGACAAAAATAGCAAAGGTAAAGGAAAGATATATTGATTTAATAAACCACTTTTCTCCTGGACCAATTACCTATATTTTACCACTTAAAAACAACAACATATTGCCAAACGAATTCTTTAAAGATAGTATAGGTATCAGAATTCCTGAGCATCCTATTGCAATTTCAATACTAAACAAACTGAAAGTTCCAATAGTTGCAACTAGTACAAATATTTCAGGAAAAGAAAGTGTATGTAAGGCAAACGATATACCACAATCCATTAAGCAACATTTATCTGTAGTGATTGAAGATGACGAACTAGTTTCTGGTATAGAATCTACTATTATTGACTTAACCGAAGATAAGATTAAGGTTTTAAGGGAAGGTGCAATTTCATTACAAACAGTAAACAACGCATTTTCAAACTAAAATCTATAGGAGAAAGAATGAAAAAAGTAATAGGCCACAACCAAGCCAAAAAAAAAATAATGAACAACTTATCTGTTCAGTCTTGGCTGATCTGTGGTAAAAAAGGTATAGGAAAAGCAACACTTGCAAAATCCTTCTCCAATTGGTTACTCATAAAAAACTATAATGAAGTAGCATTGGACTTACACATTGTTGAAGGTGATACTATCGGAATAGAAAAAGTCAGAGAAATGAAAAACTTTCTACACTTAAGTCCCATTCAATCAGAACACAAAATAGCTATAATAGATAGCTTAGAGGCAATGACTAATAACGCTAAAAACGCAATATTGAAAATATTAGAAGAGCCGCCAAAAAATTCTAAGATATTTATAATTAGCCATAAGCCATATGATATACAAACCACTATCTTGTGTAGGTGCTTTCAGCTAAATTTACTCCCATTAACTTATGATGAAACAAAGCAAGTTGCTTCATCTCAATGTAAATTTGATAATCAAACGTTTGACGAAATGATTACTTTATTTCCTGGAATGCCAGGAATGATAATAAATACAATAAGTAGTGATGCTTATGAAGCATACAAATGCTTTTATAAATTTCTTCATGATTTAAAGAATCCCAATATGATTAATAAAGTAATTAATAGCGAAATCGAACTAGAACTAGCATCATATATAATTCAGGCCTTCATTTTAGAAAGCATAAAGAGAGAGGTAAATGGTGTTGAAATTCTGCTAAGTCAGTGGAAAAAAATAGATGAACTTTTCGTTGCCGCAAAGCAACTCCACTTAGATAAAAAGCATGTTTTAGCTAATGTAGTTAATATCATGACATAAGTTTACAAAGTATAATACTTTTAACATAAATTCATGATAAAATTCTGTTAATTTAATACTCGAAGTATATAATTTGACTGATAATAAATTAACTGTATGGCAATCAATAGAAGTTTTGACGAAAGCCATATTGAACATGCAGAAAAAATTAAGCTTAATTAAGAATATAGCTTCAGATCAAGACATAACCCTAGAAAAAGGAAAGGAGTTGTTAAGTGGCATTTATGAAGCAAATTTTAAGCTAAACAAGACAATCAATATAGCTACTTTGCCAAAAATTGGCTATCATATGCTAAATGGTGAGCTTGTTGTACGTAATCATATTACGGAAGAGGAAGTAAAGATTCCTGGAGATTTTCATTACCTTAAAGTCGTAAAATCCGATCATGATAATTATAAATTAACGTTTTGTAATTTTTTAGGTAATGAGTTTTTTGAATATAAAAAGTATGATCCACAATATTCTGGTATTTCAGATGAATATAAATTTGTGGATTTTGGTAGTGTAAAAAAGACTCATAATCTAAAATTTAAGGAATACATTGGTCATGCACCTAAATTTTTTGCTGCAGAAGGGCCTATTGAGCCTGGATCCCAAAACCATGTAATTGATCTATTTGAGCTAGTCAAAAGTGGTAAAGGTAGAAAAGTGGGAACCTTTGCTGATGAATTTGGTTATTTTGATGATCAAAATAAATTACATTATTATAATTATCACAAAAGTGTAGAAAGTAATACTTATGATCCTGAAAATTTCAGTGTAAAAATGATAAATATAGATGTGAGCAAAATCGATAAATTCTACCTCATTGCAGAACAAGGTGATATAATCATTCATCCTATTTGGGAAAATTTAGACATATTTTAAAGTTTTTTTTAGAGTATCTAAGCTTATTGTTATTATAATGATCCGATTAGGTCTGGTAGTATTGTGTTATGGAAGATAAATTGCTTGAATCAGTAAAAAACAAAAGTTATTTCAGTAAAGCAGTCGAATGGTACTGCCATAGGTATCTGTTTTGTGTAGCAGAAAGATCTTGGATGGCATTAATAGTATCGCTTCTCCTAGTATGCTTATGTTTATTAACATTAAACATATACCTGTTATTTCCTATTAAAAAAGATTTAAATTTTGTGAAGTATATGAACCACACAGAAGATGAGTTCTCTGCAATGCATAAGCTTAGTTTCAGTAAAAAGGAAGATGAATACACTTCCACAGCGAGGTACTTAATAAGTAAATACATTGAAATATACGAGTCCATTAAGATCGTTGAACCGAAGTACCAAGAAAATTTTATAAGAAACAATTCTATACATAAAATCTATCAAGGCTTTCAGGAAAAAACGAATAATGAAGCTGGTAATTTGTCTTTATCTAAAAGAAAAATCGCCAACATAAATGTAATAACATTATCTATTGATCGATCGACCAAGGACTTAGTTACATTTGCTGGAAATGCTACTGTAGTTTTTACAACCGAGCAAAATAAGGAGGATACTGTGGAGAT
Organism: Wolbachia endosymbiont (group A) of Melitta haemorrhoidalis; assembly: GCF_964273365.1. Lineage (NCBI taxonomy): Bacteria > Pseudomonadati > Pseudomonadota > Alphaproteobacteria > Rickettsiales > Anaplasmataceae > Wolbachia > Wolbachia endosymbiont (group A) of Melitta haemorrhoidalis. Next base: position 130,487 of record NZ_OZ187004.1, on the reverse strand, counting down.
TAGCTTCACTTTGTCGAATATAAAAGCAACTCTGGCTGGTATAATACCATTTAAATTTATTGTTAATGGTTATAAATACAGATTTTAAAATATTACTTGGTAGCTAAAAAAAATAACCAAAGTGCACATAGCAGTAATAACTGGAGGTAAAACTAGAAGAATTGGTGTTTTTTTAATAAAGTAATTCTGAGAAGGTTTTAAGAAAAAGGCGTTGTAAATTATCGGTAAAAAGTACAGAGCGTTGAGTATAGTACTAACAATTAACACTAGAGTTACAAACACAGAAAGTATTACATTGCCAGAGTTGAAAACAGCTTGAAAAATGAGAAATTTACCCCAAAAAGTCGGAGCAGGCGGCACCCCTATCATAGACAATGCACCTATAGCAAATGCTGTCATGCTAATTGGCATACTGCGTCCTATACCGTAAATCTTATCTATATATTTCTCACCTGCTCTCGTTATTATTGCTCCGGCAACGAAAAACAAAGTGATTTTTGCAAATGCGTGGCAAACTAATTGAAAAATTGCAACCCTCATGCTGAGATCACTAAAAATTGAAGCGAATAATATAATATACGACAATTGAGAGATGGTAGAGTAAGCAAGCAATTTCTTTAATTCTTTTTGCTTTAGTGCAATCAATGATGCAGTAATAATAGTAAATCCAGCAGCGTACGGAAGCCACCCTCCAGCAAACCAATTTTGCTGCACAAAACGTTGCATATTATCGACGCCGAAAGTGTATAATATAACTTTTATGATGATGAAAACTCCGGATTTCACAACAGCAACAGCGTGCAGTAGTGCACTCACAGGAGTTGGTGCAACCATTGCTTTTGGTAACCAAAAATGCATTGGCATTAATGCAGCTTTTCCTATTCCGTAAATCAGCATAGCAAAACACACTGCAATGAAAGTGATGAGTGAAGTATCAAATTTGAATATTCCACCGCTTACAAAGTCTAAAGTATGAAATTCATGATATAAAAGGCCTATTGCAGGAAAAAATAATACCAAAGAAGAGAAAAATAGCACGCCAAAGTAATAGCGTCCTGCAATCATTGATTCATTTGTTGAGTTGTAAGTAACCAGAGGGTATGTACTAATAGTTAGAAGCTCATAAAAGACAAATGTAGTGAGCAAGTCTCCAGAAAAAGCAATAAACATTGCACAGCCAATCGATATTGAAAAAAAGCATAGAAAACTTGAGTGATTGCTATCAGCATAGTTATTCTGCATATAACATATTGCATATATACTGGTCAGCACCCATAAAAACGATATTAATAAACTGAATATTACTCCGGTAGACTCTAGCTTTAAACTAATGTGCAAATTATTACCAAAATCCATGAGAATAAATTGAGAATGATCACCATATACCCAATATAAAGTGCACAGACACGTATACGTAAACAGAAGTACAGAAGAAGTGACAGTAATACTATTGTTCACTCCGGGCCATTTACCAGTAAAAAAAATAACTAACGCACTTAAAAGTGGAATCAACGCAGTAATTAATAAATAATTCTCAGTAATTGAAAATGGTAAGGAAAGAGACGTTAAAACACAGTCCATTAAATAATTCATCTTTTTGTTTAGGTAAAGCTAGAATTATACTAAAATCATAGAAAAACCGCTATGTTTTTTTGGCAAACTAGTCGTTTGTGTATGCTATAGCTATACTGCGATTCATTCCACAACTGTACGAACATTTGTTTTTGTTAAACACAACAAAGATGTCATCCCAGTGCCCTGACTACTTGGATCCAGGAAAGTTTGCTTGCTCACAAGCAAACTAGCATAGAAAAACGTTTTCGATGAGATTGCAGAAAACCAGTGTCTGGGCACTGGGATGACAAAGGAGGACAGTGTCAAGCACTGACCATTTGCTGTGCAGTTTACCTTTAAAAATGAATGTTCATACAGTAAGCCATAAGATGTATTAAATAAGACTTGACCTGACACTTTAAAAAAGTAAGTTAAAAATAATAAAAATAAAGGAGTGTTAGATATGAGTACAATACAGACAAAAATATTAAAACCAAAGCTAGGATTATTAGAACTAGCAAAACAACTAGGAAATGTGTCTCAAGCATGCAAAGTGATGGGATACTCAAGAGATACATTTTATCGCTTTAAGGAGTTATATGAAAATGGAGGAGAGGAAGCATTACATGAAATAAGTAAGAAAAAACCGCTATTAGCAAACAGAGTTTCCGACGATATAGAAAGAGCAGTGATTAGTATAGCAACAGAATTTCCAGCATATGGGCAAGAAAGAGCTGCAAATGAACTGAGAAAAAGAGGTATAATAATTTCTCAGGGAGGAGTAAGGTCTGTATGGCTAAGAAATGACCTTGAAACTCTCAAAAAGAGACTTAAAGCACTAGAGACAAAAGTAGCTCAAGACGGAATCATTTTAACTGAAGAACAACTTGCAGCTTTAGAAAAAGTGAAAGAACAAAGGGAAGCTCATGGTGAAATTGAGACGCAACATCCAGGTTATTTGGGTTCTCAAGATACCTATTATGTGGGCAATATCAAAGGTATAGGGCGCATTTATCAGCAAACTTTTGTTGATACTTATTCCAGAGTTGCAATGGTTAAACTTTACACGGACAGAACAGCTATTACAGCTGCAGATCTTCTCAACGATAGAGTTATTCCATTTTTTGATGAGCAGAAAATTCCATTATTACGCATTTTAACTGATAGGGGTACGGAGTATTGTGGCAAGCCCGAAAATCACGCTTATCAGCTTTATTTGGGCATAGAAAACATCGATCATTCTAGAACTAAAGCCAACTCTCCACAGACTAATGGCATATGTGAAAGGTTTCATAGAACCATGCAAGATGAGTGTTACAATATCATCTTTAGAAAGAAAATCTACAGTTCTTTGGAAGATCTACAGATTGATGTTGATCATTGGTTGCGTTCTTATAATGAGACAAGACCTCACTCGGGTAAATATTGCTATGGCAAAACGCCTATGCAAACTTTTCTTGATAGCAAATATATTGCTTTTCAGAAAAATATTAGTAGCATTACACAAGAGCCTGATATTAGTTTTGACTACCTCAATTCTTCTGTCAGTTAATTCTTGTCTGTCAGATCAAATCTTGTCTTTTACATCTGTGAGCTATAGACGCAAATTACAACAAATGCAGTAGCGTAATCTCCATCGTCACTTAAAGAAAGATGAATTTTGGAGATAAAATCCTTGCTAACGGTAAGATATGGCTTGCCTCTTACATCATTGTATATTTCTATATCTTTCATTGTAATACCCTGACCACTACCTCGTGCTTTAACAAAAGCTTCTTTTGCTGCAAAGCGTTTAGCAAAATACCTTGCTCGCATTTCTTGACTATTATACTTTCTACTTAGCTCTATTTCCTTTTCAGTGTAGATTCTATTGAGAAATTTTTCCCCGTATTTTTGTAATATTCTCAATATTCTTGGTATATATACTATGTCAGTGCCGATACCGTGTATCATTTTGCGCTAAAGTGATTTATTGCTTCCTCAATCTGCATTTCCTTTACCTCTCCAGTTGCTCTATTTTTTACTTCAACTATATTTTCACTTACTGCTTTCTTTCCGACAATTATTTGCCACGGCAAGCCTATCAGATCCATTCTAGAAAATTTTACTCCTACACTCCCTTCCGTATCATCGTAAAGCACTTCATCGCTCTTCAAAGCTTTGTATATTTTATCTGCAGCCTCCGTTACTTTCGTTTGTAAATTGATTAAACCAATTCTGAAAGGAGCTACCTCCTCCGGCCAGATAATTCCCTTATCATCATGAAAAGCTTCTATTATCGCACCAACAAGTCTTGAAACCCCAATGCCATACGAACCCATATGTATATTGACATTTTTTCCATCTTGAGAAGTAACACTTGCCTTCATAGGCTTTGAATATTTGTCGCCAAAATAAAAAATATGCCCTATTTCAATACCTTTACTAACATTTAACTGCTCTTGTGATATAGGGCAAGTCTCAGGATCATGCATATCATCTGCAACTGCGTATATACTCTTTAAACTTTCAATATCTTCACTCTCTAGTAGTTCAGAAAATTTATTGTCATAATATAAAGTGCTCTCACCAGTGTTTGCCAATATATGAAACTCGTGGCTCAAATTTCCTCCAATTGGCCCCGTATCAGCTCGAACTCCAATTGGAGTAAATCCCATGCGTTTGAAGATTTTTATGTAAGTTTTGTACATCAAATTATATGAATTCAGTGCACCTTCGTAATCTACATCAAAACTGTATGCATCCTTCATCAAAAATTCCCTGCCCCTCATAACACCATAACGTGGTCTTACCTCATCACGGAATTTCCATTGAATTTGGTATAAACAAAGTGGCAAATCTTTGTAACTTTTTACCACATCTCTAATTAAATCAGTTGCTATCTCCTCATGCGTTGGACCAAAAAGCATATCTTCCTCATGCCTATCCTTTATGCGTAGCATTTCCTTACCGTAATCATCGTAACGCCCTGATTCTCGCCAAAGACTTGCTGGTTGCACACAAGGCATTAATGCTTCAATAGCACCGGATTTGTTCATTTCATCTCTGATAATATCTTCAATATTCTTAAGCACTAAGAGACCAAGTGGTAACCACGTATAGATGCCAGATGCTATCTGCTTTATTAAACCTGCACGCAAAGAATATTGATGGGAGATAATTTTAGCATGGGCAGGCTTTTCCTTTAGAGTTGGCAGGTAATATTTGGATAAGCGCATATAATAGATCTGATTGTATTAAGTAATCTTAATACAATCAGACCTGTAGGTAAACTTATTTTGAAAAGGAAGGGAAGTGCATGGCTGACCATTTCATAGTTATCATAGTCCTTGTACAACATTTTCCTTTTGGCATCGCAACGCTTTTCCACCAAACTGTGCTATGCGATCCTCAACAGAAAGAGGAGGTGAATCTTGCACCTCATTATCCACTGAGTCAACATTATTTACTTGTGGTGAATTGTAAAAGACAAGATTTGATCTGACAGACAAGAATTAACTGACAGAAGAATTGAGGTAGTCAAAACTAATATCAGGCTCTTGTGTAATGCTACTAATATTTTTCTGAAAAGCAATATATTTGCTATCAAGAAAAGTTTGCATAGGCGTTTTGCCATAGCAATATTTACCCGAGTGAGGTCTTGTCTCATTATAAGAACGCAACCAATGATCAACATCAATCTGTAGATCTTCCAAAGAACTGTAGATTTTCTTTCTAAAGATGATATTGTAACACTCATCTTGCATGGTTCTATGAAACCTTTCACATATGCCATTAGTCTGTGGAGAGTTGGCTTTAGTTCTAGAATGATCGATGTTTTCTATGCCCAAATAAAGCTGATAAGCGTGATTTTCGGGCTTGCCACAATACTCCGTACCCCTATCAGTTAAAATGCGTAATAATGGAATTTTCTGCTCATCAAAAAATGGAATAACTCTATCGTTGAGAAGATCTGCAGCTGTAATAGCTGTTCTGTCCGTGTAAAGTTTAACCATTGCAACTCTGGAATAAGTATCAACAAAAGTTTGCTGATAAATGCGCCCTATACCTTTGATATTGCCCACATAATAGGTATCTTGAGAACCCAAATAACCTGGATGTTGCGTCTCAATTTCACCATGAGCTTCCCTTTGTTCTTTCACTTTTTCTAAAGCTGCAAGTTGTTCTTCAGTTAAAATGATTCCGTCTTGAGCTACTTTTGTCTCTAGTGCTTTAAGTCTCTTTTTGAGAGTTTCAAGGTCATTTCTTAGCCATACAGACCTTACTCCTCCCTGAGAAATTATTATACCTCTTTTTCTCAGTTCATTTGCAGCTCTTTCTTGCCCATATGCTGGAAATTCTGTTGCTATACTAATCACTGCTCTTTCTATATCGTCGGAAACTCTGTTTGCTAATAGCGGTTTTTTCTTACTTATTTCATGTAATGCTTCCTCTCCTCCATTTTCATATAACTCCTTAAAGCGATAAAATGTATCTCTTGAGTATCCCATCACTTTGCATGCTTGAGACACATTTCCTAGTTGTTTTGCTAGTTCTAATAATCCTAGCTTTGGTTTTAATATTTTTGTCTGTATTGTACTCATATCTAACACTCCTTTATTTTTATTATTTTTAACTTACTTTTTTAAAGTGTCAGGTCAAGTCTTATTTAATACAGCCCCCACTACTTTCTAATTTTGCTTTCAATTCATTTGTAAAATTTTGTTGCTGCCCACTCTTGTTGCTGCTCACTCTTTTTAACGTAGTACCTCCTCTTATCTGTTCAAACAGAGTAGAATGATTATTATTCTCAGGTTCACCAGCCTTCTTCGGTGCATCATTCTTAGGTTGCTCCGTACGCTTGGAAGCTGTAAAAAAATGCGGAGGCGGAGGTGGTAGTGCAGCATCTTGTGGCAATGGAGGAGGTGGCGGCGGTGGTACACTGACACTTGGATTTGGTTGTGTACCCAATGTTACTGGAGGCGGTGTAGGAGTAGGCACACTTGATTTATTCTCCAGATTAGTACAATTTTCACACACAAATTTTTGTGGTTCTTCTTTCTTATTGTCAGCTCTAGAAACGGCCAGTTTAATGAGATATATTTTTGAAATCAATGCAACAGCCGTAGAAACAGCAAAAATTGCTAAAGGAACTGCTGCAATAGGACCAGAACCAGAAACTGCTATAATAACATAAGGAAGATATTGACCAGATATGAAACTAAATATAGATAATAATGAAACAGCAATTAAAGGTTTCTATATAGTCTGCTTAGTTTTAGTAAGCTCCTGACTATCTTTTAGCAATGAAGAATTATTGGATATCATCATTTCTTTGCCTCACTTGTTAACGATAATTTAATAATAACCCAATTAATAATTTCTGTCAATAATTAATTATGAAAAACAAAGTTGCAATTTGAATAGATAAGCTATAAGTAATATACGACCAGCAATAGCCATACAATAGACTTCTTGTATAACCCACACTAAGTAGAAAAAAGGTGTCATCCAAGTAGCTGACACTGCTCTCCTTTGTCATTCCAGTGCTTGACACTGGAATGACACCGAAGGGGCTACTGCCGTCTTGGATGGAAACCAGTGTCAGAACTAGTTAACCATGGGGCTTCTTTTGCCTTTTTTTCCATTTGGTAAATTTCTTAAATATTTATGGCTAACATGAAGCTAAGTACGAACTTTGTTAAACATAACAAATGGTGCCATTCCAGTGCTCCTTTTTTTGTCATCCCAGTGCTTGACACTGGGATCCAGTTTTCCATATAATCTCATCGAAAATGTTGTAACCACTTTCTGTGCTAGTTTGCTTGCTTACAAGCAAACTTTCCTGGATCCCAGTGTCTGGGCACTGGGATGACATCATAGGGACACTGGGATTACACCCTGACAATCGTCATCCAGCTACTTGTTAGCGGCTAAGAGATACCGCGAATGAATCGCGGTATGACGGTTCGTGGCGGCATGACGATAACCTCGTCTCACTGCCATTAAGTTAAGGAAAAAAGATAGATTTTATGGGATAATGATGTATACCAATAAGTTTAAAGGTAGTATGAGTAAAAAAGGCAGTAATAAAATTTATTCAAAATGAATTGGCAAGTCTAGAATTTATAGAATCCCATAAATCATCTTCAAAAGATTTTATGAGAAAGAGGAAGTTATCTTTTATTGACATATTTATCTTAATTTTAAGAAAAAGTGTAAAGTTGCTGCAAGTAATACTAAACGAATTTATTTTATATAGGAAAAAAGACTATACCGTTACTGCTAGTGCTTTTAGTCAAGCAAGAAAAAAAATGAAACACAGTGCATTTTCAGAAATTAACGAAGGTGTGGTTTCCTTGTACTACCAAGACCAAAAATTTAAAACTTGTTTTGGCTTTAGAGTGTTAGCTCTTGATGCCTCCAAAATCATTTTACCAACAAGCGTTGAAATAAAAAATGAATTTGGCTCAAGAAAAATACGTAACCAAAAACCAAAAGATTTAGGTGATTATGCAAGTGCAACCTTTGCGGTTTGTTAAGATGTGCTAAATAATGTTGCCATAAGGTCAGTGTTAGATAGAGGTAACACTCATGAAATTAACTTAGCAGATGAAATGCTTAAAGTTGTAAATACTAATGACTTACTGATTTGTATATTTATCTTATAAATTTCTTTCTAGCCTTACAAAAAGAAAAATTGCTTATGTCATTCGATGTCCCAGATCATCTTTTAATGAAGTGAATGCTATGTTTGAAGAAAAAAGCCCATCTAGTGTTGAGGTTACCATATGTGCTCAGCGTAAGATAAAACAAGAAAATAGTGGAATAACGCTTCAAAGTGGTACTGCCATCTGGTGAAATTGAAGTGTTAGCTACATCATTAATGGATGAACAAAAGTTTCAAACTGGAGGATTTAAGGAGTTATATTTTTTACGCTGGGGAGTTGAGACATTTTTTGCAAAACTCAAAGGAAGACTAAGTCTAGAAAATTTTACAGGAAAAAGTGTTGAGTCTGTTAAACAGGATTTTTGGTCAGCTATCTTTATTAGCAACCTAGAAAGTGTTATGACAGAAGATGTAGAAGAAGCGTTGAATATGGACTTAACCGATGATAAGCTTAAGAGGAGCATTAACAAATCTGTCTCATTTAACGCGATCAAAAACTTGGCTTTCGACATTTTTGCTACGGAATCAGATACTGACTGCATTATGGATCAATTATCAAAGCTATTTTTGATGAACACTTTGGCGGTAAGAAAGGGAAGGAAAGTTGATCGTCATAAGGTACCTTATCTTCGTTCGTTCAATTACCAAAAAAGGGTTAGAAAACACATATTTTGACTAGAGGTAGTATTCATATCTTCTGATAATAACTGGGTAGCTTATTGCCATAGCTCCTGTAAAATGACTTCTAAACAAACTATTTCTTAAGTAATTTACACTTCAGAGTTTATCTGCTTTAAAGTTTACTCTATTCTGTTTCAGTATTTGTCATAAATCCTTAATTATTTCTGACTTTTTAGTTCAGTTTTTAACCATTCTTTCCTTAACTTAATGGCAGTGAACCTCGTCATCCCGCTACTTGTTAGCGGGATCTCTTGTTAGCGGCTGAGATACCGCGAATGAATCGCGGTATGACGGTTCGCGGCGGTATGGACGTAGGAAAACCTTTCTTGGGTCAGCTATAGAGACTCTCATCTTTAGCGAGCTTCAAGGTAATTGGTTGCTATTTGCGAAAATATTCGCATAATTTAAGTAACATTACTTAATAAAAATTAACTATGGAGCTTAATAAGATTGCAGCATCGATTTTACTTTCTGGGCTAATCATTATGATAGTTAGTAATGTAGTTGATATGCTTTACAGTCCAGAAGAATATAAGATTGAACACCAAACGATAGTAGCTGCTGGCAGCAATGAGTTCCAGCAAAAAATCGAGCAAGTGGCGCTTGATATTGGAGCGCTCATGCAGAATGCTAGCTTTGAGAAAGGTAAATCAGCAGCAAAAAAATGTATAGCCTGCCATAGTTTTGAGAAAGGTGGAATGAATAAAGTAGGACCAAACTTATGGAACATAGTTGGAAATAAAAAGGCCCATCTTGGTAACTCATTCAATTACTCAAAAGCAGTGCTTGAAAGAGGTGGAAAATGGGGGTATGAGGAGCTATTTGCCTTTTTAAAGAACCCAAAAGCCTATATAAAAGGTACACGTATGGCATTTGCAGGTATTTCCAATCCACAAGAAATTGCAGATCTAGTTAGTTATTTGCATCAATTGAGTGATAGCCCGGTTGCTTTGCCAAAGTAGTATGGATTATTGTAAATTGTTTGATGGAAATAATGGTCACATAGCATATCGAAAGCTACAAGGAAAGAAAGCTTCTGTAGTTTTTTTCGGTGGATTTGCATCCAATATGGATGGAACTAAAGCAACTGCTATTTACAAATTTTGCCAAGAAAATGACGTAGCACTTGTGCTATTTGATTATTTTGGTCACGGTCATTCAAGTGGTAATTTTATTGATTACACGATAAGTGATTGGCAAAAAAATTGTGCTAAAGTAATGAGTGAATTAACTAGCGATAAACAAATAATTATAGGTTCAAGTATGGGAGGATGGCTGATGTTGCTCACTGCCCTTCAATTTCCAGAAAAAATTGCAGCACTAATTGGTATATCGTCTGCTCCCGATTTTACTGAAGATTTGATATTCAAGCAATTGTCAGGCAAGCAAAAAGAAGAACTAGATTCTAAAGGTGTAATAGATTTTACTTCAGAGCATTGTACATACAAAATAACTAAAAATTTGATCGAAGATGGCAGAAAGAACCTTCTTTTAAACAAAAAGACAATAGATATAAACTGTCCTGTGCGCTTGCTGCATAGCATTAATGATAAAGATGTTCCTTATCAAACTTCATTGAATTTAGCTGAAAAAATTAAGTCAACTGATGTTGAAGTACACTTAATAAAATCAGCAGAGCACAATATGTCTGACAATCATTCACTGGAAGTTTTATTTAAGACCATTAGAGAATTTTGTAACCAGACTGCATTCTGTGATTTTTAGCAAAACACGATTTTTCATTTGAGCTTTCTTCAACTTAAAATAAATACAGAAAATTGCTGCCTATAGCTAAACTGACTTAGATTTACCGACAATTTGAAAAACCGTCATCCCGCTACGTGTTAGCGGCTGAGATACCGCGGCGGTATGACGGTTCGCACCATCACACTTTGGAACCTTACAGATATTGAGCAAATCCAATAATATCCTTGATTTCTTTTATATTATGGGTTGCAATTTCTGCTGCTTTCTTTGTGCCTTTTTTTAATATTTCATGTAAATGGAATTGGTCTTTTAAAAGATCATTCATTTTCTCACGTATGGGTGATATAACACTGATAATTAAATCAGCTAACTCTTTTTTGAAGTGCTTCATGTCATGTTTGTTCACTTCTTCACATACTTTTTCTGCATTTACATTACTAAGCACTGAATAAATGTTTATCAAATTGCTTATTTCTGGTCGGCACTTTAAAGTAGCAAAGCCTAGAATTGAATCTGTTTTTGCTTTTTCTATTTTTTTGACAATTAAGTCATCCGTATCATCAAGGTTAATGCACGAATGTTCTGAAGGATCAGATTTACTCATCTTGCTTGTGCCATCCCTTAAGCTCATTATCCTTGATGTGCAATCCAAAGTTAAGATTTCAGGTACGATGAAATAATCCAGCTTATAATGATTGTTAAAAGCTGATGCAATATCACGTGCAAGCTCCAAATGCTGTTTTTGATCATCACCAACAGGAACGTATTTAGTTTGATACAACAATATATCTGCAGCCATAAGTACTGGATAACTATATAATCCAAGAGAGGCTTTTTGTTTATCGCTGCCAGCTTTATCTTTAAATTGAGTCATGCGATTAAGCCAACCAATTGGTGTATAGCATCCAAGCAGCCAGCCCAGTTCTGCATGACCACTAACTGTGGACTGACTAAAAATAATGGACTTTTCTGTATCTATTCCGCATGCAATATAAGCTGCTGCTGTTTTGAAAATATTACTTTTTAATTCACTTGCGGGAAGCTTATTTGCTGTGATTGCGTGTAGGTCGACAATACAAAAAAGAGATTTGTATTTATCCTGTAAGTCTATCCACTGTTTGATTGCACCAAGATAATTACCTAAATGTAGTACGCCACTTGGCTGGATACCTGAAAAGACAATACTTGTCATTATACATTTACCTCATGCTAATCGCTTCCACAATCAGCAGATTTCTTAGAAAGAATAACCATTGCAGGACGGAGCAACCTATTTTTGATAGTATAACCAGTTTGTAGTACTTCTACAATGGTGCCAGGCTTTTTTTCATTGTCTTCTCTTTCCACAACAGCTTGGTGTAAATTACTATCAAAAAGCTCACCAAGTGGATCTACTTCCTCTATTCCATGTTTTTTTAGATCATTTATAATTTTTTGATAAGCTACTTTAATCCCCTCATGAACAGGATCACCGTCTTTCAAAATTTCCATTACTCTTTTTAAATTGTCGCACGAGTCGATCATATCACGTGCAAGTTTTGTGACTGCGTAGTCACTTGCATCGCTAATTTGCTTTTGCATTATACGTTTGACGTTTTCATTATCTGCAACAGCACGGCGTAAATGATCTTCAAGCTGAACTGCACGTTCTTTTAATGTATTGAGATCTTCATTTAAATCATCAGTTTGCTTATGGTTATCACTTTGTTGGTCGTCACCTTTCTGCCTACTTACCATATCAGCAAACTTCTTCTTTTTCTCCTTACTGCTATCTGACATATCATTACCCTTAAGAATCTAATAAATATATAACAATTAATCTGAAAATATCAAGCGCCAGCTACATTCGTCTTTCTATGCTCGCATTTAAAAAGTTAATTAAAGTAGTTTTATAAAAAGAATCAGAAAAAGTACTAATATCATTTTGTGCCATATTAATGTAGTGTCTAGCTTTTTCCATAGAAAGCTGAATGGCATTATGGTGATTAATATAGTGTAATGCTTGGTCAAAATTGTGTCTAGCTGAAGAAAAGCATTTTTCCCAGAATTTTTGCTCTGCTGGACTGCCCTTTTCGTATGCTATAATAGCAGGTAAGGTGACTTTACCTTCGAAAAAGTCTTTTCCGACTTGCTTTCCAGAAGTGCCTTGATTAGCAGTATAATCGAGCATATCATCAACTATTTGAAATGCCATACCAAAATTAAAACCAAAATTCTTTAGCCTCTCTGTTTCGTCATTTGTTGCACCAGATACTGTTGATGCAGCTTCACAGCATGCAGAAAATAAAGATGCTGTCTTTTCTCCAATGATATCAAAATAATTTTCCCTGACTGTGTGGGGGTCAAAGCGTGCTGTCATCTGCTTTATTTCACCCTTCACAAGTAAATGCGATGCTTTAGATAAAATAGAGAGAATATTTAAATTTCCACACTCTATAAGCCATCTAAATGCTAGAGTCAACAATAGATCACCAACTAAAATGCTTGATTTATTTCCCCAAATCTTATTTGCTGTTTTAACTCCATGGCGTGCCTCACTTTCATCGAGCACATCATCATGAAGTAAAGTAGCATTGTGTATAAACTCTACCGATGCAGCAACGTTGATCCTATTCTCCCCAGAATAGTTTAGCATTTTACATATAATAAAAACTAGTTTAGGCCTTATTTTTTTTCCACCTGACCTAACAAGATGAGATATAATATCAGTAGCAAGCTTAGCATCTTCATCATTGACATTTTTGAAGACAAAGTCATTCATAGCTGACAAATCAGAAGATACAATATCGTCTAATTTATCGCTGTTTGTTAAATCAGTATTTAGCATTTTAAGAGACTTATGCCTCTTGCCCTTGTGCTTTCTCGTTCTCTACTTTCTTCTTTTCTGTTTTCTTTGGTTCTGTTTCTAAAGTTACTATGCCTTTTTTGATAAACCACAGTACTCTTTCAGTTGCCTGCGCGCCTACACTTAGCCAATGTTTTAATCTATCAGCTTTCACCACAACACGATTTTTATTGTCTTTTGGTAACATTGGATCATATTGTCCTATTTTCTCAATAAAACGCCCATCTCTTGGTGCTCGTGAATCAGCTACAACTATCCTATAAAAAGGGCGTTTCTTTGCGCCAAACCTCGCCAACCTTATTTTAACTGCCATGTTAACCTTTATTCATATATTAGCCACAATTTTATACAATGAGCCGTTTTAAGTCAAATGAATTATACAACTTTTGCACCTTATAATATAATTACCAATAATGTAGGGCAGTGCCGGGCGCACAGCTATACGAACATTCATTTTTGAAGGTAAATTGCACAGCAAATGGTGTCATTCCAGTGCTTGACACTGGAATCCAGCCTTTTTTTAATCATTAAAACGTTGTATTTTAACATAAAACGGCTACTTTTATGCTTACCAACTTAATAAAATTCCTGGATCCCAGTGTCTGGGCACTGGGATGACATCCTTTCTAGTGAAGATTGCTCTCAAATCGCAATGTTCGTACAGTTGTGTGTCTGGGCACTGGATGCGTTTGAAGCAGCTTATAAGATTTTTGATTATATATCATCAAGTATAGCGTGATTAACTTCGACTTTATACTTTGATTCCAGATAGCTAATTAATTGCTCTTTTAGCGATATCATCACACGTTTTCCGGTGTCAAGCGTGTTTAATTTGCCATTTGATGAATGCATTTCTTTTAGAACACCTATTATAATTTCATTATTGTATTGAATAGGATCTGTCACTGAACCAGTTGTTTTCATATTGAAAATCTCTTCTACAAAAGAAAAGGGGTAGTTTTGTTGATCCACTTTATTGCGGTGCATCTGCTGACCTTTAACTAATTCCACACCTTGAATTTCTTCCAAATCTGTTTTTTCTCTTAGTTGAACTGCAACCTCTTGCCCGAATTTAAACATTCTTTCTTTTATAAACTCACTACGCCAAAGCTCTACCGCTAATGCCTTGCCTTCTTCAAAACTTTGCAATTTGGGTGGAAAGATATCGACGATTTTTACACTAACAACGGCGTCCCCAACGCCCTTAAAATAACCTTTCTGATCCTTTTCTCGCGAAAAAATGAAAGAAATCAAATCACCAGAATCTCCTACGTTATTACCGCTTTGATCTTTTCCACTCGCATCTACTGGACCAATAGTTTGTATAGGTAAATTATATTCACTCAATATTTCTTCAATTTCTGAACCATTGTATATCTTATAGTTCACTTGGTTTATGAAATCATTGACTCTTTCAAAAGACTTTTGGTTAGTTAGAACTGACTTTATGTCTTTTTTTAAATCAACTAAGTCTTCATCAGAGATTTGATGCGCACTTTCCACTTTTACTATGTGCCAACCAAAACTGCTTGCTAAAACTTCACTTACTTCACCTACTTTAAGAGCAAATACCTTCTCTCTCACGTCTTCTGGTAAAAAATCCTTAGTTATATTATTTACTCTAGTTTCCTCAAGTTTTGCTTTGCCAAACTCTTCTACTATCTGTTCAAAGCTTGTTTTACCCTCCTCAAATGCTCTTCTTGCTGTCTCAGCTTCTTCTTTGGTAGAAAATATTGCATTGAATATATCTCTTTGATTTTTAAGTTCTTGTTGTTCTATTATACCATCAACTTCTTCATCTGAGATCTTGATTTGATCTTCAAAATACTTTTGGCCTAGGGAAATATATTGCGCAGTTCGATACTCAGGATAATAAAAATGGGATTTATTTCTTTCGTACAAATCAAGTAAGGCTTGATCATCTGGTTCAGGAATGTTTGTAACTGCATCTTCAGTTATTTTAACAATATCAACTACTCTAGTTTGGTAGCGACTTTTGTATATCTGCTCATCAATTTTCTCGCCAAAAGTTACTGGATAATTATCTTTAAATAATGAAGTCATGAACATCATTGCAGGCAGGACTTTCTCTAGCTTTGCTATATACTCTTTCTCTGTCATATGCAGGTCATTTAGCGTTTCATAGAATTTATTTTTGTCAAATTCACCTTTATCATTTTGAAAGTATTTGGTGTTTTTAATATGGTTTTTTATAGATTCTTCTCCAACTGTCAACCCCAGCTCACTAGTTAGGTTAAACAATAGTTTTTGCTCTATAAGTGCGTTAAGCAAATCATATTTCAGCTTTTTTACTTGTTCTCTACTCGCATCAGATCCAGAAATTTGTTTTCCATAATTTTGATATAGCGACTTATACTCATCTGACGTTATAACTTCTTTTCCAACCCTAGCTACCTCTTCTTTTTCATCATCACCTGATAAAAGGTTGCCAATTCCCATGAAGATTAACAAGCAAGCTAAAAGGACAACGGTTACTTTAGTGAAAAAATTTTTAACATTCATTTTAAACCCAGTTAATTAATGATTAATTATAGAATAGTGATAATTTAATGCTTGTAAACCTGTTGCTTTATTAGCTAATATATATAATATTACAATATATTAACTTAAAATTTAACTCTCTAATCTTAAATAGGAACATATGTTTAACTGAGTTATACTATACCTTAGGAAGGGGAAATATTTTGTTTGAAATATGCTTAAAGGTAAGCGCATTTAATTAACTTAAGAGGTGGGAAGTGACAAACAAAAAGTTATTGAATGACAAAATTAATGCTTTTTTAGTTTTAATAGTTTATATTTTAGCTCTGTATAACAGTAAGGGATACTTTAAATGGGAGATGCTTTTTTGATGTCAATGGAATCTTCTAAGGGCAATAACGATAGAAATAAACAGTTTCTAGTGCAAATAGCTGCTTGGTTAGTAGACAACACTGGTTTAACTTTTAATCAAATAGCACAATGTTGCAGATTGGCCCTTGAAGAAGTACAAGACATAGCTGATGAGGAAATAGAAGTAGAAAAATATAACCCTATTATTTCTGGAATAATTACTGAAAAAGAAATCGATGATTGCAAAAAAAATCCAAATCGTGTACCAAATTTGATTATAAAAAATATAAAAAAAAGGAGTAAAGCGATTGGTAGCATTCTTGGCTTTGCCTCTACGGCAAGACGTAGAGATAAACCTGATGCGATTTATTATTTAGTAAAAAAATTTCCTATCTTGGACAATAACGTTATAGCTAAATTAATTAGTACAACAAATTACACAGTTGAGCAGGTAAGAGATGGATCTCATCATAACATGCAAAATATAAAACCCCAAGATCCTGTACTACTCGGCTTATGTAGTCAAGAAAATTTAGAAGCAGAAGTGGAAAAAGCAAAAGTAGAAGAGGAGAAGCAAGAAAGGTTAAAAAAATATAAAGAATAGCTATTGAAAATCCTCAAATTTTTGTGTTTTGTTAACATTAAATTAACTTGACTTGCTAGTGTTTATTAGTATAATGTAAGTAAAGTACGGGGTTTAATGATAATTAAGCTTAATACGCACTGAAACTAACTCAGCCTAATTTATTATCTTATAGTCACATTTTAGGTTAGTAAGCATCAATTAAAATTTTTGGAGGATTATGACAACAATCAATGAAGATGTTTTGGCAAAAGGAAAGGTTACAGCTCAACCTGAAAAAAGTGAGCAAATTTACAATAACGATACAGTAAAACAGATGGTCAATGAAGGTACTGAGAAAAACAGAAAAACATTAGATCTGAGCGAATTAAAAGAGAAAACAGCAGAAGAATTGTTAGAGTTAGCTGAAGAAAGAAAAATTTCAACTAACGGTAAAAGCAATGGTAGAATGCTAAAGCAGGAAATAATATTCAGCTTAATGAAAAAAATGAGTGAAGAAGGAGGCATAACCACAGGGAGTGGAATAGTGGAAATATTGCCTGATGGTTTTGGTTTCTTACGTTCAGCAAGTGCAAATTATGCCCCAAGTACCGATGATGTTTATATTTCTAACGGGCAAATAAAGAAGTTTAATTTACGTACAGGAGATATGGCATATGGAGAAATAAGGCCACCTGGTGATAAAGAGAGATATTTTACTTTAACTAAGGTTCAAAGTATAAACTCTACTGAAGTAAGTGAATTAAGAAAGTACGTCCATTTTGATAATTTGCTTCCTCTTTATCCTGAGGAAAGCATAGTACTTGAGTGTAATAATGGTGATGATAAAAAAGGCTTAAGCATGCGTGCTATAGATATAGTAGCTCCTCTTGGAAAAGGGCAAAGAGCGTTAGTAGTTGCTCCACCTCGCACAGGAAAAACTGTATTGCTTCAGCAAATGGCTAACTCTATAGCTATAAATCACCCTGAAGTAGAATTAATAGTGTTACTTATAGATGAAAGACCTGAAGAAGTAACAGATATGATACGTTCTGTAAAAGGTGAGGTAGTAAGTTCTACATTCGATGAGCCTGCTTACCGTCACGTACAGCTTGCTGAAATAGTAATAGAAAAAGCTAAAAGAATGGTTGAGCATAAAAAAGATGTGGTAATTCTACTTGACAATATTACTAGACTTGCACGTGCTTATAATGCGGTTATTCCTTCGTCTGGGAAAGTTCTAACTGGTGGTGTAGATTCAAACGCACTGCAGAGACCAAAACGCTTTTTTGGAGCAGCTCGTAATATTGAGAATGGGGGTTCTTTAACTATAATCGCCACAGCTCTTATAGAGACTGGTTCAAAAATGGATGAAGTTATTTTTGAAGAGTTTAAAGGTACAGGAAATGCTGAGATCATACTTGATAGAAAACTTTCTGATAAACGTATATTTCCAGCTATTGATATTACAAAATCCGGAACAAGGAAGGAAGAGCTATTAGTTGATAAGGCTATACTAAATAAAATATGGGTGGTGCGTAGGATACTCAATCCTATGGGACCCGTTGAAGCAATGGAATTTTTACGTGACAAACTACTTTTAACAAAGAGCAATGCTGACTTTTTTAACTCCATGAATCACTAAAAGTAAGCCAGTTATGATGGATATGCTGAGCAAAAAGTAAAACGCTCTTATAGCTAAAATAATTTGGATTTACCAAAATATATTTATAGTTAAGTTGGCAATTTACCTTAAGTTAGCGCGTGACACTGGAATGACACCCTTGGTGGCAGACAGCTAAAGGAAAATATCAACTAGGTTTATAATCTATCACTACCGTGTTTGCAATTTTGTCGTGAAAAGCTTGTTTATGTTCATCACCTACTGCACATACTAAAACTAAGATTAGTATAGCTAAGAATAAAATGGGATTACAAAGTGATATGCAATAAATTATAAAAAGAGCTATAGTCCTTTTCATTGCTTGCATTGTAGTGATTGACTCAAATGTATCTTTGTCTTTTACACGCATGCTAAATAACAAGTGTCCTGGAGTGCCGCCAAATTTTACTAGCATGAATATATGAAATATACATGGTATCATTAAAAATAAAGAAAATACAATCGTGGTGATTACAATTATTGCACCCATGATCCCTTGTATTGCGTGTGTAAGTGAGAAATCCACCGCCATTAAACCAAATGGTATTGCGATAAATAAAATACAATCAACTATAAATGCTAGAGTACGTCTTGTCATCGTTGAGTAGTTTACTTTTTTATCCATGTACTACCTATAAAGAAAAATATCAACTAGATTTATAGTCTATCACTACTGTTTTTGCAATTTTATCGTAAAAAGTCTGTTTGCGTTGATCAAATACTGCAAACAAAAATAAAATTAGCACAATTAAAAGATATAGAAAAGTATAACCATGATAATGCAGATGAAGCAAAAAGCGAAAAATAATCCAGATGCTTCCCTTAGAAATACATCTTATTGTTGCTTGCATAAGGGTAACATTTGTAAATGTATTAGCATCTTTAATATGCATACCACACAATAGTTTTCCTGGGGTACCACCAAGTTTTGTTACCATTAATATTTTGGATATTGTTAGTACTAATGTTGCGACCACTGTAGAAACTATAAATGGTATTTCTGTTGCTAGTTGTGCAAGTTCCTGAAAAGAGTCTTTATCTTGATCTTGTAATGATACGATGAATACACCATAGATAAAACCGAAGATAAAATGAGGGGAAAATATGATGAGGTCAAGTATTTCTGCTACAATACGCCTTGTAAATCCTACATAATTTACTTTAACATTTATTTCAGTATTCATAACCCCACCTATATTTCATAATATCATCATATGATATAAAAATACGTTATTAAATAACCGTAAATATACTAACTTGGGTAATATTAGCTACTTGTGCCACTCTATTATTTAAATTAATATTAAATCATTTATAACTAGGGAAGTTATGTCAACACTAATCACAGTTGCATATGGCGACGGTATCGGACCAGAAATCATGGAAGCGGTGCTGTCGATATTGCGCGAAGCAGAAGCGGAAATCTCAATAGATATTATTGAAATAGGGGAGCGTGTTTACAGTAAAGAATGGTCTCACGGAATTTCTCCAAGTGGTTGGGAATCAATTGAAAGGACAAAAATATTATTAAAATCTCCGACAACAACTCCTCAAGGTAAAGGGCACAAAAGCTTAAACGTTGCACTCAGAAAAAATCTAGGGTTGTATGCAAATATCAGACCATGCATTTCATATCATCCTGTTATAGAAAATAAATTCGATAAGTTTGATATCGTAGTGATACGTGAAAATGAAGAGGACGTTTACACCGGAATAGAGCATAGGCTCACTGGTGACTCTTACCAATGCACTAAAATTATTACTAGATCTGGCTCAGAGAAGATATGCAGGTACGCTTTTGAATATGCAAAAAAACACAACAGAAAAAAAGTAACTTGCCTGACTAAAGATAACATCATGAAAATGACTGACGGAACTTTCCATGCCGCGTTTGATCGCATTGCAAAGGAATACCCAGATATAAAGGCAGAACATTATATAGTTGATATTGGAATGGCGCGTGTTGCAACAGAACCGGAGAATTTTGATGTTATAGTAACCGAGAACTTATATGGCGACATATTATCAGATATAGTCGCACAAACCTCTGGATCTGTGGGGCTTGCCGGAAGTAGCAACATCGGGAATGAATACGCAATGTTTGAAGCAGTGCACGGTTCTGCCCCTGATATTGCAGGAAAAAACATAGCCAATCCTTCTGGTCTTTTAAATGCTGCAGTGCATATGCTAATTTACATAGGTCAAGTGGGTACTGCAAAACTAATCTACGATGCATGGCTCAAGACTTTGGAGGATGGAATACACACTGCCGATTTATATAAGGAGAAAAGAAGTAAACAGAAAGTTGGTACAAAAGAATTTGCAGGAGCTATTATAGGGAATCTAGGAAAGAAGCCTGCAATATTATCTGAGCTTACAGTCGGTAGCAGTACAAATAGCAAAATAAGTGAAATACAAAATAGCTACGAACAGGATTACAAAGTTAGAAAGCTAGTTGGTAGCGATATAACGCTTGCCTGGAGTAAGCCGGCTGATTTTGACCAAATAGTGAAGTTGTTTGAAACAAGTAATCCGCAGATTATAGCAATATATTCAAAAGGCCTTGCGATTTGGCCAGGAAGTTCAAAGTCTTCAAGTGACCAAATAACCTGCAGGTTCATTGCAAATAATGAAATTACAAATAGTGATGTGAATAACTTGCTAATCAAATTTGAGGAACATAATTTTGATGTGGTGAGAATGGATAAGTTGTATTTGTATGATGGGAAAGAGGGTTTCTTCTCTTAGTGGTTGCTTGATATTTTTATGCTTGTGTGAAACATTAAATATATTATACTAATAGTATCGTGTATTTATGTGAGGTGTAGTAATGAGTCAACATTTTAAGTTAACTGGTCAGGAGTTTTATGATAATAATGATCTGTTTAACGTACTAGAGATAAAAGCTGAACAAATTGTAGGTAAGGATTATCAAGCTCTTAGCAAGTTTCTGAAAAAACAATATAATAAATTGATACTTGTAAACCATCCTGACAAAGGTGGAGACAAAAATAGATTTGATCAGATTTATAAAGCTTATCAAGAGCTAAAAAAGTACATTGAACCTTTAGAGTCAGGAAATCCTTGTGTTAAAGTCAGTGTTGGTGCTGAAAGTAATGGACGTTTAACAGAACGTGAATTTCATTATAGGAAGAAGCTGTTCGATACACTAGGGATTGGTGAAGAAGCTATAGGTAAAGATTTTGATGAATTGACTTCTATATTAAAAAAGAATGATCGTTCGTTTGAAGAGGATTTCAAATACTGTTTTTCAAGAGATGCTTTGAGCAATCTTTCTAGATCGTTGAACCCTGGCGAGCTTGATAAACGCTTATCAAAACCTAGTATGCGGCTATTTCTTTATATTTTTCCTCTAAAGGAAAAAAAGGACCTAGTAGATGAGGATAAAAAAGAATTAGCGTTAAGATTTATAGAACGTAAAAATGCCTTACTACTTATTCGGGCTCTTAGTGTTCTACCCTTAAGCCTGTTAACTACAGTTACTATAGGTTGCTATTTTTCATGGTGGATCATAGCATTTAACATCGCTATTAGTAGAGCCTTTGGTTTATTAGTGAATTATTATATGGAAAAGTATAAAAATTCAGAAATTTCCACTGATGAATTCATAAGTAAAATGAACTATATCGCGCTAGGCAGTAAGCTTCTTATCAACTATCCTTTAGCTGCTTTTTCTGTTTATCTACTTACAACAAATTTCATTGCTAATAGATTAACTATTGGCGGAGGTATACTTGGCTCTCTACTTACATTAGCAATATTAATTGAAGTTCTAGCTTCTGTCTTTTCAAAAGGTTGTGAAATATATGCCGAGAAGCACGCAAAAGATTTACTCGAAGAAGATCCAAGGGATAGAGTGCAAAAGGAAACTGATCTGTTAGGACGGTATGACCCGCGAAAACTATTAATGCCGATAATTATGCCTCTTGTTAGAAAGTGTTTCGCAGAGGTGGCTAACGAATTTGCTGAGAGGAATTTCGATGAAGTGAACACTAATATGTCTGATGTTAACGCTAAACAGCCGTCTGGACCTCAAAAGCAAATTCTTGCACAATAAGAGGTTGGCAGTATAGTATAAGCTTTTAGCTCTATGCATGGACTCAAAAAAAGTAGAACTGATATTTGAAAAATTCAAGCAATCAAATCCTGCACCAAAAATAGAGCTGAATTATACCAATGATTTTATGTTATTAGTTGCGATAGTTCTATCAGCGCGAACAACTGATATAAGCGTTAATAAAATTACAAAGGAGCTATTTAGTATCACTGATACGCCAGAAAAAATGCTGAGTTTTGGGCAGAGTGAGCTAAGAAAATGCATAAGCAGTATTGGTTTATATAATTCCAAAGCAAAAAATATAATCGGGCTTAGTAAAATATTGGTAGAACGATACGACAGCAAAGTACCTACTAATTTCGATGATTTGGTATCTTTACCAGGGGTTGGGAGAAAGAGCGCTAATGTGTTCTTAAATTCGGGGCTTGGCATTCCAACGTTGGCAGTTGACACTCATGTTTTTAGAGTGAGCAATAGAGTTGGGCTTGTGAAAGAAAAAGATGTGTTTAAAACAGAGCAATCTCTTTTAAATGTAGTTCCAAAAGAATACCTGCTTTATGCTCATCACTGGCTAGTTTTGCATGGTAGATATGTTTGCAAAGCACAAAAACCTTCGTGTGAAGCGTGTATAATTCATGATTTATGTGAGTTTGAGTGCAAAAGGTATAAGGTCTAGTATTTCTTCTTTTGTCATTCAAGTAGCTCCTATGATGTCATTCCAGTCTGGAATCCAGATTGGACACTGGGTTATAAAAGTATAGCTTCTACGTCATACCGCCGCGGTATCTCTAGATCCCGCTAACATGTAGCGGGATAACGGTTGTCGTTTAGCTATAAATATTAAGAAATTTACCAAATGAAAAAAAAGGCAAAAGAAGCCCTGGTCATTGTCTATTTTCAGTATTGGCGTTTTTTAAGTCTTAAACACTGCAATTTAGCTGCTTTTAAATGCAACTCACCTTAGTTTAAATGTTTAAGAAATTTACTAAGCAGAAAAAAAGGCAAAAGAAATCCCGTGTTAGCTAGTTGTCACTCTCTAATCCTGCAAATTGGCGTACTATACTGTCTTAAACGACTTATAAGCGCGTTTCAGCTTATATAGGTAAAAACCCAGAAATGTTGTGAAGACATAAGGTGCACATAGTGCAAAAAATTAAAAATAAGACGCCAACTACGTTGTTTTCTTGCTGTTTAATCTGCACAGATGAAGATAACTGAATACCTTCAGTATCATGATAAGAGGGCTGGCGAGGTTTGTCAAGTAAGTTTTTTCGTTTCTCAACACGCTGCCAAAAGTTTATTATGCAAGAGATCTGATTATATCTAAGCTAACAATGGACCACTAGATATATTACTAACCACGTTGACCTGATTCAATATTTTATTAGTGGGATTGAAATAATTTTCTATAAATTCCTTATATATAGCTGTTAACTTGTGTATATCGTTTACTGATACGCATTCGTTTATCTGATGTGCGGTTTTGTTGATTATACCAAATTCAATCACTGGACAAACATCTTTGATAAACGCAGCGTCAGATGTGCCACCACTTGTGCTCAGCACAGCATCAATACTGGTAACTTTATTTATCGCATCAAGCATAATATCAGTATTTCTATCGGGAGTAGAGAGGAAAACGTCCCTGCTGCTATGCATAGAAAGTTTATAATCGTTAGTTACACTGGAGCATATTTCATCAATCAGCTTATATAAGCCACCCGGTGTTTGTTCATTGTTATATCGAATGTTAAAACGTGTAGTTGCTGAGCCAGGTATTAGATTGCTAGTATTATTTCCAACATCGATAGTAGTAACTTCGCAATGTGAAGGCTGAAAATATTTATTACCATGATCAAAAGTAGTATTTTTTACCTTACTCAATATCGATATTACCTTATATATTGGATTGTCTGCTAGGTCTGGGTAGGCAACGTGCCCTTGTTTTCCATGGCAAATTAATTCAAATGTTACAGAACCTCTTCTGCCTATTTTTATGGTATCACCTAATTTCTCACTACTGGTTGGTTCGCCAACCACACAAAAATCTATCTTTTTCTGCTTATTTTTCATCCATTCCAAAACTGCCTTTGTTCCATATTCTTCCATGCTTTCTTCAGCACTGGTAATCAATGCACTTATTGAACCATTGAACTGAAACTTCTCTGCAATCAAATTTACCATAGCAGCAATAAATGCAGCTACTCCGCTTTTCATATCAGCGGCCCCTCTTCCATATAGCATTCCATCCCTCACTTCTGGTTTAAATGGACCAAATGCCCAATCTTTTAACTGACCAGGTGGTACAACATCAACGTGCCCAGCAAAGCACAAATTTGGTACTCCATTTATATATTTCGCATAAAGATTTTTAACTTTATCACCAAATTCTAAAATCTCACAATCAAAGCCGCTCTTCTTGAAGATTGTTGCTATATACTCTATTGCCCCGCTGTCTTCTGGTGTTATACTCTCAAAAGAGATCAATTTCCTAGTTAGCTCTACAGGGTCAATTTTCATGTCAATCTTAAAATACTTATACTGCTATATTGTAAACACTCTATGCACTATTTAAAACAAATATTACATCAAACCGAACAAACTTTTCTAAGGGAAGTAATAACAGATTACCACCTTGCTGATGATATCTATGAAATATGCACACAACACGGAAATGACATCTTTCTAGTTGCAGATGAAAATACAGCAAAACTTTTAAACAAAAACGTATTTAATAAAATTTCTCATTTAATTATTCCAACCCCACCTGCCATTCCAGTGTCACGCGCTGGGATGACATCAAGTAGAGAAATGACACCAAGCAGAGCTGCCTCTCTTGAAACCGTAAATCTAGTGAGAAACAAAGTAAAAGACAGTGACTTAATAGTTGCATTTGGTAGCGGCACCGTTAACGATATCTGCAAATATGCAAGCTACCTCGAGAAAAAAGATTATATATCCTTTCCAACAGCCGCTTCTATGAATGGATATACATCCGCAAATGCTTCAATATTAGTAAATGGATATAAAAAATCGTTCAAAGCACATCTTCCAAGAGCAATATATATAGATATAGACATACTTGCCAATGCGCCACTGCGCCTCACATTAAGCGGATTTGCAGATTTCATTTGTCGTTCAACAGTTCAGGCTGACTGGCTACTATCTCATTTGTTGCTTAGCACAGAATACAATGAATTACCTTTTACACTTGTTCGCGATTTGGAGCAAATTTTGCTAAGAGAGTATACGGCGCTTACTAAAAGAAGTAGAAAAGTGGTCCTATTACTTATGGAAGTTCTACTAATTTCAGGACTTGGAATGGTAATATCAAAAGGCAGCTATTCTGCAAGCCAAGGAGAGCATATGATAGCTCACGCAATGGAAATGGTAACAAGAGATCATTCCTTACTACATGGCGAAAAAATTGCTGTTACGACGATTACCATGGCTAATTTGCAGGAAAAGATATTATCAATACAAAACCCGATTATCAAACCGACCACTTTAGATGTAAAACATATAACTCAGTGCTTTGATAATATCGAATTTGTAAGAACTTTTGAACAGAAGCAAATTATGCAGCAAAAAATCCAAGAGATTATTTGTAAAGAATGGCATAATATTTCCAGTTTAATTAAGCAAAATTTACTACCTGCAAAACACCTGCAAAAAATATTTGAAGATCTATCAATTCCACACTTACCAGAGCACCTCAGTTGGAATAAAGAACAATATTGTAAAGTGGTCGATCTTGCGTTTACAACAAGAGATAGATTCACCTTTCTTGACTTAGCTAACTGCATAGAAGAAAGTTAAGTTTTGTAGTGAAATTCTGTCATTTAAAGAGATCATAGGCCAAAAGCTAAACCCTTTTCACAATCTCTTATCCATTGTCTCCTCACCTGAGTGGATATACAACTCATTCCAAGTAACTGACACTGGGTTTCACCAATAGCACTGCTTTGCTAAACATAGTTTAGTTCGAGTGGCTGAGGAGGGACTTGAACCCCCGACCAAGAGATTATGATCCTCCTGCTCTACCAACTGAGCTACTCAGCCTAATTAAAAACCTTATTATACACACGATCTATATGTTTCGTATAATACTTCAAATCAAACAAAGATTCAAGTTTTTCCGAGTTAATAACCTTAAGTAAGGGTTTATCTTGTTTCAATTCGGCCAGAAAATCACTGTTGTTTTGTTTCACTTTCATTGCATTGCTCTGAACAATTTTATACGCCTCTTCCCTCGCCAAACCACTATTTACTAACTCAAGCAATACACGCTGTGAGAAAACTAAACCTTTTGAAGAATTTAAGTTCTTTTCAATGTTTTCCTTATTGATCACCAATTTATCTATCAAATCTGTTAATCGCACTAAAGCAAAATCCATTGTTATACAAGCATCAGGAGCAATGCATCTTTCCACAGACGAGTGTGATATATCACGTTCGTGCCACAATGCAACATTTTCTAACGCAGGAAAAACATAACTGCGTATTAAACGTGAGAGTCCAGTCAGATTTTCACTTAAAATAGGATTACATTTGTGTGGCATAGCAGAGCTTCCCTTCTGCCCAGTGGAAAAATGCTCAGAAATTTCGCCGATTTCAGTTCTTTGCAAATGACGAATTTCAACAGCAACATTTTCTATTGAACTTGCAATTACTCCCAAAACTGAAAAGAACATGGCATGTCTATCACGAGGAATGATTTGAGATGATATGGTTTCAGGTATGAGTCCCATTTCTTTCGCTACATATTCTTCAACAAACGGATCAACATTTGCAAAATTGCCTACTGCACCTGATATTTTACAAATTGAGATCTCTTTTTGCGCGCTAATTAATCTCTGATAATTGCGTTTAAATTCAGCATAAAATCTGGCAAATTTTATTCCAAGAGTTGTTGGTTCTGCATGCATTCCGTGACTGCGTCCAACACAAACAATATCTTTATAGTCCTCAGCTTTTTTTTTCAATGCTGCAAGTAAATTTTTTAGATTCTCGAGCAAAATATCACAGGACTCTTTCAGTTGCACCGCAAGGCATGTATCCAAAACATCAGAACTTGTCATTCCATAATGAAGATAACGAACATCAACTCCCGCTTTTTTAGCAATATATGTCAGAAAAGCTATAACATCATGTTTTACAATGGATTCAATTTCGTTGATACATTCAACATCAAATTCAATAGCACCAGAGAGGTTCTCAGCAATATTATTCGGAATCACTCCTAACTTTGCTTGAGCTTCACACGCTAATTTTTCTATTTTAAGCCATATATTAAATTTATTATTTTCCTCCCAAATGGAAGACATTTCTTTTCTGCTATAGCGGGGAATCATTTTTGATTTATTCCAATAATGGTGTCATTCCAGTGCGTGACACTGGAATCCAGATATAAAAGTATTTGCAAATTATTCAATGGACAACGGATTCTAGAAGCATAAAATAATGTCCATGATGAAATAAACTGGATCCCAGTGTCACGCACTGGGATGACATGAGGGAAGCACTGGGATGACACCAGCTTAGCCATGGCAGAAATTTCTTTACGGCTATAGCGTGGGATCATTTTTGATTTACTCCAATAATGGTGTCATTCCAGTGCGTGACACTGGAATCCAGGTATAAAAGTATTTGCAAATTATTCAATGGACAACGGATTCTAGAAGCATAAAATAATGTCCATGATGAAATAAACTGGATCCCAGTGTCACGCACTGGGATGACATGAGGGAAGCACTGGGATGACACCAGCTTAGCCATGGCAGACATTTCTTTACGACTATAACAAGGGATCATCTTTGATCAGCTATCATCACCATCAGTAGCTTCTTTATTCGCATCTTGCTCTGCCTCTTGTTGCTCAGACTTCTGATTTTGCAATTTTACTTGCCTTAGCTCATTTGCATCTGTTTCGGATTTCACGACGTATATAGTAATTGGTACTACTACTTCACTATGTAATTCTACGTTTACTTGGTATTCACCCAAGTTTTTGATGCTTACTCCACCAAAAGATAAACTACGGTGATCTATCACATGTCCTTCTTGTAGTAAAATTTTCGCAATTTCACGTGTTGTTACAGAACCAAAAATTTTACCATCCTCTGAAGCTTGCTTTATTAATACCACAAACTTATCATGTAGTGACAACGCAAGCTCTTTTGCTACATTTAATCTTTTTATATTCTCTTCTTCCAGTAATAAACGTTGCTCCTCTAGCTTTGTTAAATTTTCCTTGGTAGCTTTCACCGCTTTTCTTTGTGGAAAAAGAAAATTACGTGCATAACCTGGTTTAACTTTGACAACTTCACCAAGCTTACCTAAAGTCCTTATATTTTCCTTTAAAATTATCAACATAAATTACCTAAACTTTTTTAGTACAGTAAGGAATAAGAGCTAAAAAACGTGCCCTTATGATCGCTAAGCGTAACTTCCTTTGTTTTTTTGCACATACGCCTGTTAATCTTCTAGGTAATATCCTACCATAGTCAGAGGTAAACTTGGATAATAAATCTATATTCTTATAATCTATGTCTTCATCTTTAGACGCAGCAAGAGGGCAAACTTTAGAACGCCTAAAGCCAGTCCTATTATTTACAGATACGTAAGAATTATTAAAACTATTTCGTCTTTTCATCATTATGCGCTTTGCTCCTCAATTTGTTTATTCATCATATGAGATTTACCTTCAAAAATTTTATCAACCTGCACAGGAAAGTGGCGAATAACGTTCTCATTAAGTTTCATTCTACGCATAAATTCATCCAGAATGCTTGCAGTAGAACTTATGCACATTATACAATAATGACCGCTCTTCATTTTATTTTTGTGATATGCAAAATCCAAAAGACCCCAATGTTCATACTTGATTAATCCTGATGCTTCAATGTTTTTCAAAAGCATTTCCAACGCTTTGCTCGATTGAGTTGGACCGTTTATTCTAAAATCTTTCAAAATATCTTGAAAAATCTTTATTAGATGTTCTGAAATATTTCTCTTCAAAGCATTTACTGCGTTATGGATAAACGCACTTTTAGTACTGCCTCCTAGAAATTTTGTAAAATCTTGCGTTATTCCTAAATCTTTTAGGTCATCTTTCAACTCTTTATCGATTTTTGACTTCACTTCTTTCAAATTTGAAAGATCTTCTTCTAATTCAACCCATAAAATTTTTGTAAGATCTTCCAAGAAGTCAGAGTAAGCAACTAGACTTTCTTTAATGTCCTCAGCACGCACTTCTAACTCTTGTTTTGTAAGCTTGTCATTTCCTTTTTTCAGAATATCCCTGATTTGCTGGAACATAATATCTGCTTTAATATTTTTCAATGAAACAGCTAGCTCTTGGACCATCTCCTCTACTTCTTGCTGTAACAATCCTTGTTGTGCTATAAAAGTAAATTCATAAAGATTCACTATATCTTCCTTTAATACCGATTAAATATTTCATTATATAAAGCTTTTTTATATAAGCAAGTTATTTGTATTAATTTCTACGCCTTTAATCCAGCTTAAATTAGATATTTCATAAATTACTTGAGGAGCAATTGAGTATGCACCTGGTAATAAGATGCTCACTTTATGTTTTTCGAGAAGAAGTTTTAGCATTATTTTGGTTCTGCCTTCATCTTTCAATATTGTGTTTAATTCCATAGCGGCTTTTTGCGAATCCGTGCACTCAGTGGTGAGAACTAATTCTTTTATTGTAGAAGTGACTCTTTTTGTAAACTCAGATATATCCTTGCCTGCTAATCTTGTTGTATTTTCCGAAGCTTCAAGATCAATTATCACAAATGTTCCTGGTGAAAATAAATCTCTTTTTTCTTCTATTATTTCATTATTATAGAATGCTATTTCAGAAACGTTATGGGGATCAGAAAGTGTGAGGATAACAAACCTTCCACGCTCTGAAGTTCTCATACGTGCATTTAATATTACCCCAGCAGTTTTTGCTGTTCTATTTTCTCCGATAAACCCAATATTTAACTTTTCCAGAAGAGTTCTAAATTTTTCAAGCGGATGATTAGTTAAATAAAATCCTAGTGAAAATAACTCATGTTCTAATTTTTCCTCTTCATCAAAATCTTCCACATTCTCAAGTTTCGGTTTGAGGACATCAAGACTACCAAACAAAGCAGCTTGACTTGATTCTCTATCCTGTTTGTTTTTATTTGCAAAGTAAATCAGCGTGTCCATTGACTCATATAGCTGCTTTCTGTTCTTATGCACGCTATCGAATGCTCCGGATTTAATCAGGCTTTCTAGCGCTCTCTTATTTATTATATGACCTGAATTTTGAATGAATTCCCATATGTCCTTACAAGCGCTTGAACGTACGTTCACTATTCCTTCCGCTATAGAAAAACCAACATTCCTCAAGGCAGCAATACCATAACGTATGCGTTCATCCTCTATTGAGAATTCAGCTTGAGACTTGTTTATATCAGGTGAAAGAACGGTAACGCCACTAAACTTTGCTGCATGATAAAATAAATTCAGTTTATCTCTATCATCAATATTCAGATTCATTAGTGCTGTAAAAAATTCTAATGGATAATTAGCTTTAAGGTAAGCCGTTTGATAAGATATCACCGCATATGCTGCAGCATGAGATTTATTGAACCCATAACCAGCAAATTTTGCAACAAGGTCAAAGATATAACTTGCCCTGTCATAATCAACGCCATTTTTTGTTGCCCCTTGGACAAAAAGTTCACGTTGTTTATCCATCTCTTCCTTAATTTTCTTACCCATGGCACGTCTTAGCAAATCTGCTTCTGCGAGACTATATCCAGAGAGAATACGCGCTATTTCCATCACTTGTTCTTGGTAAATTATTACCCCAAATGTCTCTTTTAATACTTCCTCAAGTAACGGATGAATATAATCTGGCTTTTCAAGGCCATGCTTTCTTGCAACATAAGTTGGAATGTTATCCATAGGTCCTGGACGATAAAGGGAAATTAAAGCGATAATATCTTCAATGCAGTCCGGTTTTAGTTTAATTAAAGCTTCTCTCATTCCCGAACTTTCAAGCTGAAACACTCCAATTGAATCACCGCTTGAGAGCATCTCATAGGTTTTTTGATCATTCAAAGGAACTGAAGAAATATCGATCTTTTTTTCATCACGATTAATTAAACGACACACATGATCTATTAGCGTTAGCGTACCAAGTCCAAGAAAATCAAATTTTATTAGCCCAGCTTTCTCCACATATTTCATGCTGTATTGAGTGATTGGCAGAGCCGAATTTGGATCGTAGTACACAGGAACAAAATTTTCCAACTTTTGATCACATATTACAATTCCAGCAGCATGAGTTGAAACGTGACGATATATTCCTTCGAGCCTTAGCGATATATCAAGAAGCTTTGCAATTACCTCATCACTATCCCGCTCTTTCTGCAGGTTTTGATCAAACTCTATCGCTTGTGATAAAGTTACAGGATTTACTGGATTAAATGGAACCATTTTAGATATTTTATCCACTTGAGAGTAAGGCATTTGCAATACTCTACCAACATCACGCAATACTGCCCTTGCTTGCAATTTTCCAAAAGTGATTATTTGAGCAACATAACCGTACTTTTTCTGAACATAATCAATAACCAGGTCCCTTTTCTCTTGGCAGAAATCGATATCAAAGTCAGGCATCGATACACGATCAGGATTCAAAAATCTTTCAAATATTAGGCCAAACTTTATTGGATCAAGGTCTGTAATCTGCAAGCCCCAAGCAACAATTGATCCAGCACCAGAGCCTCTTCCTGGACCAACTGGAATGCCATTTGCTTTGCTCCAACGAATGAAATCAGAAACTATCAAAAAGTAGCCAGCGTAGTTCATCGAAGTTATCACACTCAGTTCGTAATTCAGCCGATCGTAGTATTGTTTAAGGTCTATGTCTGTCTCATTCGCAATACGGAATTCTAATCCTGCAACTGCCTGCTCCCTCAGTTCTTCATTCTCAGTTTTATTTTCTCGACAAGGAAATTTAGGCAAAATAGGCTGCCTGCTTCTTGGCATGTAAGAGCACCGCTTAGCTATCACTAAAGTGTTATGAATTGCTTCGGGAATGTCGCTGAACAGCTCCTCCATTTCTGCCACAGACTTGAAGTAATGCTCGGTAGTTAACTTCTTTCTGTTATTCTCCAGGGCATAACTCCCCTCCGATATACACGTTAATATATCATAAGCCTCATAGTCAGACCTATTTGGAAAAAACACATCGTTCGTTGCAACTAGTGGTATATTGCGCTGATAAGCAAAGTCTATTAAAGCTTCTTCAAGCTCTAGCTCTTTATTCAGCCCATGACGCTGCAATTCAACATATAAATGACCATTGAATGCTGAAAGCAGTTTTTCAACCGTTTCTTTATCTTGCCCCAACAATAGTTGAGCCAAACATCCACCGGTTAAAGCGATCAGACCCGTACTTAAATTCAATAGCTCATCAAAATCAACGTAAGGAATATCGCTGTTATTCTTGCGCTTTCTAAAAGACTCACTCACCAAAGTGACTAAATTAGTGTACCCTTGCTCATTTTTTGCAAGCAATAATATAGGTAAATTTTGTTCTGAATGTTTAACTATAATATTGCATCCTATTATTAGCTGTATTCCCCTACTTGCCGCATATTCTGCAAACTCAAGTGAACCAAATAAATTACCTGAATCAGTAATTGCAACCGCTGGCATTTTATTTCGCAAACAAAGGCCGATCAGCTCCTCAATTTTAACCGAGCTTTCAAGCAGCGAATAAACACTATGAACACGTAAGTGTATGAACATAAGAAACTTTAGATCAACAAAAAAGGATAACATTAATTTACTCATGAGAACATAATTTTCATGAGAACAAAAGCCTATAAAATTCTAAAATTAAAATACAAAAACTTACTTGACAAACTCCGCCAGCTCCCTTATCATGATAGTGAAGCTATTGTATTTGCTTTCGCCAATCTGCAGATTAAAAGGTAAGGATTACTTAATGTATCGGCGTCTTATGTTCAATTTTTTGCAGTATATAGATACTGTATGTCTTTACAAAACTTCATCTACATCTAGATTTTTATCTAAATAAGCTGAACGCGCTTATAAAGCGTTACAAGACATCAAAAAATGCCAATACTCGACAGAGATAGTAAAAGACTAGCTAACTCGGGGATTCTTTGTCTTTTTTTCTGCTTAGTAAATTTCTTAAACATTTGCAGCGTAAGTTAGTTGCAATTAAAAGCGGCTGAATCTCGCTTGTCAAGCGTTTAAAACATAAAAAACGCCAATATTTTAAAGCGGATAATAACCACGGGGCTTCTTTTGCCTTTTTTTTTATTTGGTAAATTTCTTAATGTTTATGGCTAAACGACAACCGTCATCCCGCTGCTTGTTAGCGGGATCTCTTGTTAGCGGCTGAGATACCGCGAATGAATCGCGGTATGACGTAGATTGCTGTCATTCCAGTGCTCCTTTTTTTGTCATCCCAGTGTCTGGGCACTGGGATGACAAGAAAGAGGCTACTTGGATGACACCCTGACAACCGTCATCCCGCTACTTGTTAGCGGGATCTCTTGTTAGCGGCTAAGGGATACCGCGAATGAATCGCGGTATGACGTAGGGATTGCATTAGCTATAATTCTTTAGTTTTCACTTTTCTTTTAACCTTGCAATGATATTTTCTTTGCCGATAAAAATTAATAGTTTAGCGAGCTCTGGTCCTGTTTCTGTTCCTGTTAAAGCTGAACGCAACTGCGTAAATAGGTTTTTTGCCTTTATATCCACTGTTTGTCGAATAGTTTTGACCCATTCTGACAACGTGTTTTCATTACAATCACCTTGGGGCAATGCATTGAACGCAATTTTTATAAGCTCCTTATCAAGAATCACAGGCTCTATATCGGATTTGCATATTTTCCACCACTTGGCCACCTCAGAAAACCTTTCTATATTGTTCTTTATAAAATACCAAAACTCTGAGGAGTCCACTCCAATTTGATTTAAACGTTCTTGTATAATTTCAAATGGCATTTGTTGCAGCACTTTGCAATTTAGCTTGTATGCTTCACTCAAGCTAAATTGCGTACATGCTGAGCTAAATTTTTTAATGTCAAATGAATCAATCAAAGATTGCATACAGGCGCAAGCTTCAATTGGATTGGATGTTCCGAGCTTCACTAAATAACTAACTAGTGCCATCGGTTCAATTTCATCTTCTTTTATAGATTTAATGTCCAGCACGCCGGTTCGCTTGGATATTTTGCTATCATCAAAATGTAGCAGAGAAAGGTGAGCAAATGTAGGGATTTTCGCTTTTAATGCTTTAATCATTTGGAGCTGAACTGCGGTATTAGTTACATGATCTTCCCCGCGTACAACATGGGTTACATTAAAGTCAACATCATCAATAACAGAAGGTAACATGTATGTGTAAATTCCATCTTCTCTTTTTACCACAGGGTCACTTATGCTACTGGTTGCAATATTTATTTCACCTTTAACTTCATCATTCCATTTAACAACTTCATTTCTATCCAACTTAAATCTAAAATGTGGTCTTCTTCCTTCTTGCTCATAACTAATTTTCTCTTGCTCAGTTAGAAGTAACGCGCTTCTGTCATATACAGGGGGAAGTCCTTGTTTTAACTGCAATTTTCGTTTAATGTCTAACTCTTCTCTTGTTTCATAGCATGCATAAATATGCCCTTCTTTTATTAACTGCAAAAACACCTCGTTATAACGCTCAAAGCGCTCTGATTGCTTGAAACTTGCATCCCAATTGATACCAATCCATTTCAAATCTTGTATGATATCATTTATATATTTGACATCTGAACGCTGAAGGTCAGTATCATCAAAACGGAGTAAAAATTTTCCATTTTGATTGCGTGTGTACATCCAACAAACCAAGGCAGTTCGTACGTTTCCTACGTGGAGGTAGCCAGTTGGGCTTGGAGCGAATCTTGTTAGCATTTAAATAGCAATATTGTTTACTCTAATTTATTTTAATTTTATATAAATATATGGCTAGAGCAAGCGAGATCTGCTAATACAATTGAGCAAGAGAAGAATAAGTATGGCTATAGCATTGTGGCACCTTTGATATTTGATGGATTAAGACCATATGATAAATTCAAGAAAATTCACAACTTGACGACAAAGGCTAATGTAGCATTATATTGGTATCATGACTACCTTAAAAAAGATGAGAGAAAAACTGCAAGATCAAATAAATTATCATAATGTTTTGTATCACCAAAAAAATAAGCCAGAAATAAGTGATGCTGAATATGATGAACTGAAGAAAAAGTTAGCTGAAATAGAGGCACAACTTCCAGAAGCTTATGCAACACAAGATAGTGTTGGTGCTCCACCTGATGAGAGGTTTTCTAAGGTGGAACATCAAGAACCTATGCTTTCCCTTGAGAATGCTTATGATGAACAAGGTGTAGAGAAATTTTTGTCTAAAATAAAGAGGTTTTTAATTGAGGACAAAATAGAGATATTATGTGAACCAAAAATTGATGGGTTGTCGTTTTCTGCAATTTATGAGGATGGAAGATTTGTTAAAGCTGCAACTCGAGGTGATGGTTTTGTAGGGGAAGATGTCACTCACAATGTTGCAACAATAAAAGGCTTTCCTAAGTTTTTGCAAGGTGTGCAAGGAAGACTAGAAGTAAGAGGTGAAATATACATCAGTAACAGCGACTTTTTAAAGTTAAATGAAAACGATGAATTTGCCAATCCTCGAAATGCAGCCGCTGGTTCTCTAAAGCAATTGGATGCAAACATTACAGCAAGCAGACCTCTTAGATATTTTGCTTATTCTTTGATTGGTGGAGCAGAGAAAAGTCAAAGTGAGGTACTAAATAAGCTTGAGGCACTTGGTTTTTGCGTAAATGAGCATCAGTCCTTAACGAGTAGTTTGGATGGAATGCTGAAGTTCTATAATGAAGTCTATAACTGTCGCTATAACTTGGATTATGATATTGATGGAATAGTCTATAAAGTAAATGATTTGGTACTACAAAATCGTCTAGGGAATACTCACAAAGCACCGCGCTCAGCACTTGCATACAAGTTTTCTGCGGTTTATGCAAAAACAAAGTTAAATAAGATATTTATACAGGTGGGCAGAACAGGGGTTTTAACTCCAGTTGCAGATTTAGTGCCAGTCAATATTGGTGGGGTGCTAGTTAGTAGAGCAAGTCTGCATAACCAAGATGAGATAAAACGTAAAGACATAAGAGAGGGAGATATTGTAACAATCAAAAGGGCAGGGGATGTAATTCCCCAGATCGTTGAAGTAAGCAGAGATTCTCGTCTTCCAAATACACCTGAATTTGTGTTTCCTGAAGTATGCCCTGAATGTGGTAGTAAAGTACGTCAGGTTGAGGGAGAGGCGGCAGTAAGGTGTCCTGAGGAATTTGCCTGTAAAGCTCAAATGATAGAAAAACTAAAGCATTTTGTATCGAAAGATGCATTTGACATTGTTGGCCTTGGTGATAAGCAGATAGAGTTTTTTTACGACCTTGGTCTGATAAAACAAATCCATGATATTTTTACTTTAGAAGAAAAATTGGATGAATTTAATCTGGAAGAACAGTCTGGTTGGGGCAAGAAATCAATAGCTCATTTATTAAATGCTATACAAAGCAGAAGGGTAATAACTCTAGATAGGTTTATATTTTCTTTAGGTATTAGATTTATTGGCCAAGTTGCAGCAGAATTGCTTGCAGATTATTATGTTTCTTATGATAATTGGTATAATTCGATGATTGAACTGTCATCAGATAATACTGAGCTAGTAGGTATAGACGGCATAGGAAAAAAAGTAGCTGAATCTTTGGAATCATTTTTTTCTAAGGAACATAACATCAAAATGTTAAATGATCTTACTGCTTGTCTTCAAATTCTTCCTGTGAGCTCCAACTCTAGTGACTCTGTTTTAAATAATAAAATTATAGTGTTTACTGGTAAGCTACTTGCTATGAGTAGAGGAGAGGCAAAAGTAAGAGCCAAAACTCTAGGAGCAAAGGTCAGCTCACATCTTTCTGCTAAAACTGACTACCTAATTGCAGGAGAAAAACCAGGATCCAAATATAAAAAGGCAGTGGAATTAGGTGTAGAAATTTTAGATGAAGACCAGTGGCATAAAGTGATAAGTTTGGGAGTGTTCAAATGAAACTTGGATTGTATATTAAATCAAAGTTGCAAGACTATTTAGAGAGTAGCCAATTCTTTCCATCCAAGAATCATTTTATTGACTTGCCTCAATTTTTCAACAGAAGGCAAGTCTTCTGTGCTGAGCGGTAGGCGGACAGTTTGATGTTCTATAAGACCAATATCATGCAAAAGTGCTTTAGTAGGTATTGGGTTGCTGGCAGTAAATAACGCTTCGCAAGCCTGTTGCCAGATATCTGCCTGAGGGTTCCTGCCATTGAGGCACTTCTTAACATATTCATGTGCTACATATGGCCAAACATTGGAAGCAACGGAAACCAGGCCAGCCGCACCATAAGCGGCCATATCGGATATCATATTATCATCTCCACAAAAGACCTCAATATTTGGTGCAACTTTCTTATACTGAGCTAAAGTATCAACAGTGCCACTTGAATCTTTGATAGCCCAAAATTTTTCGTGGCTGGATAAGTTGCGTACAGTTTCAGCGTGAAGATTTATTCCTGCTCTTGATGGAATATTGTAAAACATAACCGGCACATGTGCTTTCTCAAGCAGCTTTTCAAACCATAAAGTCTGCCCCATAATTCCGGGCTTTGCATAAATGGGAGTTGTCATTAGATAGCCATGAATAGGCATACCCTTGCAAAAATCAAGCCATTCAAGAGTCTGATATAGATTCACTCCTGGTACGCCAATTATAATTTTTGTATTTAATTTTAGCTCACATACAAATTCAACTAACTCGCGTTTTTCAGAATCAGTAAGCGATAGGCCTTCACCTGTGCTACCCAGCAACACTACGCCATTTTCAGCTTTAACTTGCATTGTCAGTAAACGCTGCAAACTGCTATAATCTATACTATCTCCATTGCAATTAAAAGGAGTAACACAAGCAGTCCATAAAAATGTAGATTTCAATTTAAATTGTTAAAATGGTATTTCATCGTCGAGTAGTTCATCTTTTATATCGTTGTCAAAACTTTCGTGTTTATCTTTTTGTCCTGTTTCACCTTGTTTGTATTCACTTGGCTTGTAATCAGAATTTGGCGCACTATTTCGTGAATCCAAGAGAGTAAGAGCGCTATTAAAATTATATAGAACCACCTCTGTTGTGTATCTTTCACCACCGTTTTGGTCAGTCCATTTTCTAGTTCTCAAAGAACCTTCAACATAAACTTTACTGCCTTTGCGTGCAAAATCTTTGACGATTTTTACTAATCCTTCACTAAAAATTACGATATTATGCCACTCTGTCTTTTCAGAGCGCATACCGGAAAGTTTGTCAGTCCAACTTTCAGACGTGGCTATTGAAAAACTTGCCATTTCTTTTCCATTTTGTGTAGTCCTAATTTCAGGATCTTTTCCTAAATTACCAACTAGTATGACTTTGTTTATGGTACCACCAGACATAATTATGCTCTAAATAAATCCTTTTATTATCTTATGTGAAAATACTATTGTCAAATTTAATTAAAAGTGCGCTTGGAGGGATTCGAACCCACGGCCTTTGCCTCCGGAGGGCAACGCTCTATCCAACTGAGCTACAAGCGCATATATATTTAAGTTATTTAATAGATAAGCCATCCAAGTCAAATTTTTGTTTTGGATAAAGCGTAAACATAATACTCCCATATCCAAAATATACATTTTGAGAATCATTCGCATGCTTTTTTATTGCTTTTTGATCTACGGTCCATACAAAAGTTACATAATTTTCAGTGACTGAGTGCACTTTTAAATCCTTAGTGTTTATAAACAGTTTTCCATTTACCCATATTTTCCATGTATCGAGAGAAAGATATAAAATTGAGTCTAAACTCACTACCTTACAGTTGAAATTCTCCTCTTTCGCAGCTTTTGAAGACCATAAATTGAACTTTTCCATTTCATGAACCATTTTATTAACTGGCTCTTCATCAAAAAAAATGCTTTTTACGTTACTATATTGTGACAAAACGTCAAAGTCACTTTCCACTGCTTCTCTTATTATATCGTCCCGATCTGTATAGCTT
Organism: Wolbachia endosymbiont (group A) of Melitta haemorrhoidalis; assembly: GCF_964273365.1. Classification (NCBI taxonomy): domain Bacteria; kingdom Pseudomonadati; phylum Pseudomonadota; class Alphaproteobacteria; order Rickettsiales; family Anaplasmataceae; genus Wolbachia; species Wolbachia endosymbiont (group A) of Melitta haemorrhoidalis. The sequence continues at coordinate 90,685 of NZ_OZ187004.1, read as the reverse complement.
AGTTTTTGATTGTTGATAAAGAAACACTCTTTTGCACGCAAATTTGCTATATCAATAAAATCGTCGATTTCTTGATTGCCAACTTTAAGAATACTTTCAAAATATCTTTTTTCTATCATCATTCCATACTGAGAATGATGACAAACCATTTCATCATTACCTTGTTTTTCTATATATACGCATAAATTTCCACTATTTAATCCTAATATTTTATGCTCAATAAAATCTTCATTGCCAATATATTGTCGGCAAGAATACTCCTTACAAATTTCTATGCTTTCTATGATATCTTCACAACTGCAATATGCATTAACATTGGAAATGAGTAGCGTAAAAATAAAAAACAGCTTTATGTTCATCACCTTATCTACTTAATATAGTATACCAATCAAAGACTATATTAGCTCTCACTATCTCTATCATATTACCATTCAAAATCTGATTCATAGTTGCAGCATCAATATTTCTCTGCTTATTTAAAATAAGAGATTTGATCATAACATAACCGGGCAGATTTGGAATAGACTGTAGAAATAAAAAAATATGCTTATCGCTGATTGAGCTTAAATTTAGGACCACTTCACTTTTTATTACTTTTGTGCGTTCACTTTTGTTGTGGAGCTCAACTTCTTCGGGTATAGAAATTGATATTTCAGGTTCTAATATATAGTACTTTTTATATAACTTGCTAAGCTCGAAATTTAAATTTGCAATGTATCTGCTACTATGTAAATTTGAAGAAGAAATTTTTTTCCATAAATCTAGGTTTTTATTTAGAACAACTTCCTTTTTTTGAATTCCAGTAATCTGTAAATTAATAGAACGTATTTTATCAATCGCAATTTGGTTTTTATTATAAATCTTTTCGTTATAGATAACAACATATGTTAATAACCCTATTAATCCAACAGATAATAACAAATACGATATAAACTGAATTGTAGCTTTTCTTTTTAATTGAGAGATAGTCATTAATCTACATTGCCTCTCCTATTTCAACATCAATAGATAGATTTTGCTCTTTAGCAGCAGGTAAGCTAGAAATATTAATGTCATAGGTACGAAAATTATCGTTTAAATTTTTTCGTAGTTTCTCGTATTGATGAGAAATATTTTTACCGGATTGAAAATTAAACTTTAAAGTTGTGGTAATATAACTTTTTGCCTCATTATAATTCCATTCAAATGATCGAAGCTCTATACCTGGTATTTTTAACTTTTCTACATACTTAACTTGTGTAAGAGGAGAGTATTCTATTTTTGATAAAATATTATTGATATTAATAAAATCATAAATTTCATCTATTTTTTTTACATTATAGCTTTGGCTAAGTTTTGTTAATTGGTTATTTAAGGTGTTCTGCTTTGCTGATAAATTATCAGCGACATTGAAATTTGAATACAAATTTAGCAAACAAAGGGTGTTTGTTATAACTAAAACCAGGGCGAAGTATAGAAAAATTCGAGGAGAGTTTAAATAAAGGTAATTGAATAGATAAAATTCTTTAGTTTCCTTTGTATTAAAAATAGCTGCTAATTTATTCTTAAAGCTATGAAACAAAATTATGGTATCGCAAAAGTTATCTTTTTCACTTATAGCTAGTTCTGCTCCTAATAGTTTGCCTAACTCATATGGAGTTAATATGTTCACACTGTTCTCTGAAAAATTTATGACTGATAAACTAGCTTTGATATCTTCTGACACTATGATACAAAGGTCGATAGGGTTATTTTTTTCAAACCCAAACTTAGTTAAGGATCGAATAGTATCTTGCACTTCCTGATATATTCCACCAGCGATAATTCCTGGTAAATTATCATTAGTAAATGATGTTAAGCGCGTAAATACCATTTTATTCTCTTTAAGAACCACTTGTCTATAGCCTCCCGTTTTAGTTGCAGCAACTATAATTTTCCAATTATTAGGATCTTTATGTAGAATCTTTTTTGTTATATTACTTATTTCTATAGGAAACATTAATATTCCCTTAAAGTTGGAGCCTATCTCAATAAACACATTCAACCAATATTCTACTAAATGCTTTGCTTTTGATGAAACAAGAAGATAGCACCAGTTTTGATTGAATTTGTTTGGCTTCTCAACCAAAAAAACTGAACTTATGTCATTATTACGAGAAAAATGCTCCATCTTTGTTTTTGCTGATAGATAGGCACTAATCTTGTTTGCCCTTGTAATAAACTGTAGCGAGTAATTTTGATCTGCATGATTAAGCACCAGGTATAAAGGTGCTTTTTTATCTGACGAAAGACATGAAATTAAATCGGAAACTGCTTTATCGTTTTTGCCCTTAACAAAATACCTTTTATTTAAAGTATTATTTTTAAAATATAGTAACATTATGCCTTCTTCTCCAATAGAAAGCATAAACTTACTTTTGGATTTTGAACTAAACATATTAACAAAGCATATACTTATCTAGAATTAAAAAGGCAATTTATTGAAATTCATTAAACGTTAGAGGGAAATATTGTTATAAATTTTCGCAGCAACATTATTTATATTATAATTTTTTTATAAAATTATCACTAATATTAAGTTATTTAGATAACAAATTAAGAAAATTCATTAAGACGAATTTGTTGTTTTTCAAATTGTAGGTAAACCTAAGCCACTTTAGCTATATCTGCCGATTGACTTTAATTAATAAGAGTTATTAATCTATTTACTATTCTTGTAATATTATTTCTAATGGTAAAGAAATATATATTTTTCTGGAACAGTTGTTATTTCAGATACAGAATTTATTGTAAGTAAACTAACCATTTGCTGAAGAGCGCTCATCTTCTGTGGTACTTGATGATGGAGCAACTAATTTGCTCAAAATCTCATCTTTTGGTCCCATAGCGTAAATGACACCATCTGACATGAGGATCACCTTATCAACTACGGACAATAACGGTAGCTTGTGAGTGATGATAACAGTAGTAGTATTTTGTTTTCTTGCAATGCCAATTGCATTAATTAAGCATGCCTCTCCATTGCTATCTAAGTTAGCGTTTGGTTCATCAAGTACTAAAAGTTTTGTGTGACCATAAAAAGCTCTGGCAAGTCCAAGAAGCTGTTTTTGGCCGCCAGAGAGCGTTACTCCTCCAGGACCTCCTATTGTTGTATCATATCCATTTGGTAAGCTTAGTATTAGTTCATGTATTCCTGCAATTTTTGCTGCTTTGATTATTTCTTCAGGATTTGGATCTGGCCTCATGCGAGCAATATTAGCTTTGACACTAGTGTTAAATAACTCAATATCCTGAGGTAAGTAGCCAACATAATTACCAAAATTTTCTCGATTCCAAGTATATACATCAGCGCCATCTAGTCTGACTACACCAGATATTGGCTTCCATACACCAACAGTTAATTTTGCGATAGTGGATTTACCAGAAGCACTTGCACCAATAACACCAACTACATCTCCAGGATCTATAATGAATGATATTCCTTTTACTGTCGGCTTATTGCTTCCATAAGGAGTAAAAAATACTCTATCAAATTCCAATTTTCCTTCAGGTTCTGGTAGAGCCATCGTTTGCTCTCTTTTTGGCGATGTTAATATAAGTCTTTGTAGCCTTCCATATGACATTCTAGCCTGATTTAAAAACTTCCAAGTATGAACCGCAGCGTCAAATGGTGCTAATACTCTACCCATTAAAATTGAAGCAGCGATGATGCTACCGGCAGTCTTATGAGCTGTGATTGCAAGTAATGCACCTGTTCCAATTACTGATATTTGCAGAGTTGAGCGCAAAAACTTAGTGATTCCAGTAATTACATTAGAGCGATTTTGTGCTTTAATTTGCATTGCTCGATTCTGATCATTTCGTTTACACCAATCAGAGACTATGAATTCTGACATGCCCATAGCTTCAACCACTTCTGCATTTCTTGTTGCAACATCTATAGCATTGATATTCCGTATAGTTTCTTCGTTGGTTTCTTGTAATATTCGTTTAGTGGCAAGTTCATTCCATATTGCCATAGAGACTAATATAATAATTCCAGTAATAGCTATAAACCCCGTGGAGGTATGTATCATGAAAATCACAACAAGGTAAATTAACGACCATGGAGTATCAAACAGTGAGAATATACCATTTCCTGTAATGAAATTTTTTATCACTCCGAGATCTCGTATTGCTTCACCACTTGAAGTTGAGCTCTGCACTGACGTTAGCCTGATTGACCTTACTATCAGATCTGGTGTTGCAGTTTTATCGATCCAATCACCTATTTTTGCCATGGCTAAATATCGACAAGTTTCAAGCATTGCAGAACATGCAAATGCAGATAAAGTGATAATTGTCAGCATAGTTAGTGTTGATACACTTTCGCTCGATATCACCCGATCAAGCACTTGAGAGGTATAAAGTGGTAGGAATAACATTAATAAATTGATTCCCGCACTAAACCAAAAGATAAACCAAAATGCACTTTTGCATTTTTCTAGGCAAACATATAGAGTACTTTGCTTCAATTCTTTTTTTATTGATGGCGTAATTTCCACAATCTTCCTCTTAATTTGATTACATGCACCATATACAATTTTTATTACAAAAATATTAATAACGGTAGTTAGCTTACTTTAAGTGAGTAAAATATTAATATATGTGAATAGGAAATATAAACAATGGTAAAAAGAAGTATAGTTAATATTTCCTTCATTGCCTATAGCGAAGCTACGTCATACCGCGATTCATTCCATAGCTGTACGAACATTCATTTTTGAAGGTAAACTGCACAGCAAATGGTGTCATGAAAGTAGCTGACACTGGGATGGCTTTGTTGCATCGCTACTTATGAAAGGCTAACTATAATTAGGATTATAAGCAACTTATTGAAAATCTTGTTTTTTTGCAATCAATCTGATCAAATTTAAGAATAGTAATTTGTTATTTATATTAATAAATTTAATTCTATTGAAAATAGCTAAAGCATTGAAATTCTTGAATTTTAGCCAGATTAGTGAGTGGTAGTGAAATTTCTTTTACTCAAATTTAGGTATTCACTGACCGTTCTTGTTATAAATACCAGAATAATAAGCTACTGATATTCTCCACCTTTTTTATCTTTAATCCATCATAGCTAGCGATGCAACAAAGCCCACCGATTCATTCTACTGCAACGCAGAAAATTCGTACAATTGTGCATAATGTGGGGCTTCTGGCTACATTTTTCTATTGAACTCACCTTTTCTCTATGTGACAGATTTCGTATTAAATTTTAAATTTAATGCGCCTAGATATACAAGCATTCCTAGCAAAACCATAGGTATAGAAAGCAACTGCCCCATAGTTAAATCAAGCCACAAATAGCCAATTTGATAGTCTGGTTCGCGAAAAAACTCAACGAAAAAACGTGCTATTCCATACCACATAACTGCAATACCAGTTAACGCACCGTGATACAGTCTTATTCTAGTTAAGAAAAACAGTGAATTTGCAACTGCAAAAAGTAGCAGTCCTTCAAAAAGTGCCTCATAAAGCTGGCTTGGATGATGCAGCAAATTATCACCACTCTCTGGAAATACCATACCCCATGGCATAGTTGTAACTCTGCCAAATAACTCTCCGTTTATAAAATTGCCTATGCGACCTAAAAATAAACCTATGGGAACTCCGCAAGAAACTAGGTCCAGTGCATAAAATGTAGGGATATTATGTCTTTTACACGAAATTATTACTGCAAGCAAAACTCCTATAGCACCACCATGAAATGACATCCCTCCTTCCCAGGTCTTCAATATCTCAATAGGGTTGCTTATATAAAGAACTGGATCATATATCAATACGTAGCCAAGTCTACCTCCAAGGATAATACCTACAATAGTGGCTGTTAATAACGAATCGTAAAAATTCTTAGTAAATATTTTTTGGTCATCTAGCTTATGTAAATACCAATATGCAAACACTATACCCAAAACGTAGGCTAAGGAATACCAATATATAGAAACAGGACCGATGCTGAAAATTACTGGATTTAAAGACATATTTTGCTATAAATTATTTTTAGACAATCTACTTTTTTCACGATCCCACTCTCTCTGTTTTATGGTTGCTCTCTTATCGTAGAGTTTTTTTCCTTTTACAATGGCAATTTTAGTTTTTGCAAATCCTTTATCGTTAAAATAGACCGAAAGCGGCACAACAGTTATCCCAGCAGTCTTGATTTGACCAATTAGTTTATTTATCTCCTTTTTATGCAAGAGTAATTTACGTTCCCTTTTTGGTTTATGATTTTTTTGGTTCGCAGCTTTATATTCTGCAATATGCATATTGTGCAGCCATACTTCGCTATTCTTTTCAACAACGTAGGCGTCGGAAATATTTACTTTTCTTTCTCTTAGCGATTTAACTTCACTGCTTAATAAGACCATACCCGCTTCAAATTCTTCTAAGATGAAATATTCAAACCTTGCTTTCCTATTTTCTGCAATAACTTCCATATCTAAAGATATCTTTAAGCTTCAATATATTACAGAGTTTTTGACTTAATTCATAATAAAACAGTTATCCCAATAAATATAAGGTGCCAGGCTAGTCTGATAGCAACAGGATAACAAAAATCAAGTAAGTGCTTTTTCTGTCTCTCTAGGCACAAGTTCCTTTACTTCTTTCATTTCAGTTTTAGGCTTTGACATTATATATTGACCAGCACCAACTATGAGCGCAGATCCTGCAGCTAGTCCAATTATTGCTGGTACAGATAGGGCAGTAGCAAATGCAAGTGCAACACCAACTATCACTGCAGTTACAAAACACACAATAACACCTTTTACAATTGCATTTTTTGCAGATTGTTCTTTTTCTTTCACAATTGCATTTTTTCCAACCTGTTTTTCTTCCTTTTTCTCTGGAAGCTGCATTACATCTTTATTTTCAGTAAGATCCTTTGGCGTTTTTTTATTCTCATTTTTTAACGTTTGCTTTTTTTCCGCTTCCTCTAAAAGCTGAATTATACCTTGATCTTTAGTGAGGTCTCTTGGCGTTTTTCCATCAACATCTTTTAATGAAGGGTCTGCTTCAGTGTGTAGCAGAACTTCCACCACTTTTATTTTGCCATTTTTAGCAGCAAGATGTAAAGGAGTACGTCTATTACCATTTTTTGCCTTAACCTTTGCTCCTTTTGCGATTAGAGTTTTTACTATATCTTCGTGGCCATTTTCAGCAGCAACATGCAAAGGAGTCCATCTATCAGCATCCTTTATATTAACATCTGCTTTCTCAACTAGAATTTTTACTACCTCTATGTGGTTATTTTCAGCAGCAAGATGTAAAGCAGTACATCTATCATCATTTTCTGCATTAACCTTTGCTCCTTTTTTGATTAGAATGTCTACTACATCTTTATGGCCCTCTCTGGCTGCAAGATGTAAAGGAGTCTCGTCCACAATACCTTCTGCATTAACATCTGCTTTCTCAACTAGAATTTTTACTACCTCTATGTGGTTATTTTCAGCAGCAATATGTAAAGGAGTACATCCATCATCATCTTTTGCATTAACATTTGCTCCTTTTGCAATGAGAATTTTTACTACATCTTCGCAGCCCTCTCTGGCAGCAAGATGTAAAGGAGTACATCCATCATCATCTTTTGCATTAACATTTGCTCCTTTTGCAATGAGAATTTTTACTACATCTTCGCAGCCCTCTCTGGCAGCAAGATGTAAAGGAGTACATCCATCATCATCTTTTGCATTAACGTTTACTCCTTTATTTAATAGGTTTTTCACCTCCTCCTCATTATTATGTTTAACAGCTGAATGCAAAGCTTTGATGTTCTCTTGTGCCTTTAATAGAGCTCCTTTTACCACTTCATGGCCTTTTTGAAAAGCAAATGTTAAAGGAGTCCATTTATAATGATCTTTCGCATTAACATCTGCTCCTTTTTCAATTAGAGTTTCTACTATATCTTCGCGGCCATTTGCAGCAGCAAGATGTAAAGGAGTCCACCCATCACTATTTTTTGCATCAACGTTGATTCCTTCTGCTTTTGATAGAACTTGTACTATCTCTTTGTGGCCATTTGTAATAGCAAGATGTAAAGGAGCCCATCCTTTATCATTTTTTGCATTAACATTTGCTTCTTTTCCAATTAGAGTGTTTACTACATTTTCGTGGTTCTTTTCAACAGCAAAATGTAAAGAAGTCCATCCATCACCATTTTTTGCATCAACAATTGCTCCTTTTCCAGTTAGAATGGTTACTACATCTTCGTGGCCATAGTGAGCAGCAATATGTAAAGGAGTAATTTTATTATCATGTTCTGCATTAATATCTGCCCCGTTTTCAATCAGAGCTTTTGCTACATTTGCATAGTTCCAATAAGAAGCAAGATGTAACAATTTGACTTTCTTAGAATTTTGACCACAAGATATAGTAAATATGTAATTTATGTCAGATCCACTATCGTTGTCAGGTTTACTCTTTTCCCACTCTTGACATAAATCTGGATCTTCTTCTTGTAACTTAGCTTTTATTTTTTCAACTATATTGTCCTTGCTCAAATCTGAAAGGTCATTTATTTTTTTTAATATTTCCATAAATTTGTCATATTTCATAACTTCCTCACTTAAAAAACATAACTTAGTTGTTATATCTTCTAAGAAACTCCTAAGAACCTTCTTCATCTATCGGCTCCTCTTTCATTAGTATATAACCAAATTCCTTTGCTTTTTTAGTCAAATTTTTGACTACTCTCTCTTTGTAGAGTGTTTCATAATAGTTCATTCCTTTTTCTACATATTCTTGTCCATATTTTAGCATATTATAAAAAATACATGCTAATTTCCTTGCTGTAGCAGTGATCGCTTTTGGTATCCCTAGTCGCTTCTTTAACCTCCTGCAGTATGCACCAAGTGCAGTGTTGCTTCTTGATACACAATGAGCAGCAAGTCGCAAGGCAGTTGCAGCACGATTAACAACTTTACGAGTTCTTGTTCCAATAATTTTCCCTCCTGTAATTTTATTAGCAGGACTTAATCCGAGCCAGGAAGAAAAATGCTTTTCTGTCCTCCATTTATTGTGATTTATACCTGTTTCTGAAATGATAGCCTGTATACTTAATACATCAAGTCCTGGAACTCTAGTAAAATCCATCCCCGTTATTCGATATAAATCTTCATCTACGGCAAAATCTGGACTATTCTTCTGTTTTCTCTTTCGTGTCTTATTCAATGCCCTGTTCTCATTCGACTTTGTTTCAAATGTTTTATAGTAATTTTCTATACTTTTATCACATCCCGTTATTTGCTCTTGAAAAAAAGTATATGCTGCATATTCTTGTTTTAGCACAAACAAGTGTTCCTCTCTATAATCACCAGCTAACGCTTTTGCTATAGTAGACTGATCATTTTTTATTCGTGCATCCCTGAATTTAGCCAATTTCTCAGGATCTCTTTCGCCTTCAATTATAGCTTCAATGATTTTCATACCAGTTATCCCAGTAATATGACTAATAACCTTGTGTAATTGAATATTCATTTGAATTAGCGCTTTTTGCATACGTTGAGTATGTTTAGCTGCATTTTCAATTAGATTAGCACGTTGTCTAACGTAACTACGCAGTACACACATTTGATTATCCGGTCTAAATGATCCTTGAAGCAGTCCATAGCTGTGCAATTGTTGCAGCCATTGACAATCTTGAACATCAGACTTTCTACCAGGCACATTTTTGACATGTCGCGCATTTACTAATTTTACTTCAAATTTATGTGATTCTAATATTTGAAATAAGGGAATCCAATATACTCCAGTTGACTCCATGGCTACAGTTCTAACCTGACACTTTTTTAACCACTTTGCTAAGTTGTGTAGATCTACTGTAAAGCACCCAAATTTTTGGATACGTTGTTCATCTCTTCCTTCAGGTACACATACATAATGTACAGTCGAGCCAATATCAATCCCTGCTGCATCAAGGTTTATTGTTTTTAATTTACTTTTTGCTTCTGCCATATAAAATCCCTCCTATATTATTATGATAAGAAGCACTTCAGCTTGGGACGGTTAGGTTATACAATCTTCTAAACGAGGTAGCCCAAAAAGAACTCCATCAATGGTTTTACCATTTCCCCCAAAACCATGCTTTCAAACGGGCATTTATAGCACCATTGATTGTTTCGGTTATAGCTGCAGAAGCGCTTCTTCATAACACTATACCCAAAGAACATAAAGTAAAGAGGGAGTTTCTTTTTGGTTTTACAGATTTTATCTGTTCTGGGCTTTCAACATAGAAGTCAAGAACCTAAATATTCGTTATTATCTTTCCTTAAAGAGTCATTTAAGTTATATTACAGACTATGAAAAACCTCAACTTTAGGAAGGAAATCAAGTTTTTTTCTCTGTCATTTATAATTTTATTTGTTCTATGGACTGTATTGTCTGGTTATTTTGAGCCGTTTTTTATTTTTTGTGGAGTGTTTTCCTCTATATTCACATCGTTTATCTTTAGAAGGTTGATAAACGCTGAAAGAGCTCTTAGCCAGATTTTAAATAGTACGAGTAGACTATCGTTTTATAAGTTAGTAAGTTATATACCGTGGTTAATGTACCAAATCATTTTATCAAGTGTTTATGTAACAAAAAAGGTGCTACAACTCAAATCTAAGCTTGAACCGATTATTATCCTAAGAAAATGCAAAGGGCATAATGACGAAAGCATTGCGTTATTTGCCAATTCAGTCACAATCACTCCCGGAACTTTAACTATCAATGTTGAAAGCAAGCAAAAAACGTATTTGTCTACCATATGCTTGATAGATAAAAACCTTGAAAGCGGCATTTCTGAAATAGAAAACAAAATCTTAAAAATACTACGTTCAGTTAAGTAATTGCTTTAAATAAGTTAACAGCATCCTTATATTCCCTTACAAGACTTTCAAGCATTTCTTTTGGAAGGCTATTATTAACAATAGAACATAAATAATTATATAAATCTTCTAACCTTAATATGTTATTTCTCTTCTTGCTGTTAAATTTATACGGAAAAATACCTTCCATAACTTCAATAGTAGTAGCCTTGTTTAAAAATACATTTTCACTTGTCACGCTTATTCTTGCTAAAACAGTGTTAATTTCAGGTTCGTCACTCGTATAAAAATCTGATAGCTGAGTTATTCTAATAACGTACAAAGTTACTATTTTTGACAAGCAATTATCAGCATATTCACAATTTTTTATTACCTCCCACTGAGTAACCTGAGATTTACCTATTTTTGCATTGTTCGGTAATTTACTCATTGAACTTTCTCCATTTAATCCAGTGTAATAAATTATACTAATACTTTGTTAAATAAATAATAACGCGATTACAAAAATATATACTTATAGTGGTATATTATACAAAAATAGCACAATATCTAAGCATTAAAGCTAGTTTTAGCTGGGTACATGGGGCTATTCGTTATTTTGTGTTGTCCAGTGAGGTCCAAAATTAGAGGTCCACTTATATAAAGAGTTTAGTCTGCCTTCTTTGCTATAAAATAAGTTTTCCTTTTGAGCTGTTTTGTTAGTATTAACTAAATTCTAAACTAACTGTGCTATAATGAAAAAGATAAAACTCGGAATACTAATTTCAGGTAGGGGGTCGAATATGCAGGCCTTAATAGAAGCATGTCAAGATCAGAATTTTTCCGCAGAAGTTGCATGTGTTATCACAAATAATAGCGAAGCTGCTGGTCTGAAAATAGCAGAGCAAGCAGGAATCTCAGCGTTTATTGTTAAAGATAAACCGCTTGATGCTGGTAAAATTCACGAAATACTTGTTCAACATAAGGTTGATTTAATTTGCCTTGCAGGGTTTATGAGAATTCTCAAAGCTGATTTTCTGAGTAAATGGCATAACAAGGTGATAAATATTCATCCCTCTTTACTTCCGTCTTTTAAAGGTCTAAACGCTCAAGAGCAAGCTCTAAAAGCAGGTGTAAAAATTACAGGTTGTACTGTACATTATGTCACTCCTGAAGTTGATGCTGGAGCCGTAATTGCTCAAGTTGCTGTGCCAGTGCTACCAGCTGATGATATTCAAAGCCTCTCAGAACGCATTCTAGCTGAGGAGCATAAGTGCTATGTAAAAGCAGTAAGATCAATAGCAGAAAGTATTAATTATTGATCTTAAGTGTTTCTTCCAACTTCAACAAAAAATAAATTTTCTGGTTCCAGCAAAGAACTTGCCAGTTCGTTTACTTTCTCTAATTTAACGTCATTAATGACATTCGCATAATTATTTATACGGTTAACATCACGATCATTTATCTGCATATCATCCAGCAGCATTGCTGTATTTATGTTATTGGACAGGCGAAGGACAAGATTATTTACCAAGCCAATTTTTGCATCCTTGAACAATTGTTCGTCAATTCCTTTCTTTTTTATCCTGCTCAATGTATCTCTTATTGCAGATATGGATTGACTGGCAGTAGAGCTATCAGTACTTAAACCCCCAGCTATAATATTTCCATGCGTATAACTGGCCATAGAGGCACTAATACCATAAGTAATTCCAAGATTTTGCCTTAGTTCTTTCATCAGCACTGAATTCAGCCCCATACCACCAAGCGCATTAACCAAAACTTGAGCATTATAGTAGTCTGGATCTTCATAAGCTATACCTTTTTGAGCAAAAAGTATCACACTCTGTGGTATATCCATAAAAATATTCTTACTTTCTGCAGGACCAAAATCATTTTTCACAGGTATTTTTCTAACTTTTGATCTTTTTGACGGCAATTTAGATAAATATTTATCTAATAGCGTAATAATTTCTTCTTTTTTTGCACAACCAGCAACACTGATAACTATGTTATCTTTAGCAAAATTACGCTTTATGTATGTTAAAACATCGTCTCTAGTAATGCTCACTCTAGTGTCAAGAGTACCGTACATACTTTTTGAGTAAGGGTGTTTTTTAAACAACAACGTATTCAATTCTTCTACAGCAACAAAGCCAGGATTTTTTTCAAGATTATTAAAATCAACTTTGGCTTTCTCGAAAACTCTATTCAACCCTTCAGGGTCAACTTTAGGACGCATTATAGTATCGCTCAGTAATGAAATTGCTTCCTCTAGATTGTCAGACAAAGTATTTAATGAAACCCTAAATGCTTCTAAATCAGCAATAAAATTTAAACTAATCCCTTTATCTTCAAGCTTTTTCGCAAAATCTTTGGCATCATTTTTTCCTGCCCCTTCTTGAATTATAAGAGAAGTAAACCAGGTAAGTCCCTGTTTTTCTGCATTCTCATACACATAACCTGCATCCTTGAATGATATATTTAGTGAAACTTTTGGCAAATCATGATTTTCTACAAATAAAAACTTAAATCCTTTACGGGTGGTGACCTCCTCTATATTTAGGTTACCACTTGCTTGTAAATTAAAGCCTAAACAGAAAAAAAATAGAAATATAATTTTACTTATTCTCATTATTATCTCCTTTTGGTAATAAACGACCAATTAACTTATTAGCAGAAAAAATAGCACGGATTTTATTATTTACATCCTCTAGATTGACATCATTAATCTTGCTATATGAAATATCTATTTCATCAAGTGGAATGCCAAGTGCTAGGTGCGGCACATAAAACATTGCTATATGAGTTAAGTCAGATAGATTATCAAACTGTGCTGCTTTGTATCTATATTTTGAGCTTTGTAATTCCTCGCTCGTCACCCCTTTAGATACGAAGCCATTAATAGTATTATCTAACTCTCTTTCAACAATATCTAAATTAGCGCCACTTTTTGGAATTATCATAATATCAATGTAGCCATCACTAAAAGCTAGGCTATTATAATAAGCAAACACTGATACTGCCACATCTTTATCTAAAACCAAATCTTTATACAGTTTGCTGGATTTGCCGCCACCTAAAATGTCAACCGCTAAATGAGCAGCGGAAGCTTCATTTATGTGCTCAAATAAGGGAACACGATAACGAAAATATAAAACTGGTTCTTTTACTTCAGTGCTTTCTAAGGTCACCGATAGACCTGCGTTATGTACTGGTTCCTGATTAGGGTAATGCCTAATTATAGGCTTAGCTTTAATTTCGCCATATTTTTCTTCTGCTAATTTCACTACTTCATCAAACTCCACATCACCCACAATCAGCAATATTGCATTACCAGGGTGATAATAACTATCGTGAAACCTCACTATGTCATCCTGATTGTAAGTTTTGATATCGCTCTCCCAGCCAATAACAGATCTACCATAGCCAGTACGATAAAATGCACTATCCATTTCTTCCCATAACAAGTTATGAGGTTGGTTATCAAATCTCATTTTTCTTTCTTCCAGTACAATGTTTTTTTCTCTATCTATTTTGTCTTGAGTAACATTAAAGTTTCCCATTCTATCTGCTTCAACTTCCATTGCCAGTGGTAAATCTTTTTTGGGGACCAACTCATAATAACAGGTATATTCTTTAGTGGTAAACGCGTTAAATTTAGCCCCAATGCTACTCATAGTGGCTTCTATGTCTTTAAACTTTCCTGTAGTTTTAAACATTAAGTGTTCAAAGTAGTGAGCCAATCCTGCTTTGCCGATTGGATCATCCATTCCCCCAACTTTGTATATTACTGCATGTAAAACGGCTGGAATCCGATGATTAGAAACAACATAAACATCTAGTCCGTTACTGAGTTTAGTATATTTTATGTTGTGCTCTATGTTTAAAGCATTCGAAGAAATTGGGTAAGTAAAAAAAAGTACAGGTAGTATAAGAAAACTAAAAAACTTATGAAGCATTATTTCGACCTAATATAAAAACAATTATTTTATTCCTCATTTTGTTTAGAAATAAGCATATCGTATATATACCACTTATATAACAATGTAAACATTCCACAAACTATAGATAAATCTGCTAAATTAAAGGCTGGCCAATACCAATCATCAATATGAAAATATATGAAATCATATACAGCTCCCCAATAGATCCTATCAACTACGTTTCCGATTGCTCCACCAATCATCAGAGAAAAACCAAGGTAAGTTGACTGATCGTCAGACTTGTATATCAAATATGCAAGTATACCAATTATTAGTATTGAAAATGCTGAAAAAAAGAAACCGCCATGTGGTAAAGCGCTACACATTCCAAAACTAATACCTGAATTCCAAACTTCAACTAGTTTTATAAAACTAGCGATCTCAATTGATTCTCCTTCATCAATCAATGAGTTTATGTACAATTTGCTCGTTTGGTCAATCAATACTATAATTAATATAACAACTAAGCATAACTTTTTCATAAATTTGCCTTTAACCTATAAACTTTAAGTATATCATAATTTATCTGTTTTGTTAACTCCTCAATACTATGGAATTTTTTTTCTGACCTTATGAATTTTAAAAGTTGTATATTGACTTTATGACTATATACGTCTTCATCAAAATCGAATATGTGCATTTCTATTATAGGCTTTTTCAGATCCTTAAAAGTAGGTCTCATACCAATATTGACTACTCCATATAACCAATTTGGATTACTATCAGGAAAAGTCACTCTAGCGTAATATGTGCCAAACTTAGGTTTTATCATGCAATCTTCTATAGGAATATTTATGGTTGGAAATCCTATTTCTCTACCTCTACATGCACCTTTTGTCACAACACCAGAAACTTGATAAGGCCTGCCGAGCAATTTATTAGCAATTTCTATTTCGCCCCTTTGTACATACTCCCTTATTGAAGAAGAAGAGCAAATTTTGCCGTCAATTGTTAATGGCTCTAATTTAGTCAAAGAGTATCCATATATTTCAGAATATTTCTCTAGAGTTAATATATTACCCAATCGTTTATGACCAAAAGTGCAATTTTCTCCGACAATTATGTGTTTAGCGCCATATTTATCTATTAAAATCTCACTGATAAAGTCATCGCAGCTAACCTCAGAAAAACCTCTATTAAAATTAATAATATATAAGTAATCTATACCATAGCTGCTGATTAGTTCCTTTTTTTGTTCTTGGTCTATTAACCTAAAATTGTTTCTACCAAATAAAACAGTTGATGGGTGAGGCTCAAAAGTTAAAACTGCAGAGGGTAATCCTCTTTCTTGTGCTACCTTCTTTAGAGTAGAAATTGCAAACTCGTGTCCTAAATGAATGCCATCGAAATTTCCGAAGGTTAGTGCTATATTATTTTCTATTCCTTGCTCACAATTATAAATAATTTTCATACAATTTGATGTTTTTACATGTTTCTTATATATAATAACTATATTTTAGTAAGCTACGGAGATAAATTGTGAAAAATGTTGTGATATATGTAAAGAAGGGCTGTCCATACTGCATAAGGGCAAAGGATTTACTAGATAAAAAAGGTGTGAAGTATGAAGAAATTGATGTGCTCAAAAACTCAGATCTATTTAACGACATAAAATCAAAGTATAACGTTAGAACAGTTCCACAGATTTTTATCAACGATAAGCACATTGGGGGGTGTGACAAATTGATGGATCTTGAAAAAGAAGGAAAGTTGGATGATATGCTAAATAATAATGACAATCACACTGATGTCACAACCTACACAAACAGCAATGATGAATGTGGAGAGTGTGTTATACCACATGATGATTTTATGTAACTTTTTATCTTGTTTTGTCGTGTAATACGTAAATGAAAACTAGTATGCTCACTTTGAACAATTCTTAATGAATTAAAAATACAATTCATTCAGTGAGTTTTTTTAGTGGGAAAAAATGACAAAAAATATTTCAATTATTAGCAGAAACTTAATTAGTATCGAATTAGTTAACAAACAAGATTTAGAGAATTTCATCAAGATTTTCACAGTGCTTGATAAACATATAGCAGCTAAAACACTTTTTACAGAAGAAGTGAGAATAGAGTATAAACAACACAACGGCATAGAAGTTGTTGAATTGCTAAAAGATACAGACTTTACATATCATGAGGTTGAAAATGTATTGAACCACCTGAGTAAACATGGAATGAAGGTGCCCAGCAGTGTTATAGCACACACCCTTTTTGCTGCATACAATCATGCACTTGAATTTAAGGATGTAGCATTTTCCTTTTCTGAAGGCTCTCCACAATTTAACATCAGAGTGAGTAAGAACACCTTCATAATAACTCCTATGAGTGAGGAGAATTTGGAATTGAATTCACAAAGTAGCAAGAAATTAATAGAGTCACTAAAGAGCGAAAAAAGTATTTATGATTGTATAGCAGAAGAAAATACCATTAAAGTTATAGTGCATTCTGAAATGCATCAAGCTATAAATTTGATTATAAAGTCACTGATAAAGTCTCGCCTTTTAGCAAAAGAGGAAGAAGGAAAATTCAAAGAGAAATTGAGACAACTTGCTTTTAAGGATCAAGCTTTTGTTGAGTATTCTAGCATCAGAACCATCAATAGGTATCCACATAATCATCCTCTGAGGAAGCATGAAAGTGTTACTAAGAACCTGTCTTGAAAGGAGTTAAGCAGCTAATTTAGTAAGCATAGAAGTAATCATATTAAATAAGATATTGTTTTTTGAAGTAAGAGGAGAATGCTCGTAATCCTTGCTCATGCGTCTAAAATTGGAAAGCCAAGCAAAGGTTCGTTCTACAATCCAACGTTTAGGAATAACCTGAAATCCTGTATCAACCAATTTCTTGGTAATCATTAGCAAACATCCAGTTTCCAACAAACATCGATTTTGTAATTTACCTTTGTATCCTTGATCAGCAAAAAACTTACGTAATGTTGGAGCTTTGCATTTAGCTTGAATAAAAAGATTGGTAGCACCATCACGATCCTGAATGCTTGCGCTGTGTACCTCTGCAGTAATTACAAGACCTAGTGTATCTACAATAATATGGCGTTTTCTACCCTTTATTTTTTTACCGGCATCATATCCTCTTGATCCCCTTTTTGAGTCGTTTTCACTGATTGACTGTCAATTATACCTACTGAAGGTGTTTCATTTTTACCAACCATTTTTCTTACCTCTTTTACTAGCATGTCATGTATTTTTTTCAATTTTCCATTATTACGCCACCTGATAAAATAGTCATACACCGTTTTCCATGGGGGAAAATCCTTTGGTAGCATTCTCCACTGGCAACCACCCCTCATTATATACCTTATTGCATTAATAATTGTTCTGATGTTATGTTTTCTTGGTCGTCCTATCGCTCCTTGTGCAACATAGGGCTCTAAAATTTCCCATTCCTTGTCACTTATATCACTTGGATACAATTTACCCTCCTATTTTTTGCTTACCTCATCATACTCTTTTCTTTATTCCCTTTCAAGACAGGTTCTAAGGATATAGAAAATATTTTATGTGATTTCATAACAAATGAGAACAGCGAGTTTGCTATAGAGCGACTAAATAGGCTGAGCTCAGCAGTTTCTCCGGATACTCCAAGAATCATCACTAAAACTATAGATAAACTTGTTAAGTTTCACTAAGGTATACGAGAGCCAATAGACTTCTTATATTACCTTCTGTCATCCAAGTAGCTTGGCTACTTGGTTCTTTTTTTGGGTTCCAGCTATGTACATAGCTGTATGAACATTGTAGCCGTTATTCAAGTAGCCCGCAGAAGCGAAAAACTTACTTGACAAACTCCGCCAACTCCCTTATCATGAAACTGAAGCTATTTATTTATCTTCTCTGTACAGATTAAATGACAAAAAAACTCACGTATCTGGCGTCTCATGTTTAATTTTTTGCACTATGTGCACCTTATGTCTTTATAAAACTTCTAGGTTTTTACCTAATATAAGCTAAAATGCGCTTATAAAGCATTTAAAACATAAAAAAACGCCAACTTAAAAAATGGATAGTGAATAACTAGCTACCCTAGGGTTTCTTTTGCCTTTTTTTCTGTTTAGTAAATTTCTTAATGTTTATAATTTAGATTAGTTGCGGCTTAAAAGCAACTGAATCGCGGTTATTAAACGTTTAGAATAAAAAAACGCCATACTTGAAAGTATAATGTAAGTAATTAGCCAACCACGGGGCTTCTTTTGCCTTTTTTTTGTTTGGTAAATTTTTTAACATTTATAGCTAAACGACAACCGTCATCCCACTACTTGTTAGCGGGATCTAGAGATACCGCGAATGAATCGCGGTATGACGGTTCGTGGCGGTATGACGGTTCGCGGTGGCATGACGTAGAATTTTATACTCACCAACTCAGTATTCCAACCTGGATTGTATCTTATCGGTAAAAAAGAAGAGCTATTTTAGGAAGTTTTTATAGGACTAAAACCAAAGAAAACTTGCATATAAGTTTATCAAGATGTAAAATTAAAGTTATTTTAAAAGAATAGGTTAATTATGAATCTTGTAACAAAATCTGCTATCGATTTTACTGCTTCATCTGTTCTCTCTGACGGAGAAATTGTTGATGATTTCTGTCTGAGTAAGCGCATAAAAAATAAGTATGCTGTCCTTTTTTTCTATCCACTTGATTTTACTTTTGTTTGCCCAACTGAATTGATATCGCTCAATAATAGAATAAATGAGTTTGCAAAGCGTGGTGTTGAAGTGATAGGAATAAGTGTAGATTCAAAATTTTCACATTATAAATGGCGAAACACTCCAGTTAATGATGGTGGTATTGGAGAGATTAGCTACACTTTAGTGTCTGATATCAAAAAGTCTATATCAAGAGACTATGGGGTCTTATATGATGACTCAATTGCGCTGAGAGCAACTTTCGTTATTGATGATAAATTTATTGTACGTCATCAATCGATAAATGATTTGCCTTTAGGGCGTAATATCGATGAATTCGTTAGAATCGTTGATGCAATTAAACATAATGAGGAGCATGGTGAAGTATGTCCAGCAGGGTGGAAGAAAGGTAAGCCAGCAATGCAGGCAAGCGATGAAGGAGTAGCTGATTATCTAAACTCATACAGTGAAGAATTATAAATTTAGTACAAAAGTTCTTATTATTGGATCTGGGGCAGCGGGTTATGCTGCCGCTATATATGCAGCACGTGCAAACTTAGAGCCAATTGTAGTAACGGGAATGCAGCCTGGTGGTCAGCTTACAATTACTACAGATGTTGAAAACTATCCTGGTTTTGTTTCAATACAGGGTCCAGAACTAATGGAGCAAATGAGGTTTCATGCAGAAAAGGTTGGAGCAAAAATAATAGATGATGAGATAAAAAGCGTTGAACAACTTGAGGACTTTAATGAGTATAGATTTAGATCTTCTGGTAATATCAATGACTACTATTCAGATGCAATTATCATTGCATCTGGTGCGCAAGCGAAGTGGCTTGGTTTAGAAAGTGAAAAGAAATTTCAGGGTTATGGGGTTTCAGCTTGTGCGACTTGCGATGGTGCATTTTTTAGGAATAAAGTTGTAGCTGTGATTGGTGGTGGAAACACTGCTGTTGAAGAAGCAATATTTTTAACTCGATTTGCCAAAGAAGTGATATTAATACACAGGCGTGATAAATTAAGAGCGGAAAAAGTAATGCAAGATAGGCTCTTTAAAAATGATAAAATAAAAGTAATGTGGAACCATACCGTAGAGCAGATTCTTGGAGAAGAAAATCCAAAAAGGGTTGCTGGTATTGCGATTAAATCAGCAGAGATCGATAAAACCCAAGAATTAAAAGTGGATGGAGTGTTCATTGCAATCGGGCATGCACCAAATACGGGTATTTTTAAAGGCTTTGTTGAAATGGATGAGCAGGGTTACATCATTACAAAACCTGGAACAACTTTAACTAGTAGGGCAGGAGTGTTTGCTGCAGGTGATGTTCAAGATAAGGTATATCGTCAGGCAGTAGTTGCAGCAGGAACAGGATGCATGGCTGCGCTTGATGCAGAAAAGTTTTTAGAGTCGTAGTTAATTCTAGGATTTTGAATAAATCGCTTGCAATTTTCCTTTTCTTTTTCATAATTATATTAGTAAATTATTAGGTAGGTTTAATATGCTTTATGGAGGGGATGGGATAAATACTAATGGTTATAGATATAATCAGACAACTTCAAGACAGCTCGATGAACCAACACAAAAGTTATTTAAGGCTATTGATAACGAAAACCCGGAAGCTTTTAAACAAGCTCTGAAAGAAGGTGCGGATGTTAATGCGTTTGATAAGGAGGGCATGACACCTTTGATGTCTATTGTCAATGTCTGCGCTGTCAGCGGTGATGGACAGGCTACGTTAGAGAAAATGGCTAAATTGCTTATACAAAACAGAAGTATCAATATTAATGCTCAGAGTAAGCAATCTGTGTCTACAACACGGACGAGATATGATCCTAGTACACAAAGTGAAATATCAGAATTTATAACAACATCTAATATGCGCAAAGACACAGCTTTACATATTGCTTGTCAAGTTGGGGCTAAAGATGTGGTAAAAATATTGCTCACGCACCCAGATATAAAAACTGATATCAAAAATTATGAATATAAAAGCCCTGAAGATTGTATTGCAAGAGGATTTGAGCGCGTAATAAAATTAGAATTTAAAAAAGCACAAAAAGCAAACGAGTTGTTAGGTGCTCTTTCTAGCAGAAACATTTACCAAGCGAAAAGACCATTAAATCAAGAGTTTAACCCTAATTGCTGGAAAAGAAGCCGAAATGAAGAAATAGAAACGCCGCTTAGCTTAATTATTCAATCATGTTTACAAGGAATAACATCAGATAACAAAGAAGTATTGACAAAACTTTTAAAACATAAAGAGCTAGATTTTAGTCAAATAAAGCCAATACAAGCTATAGAGCAAAATTCGTGGGTGAAGCAAATAATTGAACAAGCCATTACAGAGCGATTAACCGCTACTATTAATAAAAAAGATTTAGATGATGTAAAAAAATTAGTAGAAGATAATTGCTTCATGAGTCATGCAATTGTTACTGCTGCATTGAGGGGTGTTAATAATCCAATCGAATCTATTACAAATTATCTAAATGAAAAATTTCCTGCAAATACATTACAACCTTTGGCAAGTACGAATGATATACCGGTAGGTTCTGAGCAAGTTATACAAGAACTTAAAGGTGAACTTGAAAGAACGAAAGCTCAACTCATAGAAAAAGAACGAGAGCTGGATAGGGTCGTACGCGAAAGAACGAGAGGCATTAACAAAATTTCACAGTTAGAAGAAGATTTAAGGCAGGAAAAATCGGCTCAAAAAACAAAAATCAATGATCTAAATAGTGAAGTAACTCGACTTAATAGAATTGTGTATGGAAGAGCAAGCGACACTGTCGAAATTTCACGATTAAAAAGAGATTTGAAACAAGTAAGGGAAGAAAGAGATAGGCTTTCATCAGAAAATAGACTGCTCCGTAGTAATAAAAACGAAAAATCCTCGCAAGCAATTTCTTCTGGTAGAAAACTGAGCAACTACGCTTCTGCATGTTTTATATTGCTTGGAGTATATACTGTTGTTGCATGTTTAGTAATAGAAGATTATCCAGGGATAATAAGTGCTTTCTTTACAGCAGTTGCACTGGCTTTTTTTTTATTAGGATGTTGTAGTTTATATAAAGCAAACACAATACTTAGTGATGTTGAAAGCACTCAGCTTGGTGGTTTAGAACGAAGTTAAAGTTTTGATTTCTTCTCCAGGCCCTGCTGAAAATTTTTGTACATGTTAAAAACATCTTGATAATTGAGGTGAGTGTAAATTTGAGTAGTTTCCAGGCTTGAGTGACCAAGCAGTTGTTGTATTGATCTTATGTCAATATCTTCCTGAAGCAAATGAGTAGCAAAACTATGGCGAAATGCATGTGGAGATAAAATTTCTGGTAAATTTAACATTCTCCTTATTTTTTGCAAACGATTGGCCACATAAGTTCTTCCCAATTTTTTTCCTCTTACTCCCAAAAAAAGATATTGTGTTTCATTATTAGTGCCAAGATAAGGACAGGCTTTTACATATTCTTGTATACACTTTTTTACTACCGGAAGAATGAATACCTGCCTTTGTTTATCTCCCTTACCTGTTACTATTAAACTTTCATTGTTAATATCACTAACCCTAAGGTTCAACGCTTCGCTGATTCTTAAGCCTGTACTATATAGCAGGACGATAATCGCAATTTCTCTTTTTACCACCCAAGATTCGCCCAGATCGGATAGTTTCATTTCTTTCAATAAAGTTTTTATATCAGGTATTGATAATGCTTTGGGCAAAGTTCTTCTCTGAATTGGCCTTGATAAGGAAAATACAGCTTCATTGTCTATATTGTGGTTATTTTTTATGTACTTGAAGAAATTTCTGATTACTGAGAGTGCTCGAGTGTTGGATCTTGCGTTTACACCTCTTGCGTAACGAGAGGTAAGCCAACTTCTTAACTCAGGTATGCTTAAATTTTTCAGAGTACCAACATTTACTTCTCCACCAATGTGAGTATTTAGGAAACTTATAAGATCCTTCAAGTCCCTCATGTATGACTCTAAAGTGTTTGGTGAATAAGATCTGTTGCACCTCAGCCACTCATACCATTTTTCAATGATTGAACCGAGGTCCACAATTATTTTTTAAAGAAAGCATCGATGCACGCATCTCGAAAGGCTTCATTTATATCAGGATGAGAGTGACAAATTCTGTATATATCCTCTGCTGCTGCGCCATATGCCATTGCAACTGCTGCTTCGTTGATTAGCGTATCAGCGTATGCTCCTATGATATGCACACCTAGTATTGTATCTGCTCTGCTACAAGTCAGCACTTTCACGAATCCTTCAGCATCATCAGTGATTTTTGCTCTGCCGTTTGCAGCAAATTGACATTTACCAACTTTGTACTTACGGCCAGCATTTTTGAGTTCCTCTTCGGTTTTACCAATCGAAGAAACCGCAGGGTGAGTGTAAATGACAGATGGTATGATTCCATAATCAACGTGAGGTGACTGTCCTGCTATTATCTCTGCAACTGCCACTCCTTCTTCCTCTGCTTTATGAGCAAGCATTGCTCCACCAATCACATCACCAATAGCAAATATTCCTTTCACATTAGTTTCATATCTGTTGTTAACTTGAACGAAACCGCGATTATCTTTTTCTATTTTTTCATCAATACCAAGATTCTCAGTGCATGGTTTGCGTCCTGCTGCCACCAATACCTTATCCGCCTCTATAGTGTTTGTTTGATTATCTTTTACAGAGCAAACTTTCATACTCAAAGAATTACTACTTTGTTTTATCTCCTCAACTTTAGTGCTAAGTAAAAATTTTATTCCTTGTTTTTGTAGACTAGAAAGTAGAGACTTACTTAATTCTCCATCCATTGCTGCAGCGATTCTGTCAAAAAATTCTACTACAGTGACTTCAGACCCTAGCCTCCTCCATACAGAAGACATTTCAAGCCCTATTGCCCCAGCTCCGATTACGACAAGTTTTTTTGGTACTTCAGTTAAAGATAATGCACCAGTAGACGAAATAATGTCTTTCTCATCGATATTAATTCCTGGCAGAGAAATAACGTCAGAACCGGTTGCAATTACTATATTTTTTGTTTTCAGTGCCTTGCCTTCAACTGAAACTTCAAGATTGCCTTGATCAAAAGAAGTAATTTTCCCAAGCCCATTGATTTTAGTGATTTTGTGAAGGTTAAACAGATATTCTATACCTTTTCCAAGTTCCTGAACTCTGGCGTCCTTATAGCCTAGCATTTCTTTTAAATCGAAACTTGCGTCCTTAATTTTTATGCCAAGCTTCGACAGATCATTTTTCGTGTGAGCATACTGATAGGAAGAATGGAGCAATGCTTTGGAGGGTATGCACCCAACCCGCAGGCACGTACCACCAAAAATGCTATTTTTATCTATGCAGGCAACTTTCAATCCAAGTTTTGCAGCAGCGATAGCACACTTATAGCCTCCTGGGCCACCACCTATAACAATTAAATCATAATCAGTCATAAAAAACAAACCTATTTTCTAAAGAATAAACACCTTTTCCCTCAGTTGTTACATATATCTTATTGCGAGTAAACACTGGAGTGTGAAACACATTACCAGGTACTTTGACTACCTTTCCTGCACTTTCAGATCCCGGAAAAGCAAACATTGAACCTTTATTGCTTGTCACCCACAGTGTATGGGCATGCATAATTGGAGCAAACAATTGCGTATTTTCTATTAAATCAGATGCCCAGACTGTTTCTCCATTTTTTATATCCAGGCCAATTATTTTATCGTCTTTAGTAACTATAAAAATTCTTCCGCCTTCTTTTTGTTTCTCTGCAGGAATAAGAGGACTATAATATGACTCAATGTCTGATACACTTTTTACTTGCAGTGACTTTGACCATAAAATATTTCCTGATTTCACGTCAATGCTATAAATATAAGAATTATTTGTAGCTATTAAAGTATCGCCAAGCACTCTCGGTGTAGTAGTTACATCTGTGAGCTGTGTATCCAAAAGGTTTGTAGCCAATTTTTGGCTCCACAATTTTTTACCGTCTTCATTAAAAGCTATTAACTCACCATTTGAAAATGGTGCTATTATTTTATCATTAGAAATTGCTGGCGATATGGAATACAAACCTCGAACCTCATTGATGCCGTTTTGATAAGTCCAAACGAAGCTGCCATCTTTTATATCAAACACGTACAGATAATTATCAATAGTCAATACTACCAATTTATTGTTTATTACTGCTGCTTTCCCTCTTACTGGAGCTCTCAATTCTTTTTCCCACTGAATCTCGCCGGTTTTTGCATCTATTGTGTGTAGAACGTTATCCACTATAAAGAAAACGTTTCCTCTGTGACGCAATAGGCTCATGTTACTAATTTTTTTTCTGTGTGAGAGGTGTAATTTCCAATTCATAGCCTTTGAGTTATCAATATCAAAGGAATATAAAGCGCCGTGCTTATCTGATAAAATAACGCTATCTTCTGTAAGCACTGGAGCTACATATCCTTGAGATAGTTTTTTATCCACTAGACTTATTCTCTCGCTTGCCATTGTGTAACTGCTACACAATAACATTATCATGACAATTATTACTTTCATTATTTATTGAAAACAAGATTCATTAATATACATCTTAAGAACCTTAATTACAACGGAAATGTTCTTGCTGCATGTTAAAAACGTTGATTTATGAACGAAATATTATATTATTATGTGAGATAATGTATACTCTTAGAGGTAGTACACCTCATCCACTATGCGGCAACGTGCATAGCTGTACGAACATTGAGATATAAAAGTAATTTATACCAAGAAGAAAGATGTCATCCAAATAGCCTCTTTTCCTGTCATCCCAGTGCTTGACACTGGGATGGCTCTGTTGCATCGCAACTGAAAAAATCTGGTGGCTACTGACAAAATTCATTATAAAATAGCCATTTAACCGCTTAAGGAAAAATATGCCACAAAAAATGAGAGTTAGTAACTGCCATGAATATAACAAATTTCTAGAAAAAAGAGGAAATATTTTTCGTTACATCGATAAAGCTATCGAAAATTGGTATGAAAATAGTCCAAAAATGCAGGGCGGCAACTATATTTATAGTGATAAAGTTGTGATTTTAGTGCATATAATCGTTAATCTTTTTAGAATTGGCTTAAGACAAACAGTCGGGTTTATAAAAGGATATTTGCAACAAATAGGAAGAGATTTGGCAGTTATCAGCTATTCGCAAGCTTCAAAAAAAACTTAATATTAAGATCAATGATTGCAGAATTGATAAAAATAATATGGAAGATATCGAAATTGCCATAGATAGCACAAGCATCAGCATTTATAACAACACACAGCAAGGAAAATAGCGCTGACAGAAAATATCGTGGTTATGAACAGACAAGAAAATTGCATGTAATGTTGAATATAAACAGCAAAAAAGCCATAGCTGCAAAATACAGTAACGGTCTGATCACTATGGAGCTTGCGATTTACTTAAAGGAGTTAATTTTCAGCATGCCATAAAAGCACTATATGCAGACAGAGCATATGACAGACATAAACTCTATAAATTGTGTGATGAATGCGGCATAAAGACAAAAATTCCTCCAAAAAAACAATGCAGCAGAGCATCCAAAGTATGGCAGAGAGAAATGCTGCAATTAGACTAATAAAGTCATACAGCGAAGATGGAATGAAGAGGTGGAAAAGGCAAACAAACTACGGAAAAAGATCTTATGTAGAAAGTTTTTTCTCGCGACTGAAACAAACATTCGGGTTTAATTTTCGGAACAAATCTGAAATTAATCGTGGGAAGGAACTGCTACTCAAGTGTTATTTGCTTAATCAATTTACTGACATTGGTATGGCTAAATTTGAAATGGCTACATGAATTTATCGTAAATTACCACCGCATAGTTGTAACATTGTACCATATTACAATGTTCGTACAGTTGTGTGCGCGACCGGGGGTTTTATACTATTCTAGAAGTAACATACGGAAAAGGGGGGATTCGAACCCCCGACATATTTTCATATGTGCACGCTTTCCAAGCGTGTGCTTTAGACCACTCAGCCACCTTTCCATGCTTATTCATAATATTGAAAATTGTACTGCTAAACAATATAAAAACCTGGTATATAGGGTTCACCACGAAAATTCACAGTATTGTTAAACTTGCTTCTGCAAGTTGGAAATGTTTTACCGCAACCTGCGAGTATTGAATATTTATCTCCAGCAAAAATTTGGTATGGAGGCGAAGTAAACAACGTAACTACTTTATTTTTATATTCTTTTACTACACCTTCAAACGCTATTGAGCCAAAGAATTTTACTACTCCGTGCTTATAATATTCATCACTCTCAGTTAAATTCGTGTCTTCAAATCTTCTTTCGTCTATTACTTTAGTGATTGTACTTATTTTACTAAATTTTTTAGTATCGGCTTTACATTTATCATCGCAAAATTGTGCTCTGCATGCAGGAGAGTATAATTCTGCTATGCTTCTCTCAAGCTTTGCTGAAAGCCCTCTAATTTCAACAATAAATCTTCCACTACTTAATGTCACTTTACCAAAAATTCCTGAATGTAGATTCATTGTTCCCTGGGTCAAGTCTTTATAATTCACAAGAAATATTTCAATATTTGCAAAGTCGTACTTTCCTGATAAAACATCTTCTTCTTTAATATCAGCACTATTTAATATCCCTTCAATTTCTAGATTATCAGTTTTCAAATCGCTGTTTAATATTATACTACTGGCTGTAAATCCACTTGAAGATTTATAGAGTATATTATCAATATTTAAATCTTCATCATAGTCAGTGAATCCCATTACTTCTCCACCTGCGAGCTTTAATTTCCAGCACGTAGCGGTGGTAAGTAATTCTCCAGCTAAATGATTTTTTAGTGTGGTTTGCATAGGGGCCTCCTGCTTAATTGATTAAATTTGAAAGTAGCTATACGGCCAGTAGAATAAGGGCAGTGTGTTCTTTTCTCATCATCTAAGTAGCCATAAAGCGTCATTCCGGTGACCATAGGGTGTCATTCCAGTGCTTGACACTGGAATCCAGGAAATTTTGCTTGTAAGTAAGCAAACTGATTTGGTGAGCATAAAAAGTGGCTGATCTTATGCTGAATAAACGCTTTTGATGAAGTTGCATGGAAAGCTGGATCCCAGTGTCTGGGCACTGGGATGACATCCTTCTTGGTGGAGTGTCCTCAAATCACAATGTTCGTACAGTTGTGTGTCACACACTGGGATGACAGGAGAGAGGACACCATATGTTTATTTGATCGACAAATAAACACTAACAGACAAGAATACACCACAGTTAACTGTGGTGTGTACTGGCTGGTTAGAAAGAAAACTTCACACCAGTAAGAAGGAGAATTCCTTGGTTAGAAGGTACATCAGCATCAGACTCATCTTTCAGCTTACCTGTTTCGTTAGTCATAAAATAATGGAGAGCTGCGTAAGGAACAAATTTGCTCTTACTGCATGCAGGAGACAGATCATATTGAACGCCAAGTGCACCATCATGAAGCATATCTTTGTCATTCATTCTGCTGCCAAAATACGTCAAACTTGTGTAGATATTCTCATGTTGATACCCAGCTCCTACAGTCCAATACATGGTATCTATACTATCTTTACCAAATTGAGCTTTCAGCCCTTCCACTCTTTTGCCATCAGTAGCATCTTTACTATCAATTTCCGTATAGGTATCACCAATTAATTTTTTAATACCCTTCGGTTGACCAGATTTGCCCAAGTATGCAAAAGAGGCAGCAAACTTTACGCCTTGATCTTCATTAATCTTATAATCAGCGCTTACACCAAAATTAACACCCATCAGGTCATTATACTCCACAAATTCCTTATAAAGATGCTTATCTTTACTTGGTTGCTTTGGAAAGCCATATTCACCAACTGCAGAAGTTTTAACTTTTATGTTATGTTTATCAAAGTCATATTCATATGATGCACCAGCACTTACTATGTGCTCATAGTCTGGGCCGACATGCTTTATCGTTTCCTTATGTTCTATCTTACCGCCTTTATCTTCTGAAACTGTTTCTTTTACAGTAAACAAACCACTATCATAACGAGGTGAGTAGCTGATACCAAATCTTGCGCCCATATAATTTGGTGAGTAGTAAGCAACTCTAAATGGCAGTGTAGTCATAACGCCTTTGTTATATTTCCCTGCCATGCGGAAAGAGAATTTTTCACTTTCACTCGAAAAACTTTCAGTGTAAAGACGTGGTGTTACATAAAATGGAAAGCTAGCAGCGCTTCCTTCTAAGTTCACTTTTCTGAACCAGTCACTATCTGCAGCTCCGTCAACAGTCGCAATTCTTGTTGCATCAAGCCTCATCAGAGCCTCAGGACCAAATTGGTAACCAAGCTTCACGTCACCATATTTTGAGTTAACAAACACATGCGCACTTCTGCCTTTTGCAGCATAAACACCCTGTGAAGCTCCCTTACCTTCGGTCACTGGAACATGAAACTGCACGTCAGCACCATAAAGAAGACCTAAATCTTCATTCTTATTTTCTGCTCTGAGGTGCAATATTGCATCAGCAATCATACCCATATCGTTGCTGTAATCACCAATATTTCCTATTCCTTCATAGAATATTGGATTTGCTCCTCTTGTTATATCTGGAGTGGCATTATAATACTCTGTAGATCTGTTTGGCATAACGTTATAACGTTTATAATCTGCGCCACTTGGTCCAGCTTTGCCATAACCTTGAGCATCAACAACACCACCAAAAGTTATTCTTAAATTACTTTGCCCTTGATTGGTATCGATAATATCAACTCCACCAACTGAAACAACAGGACTTGCCTTACCTTTTTCCTCTGTATTTTTGTTAACAACTTTTATATCCTTCTTTACATCTTTAGCTTCAACTTTAGCATTCTTAGTTTTAGAACGCTTAGTTTTTGAAACTTTACCTTTTTCTATATTAGAATTCTTAGCGTTTAGAGCTTTCGCTTTTGAATCCTCTATAAGCTTTGCTTTTTTCTCATTTGCTAGCCTGATCTCCTCTTTTTTCTTCTGCTCGGCTGCTAATCTTAGCTCCTCTTTTTTCTTAAGCTCTTCAGCTTTTTTTCTTGGATCAGCATTACATATTCTGTCCATCTTTTCTTTCAGTTTTTTATTTGATGTTTTCATAACTTCCACTTTTCCAGAAGTTTTTGTGCTCTCTTGCTTTTTTATTTCCTTCATACTCTCATCAGGAAAGTCAGCTGCAAAACTGCTGAAAGAACATAAAGTTAATAAAGAAACTAGAGCAGTTCTAGTATACATAGACTTTTTCATGAAGTGCCCCCAAAAAATTTCGAAATCATATCTTAAATGTAAATAGTATAAAAATGTTGAAAATTCAACTTAAAGCAACCTTATAACGAAAATAAAAGTAAAATGCAATACCTTAAAAGCAACTTTCTTAATATGCTCAACGTGTATATTAACCAAAATTTAGTACAGAGGTTCGCTTGTTAGTGCATTATAACTCGACTATTTATTCTATGGAAGTAAAATTTTTCCACCACAAGTTATTTGCCATTCTTCTTTAAATTTCTTTAGGTATTCTTTTTTTTCGCACTCTAAAAGTAGCTCTTCCACACTTTTGTTGTAGCTTTCAGTAGTAATCCTTCCCTGATGATGCATGAACCTTAAGTAAATCAAATAAGTGTTAATTACATCTGTTTCACAATAATCTCGAATCTCTTGTATCTTGCCGCTATCGTATAAGTCCATAACTTGTGACCCATCAACTCCAATCTTACCAGGAAGATTAAATGCTGCACAAACTTCGTTCATTTTTACTCTCGCAGAAGCTCCAAAATCAGAGAGGGATTCAAGCAAATCACAATGCCAATCACTGCTATATCTCTGATTGTAACTATTCCACTTATCGCCAGCTTTATGAAAATATTCCGCTTGAATGCCATGGACCATAGCACGATACTTCAGCACTGGTATATCAAAAGTGCGTCCGTTGAACGAAACTAATCTTGGCTTTTTCTCTGATATGTAGTTAAAAAATCCTTTCACTAGCTCCTTTTCACTGGAATTTAGTGTGCCTCCAGATCTTATTTCTTGCAGTGTGAACACCTCATAACCGCTCTGGTAGCTTATATTGCAAAGTAAAAAACTAATAACTACAACAAGGTGAAAAGGCTGACGCAGAAAAGAGTTTTGCCCATTTGTTATTTCGAGATGATATTTTGTTAATGCATCCCTCTTCTCTTCTACACTACTATCATCACTAATATTGAGTAAATTTTTGCAGGAATTTACATCTGGTATAGTTTCAATATCAAATACCAATAAAGAATTAAGCATTGCCTATATACTCCTCCGGACGGTCGATCCAAGGTCGCACTTTCACAAATAAAAAGAGGTGTACCTTGCACTCAAATAATTTTTCTAGTTCAGCACGCGCTTCGATATTAATTTTTTTAATATTACTGCCATCTTTTCCTAGTACTATTTTTTTATGACTATCTTTCAACACAAATATGATCTGTTTGATGACTAAACTCTTATCTTTTTTTTCCTCAAATTGTTCAGTTATAACAGCTGTAGAGTATGGCAATTCTTCACGCAAGTTCAAGAATAATTTTTCTCTCGTAATTTCTGCTGATAAAAAATTTGTCGAGGAATCGGTTATTTGATCTTCTTCATAAAACCAGGGGCTCACCGATGCAACTTCAGACAAGTAATTCATCAAATCAGAAAGTCCATCATTCTTTAATGCTGATATCATAAAAACCTTTTCAAATTTATAAAGCAAATTCAGATGCTCATGCGCCATCTTTAATTCAGGCCTTTTTACCAAATCAGTTTTATTGATAACCAAAATGCATCTGCCTTTTGTGCGCTGCAGCCGCATAAATATAGTCTTAATTCTTTCTATATTTTTCAAATAATTGCTTACATCAACAAGCAACAAAGTGATGTCACTATCCTTAACTGCCGACCATGCAGATTTGACTAAAGCTTTTTCAAGTTTTGTTTCTGCTGAGAAAATTCCTGGGGAGTCAGTAAAGACAATTTGTGTGTTGTTGCATGTTGCAACACCCCTTATTTGCGTCCTTGTTGTTTGCACTTTAGGGGTGACAATTGCAATTTTCTTGCCTATGATGCTGTTAATTAATGTAGACTTCCCAGCATTTGGTAAGCCAGCTATGGTTACAAATAAGCATTTTTGTTCTTTCACAAAGAAAATTATAAAGAAAACTGAATGCCCGCGTCAAGCTACTTATATGACAAGAAGGATGACAGAACCCTTTTTGGTTAGCATGCAAAAAGGAAAAAAACTTATTCTACAAATTAAAAATACAATATACTCAAAAACTTTTCAGAAAATCCATAGGAGGGTTTGCTAATGAAGGTTCTTGAGTTGACGCCATTGCCTGAACGACTGCTTGATTTAAGGGTAACGTTTTAACCATAAGGTCACTAACTCCTTAATATGTGTGTTCATAATTTGATTTTCCACGAAAGACATAATAGCAATAACCAGTGTAAGTTAAAATGATTGGTAAAAGCGGTATTATAACAATGAGCATTAAAGATAAACTTGGCCCAGAAGCGGCTGCATCCAGAATGGTATATTGAAAAGGTATAATCCATGGGTAGATACTAATTCCTAAACCTAAATATCCCATAAAAAAAATAGCAATACTGAGAAAGAATGGACGGTACTCCCGTTTAGTATTCTGAAGATCAAACCACAGCATGAAAAATAGCCAAGATGTGAGTAATGGAATAGAAAATAAATAATAAAAATTTGGCATGCTAAACCAAAAGTTTTTAATACGTTCATTTAAAAATGGTGTCACTACACTCACTAGTCCCATGAAAATACCTACAAAACCAAGCGTATAAGAAGCAACCTTGCGTGCCCATTCTTGTGTTATATTTTCTGTCTTCATTATGAGCCATGTAGAACCTAAAAGTGCATATCCAAATATCACAGCAATGCCTGTCATTACACTAAAAGCACTTGCCCAATCAAATTGGCCACCAGAAAAGTTGCGTCCGTTTACTTCTACACCATGTATAAATGCACCTAAAATCATGCCTTGGCAAAATGCAGCACCAAGTGACCCAAAATGAAAGGCATAATCCCATAATCGCCTGTATTTTCCTTCTGCCTTAAAACGAAACTCAAAGGATACTCCGCGCACTATAAGGCCAAGCAGCATAATAATGATTGGAATATAAAAAGCAGGCATTAATATTGAATATGCAAGAGGAAAAGCAGCAAACAACCCTCCACCACCCAATACCAACCATGTTTCGTTTCCATCCCAAAATGGTGCAATTGAGCTTATCATGTGATCACGGCATTTATCTGACGGTGCAAAAGGAAGTAAAATACCAATACCTAAATCAAACCCATCCATTAAAATATACAGTAAAACAGCTATGGCAATTAGTAATCCCCAGATTAGGGGTAAATTAATTAAGGAAGAAAAATCAAACATGATTGTTGTCCTTTCCAGATGTACCAGCATCAATCACTGAAGCTCCAATACCGTGTTTATAAAATTGCTCTTCTTCTTTAATGACAGGAATTCCTTTGTATATAAGTTTCAGAATATAGTAACTACCTGCTCCAAATATAAGGGTATACATAACGATAAATGCAATCAAAGACCATGCAACCTGAGGACCGGTAATCGCAGATGAAAATGATTCAATTGTGCGCATAATTCCATATACAGTGTAAGGTTGACGGCCAATTTCAGTAGTAAACCAACCTGCAAGTAACGCTATGAACCCAGACGGCATCATTGATATCCACCATCCATGTAAGAAACAACTTTGGAATAATTTGCCACGAAGATACTGTATAACACTTACTGACCCAATTATGATCATTAAAATTCCAACTCCAACCATTATACGGAAGGACCAGAATACCCATACTACAGGTGGTCTATCTTCTTTTTTCCATTCCTTTAATCCTTTTACTTCTCCTAAAAAATCATGTGTTAAGATCAAGCTGGCAAGATTAGGAATTTTTATCTCGTAGTGATTAATTTCATTTTGCTGATCCGGATAAGCAAATAAAAGTAAGCCAGCCCCTTTTTCGGTTTCCCATATACCTTCCATTGCAGCAATCTTAGCAGGTTGATGCTTTAGTGTATTTAATCCATGCCTATCTCCCATGAACAGCTGAAATGGTGCAGCTAAAGCTACCATAATGGTTGCCATACCAAGCATAATTCTTGCTTGAGGAGCATGTCGTTTTCTCCAAAGATAAAATGCTCCTACACCACCAACCACAAAAGCTGTTGTAAGATAGGCTGCTGTTACCATATGAATAAAGCGATAAGGGAAAGAAGGATTAAAAATAATCTCTAACCAATTGGTTGGATATAGGAGACCATTCTCACCAATCGTGAATCCAGCGGGTGTTTGCATCCAACTGTTGGCTGCAATAATCCAAAAAGCTGAAATAAGCGTTCCCACTGCAACAATACAAGTAGAAGCAAAGTGCATACGAGAACTTACTCTATTCCATCCAAATAGCATAATACTCAAAAAAGATGCCTCCAGAAAAAAGGCTGTTAAAACCTCAAAGGAAAATAGAGGGCCGAGAACATTGGCTATGCGGTCAGAAAAAATCGACCAATTGGTACCAAGTTGATATGACATTACAACTCCAGATACCACTCCCATGCCAAAAGCAACGGCAAAAATCTTGATCCAGAATTTATAAACATCACGGAAACGTGTATCACCAGTCTTAAGCCAACACCATTCCAAAAAGGCTAGAAAACTTGCAAGCCCGATCGTGAAAGCAGGAAATATAATGTGAAAGCCTATTGTGAAGGCAAACTGAATTCGAGCTAATAATAAAGGATCAAATTTAAACATTTTACCTAATACCCATGTATTACAAATAATAGCCAAATCTGCCTATAATTCAATCCATTTTTTCACAAAATTGACCTTACCCAGAAAAAGTAGAGAGAAAGTTAAGACGTTTTTGTCATGAGAATAAATTGTGCAGGAATACAACTGTTCTCCCTTGTCATACCGTCACGGTATCTCTAGATCCCGCTAACACGTAGCGGAATGACGAATTACTTAACCATCATTACACCGTCATACCGCGATTCATTCGCGGTATCTCAAAGCATAGATCCCGCTAACACGTAGCGGGATGACGGTTGTTGTTTAGCTATAAATATTAAGAAATTTACCAAATGAAAAAAAAGGCAAAAGAAGCCCTGGGGTTATTATCCGCTTTAAAATATTGGCGTTTTTTATGTTTTAAACGCTTGACAAGCGAGATTCAGCCGCTTTTAATTGCAACTAACTTACGCTGCAAATGTTTAAGAAATTTACTAAGCAGAAAAAAAGACAAAGAATCCCCGAGTTAGCTAGTCTTTTACTATCTCTGTCGAGTATTGGCATTTTTTGATGTCTTGTAACGCTTTATAAGCGCGTTCAGCTTATTTAGATAAAAACCTAGATGTAGATGAAGTTTTGTAAAGACATACAGTATCTATATACTGCAAAAAATTGAACATAAGACGCCGATACATTAAGTAATCCTTACCTTTTAATCTGCAGATTGGCGAAAGCAAATACAATAGCTTCAGTTTCATGATAAGGGGGTTGGCGAAGGGTGTCAAGTAACTTTTGCATTTAATCCATTTCTATGGCTTATATAATAATCGTTATTGTAGTATAATTTAGAATAATGCAATAGATACCTAAATGTTTTAGCTATTAATTATATGTTGCACAAAAGCATATATTGCCCTACCATCCAAGTAGGTTAGAAATAAAGAGGTTTTTATGAGTTTTACTTTACCTGAATTACCATACGATAAAACAGCTTTGGAGCCTTATATATCTGCAAAAACCTTAGATTTTCATTATGATAAGCACCATAAAGGATATTTAAATAAACTCAACGAGCTAGTTGAAAATACGGGTTATCAACATGTAAAAATTGAGGAATTAATAACAAAAGTGCATGGTAATAGCGGCAACTTGCCTATATTTAATAATGCAGCACAAGTTTGGAACCATACTTTTTATTGGAATTCAATGAAAAAAAATGGTGGTGGTAAGCCTAAAGATGGTAGTCTTCTAGCAAAAAAAATTCAAGACGATATCGGTGGCTTTGATAAATTTTATGAAGAATTTTCGAGTCATGGAGTAAGCCAGTTTGGCAGTGGATGGGTGTGGTTAGTGCTCGAAAAAGGTAGGTTAGGAAAGCTCAAAATCACCAAGACTCCAAATGCAGATTTGCCAATAATTTATGGCCAAGTGCCACTACTCACTATGGATGTGTGGGAGCACGCCTATTATTTAGATTGTCAAAACCGTAGAATTGACTACATAAAAGTTTTCCTTGATCATTTGATTAATTGGGATTTTGCAGAAGAGAACTTAGAAGAATATATGAGATGAATATACCCCGGGTAACAAAATTAGATAATGGTCTGCGCATAATAACTGAGCAGGTGCGTGATATTGATTCCGTAGCTTTAAGCATACGAGTTGGTGTTGGCAGTAGAGCAGAAAGTGCAAAGCAAAATGGAATATCCCATTTTTTAGAACACATGGCTTTCAAAGGGACGAAGACAAGAACTGCCTTTGAAATTGCAAAAGCTTTTGATGACATAGGTGGAGTTTTCAACGCTAGCACCGGTAGGGAAAGCACCACCTATTATGCAAAAGTCCTCAAGAAAGACATAAAAACTGGTATTGATATATTAATAGATATATTGATGAATTCCACGTTTCCAGAAGATGAATTGGAACGTGAGAAGGGTGTTGTAATACAAGAGATTTTTCAAACTAATGATTCACCAAGTGACATTATTTTCGACAAATATTTTGAGGCAGCTTATAAAGACCAACCATTTGGTAGGTCAATCTTAGGCACGCAAAATACTGTAAAATCTTTTACTCGAGGAGATCTAGATAATTACATAAATGAGCATTACTTTGGTGAGAATATGCTATTTGCCGTTGCAGGAAATGTTGAACATGAAGAAGTTGTTGCATTAACCAAAGATTTTCTCTCAAAGATTCATTCTAAAAAGCTGAAAAAAAGCCAAAATGCGAGCTGTACTGGTGGTGAGTATTTAGAACATCGTAAATTAGATCAGGTACACTTGCTAATTGGTCTACCTAGTGTTTCTCGCCATGACGATAAATATCACACGTTTCAAGTGCTTGATTCTATATTAGGGAGCGGAATGTCATCACGTTTATTCCAGGAAGTAAGGGAAAAGCAGGGATTAGCTTACTCTGTTTATTCATTTAATTCCAGCTATACTAATACAGGAATGTTTTCCATTTTTGCTGGTACAGACAGTAGTAACTTAGATAAGCTTTTAAAATCTATAACGACAGAGTTGAAGAAGTTGTCTACAGATGATCTGAAGGAAGAAGAAGTAAATAGAGTGAAAGAGCGAGTAAAATCCCAAATTTTAATGTCACGCGAAAGTGTTAGCTCACGTGCTGAAACATTGGGACACTACTACGGTAACTATAATAGGTACATCAGTAAAAATGAATTAATAGAAAAAATTAGTGCAGTTACCACTGCTAACGTAAAAAAAGCAGCAGAAGAATTGTTATCTCAGCATGAAAAAACCACTCTAGCTGCAATTGGAGAAATTGAATCATTGCCAAGTTACGATAAAGTGGTTTCTATGCTTAAAGCTTAGTGTACTTTAATTATGTTGCTTAAGCTCACTAAAAAGTTCAATGAACGGTTGCAAAATCCTTTCTATAAAAAGTTTGCTTTCTGGTTCATCGCGTATATTACTTATCAGTTTATTCAAAGTTTTCTCGCTGTTTCGTAAAAATAAATAGCTTTCTACTGCTTGCACACCAGACAAGACAGTCAAAATTCCTCCTATCACTAGACAAGCAGCTATAGCAGGTACGGTACCCACTGCAATTGCAGTTGCGATTAATGATAACCCAGCTAAGAATGTAACGGCTGAAACGCAAAACGCTATTTGATGTTTTTCTTTATTGTTAACCATAAATACCTCACAAAAACTATATTTTTAACATACCAGTGTTGTCATGTATTGTCAAGTTTTTAAAGAAGATTAAAAAATGCAACGCACATGTGCAAAAAACGCTAACTATGGATTAGCCAAGGAAGAAAGAGTAGGAAGAGGAAGGCTTTTTCTGTTTTAGGGAATATAAAATAAGCGTAGAAAAATATGAACTAGGTGTATAATTCACAGTGTAGTGGTGTCTCACTAATCCAATTATTTTTCTCCCGATCTAGCCTATCATCTAATATAGCCTGCCTTATTGATGCCATTAACTTATTCATAAAGAAAATATTATGAATGGTAACGAGCGTGTAAGCCAGGAGCTCTTTAGCTTTCAGTAAATGGTGTATATAAGCTCTTGAATGTTTTCTGCAGGTAAAACATAAACAGTCACTTTCAATTGGGTTGTTGTCCAGCTCAAATCGTTGATTCCGCAAATTAATATGCTCTTTGCACTTTGAAGAAATAGAATTTCTGTTTTTTACTTTAACAAGTGCGCCACCATGCCTTGCTAAGCGGGTTGGATGCACGCAATCAAACGTGTCAATTCCAAGCTCTACTCCGCGAAAGATGTCCACAATTCCACCAATACCAAGCAAATGAGTAGGCCTGTCTTTTTTCAGGTGGTCCATAGTGAAAGAAACTACATCATGCATCTGCTCTTTACTTTGACCAAGTGATCCACCTATTGCTTGACCAAAAAATGGCAAATCGTTGATAAAATCACAACTTTCTCTACGTAAATCTTGATACACTCCGCCTTGACTAATTCCATACAGTGCCTGCTTGCCATTATTGTTTTTTTCAAATTCATTTAAAGAACGTTCAGCCCATCTGTGGCTCATGAGCATTGATTTTGCTGTGTATTCTTTGCTTACGTGAAATGGAGTGCATTCATCTAAAACTAGGATTAAATCTGCACCTAATTTCTGTTGAATTTGTACAGATTTTTCAGGAGTTAAGCAATAAATTTTACCATTAATGTAAGAACGGAAAATTGCCCCATCCTCATTAATTTTGATCAAAGTTTTTTGTTTTTTTCTTATTCCTTTTATCTCTTCCGAAACTGATCCGTGGCCTAAGCTAAATATCTGATATCCACCTGAGTCAGTTAGCATTGGCCCATTCCATCCTATCATCTTGCGCAAACCACCAAGTTTTGCAACAGTATTCTCTCCTGGTTGAAGCATTAGGTGATAGGTGTTGGAAAGTATGATTTGGGTACCAGCTTCACTTATTCTTTCAATATCTGCAGCTTTAATTGCAGCTTTTGTTGCGCAGAATATAAAAGCGGGGGTTTCTACGCTTCCATTTGGAGTTTTAATTGTTCCAACTCTTGCAGAACCTGATTGCTTGATTCTCTTGAATGAAAATTCTTCTTTCATCTATTTGCCTGAAAGTTCTGTTATGATGTTTTCTACTTTCTCAGGAGTAAGATTTTCATAGAAGTCATTATTGATCTGCACAACGGGAGCATTAACGCATGCACCTAGGCATTCAACTTCTTTTAAAGTGAACAAATTATCTTTAGTAGTCTCACCGATATTGATTCCAAGTTTTTTTTTAAAGGTATTTAAAACTTCTTCACTATTGCACAACCAGCAAGGAGTTGTTCTACAAATTTGTATTAGATATTTGCCTACTGGTTTTAAATTATACATGGTGTAAAAATTTGCCACTTCATATACACGAATATGTGGAATATGCAGCATATCAGCAACATAACGCATAGCAGATTCAGAAACCCATCCGCATTGCTCTTGAACCAGATATAGTAAAGGCATAACAGCACTACCTTCTCTACCTTTGGGATACATCTCTATAAACTTTCCCGCTTTCTTGAGGTTTTCTGATGTAAAACTAAACTGCTCTTCTTTTTCTATCATTCATGAGACTCGTGTAAACTTTAACAGATTATACCTGTAGAACCAATGATTGCAATTGTTGGTTTTTTGAGAAATAGCATAAAGCTTCTTAGCCCTCTTCAAGCTTATATTTACCTTTTAGTATAAAATATTATATTAATTTTTTAATTTTAGTTAAAATTTTCATTGACATTAACACACAGGAGTAATCATAATAGCATTTTATTAATATTTTAAATAAAATTATGTCTATATTAAGAAGATTGCTCGGATCAACTCAAATACACCGGAAATTAAAGAAGCGATAGGTTTTAATCCAACAAACGTAGAATTAATTGAGGGGAATGGAGTTGCTTACGGACTCAGCTATCAAGATAATGGTAATGGGAGCAGTAAAGTAAAATTACTTATTAGTCCATTATATCAATCAAAAACATACGAATGTGGTACAAATATCAGCGTAGCAAATGAATTCAAAGATCAATTATCTCTCACATTAATAGAAGATTCAGCTGAAATAGATAAAGTTGGAGTTATCTTTCCTGAAGAAGGAATTAGCGAAGAAGGAGAAAAATGCGTTAAAGGCTTATCTTTTAACACTTACGGAATTAAACAATCAGTTAATACTCCTTCAGTTGAACATTTAGATAAAAGAAAATTACAAAAGAATATTGATAATAATAGTCTTGCAAATGTGGGCAATAGTTACTTTCAACCAAGAGCAGTGAAAGTTGGTAATGGTGACGTAATTGTAATCGCCCATAACTTAAAGGATCAAACTTTAGTTTCTTGGTACTTAAAGTCAAGCGAGAGCGGAAAATTTAAGGTATTGACTGGAGAAAAAGGTGTTACAGAAAGAAAATTGTTCAATTTTGATAATCAGGGGCAATTGGCATTAAATGGAAACACGATGCTTTATTCGCAAGTGAGCAAAAGGATTACTAAGGAAAATCAAGAGGTGAGAAAAACACGTATTTTTAAATTTGATATGGCTAAAGTGATTCAGGGTCTGAAGGATAGAGTTAATGGCTTTTTACTTGGTAATCGAAAAGGTCAAATAGATAATAAAGCACTATCTCTTTCTAGAGAACATGAAATAAGCTTTTTGCAGTATGTTGAACAAACGGAAGGAAATGATCTAGTTGCTTTTCTTGAAAATGACCAATCAGCTAATGAGCAGAGGTTACATATAGCAACTCTACTTAAAAATGGATCAGTGTCAGATTTTCCTATCTATCAATTTACAGATCCTATAGAGCAATTATATATTAAAGGCAACGGTCAGGGTGGTTTTATCGTAACT
Organism: Wolbachia endosymbiont (group A) of Melitta haemorrhoidalis; assembly: GCF_964273365.1. NCBI lineage: Bacteria > Pseudomonadati > Pseudomonadota > Alphaproteobacteria > Rickettsiales > Anaplasmataceae > Wolbachia > Wolbachia endosymbiont (group A) of Melitta haemorrhoidalis. The sequence goes on along the minus strand of NZ_OZ187004.1, from coordinate 49,044 downwards.
GCGGTAAGTGGAGAAAATATTGTAACTTTTAATCAAAACGGCTCTGGAAAATCTTCTGAAGCAACAATAATACCGGCAAATAGCATCAAAACTCTCAGTGATTTTGTTAATATCATTAACGGTCGATTAACGCCAGATATTATTTCTAGTAGTACCGTGGCTCCTATAACTGTTGCAGAAACGGTTGTGACTTCTAAGAAAACGCCGACTGCTGCAATTACTAGCACAGCAGAAACCGACGCTGTGAAGACTACTAAATTGACAACGGAAGTTGCTACAACGTCAACTAGTGTGCCGATAGTAACTTCAGGGACTGAGACAAGTACTGTAAAACCTACAGCAGCGACTGGTGCGTCGACTTCTACGATGAGTAAACCTTCAACAGAGTCAACGACTCAAACAAGTACAGTAACAGTGAAGCCAACAACAGAAGCCGTTGCACCTACTTCTACAACGAATAAACCTTCAACAGAGTCAACGACTCAAACAAGCACAGTAACAGTGGAGCCAACTGCGCCAACAACAAGCTCAGAGAAAACTACACAAACAGTATTTAGTATACCAAGTACTAGAACAAAAGAGTCAACAACTCCTATATTCACCACGACTTTACTTCCTCAGTCTACTTCTTCACCACAACCTACTCAACTTGCTATAGGGTCTAATAAGGCAGGAATGATAGGGGGATCTTTGGTTGGAGCAATAGGTATTGTTGGAATTATAGGATTCATAGCATATAGATATGTTAAGGGTCGTAATGCTGCTCCTGTATTAGAACTAACTGATTTGGGTTATAGAAGGCGATCATCTTCAAGTAGCGATGAAGAAATTTTTACCACTGGTAACAGAATGCGAACTATATATCAATCTGAAACAGTGCTAAATAGTATATCAGTAGAAAGTAGTAGTCGATCAAGAAGTAGCTCATCGTCTTCAAGCGGTGGACCAGGCTCTTGACTAACTGAAGCGGAGTCTAAAAGTGAAAAAAGCTTATCTTGGGATAGTGATGATGTGCCGGAATATCACCTTTAGCTATTTGTCTAAATGTTTTTAATATGTAGACTGTTAGGAAATTGTCTTTTGCTTTTGTGATTTTCATGTTAAAGTATAATTCCTAGGTGAAATAAGTAGCTGCTGTTGTGTGATAAACATAGCAGAGGAAAGTCCGGGCTCCAAGGAAAAATAGTGACGGGTAATGCCCGCCGGAGGTAACTCCAGTTATAGGGCTACAGAAAATTACCGCCTAAAATATTTTTAGGTAAGGGTGAAAAGGTGTGGTAAGAGCACACCATGGCAATGGCAACATTGGTAGTCGAGTAACCAACACTAGGAGCAAGATTAAATAGAAGTAGATTTTATGTTTTCCTCATATCTACTCGGGTAAATCGCATGCGGTAAATGGTAACATTTACTCCAGATAAATAGCTACATAAACAGAACTCGGCTTATATTTCACCTAGGCGTTCACATGATACGTGCGATATAAGCCATGCTATATTTAAATGTGTAGGCATTTCATGCGTTGTCCTTCACTTGTTCTGCTTGATAGCCATCACTACTTTCGCCTACATTAACATTAGAATATTCATCATCATCAATATACTCTTTCAGAACATACCCTCTGCCCCAAACGGTTTCTATGTGGCTTTTTCCATCATTTGCACTTTCAAGTTTCTTACGTAATTTGCACATAAAAACATCAACTATCTTGTTATCTGAAGGTTCATCCAAGCCATTGTAAAGATGATTTAAGAACATTTCTTTTGTTAGTACTGTTCCTTTACGCAGTGCTAGCAATTCTATCATAGAATACTCTTTATTAGTAAGGTGAACCGTTTTACCTTTCACCTCAACAACCCTGTGATCAAAATTGATATTTATATTACCAATCTTTATCACCGATTCAGGATGGCCTTTAGTACGACGCACTATGGCCTTAATTCGAGCTAATAACTCGCTTTTATGAAATGGCTTGGTTAAGTAATCATCGGCACCATACCCGAGTCCTTTAGCTTTGTGATTGACAGCGGATATGCATGAAAGTATTAAGACAGGAACTTTGATTTTTGCACTTCTTAGTCTTAACAATATATCATATCCGTCAATATCACCAGGTAAGTGTATATCTAAAATAACTAGGTCATAGTAATCTCCGTTTGAGGAAACCATATTATTGTTATAATCTTGTGCAGAAGTAACAACGTCACAGAAGTGTCCATCAGAAGTTAAGGCGTTAACTACAGTCTTTGCACTTACTTGATCATCTTCAATTAATAATATACGCATATTTTACACCCCATAAATAATTTATAATTTTAGTAATATATATAACTAAGGAAAGTAATAAATCAAATTTTTATTAACAAATGATCAAAATTACACTTATTAATTAATAGTAAATATATTGTTCCAAAGTTATATAAATAGATCTAAAATATAATAGACATACCATGATAGTAATAATATTTTTAGTAAATATTGAATTAAAGTTACTATTATTAAAAGAATACTTCGGTTAATAAATATTTAACTATTCTATATGTCTGTGTTATATTTTTAATTTACTTATCCTACTATTTTAAAGTATAAGTAATATTTTCAGGAATATTGTGTGGCAATATCAATTTTAGGTGCTGGTGCATGGGGTACAGCAATCGCAATTTCATTAGGTAGTAAGAAAGATGTGATTTTGTGGACTCACAATGAAACTACATTTGAATCAATCAACGGGAAAAGAGAAAGTGACAAGCTACCCGGTTGTCGAATTTCTGATAATGTGTCAGTAAAATTGGCTATTGAAGACATAATTAATGCTTCAGTAACAATCCTCGCTGTTCCCACTCAGTCTCTGAGGAAGGTATGTCAGCAATTGCATAATTGTAATCTGAAAAAAGATGTAGCAATAATTTTAGCTTGTAAGGGAATAGAAAAGTCTACATTAAAATTACCTAGTGAAATAGTAAATGAAATTTTACCTAACAATCCTATTGCTATTTTTTCAGGTCCTAGCTTTGCTGTAGAAGTTGCAAGAAAATTACCCTATTCAATGGTTCTTGCATGCCAAAATAACACATTAGGTTCAAAGCTAGTATCAGAGCTGCAACAAGAAAATGTTAAATTGGAGTTTAGTAACGACATTATAGGAGTACAGATTTGTGCAGCGTTAAAGAACGTTTTTGCTATAGCGTGTGGGATTGTTCTAGGTAGTAAACTTGGGTTTAATGCTCATGCAGCATTGATTACGAAAAGTATGAGCGAAATTAAGGCTTTATACTCAGCAAAAATTGGTGACGGTAGTGTGGATATAAATACACTACTTGGGCCAGCATGTCTGGGTGACCTAATTATGACATGCACATCCTTGAATTCAAGAAACTTATCTTTTGGGTTTAAAATAGGTAATAGTGACAATGGCTTTAATGTTCAGCAGATTTTGTCAGAAGGCAAGTCAGTGATTGAAGGTTTTAGCACTGCTGAGTCCATATTTAATTTAGCAGGAAAGCTAAAGATAAAAATGCCTATATGTGAAGCGGTCTATAGATTATTGTATGAAAGCGCCTCTATAGAGGATACTCTTTCTGTTCTTATAAGTTAATTTTGTATTTGGATATATTGTGAAATTTTTATATAAATTAATATCAACGTGGTGGCTGTCTGGAACAGTAAAAAAAATGCCAGGTACTGTGGGTAGTTTGGCTTCTTTTCCGCTTGTTCCTGTAATCCTGAGCAACAAAATTTTAGGTGCAGCAATTATTTCTTTTTTATTCTTAATTGGATTATGGTCTACAGGTAATTATATAAAACATTACAAGACTTCATGTGATCCAAAAGAGGTAGTAATTGACGAAGTGGTTGGTCAATTGCTGACGATACTTTTAGTTTCGATATTGTTAAGCCAAGAGATGAATTGTTCTTCATTGTTGTTGTGCTTTTTTTCTTTTAGGTTTTTTGATATAATAAAAACGTGGCCTATAAATTTAATCGATAAAAATACCAAAGGTCCTTTAGGTATTATGCTAGATGACGTTATAGCTGCAATTTTAGCCTGTGTTCTTATAGGAGCCTTTTATTGTTTATTGTTGGTGTATGCAGGATAAAAAAATTTATTATTCAAGCTTAATTGTTCAAAATCTAAAGGATTATATACTGTACACAGCGAATTTATCTGAGTGGGAAGTACACGATGAATTTGATAACATCATATTTACAATAAATGGTACCAGGGAGTCATTATTTAATTTTGTGTTCTGTGGAGATCAATGTACCGAGCTTTCTATACAAAAAACTCTAGATTATCTCAGAACAAGAGATATAGAAGCAACATGGGTAATAAATTCACATATGAAAATAAGAGATATTTTAGAAAAGTGTGAAATAAAACACGTTAGCACACCAAAAAAAGCTTTACTTAATATGAAAAATTACTTTTTACCTGCTGATGTTATTCCAAACTTGAGGTTAAATGCTGTGAATGGTAGCAACCTCTTAGAACAGTTAGATCTACACACTTCTAAAATTTTTTATCATGGCGTTGGAATTGTCAGCACATTTTTTCGCGGATTATCAAATTATGATGATAAGAACTCAAGATTAAGATTTTTTCTTGTAACACTAAATAATGAAATTATTGGGACATGCGGTCTTTATGTTCAAGATAGCGTAGCTGGTTTTTATAGTGATGGAGTTTTACCAATTTACAGGAATCGTGGAATAGGTACCCAAATGGTTTTAGAAAGAATAAAGATAGCTAAACAGCTTGAATGCAAATATATAGTAGCACATTGTATGAAATCTTCTGTGAACCTTTATAAGAGATTGGGCTTTCAAATGTTAGGCAATCTTTACTTATATACCTCTTCAGCATAATTCTGAGCGGTTACAAATTTTTACATTTGTTTTAAAAGTGCTATGTTTTTTTTGTATGAAGTGGTTTTAATATTGATTCTAATATTATTCTTTCTCTCTTATTCTAAATTAAAAATTAGTAATAAGATTAAGAACTTACAGCATCAAAATGTTATCATAAATAATTTAATTGATACTGTGAATGATGGGTTTTATATTTGGGATGCAAAAAAACGTATAGAAAAGTTCTCTCCCAATTTACTAATTTTGCTTAATACTGTTTTTTACTCATTTAATGAGTTTGTGAATTTTTTTGAGCAATCAGAAAGCTTAATCAAAAATTTTGTTGAGGCAAAGGAAATAAATAAATCTTTTACTCTAGATTTAAAGTCAAAAGACAGTGAGGTTTATTGCATATGTTACGGTAGAAGCATAATAGATGATTCTAACAATGTGATAGGTGTACTGTTATGGATAAGGAATGTCTCAGACTGTAAGATAAAGGCTAACGGACTTGAGTTAGAAAATAGTAAGCTTACACAGGAAGTGGAGAGCTATAAAAACGTTTTCAACTCTTTACCATTTCCAATACTAAGATATAACAAGAGTAGAAAGGTGGAATTTTATAACTTGTTTTATGATAAATATGTAGATGGTTCTAAGAAATTTGCTATTACCGGTAGCGCTCATAGCACAAAACCAGGAAGACATGTCATAACTTATAAGAACGAACCTAAGGTTTTCGATTTTGTTAAAATTCCAATACAAGGTTCTGGTAGCATAGTAATGTATGGGAAAGATGTTAGTGATGCAGAGAAATTATATACTGAATTAAACAGTTATTTAGCTACACAGAAAAATTTGCTTGAGAGGTTACCGGTTGCTATAGTAATATATAGTAAGAATCAAAAGCTAAAATTTTATAATAATGCTTTTATAAAAACCTTTCAATTTGACCCAAAATTTTTGGCATCTTACCCAACTTATCACGAAGTTATGCTTTACCTCTTCGAATCTAAAAAGCTTTTAGAAAAAGAGGATTTTCAAACTATTAGTAACCAAAGACATGAGTTGTTCAAAAAATTATTTGAATCGTACGATGATACGATGCACTTCACAAACGGAAAAGCGTTCAGGGTATTAACAATACCCTACGCTTCGGAAGGTTTGCTGTTCTCTTACGAAGAATGCAAAAGATAATACTTAAACTCCTTCTCTCTCTACCATGAGCTGTTTTACTTTCGCTATTGCTCTTGCTGGATTAAGTCCTTTAGGACAAGTTTTTGTGCAATTCATTATTGTATGACAACGATACAACTTGAATGGGTCGTTTAAAACATCAAGTCTTTCACCTGTCTTATTATCACGGCTGTCAGCAATCCATCTGTAAGCTTGTAATAGTATTGCTGGTCCTAAAAATTTATCACTATTCCACCAGTAGCTTGGGCAACCAGTCGAACAGCAAGCACATAATATACAGTCGGACAAGCCATCTAATTTTTTTCTATCTTCAGAAGATTGAGAGTATTCTTTATTTGGTAGGGCAGGCTTATCTGCTTGTAACCAAGGTTTAATTGATTTGTATTGCTCATAAAATTGGCTCAAATCCGAGACTAGGTCCTTTATTACATACATGTGAGGTAATGGATATATTTTTACGTCACCTTTTATATCATGTATAGATCTAGTACATGCAAGAGTATTGGTTCCGTCAATATTCATGGCACAAGATCCACATATGCCTTCTCTACAAGAACGTCTGAAAGTTAAAGTCGAATCTATTTCATCCTTTATTTTTATTAATGCATCAAGTACCATAGGGCCACAACTATCCATATCAATAAAAAATGTGTCTATTCTAGGGTTTTTCTCGTCATCAGCAGACCAACGGTAAATTTGAAATCTTCTGATGTTTTTTGCTCTAGCAGGAATAGGATAAATTTTGCCCTTTTGATTAATTTTAGAATTCTTTGGCAAAGAAAACTGAACCATATCACTTACCTTTTATTGTTTATAGCTAAAACCCTTTGTAGATAACATATTTTATTATCATCTACTATATTTTTATTAAATTCCTTTTAAATCGCACACATATTGTAGCCAAGCGAAGCTAAAATCTCTCTTTCTAGATTTTTCATTATAATTTCTTCATCTTTTTTTTGGTGATCATAACCAAGTAAATGCAGTAATCCATGCACTAACATGTGTGCAATGTGAGCAAGAATGGGTATACAATACTCATGCGATTCTCTTTTTATTGTGTCTATTGAAATTGCTATGTCTCCTAAATCGCACTCATTAGACAATTGTTCATACGGAAATGATAGTACGTTAGTTGGCTTATCCATTTCTCTAAATTTTAAATTAAGTTGATGTAGCAAGTCATCATCAGCCAGAGCTATTGATATATTTGGTTTATAGTGGTCTATTTTTAATTCTTTTAGAGAAGCATTGATGACACCTAATACAAAATTTTTAGGATTTTCTATAATGCTGCACCATTTCTTGTCAAGAATATTTACTTCTAACATGAGTGACACATCAGTAAGGGTGTCATGCAAATAGCTGACACTGGAATCCAAAAAAGAAGAGTTATAGACCCTTGTGTCATGTACACAACTGTACGAATATTGTACACTAGAAGGATGTCATCCCAGTGCCTAGACACTGGGATCCAGGAATTTTGATTAGACATCAAGTTAGTGAATATAAAAGTAGCTAATCTTATATTAAAACACAACGGCTTTAATGTGGTTGCATTAAGGCTGGATTCCAGTGTCAAGCACTGGAATGACACCTTTGTGTTTGATGCAAAATCGGCTATAACGTTTAATGCACTGCCTTCGAGACAAATATTCATACAGCTGTGCGTTGTGTGCTGAGATGACATCATTTAGGAACTGAAATGACAGGTATTACACATCACTCATCCTTATTATTTCATTCCATTCAATTTCCGAAACTGGGGCAATTGATAAACGTGGTTGTTTTAATATAGTCATATTTTTCAAAGGTGGGTTTTGTTTTATATTATTTAACGTTACTTGGTTATTTAAAGGTTTCAAAAACTTTACATTCACTAATCCGAACTTGGGATCATTAACATGATAATACTCTTTAAATACTTCAACGATTCCAAGTATTGCTTTCTCTTTACCTGTATGATAAAAAAACGCAAGATCGCTTGCTTTCATAATTTTCATGTAATTTTGAGCTTGATAATTGCGCACACCATCCCACTCAACTACCTGATCCTTTTCCATTTTTTGCCATGAGTATTCACTTGGCTCTGACTTGAGTAGCCAAAATTGCATTATTTTTTTCTTCTTAAGTAAGCTGGTATATCATAGATATTGCTGCCCCACTTAGCTCCTTCGCTTACCTGTTCAGCTGGTTTTGTTTCCAGTGTTTTGTCTTGCGTACTTTCACTTTGACTATATGGCCACTTAAATTTCTCTTTCTCTGAGTCTTCGCTCTGACTTATAGGTGAAGTTTCTGATTTATTATTGCGACCATCAATGCCAGTTGCAAGAACAGAAACTCTAACTCTTCCCTCCATCGCTTGATCAAAAGTAGCACCAAATATTATATTTGCATTTTCATCTACTTCTTCACGCACTCTATTGGCTGCAGCATCAACTTCAAACAGAGTCATATCTCCGCCACCAGTAATGTTAATTAATATTCCTTGCGCACCTTTCATTGATACATTATCAAGCAATGGATTAGATATTGCAGCCTCTGCAGCACTAATTGCTCTATCTTCTCCTTCTGCCTCTCCGGTGCCGATCATCGCTTTGCCCATCTCGCTCATTACTGTTTCTATATCAGCGAAGTCAAGATTGATAAGCCCTGGCATGACCATCAAGTCAGTTACTCCTCTGATGCCAATGTGCAGAACATTATCAGCAAGTTTAAATGCATCAGAAAATGTAGTTTTTTCATTTGCAATTCTAAATAAATTCTGATTTGGAATGACAATAAGTGTATCCACGTATTTTTGCAGTTCTTCAAGTCCAAGCTCTGCAATGCGCATACGGCGCACACCTTCAAAACCGAACGGTTTAGTTACAACTCCAACAGTCAATATCTTTTTTTCTTTTGGCGCTCTATCCTTAACTGCGGCTCTTGCTTCTCTGGCTGCTTTTGCAATTACCGGTGCTGCACCGGTTCCAGTACCACCGCCCATTCCTGCTGTGATGAAAAGCATATGACTATCTTTTATATGCTCCATAATCTCATCAATTGACTCTTCTGCTGCACCTTTGCCAACATCAGGCAAAGCACCAGCACCAAGCCCCTTAGTTAAATTAATGCCAAGCTGAATTTTTTTATCACATAACGACTTTTCTAGTGCTTGAGCATCGGTATTTGCGACAACAAAATTCACTCCTTGCAAATTAGATTGGATCATGTTATTCACAGCATTTCCACCAGCACCACCCACTCCCACAACGGTAATCCTTGGGTGTAATATAGGCAACTCCGGCAGACTAAGATCAATAGACATTTAAATTACTCAAATTTAGCGAATTCACTTGATAATAAGTTACCGCTTTTTTAATAATATGCAAATACTTTTCACTTCTATAGGCGTAAATAGTAAACGGGATTTACTTATTCTTAACATTTATACTAATAAGTGCCGTTAATTATAATAACTAGATTCTTAGATGACATCACTTAACCGATGCAAAAAATAGAAAACGTTTATAAAAAGGGACAGAAACCTATCCCTTTTTATTTTGTTGAAGATTATTATATTGTCTGATCTTTCCCTTTCAATGCTTCAACTGCAACATCTTTTAATTTTGAGGCAACTTGATATGTTCCATAAACAGCAGCAACTGCAGCAATTGCCATTATGGCACCCGCAACTATCTGACCAGCAACACCTGTTCCGATAAATCCAGGTAATGAAGCAGCTATTGCTTGATTTGTTCCAACAAAGTAACTGGCAGTCTTAGCAAGAAACCCAGAAGCTTCTGCTGCACTAACAAAGCCTGCTTTCATATGCATTGCTGTAAAGACAACACTTGCAACTGCAAGCGGAAATAATGCTGTTCTCCCTTTATTATGCATAGCGTACTGACCAGCTCCACCAGCAGCACCAGGAATTCCCCAGTATTTTTCAGCTTGTATATATCCTTCTGAAATAGCATGAAAAATGCCATCCTCTTTTCTATACTCATAATTTGTTAATGCCATAACTCTACTCCTTAAATAGAATGTTAAAATTTCATTAAGGAAGCATATAGTAAAAAAAATTGCCTGTCAAGTAAACTAATTTTTTAATATACCTTTATTCTGTAATTGAGCGCTTCAGCAATGTGTGCTCTTTTTACTTCTTCACTTTTTGCAAGATCTGCAATAGTTCTTGCAACTTTTAATACGCGTGTGTAGCCTCGATTGGAAATGTAATTTTCTTTCAGTACGTATTTTAGCAATTCTAACCCTGCCTGATCTGGTTCAGTAAATTTATTAAATGCTTCACCGCTTACTTCTGAATTGCAACGAATATTTAATTCACTATAGCGCTCAGTTTGAACTTTTCTTGCTGCTATCACTCTTTCTCTTATAATTTTAGTACTTTCTCCCTCCACAGAGATTTCAGGAGAGAGTATGCTAACGTTTGGCATTTCAATGCATATGTCTATTCTATCAAGCAATGGGCCTGATATTTTGTTTTTGTAATCTGTGCCACACTTTGGAGCTTTGTTGCACGATCTGCTTGCATCACCTAAATAACCGCACCTGCAAGGGTTCATTGCAGCTATCAGTTGAAAATTGGCAGGGTAGGTTATGTGAGCATTTGCCCTTGCAACGGTAACTTTTCTATCTTCAAGTGGTTGGCGCAGAGAATCAAGCACGAGTCTTGGAAATTCAGGTAGCTCATCAAGAAATAACACGCCATTGTGAGCCATGGTAATTTCTCCAGGTTTTGCATTCTTTCCTCCCCCTATCATCGCTGGCATAGAGCATGAATGATGAGGTTCACGAAAGGGACGAGTTACTTTGAATATTTCATTACCAGTTTTTGTTATGCTGGAAATAATATTAACATCAATCATCTCCTGTTCGGTTAAATCAGGCAGCAACCCTATAAAGCGTTTAGCAAGCATTGATTTTCCAGTACCAGGAGGGCCAACAAGAAGCATATTATGCCCACCTGCTGCTGCAATTTCAGCTGCTCTTTTTGCAACAACTTGGCCTTTGATATCCTTCATATCGGGAACCAATCTTTTTTCTTTGGGTGCATCACTATAATTAAAAATTACTGGCTGAATTAATTGCTCACCCTTAAAGTGTCTGATAATATCAGTTAATTTCTCTATAGCCAGAATTGAAACATTCTTCACCCATACAGCTTCTACACCATTTCCTCTCGGGCAAATTACTCCTTTATTGTCCTTTTTTGCATTAATTGCTGTTGGCAGCACACCTGAAACTGGAATAACTCTGCTATCAAGAGCCAGTTCACCCATGATTATATAAGACTGAACTTTTTCAACTGGTATCACATTCATTACAACAAGTAGTCCAATAGCAATAGCCAAGTCATAATGACTGCCTTCTTTCAGCAAATCCGCAGGGGAGAGATTAACTGTAATTCTTTTTGGAGGTAGTAGTAGATTGATTGAATTTAACGCTGCTCTGATGCGCTCTCTGGATTCTGCAACAGTTTTATCCGGCAAGCCAACAATATTAAAAGCTGGAATACCATTTGCCATATGAATTTGTGCATTGACATTTACTGTGCTAATTCCCTGAAGCGCAATGGTATTTATATTTGCAATCATAATATATTATATAAAATTGTTAATACAATATATTAAAGAAGCGATGAAGTAAAGGCTACAGCAATTAAAGATGGCTTAACTTAGCAAAAAAGTGTAGTATTCTATCACTTTGCTGATTACAAATGTTTATAAGGATAATCACTTTTTTCTTACTATATTCAAGTACGGCTTTTTGTAGTGATTGTAATTTTAATTTACCATACTGTGGGCTCAGTTGTAATCTAGATCTATCATATAGAAATTTAAGTAATATAAAAAAATTATTGAATAACGACGATAAGTTTGTTGCGCTTACGTTTGATGATGGACCGTCTAACAATAGAGTAAACGATATTATTAATGTTCTGGAAAGCTATGAAGCAAAAGCAACATTTTTTGTGCTTGGTGAACGTATAAATGAAAAAACGTCTGAAATAGTAAAGAAAATTCATGAATCAGGTCATGAGTTAGGCAATCACTCTTGGTCGCATAGGAAGTTGACATCACTTTCAAGTGAGGAACAATTGCAAGAATTGGAAAAGACAAATACAGCAATTAAAAATGCAATAAAACAAGATGTAAAATGGTTTCGTCCGCCATATGGATGTTATGACGATAATCTGATTGAAAATACTGATCAATTAAATATGTATTCAATATTATGGACAGTTGATTCGCTAGATTGGCAAGGTGATAAGCCAGAAACTTTAGTTGAAAGAGTTTTAAGTAATGTACATAATGGAGCAGTTATACTGTTTCATGATCACAATAACAGGTCAAACACAATTGAAGCTTTACCTCATATTATTAAAATACTAAAAAAATCAGGTTATAAGTTTGTGACCTTAAGTGAGTGGGAAAAAAGGGTTTGTAATACGGTAAAAGCCAGAAGTGTAACAATAAAAGAGGGGAAAAAAGTGTGTTTTGAAGGAATGTTATGTGGACAAAAAACAAAGTCTTTAACCGCAGAGCATTCATATTAGGTGGTATTCAGCTTACCATTTCTGCGGTTTTTAGTTGCAGGTTATATAATTTACAAATACGAAACAGACAAAAGTACGAAGCACTATCTAATAGTAATAGAATAAGAGTTGCTACTATTATGCCTAAGCGGGGCAAAATTTTAGATAGGAATAGCATTGAACTTGCGGTAAACAAAATTTCGTATGTTGTTTTGTTTGATGGTTCTGGTAAGGAAGTTGATTTGCAGACATTATCAGAAGTCGAGTCTAAAATAGCAAAATCGTCAGAAAAAATAACTGCTCTTTATAAACGTTATTACCCGTTTGGTTCAATGTGTTCTCATGTAATCGGATATACAAAAAGACAGCAAGGCATAAGCGAAGTAGGAATCAGCGGTATTGAATATACATATGATCATATATTGAAAGGCAAGTCAGGAAAATCTGAGCAGGAAATAAATTCTAAAAAACGCGTCATAAAAGAATTATCAAGCATACCACAACAAGACGGACAAGATGTACAACTGACAATTGATATTAATCTGCAAGAGAAAACCGCAGAGGTATTTAAAGATCACCAAGGCTCCGCAGTGGTAATTGATGTAAATAATGGAGAAATTTTAGCATTATATAATTCACCTTCTTACGATAATAATCTTTTTGCTAGCAGGCTATCAAATGAGACTTGGGAGAGCTTGAATGCTCCTTCATTGCCGCTCGTGAATCGTGCGTTATCATATCAAATTCCACCTGGTTCAATATTTAAAGTAATAGTTGCGCTTGCGGGTTTAAAAGACGGGATAATAACACCAGAAGAGAAATTCTCGTGCAAGGGCTATATGAAAATAGGTGAGCGGAAATTTCGTTGTCTGAAAAGCAAAGTCCATGGGTATGTATCTTTAAATGAGGCAATGGCATTATCATGCAACACTTACTTTTATAATATAGGGAAAAAAATAAGTGTAGACTCTCTAGTAGAAATGGCCAGAAAATTTGGTATTGGAAGTGGGCCACTGATTGGAACGTTTAAAGAAGAAGCTCCAGGGTTGTTGCCAGATAGAGATTGGCGTACACGAAAGCTATATTCGCAGTGGTATTTAGGTGACACTATCAACTTAGTTATAGGACAAGGGTATATGCTTACAACACCACTACAGCTTGCAGTTCTTGCAGCGAGGATTGCAACAGGAAAAGAGGTAATTCCCCGCATTAAGATGAATGAAACGATACAAGATTTTCCCGATATTGATGTGGATTGTGAGCATCTTAGCATAGTTCGAAAAGCTATGTTTGATGTGGTGAATTCTAAAACTGGAACCTATAAGAAAGGGCTAAGCGGTATACAAATTGCCGGTAAAACCGGTACACCAGAGATAAACTCTAAGGGTGAAAGTCATAAGTTATTTATCGCTTATGGCCCTTACCATAACCCGCGCTATGCAATCTCTGTGTTTATAGAACACGGCAAAGCCCCACGCCAAGATGTTGCTATAGCTAATGAAATATTTCAGTATATGCTTGAAACTATGAGTATTAAACTTCTTGCATAACCATATAACAAACTTTTATTGGGAATAGAAACGAAAAAACTTACTTGACACCCTTCGCCAGCGCCCTTATCATGATAGTGAAGCTATTGTATTTGCTTTCGCCAATCTGCAGATTAAAAGGTAAGGATTACTTAATGTATCGGCGTCTTATGTTCAATTTTTTGCAGTATATAGATACTGTATGTCTTTACAAAACTTCATCTACATCTAGATTTTTATCTAAATAAGCTGAACGCGCTTATAAAGCGTTACAAGACATCAAAAAATGCCAATACTCGACAGAGATAGTAAAAGACTAGCTAACTCGGGGATTCTTTGTCTTTTTTTCTGCTTAGTAAATTTCTTAAACATTTGCAGCGTAGGTTAGTTGCAATTAAAAGCGGCTGAATCTCGCTTGTCAAGCGTTTAAAACATAAAAAACGCCAATATTTTAAAGCGGATAATAACCACGGGGCTTCTTTTGCCTTTTTTTTCATTTGGTAAATTTCTTAATATTTATAGCTAAACAACAACCGTCATCCCGCTACGTGTTAGCGGGATCTATGCTTTGAGATACCGCGAATGAATCGCGGTATGACGGTGTAGATGATGGTTAAGTAATTCGTCATCCCGCTGCTTGTTAGCGGGATCTATGTTAAGGTATAGTAGGGGGATCTATGTTAAGAGATACCGCGAATGAATCGCGGTATGACGGTGTAATGATGGTTAAGTAATTCGTCATCCCGCTACGTGTTAGCGGGATCTATGTTAAGAGATACCGCGAATGAATCGCGGTATGACGGTGTAATGATGGTTAAGTAATTCGTCATCCCGCTGCTTGTTAGCGGGATCTATGTTAAGGTATAGTAGGGGATCTATGTTAAGAGATACCGCGAATGAATCGCGGTATGACGGTGTAGATGATGGTTAAGTAATTCGTCATCCCGCTACGTGTTAGCGGGATCTATGCTTTGAGATACCGCGAATGAATCGCGGTATGACGGTGTAATGATGGTTAAGTAATTCGTCATCCCGCTGCTTGTTAGCGGGATCTATGTTAAGGTATAGTAGGGGATCTATGTTAAGAGATACCGCGAATGAATCGCGGTATGACGGTGTAATGATGGTTAAGTAATTCGTCATCCCGCTGCTTGTTAGCGGGATCTATGTTAAGGTATAGTAGGGGGATCTATGTTAAGAGATACCGCGAATGAATCGCGGTATGACGGTGTAATGATGGTTAAGTAATTCGTCATCCCGCTACGTGTTAGCGGCTAAGAGATACCGCGAATGAATCGCGGTATGACGGTGTAATGATGGTTAAGTATCCCGCTACGTGTTAGCGGGATCTATGTTAAGAGATACCGCGAATGAATCGCGGTATGACGGTTAAGTAGGGTGTCATTCCAGTGCTCCTTTTTTTGTCATCCCAGCGTTACGCGCTGGTTTCAACATTATATCATGAACTTTCTAAAATTCATTGAACTGTGCTTTCAAACGGTAGTGCCGGGGTGTGAGTATAACGATTATCAGTATATAAAAGTCATAGCAGATAGGCTGGAAGCGGCGAGCGCTGGTGAAGTGAAACGAATAATATTCAATATGCCTCCGCGCTCGATGAAGTCCATGTGCATAAGCGTTGCGTGGCCCGCATGGATACTGGGAAACCAACCAACTGCGAGAATAATAGTTGCAAGTTATTCTCAGCGGCTCAGCGAAAAGCACTCGCTCGACACCAGGTGCGTGATGCAGTCTAGTTGGTATAGAGCGCTATTTCCAGAGATAGAACTATCCAAAGACCAGAATACCAAATATAAATTTCAAACAGTGCAGAGAGGATACAGAATCGCAACATCAGTTGGTGGAACACTAACTGGTGAAGGTGGTGATTTTATCATTGTGGACGATCCGCTCAGTTCTGCTCAAGCTTTGAGTGAAACGCTTAGAAAGCGTGCCACAAACTGGTTTGATCAGACTTTAGTAACCAGGCTGAACGATAGAAAAAAAGGAGTCATCGTTCTTGTAATGCACAGGCTACACCAGGAGGACTTAACTGGACACCTTCTCTCCAAGCCAAAAAACATAAGGATATTATATTCAAGAGAAGAAGGTCAGTTGCTATATCCCCTCGATGGAGGAAAAGAAGAAGTTGAGACGATAAAAGTTGAACTTGGGAGTTATGCTTTTGCTGCGCAATATCAACAAAACCCTCTGCCGCTTTCAAGTGGTATAGTCAAACGAGAGTGGCTAAAGCGCTATAAAAATGTTCCTGATAATCTCTCGCATGTAACACAAAGTTGGGATACTGCGGTTTCAACAAGTAACATGAGCAACTTTAGTGTCTGCACCACCTGGGCAAAAATAGATAATAAATTCTATTTACTTGATGTATATCGCGCAAAGCTTGAGTATCCAAAGCTTAAAGAACAAGTTTTATCACTAGCTGCAAGATGGTCACCACACGCGATTTTGATCGAAGCCAAAACAAGTGGTCAGCAATTAGCACAAGAGCTGAAGGCAAACAGTCATTTGCCCATTATCGAAATAGTGCCACATGATGGTAAGCTCACTCGATTTCATCAAATTGTTCCGATTATAGAGTCTGGCAAGGTTTTTCTGCCACATCAAGCAGTATGGCTGAACGATTTTGAGTATGAGATTTTAATGTTTCCTGAAACTCGACACGATGATCAAGTAGATAGTACCGTGCAATATCTCCAGTGGGTGAGAAACAGTACCTCCAGGGTTGCAGCTTTACGGGCATTGTGATTTGAGTCTACCAGTACTGGGATGACAGCTAGGAGACAACCGTCATCCCGCTGCTTGTTAGCGGGATCTAGAGATACCGCGAATGAATCGCGGTATGACGGTTCGTGGTGGTATGACAGTTCGTGGCGGTATGACGGTTCGCGGCAGCATGACGATAAGCTCGTCATCCCGCTACGTGTTAGCGGGATCTATGCTAAAAGATACCACGGCGGTATGACGTAGAACTGCTGCTTGTTAGCTGATGAGATACCGCGAATGAATCGCGGTATGACGGTTCGCGGCGGCATGACAATAAGCTCGTCATTCCGCTACTCGTTAGCGGAATCTATGCTGAGATATCGCGGCGGTATGATGTAGGGAAACCTTTCTTGGGTTAGCTATATCAATAGCATTGCTTTAAAAAGAGTGCCCATATTTTCAGTCAACCTTAAGAATTCACTAAAGATCCTATTCTTTTGTTCATCACTTGCGTTTTTCATTAAAGCCTGGGTTCTTTCTTTTATGCCAAAAAGATATAAAAATTCCCTTTGAGTTAAAATCTCACAATCTACATGCTTTAATGAATCTCTTAACGCTTGAAAGTTCACAAGTGCGGTAATATCACTATTACCAACATTCTCAAGAAAATTAGCATACTTATGTTGTTTTATCGATTGCAAAGTGCTCTTATATGCGGGGTATACATAACCGTAATCTACAATCAAAGCAGCTCCTTTATTATTATATATCTTCTTCTCAAGTTTTTTTAATATTTCAACCCCAACTGAACATATTTCCACCACTGCACCATTAAAAAATTTTCCATTTGTCATCTGAGTAGCTGACACTGGAATCCATGATTCTTTTTTTCTGGATTCCAGTGTCACGCACTGGCATGACACCAAGAGACTGCCATCATCTTGTTTTGTCACCATATTTTCATACCACCCCTCATCATGATATACAAACTGATCTATCGGAAGAGCGTCAAAGAACTCATTTGCTAAAAAAATGGTTGGTTGTTCTGGTAGGTTGTCAATATTTTTGTGCCAATTAACATCTAAGCTTTTTAATTTTTCCTTTTGTATCTTCCGTAAAGTAGGGCTTATTTCAACTAAGTGGATCAACATTGAATTAAAAAAGCTGCTGTACTTTTTAGTGACTCTTATTATATCGTGAATGAGTGTTCCTTTGCCTGGCCCAAGTTCAACTAGAGAAAATTTTGATGGCTTTCCTAATTTTTCCCATGTATGCATTATCCAAACTGCAATTACTTCACCAAATAATTGGCTGATCTCAGGTGCGGTAGTAAAATCACCATCCTTACCAAGCGGTAATTTACTTGTATAATAGCCGTATTTTTCATGGTACAAAACGGCATTCATGAAATCACTGATGGATATTGATCCTTGACTTTTGTCAATTAATTCGTGTATATAAGTGAGCATGTTATTAATAAATGTTTAACTATAGCGTGCCATAATATAAAATAGTAGAGTATTTATATATATAGTATAAACTTAAGTTTGTGAGTAATAGTGCTTCAGTTATGGACGACAAAAACACCGATTATGTTGCCCTTATACCTCAAGATGATAGTATTGAATACAAATTTGAAGAAGCTGTCAATTTTATAGAAAACAAGGTTATAAATGCTGATGGGCTAACTTTAGCGGAAGTGTTTCAAGTGCTAGTTCAAATGCTAAATGGTGATCTAGAATTGGTAAAAAAAGTACTAGCATGTGCTAATATTATGGCAAAGCATGGAATGAAGGTAGCAAAAGAGTCGCAATTAAGCAGAGCTGATGTTCGCCGAGCTTTGGAAGGTAGAGAAAGTGTTGTCAATAGACAAGATTTTATAAAGAAACCACCTCTTCCACCTGCTATAAAATCGACCAAAAAGAAAAGTAGAGGTCTTTAGATGGCTGAATCTATAAAAAAATTTACTGTACAATGTGACTTCAAAGGACAAAGTTCACCTTTTGCAATATACATAGGAAATCCAAAAAGTGATGCTCATCCAATTCATCATCAAGATTCCTGGCTTGTAAAAGAACGTGGAGGGAATATTCCTAATAAAGTAAAAGAAAGTCTACAAAAATTATATAAACTATCTCAAGAAAATGGAGTCTCTTTCTCAGAGTTATGCGCGTATGCCATTACTGTGGTTAGTAATAATGATAAAAAAAGTGACGACAAGGAGTAAGATAGTTTAATCCCTCAATATTTCATTTATAGAGATTTTCGATCTCGTCTTTTCATCCACTTTTTTTACTATGACTGCACAATAGGTTGAAATATTATTTTTAGATGGAATAGACCCTGGTACCACTACAGAATAAGGTGGTACTTCGCCATAAAATACCTTGCTAGTTTCTCTATCAATAATTTTTGTTGATGCCCCAATAAACACGCCTATGCCAAGGACTGATCCTTCTCTCACTACCACACCCTCGGCCACTTCGCTACGTGCTCCAATAAAGCAATTATCTTCTATAATGACAGGTGAAGCTTGAATAGGCTCAAGAACTCCACCTATTCCCACTCCACCGGAAATATGACAGTTTTTTCCTATTTGCGCACAGCTACCAATCGTTGACCAGGTATCTATCATTGTTCCTGAATCAACATATGCACCAACGTTGATAAAACTTGGCATTAGAACAACATTTGTACCTATATAAGCAGATCGGCGAACAAAACACCCAGGAACTGCTCTAATTTTTAACCGGCGAAATTTCTCCTCATTCCATTCACTAAACTTGTTACCGATCTTATCAAACCAGCAATTGGTATTGTCTATTATTTTGCTTTCTTCAGTGAGAAAATGTAATAATATTGCTTGCTTTATCCACTTATGTACTACCCATTCTCCACTTGATAGCTTTTCTGCTACTCTAATTTTGCCACTATCAAGGAGCTCAATTACCTCTTTAATTGCTATTCTTGCTGTTTTCTTTAGATTACAGTCATTAAATTTTTCTCTATTTTTCCAAATATTTTCTATCTCACTCTGTGTTTTTTTTAGTTGCAAACCTTCCATTTGTTATATATATATTGATATTAAATTTGTAGCTCGTATCATTTGGGCTTGTTACTACTTATATGTAAGTGCTATGAAAATACAATGTAATAGTTGTACTAAAACTTACTTAGTATCTCCTAAGCAAATTGGCGCGTCTGGAAGAAAGGTAAAATGTACGAACTGCAATCACATATGGCATGAATATCTAGAAGAAGTGTCAAACAAATCGCACTCTGCTAATATACAGGAAAAAAAAGTTAGTGGAAGGAATTTTTTACAAAATCTAGCATTTACCACTCTAGCTTTTGCAACAGCTACAGGGTTATGCATTGTAATTGCTAATGGCATCTTTCCTAGAGAGATGAACAAAGCATACAAAACGATCAGTTTATACAAGGATTCAATAAGCTATAAATTAGGGTACAAAAAAGAACAAACAGAAAGTCCAAATGTAAAAAAACTTGCTGTAAATAAGTTTTATCAAGACTACCTTTTTTTATCTAATTTAAGATCTAGTTAAATAGGCATACCGATATCGGTCTCTAGCTACTCAGATGGTGCTTAGGGTGACAGAGTTTTAAAAATAAGTTATTTTTTAGCAAAAAAGGCAGCTCATGAGTATTAAAATTGCACCTTCTATACTTTCAGCAGATTTTGCAAAATTAGGGGAAGAAGTAAGAAAAATTAGCGATTTAGGTGTGGATTACATACACATAGACGTTATGGATGGGAATTTCGTTCCAAATATTACAATTGGTCCTAGCGTTGTTTCTGCAATACGTAAATATAGCAATCTTCCTTTTGATGTGCATTTAATGGTCAAATCTCCTGGTAACCACATTGAAAGCTTTATAAATGCTGGTGCTGATATTATCACTGTACATGCAGAAGCAGAGATACACCTTGAGAGGTTGATAAGAAAGATAAAGTCATACAAAGATGTAAACGATGCAAAAAAACCGATTCAAGCTGGAGTCTCAATTGTTCCTTCAACTTCCCCAAGTGTGCTTGAATATATAATACATGAGCTAGATATTGTGCTGATTATGACAGTCAACCCTGGCTTTGGAGGGCAGGAATTTATTCATTCACAGTTGAACAAGATATCTACTATAAAAAAAATGATACAGGAGCGTAATCTTAAAACACAAATTTCAGTAGATGGTGGAATTAACTTTTCTAACGCAGCTGATATAATAAAAGCAGGTGCAGATATTTTAGTTGCGGGATCGGCGATATTCAAGGCTGAAGATATTAAGAAGGCCGTAAACGATCTTAAAAATCCATTGTTGTGACCCTATATAGCTAAAGTGGCTTAGGTTTACCTACAATTTGAAAAACAACAAATTCGTCATTCCGCTACTCGTTAGCGGAATCTATGCTGAGATACCGCGGCGGTATGACGTAGAAAAACCTTTCTTGGGTTGTATCCGTTCAGCTAAGCGGTGTGAGAGATGATAGATAAGAGGTTTTGGAAAGCCCATTTGTTTCCATGTCAAGTATAATGAAATTATCCGTTCAAGTTCCCCACTTCGATTGGGTAAAATATGAATTTTTGCGATAAACGACATAATGCCGTATCTGCTGTTCAGCATGTTTGTTTGTCAGCGGAATGTTTTCTGGGTCATCTAAAAAATTCCACATTATTCTTTCAGATTTCAAAATATTTTTTGCAACTCGAGAAGCTCCAATTGCTTCAGGTAAACGGCTTCAAGTAATACCTTGTACGTTTTCGCAATTTTCTGGCACGTCTGGTAAATCTAAAAACATCTATCTCATTTTTTAGCAAGGCCTTTTTTAGTGCAAATAATTCAGTGGCTACGTTTCTTAAGTAACAGCCCAGAACTTTAACTTCAACTATGTGCTAATCTTTCAAAATCTCTTGATAAATGTGCCCAACAGATTTGCCTGTTCTTATCGGCAAAGTAGTTGTATGCTGCGTACCTGTCGTAAGCTATTGCGATTGCAGAACTTACTATTTTGTAAAACCTTCATTCCTCTTGACTCTGTCAATTTTATAAAACTTGCTGTATTACTGGCAAACATCCAGCACCAACCAAGTTTACCTTTGTTATAATGGCTCGTTTCATCGATATGCAGAACTTCACTTTTACTTACTTCTTGCTCGATTTGCTCATATGCTTCTTGGCATTTTTCTGCAACTCTAGCCTCGCTATTTGACACGCTACCAACACTGATGTCCAGGTTGAAAATATTTTTTATAATATTTGCTACTTCTCTTTTCGAGTTCTTGTAAAATCCGCTCAGCGCCGCAATTGTTGACTTAACTTTTGGACCAAATGTATCCGCAGTAACACCTTCTGGTAGCCTGCTACTTTTTCTTTTTCCACACTTGCAACAGCGGCCATTGGTATTCCACAACATAAGGCTTAATTTCTGGCAAATCAACTTTTTGATGAATGTATGGCTCTTTCGATATCGCAATTTCTCCTCCGCACTCGCAAGAACTCTATTTTCACCACTTCATCTGCTTCCATTTTAGGGCGATACTTTCCTTCATGCCCAATCTGTGCCCCTATTTTCCTGTCACTTTTTTTCTTTTTCTTCTTTAGCTTGTATAACTCTTTTGAGCTCGGTATCGATGAATTTTGTGAATTCAGACCTAGTCTTTCTTTCAATTCAGCATTTTCGATTCTTAGCGCCTTATTCTCAGATCTAAAATTTTCGTTTTCTATCTCTAACCTCTTTATCTCTGCTTTTAGTTGCTCTATCTCTATTTTAAAGCTTTCACAGAGCTTGAGAAGACTAGCTAGTAGATCAGACATATTTACCACACATACTACTTGTGATATTATGTTTTTAGCACTCCTTGTCTACTTTTTATTTTACCGCTCCGCTGAACGGATACCTTTTTTTTACTGTTTGAGTATGTAAGGATTATGACGACCTATCCCAAACCTCAACTATATCCTCACTAAACTCTATTATCTTTGTTTTTTTAAACTGATAACAGTTGTTAATGAATTGAATCCCTAAATCTCCTACAAAAGGAGTGGCATCATTGCCTAAAATTTTACCACTGCGGCATATTATCAACCTGTCGATTAAATTACACTTTAATAGTTCTGTGATTAACACTCCTCCACCTTCAACTAATAATCTTGTTATACCAATTTCTGAAACAAGTTTTGATGCCATGTCCTTTAGGCAGGCTTTGCCTGCATCGTTTGAATTGACTTTCAAGTAGTTAATATTTTTTCTTTTTTCTTTTACTTCTTTATTTGTGATGACCCAAGTTATTACTTTGTCTGCAGTCTTTGCAATGTTATGCTCTTCCTTTAATCTCTCTTGACTATCTATAATTAGCCTTATTGGCGATCTACTTCCGAGTCCTGGTAATCTGCAAGTTAAGAGTGGATCATCATTAATAAGAGTATTGCTGCCAATCATAATTGCATCATATTTTGTTCTGAGCTCATGCACCCAGTTTCTCGTATTTTCACTTGTTATCCATTTGCTATCGCCTGTAAATGTTGCGATTTTTCCGTCAAGAGTTGTTGCGATTTTGCAAGCTATAAATGGTCTATGTAATTCTTTAGTGGTGAAAAAACCGACATTCAGTTCTTCTGCTTCTTTTTGCATAATACCTTGCTCAACTTCAATTCCTGCTTCTTTCAGAGCTTTAATGCCTCCACCTGAAACTCTACTATCTGGGTCAATAGTTGCAATTACTACTCTTTTTATGCCAGCTTTTATGATTTTTGCAGTGCAAGGCCCCGTGACTCTGTGATGACAACATGGCTCAAGAGTGATATATATAGTTGCGCCATGAGTTGAATCTTTAGCGTTTTGCAAAGCGACTACCTCCGCATGCGGACGCCCACCAATCCCTGTATATCCCTCACTAACAATTGTACCATCTTTTACAATAACACACCCGACAGCAGGATTTGGTGCAACATTTCCAAGATTTTTTTCTGCAAGCCTTAATGCAATTGACATGAAATGATCATCAGTCATTAGAAAGAAGTCATTTCGTATGAGGTATCAAAAATTCTTCTGTGCTCGTGTATAGCAAATCTATCTGTCATACCTGAGATATAGTCACATATTATTACTGAACGCTGAGATTCACAAGCGAGTTTGCTCCACTCTGTGGGAAGTAATCCTGGGTTTTCATAAAAACATTGAAAGAGTTCCTGTATTATGCGTTTTGCTTTGTTCATCGTTCTACTCAGTTTATAGCTTCTGTATATTTTCTCCATGTTGAATCTTTTCATTTCTTTTGTAGCATTCGCAACTTCTGGTGAAAATGTGACTAGCATTTTATTTAGACTTCTTACGTCTTCTACGCTTTTTATTTTGTGATCTTCAATATTTCTTTCAGTCTGAGAAACAACATCACTTATCATAGTTCCTATAGTTCCACTCAGTGATTCATGTATGAGTTTGCTCTGAGGCAATTCTGAATATCTGCTCCTTATGTCTTTAAACATTTTTTCAATTAAAGGAACATTCAGCAAATCTTCGATGGTTACTAAATTCGCCCTGAGTGCATCATCAAGATCGTGAACACTGTAAGCAATATCATCGGCAATTGAAGCAACTTGCGCTTCAATGCTTGAAAATTCTTCAAGCTTTAGATCATATTTTTTGTTGTATTCTAATAACAGCTGATTATTTGTAGAAGACTCCGCGTTTTGACCAAGCAAGGGACCGTTATGTTTTGCAACTCCTTCAATCACCTCCCAACTTAGATTCATACCATCAAAATCAGCATGTTTTTGTTCGAGGTAAGTTAAAATCCTTATAGCTTGAACATTATGATCAAACTCATACTTCTCGTTATCAAGATTCAAATCTTGAACTGATTTCTTTAGAGCATCTTCACCTGCATGACCAAATGGAGGATGACCAAGATCATGTGCGAGCGCTATGCATTCAGTGATATCCTCATTTAAGCCAAGTCTACGCGCAATGGACCTTGCAATTTGTGCAACTTCAAGGCTATGAGTAAGCCGAGTGCGATAGTAGTCGTGCTCATAATTGATAAAAACTTGTGTTTTGTACTCCAATTTTCTAAACGCATTAGAGTGAATGATACGGTCCCTATCACGCTGAAAGCAGCTGCGATTCTCATCTTCTGGCTCTTTGAAGTATCTCCCTTTTGTTTTGCTTGGAAAACATGCATAATTTAATAGAAAATTATTGTTTGACATGTAAAATTTCTACTATAATAAGTTATCAATAATAAACGGTGGTTACTATGTCAACAAATTACAACATCAACTTAACTGATAATGCACTAAAAAAAATCCACTCTCTTGCAGAGCAGGAAGGAGATAAGAGTTCCGTTTTACGGGTTGCAGTTTCAGGCGGTGGATGTTCTGGCTTCAAATACAATTTTCTTATGGATCAAATGAATAAAAATCTATCTTTGGATGATGAAGACGATGATTACGATGATGAGTTTGATGACGAAGACGAAGATGATGACTATGAAGAAAGTGAGGACTATAGAAGCCACTCCAGTTTTAGCGAAAAAGGTAAAGATATAGTAATTAATGATGAAAATGGAAACCCTGTATTAATGGTTGATAATTGTTCAGCAAAATTTTTAAATAACTCAGTTATAGATTATACTGAGGATCTCAGTGGTTCTGGTTTTCAAATAAAGAATGCCTTTGCTAAGTCTCAATGTGGTTGTGGTAACAGTTTTTCGGTTTAATTATTACTAAAACTTAGATGCCTTCTGGATCTTTTAAACATGGGTGGTAATGTAGCACTAGAACTAACTTCCGTAGATAAAAGCTTCAAGAACAATTCTGCTGTTGTAAAGGATATCAACTTAAGTGTCACAAGAGGGCAAGTAGTAGCGCTGATTGGCGATTCAGGTGCAGGGAAAACAACTATATTGC
This sequence comes from Wolbachia endosymbiont (group A) of Melitta haemorrhoidalis, assembly GCF_964273365.1. Classification (NCBI taxonomy): domain Bacteria; kingdom Pseudomonadati; phylum Pseudomonadota; class Alphaproteobacteria; order Rickettsiales; family Anaplasmataceae; genus Wolbachia; species Wolbachia endosymbiont (group A) of Melitta haemorrhoidalis. Next base: position 23,277 of record NZ_OZ187004.1, on the reverse strand, counting down.
AAATCGCAGGCTTGTTGGACAAGCCAACTTCAGGTATAGTTACGATAGATGGAATAAATTGCACACAAGCCAGTAATAAGCATAAAACTCATGTAAGAAGAAATTTTCTTAGTTTTGTTTATCAATTTCACTATTTGTTACAAGAGTTATCGGTGTTGGAAAATATTATGCTTCCTCAACTCATTGCAGGAAAAAGCAAAGCTGAAGCAAAAAAAAATTCGCAAGCAATGTTGGAAAAATTTGGTCTGGAAAACAAAGCAAGTAGCATGGTATCTGAAGTTTCGGGTGGGGAAAGGCAGAGAGTTGCAATTGCAAGAAGCATTGTAAATTCTCCAAAGCTTTTACTTGCAGATGAGCCAACAGGAAATTTAGATCCAACAAATTCTTTTAAGGTGTTTTTACTGCTACATTCATACGTAAAGGAAAATAACAGCTCTATGCTTATAGTAACACACAATCATCTCCTTGCAGAAAAGGCAGACTGCATTTTCCAATTGAGAGATCGATCATTAGTGAAGTTGTGAATAGGAAAAATAGCACAATTTCTATGCCCTATACTTATCTAACCAATGATCATTAACAGAGTACAACTCGCATGAAATGCTTTCATTGCTTTTTATACACGGACTTTTTAACTTACGCTGTTTACTTAGGGAACACCCCGATAACATAAACACAGCTAAAACAAAAAATAATAGCTTTTTAAACATAACAAAACCTTTTCATTTATATTACTACACTCATTTCTCTTGTTTGTAAAGATTAGGCATATTCTTTTACCCTTACCTCTTTTTTGACCTTTTGAGAAGAAATAGTTGCACTATTCAAGCGCAGTTTTATATAATTGTCCACGATTTGAGTCACTTCCTCTTCTTTATCCTTTAGAAAGTGATTAGTATCATCTATTATATAGTATTTCATGTGATCACTTCTTACTGAATTTATCAACCTTTTTGCTAATTCTGTTACATCGCTTTCTTCTGAGATTGTATCATTACTGCTTTGTATTATAAGCCCAGAAACTGGACAGGGAGAAAGAAAAGAAAAATCGTACTTAGTTACCGGAAGAGAAAGAGCAATAAAACCCACTATCTCAGGGCGGCGCATTGTTAGCTGCATAGCCACCCATGCTCCAAAAGAAAAACCAGCGATCCAAATTGGAACATTGCTAGGATTATGTTCCTGAAGCCAATCAATGGCTACCGCAGCGTCAGTTAATTCTCCTATACCCTTATCAAAAGTTCCGGTAGATTTTCCCACACCACGAAAGTTAATTTTCAATGCAGAAAAATTGTTATCGATAAAAGACGTATATGTACTATGTACAATTTTACTATCCATATTACCACCATATTGAGGATGATGATGTAAAACCAGCACAACCGGCGCGTTGGCATCTTTGCTTTGGTGGTATTCACCTTCTATCTTTCTTGTTGCATTATTCAAAAAAACTTCAACCATGGTAACCCCTAATAAGAACCCGCTTGACAGGTATTAATGACGTGAGTTATTAATTATGTATTAATTTCGCTGTTTTTGCAATAAATTTTTTATCGTGTTAAAGCTAACGTACATAGTTATGGCTATAGTTGATGGTAAACTTATTTAAGTGACAGATGAGTCCATTCTCTTTAGAAAATAGTGGTTGCGTATATGCTGATTACAATGCAACTGCTCCAATTAGTGAAAATGTAAAAAAAAGTATATTTGAGGTCTTGTCAAAACAAACGCTCAATCCATCATCACTACATAAGAGAGGACAAGAAGCAAGGAAGATTCTTCAGGATGCAAGAGATAACGTACGTGGTGCTATTAGCGTTTCAAGTGATAAAGAAATAGTTTTTACGTCTGGTGCAACTGAAGCGAATAACCTTGTTATGAGAGGAATGAAAGGCTACCTGCATATAATTTCAGCTATAGAGCATCCTTCAATTCTTAATTCTGCATGTAATCCATATATAATACCTGTTAATCAGGAGGGCATTGTTGACTTTTTAGAGCTAGAAAAAATTCTAAGCGAACTTAAAGGAAACAAAGCAATAGTTTCAGTTATGATGGCAAATAACGAAACCGGAGTTATTCAACCTATTGAGGAAATGGCTAAAATAGTACACAAGTTTGGAGCAATTTGCCACACTGACACTGCTCAAAGTGTTGGGAAAATTAAAGTTAATATGGAAGATTTAGGAGTGGATTTACTCACTTTATCCGCCCATAAATTTGGCGGTGTAGCAGGCAGTGGAGTTTTAATATTCAATAAAGAACTTGCGATAGAACCTATTATAATAGGTGGTGGACAAGAGAAGGGATTTCGTGGTGGTACGGAAAATATTGTTGCGATTGCAGGCCTTTCTGCTGCACTGCAAAATATTCCAGACCTTCTATCAAAAATGGATGAAGTAAAGGAGCTACGTGATCAATTAGAGTGTGAATTATTAAATCTTGCCAGTGACATAAGAATCTTCGGTAAAAACTCTAAGAGGCTGCCAAACACAAGTTTTATTTATATGCCAGGAGTAAAGAGTGATGTGCAGCTTATGCATTTTGACTTGAATCATATTGCAGTTAGTAATGGCTCCGCATGTTCTTCTGGAAAAGTTGAGCCTTCCCATGTTTTGCTTGCAATGGGGGCAACAAAAGAGCAAGCAGAGTGTTCAATTAGAATCAGTATAGGTCCAGAAACTAAACCACAAGACATAAAAAAAATAGTGGATTGTTGGTATAATATCTACAAGCAGAACACCTTGGTATAGATAATACGTGGTATCATGCAGGCACTGGCCGAGCATTAGATGTAAAAAATTACTTTACAACCCCGCGGTATCTCTAGATCCCGCTAACAAGCAGCGGGATGACGGTTGTTAGGCTAGCTGTCATCCAAGTAGCTGACACTGGTTCCTTTATGACGGCAGTGCCCCTATGGTGTCATTCCAGTGTCCTGACTACTTGGATCTAGCAAGCTTTGCTTGCAAATAAGTCTAATACGTGTCGCGTTTTATGCCAAAACACAATTGGAGTTACATGCAAAATAGATCCCAGACTGGGATGACAAAAAAAGAGCACTGGAATGACACCATTTGCTGTGCAATTTACCTTCAAAAATGAATGTTCGTACAGCTATGGATTCATTCGCGGTATCTCACCATAGATCCCGCTGACAAGCAGCGGTATGACGGTTATCAGTAAACATGAATTACTTTAGCTATGCAATCAGGCTTCCTAAAAACACTTTGTAGCCAATCAATTCTTGAGTATAAAAAGAATTCCTTTAATAATAAGGTATGCTAATCAGGAATTTAATAAAACAAGCAACTCAAGTAGGAAGCAGTGAAAATGCAATACGGTATGTCGAATATCTCTATCAATTTGAGAAGTTTAGAAACACATTAAACCTCACTTTATCACTAATAAAGCAAAACAGGCTCTCATTTGAAATATACCAAGAGGGATTAGTGGATATGGAAGAGGGAGTGTGTAAGACAATCAGGTCTTCCAGTGTAAATAGATATGTTATTGTACTGAGGAAGTCAAACCCATACATTATAGTGCATGAACTTTCACACATGGTTGAAAATGAACTGAACTTAAGTTTGGAACAGGAATTTCTCCATAAAGTTTACCAGGATATTGAGCAGAACCTAAAGCAAGCAAATATTCTTGTGCAGAAAATTATCGGCCAAGTTATATTTAAGGAGATACAGGCTTATCAAACTGCAAAATCACGCGCATCTGAATTATTTGCACGCTATTTTGAGCTATTTGCTTGGGCGCAGGAGGTTTACCCTAAAGATAAAGAATACTTAATCCGCACTCAAGACTTAAACAAAGTGTTCCTTGCTACTGACCAATGGAAAAAGAGCTACCTGGATCCACAAATAATGGAGAGAGTAGATAAAGAAATCAAGGAATACAGCAATAAAACTGTCTTTAAAGATGTAACCAAAGTGCAAAGCAGTTGGACTAATAAATTTTCTCCTGGGGGCAAAAAAATTAGCTCTATATTTGGAGATGATGATTAGCTTATAGTGCAGGTTTTCCTACGTCATGCCGCCGCGAACCGTCATACCGCGATTCATTCTTTTGGTGTACGAACATTGCAATTTGCAGGTAATTTGAGTAGTAGATGGTGTCATTCCAGTGCTTGACACTGGAATCCAGGAATTTGGATTGGGCACTAAGTTGGTGAGCATAAAAGTGGCTGATCTTATGTTAAAACACAACGTTCTTGATGAGATTACGGCAAGGCTGGATTCCAGTGTCAAGCACTGGAATGACACCATTTGCTGTGCAGTTTACCTTTAAGAATGAATGTTCGTACAGTTGTGCGCGGTATCTCATCAGCTAACACGTAGCGGAATGACGGTTGTCGGTAAATCTTTTAGCTATAGAAGTTAACTTTGCAGTTAACTTCTACAGCGTTTCAAAGTATAGTTTTGGTAATACAGTAACTAAATATACATGAAAACCATTTTAGCTGTTGAAACAAGCTGCGACGAAACTGCAGTAGCGATTGTAAATAGTGACAAGCAAGTCCTTGCTCACAAGATTCTTTCTCAAGTAGAACACAAAAAACGCGGTGGGGTGATTCCTGAGATAGCTTCACGTGCTCATATGGAACATTTAAGTGGCCTGATAAAAAGCGCTGTAAAAAAATCTAACCTTAACTTTTGTGACCTCAATGCAATTGCAGCAACATCAGGACCAGGACTCATAGGTGGATTAATAGTTGGTACAATGATGGCTAAAGCAATTGCGCATGTAGCACAAAAACCGTTCATTGCAGTGAATCACTTAGAAGCGCATGCATTGGTTATTAGGTTACTGCATGAGGTAAAATTTCCATTTTTAGTCCTATTAATATCAGGTGGTCACTGTCAATTTTTAATTGCACAGGATGTAGGCAAATACGTTAAACTTGGAGAAACGCTTGATGACTCGCTGGGTGAAGCGTTCGATAAAGTTGCTAAGATGCTGGGTTTAAGCTACCCAGGAGGCCCATTAATTGAAAAGTTGGCTAAAAAAGGCAATGGCACAAGATTCAAACTGCCAAGGGCAATGATAAAACGTTCTGGATGTAACTTTTCGTTTTCTGGAATTAAAACAGCAGTAAAAAACTTAGTGCAAGAACTGAAAATGAGCGAGCAAGATGTGTGTGATGTATGTGCTTCGTTTCAAGAGTGTATTAGTGACATACTGCTGGACAGGGTTAGTAATGCGATTATTATAGCCGAATCTTTAAATATCAAAATCAATGACTTTGTGATTACCGGCGGAGTTGCAGCAAATAATTTCTTGAGAGAAAAATTAAAGCAACACATAAACTTAAACATATTTTTTCCTCCCAACAACCTATGTACAGATAATGCAATAATGGTTGGATGGGCAGGAATTGAAATGTTACAGAAAAGCTATATAGATTCTCTCAATTTTGCACCAAGACCTAAGTGGGAGTTAGAGAGTTATTAAAAGCTCTCAATTCTGTAAAAGACAAGATTTGATCTGACAGACAAGAATTAACTGACAGAAGAATTGAGGTAGTCAAAACTAATATCAGGCTCTTGTGTAATGCTACTAATATTTTTCTGAAAAGCAATATATTTGCTATCAAGAAAAGTTTGCATAGGCGTTTTGCCATAGCAATATTTACCCGAGTGAGGTCTTGTCTCATTATAAGAACGCAACCAATGATCAACATCAATCTGTAGATCTTCCAAAGAACTGTAGATTTTCTTTCTAAAGATGATATTGTAACACTCATCTTGCATGGTTCTATGAAACCTTTCACATATGCCATTAGTCTGTGGAGAGTTGGCTTTAGTTCTAGAATGATCGATGTTTTCTATGCCCAAATAAAGCTGATAAGCGTGATTTTCGGGCTTGCCACAATACTCCGTACCCCTATCAGTTAAAATGCGTAATAATGGAATTTTCTGCTCATCAAAAAATGGAATAACTCTATCGTTGAGAAGATCTGCAGCTGTAATAGCTGTTCTGTCCGTGTAAAGTTTAACCATTGCAACTCTGGAATAAGTATCAACAAAAGTTTGCTGATAAATGCGCCCTATACCTTTGATATTGCCCACATAATAGGTATCTTGAGAACCCAAATAACCTGGATGTTGCGTCTCAATTTCACCATGAGCTTCCCTTTGTTCTTTCACTTTTTCTAAAGCTGCAAGTTGTTCTTCAGTTAAAATGATTCCGTCTTGAGCTACTTTTGTCTCTAGTGCTTTAAGTCTCTTTTTGAGAGTTTCAAGGTCATTTCTTAGCCATACAGACCTTACTCCTCCCTGAGAAATTATTATACCTCTTTTTCTCAGTTCATTTGCAGCTCTTTCTTGCCCATATGCTGGAAATTCTGTTGCTATACTAATCACTGCTCTTTCTATATCGTCGGAAACTCTGTTTGCTAATAGCGGTTTTTTCTTACTTATTTCATGTAATGCTTCCTCTCCTCCATTTTCATATAACTCCTTAAAGCGATAAAATGTATCTCTTGAGTATCCCATCACTTTGCATGCTTGAGACACATTTCCTAGTTGTTTTGCTAGTTCTAATAATCCTAGCTTTGGTTTTAATATTTTTGTCTGTATTGTACTCATATCTAACACTCCTTTATTTTTATTATTTTTAACTTACTTTTTTAAAGTGTCAGGTCAAGTCTTATTTAATACACTTTTATTTTCAATAAAATTATTGTCCTATGCTCTTTTGATGTTTATTGATAATAAAATTCTGTTTTATCAACCAACATCCTATGCATAATTACAGCTAATTTTCTTGCTACTGCTACAATTGCTTTTTTCATTCCTTTTTTCTTCGCAACCCCAGTTTTTTAATTTAAATGTCCTCTTGGTAACTGTAAGCATTGTTTGTGCAGCTTCATATAACATACTTCTACATTCCGCTGGTCCCATCTTTGATATGCTGCCATGCCGATCAACTTCTCCAGAAGAATATTGCCTTGGTGTCAACCCTATATATGCTCCAACTGTATCAGATTTCTCAAACCTATGTGGGTTATCAATTGCAGCTTTATACGTCATTGCTACTATAATCCCCACTCCTGGAACAGTAGTTAACAATTTACAATCATCGTCTTTTTCACCTTGTTCTGAAAGCATTTTGTCAAGCTTTCTTAATGACTTTTCTATTGCTTCCAAACTACAAACTAACGCTTCAATTGAACTCCTACTGATTTCATCCAAATTATTTATTGCCTCTTGTATTCTTAAAGCGAAAGTTTCAAATTTTGATCCTTTACCGACCATGTATCTTCAACAACCCTCTTATTGTTCCAATAACCTGCTGTTTGCTACACATTAGCTGTCTTCTGCTTCCAAGCGCTATTTTAATTTGACAACTGATTTTACTAACACTTCTCATCATCTGCGCTATACCCCTCGCATCGTTTTTATCATTCTTATTGATTCTTGCAGACAACGCTGCTGCCATATGCCTTGCATCTACACAAATTACTGGTAATCCAAAACTCCTTAACTCTTTGCACATTGATATTGACAACTATCCACTTTCTATTCCTATGGGTTCGTATTTTTTGCCTTGGCTAATCTGCTATTGCCTTACTTTCGCTTGCAACAACTTCTTCCTTAACAACTTTTCCTTTCTCATCAACGATACTTATAAAAGTTTCTTTTAATGAGATCGCTATAATATTTCATGACCTACTGTAAAAGTTTAAATTATTTTTGAAGAACCAATTCATTGAATTTGTTACTTCGTGCTAAAATAATGGAGTATGTCTCTCCATCATTCAATAGCAATTACAGTATGTTTAGCTATAATTTGAAAAACAAAAATTCGTCATTCCGCTACTAGTTAGCGGGATCTAGAGGTACCGCGGCGGCATGACGTAGGATTGCTGTCATCCCGCTGCTTGTTAGTGGCTAAGAGATACTGTGAATAAATCACGGTATGACGGTTAAGTATCCCGCTACGTGTTAGCGGCTGAGATAACGCGAATAAATCGCGGGATGACGTGTTGCTTGGGTCAGCTATAGAAGCAAAACTCATCATTTTGAAAGAGGAGGAGATTTTTCCGGACCCTCAGCAGGGATTGATTTTGGATCTGATAATTCTGTATTTACCTTGATTGGCTCTAATGGAGTTTTCTGCTCTTCCGGTTTATCATCTGGAATTGGAACAGGCCAATCCATAATGTTTTGCGGTATAACTTCTGCTTCTTTAGCTTCTTTTTGACCTGTTGAAGATGATGCATCAACTCCTGCATTTTTGGTAACTTCTTGTTTTAGTTGTTTATTTTCTTCTTGTAATTGCTTTAAATTTTTCTTTAACTCGTCAATCTCTCTTATTTTTTGTTTTAATTGTTCAGATATAGTTAGTTTGTCTCTAGTCAATTTTTTGTTTTCTTGTCTTAACCCACTAGCTGTTCTGCTTGAGTTGTTGTTTACAGCTTGTATACCTTGGTCTTGCTGCTGCATGCTTGTTCCTCTACTTTCATATTCAACTTCAGTTTGAGTTGATGTAGCTACCTGACCTTTTTCCTGCTGTAATATGTTCTGCAGTTGCTCTAGACTCTCTTTGACAGATGCCAGCTCTTCCTGTGTACACGTTAACATCCCTTCCTTTTCCTTAAGTTGATATTGAAGTTTTTCTATTTCCCTCTTCGTATTTTCTTCGCTTAGCTCATCTGCAAGTGATCTTCCAGGTTCAAGTTGTCGAATTTCCCTCTCTAAATCTTCCTTTTCTCTCTGTAATTCATTTAATTCTTTAGACAATTGGCTCGCCGTTTCAGCCAATGTATTGTTTTCCTTTTTTGTTTCCATTAACTGTTCTGCCAACTGCTTTTTATGATCATCCTTTAAACCTTCCACTATTTTCTTCAGGTCATTCTCCAAATTTGCATTCTTTTCCTTTAGTACAGTTAAATTAGCTTCACTTTGCTTCAATTTTCTCTGTAATTCTTTATTTGCCTCATTTGTTTCACCTTCCTTATCTTTCAACTGATCATTTAAGTTCTTTATTACATCATTTTTATCCTGTAGTTCTTCCTCTTGTTCCTTTATTCTTTGACCTCTTTCAAATATCGCTCGCTGTTGTTCATTGACTTTATCTCTCAAGGAGTCACGTTCTAATCTTAGATCCTCAAGCTGCTTTGCCTGCACTGCAAAATATTTAGCAAATGTTTCTTTTTCTTCCTCTAATTCCTCAACTTCATCTTTTAATCCTTCTTGCTCATACTCTTCTTCATCACCAGACATATCATCCTCAAATATTTCATCTTCATCACTAAATTCACTGCTGGTGGATATAGAACTTCTACGTGAAGAAGGTGTGCTAGGAGAGGAATACCCACTGCTGCTTGGTGTAGGTGACTGTGGTGATATATGTAGATCTTTTGTAAATATTTCCTCTGCTGGTACTTGCTGATCGTCTACACTCTTGGATATGCCAGTAAAAGCTTGATACAGAGTTTTTCCGTTGATAAAAACTTCTTTATTTTGTCCAACTAACTTTAATACTTCTTCTGAACTCGTTATTCCTCCAAATTTTGGCTCACCAATAACACTCTGTATACCACCAGAATCCAATTTTACGGTCATGCTACAGTCTATGCTGTTACCTTCAGAATCCTTAGCCTGCCAATTAATGGTCATTTCACATGAGCTTGAACCAGTAAAATCATAGTGCCTTTCGCTGCCTTTTTTGGTTGCAGTTATTTGACTATCTTTCCCTAAAGATATATTATAAACCTTACCTTCACTGCTGGTCCTTAAAATATTGCTAATTTCTATTGGTTTTTCTTCATTTTCAAATCTAATTTTGAAGTCATTATCCTTTGTTGGATACACTAAGAAATTTTGACCAGGCAGAGACGACTTAAGTTCTTTATGCATTGCGTCTATTGATTGCTCAAATTTTTGGAACTCCTTTTCCCACTTTAAATTTATCTGTCCTGTAATGTCCTCATCTTTGCGTAAAGGACCAATAAAGTACCAGATTAAATTTTCTTCCTCCAGTCTTTTGATAAAATCCTGAAGATCGTTGCAAGATTCAATGACATTTAAAGTATCATTTTTCTTTTGTTCATCTACATCTAAACTTTGACTTTCAGCTATAAATACATTTTCGTTTTCCTGTGGCATAATTTTACATTTTAAAAAATATACTATAATATTAACAGATTTCTTTAAAAAATCAACTAATTGTTGGATAAATAAACTTGAGCATTTGGCCAAAATGTTATATAGTAGTCACTTCAAGAAGTACAGTATGGACAATACCATTATAAGAAAATACGATATTAGAGGTATAGTAGGCAAAGATTTGCAGATTAATGATGGGTACGAGATAGGTAGAAAGTTTGGCCAAACCGTAGCTAGTGTTTGTGTCGGCTACGACAGCAGAATAGATTCACCAGGTATAGAAAGAGAATTAATTAGGGGCTTAACTTTATCCGGTGCAAATGTTATACGCGTTGGACTATGCTCTTCACCTATGCTTTACGCTGCAACACAAATCACACAGGCGGATCTTGGTATCATAATAACTGCCTCTCATAACCCCAGCGAATATAATGGCTTTAAATTTTTTAGTAATAAAAAAGTCTTCTCAGATCAAGAAATGAAGGAAATTATAAGCAGTCCAATTAAAAACAGCACAAGAATTGGAAGCTTAATTAACATAAATATATATAGTGAGTACATTAGCATATTGAAAAGTGCAGTGAAGAATAATACTACACAGAAATTAAAAATAGCCTGGGATTGTGGAAATAGTCCAGCAAGTGGAATTATAAGGTATATTGAAAAGATCTTGCCTGGTCATACGCACATCGTAACCAATAACTCTATAGATGGGGCATTTCCACTGCATGATCCAGATCCCATAGAGGAAAAAAATCTTGCTCAATTAATTGACATTGTGAAGGAATATGGATGTGATCTTGGCATTGCGCTAGATGGCGATAGCGATAGGGTGCGCTTAATTGATAATAAAGGCAACGTTGTTTCCAATGACCATTTATTTATAATTTTTGCACGTGAAGTGTTGGAGGAATATCCAGAAAGCAAAGTTATTGCTAACGTAAAAATGAGTATGAAAGTGCATGATTTTGTTAGCAAGTTAGGAGGGCAAGTTATCACCTGTGCTACTGGACATTCACTAGTTAAGAAGAAGATGGTAGAGGAAGAGGCAAAGTTTGCTGGTGAATTAAGCGGGCACTTCTTCTTTTCTGAGCTAAGTTTTGATGATGGGCTATATTCTGCTGTTAAAGCAGTTGACATTTTGCTTAAGAAAAACCAAAGCCTATCTCAGGTGATTGAGGATTTACCGAAGTTATATATCACTCATGAAGTGAAGATTGTAGTGAAAGATGAGAAAAAGTTTCAAATAATTGAGTCAATAAAGAAAACACTGGAGCAGCAAAATATTGTATTTTCAGATCTTGATGGTGTTAAGGTAACCGATAATAAAGGTTGGTGGCTTCTTAGGGTATCAAATACGCAAAACTGCATTACAGCAAGATGCGAAGGAGAGACTTTAGAGGGTTTTGAACTTACTAAAAAGGTTTTGTTCCATTACATTGATGAAGCAAGGTCTTTAAATTGTAGCTACTCACAGAAATAAATTTGATTTATAAAATTGGCATGAAAGTATAAAGATAAATAGGCTAAATGTACTTATCACCTGGTCAGGCTGCAGCATTATTTCGTGTAACCGTTTGCGGGTCCACTTAATTCTGCAATTCTTTGATCTCACTCATGGAGAGGCCAGTAAACTTAACAATAGTGGTGACATCAACATTATTAGCCAGCATTGTTTTTGCAACTTCAATTTTTCCTTCCTTTTTAGCATCATCAAGTTTTTGTTCAAGAACAGCCCGTTCATCACGAATACGTTTTATTTCCTGTTCGTAGGCAATAAATTCTTTCTCTGACCAGTTGAATCTATTTAGTTCTTCATATGCCTTTTTAATTATTACATCACTACCTATTATCTTTTCCAATTCTTCTTCGCTAGTTTCATCTGCATATTTAAAATAATAGATCCATTTTTCAACTATACTCTCCAATTGGTCTTCTTTAGTTTTAGGAAATTTTGGTAACTCAATAAATGTAAAATAAAAATCTTTTAAATCATGTTCATAGCTATCTTTGTCTAACATTACATGATCTGACTTATACTCAGATTTATTAGGAAAGAGAATACAATCAGCAATAGCTATAAAAATGATTTCTTTAAGACCCTGATATTGATCACCTTTATCAGCTTGCCTTGAATAAGCTTTAGCAGCGTAATATTGAGCGCGTTTTTCAAAGCCTTTAGTTTTGGCAACTTGCATTTCGACTATTACTTGCACCCCATTTTCATCCCTGCAAAGAACATCAACGATACTTTGTTTTTTAGAGGCAATTTCAGCATCTTGAATAGTGCTGAGGAATTCTATTTCTTTTATTTCATCTTTGCCAGTGAACCCCAAAATATCATTGAGAAAGTGAATGAGGATGTCTTTATTTTTTTCAGTACCAAAAATACGCCGGAACGCAACATCATTCTTGGGGTCGAGAAATTTAGAAAGAGCCATAAAAAAATTTTTAAATGTATCTTTATATTATATATTCTTATTAATAATAATTCAATAATTTGTCGTCTTTTTTGTTAACTTTACTGATGTTGTTGTAAGGAACGTTGTTGCAAAATTTTGTAAAATTTATTATCCTAAGGTTTCAAGTTCTCACAGGTTTATTGGAGCTATATGTACAATGTGTTTATCAGTGAAAATCCGGAGAAAATGATGGGGGAAAAGTTAATACATTACTTTAGCCAGGGTAAATGCGAAGGCAATGCAGAAATGAAAAATCTGCTGGGAGGAAAGGGGGCAAATTTAGCAGAAATGTGCAATGTTGGCATTCCTGTTCCACCTGGTTTCACAATTTCCACCTCTGCTTGCAAAGTCTATTATCAAGACAATAGATCTTCTGTTATCCAAGTAGCTGACTACTCGGATCCAGAAAAAAATGTGGTCACGCACTGGAATGACATATGTAGTGGAATCAAAAACTACATGGCGATGCTCGAAAATGACATCGGTTGTAAATTTGGGGATTTAAATAATCCCTTATTAGTTTCCATACGCTCTGGTAGTGTTAGTTCAATGCCGGGCATGCTTGATACTATTTTAAATGTTGGTCTAAATGATGAAACCGTTGTTGGGCTTGCAAAAAAAAGTGGCGAACGTTTTGCTTACGATAGCTACTGCCGTTTCATCATGATGTACTCCAATGTTGTACTACAGCTTGATCATCACCTATTTCAAGATGTTGTTGATAATAAGCAGCAAAAGAGTGGAGCAAAAAGCTTAGCTGATCTTGATGTTGATGTTTTAAAAGAAATTGTTAACAATTTCAAAAGGATAGTACATGAAAAAACAGGAAAACATTTTCCGCAGAACGTTGAAGAGCAATTGCTCAGCTCAGTGAATGCAGTATTTGCTTCTTGGAAAAATGATAGGGCTGTTTCCTATAGAAAAATACATAATATTCCTGAAAACCTTGGAACAGCGGTCAACGTGCAAGCAATGGTTTTTGGTAATTTAAATGATAATTCTGCAACTGGTGTGATATTTACACGAAATCCTTCAACTGGAGAAAAAAAGCTTTTTGGTGAGTTTTTGGTTAATGCTCAGGGTGAGGATGTGGTTTCTGGTGTTTATACTCCTATGCCAATTGACGGAGAGCAAAAAAACACCATGGAGAAGTTGCTGCCAAGTGTCTACCGAGAATTATGCGTGGTATGTGAAAAACTTGAAAGGCATTATAAAGACATGCAGGATATCGAATTTACTGTGCAGGACGGTAAGTTATGGATTTTGCAGACTAGGTCTGGCAAGCGCACGGCTGAAGCTGCTATTCGCATAATAGTTGATATGGTAAACAAAGGAACGATTACAAAAGAAGAAGGAATATTGAGAATTGATCCAAAAACCTTTGACAATTTATTGCATCCAGTTCTTGACGTTAAGAGTGACCAAAAAGTAATAGGGAAGGGGCTGCCGGCTTCTCCAGGGGTTGCTTCTGGATATGTAGTGTTTAGTGCAAGTGATGCTGAAAAAGCTGCAGAGCAGGGCAAAAAAGTGATTTTAGTAAGGTCAGAAACGAGTCCTGAAGATATTAATGGAATGAATGCTGCAAGTGGCATAGTAACAGCACGGGGAGGGATGACCTCGCATGCTGCTGTTGTAACCCGTGGAATGGGTAAGCCATGCATTTGCAGTGTGAGTGGACTTTATATCGATAAAGATGGAACTTTCTTTTCTGTAGGGGATACAAAAGTAAATAAAGGTGAACCAATTACCATCAACGGAGGAACAGGGGAGGTTATGCTTGGCATTCTCCCTACAATTTCACCTGAATTATCGCAAGAATTCAAAACGGTAATCAACTGGATAGATGAAATCAAAACGGTCAAAGTGAGAGCGAACGCTGATACTCCAAAAGACGCAAAAATTGCAAAAGAATTCGGTGCAGAAGGTATAGGCTTATGTCGCACAGAACATATGTTTTTCGCTAGTGATAGAATCGAATTCATTCAAAAGTTGATAATAGCTGACGATGAAAATGAAAGGGCAAATGCGCTCATTAAACTAGAAGAAATGCAAAAGTCTGATTTCAAAGAAATATTTTCTATTATGGAGGGCAGGGAAGTCACTATACGGTTGCTTGATCCACCTTTGCATGAATTTTTACCCAATGATCAGTCTACTATAGAAAAAATTGCCAAATCACTTAGTAAGTCAGTTGAGTCAGTAAAAAATAAAATAGCACAGTTATCAGAAAAGAACCCAATGCTTGGCCATCGAGGTTGTAGACTTGCTATTTCTCATCCTGAAATATATAGCATGCAGATTAGGGCAATACTTAGTGCTGCAAGTGAATTAAAGAAAGAAAAGAAGATAGAAGTGGAGCCTGAAATCATGATTCCTTTTATCATGAGCGAGAAAGAATTTATTCTGATATGCGAGCTAGCAAAGAAAGAATCCTCTGTTATCTCAGCTGGGATCCAGACGCAGATTCCAGCGTCACGCGCTGGAATGACATCAGACAAGGCTTATTCAATTGGAACGATGATAGAACTACCAAGAGCAGCACTGATTGCTGATAAATTAGCAAAACATGCAGAGTTTTTTAGTTTTGGCACTAATGATTTAACGCAAACAACCATGGGACTTTCAAGAGATGATTCAGTTAATTTCCTTGATTCTTATAAGGAAAGCAACATATTCGAAAACGACCCATTTGAAGTGCTGGACATCGAAGGGGTAGGGGAGTTAATCAAGATAGCCATTGAAAGAGGCAAAAAAACCCGAAAAGAAATAAAACTGGGTATATGTGGAGAGCATGGAGCAGATCCAAAATCTATAGAGTTTCTCATCGAATCAGGGGTAGATTATGTTTCATGCTCACCCTATAGAGTACCGATTGCAAAGTTAGTGGCAGCACAGTTTAGTGTTAGATCTAAATTTGCTAGGTAAGTATAGTGGCAGTGTTGGCTACTCATATGGTTTGAGCCCACCAGAGGGTGTCATTCCAGCGCGTGACGCTGGAATCTAGTTTTTATTATGACCTTCTGGATCCCAGTGTCTGGGCACTGGGATGACATCCTGTTACACGTTCAACTTCATTCTCTCTCATCTCCCTATAACTTGGTAATGTAGAATTTTTTACATGCAACCCGGTAGCTATTGCAACCAAAGCAGCTATAACACCACAAATCACTGCACCAGTTACAAATGGAACCATCACAGCAGCAGTAATGAATAATCCTGTAATAACAACTCCAACAACATCTTTTGTTAATGAGGTGTAAAAATTTTCCTTGCTTTTTTTATATTTAGCTTCTTTTTCATTTGGCACAGAAAATTGAGCATCTACAAAGCCGTTAGCTTTATTATCATTATTTGGTTTGGCAGTTTGCTTAGCCTCTGGTATTACAGGCGTTTTATTTTTGTTATTATGATTTGATTGGCCATTAACATTATCACTATTTGGCGTGGTAGTTTGGTTAGTCTCTGTTACTACAGGTATTTCATTGTCGTGATTGCGATTATCACCATTAGTACTAACTGGAGGCACTGTTGCTACAGGTCTACTACCAATGTTTCCATTACTGCTGCTGGGTTCTGCTCTATTTTCTTCATTAAGCTTACCTCTATTCAAGAACGCATTAACAATTTCAGTTTTACCTACCTGTATGGCCACTTGTAAAGCCTCTTTCCTGTTTGCAGGACTCACGTAACCTAAAATTAGCTCAGCTTCTTGGGCATTATCCTGAGTAATAGCAAGACATAGAGCGTTAAATTTTTCTTCTTCATAAAATTTGCCACTATCCAAAAGTACCTTAACAACGTCAGCTTGTTTTGTTATTGTAGCTATGCCCAATATAGTTCTGGAAGCAGTATCTGTAAGATGGATTACAGCATCTAAATCTGTAAACAATTTTACAACATCTAGAAATATGCCACGATCGCCGGTAATATTGGACTCTCTTACAGCATTTGCAAACGAGTCAAAAATTGCCAGATTTGTTTCTTTCCCTTGTATTAGTTGCTCGTAAAGTACTTCAGCAGTCATACCAGGGTTTATGAAGTTACTAGAATCTACTTCATTACTGTCTGCTCTATTCTCTTCCACATTAGGTGCCTCTTCTTCCTTGTTTATTGCTGCGGTTATTTGCTCTTGTTGAAGGGGTTCACACCCATTTTGGAGGAGAAAATCCTTAACGCGTGGGTTGTTATTTTCGGTTGCATGTTTTAGAAGTAGGTTCCCTAATGAATTGCCTCCTTCACATTCATCTTGAAAATTAACTTCTTTCCTTAACCTCTTTTTTAGTTCTTCCAAACTAGTAACTGTGTTATCACGTCCTGTAATTCTATCTATATCTAGATAGAAATTTCTAACATCATCATCACTATATGCCACAACTATAATGCTTATATTATATCAACTCCCTAATAATCAGTCAAGACATATTGCAGTTTCAAGCAGCATGATATATCATGATACATATTGAATATAGTTCTTAAAGCAAATGATGGAAGATTTAGCCTATAAATTAGTTAAAGTGACCGAAGCTGCGGCGCTTGCTGCATATAAACTAGCAGGCTTCGGCGATGAAAAAAAGGCTGATCAGGTTGCAGTTGATGCAATGCGTACAGTATTAAATTCAATGGAAATAAATGGTACTATCGTAATTGGTGAAGGTGAGAGAGATGAAGCGCCGATGCTATATATTGGCGAGCAGGTTGGCACTGGAAATGGTCCTGAAATCGACATCGCTGTTGACCCACTTGAGGGCACTACGATTTGTGCTCATTACAAATCAGGGGCAATGTCTGTTCTTGCTGCAACGAAAAAAGGTAATTTTTTACACGCACCTGATGTTTATATGGAAAAAATAGCAGTGGGAAAAAATCTTCCAGAGGGTGTAGTCTCACTAAAAAATAGCATTGAAAAGAATCTAGACAATTTAGCCAAGGCAAAAAAATGCAAAGTGAATGATCTCGTGGTAACTGTACTTAAACGTGAAAGGCATGGTGAATTAATAGAGAAAATCAGGAAATTAGGATCAAAAATTAAACTAATAGATGATGGTGATGTTGCGGCCATAGTTTCACTAGTAAATGGCAATCATGATATGTATATCGGTATAGGAGGAGCACCAGAGGGAGTGCTTGCGGCTGCAGCGCTAAGCTCTATCGACGGACAGATGGAGGGAAGATTAGTACTTGATACGGATCAGTTAAGAGAAAGAGCAAAAAATTTAAATATTGATGACCCAGAAAAAGTCTACGCCGTAAAAGATATGGCAAGAGGTGAATCAGTGTTCATTGCAACTGGAGTAACAAGCGGAGAACTTGTGGATGGAGTTAAATTGAATCATAATACCTATTCAACTAATTCTTTAATAATTCTGCCTAATAGGCTGATAAAGCTGCAAACAATGCAGAACTTATGTTAGCTTTTTTAGTTTCTAATTTTAGCTTTACAACATTTAGCATTAAGATATAATCAAGTTTACTTATAACAATAGAGGTGTGAAATGTTTTCTAGTATTATAAATCTATTTAATGGTTTGTACAAAAATTCGAGTACCAAGGAAAGTGAAGAAAAGTTGACTCTTCTATCTCCTCAAGCAAATCTTCAATTCGATGAGACTCAGGTACAAAGTGTGCTCTCAGATTTTGAGGAATTGGAGTTTAAGGATAATAAGTGTTTTGACAAAATAGCAGACGATTATGAAAAGAAGGGGGAGAGTGCCCTTTTTAACTATGTAATATTGAATAAGCGGAAAGAAATAATCGATATATTAGATAGGAATCTTCCTCTCCTCGAAGAACAGGAGGAGTTTAGAAAGAAATATGGTCAATATGTTCTTCAAATTGACAAAGGAATGAGTTATGGAAAAGAACTTCAAGATGGACTTCGGTCTTTTGAAGATAGGGCAGAAAAAGTATTATCAGATTTTGAAAGATTGAATTTTGATTTTAAGGATAATAAGTGTGAAGATTCTTCTGATTTCGTAAATTATAATAACGGTTGGCCGGCAGATCCATTTGACAAGATAGCAAATTATTATCGAGAGGATGATATTTTCCTTTTCAATTATGTGGTATTGAGTAAGCGAAAAGAAATAATGGGTATATTGGATAAGAAGCTTACTTCTAAAGATCAGGAGGAGTTAAAAGAAAATTTTAAAAAGAGGTTGGGTAGATATCTTATTCGAATTGGTGAAGGAATGAGCGATGGACAAGAATTTCTAAAAACTGGTAGTGCAATTGCTTTCTTTGATGGGTGTTATGTGCCATGTCCATATGCAAACCGTCTTCTTAATCATTATGACCATCTTAATATCAACATTACTAAACCTGAACAAAGTTTAGAAACCAGTCGTCTTTTCACTGAAAAAACTAAAAGAATGGAAGAAGAGAAAAGCGAGGTAAAAAGAGCAAAAATATACAGCAATGGTGAAAGAATAGTAACAATTGAGAAGAATGAGAAACAACAGAGGAACTACTCCTTTACAAAATTTGCAATATGTGACATCGAAATTAGTTGGGGTGCAAAAGATGAATCTGGAAAAGACCTTAACTGTACTGTTGTTCTAAATATAAATTTAGGTCAAGTTAGTATTAAAAAATCAACTATTGACGGTAAAGATGTTGAACCAAAGAAAATTTTAGAGTTAGCTAAGCAAAACGAGGCTGTGCTTATAAAAGGTAAAGCTTTACATGAAGTTTTAGCAGCACATTTCATTAAGCAAACACCATGTGAGGAAAAGAAGGATATGCAATCGCACGAGAATATCGTTGTACCTGGTTCCGGTGCACCTCGCTCTATTAATGAGGAAATAACTGTAGAGCATCCGTTCGGGAAAGCGGCAAATAAAGATAATCATAGAGAAATGTGAGTTTACAACAAATGGTGCCATGAAAGTAGCTGATACATAACTGTACGAACGTTTGTTTGCGAAGAAATGTTATAGCAGGTTTTGCCTCAAACACAAAGGTGTCATTCCAGTGCTTGACACTGGAATCCAGCCCTTTTACGCAGTCCCATTAAAAACGTTGTATTTTAACGTAGGATTAGCTACTTTTATACTCACCAATTTAATCTCTAATCAAAATTCCTGGATCCCAGTGTCTGGGCACTGGGATGACATCCTCCCTAGTGGATTCAAATCACAATATTCGTATAGTAAGCACTGACCACTTTTGCTTCAATATTTGCGATGCCCCTGAACAGATACAATTATTCTATTATCAGGAGGATGCCATTAATCGCTTTATATAATGCTACTTGTAACACTTATGCCCTGAACGGAGACAGTTTAGGCTGTTATGCCTGGCGGCTTTGTTGGAATAAGTTTTTCAACACTGCTAACAATAAAATTGATTGTATCGTCAGCTACCTTATCGAATTTATCATTTATCTCTTTTCCTATTTCTTGATTTTTAACATATTCGTGTAGAGCTAAAGCAGTTATAGCTGCACATGCTGCAATTAAGCCAGTTTGTGCTATAATGAATAGTGATAATCCTCCTACGAATATAGATGTTAATCCAATAGCCAGGTTTATAATTTTACTTTGTGTTGTTTGTTGCGTCGCTTGGCTTTGATCTGCCTGTTTATCCTCTAAAGCATTCGATATTGTTTTTAAGGCAACTTTTATCGCTATTGCTGCAACTGAAACCATAATTAACCCTATAGCTATTTTTGCTAAAAGAAGAATCGACGGTAGCATCATTACAAATAATAGCGCGCCAATTCCTCCAGCTAACCACTTCTCATTTATTTTTTTTGATTGATTTGTACCAGTGTTCATTATTACCCTCCACTTTACTTATGATTTACCTATATCTAATACGAAATATGAAGGTAGTCAACTATATATTTTATATGAAAGATTGTATTAAAAGTTTTTCATGTTATTTTTTGCTGCTTCGTGGTTAAATTTGGAATTTTAGAAAGAGTTACGTATTATTTGAAATTCTTGTATACTGTTTTGAATCAGTTAAATAGATAATGAAGTGCAGGACGCAGTTTTAATTTTACAAGATGGCAAGTGCTTTTGGGGAAAATCAGTAGGTAAAAAAGGCAAATGCATAGGTGAGGTCTGTTTTACCACTGGTATGACCGGTTATCAGCATACTATAACTGATCCTTCTTTTGCCGATCAAATTATAACGTTCACTTTTCCTCATATTGGTAACGTTGGAATAAACCATAAGGATAATGAAGGAAAGAAAATTTTTGCAAGTGGTGTGGTTATGCGTGAACTTTCTTCTATGTCCCACCCTTCTTCATATATCAGTTTAAATGATTGGTTAGAGAAAAATAACGTGATTGGGATATCAGGAGTTGATACTAGAGCTTTAACGAGACATTTGAGAGAACATGGATCTCAAAATGGAATGATATGCTCATCGAGTAAGGCGCATGCATTAGACAAATTGAAGGAATACAAACCTGTAAATGGGATAGAAATAACTAATAAGGTTAGTTTAAATAACAGTTTTGAAAATAATAGACTAGCGGAGCACTTTGTCATCCAAGTAGCTGACTACTCGGATCCAGCAAAAAATATATGGATTCCAGTGTCACGCACTGGAATGACATCAGATAGAGCTATTGACCTTAATGCAAAATATAGGATTGTAATCGTTGATTTTGGCGTAAAAATCAGTATAGTTTCACGCTTAATAGAACTTGGTTGTACAGTTGAATTAATCAGACCAAGCACAGGTTTTGCTCAAAAAGTGTTGAGTATGAATCCAGATGGTATAGTGCTTTCAAATGGTCCTGGTGATCCGCAAGAAATAGGAGAAAGTGTAGTTTCAGAAATAGACATTATTATAAAATCTAAAATACCAATTTTTGGCATATGCATGGGCCATCAATTACTTGCGATTACTTTGGGGGCAAAGACCATCAAGATGGATATAGGTCACCGAGGGAGTAACCATCCAGTTTATGATGTAATTAGTGGAAAAGTTGAGATCACTAGCCAAAATCATGGTTTTGTTGTTGATTCAGCTTCTCTTCCAAGTAATGTTGAAATTACTCACATTTCTCTATTTGATAATAGTGTAGAGGGAATAATGATGAAGGATTACCTAGTCTTTTCTGTGCAATATCATCCAGAAGAAGCGCCAGGTACGCATGATTCGCATTATTTGTTTAGGCGTTTTATTGGCAATATTGTGTTATATAAAATGAAATCTGCATGATTTTAATCAGGGTAGGTTTTATTGCTTGATTTTTTAATTTTAGGCGTTTAGTATTAAATACAATAAGAGCTTAAGTTAAGATGCTAAAATAGTATTCTCTTAACAAATTTTTGCGGAGGAGTGACCGAGTGGTTAAAGGTAACAGACTGTAAATCTGTCCGCGTGAGCGTACGTAGGTTCGAATCCTACCTCCTCCATTGTGCGGGTATAGCTCAATGGTAGAGCTCTAGCCTTCCAAGCTAGTGACGTGGGTTCGATTCCCACTATCCGCTCTTTTTTTTGTTGTATTTTTATAAAATCAACATATTATTTATTGATGTATTTGTATTTTAGGTAGAAAAGTTTAAATTATGACAGCAATAGTGGAAGCATTTGGAAAGCCGCATGTAAATGTGGGAACAATAGGACATGTGGATCATGGGAAGACGACGTTAACAGCGGCGATAACGAAGCATTATGGAAATTTTGTAGCGTACGATCAGATAGATAAAGCGCCAGAAGAAAGGAAGAGGGGGATAACGATAGCAACAGCGCATGTTGAGTATCAGACGGAAAAAAGGCATTATGCACACGTTGATTGTCCTGGACACGCTGACTATGTAAAGAACATGATAGTAGGTGCAGCACAGATGGATGCGGCGATATTGGTAGTGTCGGGGGTTGATGGGCCAATGCCACAAACGAGAGAGCATATATTGCTGGCGAAGCAGGTAGGTGTTGGATATATCGTGGTGTATATAAATAAAGCTGATGTTGCTGATGCTGATATGATAGATTTAGTAGAAATGGAAGTGAGGGAATTACTGAGTAAATACGGATTTCCAGGGGATGAAGTGCCTGTGGTGGTTGGTTCAGCGCTCAAGGCGCTGGAGGATGACAGCAGCGAATATGGAAAGAAATCAATAGATAAATTGATGGAAAAGTTAGATGAATATGTAGCGGTTCCACCAAGGCCTGTGGATTTACCATTTTTATTGCCAATCGAAGATGTATTTTCGATATCGGGGCGAGGAACAGTGGTAACAGGAAGAATAGAGAAGGGAGAGATAAAGACGGGAGAAGAGATAGAGATAATAGGTCTGAAAGCGACGCAAAAGACGATATGCACAGGTGTTGAGATGTTTAAGAAGTTGCTGGATAAGGGAAGTGCAGGACTCAATGTAGGAATATTGTTAAGAGGAACAAAAAGAGAAGAAGTGGAGAGAGGGCAAGTATTAGCGAAACCGGGGACGATAACACCGCATAGAAAGTTTAAGGCGGAGGTTTATATATTAAAGAAAGAGGAAGGAGGAAGGCATACACCATTTTTTGCGAATTACCAGCCACAGTTTTATTTAAGGACAACGGATGTAACTGGGAGCATAAAATTGCTAGATGGGAAGGAGATGGTAATGCCAGGAGATAATGTGAGTGTAGAAGTAGAATTGCAAGTACCGATAGCAATGGATAAGGGATTGCGTTTTGCGATAAGAGAAGGCGGTAGAACTGTTGGTTCTGGTGTTGTTTCT